>NZ_JBIUTF010000028.1:0-1062 GCF_044741745.1 Streptomyces sp. NPDC088116 | reverse complement strand
ACGGCGAGTCAGGCCAAGTGGCCGACCGTGCGTGAACTGGGCGTTGATGCCGGGCGTATTGCTTCCTCCCGGACCACGGACTTTGAGGAGACGTTCTCGCGGGCTACGGATGGGGCCGGGCTGGATGTCGTACTGGACTGTCTGGCGGGTGAGTTTGTCGATGCGTCGTTGCGGTTGACGAAGCCCCATGGCCGGTTTGTGGAGATGGGCAAGACCGATATCCGGGACGCGGACGAAGTCGGGGCTGCTCATGAGGGCGTGGTCTATCGGGCGTTCGATGTGATGGACGCCGGTCCGGTGCGTATCGGTGAGATGCTGGAGGCGTTGCTGGAGTTGTTTGAGGGCGGTGTGTTGCGTCCGGTTCCGGTGACTGCGTGGGATCTGGCTCGGGCTCCGGAGGCGTTGCGGTTCCTGGGTCAGGCCAAGCATGTCGGCAAGGTTGTTCTGACGGTTCCGGCTCCGTGGCGTGAGTGGGGCACGGTGCTGGTCACGGGTGGTACGGGTGGTCTGGGTGCGGTCGTGGCCCGGCATCTGGTCACCGAACACGGCGTACGGGACCTGTTGTTGCTCTCCCGCCGTGGCCTTGAGGCACCCGGCGCGGCTGACCTCGAACGAGAACTGACCGAGTTGGGGGCGCGGGTCACGATCGCCGCGTGTGATGTGAGTGACCGTGCGGCTCTGGCGGGTGTGCTTGATGCGGTTCCGGATGATGTTCCGTTGTCCGGTGTGGTGCATACGGCCGGTGTGCTGGACGACGGTCTGGTCGCTGATCTGACTCCGGAGCGGCTGGCCCGGGTGCTGGCGGCGAAGGCCGAGTCCGCCCTGCACCTGCACGATCTCACGGCTGATCGCGACCTTGATGCGTTTGTTCTCTTCTCGTCGTTCGCGGGTGTGGTGGGTAATGCGGGTCAGGCGGCTTATGCGGCTGCCAACTCGGTGCTGGACGCGCTCGCGGTGTCCCGTCGGGCTCAGGGTTTGCCGGGTGTGTCGCTGGCGTGGGGGATGTGGGAGAACTCCGCCGGCATGGGCGGCACACTCAACGAAACCGACCTCAACCGCATG
>NZ_JBIUTF010000027.1:0-1684 GCF_044741745.1 Streptomyces sp. NPDC088116 | reverse complement strand
CGAACACCGACCGACTCGTGGCCAACGCCCGACCCACCAACACCGGATCAATCCCCGGCTGATCCGTGACCCACCGGCCCAACCGGACAACCTGCCCCCGCAACGCCTCCGCCGACTTCGCCGACAGCAACCACGGCACCGCTCCGCCCGGCAGGCCCTCATCAACTTCGGGTGCGGACTCCGGTTCGGCTTCTTCGAGAATCACATGCGCGTTGGTGCCGGAGATGCCGAACGACGACACCCCGGCCCGCCGAGGCTGGTCGTCGGCCTGCCACGGGACCGGCTCGGTCAGCAGCTGTACCGCCCCCGCCGACCAGTCCACATGCGACGAAGGCTCATCCACGTGCAACGTGCGCGGCAGCAGACCATGGCGCATGGCCAGCACCATCTTGATGATTCCGGCCACACCCGCGGCCGCCTGGGTATGGCCG
Source organism: Streptomyces sp. NPDC088116 (assembly GCF_044741745.1). Taxonomy (NCBI): domain Bacteria; kingdom Bacillati; phylum Actinomycetota; class Actinomycetes; order Kitasatosporales; family Streptomycetaceae; genus Streptomyces; species Streptomyces sp. NPDC088116. The sequence continues at coordinate 1,253 of NZ_JBIUTF010000027.1, read as the reverse complement.
ATGTTCGACTTCACCGAGCCCAGCCACAGCGGTTTGTCCTCCGGCCGGTCCTGACCGTAGGTCGCCAGCAGCGCCTGCGCCTCGATCGGGTCACCCAGTTTCGTCCCCGTACCGTGCGCCTCCACCACATCGACCTCACCCGGCGACAGCCGAGCGCTGGCCAACGCCGCGCGAATCACACGCTGTTGCGAAGGACCGTTCGGCGCCGTCAGACCGTTCGACGCACCATCCTGGTTGACCGCGCTGCCGCGCAATACCGCGAGCACCTGGTGCCCGTGCCTCCGCGCGTCCGACAACCGCTCAAGAACCAGGATTCCGGTGCCCTCACCCCAACCTGTTCCGTCCGCCGCATCGGCGAACGGCTTACAGCGGCCATCGGCGGCCATGCCGCCTTGCCGGGAGAACTCCGTGAACACGCCTGGGCTGGACATCACCGTGACACCACCGGCGAGTGCCAGCGAACACTCACCGGACCGCAGCGCCTGCGCAGCCAGGTGCACCGTCACCAAGGAGGAGGAACAAGCGGTGTCCACGGTCACGGCGGGGCCTTCCAGGCCCAGCGTGTAGGCCACCCGGCCCGAAGCCACGCTCCCGGAGCTGCCGGTGCCACTGAATCCGTCGCTGTCGCCGCCCGGATTCAAAGCTGTCTGACTCGCATAGTCGTGATACATCAACCCGAGATACACACCGGTCGCAGTGCCACGCAGCGAATCCGGCACGATCCCGGCTCGCTCCAACGCCTCCCACGACGTCTCCAGCACGAGGCGCTGCTGCGGATCCATCGCCACCGCCTCACGCGGCGAGATTCCGAAGAACCCGGCATCGAACTCGGCCGCATCGGTGACGAATCCGCCCACCCGGGCGAAATCACCCAGCCCGGCAACCTCCCAGCCACGATCGCCGGGGAGTCCACCCATCGCGTCCGTACCCCCGCGCAGCAACTCCCACAACGCCTCCGGGGAGTCCACCCCGCCCGGGAATCGACACCCCATGCCCACGATCGCGATCGGCTCATCGATTGCCGCCACCGAGGCCGCGACCGGCGCCTTGGCCCCCCTTCCGAGGAGCTCGTCCAGCACGAACTCGGCCAGCACAGAGGCGGTCGGGTAGTCGAAGACCAGCGTGGCCGGGAGCCGTAGATCGGTTACGGCCGTGAGCCGGTTGCGGAGTTCGACGGCGGTCAGCGAGTCGAAGCCCAGATCGCGGAATGCCGCGTCGGCGTCGATGCTTTCGCCGGCGGTGTGGCCCAGAAC
>NZ_JBIUTF010000026.1:0-2294 GCF_044741745.1 Streptomyces sp. NPDC088116 | reverse complement strand
TCGGTGAGGTGGCGGCTGCGCATGTTGCGGGTGTTCTGTCGCTTGCGGACGCGTGCCGTCTGGTGGCTGCTCGCGCACGGCTGATGCAGGAGCTTTCCCGTGGTGGGGCGATGGTGGCGGTCCAGGCCACTGAGGATGAGGTTCTGCCGTTCCTCTCCGGCCGCGTGTCGATCGCTGCTGTCAACGGGCCTTCCTCCGTGGTGCTGTCCGGTGCCGAGGATGCGGTGTTGGAGGTTGTGGGACGGTTCGAGGGGCGGCGCACTAGTCGGCTCGCTGTCAGCCATGCGTTCCATTCGGCGTTGATGGACGGGATGCTGGATGATTTCCGTGCGGTGGTGTCCGGGTTGGAGTTCCGTTCGCCGTTGATTCCGGTGGTGTCCAACCTGACGGGTGCTCTGGCCGGTTCCGAGGAACTGTGCGCGCCTGAGTACTGGGTGCGGCATGTGCGGGAGACGGTGCGGTTCGCTGATGGTGTGCGGGCGTTGTCCGATGCGGGTGTCTGTGCCTTCCTGGAGTTGGGTCCGGATGGTGTGCTGTCGGCGTTGGTCCGGGAGTCGGTGTCGGACGAGGCCGTGGTCGTGCCTGTCCTGCGTAAGGACCGTGGCGAGGAACGTGCGTTGGTCGCTGGTCTGGCCGGGGTGCATGTCGTCGGCGTGAGCGTGGACTGGCGGGCGCTGTTCGCCCGTACCGGTGCGGGGCAGGTCGAACTGCCCACGTACGCCTTCCAGCGGCAGCGGTACTGGCCCGCCGTACAGGCGAGTGCCTCTGGTGATGTACGGGCCGTCGGCCTCGCATCTGCGGAGCATCCGCTGCTGGGTGCCGCCGTTTCGCTGGCGGACTCCGATGGTGTGGTGTTCGCCGGTCGGCTGTCGGTGGCGTCGCATCCGTGGTTGGTGGATCACATCGTCATGGGCCGGGTGCTGGTCCCGGGAACCGCCTTTGTGGAGTTGGCGATCCGGGCCGGTGACGAGGTCGGGTGCGACCGGGTCGAGGAACTGACCCTGTCGGCGCCCTTGGTCCTCCCCGAGCGTGGCGCGGTACAGATTCAGGTGCGTGTGGGACCCGACACGGACAGCAATGGACAGCGCACCCTTACCGTCCATGGTCGCTCCGAGGACGCGGTCGACGCGCCCTGGACGCAGCACGCGTCCGGTGTGCTGTCCGGCGACCGTGCGGACCAGGCTGACGTGGGCTTCGACGCGACGGCCTGGCCGCCGCCGGGCGCCCACCCGGTCGATCTCAGCGAACATTACGGCCGCCTGGCCGAGGTGGGATTCGACTACGGACCGGTGTTCCAAAGCCTGCGAGCCGTGTGGCGGCGTGGAGATGAGGTGTTCGCCGAAGTCGGGCTGCCGGAAGACGTCACGGCCGACGAGTTCGGCGTGCACCCTGCGCTGCTGGACGCGGTGCTCCAGGCTGCCGCATCCGGTGCTGGGGGCTCGGAGACCGTGAGCGCGGCGCTGCCGTTCTCGTGGAGCGGTATATCGCTCTACGCCTCTGGTGCGACGACCGTGCGGGCGCGGCTGTCGCACACCGGCCCGGCCACTGTGTCGATCGCCGTCACGGACACTGCTGGTGATCCGGTGGCTGTGATCGATTCTCTCGCGACCCGGCCGATGACCCCCGGACAGTTGGGAGGTCCGGCCGCCCTGGACGGGAATTCGCTGTTCCGGGTGGACTGGACACCCCTGTCCGGGCCTGCGGAGGCCGACCTGGGTGACGCGGCGGTGGCGGTGGTCGGCGCGGACGGTGGTTCGGCCGATGTGCTGCGTGGTGTCGGGTCCGACGTGCGGTTCTTCAGGGACTTGGGTGAGTTGGCTGCGGCTGAGGGGCCGGTGGCCGGCGTAGTGCTGGCTGCGGTTCCTTCAGAGTGGCCCGGCGGGGACATGGTGGATGGGGTTCATGCCGCAGCGGTGTGGGCTCTGGGGTTGGTGCAAGAGTGGTTGGGGGAGGAGCGGTTCGCGGATTCCCGGTTGGTGATGGTGGCTCGGGGCGCCACTGTTGATCTGTCTGTGGCATCGGTGCGTGGGCTGTTGAGGTCGGCAGAGTCCGAGAATCCGGGGCGGATGACGCTGCTGGATCTCGGTGATGAAGTCGTGCCGGGGGCGGTGTTGTCACGTGCGCTGGCATCTGGTGAGCCGGAGCTGATGGTGCGCGGCGAAGAGATTCTGGTGCCTCGGCTGGTCCGGGTTCCGGTTTCCGATGTGGTGGGGCCGGTGTGGGATGGTTCTGGGACGGTTCTGGTTACGGGTGGTACGGGTGGTTTGGGTGCGGTGGTGGCCCGGCATCTGGTG
>NZ_JBIUTF010000025.1:0-2957 GCF_044741745.1 Streptomyces sp. NPDC088116 | reverse complement strand
CCCGCACGCGTCGAAGACGTCCCCGGGTGCTCGGGATCCGGGTGATACAACCCGTCCCGGTCCCAGCCACGATCCACCGGAAACTCCGAGACCGCATCCACACCACCGGACACCAGATCCCACAACTGATCAGGAGACGACACCCCACCCGGATACCGGCACGCCATTCCAACAATCACCACCGGATCGTCCGCCACCGGAGGCAACACGCCCACCGGCACCGACAGCTCAGCCTCGACACCCAGCAACTCACCCAGCAGATACGTCGCAAGCGCCTCCGCAGTCGGGTAGTCGAACACCAGCGTCGCGGAAAGCCGCAGCCCCGTCGCCGCGCTCAGTCCGTTCCGCAACTCCACCGCCATCAAGGAATCAAACCCGAGATCACGGAACGTCCGAGTCGCATCCACCGCAGCCGCACCCTGGTGACCAAGCACCAACGCCACCTGGCTACGCACCAGGTCGAGCACCACCTCACGGCGCTCAACCTCGTCAAGCCCCACCAAACGCTGCACAAACCCCGACACCGCCGCCCCATGCCCCACAGCACGCCGCGAACGCACCAGACCGCGCAGCAGGGACGGCACCTCACCAACGGAACCGGAACGGAAGACAGGAAGATCCAGCCGCACCGGAAGCAGCACCGGCTCGTCAGTGCCGAGTGCCGCGTCGAACAGCGCCACACCCTGCTCTACGGACAACGGCGGGAAACCGGACCGGTTCATCCGCTCACGATCGGCGGCTGACAGCTCGCCGAGCATGCCGTCCGCCTGCTCCCACGGACCCCACGCCAACGACACACCCGGCAAACCTTGCCCACGCCGATACTCCAACAACGCGTCAAGGAAGCCATTGGCCGCCGCATAATTCGCCTGCCCAACACTGCCCAACGTACCCGCAGCCGACGAAAACACCACAAACGCCGATAGGCCAGCATCCCGCGTCAACTCATGCAAATACCAACCCGCATCCACCTTCGGACGCAACACACCATCCAACCGCTCCGGCGTCAACGACCCGACAAGACCGTCATCCAACACACCCGCCGCATGCACCACAGCCGAGACATCCCGACCAGCAAGCACCCCGGCCAGTCCCTCACGATCCGCCACATCACACGCCACCACCTCGACACGCGCACCCAACTCCCGCAACTCAACGCAGAGTTCAGCCGCACCCGAAGCATCCAGCCCCCGCCGGGACAGCAACAACAGATCCCGCACACCATGCTCAACCACCAGATGCCGGGCCACCACCGCACCCAAACCACCCGTACCACCCGTAACCAGAACCGTCCCAGAACCGCCCCACACCGGCCCCACCACATCGGGCACCGAAACCCGGGCCAACCGAGGAGCCACAAGCCGCCCCTCACGGACAGCCATCTCAGACTCCCCGACAGCCAACGCCTCCCACAGCACCGAACCCGAGCAGTCCCCGCTCTCCAGCTCCAGCAGACCGAACCGCCCCGGATGCTCCGACTGCGCCGACCTCAACAGCCCACGCACCACACCAGCGACAGGCCCCTCAACGTCACCACGCACCACCACAACCAACCGGGAACCGGCAAACCGCTCCCCCGCCAACCACCCCTGCACCAATCCCAAAACCCGCGACGCCACACCATGCGCCGCATCCACCACGCCACCGGCCGCCGACGACTCCCCCGAAACCACCGCCAGCACCACACCGGCCACCGGCTCCTCACCCGCAGCCAACCCACCCAGATCCGCCCAGACCCGAGCCTCAACACCCGCCTCCCGCAACGCTTCCGCCAACGCCTCACCCGGCCCGACCACCGCAACACCGGACCCCGCCAACCCCGCGACATCCCCCGCCCCGGACACCGGAACCCACTCCACCCGGAACAGCGAATCCCGCCCCAGAACCTGACCGCCCCCGAGCTGATCAACCGCGAACGGACGCGTGACCAACAACTCGACCGACGCCACCGGACGACCCACCACGTCCACAACCGCGATCGACACCCCACCCCGCTCACCGTACGAAAGCCGCGCACGTACGACCGTCGCCCCCGACGCGTACAGAGACACGCCCTCCCAGGCAAAAGGCAGACCGCCGTCCGGCTCTCCGCCTGCGACCGCGGCGGCGTGCAGGACGGCGTCCAGCAACGCGGGATGCACCCCGAAGCCCTCCGTGCCCACGCCGTCAGGTAGGGCCACCTCGGCGAACATCTCACCGTCGCGCCGCCATGCCGCCCGTAGCCCCTGGAACACCGGGCCGTACGCGAACCCCGCCTCGGCCCGAGCCCCGTAGAAGTCGCCGAGATCGACCGGCTCAGCCCCGGCCGGCGGCCACACCCTCGCATCGAATCGGCTCTCGGCCCGCTCCAGGTCCGTCGCGGTAAGGAGGCCGGCGGCATGCTCGGTCCACGGCAGTTCCTCGGAGCCGTCCGGCCTGGAGTACACCTTCACGGACCGCCGCCCGGAGTCATCACCGGGACCGACGACCACCTGAATGCGTACGGCGCCGCGCTCCGGCAGCACCAGCGGTTCGGCCAGGGTCAGCTCCTCGACCGTGCCGCACCCGAAGTCGTCGCCGGCCCGAATCGCCATCTCCACAAGGGCAGTTCCCGGGACCAGGGCACGGCCCATGATCATGTGATCAGCCAGCCACGGATGTGAGGTCAACGAGAGGCGGCCGGAGAACACCGCCCCATCCGATTCGGCCAACGAGACGGCCACGCCCAGCAGCGGATGTTCCGCCGACGCCAGCCCGGCGGCCCGTACGTCACCCATCCGGCCCACCCCAACCGGGGGCCAGAACGACTGACGCTGGAAGGCGTACGTGGGCAGGTCGACCCGCTGGGCACCCGTGCCCGCGAAGTACGCCCGCCAGTCGACAGCCACGCCCGTCACATGCAGGCGGGCAAGCGCCGAAACGGCCGCCGTCTCCTCGCCACGGTCCTTACGCAGCACGGGCACGGCCACGACCACGGC
>NZ_JBIUTF010000024.1:0-3927 GCF_044741745.1 Streptomyces sp. NPDC088116 | reverse complement strand
CCGGTCCCGTGTTCTGGGTTTCCACGATGAGCCATCGGCCCGAGAGCCTGCCGCCGGTTGCGGTTTCGACAGGAACCCACGTCACCCGATAACGCAGCCCGTGTGTCTCGGCGGCCAGGCGGCGACGGTCGTGCCAGGCCGCCAGGTGTGGCAGTACCGCGCCCAACTGCTCCTCGATGTCCACCCGTTCGGCGCCCAGCAGTGACGCCGCAGACCGTACGTCGCCCTCGCGCGCCGCACCCCAGAATGCCTCGCTCTCCGCACACGGCTCTGTCGTGGAGGCGCTCCGGGAGACGCCGGAAGCGGCTGTGGGTTGCAGAGGGGGATTCAGCCAGTAGCGGGTGTGGTGGAAGGCGTACGTCGGCAGCTCCACCTGCCGTGCACCGGTGCCTCGGTAGAGCGCGCCCCAGTCGACATCGGCACCACGGACGAAGGCCGTGGCCGCTGCCCGCAGCACGCTCTCGCACTCCGGGTGACCCCGGCGCAGGATGGGGGAGCACGCCGTACCGGACTCGCCCGCCGTGCACTCCTCCGCCATGCCGGTCAGGACGGCATCGGGGCCGAGTTCGACAAACGTCGCGGCGCCGCGCGCACGCGCCGCGCGTACGGCGTCGGCGAACCGTACCGGTTCACGCACCTGGCGGGTCCAGTACCCGGGATCCATGAGTTCGGCGGCCGTGGCGGGCCTGCCGGTCAGGTCGGAGACGACCGGCAGCCGGGGGGCGTGGTACGTGACGGTCTCGGCGACCGCGCGGTAGTCGGCGAGCATCGCGTCCATGCGGGGCGAGTGGAACGCGTGGCTCACCGCGAGCCGCTTCGTACGACGCCCGCGAGCGGCCAGTTCGGCGGCGGTCGCCAGGACGGCCGGCTCGTCCCCGGAGATCACCACCGATCCGGGCCCGTTGAACGCTGCGATGACCGCCCCGCCGCCGACGGCCGACTCCAGCTCGGCGACCTCCTGTTCGGTGGCGCGTACGGCAACCATCGCACCGCCCTCGGGCAGCCGCTGCATCAGCCTGCCGCGCGCGGCCACCAGCCGGGCGGCGTCCGCCGTGGAGAACACCCCGGCGGCATACGCCGCGACCAGACCGCCGATCGAATGGCCCAGGAGAACGTCGGGCACCATCCCCCAGCTCTCGAAGAGCCGCAGCAGCGCGGTCTCCAGCGCGAACAGAGCCGGCTGCGCGTACTCCGTACGCTCCAGCGACGCGGCGTCCGGGGTGCCGGGCTCCGCGAACATCACCCGCAGCAGCGGACGATCGAGGTGGGTGTCGAACTCCGCCGCCAGCTCGTCGAGAGCTTCGGCGAAGGCGGGCATCACCTCGTACAACTCACGTCCCGCACCCGGCCGTTGAGCGCCCTGACCGGAGAAGAGGAAGGCGAGCCCGTGCCCGCGCCTGGCGACACCGCTCACCACGGCGTCGGACGACCGTCCGGCGGCGAAGGCGGCCAGATCTTCCCGTACCGCGCCCAGGTCATTCGTCAGGGCGACCGCGCGATGCTCCAGCACCGCTCTGGTCGTGACCGTGGAATACCCGATGTCCACCGGGTGTGCCGCGCCGGGCTCGGTGGATACGGCGGCCAGCCGGGCGGCCTGGCCGCGCAGTGCCTCTTCCGAACGGGCCGACATCAACCAGGGGAGGGGGATGGGCGGTTCGGTGGGGGGTGCCTCGTCCGAAGTGCGTGGTGGTTCTTCGAGGATGAGGTGGGCGTTGGTGCCGCTGACGCCGAAGGCGGAGATGGCGGCGCGGCGTGGGCGGTCTTCGCGTGCGGGCCAGGGTTGTGCCTGGGTGAGGAGTTGGAGGTCGCCGGTGTTCCAGTCGATGTGCGAGGACGGGGCATCGACGTGGAGGGTGCGGGGGAGGGTTTCGTGGTGGAGGGCCTGGATCATTTTGATGATGCCGGCGACTCCGGCGGCGGCTTGTGTGTGCCCGATGTTGGATTTGAGGGAGCCGAGCCATACGGGGTGGCCTGCGCGGTTTTTGCCGTAGGTGGCGAGGAGTGCTCCGGCTTCGATGGGGTCGCCGAGTGGGGTGCCGGTTCCGTGGGCTTCTACGGCGTCGATGTCGCCGGGGGTGAGCCTCGAGTCGGCGAGCGCCTCGCGGATGACTTTCTGTTGGGCGGGTCCGCTGGGTGCGGTGAGTCCGTTGCTGGCGCCGTCCTGGTTGACCGCGCTGCCCCGCACCACCGCCAGCACTCGATGCCCCAGGCGCTGTGCGTCCGACAACCGCTCCACCAGGAGCATCCCGACGCCCTCGCCCCAGCTGGTGCCGTCGGCGGTTTCGGCGAAGGCTTTGCACCGGCCGTCCGGCGCCAGCCCGCGCTGCCGGGAGAACTCCACGAACACCGTGGGATCGGGCATGACCGCGACGCCGCCTGCCAGTGCGAGGTCGCATTCGCCGCGTCGCAGTGACTGCACCGCCAGATGCATCGCCACCAGCGACGACGAACAGGCGGTCTCGATCGTGAGCGCCGGACCTTCGAGCCCCAGGGCGTAGGAGATCCTGCCGGACATGACCGCGTCGGCGCCGCCTGTCAGCAGGTAGCCCTCGGTGCCCTCGGGCGCGAGGGCGGTGTCGGCCGCGTACCCCGTGTGCGCGGCGCCGACGAACACGCCGGTCCGGCCGCCGCGCAACGACTCCGGCACGATCCCGGCCCGTTCCAGCGCCTCCCACGAGGTCTCCAGCAGCAGCCGCTGCTGCGGATCCATCACCAGCGCCTCGTTCGGCGAGATCCCGAAGAACGCGGCGTCGAAATCGCCCACGCCGGTGAGGAATCCGCCCTCCCGGCAGTAGGTGCGGCCGGGCCGGGCATCGGGCGAGTAGACGGCGGCCTCGTCCCAGCCACGGTCGGTGGGGAAGCGGGTGACCGCGTCAACGCCCTTCGCGGCCAGCTCCCACAACTCGTCGGGGCCAGTCACCCCACCCGGATAACGGCACGCCGTACCCACGATCGCGATCGGCTCGTGCGCGGCGGCGACCAGCTCGTGCTCGCGCCGGCGCAACCGCTCGGTCTCCTTGACCGAGGTGCGCAGCGCGTCGAGCACTTCGTCCATGGACGGTGACATCTTCGAAGTCCTTGTCTGCTCGCTGTCGTTCGGGGGAGTAGTGCTCAATCTCCGGACAGACCGCTGCCGGCCTTCGCCAGCCGGATGAGTTCCTCGGCGCTGAGCTCGTCGATATCGGCGGGCGTATCGGGGGCGATATCGGGCTTGCGGTGGGTGGAATCCGCGCCGGAGACCGCCGCCGTACGCCCCTCACCCGCGCGGTCGCCGGTCAGCTTGTCCAGCAGGGCGGCACCGAGACGGTCCACGGTGGGGTGGTCGAAGATGACAGTCGCGGGCAGTACGAGCCCGGTGGCCCCGGCCAGCCGGCCGCGCAGTTTCACCGCGCTGAGCGAATCGAAGCCGAGCTCCCGGAAAGCGACGTCATGCCCGATGGAATCGCTGTTCTCGTGCCCCAGGACCTCCGCCGCCACAGAGCGGACCAGGTCCACCAGTACGTCATTGCGTTCGCGTGGCGTCATGGCCGCGTCGATACGGCGGCGTAGATCATCGGACGCGGCTACGGCCTGGACCACCGGGCGCGTCTCCCGGACTTCGGGGATGTCGGAGATCAGCGGGCTGGACCGGAACGCGGTGTAGCCGGTGACGAACCGCTCCCACTTGATATCGGCGACGGTGACGCAGGTGTCTCCCAGGCTCAGCGCGCGTTCCATCGCTTCGATGGCCAGTTCCGGCGGCATGGGCGCGAGCCCGCGTTCCGCGTAGAACTCCGTGACGCCGTCGGCGGCGCCCATCCCGTCGCCACCCCACAGTCCCCAGGCGATGGATGTGGCGGGTTGGTGGTGGGTGTGGCGTTGTTGGGCGAGTGCGTCGAGGTGGGCGTTGGCGGCGGCGTAGAGGGATTGTCCGCCGCTTCCCCAGGT
>NZ_JBIUTF010000023.1:0-4708 GCF_044741745.1 Streptomyces sp. NPDC088116 | reverse complement strand
AGCCACCTGCACCGCGAACAACCCAGCCTGCGTATACAGAGTCTCATCCAGCAAACCCGGCTCGCTGTCGATCACCTCACGGATCGGACGCGGCAGATGCCGATCCAGCTCCGCACACACCTCATCAAAGGCTTCGGCGAACACCGGGAACGCAGCCGACAACTGCGAACCCATACCGGGGCGTTGGCTACCCTGACCGGAAAACACCACCGCCAAGGGAACCGAACCCGGCGATCCGGTCACCACCCCGGTGCCTGGCCGGTCCTCGGCGAACGCCTGCACGCCGTCCAGCAACGTCTGCCGGTCGCGGCCCAGTACCACCGTCCGATACTCGAACACCGACCGACTCGTGACCAACGCCCGGCCGACCAGCACCGGATCGACCTCCGGCTGGTCAGAGACCCACTGACCAAGTCGGACAGCCTGCTCCCGCAACGCCTCCGCCGATTTGGCCGACAGCAGCCAGGGAACGACTCCGCCCCGGACCACACCCGGTTCCACCACGGGGGCGGATTCGGGTTCTTCGAGGATCAGATGCGCGTTCGTACCGGAAATACCGAACGACGACACCCCGGCCCGGCGGGGATGGCCGTTCACCTGCCAGGGCACCGGCTCGGTCAACAGCTGGACCGCACCGGCCGACCAGTCCACATGGGACGACGGCGCGTCCACATGGAGCGTCCGCGGCAACATGCCGTGCCGCATCGCCAGCACCATCTTGATGATGCCCGCCACGCCCGCGGCCGCCTGGGTGTGACCGAGATTCGACTTCAGCGAACCCAGCCACAACGGCCGTTCCTCCGGCCGGTCCTGACCGTACGTCGCCAGCAGCGCCTGCGCCTCGATCGGGTCACCCAGCCGCGTACCGGTGCCATGCGCCTCCACCACATCGACCTCGGCCGAAGACAACCGCGCACTCGCCAGCGCCGCACGAATCACCCGCTGCTGCGAAGGACCATTCGGCGCCGTCAGACCATTCGACGCACCGTCCTGATTCACCGCACTGCCACGCAACACCGCCAGCACCTGATGCCCACGCTTGCGCGCATCGGACAGCCGTTCCAGCACCAGCACACCGGCCCCTTCACCCCAGCTGGTTCCGTCCGCGGCTTCGGAGAAGGGTTTGCACCGGCCGTCGGCGGCCAATCCGCCCTGCCGGGAGAATTCCACGAACACCTCCGGGGTGGACATCACCGTCACCCCACCGGCCAGCGCCATCGAACACTCACCGGACCGCAGTGCCTGCGCGGCCAGATGCACCGTCACCAGGGAGGAGGAACACGCGGTGTCCACCGTCACCGCCGGGCCTTCCAGGCCGAGCGCGTACGACACCCGGCCGGTGAGAACGCTTCCGTAGTTGCCGGTGCCGTTGAAGCCGTCGCTGTCGCCCGGACTCAGCGCCGTCTGAGTCGCGTAGTCGTGATACATCAACCCGAGATAGACACCGGTCGCAGTGCCACGCAGCGAATCGGGCACGATTCCCGCCCGCTCCAACGCCTCCCACGCCGTCTCCAGCGCGAGCCGCTGCTGCGGGTCCATCGCCACCGCCTCACGCGGCGAAATACCGAAGAATCCCGCGTCGAACTCCGCCGCGTCCTTGAGGAATCCGCCGTGGCGGGTGTAGGTGGTTCCCGGGCGAAGCCGGTCGGGGTCGTACAGTCCGGCCACGTCCCAGCCGCGGTCGGCCGGGAATTCAGTCACTCCCTCGGAACCGGCGGCCAGCAACTCCCACAGCGCCTCGGGGGAATTCACTCCGCCTGGGTAACGGCACCCCATCCCCACGATCGCGATCGGCTCGTCCAGCGCACCGGCCGCGGCGTTCCCGAGCACGGGAACCTCGTCCGCCTGCTCACCCAGCACCCCGGCCAGCACGAACCCGGCCAGCAACCGCGACGTCGGATAGTCGAAGGCCAGGGTCGCCGGCAGGTGCAATCCGGTCACGGCGGTGAGGCGGTTACGCAGTTCCACCGCGGTCAGCGAGTCGAAGCCCGTGTCACGGAAGGTCGCATCGGCGTCGACCCGAACAGCCGAGGCGTGTCCCAGGACGATGGCCGCTTGAGCACGCACCAGTTCGAGCACCGCCGAGTGGCGCTCCTCGACCGGCAGCGCGGCGAGCCGGGCGGCGAGATCATCCTTACCGGCCGTGGTCGCCGCGGACCGACGGCCCGGACCACCGGTCAACCCACTCAGCAACGACGAGACGGTTCCGGCGGCTCGCATGGCCGCTACATCCAGCCGCGCCGCCACCACCAACGACCGGTCCAGACGCGTCGCCGCGTCGAACAACGCCAGCCCCTGCTCATCGGACAACGCCCGAACGCCGGCCCGAGCCCACCGGGCCAGGTCCGCTTCGCCCAGGCGCCCGGTCATCCCCGAGCCCTGTTCCCACAGTCCCCACGCCAGCGACTGACCGGCCAGGCCCGCCGAACGCCGCTGTTCCATCAGCGCGTCCAGCGCGGCGTTCGCCGCCGCATAACTTCCCTGCCCCGCAGAGCCGAGCGTGGCCGCCGCGGAGGAATACACCACGAACAGTCCCAGGTCCTTGTCCTGGGCCAGTTCGTGCAGATGCCACGCCGCATCGACCTTCGCGCGCAGCACCACGGCCAGCCGCTCCGGGGTCAACGACTCCACCGTCGCGTCATCCAGCACACCAGCCGCATGCACCACACCCGACACCGAACGCTCGGCGAACACTGCCGCCAGCGCATCACGATCAGACACATCACACGCCTGGATCGATACCCGCGCTCCCAGCTCATCCAGCTCAGCGGCCAGTTCATCCGCGCCCGGAGCGTCCATACCCCGGCGTGAGAGCAGCAGCAGATCGCGCACGCCGTGGGCGGTGATCAGATGCCGGGCCAGCAGCGCACCCAGCACCCCGGTACCCCCGGTGATGACCACGGTGCCCGCAGCCACCTGGTCCGGCACCGCTTGACCGGCACCGGTAGCCCGTACCAGACGCCGCACACTCAACACGCCCGCACGCAGAGCGATCTCCGGCTCACCGCTGTGCACCACCGGTGGCAGAACACCCTCGATGTCGACGTCGGCATCGAGGTCCAGGAGAACAAAACGTCCCGGGTGCTCGGATTGCGCGGAACGCACCAGGCCGGTCACCGCGGCGGCGGCCAGATCGTCGCCGTCAACCGCGCCCCGAGTGAGCAGAACCAGCCGCGAACCCTCCGCGCCCGGCTCGGCCAGCCACTCCTGTAGCCAGTTCAGCACCGTGGCCGTCACCGTCTGCACCGACTCGAGGCCATCGCCGGCCGGGACCTGGGCGACCACCACGGCGGGCAGTTCGCCCTCGGCCTGGCCGTGCCAAGCCCATTCCACCGCGGTGTTGTCCGGGTCGGCCAGCGGGATCCAGTCCACACCGAACAGTGAGCGCCCCGTACGTCCTCCGCCGGACGTGTCCGGGGCGGTGGTGATCGGCCGCAGCCGCAAGGAGTCCGCGCTGAACACCGGCTGCCCGGCCGGATCGTACGCCTCGACCCCGACCCCACCGTCCGCACGGTGGGACAACCTCACACGCAGCACCGACGCACCGGTGGCGTGCAACCGTACGCCGTTCCACGCGAACGGCAGGCCCACCCCGTCCCCGCCGGGCTGAGCGGTCAGGCCGATCGGGTGCAGGGCCGAGTCCAGCAGTGCCGGGTGCACCCCGAATCCGTCGACTTCGGTTCCCTCGGCCAGAGCCACCTCGGCGAACACGTCCGCGCCGGACTGCCACACTCCACGAAGCCCCTGGAACACCGGTCCATAGCCGTAGCCGTCCTCGGCCAGGCGCTCATAGGCACCGTCCACCGGCACCGGCCGCGCACCTGCCGGGGGCCATGCCCCCGGCCACTCCGGCGCCGGGGCGGACCGCGTACTCAGCAGACCGTCGGCGTGCTGAACCCACTCATCGTCATCGTCGGCACGCGAGAAGATGCCGACCACCCGACGGCCGTCCTCATCGGGCTCGGCCACCCGGATCTGCACCCGTACGCCGCCCTGCTCGGACAACAGCAACGGGGCCTGCAACGTCAGTTCGTCGACCACCGCGCAGCCGACGCGGTCACCGGCGTGCACGGCCAGATCCACGAACGCCGTTCCCGGCAACAGCACCGACCCGAGTACGGCGTGGTCGGCGAGCCAGGGGTATGTGGCCAGCGACAACCGACCGGTCAGCGCCAGCGCGTCTCCACCGGCCAGGGCCACTTCCGCGCCGAGCAGACTGTGCCCAGGCTCGCCCTGCCCCAATGACCGGGCGTCGCCGGGCCGCACTCCGGCGAGCGCGGGCCAGTACCGCTGCCTCTGGAAGGCGTAGGTCGGCAGGGGCACCGGGCGCGTGCCTGTCCCCAGCAGCTCGGACCAGTCCACGCCGAGGCCGTTCACGTATGCCCCGGCCAGCGCGGACATGACCGTTTCGGGCTCGTCGCGTTCAGGCCGCAGCACCGGAATCCACACGCCACTGTCCACCGTGGCCATCGCACTCAGCGTCCCGGCCGGCCCGGCCTCCAGGAACAGCTCCGCACCCAGTTCACGCAACTTCAGAACCGCGTCGTGATAACGCACCGTGTCCCGCACATGCCGAACCCAGTACAACGGATCACACACATCCGCATCCGCCGTACCCGATACGACGGGGATCCGTGGCTCACGCCATGTCACCCCCGCCAGCACCCGCGCGAACGAATCCAGCATCGGCTCCATCAACGGCGAATGG
>NZ_JBIUTF010000022.1:2872-5250 GCF_044741745.1 Streptomyces sp. NPDC088116 | reverse complement strand
CCGAAGGGAAGCGCCCGGAGGAAAGCCCGAGAGGGTGAGTACAAAGGAAGCGTCCGTTCCTTGAGAACTCAACAGCGTGCCAAAAGTCAACGCCAGATATGTTGATACCCCGACCTGCCGGTAACCGGCGGGTTGAGGTTCCTTTGAAAAAAATTACAGCGAGGACGCTGTGAACCGTCGGTCTTATTCCGACCTGATGGTTCCGCTCTCGTGGATTGACATTCACGGAGAGTTTGATCCTGGCTCAGGACGAACGCTGGCGGCGTGCTTAACACATGCAAGTCGAACGATGAAGCCTTTCGGGGTGGATTAGTGGCGAACGGGTGAGTAACACGTGGGCAATCTGCCCTTCACTCTGGGACAAGCCCTGGAAACGGGGTCTAATACCGGATGACACTCTTCCCTGCATGGGGGAGGGTTGAAAGCTCCGGCGGTGAAGGATGAGCCCGCGGCCTATCAGCTTGTTGGTGGGGTAATGGCCTACCAAGGCGACGACGGGTAGCCGGCCTGAGAGGGCGACCGGCCACACTGGGACTGAGACACGGCCCAGACTCCTACGGGAGGCAGCAGTGGGGAATATTGCACAATGGGCGAAAGCCTGATGCAGCGACGCCGCGTGAGGGATGACGGCCTTCGGGTTGTAAACCTCTTTCAGCAGGGAAGAAGCGAAAGTGACGGTACCTGCAGAAGAAGCGCCGGCTAACTACGTGCCAGCAGCCGCGGTAATACGTAGGGCGCAAGCGTTGTCCGGAATTATTGGGCGTAAAGAGCTCGTAGGCGGCTTGTCACGTCGGTTGTGAAAGCCCGGGGCTTAACCCCGGGTCTGCAGTCGATACGGGCAGGCTAGAGTGTGGTAGGGGAGATCGGAATTCCTGGTGTAGCGGTGAAATGCGCAGATATCAGGAGGAACACCGGTGGCGAAGGCGGATCTCTGGGCCATTACTGACGCTGAGGAGCGAAAGCGTGGGGAGCGAACAGGATTAGATACCCTGGTAGTCCACGCCGTAAACGTTGGGAACTAGGTGTTGGCGACATTCCACGTCGTCGGTGCCGCAGCTAACGCATTAAGTTCCCCGCCTGGGGAGTACGGCCGCAAGGCTAAAACTCAAAGGAATTGACGGGGGCCCGCACAAGCAGCGGAGCATGTGGCTTAATTCGACGCAACGCGAAGAACCTTACCAAGGCTTGACATCGCCCGGAAAGCATCAGAGATGGTGCCCCCCTTGTGGTCGGGTGACAGGTGGTGCATGGCTGTCGTCAGCTCGTGTCGTGAGATGTTGGGTTAAGTCCCGCAACGAGCGCAACCCTTGTTCTGTGTTGCCAGCATGCCCTTCGGGGTGATGGGGACTCACAGGAGACTGCCGGGGTCAACTCGGAGGAAGGTGGGGACGACGTCAAGTCATCATGCCCCTTATGTCTTGGGCTGCACACGTGCTACAATGGCCGGTACAATGAGCTGCGATGCCGCGAGGCGGAGCGAATCTCAAAAAGCCGGTCTCAGTTCGGATTGGGGTCTGCAACTCGACCCCATGAAGTCGGAGTTGCTAGTAATCGCAGATCAGCATTGCTGCGGTGAATACGTTCCCGGGCCTTGTACACACCGCCCGTCACGTCACGAAAGTCGGTAACACCCGAAGCCGGTGGCCCAACCCCTTGTGGGAGGGAGCTGTCGAAGGTGGGACTGGCGATTGGGACGAAGTCGTAACAAGGTAGCCGTACCGGAAGGTGCGGCTGGATCACCTCCTTTCTAAGGAGCATCTAGATTCCGTAAGGGATCCAGAGCCACTACGTCGGCGTATGTCCGACGGTGGTCAGCTCATGGGTGGAACGTTGACTATTCGGCACGGTTTTCTGGATCACACTAGTACTGCTTCGGCGTGGAACGTGAGGTCGGGGAGACCGGGCCGGGCACGCTGTTGGGTGTCTGAGGGTGCGAGCGTTGCTCGTCCTTCGGGATGCCGGTCCCAGTGAACTCGCCCTGTATGGGGTGGGGTGGTGGGTGGCTGGTCGTTGTTTGAGAACTGCACAGTGGACGCGAGCATCTGTGGCCAAGTTTTTAAGGGCGCACGGTGGATGCCTTGGTACCAGGAACCGATGAAGGACGTGGGAGGCCGCGATAGGCCCCGGGGAGCTGTCAACCGAGCTTTGATCCGGGGGTGTCCGAATGGGGAAACCCGGCAGTCGTCATGGGCTGTCACCCGCTGCTGAACACATAGGCAGTGTGGAGGGAACGAGGGGAAGTGAAACATCTCAGTACCCTCAGGAAGAGAAAACAACCGTGATTCCGGGAGTAGTGGCGAGCGAAACCGGATGAGGCCAAACCGTATGCGTGTGATACCCGGCAGGGGTTGCGCATGCGGGGTTGTGGGATCGTACTT
>NZ_JBIUTF010000022.1:1293-2786 GCF_044741745.1 Streptomyces sp. NPDC088116 | reverse complement strand
GTGCGACACCCAAGTAGCACGGGGCCCGAGAAATCCCGTGTGAATCTGGCGGGACCACCCGCTAAGCCTAAATATTCCCTGGTGACCGATAGCGGATAGTACCGTGAGGGAATGGTGAAAAGTACCGCGGGAGCGGAGTGAAATAGTACCTGAAACCGTGTGCCTACAAGCCGTGGGAGCGTCGCTGGCAGCACTTGTGCTGTCAGTCGTGACTGCGTGCCTTTTGAAGAATGAGCCTGCGAGTTTGCGGTGTGTTGCGAGGTTAACCCGTGTGGGGAAGCCGTAGCGAAAGCGAGTCCGAATAGGGCGGTATAGTAGCGCGCTCAAGACCCGAAGCGGAGTGATCTAGCCATGGGCAGGTTGAAGCGGAGGTAAGACTTCGTGGAGGACCGAACCCACCAGGGTTGAAAACCTGGGGGATGACCTGTGGTTAGGGGTGAAAGGCCAATCAAACTCCGTTATAGCTGGTTCTCCCCGAAATGCATTTAGGTGCAGCGTCGTGTGTTTCTTGCCGGAGGTAGAGCACTGGATAGGCGATGGGCCCTACCGGGTTACTGACCTTAGCCAAACTCCGAATGCCGGTAAGTGAGAGCGCGGCAGTGAGACTGTGGGGGATAAGCTCCATGGTCGAGAGGGAAACAGCCCAGAGCATCGACTAAGGCCCCTAAGCGTACGCTAAGTGGGAAAGGATGTGGAGTCGCAGAGACAACCAGGAGGTTGGCTTAGAAGCAGCCATCCTTGAAAGAGTGCGTAATAGCTCACTGGTCAAGTGATTCCGCGCCGACAATGTAGCGGGGCTCAAGCGTACCGCCGAAGTCGTGTCATTGCAGTACATACCCCCAACGGGGACTGTGATGGGTAGGGGAGCGTCGTGTGCCGGGTGAAGCAGCAGCGGAAGCTAGTTGTGGACGGTTCACGAGTGAGAATGCAGGCATGAGTAGCGATACACACGTGGGAAACGTGTGCGCCGATTGACTAAGGGTTCCTGGGTCAAGCTGATCTGCCCAGGGTAAGTCGGGACCTAAGGCGAGGCCGACAGGCGTAGTCGATGGACAACCGGTTGATATTCCGGTACCCGCTTTGAAACGCCCAGTATCGAATCAGACGATGCTAAGACCGTGAAGCCGTCCTGGATCCTTCGGGTGAAGGGGAGTGGTGGAGCCGTCGGACCAGATCTGTAGTAGGTAAGTGATGGGGTGACGCAGGAAGGTAGTCCATCCCGGGCGGTGGTTGTCCCGGGGTAAGGGTGTAGGACGTTGTGCAGGTAAATCCGTGCAACTTGTGTCTGAGACCTGATGCCGAGCCGATTGTGGTGAAGTGGATGATCCTATGCTGTCGAGAAAAGCCTCTAGCGAGTTTCATGGCGGCCCGTACCCTAAACCGACTCAGGTGGTCAGGTAGAGAATACCGAGGCGTTCGGGTGAACTATGGTTAAGGAACTCGGCAAAATGCCCCCGTAACTTCGGGAGAAGGGGGGCCACACTAGGTGATCA
>NZ_JBIUTF010000022.1:0-1198 GCF_044741745.1 Streptomyces sp. NPDC088116 | reverse complement strand
GTGTGAGCTTGGGGTGGCCGCAGAGACCAGCGAGAAGCGACTGTTTACTAAAAACACAGGTCCGTGCGAAGCCGTAAGGCGATGTATACGGACTGACGCCTGCCCGGTGCTGGAACGTTAAGGGGACCGGTTAGTCACATTTCGGTGTGGCGAAGCTGAGAACTTAAGCGCCAGTAAACGGCGGTGGTAACTATAACCATCCTAAGGTAGCGAAATTCCTTGTCGGGTAAGTTCCGACCTGCACGAATGGCGTAACGACTTCTCGACTGTCTCAACCATAGGCCCGGTGAAATTGCACTACGAGTAAAGATGCTCGTTTCGCGCAGCAGGACGGAAAGACCCCGGGACCTTTACTACAGTTTGATATTGGTGTTCGGTTCGGCTTGTGTAGGATAGGTGGGAGACTGTGAAGCTTGGACGCCAGTTCAGGTGGAGTCGTCGTTGAAATACCACTCTGGTCGTGCTGGATGTCTAACCTGGGTCCGTGATCCGGATCAGGGACAGTGTCTGATGGGTAGTTTAACTGGGGCGGTTGCCTCCTAAAGAGTAACGGAGGCGCCCAAAGGTTCCCTCAGCCTGGTTGGTAATCAGGTGTTGAGTGTAAGTGCACAAGGGAGCTTGACTGTGAGACCGACGGGTCGAGCAGGGACGAAAGTCGGGACTAGTGATCCGGCGGTGGCTTGTGGAAGCGCCGTCGCTCAACGGATAAAAGGTACCCCGGGGATAACAGGCTGATCTTCCCCAAGAGTCCATATCGACGGGATGGTTTGGCACCTCGATGTCGGCTCGTCGCATCCTGGGGCTGGAGTCGGTCCCAAGGGTTGGGCTGTTCGCCCATTAAAGCGGTACGCGAGCTGGGTTTAGAACGTCGTGAGACAGTTCGGTCCCTATCCGCTGTGCGCGTAGGAGTCTTGAGAAGGGCTGTCCCTAGTACGAGAGGACCGGGACGGACGAACCTCTGGTGTGCCAGTTGTCCTGCCAAGGGCATGGCTGGTTGGCTACGTTCGGAAAGGATAACCGCTGAAAGCATCTAAGCGGGAAGCCTGCTTCGAGATGAGGACTCCCTCCCCCTTTGAGGGGTTAAGGCTCCCAGTAGACGACTGGGTTGATAGGCCGGATATGGAAGCCAGGTGACTGGTGGAGTTGACCGGTACTAATAGGCCGAGGGCTTGTCCTCAGTTGCTCGCGTCCACTGTGT
>NZ_JBIUTF010000021.1:0-9613 GCF_044741745.1 Streptomyces sp. NPDC088116 | reverse complement strand
CTCAGGGTTTGCCGGGTGTGTCGCTGGCGTGGGGGATGTGGGAGAACTCCGCCGGCATGGGCGGCACACTCAACGAAACCGACCTCAACCGCATGGCACGCCAGGGCTTCCCTGCCCTGGAGACCGATCACGGACTGACCCTGCTGGACACCGCCTTGCGGGTCAACGAGCCGCTGGCCGTGCCGGTCGCTCTGCTGCCCCCCGCGCTGGCCGCGCAGCGCGAGAGCCTGCCCGCCGTCCTGCACGGCTTGGTGCCCCTCGCCGCGCAACAGCGTCGTACGGCTGGGCAGGCCGCTGCCGATACCGGCGGCGCGCTGGCCCGTCGGCTGCGTGGCCTGTCCGACGCCGAGCAGATCCGGCTGCTGCTCGACCTCGTACAGAATCAGGTCGCGACAGTGCTGGGGCACGCCTCGGCGGCGGCGATCGACCCGGCCCGCGCCTTCCGGGACCTCGGTTTCGACTCGCTCACCGCCGTCGACCTGCGTAACCGCTTGAACACCGCCACCGCCCTGCACCTGCCGGCGACCCTCATCTTCGACCACCCGACACCGTCCGCCCTCGCGGGCTTCCTGCGTGAACAGGTGCTCGGCGCGGCGGTCGTCCCGGCCGGAACACCGGCTGCGCCCCTCGGTGGCGCCGATGAGCCGATCGTCATCGTGGGCATGGGCTGCCGCTTCCCGGGGGATGTCACCTCGCCGGAGACCCTGTGGGACCTGGTGTCCTCGGGACAGGACGGCATCACCCCCTTCCCCGCCGACCGTGGCTGGGACGAGCAGGCACTGCGCGACATCGTGGCCGTCGGCGGATTCGTACCGGACGCCGGGGACTTCGACGCGGAACTCTTCGGGATCTCGCCGCGCGAGGCGCTCGTGATGGATCCGCAGCAGCGGCTGCTGCTGGAAACGGCGTGGGAGGCTGTCGAGCGGGCGGGCATCGACCCCCGGTCACTGCGAGGCTCGTCCACCGGTGTGTTCGCGGGCGTGTCGGGCAACGGCTACGGCGGGCAGCTGCACGAGGCGGGCGCCGAGACCGAGGGCTACCTGCTGACCGGCGCCACCCCGAGCGTCGCCTCCGGCCGGCTGTCCTACGCCCTCGGTCTGGAGGGCCCGGCGGTGTCGGTGGACACCGCCTGCTCCTCCGCACTGGTCGCACTGCACCTCGCGTGCCAGGCACTGCGCACGGGGGAGTGCGACATGGCGCTCGCCGGTGGTGCGACGATCATGGCGAACCCTGGCATGTTCCTGGAGTTCGCCCGGCAGGGCGGGCTGTCCGGCGACGGCCGGTGCAAGTCCTTCGCCGAGGACGCGGACGGTACGGGCTGGGCCGAGGGCGCCGGAGTCCTGGTGGTCGAACGCCTGTCGGACGCACGGCGGTTGGGGCACAACGTGCTGGCGGTCGTACGGGGCAGCGCCGTCAATCAGGACGGTGCGTCGAACGGTCTGACGGCCCCGAACGGTCCCTCGCAGCAGCGCGTCATTCGTCAGGCGCTGGCCAATGCGCGTCTGACGACTGCCGATGTGGATGCCGTGGAGGCACACGGTACGGGTACGAAGCTCGGCGACCCGATCGAGGCGCAGGCGCTCCTTGCCACCTATGGTCAGGACCGCGACGGAGCCGGTCCGCTGTGGCTGGGCTCGATCAAGTCGAACATCGGCCATCCGCAGGCGGCGGCGGGTGTCGCCGGGCTGATCAAGATGGTGATGGCGCTGGGCGAGCAGCGGCTGCCCAAAACCCTTTACGCGGACGAGCGTTCGTCGCACGTGGACTGGGAGTCCGGCGCGGTGGAGTTGCTGACCGAGGCGCGGGAGTGGCCGCGTGGGGAGCGTCCGCGCCTCGCGGGTGTCTCGTCGTTCGGGATCAGTGGCACGAACGCGCACGTGATCATCGAGGAGGCTCCCGAGCCCGTCGCGGCCGTGGCCGACGACGGGCCTGTATTCGAGCTGCCGGCCGTGCCGTGGGTGTTGTCGGGGCGTAGTGCGCAGGCGGTACGTGGGCAGGCGGATCGCCTCGAAGCTTTCGTCGGCGAGGGGGACCATTCTCCGCTCGATGTGGGCTTCTCGCTGGTCACGACTCGTGCGGTGCTGGAGCACCGGGCAGTGGTGTTGGGCTCGGACAGGGCAAGCCTGGTGGCCGGTCTGACGGATCCGGCGGGTGTGGTGTCGGGCGCGGTGACCGAGGGTCGTACGGGGTGGATGTTCACGGGGCAGGGCAGTCAGCGTCTGGGGATGGGGCGTGAACTCCACTCCGCCTTCCCGGTGTTCGCCCAGGCCCTGGACGAGGTCTGTGGCTTGCTGGACGCGGAGTTGGCGGGTCGGCCGGGCTTCGGGGTTCCGGTGCGGGAGGTGTTGTTCGCGGCGGAGGGTTCGGATGCGGCGGCGCTGCTGGATCGCACGGGGTATGCCCAGTCGGCGTTGTTCGCCGTGCAGGTGGCGTTGGTGGAACTCCTCCGGTCGTGGGGCACGGGTCCGGACGTGGTGTTCGGTCATTCGATCGGTGAGTTCGCGGCCGCCTACGCGGCCGGTGTGTTCGGCCTCGCGGATGCGGCGCGGTTGGTGGCGGGTCGTGCGCGGTTGATGCAGGCGCTGCCCGAGGGCGGTGCCATGGCGGCCATCGAGGCTTCCGAAACCGAGGTGGCCGAGATGATGGCCGGGCTCTCGGACGGCACGCGGATTGTGGTCGCGGCGGTCAACGGGCCGACGGCTGTGGTCGTTTCCGGTGATGAGGAGGCGGTCGAGCAGGTCATGTCGGTGACTCGTGCCGACGGTCGTCGCGTCTCCCGGCTGCGGGTGAGTCATGCGTTCCATTCGCCGTTGATGGAGCCGATGCTGGTGGAGTTCGAGCAGATAGCCGCACGTGTCGACTACCGGGAGCCGACGCTCCCGGCCGTCAGCAGCGTCTCCGGTCAGGCGCTCGCCGACGGTGACTGGACGACGGCTGCGTACTGGACCGAGCAGATTCGCCGGCCGGTTCGATTCCAGGACGCCGTGGTATCCGCCGTTGGTACGCAGGGCGTCACCCGGCTGCTGGAGGTCGGCCCCGATCCCGTGCTCACCGGTCTCGCGTCGGCCGCCGTCGATGTTCCCGCCGCCGCCGTGCTGCGGAAGGGCCGGGCCGAGGCCGAGACCCTGATGACCGGGGTGGCGGAGTTGTACGTACGCGGTACGGACGTGAACTGGGCGTCCGTATTCGCCGGGACCGGTGCCCGCCGGGTGGATCTGCCGACGTACGCCTTCCAGCGGCAGCGGTTCTGGCTGCGTCCCGGCAGGTCGGTGAGCGATCTCGGTGGCCTGGGCCTGGGCGCTGCCGGTCATCCGTTGTTGGGTGCGGCGGTGTCGGTGGCGGGTTCGGACGCGGTGCTGCTGACGTCGCGGTTGTCGGTGGGTTCGCATCCGTGGCTGGGCGATCACGTGGTGGCCGGTTCGGTGCTGGTCCCGGGGACAGCCCTGGTGGAGTTGGCGGTGCAGGCAGGCGATCGTGTCGGCTGTGGCCGGGTTGAGGATCTGACGCTGTTGGCCCCCTTGGTCCTTCCGCGTGGCGGTGCGGTCAGTGTGCAGGTCAGCATCGATGAGCCGGATCCTGAGACGGAGGGGCGGCGCGCGTTGCGCGTCTACTCCCGTGCGCGGGATGCCGACATTGACGCCGGGCGGCCGTGGACACTGCACGCCACCGGAAGTCTCGTACCGCAACAGGCTGTTGTCGCCGACTGGGATCTGTCGGTCTGGCCGCCTGCCGGTGCCGAAGCTCTTCCGCTGGACGGGCTGTACGAGCGGCTGACCGAGGCCGGACTGGCCTACGGCCCCGCGTTCCAGGGCCTGCGCGAGGTCTGGGCGAACGGCGACGACCTGTTCGTGGAGGCCGTTCTGCCGGAGGAGATGGCCGAGGACTCCTCCGCGTACGGTCTGCACCCCGCGCTGCTGGACAGCGTCCTGCACGCGTTGGCGCTTCAGGACCAGTCGACCGAGGGCGCGATGCTGCCGTTCCTCTGGTCGGGTGTGACGCTGACCGCCGTGGGCGCGTCAGCCGTACGCGTACGGCTGACGAGGCGCGGCACCGGCGAATTCGCGCTGTGGGTGGCCGATGCCGGTGGCGACCCGGTGGCCGAGATCGACTCCCTGGTGCTGCGGCCGGTCTCCGCCGCCGACCTGACCGCTGACCTTGCCGCTGCGCGAGCCACCGCCGACAGCCTCTTCCGCCTCGAGTGGACCCCCGCGCCCACCCCTGCCGAATCCGGCTCGGGCGAACATGGCGACTGGGCCGTGCTCGGGACCGATCCGCAGGGCGGCGACGCGTTGACCGCGTGGACCGACGCGGGTGTCTCCGTGACCGGTTACTCCGATCTGACCGCTTTGACCTCAGCTCTGGACGACGGGGGTGTGGTTCCGGCCACGGTGGTGCTGCCGGTGGCCGCGAATTCTGGGGATCTCCTTGGTGGGGTTACTGATGTGCTGGGCGTCATGCGAGCGTGGTTGGCCGAGAAGCGCCTGACGGGTTCGCGCCTGCTGGTGTCGACCACGGGCGCGACCGCCGTCAGCGCTGCCGACGACGCCGGCGAACTGAACCTGGCGGGCGCCGGAGTGTGGGGCCTGGTGCGGTCCGCGATCAACGAGCACCCCGGCCGCTTCGCGCTCGCCGACATCGACGGCGCGCCGGACTCCTACCGTGCGGTGGCGTCATATCCGACCGCGTTCGCGGGCCCTGATACGACAGGGCAACCCGGAGAGAGCCAGCTCGCGGTACGCGAGGGACAGGCCTTCGTACCCCGCATCGCGCGGATGCCCTCCGACGCGGGCGACGACGCCCCGACGACACGCTGGGACAAGGGAACGGTCCTGATCACCGGCGGGACCGGCGGTCTGGGCGCCGTCATCGCCCGGCACCTGGTCACCACACACGGTGTACGGAGCCTACTGCTGCTCTCCCGCCGGGGCTCCGAGGCCCCCGACGCCGGGCGCCTGCACCAGGAACTCACCGGCCTGGGCGCCCAGGTACGGATCACCGCCTGCGACGTCAGTGACGAGCGGGCGCTCGCCGCAGCGCTCGACACGATCCCCGAAGACGCGCCGCTGGCCGCTGTGGTGCACGCCGCGGGCGTACTTGACGACGGCATGATCACCGGCCTCACTCCGGAGCGCCTGGCGGATGTGCTCTCGGCGAAGGCGGAATCGGCGCTGCGGCTGCACGACCTCACCGCGAAGGCCGATCTGGAGGCGTTCGTACTGTTCTCCTCGATCGCCGGCGTGGTCGGCAACGCCGGTCAGTCCGCCTATGCGGCGAGCAACACCGTGCTCGACGCGCTGGCGATGGCCCGCCGCGCCCAGGGGCTCCCCGCCGTATCTCTCGCCTGGGGCATGTGGGAGCACGCCGACGGCATGGGCGGTCGCCTCGGCGACACGGACATCGCACGCCTCCGCGGGCAGGGGTTCGCGCCACTGGCCACCGAGCACGCGCTCGCGCTGTTCGATGCGGCCGTACGCTCCGACGAGCCGGTCGCGCTGCCGGTGTCGGTCAACACCTCGGCACTGGCCGCGCGTCGGGACAGCCTGCCCGGCGTGCTGCACGGCCTCGTACCGCCCGCCGTACGGCAGCGGCGAGCCGGGAGCCGGGACGGCGCGGGCAGCCCTGACGCACTCGCCCGCCGTCTGCGGGGCCGGACCACGGCCGAGCAGGACCGGGTGCTGCTGGACCTGGTCCAGTCGCAGGTGGCGGCGGTGCTGGGGCACGGTTCGGCGGGTGCGGTCGATCCGGGGCGGGCGTTCAAGGACCTCGGGTTCGATTCGCTGACGGCGGTCGACCTGCGCAACCGGCTGGGCGGCGCGACAGCGCTCCCCCTGCCCGCCACCCTGATCTTCGACCACCCGACGATCGTCGGCCTCGCCGGATATCTGCGCGACGAGTTCAACCGGGCATCCGGTGACGGCGAAGCCGGCCTGGGTGACCTGGAGAAGCTCGAAGCCGCCGTGTTCGCCATGGCCCAGGACGACGCCCTGCGCCAGCAGGTCCGGTCGCGGGTCAAGGCGATGGCGGCGCGGCTGGAAGAAGTTTTGGGCGGTGGTGCCGGTGCCGAGAACGACGACATCGACTCCGCTTCGCTCGATTCCATGTTCGACATCATCGATCGCGAACTCGAAGGATGAGGGAGCTCATGGCAGCACCCTCACGCGCGCCAAAGGGGCTGTGCTCACGTGTCCACTGACGAGAAGACGCTGACGTACCTCAAGCGGCTCACCACCGACCTCCGCGAGACCCGCCAGCGGCTGCGTGAAGTGGAAGCGAAGGACCACGAGCCGATCGCGATCGTGGGCATGGGCTGCCGCTATCCCGGTGGTGTGACGTCTCCCGAGGCGCTGTGGGACCTGGTCGACACCGACGGGGACGGGATCACGGGCTTCCCGACGGACCGTGGCTGGGATCTTGAGACCCTCTTCGACCCGGACCCCGACCGTGCCGGTACGTCGTACGCGCGTGAGGGCGGATTCCTGCATGACGCGGCGGAGTTCGACGCGGAGCTGTTCGGGATCTCGCCGCGTGAGGCTCTCGCCATGGATCCGCAGCAGCGGCTGCTGCTGGAGACGTCGTGGGAGGCGCTGGAGCGTGCCGGGATCGACCCGCTCTCGCTGCGCGGTTCACGAACCGGTGTGTTCGCCGGGCTGATGTACCACGACTACGCGTCACGGCTGCCCTCCGTACCGGAGGAAGTCGAAGGCCTGCTCGGGAACGGCAATGCGGGCAGTGTCTTCTCGGGCCGGATCTCGTATGTGTTCGGCTTCGAGGGGCCGGCGGTGACGGTGGACACGGCGTGTTCGTCGTCGTTGGTCTCGCTGCACTGGGCCGTCCAGGCGCTGCGGTCCGGCGAATGCGACGCGGCTCTGGCGGGTGGCGTCACCGTGATGGCGATCCCGACCACCTTCACGGAGTTCTCGCGTCAGCGGGGGCTGGCGGCGGATGGCCGGTGCAAGTCGTTCGCGGACGGTGCGGATGGTACGGGCTGGTCCGAGGGTGCCGGTGTGCTGGTGCTGGAGCGGTTGTCGGATGCGCGGCGGCTGGGGCACAACGTGCTTGCGGTGGTGCGTGGTTCGGCGGTGAACCAGGACGGTGCGTCGAACGGTCTGACGGCGCCGAACGGTCCCTCGCAGCAGAGGGTGATCCGGCAGGCGCTCGACGCAGCAAGGCTGTCTGCCTCCGAAGTCGATGCGGTGGAGGCACACGGTACGGGTACGAAGCTCGGCGACCCGATCGAGGCGCAGGCGCTGCTGGCGACGTACGGCCAGGCTCGTTCGGCCGATGAGCCGTTGTGGCTGGGTTCGGTGAAGTCGAACATCGGTCATACCCAGGCGGCGGCGGGTGTCGCCGGGTTGATCAAGATGGTGCTGGCACTGGGCGCCGAGCGGTTGCCGCGAACGCTGCATGTGGACGAGCCTTCGGGTCAGGTGGACTGGGCGGCCGGTGCGGTCGAGTTGCTGACCGAGGCACGCGAGTGGCGGCGTGGTGAGCGTCCGCGCCGTGCCGGTGTCTCGTCGTTCGGGATCAGCGGCACCAATGCCCACGTCATCATCGAAGAGGCTCCCGCGCCTGAGGCTGCGCCGGCGCCCGACTCCGAGCAGGATCCCGAGCCCGCGCACACGGCCGGCACGAGCGCCGAACGGTCCATCGGGCAGCCGCCGGTGGTGCCGTGGGTGTTGTCGGGGCGGAGTGGTGAGGCGGTGCGGGCGCAGGCTGGTCGGCTGGCTGGTTTTGTTGCGGGTGGGGATCTTGGTTCGGGTGTGGATGTCGGGTTGTCGTTGGTGACGACGCGTGCGTTGCTTGATCATCGTGCGGTGGTGTTGGGCGGGGATCTGGCGTCGTTGGGTGTGGGTGTGGGGGCGGTTGCTGAGGGTGATTCCTCGGTGGTGTCGGGTGCGGTGGTCGAGGGTCGTACGGGGTGGATGTTCACGGGGCAGGGTAGTCAGCGGCCGGGTATGGGCCGTGAGTTGTATGAGGGCTATCCGGTGTTCGCGCGCTCGTTGGACGAGGTCTGCGGGCTGCTGGACGCGGAGTTGATGGGTCGGCCGGGCTTTGAGGCTTCGGTGCGGGAGGTGTTGTTCGCGGCGGAGGGTTCGGACGCGGCGGCGCTGCTGGACCGGACCGGGTATGCGCAGACGTTGTTGTTCGCTGTGCAGGTGGCGTTGGTGGAGTTGCTGCGGTCGTGGGGCACGGTCCCGGACGTGGTGTTGGGTCATTCGATTGGTGAGTTCGCGGCGGCCTACGCGGCCGGTGTGTTTGATCTGGCCGATGGCGCTCGGTTGGTGGCGGGTCGTGCGCGGTTGATGCAGGCGCTGCCCGAGGGTGGTGCGATGGCGGCGGTCGAGGCCACCGAGGCCGAGGTCGCGGAGATCCTGGGCGGGCTTTCCGGGGACGGCCGGGTGGTGGTCGCTGCGGTCAACGGGCCGACGGCGGTAGTCGTTTCCGGTGATGAGGACGCGGTCGAGCGGGTCATGGCCGTGGCCCGTGCCGACGGTCGTCGAGTCTCCCGGCTGCGGGTCAGCCATGCCTTCCATTCGCCGTTGATGGAGCCGATGCTCGCGGAGTTCGAGCAGATCGCCGCGACCGTCGACTACCGGCAGCCGGCCACTTCGGCTGTCAGTACCGTGTCCGGCGAGCTGGTGGGCGAGGACGACTGGGCGACCCCTGACTACTGGGTACGGCAGATTCGCCGTCCTGTCCGCTTCCACGATGCGCTTGAGACCGCCACGGGCGTGCAGGGCGTGGTCCGGCTGCTGGAAGTTGGCCCTGACCCCGTCCTCACCGGTCTCGCGCAGTCCGCCTCGGACCATCTCACCGCGACCGCGCTCCTGCGTAAGGGACGGGCTGAGGCGGAGGCGGTTCTGTCGGCGGTCGCGGAGATGTTCGTACGTGGCGCGGAGGTGGACTGGGCGGCCCTGTTCGCGGGGACGGGTGCCGCGCGGGTGGATCTGCCGACGTA
Source organism: Streptomyces sp. NPDC088116 (assembly GCF_044741745.1). Classification (NCBI taxonomy): domain Bacteria; kingdom Bacillati; phylum Actinomycetota; class Actinomycetes; order Kitasatosporales; family Streptomycetaceae; genus Streptomyces; species Streptomyces sp. NPDC088116. Next base: position 654 of record NZ_JBIUTF010000021.1, on the reverse strand, counting down.
TGCCTTCCAGCGCCAGAGGTACTGGCTGGATGTTCCGCCCGGGGTGACCGATGTCGACAGTCTCGGCCTTGGAGCGGCGAACCATCCGTTGCTGGGTGCGGCGGTGACGGTCGCGGGTTCGGACGCGGTGTTGTTGACGTCGCGGTTGTCGGTGGGTTCACATCCGTGGCTGGCTGATCATGTGGTGGCGGGTTCGGTGCTGGTGCCGGGCACGGTGTTTGTGGAGTTGGCGGTTCAGGCGGGGGACCGGGTCGGTTGTGACCGGGTGGAGGAGTTGACGCTTCAGGCGCCGTTGGTGCTGCCGGAGCAGGGCGCGGTGCAGGTCCAGATAGGCATCGACACTGCGGAGGAGACGGGAGACGAGCGGCGCACGCTCAAGGTGTACTCGCGCCCGCAGCACGCCGAAGCCGATGATCCGTGGACTCTGCATGCCACCGGGGTCTTGACCTCCGGCGCGGTCGTCGCTGACTGGGACTTGGCTGTATGGCCGCCCGTGGGTGCGGAGCGGGTCTCGGTGGACGGTCTGTATGAACGGCTTGCCGATGGTGGCCTGGTGTACGGGCCGGCGTTCCGTGGTCTGCGTGAGGTGTGGCGGCAGGGTGAGGACTTCTATGTAGAGGCCGCTTTGCCGGAGTCGTTGGCTGGTGATGCCGC
>NZ_JBIUTF010000020.1:0-9668 GCF_044741745.1 Streptomyces sp. NPDC088116 | reverse complement strand
AGTCCACTTCACCAACGCCCTCCACACAGCCCAGACCAACGGCGCCACCATCTACCTCGAAATCGGCCCCCAAGCCACCCTCACCGCCATGACCGCCCACAACCTCACCACCACCGAAAACACCGACACACCACCGCTCCTCCTCCCCACACTCCGCCGCAACCACCCCGAACCAGAAACACTCACCACCACCCTCGCCACCCTCCACACCCGAATCGCCGGACTCGACCCCACCGCACTCCACACGGACACCACCGCCCGACGCGTCCCTCTGCCCACCTATCCCTTCCAACGCCGTACCTACTGGGTGTCGGGTTCGGCGCCCGGCAGCGGTTTCGCGGCTGCGTCCCGCTTCGGTCTGACGTGGAAGGACCACCCGTTCCTCAGCGGTGTCGTCCCGGTGAGCGGCTCCGGCTCGACTCTGTTCACCGGCAGGGTGGCGCTCTCCGCGTATCCGTGGCTGGCCGACCACGCGGTTTCGGGTTCGGTGCTGTTGCCCGGGACGGCGGTCGCCGACCTGTTGTTGCGCGTTGCCGAGGAGATGGAGTCGGGCGGGGTCGAGGAGCTCAACCTCCATGTGCCGCTGGTCCTCCCCGAGCGAGGCGGTGCGCAGGTTCAGGTGGTGGTCGAGGCGCCGGACGAGCAGGGGCGGCGCGCCGTCACGGTCGCCGCGCGTCCCGAGAAACCCGTACGGGACGGCGAGGAGCCGGAGTGGACCAGGCATGCCACCGGTGTACTCACCCCCGAGAGGCCGGCCGCGTCGGAGACGGGCTGGGCGGTGGGGAGCTGGCCGCCTCCCAAGGCCGAGCCCGTTGACGTCGAAGAGCTGTATTCAGGGTTTGCCGCGCACGGTTACGGCTACGGTCCGGCCTTCACCGGGCTGACGGGGGTGTGGCGCCGTGGCGGCGAGCTCTTCGCCGAGGTGCGACTGCCCGAAGCGGCCACAGGAGGTGGCGAGTTCGGTATCCACCCCGCACTGTTCGACGCGGCCCTGCACCCATGGCGTGCGGGTGGGCTGCTGCCCGACACGGACGGGAGCACGCTGCTGCCGTTCGCCTGGCAGGGCATCACGCTGTACGCGACCGGGGCCGAGGCGCTTCGGGTCAGGCTGGCCCCGGCGGGTGACAGCGCGTTCTCGGTGCAGGCCGCCGACCAAGGGGGCGCGCCCGTTCTCGCTCTGGACGCGTTGGTGCTGCGTCCTGCGGTAGTAGGCGCGGGCAGCGGTTCCGTACCGATGTACGGCGTCGACTGGCGGCCGGTCCCGCGAGTGCCCGGTCCCATCGACGCCCGCGGCTGGTCGGTCATGGGTCCGGCGGAGCGGGCGGAGACGGCGGCGCTGCGCGCGCTGCCGGGTGTACAGCGCACCGCCCACGTCGACCTCGCGGCCCTGCGTGCCGCTCTGGACACCGCGGCGCCCGTGCCGACGCTGGTCGTCGCCACACCCGGCGACGCCGCGCCGGCCTCGTTCACCTCGACCGATCCGGTACGCGCATGCGTCGGCCAGGGGCTCGCCCTGGTCCAGGAGTGGACCGCTGACGAACGTCTGGCGGAGGCGCGGCTGGCCATCGTCACCCGGGGCGCGGTCGAGGCCGGGGAAGAGGATGTGCCGGATCTCGCGGGCGCCGCGCTGTGGGGGCTGCTCCGCTCGGCGCAGTCGGAGTACCCGGGCCGCTTCACCCTCATCGACCTGGACGATTCCCCGGAGTCCCGGCTGGCCCTGCCCGCGGCCCTGGCCTCCGGCGAGTCGCAACTCGCGCTGCGTGGCGGCGAAATGCTGACGCCGGTGCTGGCAAAGCTGACGCCGGTGCTGGCGGACCCGCCGACGCCGGCCGGGACGGCTGAAGTGCCGCCCGCGGACGCCGGGTTCGATCCCGACGGCACCGTCCTGCTCACCGGATGCAACGGCGCGCTCGGCCGACGCGTCGCGGTACATCTGGCGAGGCGGCACGGCGTGCGCCGGATGCTGCTCGTCAGCCGGCGCGGCCCGGACGCGCCGGAAGCCGCCCTCCTGGAGCGGGAACTCGCCGAGTCGGGGGTCAGCGCCACTTTCGCGGCGTGCGATCTCGCCGACCGTGCGGACGTGCTGAGAATGGTCGCCACCGTCCCGGCCGAGCACCCGCTGACCGGTGTGGTGCACACCGCCGGGGTGCTGGACGACGGCGCGCTCGCCGGTCTGACGCAGGCGCGGATCGACACCGTACTGCGGTCCAAGGCGGACGCCGTACGGCACCTGCACGAGGCCACGACCGGTCACCCCCTGCGTGTGTTCGTGCTGTTCTCGGCGGCGGCCGGGCTGCTCGGCCGCCCGGGGCAGGCGTCGTACGCGGCGGCCAACGGCGTCCTCGACGCGTTCGCGCGGGGCCGACGGGCGGCCGGGCTGCCCGGGGTCTCCCTGGCCTGGGGGCTGTGGGCGGAACGTGACGGCATGGCAGGCGGCCTGGACAGCACGGCACTGCGCCGGCTGCGCCGTGACGGCATCGTGCCGATGACGCCGGAGCAGGGGCTCGATCTGCTGGACCAGGCGCTGACCGTGCACCGGGAAGGCCCCGCCGTGCTCGTCCCGCTGCTGCTGGACAGCGCCGCGCTGCGTCGTGCGGCACGGGAGTACGGGACAGGCCCGCTGCCGCCGCTGCTGCGCGGCCTGATCTCCTCGGGCCCGCGCCCGTACGCCACTGGGACGGTGGCCGCCGGGAGTCGCGCCGGGGACGGGGAAGCCGGTGGCCCGGCGGCACGCCTCACGGCGCTTCCCCCGGAGGAACGGTCCGCCGCGCTGTTGGGCCTGGTCACCAGTCAGGTCGCCGACGTCCTCGGGCACGGGTCGGCCGCCGAGATCGACCCGGAACGTCCTTTCCGCGAGATCGGCTTCGACTCCCTGGCCACGGTGGAGCTACGCAATCGGCTCGGCCACCTGGTCGGCCTGCGGCTGCCGACCACCCTCGCCTTCGACCACCCCACGCCGAAGGGGATCGCGGAGTGGATCAACGGGGAACTTCCGGTCACCGCGAGCGCTTCCGCCAGGGATTCCCTCCTGACCGGGATCGACGAGGTGACGCAGGCGGTCGCCGAACTGGCTTCGGACGACGACCGGCGTGAGGCGGTACGGGAACGGCTCATCGGACTGCTGACCGCACTCGACGCCCCGGCACAACCGGCCGGCGCGGCCGCCGGGACGACCGTGGTGGCGGACCGGCTCGACGAGGCGACCGACGAGGAGATCTTCGCCTTCCTGGACGAGCAACTGTGACCGCGCCGTGGACCGATCGCATTCCGAGGAGTTGGTGGTGGAAATGAGCGCCGAAAACGACAAGATCCGCGACTACCTGAAGCGCGCCACCGCCGAACTGCACAAGACCAAAACGCGGTTGGCCGAGCTGGAGTCGGCGGGGCATGAGCCGATCGCGGTGGTGGGTATGGCGTGCCGCTATCCGGGCGGAGTGTCCTCGCCCGAGGAATTGTGGGACCTCGTGGCCACGGGTACGGACGCGATCTCACCGTTCCCCACCGATCGCGGCTGGAATCTCGACACCCTCTACGATCCCGACCCGGTTACTCCGGGCAAGAGTTATGTACGCGAGGGCGGATTCCTGCACGGGGCAGCCGAGTTCGATCCCGAGTTCTTCGGTATCTCGCCCCGCGAGGCAACCGCGATGGACCCCCAGCAACGCCTGCTGCTGGAAACCTCATGGGAGGCACTGGAGCGGGCCGGAATCAAACCGGAGACGTTACGCGGAACCCGCACCGGCGCATTCATGGGAATGATGTACCACGAATACGGGTCACGATTCGATCCCGCCCCCACGGGATTCGAGGGCTACCTCACGAACGGCAGCGCGGGGAGTGTCGCGTCGGGTCGGGTGGCTTATACGTTGGGCCTGGAAGGCCCGGCCCTGACCGTGGATACGGCCTGCTCGTCCTCACTGGTCGCCATGCACCTCGCCATCCAGTCACTGCGCCGGGGCGAATGCGACCTGGCCCTGGCAGGCGGCACCACCATCATGGCCACCCCCACCGTCTTCATCGAATTCTCCCGCCAACGCGGACTCGCCCCCAACGGACGCTGCAAACCCTTCGCCGAAACCGCCGACGGCACCAGCTGGGCAGAAGGCACCGGCACACTCCTCATCGAACGCCTCACCGACGCACAACGCCACGGACACCACGTACTCGCCATCATCCGAGGCAGCGCCGTCAACCAGGACGGCGCCAGCAACGGACTCACCGCACCCAGCGGACCCGCCCAGCAGAAAGTCATCCGCGAGGCGCTCGCCGACTCGAGGCTCACCCCCGGCGACATCGACGCCGTAGAAGCCCACGGAACCGGCACCCCACTCGGCGACCCCATCGAAGCCGGAGCACTCCTCGCCACCTACGGCAAAAACCGCGCAGGCCACCCCGTATGGCTCGGGTCACTGAAGTCCAACATCGGGCACACACAAGCCGCCGCCGGAGTCGCCGGCATCATCAAAATGATCCAGGCCCTCCACCACGAAACCCTCCCCCGCACCCTCCACGTCGATGCCCCGTCCTCGCGCATCGACTGGAACACCGGCGACCTCCAACTCCTCACCCAGGCACAACCCTGGCCCGCACGCGAAGACCGCCCACGCCGCGCCGCCATCTCCGCCTTCGGCGTCAGCGGCACCAACGCCCACCTCATCCTCGAAGAACCACCACCACCGTCCAATACGGCGACCACCCCAGCCGAACCGCCCGCCCTCCTGCCATGGGTCATATCGGCCCGCTCCCAAGAGGCGCTGCGCGGCCAGGCAGCCCGGCTACGCAGCCACCTGGAACGCACCGACGCCGATCCACTCGACGTAGCCCACTCACTCGCCACCACCCGTTCCTCCTTCGCCGAACGAGCCGTCATAGTCGGCCGCGACCGCACACAGTTACTGACCGGGCTGGACAGCCTGGCCCAAGGCCACCAGACCCCCGACGTCATACACGGCACCGCAACACGCGGTCACCGCACCGCCATGCTCTTCGCAGGCCAAGGGGCACAGCGCGCCGGTATGGGGAGCGAACTCCACGCCTCGGACGCCGAGTTCGCGACCGCCCTGGACGAAGTCTGCGCGGAACTCGACACCCACCTCACCGCTCCGGGCCTACGCGACGTCATGTTCGCACCCGCACCGGCAGACCTGCTGGACCAGACCGAATACACCCAGCCCGCACTCTTCGCCCTGGAGACCGCCCTCTACCGGACCCTCACCAGGCTGGGCATCAAGCCGGACATGCTCCTCGGCCACTCCGTCGGCGAAATCGCCGCAGCCCACGCCGCCGGCATCTTCACCCTCCACGACGCCGCACGACTGGTCACCGCACGAGGCCGACTCATGAGCGCACTGCCTCCCGGCGGGAGCATGCTCTCCGTACAAGCAACCGAAGAACACGTCACCCACCTGCTCACCTCGGCTGGTCAGGTGTCGATAGCGGCCGTCAACGGCCCCACGTCAATCGTCCTGTCCGGGCAGACCGCAGCACTGGAGACGATCTCCGGACAACTCACCGCACAGGGCACCCGCACCACCTGGCTGAAGGTCTCCCACGCCTTCCACTCCGCCCTCATGGACCCCGTACTCCACCAACTCCGCCAAACCGCCGAAACCATCCACTACCACCCACCCCACACCCCCTTCATCCCCAGTGCCGTCACGGAACATGACCCCACCACCCCCGACTACTGGGTCGAACACGCCCGCACCACAGTCCACTTCACCAACGCCCTCCACACAGCCCAGACCAACGGCGCCACCATCTACCTCGAAATCGGCCCCCAAGCCACCCTCACCGCCATGGCCAGCCAGAACCTCGAGACCACCAACGCACCACCCCTCCTCCTCCCCACACTCCGCCGCAACCACCCCGAACCAGAAACACTCACCACCACCCTCGCCACCCTCCACACCCGGGGGCTCCAGCCATCCCTGCTCCCGCCTGGTGCGGGCGCTCACCATGTCGACCTGCCGACCTACGCCTTCCAACGCGACCGCTACTGGCTGACCGCCCCACCCCGGTCCGGGACGGACGGGTTGTCGTCGGCGGGCCTGCGGGCAGTGGAGCACCCGCTGCTCACGGCCGCTGTGGAGCTTCCGGGAGCCGACACCACGGTGTGGACGGGGAGGTTGTCCACCGAGGACCTTCCATGGCTTGCCGACCACGTGGTGTGGGATCGCGGTGTTGTCCCCGGGACCGCCCTGTTGGAGATCGTCCTGCACGTCGGGAACCGGATCGGGCTGCCCCGTATCGCCGAGCTGGTCTTCGAGTCCGCCCTGGCCTGGAACGCCGACGCTCCGACGCTGGTCCGGGTCGTCGTAGGTGCCCGGGGCGCGCAGGGCAGCCGTGAAGTGAGCCTCTACTCCTGCCCCGAACCCGAGTACGACACCGAGACCGCTTGGACCAGGCACGCCTCCGGCCTGCTCGCCAGCGCGCACGACGAGTACGTCGGTGATCCCGGCCTCGACGATCCCTTCGCGGAACTCACCGGCGTCTGGCCGCCCGTCGGCGCGCGGACGGTCGACATCACCGATCAGTACTCTCTCTTCGCCACCGCCGGTGTGGGCTATCACGGTGCCTTCCAAGGGCTGCGTGCCGCCTGGCGCCGTGGTGACGAGGTCTTCGCCGAGGTACGGCTGCCCGATGCTCACGCCACCGACGCGGGCCATTACGGCGTGCATCCCGCGCTGCTCGACGCGGCGTTGCACCCCATCGCGCTGCTCGATCCGCTGGCCGACGGCGGGCATGGTCTGCTGCCGTTCTCCTGGACCGATGTACTGCGCCACCGAGGCGGCGGACACGCCCTTCGGGTGCGCGTCGCCAAGGAAGACGGCGGCGCGGTGTCGATCTCCGCGGCCGACCTCGACGCCGCTCCGGTGTTCGCCGCCCGCTCGCTGTCGCTGCGCCGTGTCTCCGCCGGGCAGCTTCCCGCCGCGCCCGTGGCGCCCCTGTACCGCGTGGACTGGATCCCCTTTCCCGGGCAGGGCCCCACCCCCACCCGACCGGACGACGTCTGCGCAGACGCCGACGTGGTCCTCCTCGACCTCACCCACACCACCCACCCGCCTCAGCACCAGGGCCAGCAGGACCAGGACCAGAACCAGGACCTCATCGGCGACATCCGCAAGAACGTGCGCCGGGTGCTGGAAGAGGTGCACGCCCGGCTGGCCCAAACCGACAGTGGGCCCCGGCTGGTGGTTCTCACCCAGGGCGCGGCCGGTCCCGAGGGCGGTGCCGCCGATCCGGCGGGGGCGGCCGCCTGGGGGCTGGTCCGTACCGCTCAGACCGAGCAGCCCGGCCGCTTCGTGCTGGTCGACATCGACGGTTCGCAGGAGTCGCGGTGGGCGCTGCCCAGCCTGCTGGCGACGGACGCCACCCAGATCGCGGTTCGTGACGGCCGCGCGAGTGTCCCGCGTCTGGTCCAGGTGACGGCCGAACCGGCGGCTTCGAGCGAACCGTCCGAGCCGCTGGACCCCGACGGCACCGTACTGATCACCGGAGGGACCGGCGCGCTGGCCGCCGAGACCGCCCGGCACCTGGTGGGGCGGTACGGGGCACGCCACCTCCTGCTGGTCAGCAGGAGGGGCACGGATGCCCCGGGCGCCGCCGAGTTGAGCGCGGGGCTCGCCGCCATGGGCGCGGCGGTCGACGTCCGGGTCTGCGATGTCGCCGACCGCGACGCGGTCCGCCGGCTGCTCGACCACATTCCCGCCGAGCACCCGTTGACCTGCGTGGTGCACACCGCCGGGGTGCTGGACGACGGTGTCGTCTCCACGCAGACGCCCGAGCGTATCGACGCCGTGCTGCGGTCCAAGGCGGACGCCGCCGTCCATCTCGACCAGCTGACCCGGGAGTACGGCTCGGTGCCGCTGGTGCTGTTCTCCTCTGTTTCCGGTGTCGCGGGGAGCGCGGGCCAGGCCGGTTACGCGGCGGCGAACGCGTTCCTGGACGCGCTGGCCGCCCGGCGCCGCGCGGACGGTCACCCCGCTCTGTCGCTCGGCTGGGGCTGGTGGACCGGCGTCGGCCTGGCCGCCGGGCTGGACCGTGCGGGCGAGGCGCGGATACGGCGCTCGGGCATCGCCCCGATCGACACACCGACAGCGATGGATCTGCTCGACCGGGCGCTGGCCCGCACCGAGCCCGCGCTGCTTCCGGTGCGGCTGGACCTGCCCGCGCTGCGTGCCTCGGCCGGAAGCGGCACCACACCGGAGGTGCTGCGCGATCTGGCCGAGGCCGCGCCCGGCGGCGTCCGCAAGGACCGGGACACCCGGGCCGGGGCCGAGGGCGGCTTCGCCGCGTCGGACCCGGCCGATCCCGCCGGGGAGCTGGCGCGCCGGCTCGCCGGCCGCTCCGCACCCGAGCGCTCGGCCCTCCTGCTCGACCTGGTACGGACCGAGGTCGCGGCGGTGCTGGGGCACACGGACCGGAGCGCGGTGGGTTCCGGGCGTTCGTTCAAGGACGCCGGGTTCGACTCGCTCACCGCCGTCGAACTCCGTAACCGGCTGAACGCCCGTACCGGGCTGCGGCTGCCCGCGACCCTGGTCTTCGACCACCCGACTCCGCTGTCCCTGGCCGAGTTGCTGCTGGCCGAACTGCCCTCGGCCGACCCGGACATGGCAGACCCGTCCGGGCAGGGCGGGCCGGAGGATCTGCCCACCGCGTTCGACCGGCTCACGCGGAGCCTCGCCGCCCTCGATGACAGTGCCGACCGCGCCCGCGCGGCCGAACGGCTGCGCGCCCTGCTGGCCGGGCTCACCACCGGCCAGGACCGGGACGGCGCGCTCGGCGATCTGGCCGACGACCGGTTCCGGTCGGCTTCCGACGATGAACTCTTCGACCTGTTCGACAGCGACTTCCGGTGAGCCGGCCCGGCCTGCATGGCCACCACGAAATTGACGTAGAGGAGAACCGTGTCCGCAACGAATGAGGAAAAGCTGCGGGAATACCTTCGGCGGGCGATGGCCGATCTGCACAGCAGCCGGGAGCGAGTCCGCGAGCTGGAGTCGGCCGTGCCCGAACCAATCGCGGTGGTGGGTATGGCGTGCCGCTATCCGGGCGGAGTGTCCTCGCCCGAGGAACTGTGGGACCTCGTGGCCACGGGTACGGACGCGATCTCACCGTTCCCCACCGATCGCGGCTGGAATCTCGACACCCTCTACGATCCCGACCCGAGCGTTCCGGGCAAGAGTTACGTACGCCAGGGCGGATTCCTGCACGAGGCAGCCGAGTTCGACCCCGAGTTCTTCGGCATCTCGCCCCGCGAGGCAACCGCGATGGACCCCCAGCAACGCCTGCTGCTGGAAACCTCATGGGAGGCACTGGAGCGGGCCGGAATCAAACCGGAAACCCTACGCGGAACCCGCACCGGCGTGTTCGCCGGAGTCATGCACCACGACTACGGCAATCAGCAGGTCGGCAGCGCGGCCGATGTCACCGGCCAGCTCGGTCTGGGCACAGCCGGAAGTGTCGCGTCGGGTCGGGTGGCTTATACATTGGGCCTGGAAGGCCCGGCCCTGACCGTGGATACGGCCTGCTCGTCATCGCTGGTCGCCATGCACCTCGCCATCCAGTCATTGCGCCGGGGCGAATGCGACCTGGCCCTGGCAGGCGGCACCACCATCATGGCCACCCCCACCGTCTTCATCGAATTCTCCCGCCAACGCGGACTC
>NZ_JBIUTF010000019.1:0-12805 GCF_044741745.1 Streptomyces sp. NPDC088116 | reverse complement strand
CCGGTCCCGTGTTCTGGGTTTCCACGATGAGCCATCGGCCCGAGAGCCTGCCGCCGGTTGCGGTTTCGACAGGAACCCACGTCACCCGATAACGCCACGCGTCGGAGCGCTTGAGCGGTGCCTGCACGCCGCGCCGTACGAGCGCCGTCGGCAGCCAGAAGCGGTCGCGGCGGAAAGGGTAGGTGGGCAGCGGCACGCGACGCGCGCCGGTGTCCTCGAAGACGCGGTCCCAGTCGACGCGGATTCCGTGCGCGAACGCGGCACCCACCGCGCGGCGCCACTGGCCGAGATCGCCGGCGCCCCGCTGGAGGGTGCCCAGCGCGGTGGCGGGGACGCCCTCGTCCTCCGCGATCTCGTCGATCGCGGAGCCGAGCAGCGGGTGCGGACCCATTTCGATGAACGTGCGGTGCCCCTGGCGCAGCAGTGCCCGCAGGGTGGCCTCGAACTCCACCGGTTCCCGCATGTTGCGGTACCAGTACGCGCCGGTCAGCTCCTCACCGGCGTGCACCCCGGCGGTCACCGTGGAGAAGAACGGCACCCGCGCGGACGTCGGCCGCAGGGGGGCGAGCACCGTCAGAAGTTCGGTGCGGAACTTTTCCACCTGTGGTGAGTGCCCGGCGAAGTCGACGCCGGGCAGTGCCCAGCGCAGCACCTCTTCGGCGGACAGCCGTGCGCCGAACTCCTCCAGTGCGCGTGTGTCACCGGCGACGGTGACCGAGGCCGGGCCGTTGACCGCCGCGACGGAGATCCGCTGCTTCCACGGTTCGAGCAGCTCACGGGCCCGGTCGGCCGGGGCCATCACCGAGAGCATGCCGCCGTTGCCCGCCAACTGCCCCCACAGCCTGCTGCGTTCGGCGATGATCCGGGCGGCGTCGTCCAGCGAGATGGCACCGGCCGCGTATGCCGCCGCCACCTCGCCCTGGGAATGACCGACGACAGCCGCCGGCCGTACGCCATGCGACTCCCAGAGCGCCGCGAGCGAGACCATCATGGTGAACAGCACCGGCTGTACGACATCGGCGCGGTCGATCGGCGGGCTGTCCGGGGCTCCGTGCAGCACATCGAGGACCGACCAGCCGAGGTGGGGCACCAGTGCCTCCGCGCACGCCTCGGCCTTCGCGCGGAAGACCGGTGCGTCGGCGAGGAGCCGCGCGCCCATGCCGGCCCACTGCGAGCCCTGCCCGGGGAAGACGAATACCGGTGCCCGGTCGGAGCCGGCCTCGCCGAGGACGATATCGGCGTCCTCCTTTCTGTACGTCCTCTCGCCTCCCTCGCCTCCCTCGCCTCCCTCGCCTCCCTCACCTCTCTCCGCTCCGTGCGCTCCGTCCGCTCCCTCCGCGACCGTGCGTAGCCGGGCGATCAGCGACTCCCGGTCGTCGGCCGTGATCGACACCCGGTGGGACAGCGAGGCCCGCGTGGTGGCCATGGAGTACGCGGCATCGGCCGGGGTGATCTCCGGGTCGGCGGTCAGGTGATCGGCGAGCCGCCGGGCCTGCTCACGTAACGAGTCCGCGCCCGCCGCCGACAGCGGGAGCACGGTCACCGGGGACTCGGTCACCGGGGACTCCTTCCCCGGTGACTCGGTGACCGCATCGGACGGTGGCGGTGGTTCTTCGAGGATGAGGTGGGCGTTGGTGCCGCTGACGCCGAAGGCGGAGACGGCGGCCCGGCGCGGGCGGTCTTCCCGTACGGGCCACGGCCGCGCCTGCGTGAGGAGTTGAAGGGCACCGGTGTCCCAGTCGACATGGGAGGACGGGGTGTCCACGTGGAGGGTGCGGGGCAGTGTGCTGTGGCGTATCGCCTGGACCATCTTGATGACGGCGGCGACACCGGCGGCTGCCTGGGTATGCCCGATGTTGGACTTCAGAGAACCGAGCCATACGGGCGCGTCCTGGCGGTCCTTGCCGTAGGTGGCGAGGAGTGCGCCGGCCTCGATGGGGTCACCGAGGGGAGTGCCGGTCCCGTGGGCTTCTACGGCGTCGATGTCCCCGGCCGTCAGCCCGGCGTCGGCCAACGCCTCGCGTATGACCTTCTGCTGGGCGGGACCGCTCGGTGCCGTGATCCCGTTGCTGGCGCCGTCCTGGTTGACCGCACTGCCCCGTACCACCGCCAGCACCCGATGCCCCAGACGTCGCGCGTCCGACAGCCGCTCCACCAGCACCACACCGACGCCCTCGGCGGGGCCGAAGCCGTCGGCGGCCTCGGCGAACGCCTTGCACCGGCCGTCCGGCGCCAGCCCGCGCTGGCGGGAGAACTGCACGAAGAGGGCGGGATCCGCGATGACCGTCGTACCGCCCGCCAGCGCCAGGTCGCATTCGCCGCGGCGCAGCGACTGCACCGCCAGATGCAACGCCACCAACGACGACGAACAGGCCGTATCCACCGTCAACGACGGTCCTTCCAGCCCCAGGGCGTACGAGACGCGGCCCGCCGTGAAGCTGACGATCCCGGCCAGGAGCTGAGCCTCCAGCGCGGCGTCGGCCGGCTCCACGCCCCGCTGGTAGCCGCTCTCCCACGCCCCGGCGAACACCGCGGTGCGGCTTCCGCGTACGGACTTCGGGTCGATTCCGGCCCGTTCCAGCGCCTCCCACGAGGTCTCCAGCAGCAGCCGCTGCTGGGGGTCCATGGCCAGCGCCTCGTTGGGCGAGATCCCGAAGAGACGGGGGTCGAACCGGTCGGCCCCCCGGATGAATCCCCCCTCGCGGCAATAGGTGGTCCCCGCCCGCTCCGGGTCGGGGGAGTACATCGACGTCACGTCCCAGCCGCGGTCCGCCGGTGCCTGGGACACCGCGTCGGTCCCGGTACGCAGCAGCTCCCACAGGTCCTGCGGACCGCGCACCCCGCCGGGCAGCCGGCAGGCCATGCCGACCACGGCGATCGGCTCACGCGCCCGCTCGTCGATGGTCCGCAACTGCTCGGTGGCCCGGTGCAGTTCGGTCGTCACCCGCTTGAGGTACGAGCGCAACTTCTCCTCGCTCGACCCGCTCGACCCGCTCGACCCGCTCGACCCGCTCGACCCGCTCGACCCGCTCGACCCGTTTGACCCGCTCGACCCGCTCGACCTGTTTGACGCATTCTGAATATTCGAGGCATTCGACACAGAGGCTCTCCCTTCGTGGACTGTCTGATCCGGTGCCGGGCCACCCGGTCAGGACGCGCCGTACCGCTCGTCGATGAACGCGAAGATCTCGTCGTCGTCCGCGGTCCGCAGGACGTCGGAGATGTCGTCGCCGAGGTCCGCCGCACCGTCGTGCAGGCTGCGCCAGCGATCGGCCAGTGCCTCCAGGCGTGACGTGATCCCGGTACGGGTCTCGGGGGTGGGCGCCAGGGCCGGGACGCCATCGGCGGTGAGGGCGGCCAAGGCCTCCTCGATCCGGTCGAGTTCGGCCAGCAGCGGGGCGGCCGGGCCTGACTGTTCGGGCGCGAGCAGGCCGTCCAGATGGGCGGCCATCGCGGCCGGGGTCGGATGGTCGAAGACCAGGGTCGCGGGCAGCCGCAGCCCGGTCGCCGCGCCCAGCCTGTTGCGCATCTCCACGGCGGTCAGCGAGTCGAAACCCGCGTCCCGGAAAGCCCGGTCCGGGGAGACCGCCGTACCGGATTCGTGGCCGAGCACGGCGGCGACGAGTTCGGTCACCAGGGACAGCAACCGGTCGTGGCGTTCCTCGGCGGACAGTGCGGACAGTGTGGACCGCAGCCCGGCGAATCCCTCGGCGGTGCCGTGGGCGGGCCGGGAGAAGCCGCCGCGGTCGCCCCCCTCGTCGGCCGGGGTGCTCGTGACGAGTTCCGTCAGCAGGGGCGGGATCGTTCCCGAGGCGCGCAGCGCGGCCGGGTCGAGCCGCATGGGAACCTGGACGGACGCGTCCACCGCGAGGACGGCGTCGAACAGGGCGGTGCCCTGGGACGCGGACATGGGCGGGAAGCCGCTGCGGGCGAAGCGCCGCTGAAGGTTCTTCTGGTCCAGTTCGACGGCCATCCTGCTGGTGTCGGACCACAGTCCCCAGGCCAGCGACACCGCGGGCAGGCCTAGCGCCGCCCGCCGGGCCGCGATGGCGTCCACCACGGCGTTGGCAGCCGCGTAGTTGCCCTGGGCCGGGCTGCCCAGCAGACCGGCGCTGGACGAGAAGAGGACGAACGCCGAGAGGTCCGCATCGCGGGTGAGCCGGTCCAGGTGGACCGCGGCGTCCACCTTGGGCCGTAGCACCCGCCGTACCTGCTCGGGTGTGAGGGCGGTCAGCCACCCGTCGTCGAGGACACCGGCGCTGTGGACCACCGCCGTCAGCGGATGCCCGGCGGGCACCCGGGCGAGCAACTCCCGTACCGCGTCCGGTTCCGCGACGTCGCAGGCGACGACGGTGGCCGACGCGCCCAGATCGCTCAGCTCCCGCACCAGCTCCGCCGCGCCGTCCCCCTCAGGACCGCCGCGCGAGGCCAGCAGCAGGTGGCGGACGCCGTGCCCGGTGACCAGATGGCGGGCGATCCGGCTGCCGATGGTGCCGGTGCCGCCGGTGATGAGCACCGTGCCGTACGCGTCGAACGCGGGCGGCATGGTCAGCACGAGTTTCCCGGTGTGCCGCGCCAGGCCGAGGGTACGCAGGGCGTCCGCGGCGCGGCGTACATCGTGCGTGGTGACCGGGAGCGGACGCAGCACTCCGCGGTCGAACAGCTTCATCAACTCGGCGAGCAGACGCCCCAGTTCGTCGCTGCCGGCCTCGTTCAGGTCGAACGCCCGGTAGCAGACGCCGGGGTGGTCGGCGGCGACCTGTTCCGGGTCGCGCGGATCGGTCTTGCCCAGTTCGAGGAAGCGGCCGCCAGGTCCGAGCAGCCCGAGGGAGGCGTCCACGTACTCCTTCGTGAGCGAGTTGAGGACCACATCGACGCCGGCCGTCCCGCCCGGTCCCGCGAACGCCGCCGCGAAGTCGAGGGTGCGCGAGGAGGCGATGTGTTCGTCGGGAATGCCCAGGCCGCGCAGGACATCCCACTTGCCGGTGCTCGCCGTCGCCCGTACCTCGGCGCCGAGATGGCGGGCGATCTGTACGGCGGCCATGCCGACCCCTCCGGCGGCGGCATGCACCAGCACGGTCTCTCCCGGGCGCAGACCGGCCAGGGTGACCAGCCCGTAGTAGGCGCTGAGGAACACCGCGGGGACCGAGGCGGCCTGGGCGAAGGACCAGCCGTCGGGGATCGGGGCGAGCAGCCGGTGATCGGCCACGCACACCGGGCCGAAGCCGCCGTTCCACAGGCCCAGCACCCGGTCGCCGGGGCTCAACCCGCTGACATCGGGGCCGACTTCGGTGACGACACCCGCGCCCTCGGTGCCCAGCTCCGCCTCGCCCGGATACATGCCCAGGGCGAGGAGGGCATCGCGGAAGTTCACCCCGGCCGCTCGCACCGCGACACGCACCTGGCCCGGTTCCAGCGGGGCCTCGGCATCGGGGGCGGGCACCAGGGCCAGGCTGTCCAGAGTGCCGTCCGCGCCCCGGCCCAGCCGCCAGGCGCCTGCTCCGTCCGGCGGGGTGAGCGGCCCGTGGCCGTCACCGCCGGACCGCCGCAGCCTCGGTACGTACACCGTCCCGGCGCGCACCGCGCTCTGCGGTTCGCCGGCCGCGAGGACGGCGGGCAGCGCCCGCGCCGAGGCCGGGTCGTCGTCCAGGTCCACCAGCAGGAACCGGTCCGGTTCCTCGGCCTGCGCGGAGCGCAGCAGGCCCCACGCGGCGGCAGCCGCCGGGTCGGTCACCTCGTGGTCGCCGCGCACCGCGACCGCGCCCCGGGTGGCCACGACCAGGCGGGTGCGCTCCCATCCTGCGGGTGCGGCGAGCCAGTGCGCGAGGAGTTCCAGCAGCCGGCAGGTGACGGCCTCGGCGTCGGCGGCGACATCGTCACCGGTTGCGGCGGGCACGCCGAACACCAGGACGTCCGGGGCCGGACCGTCCGTCAGGGCCGGTAGCGGGCCGTCCTCCAGAGCGAGTACGGACGGCTGCCCGTCGGCGGCCCCGGCCAGGCCCAGTACGTCGGGCCCGGCCACCGCCCAGCGCACCCGCGGCGCGATGGCGGGCGTACCGGACCGCTCCTGCCAGCCGACGTGGAAGAGCGAGTCGGCGCTCGCCGGCCGGCCGGCCGGGAGCTGCGCGGGGTCGACCGGGCGCATCAGGATCGAGTCGATCCCGGCCACCAGCCGCCCGTCGGCGTCGGTGCACCGGACCCGTACGGCATCCTCGGCCACCGGCGAGACCCGCACCCGCAGCCGGTCGGCGCCGGTGCGGTACAGCCGGACGCCGCGCAACGCGAAGGGCATCCGGACGCGGCCGTCCTCGGGGAAGAACCCGCCGAGACTCATGGCCTGGAGCGCCGCGTCCAACAGCGCCGGATGCAGGCCGAACCGGGCCGCGTCGGCCTGTACGAGGGTGGGCAGCGCGACCTCCGCGAGGATGTCGTCGCCGTGCCTGCCCGCGCTCACCAGGCCGCGGAAGGCCGGGCCGTAGCTGTAGCCGCGCTCGGCGAACCGGTCGTAGAAATCGCCGGTGTCCAGGCGTTCGGCGCCGTGCGGCACGGCCACCGGGGAAGCGTCCGGCACACTCCCGTTCGCGTCCCCGTTCTCCTCCTCGCCGCCGGCCTCGTCGGGGGTGAGCAGGCCCTCCGCGTGCAGGGTCCAGCCCTCGGCGCCCTCGGTACGGGCATGCACCGTGAAGCGGCGCGCCGAGTCCTGGCCGGGCGCGCCGACCGTCAGCCGCAGCCGGACGCCGGTGCTCTCCGGCACCGACAGCGGTGCGGCCAGGGTGAGTTCCTCGATCCGGCCGGTGCCGGCATGGCGCCCGGCCCACAACGCCAGCTCGGCGAACGCGGCACCCGGCAGCAGCGCCGTTCCCATCAGCGCGTGGTCGGCCAGCCAGGGGAAGCTGTCCGTACCGATGCGCGCCGTGTACACGTGGTCGCCGGAGCCGGGGACCTCCACACCACCGCCGAGCAGCGGATGGTCGGCGATGTCCAGCCCGAGGGAGGCGGCGTCACCGCCACGGGCCGTGCGGCGGTACCAGTAACGCTCGCGCTGGAACGGGTAGGTCGGCAGATCCACATGGCGCGAGTCGGAGCCGAACAGTGCCTCGGCGTCGATCTCCACGCCGTGCGTGTACGCGCGGCAGATGGCGACGGCCAGCCACCGGGCGCCGCCCTGGCGGCGGCGCAGGGTTCCCAGTACCGAGCCGGAGACACCGGCATCGCCGATCGTCTCCTGGAGGGAGACGGCCAGCATGGGGTGCGGGCTCGTCTCCAGGAACACATCGTGGCCGTCGGCGATCAGGGCACGGGTGGCCTGCTCGAACTCGACCGGTTCGCGCATGTTGCGATACCAGTACGCGGCGTCCAGCTCCGCGGCGTCGGCCAGCGGCCCACCGGTCACCGTCGAGTAGAAGGGGATGTCGAAGCGCCGGGGCGTGACCGGGGCCAGCACCTCCAGCAGGTGCTCCCGGAGGGTCTCCACCTGCGGCGAGTGCCCGGCGGTGTCGACACCGGGGATCGGCCGGGCGGGCACGCCCTCACCGGTCAGCTCGGCGACCAGCTCCGCCAGGGCGTCGGGATCCCCGGCGACGGCACAGGCCCCCGGGCTGTTGACGGCGGCGACGGAGAGGCGGTCGCCCCACGCCGCCAGCCGGGGCCGCAGGTCGTCCACCGGCAGCGGCACCGCGACCATGCCGCCCTTCCCGGCCAGCCGCAGCCACGCCTGGCTGCGCAGGGCGACGATCCGGGCCGCGTCGTCCAGCGACAGGCCGCCGGCCACATGGGCGGCGGCGATCTCCCCCTGGGAGTGCCCGACGACCGCGGCCGGTTCGACGCCCAGCGAACGCCATGCCGTGGCGAGCGAGACCATCATCGTGAACAGCACGGGCTGCACCACGTCGACCCGCTCCAGCGGCGGCGCGTCCGGTTCCCCGCCCAGCACGCCCAGTACGGACCAGCCGAGGTAGGGCCTCAGCGCGGCGTCGCAGGCGTGCGCGCTCTCCCGGAACGCGCTGGAGCGCTCGAACAGCCCGTCGGCCATCCCGGCCCACTGCGAGCCCTGGCCGGGGAAGACGAACACCAGCCCCTCGGCCGTACCGGCGGTGCTGTTCGTCACCAGCGGGTGGGGACGTCCTTCGGCGAGGTCGTCGAGGGCCGCTATCAGCTCCGTGAAGTTCTCGCCGACCACGGCGGCCCGCTGCTCGAAACGGCTGCGGTCGGTGAGCAGGGTGTAGCCGACATCCGCCGGATGCATGTCGGGACGGGCGAGCAGATCCGCGCGCAGCCGCCGCGCCTGGTCGCGCAGCGCGGCCTCGTTGCGTGCGGACATCATCAGCGGCACGGTCACGTCCTGCCACCACTCCTCGGACCACACGTCACCCGCGTCTCCCGCGTCGGGAGAGCCCGAGAGGGGCTCGGAACCGGTGGGCTGCGGTGGCTCTTCGAGGATGAGGTGGGCGTTGGTGCCGCTGATACCGAACGCGGAGACGCCCGCCCGGCGCGGGCGGCCCTCCCGCTCGGGCCACGGCCGAGCCTCGGTGAGGAGTTCGACGGCACCGGACTTCCAGTCGATACGGGAGGAGGGGGCGTCGACGTGGAGCGTGCGGGGCAGTGTGCTGTGGCGCATCGCCTGGACCATTTTGATGACCCCGGCGACACCGGCGGCTGCCTGGGTGTGCCCGATGTTGGACTTCAGTGAGCCGAGCCATACGGGATGGCCTGCGCGGTCCTTGCCGTAGGTGGCCAGGAGCGCCCCGGCCTCGATGGGGTCGCCGAGCGCCGTGCCCGTTCCGTGGGCCTCCACGGCGTCGATGTCGCCGGGGGCCAGCCCGGCGTCGGCCAGCGCCTCGCGGATGACCTTCTGCTGGGCGGGGCCGCTCGGTGCGGTGAGCCCGTTGCTGGCGCCGTCCTGGTTGACGGCGCTGCCCCGTACCACCGCCAGCACCGGATGGCCCTTCTCCTGGGCGTCCGACAACCGCTCCACCAGCACCACACCGGCGCCCTCGGCCAGACCGACCCCGTCGGCGGCCTCGGCGAACGCCTTGCTCCGGCCGTCCGGGGAGACCGCCCGCTGACGGGCGAAGTCAACGAGCATCTCCGGCGTGGACATCACCGTGGCGGCGCTCACCAGCGCCAGATCGCACTCGCCCCGGCGCAGCGACTGCACCGCCAGGTGCAGCGCGGCGAGCGAGGCGGAGCACGCTGTGTCGACGGTGACCGCGGGCCCTTCCAGGTCGAAGAGGTAGGAGAGCCGGCCGGACATCACACTGGCCGAGTTGCCGGTGGCGATGTAGCCGTCGAGGCTCTCGTCCCCGTCCTGGAGCAACGGCACGTAATGCTGCCCGTTGGTGCCCGCGAAGACGCCCGTACGGCTGCCACGTACCTTCACCGGGTCGATTCCGGCCCGTTCGAAGGACTCCCAGGCCGTCTCCAGGATCAGCCGCTGCTGCGGATCCATCGCCACCGCCTCACGCGGGCTGATCCCGAAGAACTCGGGGTCGAACTCGGCGGCGTCGTGCAGGAATCCGCCCCCGCGCGTGTACGTGTGCCGAGGGGAGTCGGGGTCGGGATCGTAGAGGCCGTCGTTGTCCCACCACCGGTCGGTGGGGAAGGGCGTGATGGCGTCGGCCTCGGCGGACAGCAGGTTCCACAGGTCCTCGGGGGAGTGCACCCCGCCCGGCAGCCGGCACGCCATGCCGATGATCGCGATCGGCTCGTCCGCCGGCACCGGGGCCTGCGGGCCGTCGGCGGCGGCGTCCCCACCGCCGAGCAGCTCCTCACCGAGATGGCGGGCGAGCGCGGCCGGATTGGGGTGGTCGAAGACCAGGGACGCGGGCAGCGTCAGCCCCGTGGCGGCGGCGAGCCGGTCGCGCAGCTCGACCGCCGTCAGCGAGTCGAAGCCGAGGTCCCGGAACGCCCGCGAGCTGTTCACCGACTCGCCGGTGGCCTTCCCGAGCACGGCGGCGGCATGCGTACGGACCAGTCGCAGCAGGGTGACATGCCGCTTGGGACCGGTCTGGGCGGACAGTTCACGTACGAGTTCGGAGACCGCCGGGTCGCCCGTCGCCGCCGAGCGTTCGGCCTCGCGCAGCCGCCGTACCTCGGGGATGTCGTCGAACAGGGCGGCCGGGCGTACCGAGGTGTAGGAGGCCGCGAAGCGGTCCCACAGGACATCGGCGATCGCCCCGCAGGCGCTGCCGCGCTCCAGCAGGCGGCGCAGCGACCCCACCGCCTCGTCGGCGGCGAGCGGGGCCAGACCACGCCGGTTCAGGAACTCCGGGTCGCTGCCCTCGGCCGATACTCCCTCCGCCCACGGACTCCACGCGACCGAGACCGCGGGCAGGCCCGCGGCCCCGGCCCGCTCGGCCAGGGCGTCGAGAGCGGCGGTCGCGGCGGCATAGCAGCCCTGCGCCGCCCCTCCCCACACGCCCGAAACGGAGGAGAACAGCACCAGCGCGTCGAGGTCCGCCCCGGCCGCCAGGTCGATCAGATGCTCGGCGCCCGTCGTCTTGGCGGCCACGGCGGCGGCGACACCGGCGGGCGTCGTCTCGGCGAGCGGCACCAGCGGCACCATCGGCGGGGCGTGCACCACGACAGCGGGCGCGTACGCGTCGAACAGACCGGCCAGCACCGAACGGTCCGTGACATCGCAGCGGACCGGTACGACAGCGGCCTGGGCGAGCCCGGCCGCCGCGACGGAATCCGCGTCGCAGTCAGGACCGGCCAGCACCACGCGCTCGGCGCCGTCATCCAACAGTGCCCCCACCAGCCGGCCGGGCACCGTCGCGGTGTCCCCCGCGATGAGGACCGTGCCCCGGGCACGCCAGGCGGGCGGGGCCGAGGCGGCCGGGGTCCGCAGCACACGGCGGCCGAAGACCCCCGAGGTCCTGATGGCGACCTGGTCCTCGGCACCGGGCTCGGCGAGCACCCCGGCGAGCCGGTCGAAGACCCGCGCGTCGGGCCGCTCCGGCAGGTCGATCAGCCCGCCCCACTGCTCGGGCAGCTCCAGCGCCGCCGCCCGGCCCAGGCCCCACAACTGCGCCCCGGCGGCGGACGGCACCTCGTCGGGCGTGGCGGCGACCGCACCACGGGTGACGGTCCACACCGGTACGGTGCCACCGAGTTCGGCCATCGCCTGCACGAGGGCGAGCGTCGCGGTGACCCCCACCGGCACGGCCGGATGGTCCGGGTCGGGGTCCGTGCACAGCCCGAGCAGCGAGACGGCACCGGCCACCGCGGTGTCCCCGTTGACGGCAGGCTCCAGCAGGCCGCGCAGCACCTCGCGGCCCGCACGCGCCGGGTCCGCCACGATACGGCGGACCGTCCCCCCGAAGGAGACGATCGCCTGTTCCACGGCATCGGCGGCCGGGGTCTCCCGCTCCCCGGCGGGCACGATCAACAGCCGCAGTCCGGGCCGCCATTCACCGGTGACCGGACGCAGCGCCTGCCACGCCACGTGGTAGGCCAGCCGGTCGCCGTATCTCGCCCCGCCGCCGGACTCGTCCGCCGAGGTCCCGTCCGCCGCGCCCGCGTGACCGGGCTCCACCGGGGCGACCCAGTAGCGTTCGCGCTGGAAGGCGTACGTGGGCAGGTCCACCGGACGCCCACCGGCGCAGAGCGTGCTCCAGTCCACCGCGACCCCACCGACCTGGGCCTGCGCGGCAGAGGTGAGGAAGCGCCGCAACCCGCCCTCACCGCGCCGCAACGAACCGACCGTCGGCACAGCCGACCCCAGGCTCTCCAGGGTCTGCCGGACACCGACGGTGAGAACGGGGTGCGGGGAGCACTCCACGAACGCGTCGATCCCGTCGGACAGCATGGCGCGCAGCGCGGCCTCGAACCGTACCGGGCGGCGCAGATTGCGGTACCAGTACGTGGCATCGAGCGCCGCCGTGTCGATCGGCGCCGCCTCGACGGTGGAGTAGAAGGGCAGGTCACCGGAGCGCGGCCGGATCTCGGCGAGCACGGCCGTCAACTCCTCCTCGATCCGCTCGACATGACGCGAGTGCGAGGCATAGTCGACCTCGATCCGACGGACCCTCACGCCCTCGGCCTCCAGGCCGCGCAGCAGCGCCTCCAGAGCGCCGGGCTCCCCGCAGACGACGGTCGACTCCGGCCCGTTGACGGCGGCGATCTCGATGTCGGCGGCGGTCTCGATGCCGTCGGCACCGCCCAGCCGTTGCTCGATCTCGGCCGAGGCCAGGGCCACCGACGCCATACCGCCCCGCCCGGCCAGCTCACGCGCGATGAGCCGGGAACGCAGCGCGACCACACGCGCGGCGTCGTCCAGCGAGAGAGCCCCGGCGACACAGGCGGCCGCGATCTCGCCCTGGGAGTGCCCGATGACGGCGGCCGGTTCGACTCCCAGCGAACGCCACAGCGCCGCGAGCGCGACCACCACCGCGAACGTCACCGGCTGTACGACATCGACCTGGTCGAGGCCGGGCGCGCCGGGGGCACCGCGCAGCACCTCGGTGAGCGACCAGTCCACGAACGGCGCGAGCGCGGCCTCGCAGCGCGCCAGCTCCTCGGCGAACGCCGGTGCGGTGTCCAGCAGTTCGGCCCCCATACCGGCCCATTGCGAGCCCTGGCCGGGGAAGACGAACGCGACCCGTTGGCGGACATCCGTCGCCGTACCGGTGACGGTGTCGGGGGCGACATCACCGGCGGCCAGGGCGCCGAGCGCGGCCATGAGGGCCTCTTCGTCGCCCAGGAGCACGGCTCGTTCGGTGAAGGTGGTGCGGGTGGTGGCGAGTGAGTGGGCGATGTCGAGGGGGTTGGTGTGGGTGTGTTGGAGGTGGGTGCGCAGGTGGGC
>NZ_JBIUTF010000018.1:0-22132 GCF_044741745.1 Streptomyces sp. NPDC088116 | reverse complement strand
CATGCCGATGACGGTGTGCGGCGGATCGCGGTGGACTACGCCTCTCATTCGGCGCAGGTGGAGGCGATCGAGCAGCGGTTGGCCGGTGATCTGGCCGGGCTGAAGCCGGTGAGCGGGCGGGTACCGCTGTATTCCACGCTGGACGCGAAAATCGTCGACACCGCAGGGCTTGATGGCGCGTACTGGTATCGGAATCTGCGTGAGCAGGTGCGTTTCGCCGAGGTGATCGAGTCGCTGGTGGCGGCCGGGCATCGCACCTTCGTCGAGGTGAGTGCGCATCCGGTGCTGGCGATGGCGGTGGAGCAGGCCGGTGAGGATCTGACGGTCACCGGCACGTTGCGTCGTGATGACGGCGGCCGGAACCGATGGCTGCGGTCACTGGCGACCGCTCATGTCGCCGGCGTGAAGGTGGACTGGACCGTATGGCTCGGTGACGCGGGCCGCGTGATGGACCTGCCGACGTACGCCTTCCAGCGGGAGCGGTTCTGGCCCGAAACCATGCGGCAGACCACCGGAAGTGTGGTCGACGGCCTGGATGTGGAGTTCTGGGAGGCCGTGGAGCGGAACGACGCGTCGGCGGTGCTGCCGGTTCTGGCATCGCTGAGGCAGCGGCAGGCGCGTTCGGCGCTGGATCGGTGGCGGTATCGGGTCACCTGGTCGTCGCTGCCCGAGAGGTCGGGTGACCTGCTCGGCGCCGAGTGGGCGGTGCTGGCCGCCGAGGGCTCTGGTGACGATGTCGCGGCTGGGTTGACGTCGGCGGGTGCCCACGTCGTACGGATCGATCTTGATCAGGTCAGCGAGCGGCAGCTGCCGGAAGCCGGGTCGTTGGCTGGTGCGGTGGTCGTGGCCGGTGAGGGCCGCGAGTGCGCGGCGCAGTTGCTCGCGATCGCTCAGGCATGGAGTTCGGTGCCACTGTGGGTGCTGACCCGAGGCGCCGTCAGCGTGGGCGAGCACGAATCGGTGGTGAATGCCTGGCAGGGTCAGGTGTGGGGGCTGGGCCGGGTGATCGGTTCCGAGCAGCCCGGTGGCTGGGGCGGTCTGATCGATCTCCCTGTCGAGAGCGACGTGTCGCAGGAGACTCTGTGGCAGCGGTGCTGTTCGGTGCTGGCGGCCGGTGACGAGAACCAGGTGGCGGTCCGCGCTGACGGCGTGTACGGGATGCGGTTGCAGCGCGCCCCGATCGTTGTCGCCGAGGGCTGGCAGCCGTCGGGGACGATTCTGGTGACCGGTGGAACGGGTGCGCTGGGCGCGCAGGTGTCGCGCTGGCTGGTCGACCGAGGCGCGGAGCACTTGGTGCTGGTGAGTCGTCGGGGTATGGCCGCTCCGGGCGCGAAGGAGCTGGTGGCGGAGTTGTCGGCCGCTGGTGCGGGCGTTGAGGTGGTGGCATGTGATGTCGCCGATCGTGACGCGATGGCCGAGGTCCTGGCCGTCGTTCCGGAGCAGTTCCCGCTGACTGGGGTCGTGCACACCGCGGGCGTTCTCGATGACGGTGTGCTTGGCTCGATGACGCCGCAGCGGCTGGACGGAGTGGCCGCACCGAAGGTCGACGCGATGCTGACGCTGGATGAGCTCACCATGGACATGGGCTTGCAGGCGTTCGTGGTGTTCTCTTCGGCGGCGGCGTTGCTGGGTTCGCCGGGGCAGGGCAATTACGCGGCGGCCAACGGCTTCCTGGACGCCTATGCGCAGATGCGGCGGGCGCAGGGCGCGCCGATGGTCTCGGTGGCCTGGGGGGCCTGGGAGGGTGCCGGACTCGCCGATACCGAGTTGGTCCAGTCCCGTCATCGTCGCGCCGGTGTCGGCGCGATGGATCCGGCGGTGGCGGTGACGGCTCTGGAAC
Organism: Streptomyces sp. NPDC088116; assembly: GCF_044741745.1. Lineage (NCBI taxonomy): Bacteria > Bacillati > Actinomycetota > Actinomycetes > Kitasatosporales > Streptomycetaceae > Streptomyces > Streptomyces sp. NPDC088116. Next base: position 20,292 of record NZ_JBIUTF010000018.1, on the reverse strand, counting down.
ACGCCCTCGGCGAGGGCTATGTGGCGGTCGCCGACGTGGACTGGGGCCGGGTACAGGAGTTGGGCGCTGCTGGTGGCGCGTGGCTGACAGATCTGCCCGACGCCAAGGCGGTCGTCACGGACCTGGCCGACAAGGACTCTTCGTGGGCGAAGGGCCTGCGCGGTGCCTCGGCCGGCCGCAGGGCGTCGATGGTGCTGGCGATGGTCCGCCAGCAGGCCGCGGTGGTGCTCGGTCATACCGGTGCGGGCAGGGTCGATGAGAACGCCGCGTTCCGCTCGCTGGGCTTCGACTCGTTGACCGCGGTCGAGCTGCGTAATCGGCTCGCAACGGTGACGGGTCTGTCGCTGCCGGCCGGGCTGGTGTTCGATCACCCGACTCCGGCCGCGCTCTCCGAACACCTTCTCGGTGAACTCGTCCAGGGTGAACCCGCGGAGGAACTGCCCCTTCTCGCGCAGTTCGACACACTGCAGTCGCGGCTGGCCGCGCTGGACGCCGACAGCGAACTACGCACCACTCTCGTCGCCAGGATTCGAGGACTCGCAGCCAGCCTGGACAAACCACGTGGGAATGGAACGTCGGCACTCGCCGAAAAACTCAACGTTGCCGACCGCGACGAAATCCTCGAATTCATCGAGAACGATCTCGGACTGTCCTAACCAGATCTCGCAGGTGTTCGTTCCACTCGGATTGGTGTTGTAGCTGCGATGACAAATGATGAAAAGCTCCTTGGATACCTCCGGCGGCTCACGGTGGATCTGCACGAGACGCGCGAGCGTCTCCGCCAGGCCGAGGCAGGCGAACACGAACCCGTCGCGATCGTCGGGATCGGCTGCCGATTCCCCGGTGACGTGCGGACCCCCGATGACTTCTGGCGGATGCTCGCCGCGGGCGAAGACGGCCTCGTCGCGTTCCCGGAGAACCGGGGTTGGGATGCCGAGCCCGACCAGGCCGGCGGCCCCGACTACGCTCGTCTCGGCGGATTCGTTGCCGATGCGACCGAGTTCGATGCGGGATTCTTCGGTATTTCGCCGCGTGAGGCGGTGGCGATGGATCCGCAGCAGCGGCTGGCGCTGGAGACGGCGTGGGAAGCTCTGGAACAGGCCGGGATCGACCCGGACTCGCTGCGTGGCAGCGCGGCCGGGGTATATCTCGGCACCAATGGCCAGGACTACGCCTCGATAGCCGCGGATGGGCGGACCAGCGGCGAGGGGCACCTGCTGACCGGCAACGCGGTGAGTGTGATGTCCGGCCGTGTGTCCTACACACTGGGCCTGGAAGGCCCCGCGGTGACCGTGGACACGGCGTGTTCGGCTTCACTGGTGGCGGTGCACCTGGCCGCGCAGGCACTGCGTTCCGGCGAGTGTTCGATGGCGCTGGCCGGTGGTGTCACGGTTCTCTCCACCCCTGGGGTGTTTGCCGAGTTCTCCCGTCAGGGCGGACTGGCCGCCGACGGCCGGTGCAAGCCCTTTGCCGATGCCGCCGATGGCACCGGCTGGGGTGAGGGTGCCGGTGTGCTGGTGCTGGAGCGGTTGTCGGACGCTCGACGGCGTGGGCACCAGGTGCTGGCTGTGCTGCGCGGCAGCGCGGTGAATCAGGATGGTGCGTCGAACGGGCTGACGGCACCGAATGGACCGGCTCAGCAGCGCGTGATTCGCGCGGCGCTGACAAGTGCCCGGTTGTCCCCGGCCGAAGTCGACGTGGTCGAAGCCCACGGCACCGGGACTTCGCTGGGTGACCCGATCGAGGCCGAGGCGCTGCTGGCGACCTACGGTCAGGACCGTACGGCGGACCGGCCGCTTCGACTGGGATCGGTGAAATCCAACATCGGTCATACCCAGGCTGCCGCCGGCGTGGCCGGGATCATCAAGATGGTGCTGGCGATGCGGCACGGTGTCCTGCCGCGAACGTTGCACGTGGACGCGCCCTCGTCGCACGTGGACTGGTCCGCGGGCGCGGTGGAGTTGCTGACCGAGGCTGTGCCGTGGGAGACCGACGGCCGCCCGCGCCGGGCGGGAGTGTCGTCATTCGGTATCTCCGGCACGAACGCCCACTTGATCCTCGAGGAAGCCGAACTCGAACCAGAAGCGGTGGCGGCGACCGAGCCCGTTGAGGTTCCGGGTGGTGTGGTGCCATGGCTGCTGTCGGCCAAGTCGCAGCAGGCGCTGCGCGAGCAAGCGGCGCGGCTCGCCCGCTGGGCGACTGAACAGCCGGAAATCGCTCCCGGTCCGGCAGGCCGTGCGCTGGCCACGAGCCGGTCGGTGTTCGAGCATCGCGCGGTGGTTCTGGGCAGTGACCGGCAGACCCTGCTGGAAGGTGTGCGCGCGCTGGCAGAGGAGCGCCCGGACGCGGGTGTGGTGACCGGATCGCCGGGGTCCGGGCGGCTGGCGATGGTGTTCTCCGGCCAGGGCAGTCAGCGACTCGGCATGGGCTCACAACTGTCGGCCGCGTTCCCGGTGTTCGCCGAAGCCTTTGACGAGGTGTGTACGGAGCTGGACCGGCATCTGCCGCGTCCGATCCGTGAGGTGATCGACGGTGAGCCGGATCTGCTGAACGAGACGGTGTTCACGCAGGCCGGGTTGTTCGCGGTGCAGGTCGCTCTGTACCGGCTGACAACGTCGTGGGGTGTGTCGCCGGAGTGGGTGGCAGGGCATTCGATCGGTGAAATCACCGCCGCGCATGTGGCGGGTGTGTGGGATCTGGCCGATGCGGCGGCGGTGGTGACCGCTCGCGGCCGGCTGATGCAGGAGCTGCCCACCGGCGGCGCGATGGCCGCGCTCTCGGCGAGTGAGGCCGAGGCGCTGGAACTGATCGGTGAGCACGCCACTGTGGGGCTGGCCGCGGTGAACGGTCCGGAGTCGACAGTGATCTCCGGCGACGAGAACACCGTGGAGGAGCTGGCACAGCGATGGCGTGACCAGGGCGGAAAGGCCCGGCGCCTGCAAGTCAGCCATGCCTTCCATTCGCCGTCGATGGAGCCGATGCTGGCGCGGTTCGAGCAGGCGCTGAAGCAGGTCTCGTGGCGTGAGCCGGAGATCCCGGTGGTGTCGGGTACCGCTGGTGCCGAGGTGACCGATCCGGCGTACTGGGTGGGGCATGTCCGTGACACCGTGCGCTATCACGACTCCGTCCTCGAGCTGCGGGATCAGGGAGCGGACCTCTTCTTGGAGGTGGGTCCGGCCGGGACGTTGAGCGCGATGGCCACCGCGGACAGCGGGGTGTGGCTGCCGACGCTGCGGGCCGAACGCGACGAACCGGAAACCCTGTTGACCGCGCTGGCCGGGGTGCACGCCCATGGCTCCACCGTGGACTGGACCGCGCTGCTCGGTGCTCAGAGTTCCGGCCCGGTGCCGTTGCCGACGTACGCGTTCCAGCGTGAACGGTTCTGGCCCGCGGTGACCCGACGTACGGGCGACGTGCGGGCGCTGGGCCTCGGCGAGTCCGGTCACGGGTTGCTGGGCGCGGAGGTGGCCCTGGCCGGGGGGGACGCCGTGGTGCTGACCGGGCGCCTGTCACTGGCGCTGTACCCCTGGCTGGCCGACCACGCGGTGCTGGGCTCGGTGCTGCTGCCGGGAACGGCGTTCGTGGACCTGGCTGTACACGCCGGTGACCGGGCCGGCTGCCCGGTGCTGGAGGAACTGACGCTCCAGGCTCCACTGCTGCTGCCGGAGCAGGGCGGCGTTCAGGTTCAGGTTCGGGTCGCCGAACCCGATGAACGCGGTCGCCGTGTGGTCGGGATCTTCTCCCATATCGACGAAGAGGACGACTGGGCTCAGCACGCCGATGGTGTGCTGAGCACGGAAGACAGCCCCGCCCCGGTGTGGACCGGGGCCTGGCCCCCGCCCGACGCGCGGCAGGTGCCCGTGGACGGTGAGTACGCGCGCCTGGCCGAGGAGGGCTACGGCTACGGGCCGGTGTTCCAGGGTGTGCGGGCGATCTGGCAAGCGGGCACCGAGGCCTTCGCGGAAGTCGCGCTGCCCGAGGACATCGAGGTCGACGGGTTCGGTGTGCACCCGGCACTGCTGGACGCGGCCCTGCACCCGATCGGCCTGACCGCACTGACCCAGCCCGGCGAGGGCGAGGTCAGGATGCCCTTCGCCTGGAGCGGCGCGCGCCTGCACGCCACGGGCGCGACGACGCTGCGAGTACGGTTGTCCGGGCGCGAGGACGGCGGGGTCGCCGTCGCGGTATTCGATCCGGCCGGGCAGCCGGTGTTCAGTGCCGACTCGTTGATGCTGCGACCGGTGACCACCGACCCGGCACCCGGCACCCGGGACGCGGCTCGGTCGTTGTTCGGAGTGGACTGGGTGCCGCTGGCCGACTCCGCAGCCACCGCGGTGGAGTGGGCCTGGCACGGCGAGGCCGCAGGCGAGCTGCCCGCGATCGTGGCGGCCCGAGTCGAAACCGGCGCCGGCCTGGAGGCGGTCCACGAGGTCACGGCCACGGTGCTGGGCTGGTTGCAGGAGTGGCTGGCCGACCCGGCAACCGAGGATTCCCGGTTGCTGCTGCTCACCCAGGGCGCCACCGACGGAAGCGACGTGGCCGCTGCCGCCGTGAGCGGTCTGGTGCGTTCGGCGCAGACGGAACACCCCGGACGCTTCATCCTCCTCGACACCGAGGCCGACCTCCAGCTGGACAGTGTTCTGCCCGCGGTGGCCGGCAGTGGCGAGCCCGAACTGGCGATGCGTGACGGTGTGTTGCACGCGCGGCGTCTGGTACGGGCCACCGGCCTGCTGGTCGAGCCGGCCGGGCTGGACCAGCAGGGCACGGTGGTGATCACCGGTGGTACGGGTGGTTTGGGTGCGTTGTTGGCCCGGCATCTGGTGACCGCTTACGACGTCGGGCATCTGCTGTTGCTGTCGCGGCGGGGTATGGATGCTCCCGGGGCCGCTGAGCTGGCCGCCGAGTTGGGCGCGCGGGTGTCGATTCAGGCCTGTGACGTGTCTGATCGTGAGGCGGTGGCCGCGGTGCTGGACACCGTGCCCGCCGAACACCCCGTAACCGGTGTGGTGCATGCCGCTGGTGTGCTGGATGACGCGACGGTGGAGTCGCTGACCCCGGAGCGGCTGGCCGTGGTGCTGCGCGCGAAGGTCGATGCGGCATGGCACCTGCACGAACTGACCCAGGGTCAGAATCCGGGGCTGTTCATGGTGTACTCCTCGGCGGCGGCCACGCTCGGTTCCGCGGGTCAGGGGAGTTACGCGGCGGCGAACGCCGCTCTCGACGCGCTGATGCAGCAGCGCAACTGCGCGGGCCTGGCCGGTCAGTCATTGGCGTGGGGGCTGTGGGAGCAGAGCTCGGGAATGACCGGGAAACTGGACGAGGCCGATCTGGCCCGGCTGAGCCGAGCCGGGGTTCGGGCCCTGTCCAACGCGCAAGGGCTGGAACTGTTCGACGCCGCGGTGTGCCTGGACCGGCCGCTGGTGGTGGCGGCCCGGCTGGACCTGGCCGCTATGCGCGCCGCCGGGACCTCCGGACCGCTGCTGCGGGCATTGACCGGAGGTCCGGCGCGGCGTGCCGCGGCCACCGCTTCGGCCGGCGACGGTGAGCTGGCCACTCGCCTTGCGGCGCTGCCCGTGGGGGAGCGGCAAGCGGTGGTGCTGGAGCTGGTGCGTGCTCAAGCGGCCACGGTGCTGGGTCACACCACAGCCGGAGGTGTTGATGCTGATGCCGCTTTCCGTGTTCTGGGCTTCGATTCGCTGACCGCGGTCGAACTGCGCAACCGGCTCACCACCGCGACCGGGCTGCGCCTCCCGGCGACGCTGGTCTTCGACTATCCGAATCCGCGACTGCTGGCCGAGTTCGTACTGTCCGGAGTACTGGACGAGCAGCCAGAGGCCCTTCCCGCGGTCAGGGGAACGACCACCGCCGCGGTGGATGAGCCGATCGCGATTGTCGGTATGGGGTGTCGTTTTCCGGGTGGGGTGGATTCGCCGGAGGCGTTGTGGGAGTTGTTGGCTGCTGGTGGTGAGGGGGTGGCGGAGTTCCCGCCCGACCGGGGTTGGGATGTGGAGGGGTTGTATGACCCTGAGCGTCTTCGTCCTGGTACGAGTTACACCAAGCATGGTGGTTTCTTGTTGGGGGCGGCGGAGTTCGACGCCGGGTTCTTCGGTATTTCGCCGCGTGAGGCGGTGGGGATGGATCCGCAGCAGCGGATTGTTCTGGAGACGGCGTGGGAGGCTCTGGAGCGGGCGGGGATCGTGCCGGATTCCCTGCGTGGCTCGGATACCGGTGTGTACGTCGGCCTGATGTACCACGACTACATGGCTCAGACGGCTTTGAATCCGGCCGACAGTGACGGGTTCAGCGGTACCGGCAATTCCGGAAGTGTGGCGTCGGGCCGGATCGCCTACACGCTGGGCCTGGAAGGCCCCGCTGTCACGCTGGACACCGCGTGTTCCTCCTCGCTCGTGACGGTGCACCTGGCGGCTCAGGCTCTGCGGTCGGGTGAGTGCTCGATGGCGCTGGCCGGTGGTGTCACGGTGATGGCGACTCCTGGGGTGTTCACCGAGTTCTCCCGTCAGGGCGGTCTGGCCGCCGACGGCCGGTGCAAGCCCTTCGCCGACGCGGCAGACGGAACCAGCTGGGGTGAGGGCGCCGGTGTACTGGTGCTGGAGCGGTTGTCCGATGCTCGCAAGCGTGGGCACCAGGTGCTGGCGGTGGTGCGTGGCAGTGCGGTGAATCAGGATGGTGCGTCGAATGGTCTGACGGCGCCGAACGGTCCTTCGCAGCAGCGGGTGATTCGTGCGGCGCTGGCGAGTGCGCGGTTGTCTTCGGCCGATGTCGATGTGGTGGAGGCGCACGGTACGGGGACGAAGCTGGGCGACCCGATCGAGGCGCAGGCGGTACTGGCGACGTATGGTCAGGACCGGCCGGAGGAACGGCCGTTGTGGCTGGGCTCGGTGAAGTCCAACCTCGGACACACTCAGGCGGCCGCGGGTGTGGCCGGGATCATGAAGATGATCCTGTCGATGCGGCACGGTGTCTTGCCGCGGACACTGCACGTGGACGCGCCGTCGTCACATGTGGACTGGTCGGCCGGTGCGGTGGAGTTGCTGACCGAGGCAGTGCCGTGGCAGGCCAATGGTCATCCCCGTCGAGCGGGTGTGTCGTCGTTCGGCATCTCCGGCACCAACGCCCACGTGATTCTCGAAGAGCCCGAACAGGTACCGGCCGTGGAGCCGGAAGAGGCCCCCGGTGGGGCGGTGCCCTGGTTGCTGTCGGCGAAGTCGTCGCAGGCACTTCAGGAGCAGGCCACCAGGCTCGGCCGGTGGGTCATTGAGCGGCCGGAGACCGATCCGGTGGCAGTGGGACGTTCACTGGCCACGACGCGTTCGGCCTTCGAGCATCGTGCGGTGGTGGTGGCGGAGGACCTCCCCGGGTTTGTGGCCGGACTGCAAGATCTGGAGACATCCACGGCCGCGGTGCACGGTGTTGCGGTGCCGGCTGGGCCGGGTCCGGTGTTTGTGTTCCCGGGTCAGGGTGCGCAGTGGGTCGGTATGGGGCTGGAGTTGTGGGACTCCGAGCCGGTGTTCGGGGAGTCGATGGAGCGGTGTGCGGCGGCGTTGGAGCCGTTCGTGGACTGGTCGCTTCGTGACGCTCTTGCTGACTCTGTGCTGTTGGCGCGGGTTGATGTGGTGCAGCCGGTGTCGTGGGCGGTGATGGTCTCCCTGGCTGAGCTGTGGCGCTCTGCTGGTGTGGTCCCGTCCGTTGTGGTGGGTCATTCTCAGGGTGAGATTGCCGCGGCTACGGCGTTTGGTGGGCTGTCGTTGGAGGACGGCGCGCGGGTGGTGGCCTTGCGTAGTCAGGCGATTGTGGCTCTGGCGGGTTCCGGCGGGATGGTGTCGGTTCGCGCCACGCTGGCTCAGGTCGAGGAGTGGATTGCCCCGTGGGCTGATGCTCTCTCCGTGGCTGCGGTGAACGGCCCGACGCAGGTGGTGGTTTCCGGAGCGGCTGAGGCGTGTGACGAGTTCGTGGCCCGGCATGCCGATGACGGTGTGCGGCGGATCGCGGTGGACTACGCCTCTCATTCGGCGCAGGTGGAGGCGATCGAGCAGCGGTTGGCAGCTGATCTGGCCGGGCTGGAGCCGACCAGCAGTCGGGTGCCGTTCCATTCCACGTTGGAAGCCGCACTGGTCGACACCGCAGGACTTGATGGCGCGTACTGGTATCGGAATCTGCGTGAGCAGGTGCGTTTCGCCGAGGTGATCGAGGCGCTGGTGGCGGCCGGGCATCGCACCTTCGTCGAGGTGAGTGCGCATCCGGTCCTCGCGATGGCGGTCGAACAGTCCGGCGAGGATCTGACCGTGACCGGCACATTGCGTCGTGATGACGGCGGCCGGGGCCGGTGGCTGCGGTCACTGGCCGGCCTACACGTCGCGGGTGTGCCGGTGGACTGGAGTACGCAGCTCGGCACCCAGACCGATTTCACTCCGGTGTCGCTTCCGACGTACGCGTTCCAGCGGGAGCGGTACTGGCCCTCGGCGGCCGGGGCGAAGTCGGGTGACATGCGGGCGCTCGGTCAGGGCGAGTCGGGCCACCCGTTGCTCGGTGCCGTGGTGGCGTTGGCCGGTGGGGACGAAGTGGTCCTGACCGGACGGTTGTCGCTGTCCGCGTATCCATGGCTGGCTGATCACGCCGTTCTCGGTTCCGTGCTGTTGCCGGGCACCGCCATCGTGGATCTGGCCGTGCATGCCGGTGATCGCGTCGGATCTCCGGTGCTGGAGGAGCTGACCTTGCAGGCTCCGCTGGTGCTCCCCGAGAAGCTCGGCGTGCAGGTTCAGGTGCGGGTTGCCGAGCTGGACGATCAAGGACAACGAGTCGTCGGGGTCTTCTCCCGCGCCGACGATGAGGACGACTGGGTTCAGCACGCCGATGGTGTGCTGAGCGCACAGGCCGGCCAAGTGCCGGTGTGGACGGGAGCCTGGCCGCCGGAGGGTGCACGGCCCGTGCCGGTGGACGGTGTGTATGAGCGTATGGCCGAGGACGGTTATGGCTATGGGCCGGTGTTCCAGGGCGTCCGTGCGGTGTGGCAGTCGGATACCGATGTCTTCGCCGAGGTGGCTCTGCCCGAGCAGACCGATGTGGACGGCTTCGGGATACATCCGGCGTTGCTGGACGCGGCTCTGCATCCCCTCGGATTGACGGCCTCGGACCAGGCAGGTGAAGGAGTGACCCTGCCGTTCGCGTGGAGTGGCGTGCACCTGCACGCCACCGGCGCGGCGGTACTGCGGGTGCGCCTGTCCCGCCGGGAGGACGGTGGCGTCGCGGTCGCGGTGTTCGATCCGGCCGGGCAGCCGGTGTTGAGCGCCGACTCGCTGATGCTGCGTCCGGTCACCACCGATTCGGCTTCGTCTGCGACGGGGGAGACCGCTCGGTCGTTGTTCGGAGTGGACTGGCAACCGCTGTCCGATCCGGAGAGCACCACCGCGGTGGACTGGATCTGGCACGGCCAGGCCGAGGACAAGCTGCCTGCGGTCGTGGTGGCCCAGGTCCCGGCCGGTGCCGGGGACGGGCCTGAGCCGGTGCACGCGGTGACGGCGACGGTTCTGGACTGGCTCCAGACCTGGCTGGCCGACCCGGCCGCCGAGGATTCCCAGCTGCTCCTGCTCACCCGGGGCGCGCTCGACGGCAGTGATCTGGCCGCCGCCGCGGTGACCGGCCTGGTGCGTTCAGCACAGTCGGAGAATCCCGGCCGCTTCATCCTTCTCGATCTCGAAGCGGACACCAGCCTCGATGGTGTGCTGCCCGCGGTGGTGGGCAGCGGTGAGCCGGAACTGGCTCTCCGTTCCGGTGTGTTGCACGCGCGGCGTCTGGCGCGGGCGACCGGGCAGCTGGTGGTGCCGGGTCCGGAGCGGCTGGGCTGGCGGCTCGACGTACCCGAGCGGGGCAGTCTCGACGATCTGGCGGTGCTGGACAGTCCGCCCGCGGTGGCGCCGCTGGCGCCCGGTCAGATCCGGGTCGGTGTGCGCGCGGCCGGACTGAACTTCCGGGACGTGATGGTCGGTCTGGGCCTGTACCCGGATCCGGGCGCCGTGATGGGCGGCGAGGCGGCCGGCGTGGTGGTCGAGGTCGCTGAGGACGTGGCCGGACTGGCGGTCGGTGACCGGGTGTTCGGCGTCTTCGCCGGTGCGCTGGGTCCGCTGGCGGTGACCGATCACCGCCTGGTGGCGAAGGTGCCGGACGGGTGGTCGTCCACTCGGGCGGCGTCGGTGCCGATCGTGTTCCTGACGGCGTTCTACGCGTTGCGGGACTTGGCCGAGGTGCAGCGTGGTCAGCGGATTCTGATCCACGCCGCGGCCGGTGGCGTGGGTATGGCCGCCGTGCAACTGGCCCGGGTCTGGGGCATGGACGTCTACGGCACCGCCAGTACCGGCAAGTGGCCGGTGCTGCGTGAGCAGGGTTTCGACGAGGCGCACTTGGCGTCCTCGCGGGATCTGGACTTCCGGGACGAATTCCTGGCCGCCACCCAGGGGCAGGGCGTTGACGTGGTCCTGAACTCTCTGGCCGGTGAGTTCGTGGACGCTTCGCTGGACCTGCTGGCCAAGGGCGGGCGGTTCGTGGAGATGGGCAAGACCGATGTGCGGGACGTGGCGGAGATCGCCGCCGCGCACGGAGGCGCGGTGTATCGGGCCTTCGACCTGATGGAGGCCGGTCCGGAGCGGATCGGCCAGATGCTGGCCGAGATCGTGGACCTGTTCGGCTCCGGGGATCTGGAGCCGCTGCCGGTGACCGTGTTCGAGACGGCCGCGGTCGTGGACGGCCTACGTCATCTGCAGACCGGACGGAACGTGGGCAAGGTCGTGCTGCGCCTGCCGGCGAGCCCCGGGCCGCGGGGAACGGTGGTGATCACCGGTGGTACCGGTGGCCTGGGCGCGATGCTGGCCCGCCACCTGGTCACCGACCACGGCGTGGAACACCTGCTGCTGCTGTCCCGGCGAGGTGAAAAAGCCCCGGGAGCCGACGAACTGGCCGCAGAACTGGGTGAGTTGGGCGCGCAGGTGTCGATTCAGGCCTGCGATGTGACGGATCGGGCAGCGCTGGCCGAGGTGCTGGACACGGTGCCCGCGGAGTATCCGGTGGCGGGTGTCGTGCACTCCGCCGGTGTTCTCGACGACGCGACGATCGAATCGCTGACCCCGGAGCGGCTGGCCGTGGTGCTGCGCGCGAAGGTCGATGCGGCGTGGCATCTGCACGAACTGACCCGTGACAAGGACCTGGGGCTGTTCGTGGTGTACTCCTCCGCGGCGGCCACGCTCGGCTCGGCCGGGCAGGGGAGCTATGCGGCGGCCAATGCCGCGCTGGACGCGCTGGCGCAGTTCCGGCGTTCGGCCGGGTTGACCGGGCAGTCGCTGGCCTGGGGACTGTGGGAGCAGAGCTCGGGAATGACCGGGGCGCTGGACGAGATGGATCTCGCCAGGCTGGCCCGGACCGGTGTTCGGGCGCTGTCCGATGAGCAAGGGCTGGCGTTGTTCGACGCGGCGACGCGCCTGGAACGGTCGTTGGTGGTGGCGGCCCGGCTGGATGTGGCCGGAATGCGGGCGGCCGGAAGCGCCGGCCCGCTGCTGCGCGGCCTGGTCGGAGGCTCGGCACGCCGGGCCGCCGCCACAGCCCCGGCCGGTGGGGGCGAGCTGACCGCCCGGCTGGCCGCGATGCCGGTGGACGAGCGTCAGACGCTGGTACTGGATCTGGTGCGCGCCCAGGCGGCGACCGTCCTCGGGCACACCACAGCCGACGCGGTCGACGCGGACGCGGCTTTCCGCGATCTGGGCTTCGATTCGCTGACCGCGGTGGAACTGCGTAACCGGCTCACCGCGGCGACCGGGCTGCGACTACCGGCCACCATGGTTTTCGACTACCCCAGCCCCACCGAGCTCGCCCGCCAGCTGCGGATCCGGTTGACGCCGGAGGAAAAGAGCCTCGCGGAGTCCCTGCTCGCCGATGTGGACCGGATCGAACGGGCCATCCCCGCGCTGGCCGAGGGAGACGGCGACGGTTCGGAGCGGCTGGTGGGCCGGCTGCGAGAGCTCGTCCGCAGGATCGAGGCCCGGCCTGCCGGGAACGGGGCGGCGTCGACGGTCGATGCCGCCGAAGCCTCCGACGACGAACTGTTCGACGTCCTCGACAAGATCGCGATCTCCGAGGGAAGGCACACGTCATGAGTAACGAAGAGCGGCTGCGGACGTACCTGCGGCAAGCCACGACGAGCCTGCTGGAGACTCAGAACCGCCTGCACGAGTTGCAGGCTCGCACGAGCGAGCCCATCGCCGTGGTCTCGATGGCCTGCCACTTCCCGGCAGGGGCGGACAGCCCCGAACAGCTGTGGGACCTGGTGGCCACGGGCCGCGACGCGATGGATCCCTGGCCGACGGACCGGGGCTGGGATGCCGAGCACGATCAGGCGAACTACGCCCGCGTAGGCGGGTTCGTGGCCGAGGCCACGCGGTTCGACGCGGGCTTCTTCGGTATCTCGCCGCGTGAAGCGGTGGCGATGGAACCACAGCAGCGGCTGATACTCGAGACGGCGTGGGAGGCGTTGGAGCGGGCCGGGATAGCGCCGGACTCGCTGCGAGGCAGCTCGACCGGTGTGTACGTGGGCGCTGGTGGATCGGAGTACGGTTCGCTGCTCGCGTCCGGTTCGGACGAGGTCGACGGACATCTGCTGACCGGCAACGCCGTGAGCGTGGCCTCGGGCCGGGTGTCGTACACGCTCGGACTGGAAGGTCCGGCGGTGACCGTGGACACCGCTTGTTCCTCCTCCCTGGTGGCGGTGCATCTGGCCGCGCAGGCGTTGCGCTCGGGCGAGTGCTCGATGGCGCTGGCCGGTGGTGTCACGGTGTTGTCCACCCCCGGGATCTATACGGAGTTCTCGCGGACGGGCGGATTGGCTGCCGACGGCCGGTGCAAGCCGTTCGCGGACGCCGCGGACGGGACCGGCTGGGGCGAGGGCGCCGGGATTCTGGTGCTGGAGCGGCTGTCCGACGCCCGGCGGCTCGGGCACCAGGTCCTGGCCGTGATTCGTGGCAGTGCGGTGAACCAGGACGGCGCGTCGAATGGTCTGACCGCGCCGAACGGCCCTTCTCAGCAGCGGGTCATTCGCTCGGCCTTGGCCAACGCTCAGCTGTCCGCGACTGAGGTCGATGTGGTGGAGGCGCACGGCACCGGTACGCGGCTGGGCGACCCGATCGAGGCGCAGGCGCTGCTGGCGACCTATGGCCAGGACCGGCCGGAGGATCAGCCGTTGTGGCTGGGGTCGGTGAAGTCCAACATCGGGCACACCCAGGCTGCGTCCGGGGTGGCCGGGATCATCAAGATGGTCCTGGCGATGCGGCATGGTGTTCTGCCGCGGACGTTGCATGTGGACGCGCCCTCCGCGCAGGTGGACTGGTCGGCCGGCGCCGTGGAGTTGCTGACCGAGTCGCTGCCCTGGGAGACCGATGGCCGACCTCGCCGGGCCGGTGTGTCGTCGTTCGGCATCTCCGGAACGAACGCGCATGTGATCCTCGAAGAACCCGAAAAGGCACCGGCTGTCGAGCCGGTGGAGAATCCGGCCCTTGGCGTGGTGCCGTGGCTGTTGTCGGCCAAGTCGCCGCAGGCGCTGCGGGAGCAGGCCGCCCGGTTGAGCCGATGGGCTGATGACCAGCCCGAAGCCGATCCGATGGCGGTGGGCCGGGTGCTGGCCACGGGCCGGTCGGTGTTCGAGCATCGCGCTGTGGCCCTGGGCCGGGACCGGCAGGCGCTGGTGCACAGCGTGCGCGCACTGGCCGAAGAACGGCCGAGCGCCGGTGTGGTGACCGGGCAGGCAGGCGCTGCCCGGCTGGCGATGGTGTTCTCCGGCCAGGGCAGTCAGCGCCTCGGCATGGGCTCACAACTGTCGGCCGCGTTCCCGGTGTTCGCGGAAGCCTTTGACGAGGTGTGTACGGAGCTGGACCGGCATCTGCCGCGTCCGATCCGTGAGGTGATCAGCAACGACTCCGATCTCCTCGATGAGACGGTGTTCACCCAGGCCGGGTTGTTCGCAGTGCAGGTGGCGCTCCACCGCCTGATGACCTCCTGGGGTGTGGTGCCGGAGTGGGTGGCCGGACATTCGATCGGTGAACTCAGCGCCGCGCACGTGGCGGGAGTGTGGGATCTGGCGGACGCGGCGGCGGTGGTCGCGGCGCGGGGCCGGCTCATGCAGGAGCTGCCCACCGGCGGCGCGATGGCGGCATTGTCGGCGAGTGAGGCCGAGGCGCTGGAACTGATCGGCGAGCACGCCACCGTGGGGCTGGCAGCGGTGAACGGTCCGGAGTCGACAGTGATCTCCGGCGACGAGGACGTGGTCGAGCAACTGGCGGAGACGTGGCGTCAGCGGGGCGGCAAGGCGCGGCGGCTGCGGGTCAGTCACGCGTTCCACTCGCCGTTGATGGAACCCATGCTGGACTCGTTCAGGCGCACGCTGGACCAGGTCTCGTGGAACGAGCCGCAGACTCCAGTGATTTCCGGCATTCCTGGCATGGATGTGACTGATCCGGCCTATTGGGTACGGCACGTCCGTGACACAGTGCGTTACCACGACACGGTCCTCGAGCTGCGGGACCAGGGCGCGGGCCTGTTCCTGGAAGTGGGCCCGCAAGGCACCCTGAGCGCGATGGCCACGGTGGACAACGGGATCTGGATCCCCGCCCTGCGGGCCGAGCGGGACGAACCGGAGACGGTGACGGCCGCGGTCGCGGCGCTGCACACCCACGGTGCCACCGTGGACTGGCCCGCGCTGCTGGGTACTCGGAGCCCCGGCCCGGTGTCGTTGCCGACGTACGCGTTTCAGCGGGAGCGGTACTGGCCGCAGAACACGCGCCAGAGCGCCGCGGCTGTTGTCGACGGTGTCGACACGGAGTTCTGGCAGGCGGTGGAACGCTCGGACAGCGCGACTCTGGCCACCACCCTGCGGGTGGATGAGCATGCGGTGAGTCCGATGCTCCCCGCGTTGGCCGCCTGGCGGCGGGGGAAGCTGGACAGGCAGGCCGTCGACACCTGGCGGTACCGGACGGAGTGGGTCTCCCTGAAGGGAGCACGGCCGTCCGGACTGAGCGGCGCGTGGCTGGTGATGCACGATCCGGACACGGCCGAATGGGCTGGTCAGGTGGCCGGAATGCTGGCCGATCAGGGCGCGCGGCCGCTTCCGATGGCCGTGTTGGCCGATCGTGCCGCGGTTGCCGGAGCCGTACGGGACGCACTGTCCGAAGGGGACGTGGCCGGGGTGGTGTTCCTCCCCTCTGGTGCGCCGGTGCAGGAACTCCTGGCGGTGGTACAGGGATTCGCGGACTCCGGAGCGCCGCAGCGGTTGTGGATGCTGACCCGTGGCGCGGCCGGACCCGAGGCCCCTGATGATCTCGACGCGGCCGCGGCGTGGGGCCTGGGCCGCGTGGCGGCGCTGGAGTACCCGGGGAGCTGGGGCGGGCTGATCGATCTGCCCCTCGCCGAACCGGACGAGGGCATCGGCCGGCGTCTCGGCGCGGTACTGGCCGGATGGGACGGTGAGGACCAGGTCGCCGTGCGTGCCGGTGGTGTGTACGGGCGTCGCCTGGTGCCCGCCCCCACCACGCGATCCGGGCGGACGTGGGAGCCTTCGGGCACCGTCCTGGTCACCGGCGGCACAGGCGGTCTCGGCGGGCATGTCGCGCGCTGGCTGGCCGATCAGGATGTCGAACACATCGTGCTGACCTCACGGCGCGGCGCCCAGGCCCCGGGGGCGGCCGAACTGGTGGAAGACCTCAGCGCCGGAGGACGGAGGCGAGTCACCGTTCTGGGCGTGAATGTGGCCGATCGGGACGAGCTGGCCGCGGCTCTGGCCGAGGTGGGCCGTATCGACGCGGTGGTTCACGCCGCCGGTGTCGGCGAGCTGACTCCGATCGCGGAGACCGATCCGGAGGCCGTGGAACGGGCCCTGGCGGCGAAGGTGACCGGGACGCTGAACCTGCACCACCTGCTCGTGCGGGACGCTGATCGTCCGCTCGACGCGTTCGTGCTGTTCGCTTCCGGCGCCGGTGTATGGGGTGGTGGCGGGCAGGGACTCTATGCGGCGGCCAATGCCTTCCTGGATGCCTATGCCACTCGGCAGCGTGCTGCCGGGCATGCGGTGACGAGCGTGTCCTGGGGTGTGTGGGCAGGCGCGGGGATGGCCGGCTCGGAAGAGAGCCGGGCGATGCAGCGGCGGGGGGTCCGGCCGATGGATCCGCAACGCGCCCTGTGGGCGCTGGTCGAGGCGGTGGGCCAGGGCGAGACCTGTGTGACCGTGACCGACATGGACTGGTCGCGGTTCGCGGCCGCCTTCACGTCGGTTCGCCCGAGCCCTTTGCTGGCGGAGATCCCGCAAGCAGTGGTCGACGCACCTGCGGTAGCGGTCGCCGACAATGGCTTGGCCGCCCGATTGCGGGCGATGCCCGAGGCACAGCGCCGGCGAACGCTCGAAGAGATGGTGCTGGCCCATGCGGCCGCGGTGCTGGGCCACGACACCGCCGAGGGCCTGGGGGCCGGCCAGGCGTTCCGCGAGCTGGGTTTCGACTCCGTGACCGCGGTGGAGTTGCGCAACCGGCTGACGGAACTGACCGGTTCGTCGTTGCCGACCACGTTGGTGTTCGACTATCCGACCGCGACCGCGCTGTCGGAATTCCTGCTGGCGGAACTGCTCGGTATCGAGGCCGAGGCCGCGACACCGGCGTCGGCCGCGGTGGCCGACGAACCGGTCGCGATCGTGGGAATCGGCTGCCGATTCCCCGGAGGCGTGGGCAGTCCCGATGACTTCTGGCGGATGCTCGCCGCGGGCGAGGACGCCATCACCGCGTTCCCGGAGGACCGTGGCTGGGAGGACGAAGGGAACGATTACGCCCGCGTCGGCGGATTCGTCACCGAGGTCACGGACTTCGATGCGGGATTCTTCGGTATCTCGCCGCGTGAGGCTGTCGGCATGGATCCGCAGCAACGCCTTGTGCTGGAGACGGCATGGGAAGGGCTGGAGCGGGCCGGGATCGACCCGGTTGGACTGCGGGGCTCGGACACCGGTGTGTACGTCGGTGTCGGCGGGTCCGAGTACGGCTCGGCGCTCGCGGCCGGTTCGGACGATGTCGATGGGCACTTGCTGACCGGTAGTGCGGCGAGTGTGGCTTCCGGCCGGGTGTCGTACGCGCTGGGCCTGGAAGGCCCGGCGGTCTCGATCGACACGGCCTGTTCCTCGTCGTTGGTCGCGGTGCATCTGGCCGCGCAGGCTCTGCGGTCGGGTGAGTGCTCGATGGCGCTGGCCGGTGGTGTCACGGTGGTGTCCACCCTCGGCGTGTTCTCGGAGTTCTCCCGGCAGGGCGGATTGGCCGCCGACGGCCGGTGCAAGCCCTTCGCCGACGCGGCAGACGGGACTGGCTGGGGCGAGGGCGTCGGTGTGCTGGTGCTGGAGCGTCTGTCGGACGCGCGTCGGCGGGGGCACCAGGTGCTGGCCGTGCTGCGCGGTAGCGCGGTGAATCAGGACGGTGCGTCGAATGGCCTGACGGCGCCGAACGGTCCTTCCCAGAAGCGGGTGATCCGGGCGGCCCTGGCCAACGCTCAGCTGTCTTCGGCTGAGGTCGATGTGGTGGAGGCGCATGGCACCGGTACGCGGCTGGGTGACCCGATCGAGGCGCAGGCATTGCTGGCGACCTACGGTCAGGACCGGCCGGAGGACGAACCTCTGTGGCTGGGTTCGGTGAAGTCGAACATCGGTCATACCCAGTCCGCCGCCGGCGTGGCCGGGATCATCAAGATGGTGCTGGCGATGCGGCACGGTCTGTTGCCGCGGACGTTGCATGTGGACGCGCCGTCGTCGCATGTGGACTGGTCGGCCGGAGCCGTACGTCTTCTGACTGAGCCGGTGCCCTGGCAGACGAATGGTCGTCCTCGCCGCGCTGGAGTATCGGCGTTCGGCATTTCCGGCACGAACGCCCATGTGATCATCGAAGAACCCGAATCCGAGCCCGAGCTGGTATCGGCGACGGCGCCCGAAGCCCTGGGTGGTCCGGTGCCCTGGCTGGTATCGGCCAGGTCGGCGCAGGCGCTGAGGGAGCAGGCAGCCAGGTTGAGCCACTGGGCCGCTGACCGGCCGGAGATCGATCCGGCGGCGGTGGGTCATGCGCTGGCCACGACGCGTTCGGAGTTCGAGCATCGTGCGGTGGTGGTGGCGGAGGACCTCCCCGGGTTTGTGACTGGACTGCAAGATCTGGAGACTTCCACGGCGGTGGTGCACGGTGTCGCGGCGCCGGCTGGGCCGGGTCCGGTGTTTGTGTTCCCGGGTCAGGGTGCGCAGTGGGTCGGTATGGGGCTGGAGTTGTGGGACTCCGAGCCGGTGTTCGGGGAGTCGATGGAGCGGTGTGCGGCGGCGTTGGAGCCGTTTGTGGACTGGTCGTTGCGTGAGGCTCTTGGTGATGCTGAGTTGTTGGCGCGGGTTGATGTGGTGCAGCCGGTGTCGTGGGCGGTGATGGTCTCCCTGGCTGAGCTGTGGCGATCGGCCGGCATCTCGCCCGCTGTGGTCGTGGGTCATTCGCAGGGTGAGATCGCCGCCGCGACGGCGTTTGGTGGGCTGTCGTTGGAGGATGGCGCGCGGGTGGTGGCCTTGCGCAGTCGGGCGTTTGTGGCTCTGGCGGGTTCCGGCGGGATGGTGTCGGTTCCCGCCACACTGGACCAGGTCGAAAAGTGGATCGCCCCGTGGGCTGACTTGTCGGTGGCCGCGCTGAACGGACCGGCGCAGGTGGTGGTTTCGGGTGCCGCGGTGGCGTGTGACGAGTTCGTGGCCAGGCACGCTGCTGACGGTGTGCGGCGGATCGCGGCGGACTTCGCGTCGCATTGCGCTCAAGTGGAGGCCATCGAACAGCAGATGGCAGCTGATCTGGCCGGGCTGAAGCCGACAAGCAGCCAGGTGCCGTTCTACTCCACGCTGGAAGCTGCCCTCATCGACACCGCAGGACTTGACGGTGCGTACTGGTACCGCAATACGCGTGAGCAGGTGCGTTTCGCCGAGGTGATCGAGGCGCTGGTGGCGGCCGGGCATCGCACCTTCGTCGAGGTGAGTGCGCATCCGGTCCTCGCGATGGCGGTGGAGCAGGCCGGTGAGGGACTGGCCGTGACCGGCACGTTGCGTCGTGATGACGGTGGCCGGGGCCGGTGGCTGCGGTCGCTGGCGGGCGCTCATGTCGCCGGTGTGAAGGTGGACTGGACCGCACAGTTTGGCGCTGAGAGCAGCTGTCCGGTGTCGTTGCCGACGTATGCGTTCCAGCGGGAGCGGTTCTGGCCTTCAGTCACCCGGCGGGCCGGGGATGTGCAGGCTCTGGGGCAGGGTGAGTCCGGTCATCCGCTGCTCGGTGCGGTTGTGACGTTGGCCGGTGAGGACAAGGTGCTGTTGACCGGGCGGTTGTCTCTGTCCGCGTATCCGTGGCTGGCCGATCATGCGGTGTTGGGGTCGGTGTTGCTGCCGGGTACGGCTTTGGTGGATCTGGCGGTGCATGCCGGTGACCGGGCCGGATCTCCGGTGCTGGAGGAGCTGACGTTGCAGGCTCCGTTGGTGCTGCCCGAGCAGGGCGGGGTACGGGTTCAGGTGCGGGTCGCCGAGCTTGATGAAAAGGGTCGCCGGACGGTGGAGATCTTCTCCCGTCATGGCGATGAGGACGACTGGGTTCAGCACGCCGACGGCGTGCTGAGCGACCAGATCACCGCCGCGCCGGCGTGGACTGGTTCCTGGCCGCCGCCCGAGGCGCAACCAGTGCCGGTGGACGGTGTGTATGAGCGCATGGCCGACGACGGATACGGCTATGGGCCGGTGTTCCAAGGTGTCCGCGCGGTGTGGCAGGCCGGCACCGATGTCTTCGCCGAGGTCGCGCTGCCCGAGCAGACCGATGTGGACGGCTTCGGGATACATCCGGCGTTGCTGGACGCGGCTCTGCATCCCATCGGATTTGCGACCTCGGACCAGGCCGGTGAAGGCGGCGTGAGGTTGCCGTTCGCGTGGAGTGGCGTTCAGTTGCACGCCACGGGCGCGGCGGTGGCGCGAGTGCGCTTGTCGCATCGTGAAGACGGCGGGCTCGCGGTCGCGGCTTTCGATCCTGCCGGGCAGCCGGTGTTCAGCGCCGACTCGCTGATGCTGCGCCCGATCACCACCGATCCGGCTTCGTCGGCGGCGAGGGAGACGGCTCGGTCCTTGTTCGGAGTGGACTGGCTTCCGCTGACCGTTCCGGACACCACCGAAGTGGTGGACTGGGCTTGGCGTGACCAGATCGGGGGCGAGGTCCCCGCGCTGGTGGT
>NZ_JBIUTF010000017.1:0-22705 GCF_044741745.1 Streptomyces sp. NPDC088116 | reverse complement strand
CTTCGCGCGCAGCACCACGGCCAGCCGCTCCGGGGTCAACGACTCCACCGTCGCGTCATCCAGCACACCAGCCGCATGCACCACACCCGACACCGGATGTTCGGCAAGCACCGCCGCCAGCGCATCACGATCAGACGCATCACACGCCTGAATCGACACCCGCGCGCCCAGCCCGTCCAGCTCAGCGGCCAGCTCGATGGCACCCTCGGCGTCCATGCCCCGGCGTGAGAGCAGCAGCAGGTCGCGTACGTCGTAATCGGTCACCAGGTGCCGGGCCAGCATGGCCCCCAGCACACCCGTCCCACCGGTGATCACCACGGTGCCCTCAGCCACCCGATCCACCACCGACTGACCGGCACCAGCAGCCCGAACGAGACGCCGCACCGACAACACACCCGCCCGCAGCCCGATCTCCGGCTCATCACTGCCCACCACAGCAGGCAGGACGGCATCAAGATCAGTATCGGGTTCGGCGTCCAGGAGGATCAGACGGCCAGGGTGCTCCGACTGCGCCGAACGCACCAGACCGGTCACCGCGGCCGCAGCCAGATCACTCCCATCCGCGGCGCCCTGAGTGAGCAGCAGCAGCTGACAATCCTCGGCGGCCGGGTCGGCCAGCCAGGACTGAAGCCAGTCCAGGACCGTCGCCGTCACCGTGTGCACCGACTCCGGACCCTCGCCGACAGCGGCCGGAACTCGGGCCACCACCAGCGCGGGGACCTCGCCCCCGATCTGGTCACGCCAAGCCCAGTCCACCACTTCGGTGGTGTCCGGAACGGTCAGCGGAAGCCAGTCCACCCCGAACAGCGACCGAGCCGTCTCCCCCGCACCGGCGGAAGGCAGGTCGGTGGTGATCGGGCGCAGCATCAGCGAGTCGGCACTGAACACCGGCTGCCCGGCAGGGTCGAACACGGCAACCGCGACCCCGCCGTCCTGCCGCGAGGACAGCCGCACCCGCAACATCACCGCGTCCGTGGCGTGCAATTGGACACCACTCCACGCGAACGGCAGCCTCACACCGTCTTCGCTCGACTGCGTCAGCGCAGTCACTCCGATCGGGTGCAGAGCCGCGTCCAGCAACGCCGGATGTACCCCGAAACCGCCTACTTCAGTCTGCTCGGGCAGCGCGACCTCGGCGAAGACATCGGTGCCGGATTGCCAGACCGTACGCATTCCCTGGAACACCGGCCCGTAGCCATAGCCGTCCTCGGCCAGGCGCTCATACACGCCGTCCAGCGGCACCGGCCGCGCATCCGCCGGCGGCCAGGAACCAGTCCACAGGGGAGCAGGGGCGGCCTGGTCGCTCAGCACGCCGTCGGCGTGCTGAACCCAGTCGTCCTCATCTCCATGACGGGAGAAGATCTCCACCGTCCGGCGACCCTTTTCATCAAGCTCGGCGACCCGCACCTGAACCCGTACCCCGCCCTGCTCGGGCAGCACCAACGGAGCCTGCAACGTCAGCTCCTCCAGCACCGGAGATCCGGCCCGGTCACCGGCATGCACCGCCAGATCCACCAAAGCCGTACCCGGCAGCAACACCGACCCCAACACCGCATGATCGGCCAGCCACGGATACGCGGACAGAGACAACCGCCCGGTCAACAGCACCTTGTCCTCACCGGCCAACGTCACAACCGCACCGAGCAGCGGATGACCGGACTCACCCTGCCCCAGAGCCTGCACATCCCCGGCCCGGTGGATGGCTGAAGGCCAGAACCGCTCCCGCTGGAATGCATACGTCGGCAACGACACCGGACGGGTGCTCTCAGCGCCAAACTGTGCGGTCCAGTCCACCTTGGCACCGGCGACATGAGCGGTCGCCAGTGACCGCAGCCACCGGCCCCGGCCGCCGTCATCACGACGCAGCGTGCCGGTCACGGTCAGATCCTCGCCGGACTGTTCGACCGCCATCGCGAGGACCGGATGCGCACTCACCTCGACGAAGGTGCGATGCCCGGCCGCCACCAGCGCCTCGATCACCTCGGCGAAACGCACCTGCTCACGCAGATTCCGATACCAGTACGCGCCATCAAGCCCTGCGGTGTCGACCAGTGCGGCTTCCAACGTGGAATGGAACGGCACCCGACTGCTGGTCGGCTCCAGCCCCGCCAGATCGCCGGCCAGCCGCTGCTCGATGGCCTCGACCTGCGCGGAATGAGAGGCGTAGTCCACCGCGATCCGCCGCACACCGTCATCGGCATGCCGGGCCACGAACTCGTCACACGCCTCAGCCGCTCCGGAAACCACCACCTGTGCCGGGCCGTTCACCGCAGCCACCGACAAGTCAGCCCACGGGGCGATCCATTCCTCGACCTGAGCCAGCGTGGCGCGAACCGACACCATCCCGCCGGAACCCGCCAGAGCCACAATCGCCTGACTACGCAGAGCAACCACCCGCGCGCCGTCCTCCAACGACAGCCCACCAAACGCCGTAGCAGCGGCAATCTCCCCCTGCGAGTGACCCACCACAACGGACGGGACCACACCAGCAGAGCGCCACAGCTCAGCCAGGGAGACCATCACCGCCCACGACACCGGCTGCACCACATCAACCCGCGCCAACAACCCAGCATCACCAAGAGCGTCACGAAGCGACCAGTCCACGAACGGCTCCAACGCAGCCGCACACCGCTCCATCGACTCCCCGAACACCGGCTCGGAGTCCCACAACTCCAGCCCCATACCGACCCACTGCGCACCCTGACCCGGGAACACAAACACCGGACCCAGCCCAGCCGGCACCGCGACACCATGCACCACCGCAGGCGAGGACTCCCAGCTCTCCAGCCCGGACACGAACCCGGCCAGATCCTCGGCCACCACCACCGCACGATGCTCGAACACCGACCGACTCGTGGCCAACGCCCGACCCACCAACACCGGATCAATCCCCGGCTGATCCGTGACCCACCGGCCCAACCGGACAACCTGCTCCCGCAACGCCTCCGCCGACTTCGCCGACAGCAACCACGGCACCGGCCCACTCTCAGCGGCGTCAGCGACCTCGGCAGTCGGCACGGGCTCAGCTTCTTCAAGGATCAGGTGAGCGTTCGTGCCGGAGATACCGAACGACGACACACCCGCTCGACGGGGATGACCATTGGCCTCCCACGGCACTGCCTCGGTCAGCAACTCCACCGCACCGGCCGACCAGTCCACCTGCGACGACGGCGCGTCCACATGCAACGTCCGCGGCAACAGACCGTGCCGCATCGCCAGCACCATCTTCATGATGCCCGCCACACCCGCGGCCGCCTGGGTGTGTCCGAGGTTGGACTTCACCGACCCCAGCCACAACGGCCGTTCCTCCGGCCGGTCCTGACCGTACGCCGCCAGTACCGCCTGCGCCTCGATCGGGTCGCCCAGCTTCGTTCCGGTGCCGTGCGCCTCCACCACATCGACCTCGGCCGGAGACAACCGCGCACTCGCCAGCGCCGCACGAATCACCCGCTGCTGCGAAGGACCATTCGGCGCCGTCAGACCATTCGACGCACCGTCCTGATTCACCGCACTGCCACGCACCACCGCCAGCACCTGGTGCCCATGCCGTCGCGCATCGGACAGCCGCTCAAGTACCAGGATTCCGGCACCCTCACCCCAACCGGTGCCGTTCGCGGCATCCGCGAACGGTTTGCAGCGGCCATCTACGGCCAGTGCGCCCTGGCGGGAGAACTCCGTGAACACCGCTGGGGTGGACATCACCGTGACACCACCGGCCAGCGCCATCGAGCACTCACCCGACCGCAGAGCCTGAGCCGCCAGGTGCACCGTCACGAGCGAAGAAGAGCACGCCGTGTCCACGGTGACCGCGGGACCTTCCAGGCCCAGCGTGTAGGCGATCCGGCCCGACGCCACACTTCCGGAATTGCCGGTACTGCCGAATCCTTCGCTCTCAGCCGGATTCATCGCCGTTTGGGTCGCATAGTCGTGGTACATCAGGCCGACGTACACACCGGTATCCGAGCCACGCAGGGAATCCGGCACGATCCCCGCCCGCTCCAGAGCCTCCCACGCCGTCTCCAGAACAATCCGCTGCTGCGGATCCATCCCCACCGCCTCACGCGGCGAAATACCGAAGAACCCGGCGTCGAACTCCGCCGCCCCCAACAAGAAACCACCATGCTTGGTGTAACTCGTACCAGGACGAAGACGCTCAGGGTCATACAACCCCTCCACATCCCAACCCCGGTCGGGCGGGAACTCCGCCACCCCCTCACCACCAGCAGCCAACAACTCCCACAACGCCTCCGGCGAATCCACCCCACCCGGAAAACGACACCCCATACCGACAATCGCGATCGGCTCATCCACCACCGTCGCCACCGGCGTCACATTCGAAGCGTCGATGCCGGTTCCGACGAGCTCCGCCAGCACGAACTCGGCCAGCACGGACGCGGTCGGGTAGTCGAAGACCAGCGTCGCCGGGAGTCGTAGATCGGTTACGGCCGTGAGCTGGTTGCGCAGTTCGACCGCTGTCAGCGAGTCGAAGCCCAGATCGCGGAAGGCCGCGTCAGCATCGACCCCACCGGCTGTGGCGTGGCCGAGGACGTTCGCAGCCTGAGTGCGCACCAGCTCCAGCACCGTGCTGTGACGCTCCTCCACGGGCAGCGCCGCGAGGCGGTCGGCCAACTCGCCGCCACCGGTGAGAACCTTGGCAGCGGTACGGCGCGCCGAGCCTCCGATCAGGCCGCGCAAGAGCCGGGAGTCCACCCCGGCAGCTCGCATTTTCGCCATATCCAGCCGCGCCGCCACTACCAGAGACCGGTCCAGGCGCACCGCGGTGTCGAACAGCGCCAAGCCCTGCTCATCCGACAGAGCCTGGAGGCCGGCTCGGTTCATCCGTGCCAGGTCTGCCTCGTCCAGCGCCCCGGTCATTCCCGAGCGCTGCGCCCACAGTCCCCAGGCCAGCGAGTGCCCGGCCAACCCCGCGGACCGCCGGAACTCCACCAGCGCGTCCAACGTGGCGTTCGCCGCCGCATAGCTTCCCTGCCCGGCCGAGCCGAGCGTGGCCGCCGCGGAGGAATACACCACGAACATCCCCGGATTCTGATCCCGGGTCAGTTCGTGCAGATGCCACGCCGCATCGACCTTCGCGCGCAGCACCACGGCCAGCCGCTCCGGGGTCAACGACTCCACCGTCGCGTCATCCAGTACACCAGCCGCATGCACCACACCCGACACCGAACGCCCGGCAAGCACCGCCGCCAGCGCATCACGATCAGACACATCACACGCCTGGATCGACACCCGCGCGCCCAGCCCGTCCAGCTCGGCGGCCAGCTCAGCGGCCCCGGGAGCATCCATTCCCCGCCGCGACAGCAACAGCAGATGCCCGACGGCGTAAGCGGTCACCAGATGCCGGGCCAACAACGCGCCCAAACCACCCGTACCACCGGTGATCACCACCGTGCCCTCAGCCAGCCGGTCCGGTGCCGCCACCGCCTGCCTGCCGCCCGCGGCCCGCACCAGGCGCCGCACGGACAACGCTCCGTCCCGTACGGCGAGTTCCGGCTCACCGCTTCCCAGCACGGTGGGCAGCACGGCATCGAGATCCAGGTCGGTGTCGAGGTCCAGCAGGACGAAACGTCCGGGGTGCTCCGACTGTGCCGAGCGCACCAGGCCGGTCACCGCGGCGGCGGCCAGATCGCTGCCGTCGAGCGCGCCCCGGGTGACCAGCAGCAACTGGGAGTCCTGGTTGGCCGAGTCGGCCAACCAGGTCTGCAGCCAGCCCAGAACCGTGGATGTGACCGCGTGCACCCATTCCGGGCCCTCGCCGTAGCCAGTCGGGACCTGGGCCACCACCACCGCGGGGACTTCGCCCTCGATCTGGCCGTGCCAGGCCCAGTCCACCTCCGTGGTGGTACCGGGATCGGTCAGCGGAACCCAGTCCACTCCGAACAACGACCTGGCCGACTCGCCGGCCCCGGGTGTCAGGTCCGCGGTGATCGGGCGCATCCGCAAGGAGTCCGCGCTGAACACCGGCTGCCCGGCCGGATCGTACGCCTCGACCCCGACCCCACCGTCCGCACGGTGGGACAACCTCACACGCAGCACCGACGCACCGGTGGCGTGCAGGCGAACGTCATTCCACGCGAACGGCAAGCTCACGCCTTCGCTCGGCTGAGCCAAGGCGGTGAGACCGATCGGGTGGAGGGCGGCGTCCAGCAGCGCCGGGTGTATCCCGAAGCTGTCCACCTCGGTCTGCTCGGGCAGTGCCACCTCGGCGAAGACATCGGTGCCCGACTGCCAGGCCGCGCGGAGCCCCTGGAAGACCGGACCGTAGTTGTAGCCATCTTCGGCCAGGCGCTCGTACCGGTCGTCCACCGGCACCGGCCGCGCGTCCGACGGCGGCCAGGCGCCGGTCCACACCGGAGCCGGGACGTCCTGTGGACTCAGCACACCATCGGCGTGCCGCACCCATTCGTCGTCATCGTCGACGCGGGAGAGGATCCCCACCGCCCGGCGCCCTTGCTCGTCAGGCTCGGCGACCCGCACCTGAACCTGCACCCCACCTTGTTCAGGCAACAGCAGCGGAGCCTGAAGGGTCAGTTCTTCCACCACCGGGCAGCCGGCCCGGTCACCGGCGTGTACGGCCAGGTCCACGAACGCCGTTCCCGGCAGCAGCACCGAGCCCAGCACCGCGTGATCAGCCAGCCACGGATACGACGCCAGTGACAGGCGCCCGGTCAGCACCAGGGCATCGCCACCAGCCAGAGACACCACCGCGCCCAGCAACCCGTGAGCGGACTCGCCCAGGCCCAGCGCGCGCACATCTCCGGCGCGGCGGGTCACCCGAGGCCAGTGCCGTTCCCGCTGGAACGCGTACGTCGGCAACGGCACCGGGCCGGGACTCTGAGCACCGAGCAGCGCGGTCCAGTCCACGGTGGAGCCATGGGCGTGCACCCCGGCCAGCGCGGTCACCACCGTCTCCGGCTCGTCGCGGTCGGCCCGCAGCGTCGGCAGCCACACCCCACTGTCCGCGGTGGCCATCGCGCTCAACGTGCCGTCGGGCCCGATCTCCAGGAAGAGGTCCGCTCCCTGGTCCCGCAGCTTCAGTACGGTGTCGTGGTATCGCACCGTGTCCCGGACATGCCGCACCCAGTAGGCCGGGTCCGTCACATCCGCGTCCGGGGTTCCGGACACCACGGGGAACTGTGGTTCCCGCCAGGACACGCCCTCCAGGACCTGCGCGAACGAGGCCAGCATGGGTTCCATCAACGGGGAGTGGAACGCGTGGCTGACCCGCAGCCGCCGCGCCTTGCCGCCCCGCTGCCGCCACGTCTCCGCCAGCTCCAGCACCACATCCTCGTCACCGGAAACCACGGTCGAGGCCGGACCGTTCACCGCTGCCAGCCCCACAGTGGCATGCTCACCGATCAGTTCCAGCGCCTCGGCCTCACTCGCCGAGAGCGCGGCCATCGCGCCGCCCGCGGGCAGCTCCTGCATCAGCCGGCCGCGCGCCGCGACCACCGCCGCCGCATCGGCCAGACTCCACACACCCGCTACATACGCGGCACTCAGCTCACCGATCGAATGCCCTGCCACCCACTCCGGCGACACACCCCACGATGTTGTCAGCCGGTACAGAGCGACCTGCACCGCGAACAATCCGGCCTGCGTGAACACCGTCTCGTTCAGCAGATCCGGCTCACCGTCGATCACCTCACGGATCGGACGCGGCAGATGCCGGTCCAGCTCCGTACACACCTCGTCGAAGGCTTCGGCGAACACCGGGAACGACGCACACAGCTCCGCCGCCATACCGAGCCGTTGACTGCCCTGGCCGGAGAACACCATCGCCAGCCGCCCGGAGCCCGCCGATCCGGTGAGCACACCGGCACCCGGTCGGCCTTCGGCCAGCGTGCGCAGCCCGTCCATCAACTCCTGGCCGTCCCGGCCCAGAACCACCGCACGATGCTCGAACACCGACCTGCTCGTGGCCAGCGCGCGAGCCACCACCGCCGGGTCGGTCCCCGGCTGGTCAGCGGCCCACCGGACCAGCCGGACAGCCTGGTCCCGCAGCGCGTCCGACGACCTGGCCGACAGCAGCCAGGGCACCATCCCACCCGGAACCTCATCCGGCTCCGTGGCCGACACCAACTCGGGTTCGGGCTCTGCCTCTTCGAAGATCAGGTGTGCGTTCGTGCCGGAAATACCGAATGCCGACACACCCGCCCGCCGCGGACGGCCATCGGGCTCCCACGGCACGGCCTCGGTCAGCAGCCGTACCGCTCCGGCCGACCAGTCCACATGCGACGACGGCGCGTCCACATGCAACGTCCGCGGCAACATGCCGTGCCGCATGGCCAGCACCATCTTGATGATCCCGGCCACGCCGGCGGCGGACTGGGTGTGACCGATGTTCGACTTCACCGAACCCAGCCACAACGGCCGGTCCTGCGGGCGGTCCTGACCGTAGGTGGCCAGGAGGGCCTGCGCTTCGATCGGGTCGCCGAGCTTGGTGCCGGTGCCGTGGGCCTCCACCACATCGACCTCACCCGGCGACAGCCGAGCGCTGGCCAGCGCCGCACGAATCACGCGCTGCTGGGAGGGACCGTTCGGCGCGGTCAGACCGTTCGACGCGCCATCCTGGTTCACCGCACTGCCGCGCAGCACCGCGAGCACCTGGTGCCCGTGCCTCCGCGCATCCGACAACCGCTCGAGAACCAGGATGCCGGCGCCTTCACCCCATCCGGTGCCATCCGCCGCATCGGCGAACGGCTTGCAACGGCCGTCGGCGGCCAGTCCGCCCTGCCGCGAGAACTCCGCGAACACACCGGGGGTGGACATCACCGTGACACCACCGGCCAGCGCCATCGGGCACTCACCCGACCGCAGAGCCTGAGCCGCCAGATGCACCGCCACCAACGACGAGGAACAGGCCGTGTCCACCGACACCGCCGGGCCTTCCAGGCCCAGTGTGTAGGACACACGCCCGGACATCACACTCACGGCGTTGCCGGTCAGCGAATGTCCCTCGGTGCCATGGGATCCGGACGCCAGGACCGACCCGTACTCCGACCCACCGACACCCACGTACACGCCGGTGTCCGAACCTCGCAGCGAATCCGCGGCGATCCCGGCCCGCTCCAACGCTTCCCACGACGTTTGCAGCACCAGACGCTGCTGGGGATCCATCGCCACCGCCTCACGCGGCGAAATACCGAAGAATCGCGCGTCGAAATCGGTGACTTCGGGTACGAACCCGCCCACACGTGCGTAATCGGCCTGCGGGTCGTCCAGTCCGGCTACATCCCAGCCGCGGTTCCCGGGGAACGCGCCGATCGCGTCCGTGCCCTCGGTCAGCAATTCCCACAGCGCCTCGGGCGAGTCCACTCCGCCGGGGAAACTACATCCCACACCCACGATCGCGACCGGCTCGTCCAGCACCGCGGCCGCCACCGGAGCGGCCATCGCCGCCTCGGCTCCGATCAGCTCTTCCAGCAGGAAGTCCGTCAGCACAGCCGCGTTCGGGTAGTCGAACACCAACGTCGCCGGCAGCGAAAGCCCCGTTGCCTCCACCAACCGGTTGCGCAGCTCGACCGCGGTCACGGAATCGAAGCCCAGCTCACGGAAGGCCTGACCGGATCCGAGCCCGTCCGCGGTGCCGTGCCCCAGGACCACGGCCGCATGAGCCAACACCATCTCGTGCACAGTCTGCCGACGCCGGCCCTCCGGCAACTCCCGCAGCCGGGCGGCCAGAGCGCTGTCCTCGTCCCTCGCCGGGCCCGTGTCGGCCACGACGGCCCGCACCTGCGGAATCTGGCCCAGCAGCGGACTGGGCCGCGCGGAAGTGAACGCCGCGGCGAAGCGGGCCCAATCCATGTCGGTCACCGTCACACACGCCTCGCCCCGGCCCACCGCCTCGGCCAGGGCACGCAGCGCCCGCTGCGGTTCCATCGGCCGGACCCCGCGCCGCTGCATGGCCTGGCTCTCCTGTGAACCGGCCATTCCCGGCCCGGCCCACAGGCCCCAGGACACACTGGTCACCGCGCGCCCGGCAACACGCTCCTGGAGGGCGTAAGCATCGAGGAACGCGTTGGCCGCCGCGTACATCCCCTGCCCGCCACCGCCCCACACACCGGCGCCCGAGGCGAACAGCACAAACGCGTCCAGCGGACGCTCGGCATCCTGCACCAGCAGCCGGTGCAGATTCAGCGTCCCGGCCACCTTCGCCGCCAGGACCTGGTCCACCGCGTCCGGATCGGTCTGCGCGATCGAGGTCAGCTCACCGACACCGGCGGCGTGGACCACCGCATCGATCCGCCCCACGCCGGACAGGGCCGTGGCCAGGCCGTCCGGGTCGGCCACATCACAGCCCAGGACGGTGACCCGCACCCGGTCCTCGGCAGTCAGCTCGTCCACAAGCTCTGCCGCGCCGGGCGCCTGCGTACCGCGCCGCGAGGTCAGCACGATGTGCTCGACGCCCTGGTCGGCCAGCCAGCGCGCGACCTGGCCACCCAGTCCACCGGTGCCACCGGTGACCAGGACGGTGCCCGCCGGAACCCACGGCTCCCCGGAATCAGGGGCGGGCACGAGCCGACGTCCGTATACGCCGCTGGCGCGTACCGCGACCTGGTCCTCGTCGTCCCACCCTGCCAGCACCGCGCAGCAACGCCGCCAGATCACGTCGTCGAGCGCGGCATCGGCATCGGCGGGCGGCAGGTCGATCAGCCCACCCCACCGCGTCGGGTACTCCAGCGCCGCCACCCGGCCCAGGCCCCACGCCGCGGCCGCATCGAGGTCACCCGACCCGTCGGCGCCGTCAACCCGGACCGCGCCGCGGGTGAGCATCCACAACCGCTGCGTCGACCCGGCCTGTTCCAGGCCCTGGAGCACGGCCAGAAGCTCCTTCGCCGGCGCGGCGCCGGGCAGGAACACCACACCGGCCAGGTCCGCTTCGGACTCGGACACGGCGGACCGCACGGCTTCGGCGACCACCGTACGGTCACCGAGCACAGCCACCGGAAGCGGTCGCGCGCCCTGATCGGTCAGCACCCCTGCCACCTGGCCGGCCCATTCAGCGGTGTCCGGGTGGTGCAACACCAGCCACGAACCGCTCAGCGCCGAAGGCCGCGAGCCCGACAGCGGCGCCCATTCCACCCGGTATCGCCAGTTGTCGATCGCCTGTCGGTCCTGCCGCTCCCGGCGCCAGGCGGACAACGCGGGCAGCACCGAACTCACTTCATGCTCAGCCACCCTCAAGGTGGTGGCCAGAGCCGCGCCGTCCGAGCGCTCCACCGCCTGCCAGAACTCCGCGTCCGCACCGTCGACAACACCGTCAGCGCTCTGGGGCGACAACTCGGGCCAGAACCGCTGGTGCTGGAACGCGTACGTGGGCAGGGAAAGCGATCCCGCACCGGACCGCGAGCCGAGCAGTACGGTCCAGTCCACCTTCACGCCGGCGACATGAGCGGTCGCCAGTGACCGCAGCCACCGGCCCCGGCCACCGTCATCACGACGCAACGTGCCGGTCACGGCCAGTCCCTCACCGGCCTGCTCCACCGCCATCGCGAGGACCGGATGCGCACTCACCTCGACGAAGGTGCGATGCCCGGCCGCCACCAGCGCCTCGATCACCTCGGCGAAACGCACCTGCTCACGCAGATTCCGATACCAGTACCCACCGTCGAGCCCCGCGGTGTCGACCAGTGCGGCTTCCAGTGTGGAATGGAACGGCACCCGACTGCTGGTCGGCTCCAGCCCCGCCAGATCACCGGCCAACCGCTGCTCGATCGCCTCCACCTGCGCCGAATGAGAGGCGTAGTCCACCGCGATCCGCCGCACACCGTCATCGGCATGCCGGGCCACGAACTCGTCACACGCCTCAGCCGCTCCGGAAACCACCACCTGTGCCGGGCCGTTCACCGCAGCCACCGACAAGTCAGCCCACGGGGCGATCCATTCCTCGACCTGAGCCAGCGTGGCGCGAACCGACACCATCCCGCCGGAACCCGCCAGAGCCACAATCGCCTGACTACGCAAGGCCACCACCCGCGCGCCGTCCTCCAACGACAGACCACCAGAAGCCGTAGCCGCGGCAATCTCCCCCTGCGAGTGACCCACCACAACGGACGGGACCACACCAGCAGAGCGCCACAGCTCAGCCAGGGAGACCATCACCGCCCACGACACCGGCTGCACCACATCAACCCGCGCCAACAACCCAGCATCACCAAGAGCCTCACGCAACGACCAGTCCACAAACGGCTCCAACGCCGCCGCACACCGCTCCATCGACTCCCCGAACACCGGCTCGGAGTCCCACAACTCCAGCCCCATACCGACCCACTGCGCACCCTGACCCGGGAACACAAACACCGGACCCAGCCCAGCCGGCACCGCCACGCCCCGCACCACGTCGGGTGAAGATGCCCAGCTCTCCAGCCCAGCCACAAGTCCGGCCAGATCCTCGGCCACGACCACCGCACGATGCTCGAACACCGACCGACTCGTCACCAAAGCCCGGCCCACCAGCGCCGGATCAATCTCCGGCTGGTCCGTGACCCATCGGCCCAACCGGACAGCCTGGTCCTGAAGCGCCTCCGCCGACTTCGCCGACAGCAGCCAGGGCACCGCTCCACTCGGCAGGGCCTCATCAACCTCGGATACGGATTCCGGTTCGGATTCGGGTTCTTCAAGGATCAGGTGAGCGTTCGTGCCGGAAATACCGAACGACGACACGCCGGCCCGGCGAGGACGACCATCGGTTTCCCAGGGCAGCGCCTCGGTCAGCAACTCCACCGATCCGGCCGACCAGTCCACATGCGAGGAGGGCGCGTCCACGTTCAGTGTCCGCGGCAGCTGGCCATGGCGCATGGCCAGCACCATCTTGATGATCCCGGCCACGCCCGCGGCGGCCAGGGTGTGGCCGATGTTGGACTTCACCGAACCCAGCCACAGAGGTTTGTCCTCCGGCCGGTCCTGACCGTAGGTCGCCAGCAGCGCCTGCGCCTCGATCGGGTCACCCAGCCGCGTACCGGTGCCGTGCGCCTCCACCACATCGACATCGGTCGGAGACAACCGCGCACTCGCCAGCGCCGCACGAATCACCCGCTGCTGCGAAGGACCGTTCGGCGCCGTCAGACCATTCGACGCACCGTCCTGATTCACCGCACTGCCACGCAGCACCGCCAGCACCTGGTGCCCATGCCGTCGCGCATCGGACAGCCGCTCCAAGACGACGATCCCGGCGCCCTCGCCCCACCCGGTGCCGTCGGCGGCTTCGGCGAACGGCTTGCAACGGCCGTCGGCGGCCAGGCCGCCCTGCCGCGAGAACTCCGTGAACACGCCGGGGGTGGACATCACCGTGACACCACCGGCCAGCGCCATCGAGCACTCACCCGACCGCAGAGCCTGAGCCGCCAGGTGCACCGCTACGAGCGAAGAAGAGCACGCCGTGTCCACGGTGACCGCGGGACCTTCCAGGCCCAGCGTGTAAGCGATCCGGCCCGAGGCCACACTTCCGGCGTTACCGGTCAGCACGTGCCCGGCGACATCATTCGAACCTGACGCCAGCACTGATCCGTATTCCGCCCAGGAGGCACCCACATACACGCCGGTGTCCGAGCCACGCAGTGAATCCGGAACGATGCCGGCCCGCTCAAGCGCTTCCCACGCCGTTTCCAGCACGATCCGCTGCTGCGGGTCCATCGCCATGGCTTCACGGGGTGTGATCCCGAAGAACTCGGGATCGAACATGCCCGCCTCGGCCAGGAAGCCGCCGTGCCGGGCATAGGTGGTACCCGGTCGAAGCCGGTCCGGGTCGTAGAGGCCCTCCACGTCCCAGCCACGATCGGCGGGGAACTCCACGACGCCCTCGCCGTCAGCGGCCAGCAGGTCCCACAACGCCTCCGGGGAATCCACCCCGCCCGGGAACCGGCACCCCATCCCCACGATCGCGATCGGATCGTCCTCCGCACCGGTGACCATCACGGCCCCGGACACGGGAGCCGCGTCCGCCCGCTCACCCAGTACCCCGGCCAGCACGAACCCGGCGAGCAACCGCGAAGTCGGGTAGTCGAAGGCCAGCGTCGCCGGCAGTCGTATCCCGGTCACGGAGGTGAGCCGGTTGCGCAACTCGACCGCGGTCAGCGAATCGAAGCCCAGGTCACGGAAGGCCGCGTCGGCGTCAACCGCGCCGACTCCACTGTGCCCCAGGACGATGGCCGCTTCGGTACGCACCAGTTCCAGCACCACGCCCTGGCGCTCTTCCACCGACAATGCCGCCAGCCGTGCGGCCAGTTCGCCCTCACCGGCCGGGGCCGTGGCGGCGGCCCGGCGTGCCGAGCCTCCGGCCAGCCCGCGCAGCAGCGGCCCAGCGGCCCCGGCAGCGCGCATGGTGGCCACATCCAGCCCGGCCGCCACCACCAACGGGCGTTCCAGGCGCGTCGCCGCATCGAACAACGCCAGGCCCTGCTCGTCGGACAGCGCCCGAACACCGGTCCGCGTCAACCGGGCCAGATCCGCTTCACCCAGGCGCCCGGTCATCCCCGAGCTCTGCTCCCACAGCCCCCACGCCAACGACTGACCGACCAGCCCAGTCGACACCCGGTGCTGCATCAGTGCGTCCAGCGCGGCGTTCGCCGCCGCGTAACTCCCCTGCCCCGCCTGCCCGAGCGTGGCCGCCGCGGACGAATACACCACGAACATGCCCAGATCCAGCTCCTGGGTCAGTTCGTGCAGGTGCCACGCCGCATCGACCTTTGCCCGCAGCACCACGGCCAGCCGCTCGGGGGTCAGCGACTCCACCGTCGCGTCATCCAGCACACCAGCGGCATGCACCACACCCGACACCGGATGTTCGGCGAGCACCGCCGCCAGCGCGTCACGATCAGACACGTCACACGCCCGGACCGACACCTGCGCGCCCAGTGCGCTCAGCTCGGTGACCAGCTCGTCCGCGCCCTCCGCGGCACTACCCCGGCGGGACAGCAACAGCAGGTGCTCAACCCCGTAAGCGGTCACCAGATGGCGGGCCAGCATCGCGCCCAGCACCCCGGTCCCGCCGGTGATCGCGACGGTGCCCCGTCGGTCCAGCCCCATCGGCAGCCGGACCACGACCTTGCCCACGTTCCGCCCGGCCTGCAGATACCGCAGACCATCCACCGTGGCGGCGGC
Source organism: Streptomyces sp. NPDC088116 (assembly GCF_044741745.1). Lineage (NCBI taxonomy): Bacteria > Bacillati > Actinomycetota > Actinomycetes > Kitasatosporales > Streptomycetaceae > Streptomyces > Streptomyces sp. NPDC088116. Next base: position 7,585 of record NZ_JBIUTF010000017.1, on the reverse strand, counting down.
CTCGAACACCGTCAGCGGCAGCGGCTCCAGATCTCCGGAGCCGAACAGGTCCACGATCTCGGCCAGCATCTGGCCGATCCGCTCCGGACCGGCCTCGAGCACATCGAAGGCCCGATACACCGCGCCGCCATGCCCGGCGGCGATCGCGGCAGCGTCCCGTACGTCGGCCTTGCCCATCTCTACGAACTGGCCGCCCTGCACGAGCAGGTCCAGCGAAGCGTCCACGAACTCACCGGCCAGGGAGTTCAGGATGACATCCACACCCTGGCCATTGGTCTCGGCCTGGAACTTGTCGCGGAAGTCCAGATCCCGCGAGGACGCCAAGTGCGCCTCGTCGAAACCCTGCTCACGCAGCACCGGCCACTTGCCGGTACTGGCGGTGCCGTAGACATCCATGCCCCAGACCCGGGCCAGTTGCACGGCGGCCATACCCACGCCACCGGCCGCGGCGTGGATCAGAATCCGCTGACCACGCTGCACCTCGGCCAAGTCCCGCAACGCGTAGAACGCTGTGAGGAACACGATCGGCACCGACGCCGCGCGAGTGAGAGACCACCCCTGCGGCATCTTCGCCACCAGGCGGTGATCGGTCACCGCCAGCGGACCCAGCGCACCGGCGAAGACGCCGAACACCCGGTCACCGACCGCCAGTCCGGCCACATCGTCAGCGACCTCGACCACCACGCCGGCCGCCTCGCCACCCATCAAGGCGTCGGGGTCGGGATACATGCCGAGGCCGACGAGGACATCCCGGAAGTTCAGCCCGATCGCACGCACACCGACCCGGATCTGACCGGGCGCCAGCGGCGCCTCCCCAGCCGGGTTCTCCAGCACGGCCAGATTTTCCAGACTGCCCCGCTCGGGTACGTCGAGCCGCCAGCCCAGCCGCTCCGGACCCGGCACCACCAGCTGCCCGGTCGCCCGCACCAGACGCCGCGCGTGCAACACACCGGCGCGGAGGGCCAGTTCCGGCTCACCGCTAGCCACCACCGTGGGCAGGAGAGCTTCGAGATCGGTGTCGGGGTCGGCGTCGGCGTCGGCGTCGGCGTCGGCGTCGGCGTCGGCGTCGAGGAGGATGAAACGGCCGGGATTCTCGGACTGTGCCGAGCGCACCAGGCCGGTCACCGCGGCGGCGGCCAGATCGCTGCCATCGGTCGCGCCCCGGGTGAGCAGAAGCAGCTGGGAATCCTCGGCAGCCGGGTCGGCCAGCCAGGTCTGGAGCCAGTCCAGGACCATCGCCGTCACCGCGTGCACCGGCTCAGGCCCGTCCCCGGCACCGGCCGGGACCTGGGCCACCACCATCGCGGGCAGCTCACCATCGGTCTGCCCGTGCCAAGCCCAGTCCACCGTCGTGGTGGTCACCGGGTCGGCCAGCGGCGTCCAGTCCACTCCGAACAACGACCGGGAGGTCTGCCCAGCCCGCGAAGCGGCCGGATCGGTGGTGATCGGACGGAGCACCAACGAGTCGGCGCTGAACACCGGCTGCCCTGCCGGATCGAACACCGCGACCGCGAACCCGCCGTCCTCACGGTGGGACAACCTGACGCGCAACACCGACGCGCCTGTGGCGAACAGCTGCACACCACTCCACGCGAACGGCAAGCGCACCCCGGCGTCGCCGGACTCCTGAGCGAGAGCGGTCAGACCGATCGGGTGCAGGGCCGCGTCCAGCAACGCCGGGTGCACCCCGAAACCAGTCACATCGGTCCGCTCGGGCAGGGCCACCTCGGCGAACACCTCGGTGTCGGACCGCCAGACCGCCCGCACGCCCTGGAACACCGGCCCATAGCCGTAACCATCTCCGGCCAGGCGCTCATAGACGCCGTCCACCGGCACCGGCCGCGCGGCCGGCGGCGGCCAAGCCCCGGTCCACACCGGAGCGGGAGCTGTCTGCGCGCTCAGCACACCATCGGCGTGCTGGGCCCATTCCTCCTCGTCACCGGGACGGGAGAAGACACCGATCACCCGGCGACCGTGCTCATCACGCTCGGCGACCCGGATCTGCACCTGCACCCCGCCCTGCTCGGGGAGCAGCAGCGGAGCCTGCAAGGTCAGTTCATCCAGCACCGGGCATCCGGCCCAGTCACCGGCGTGCACCGCCAGATCCACGAACGCCGTTCCCGGCAGGAGCACCGAGCCCAGTACCACGTGATCGGCGAGCCACGGATAGGCCGCCAGCGACAACCGGCCGGTCAGCACCACCGCGTCTCCACCGGCCAGCGCCACCGCCGCGCCCAGCAGCCGATGCCCTGCCTCACCCTGGCCCAGTGCCCGTACATCCCCCGCGCGGGAGATCACCGCGGGCCAGTACCGCTCCCGCTGGAACGCGTACGTCGGCAGTGACACCGGGCGCGTGCCTGTCCCCAGCAGCTCGGACCAGTCCACTGTGGAGCCGTGAGCGTGGATCCCGGCCAGCGCGGACATGACCGTTTCGGGCTCGTCGCGTTCAGGCCGCAGCGCCGGAAGCCACACGCCACTGTCCACCGTGGCCATCGCGCTCAGCGTCCCGGCCGGCCCGGCCTCCAGGAACAGCTCCGCACCCAGTTCACGCAGCTTCAGAACCGCGTCGTGATAACGCACCGTGTCCCGCACATGCCGAACCCAGTACAACGGATCACACACATCCGCATCCGTCGTACCCGACACCACCGGGATCAGCGGCTCACGCCACGTCACCTGCTCCAGCACCCGCGCGAACGGATCCAGCATGGGTTCCATCAACGGCGAATGGAACGCGTGACTCACCCGCAGGCGCCGCGCCTTCCCGCCCTGGTCCCGCCAACGCTGGGCCAGCTCCTCCACAGCATTCTCGGCACCCGAAATGACGGTGGACTCCGGACCGTTCACCGCGGCCAGGCCAACCTCGGCCCGCTCACCGATCAGCACCAGCGCCTCGGCCTCACCCGCCGACAACGCCACCATCGCACCGCCCGCGGGCAGCTCCTGCATCAACCGACCCCGAGCCGCGACCACCGCCGCCGCGTCCGCCAAATCCCATACGCCCGCCACATGGGCGGCACTCAACTCACCGATCGAATGCCCAGCCACCCACTCCGGCGACACACCCCACGAACTCACCAACCGATACAGAGCCACCTGCACCGCGAACAACCCAGCCTGCGTATACAGAGTCTCATCCAGCAAACCCGGCTCGCTGTCGATCACCTCACGGATCGGACGCGGCAAATGCCGATCCAGCTCCGCACACACCTCATCAAAGGCTTCGGCGAACACCGGGAACGCAGCCGACAACTGCGAACCCATACCCGGACGTTGACTACCCTGACCGGAAAACACCACCGCCAGCCGCCCGGAAACGGGCGAGCCGGTCACCACACCGGCGCCCGACCGGTCCTCGGCAAGAGCCTGGACACCGTCCAGCAACGTCTGCCGGTCGCGGCCCAGTACCACCGCCCGATGCTCGAACACCGACCGACTCGTGACCAACGCCCGGCCGACCAGCACCGGATCGACCTCCGGTTGGTCAGAGACCCACTGACCAAGTCGGACAGCCTGCTCCCGCAACGCCTCCGGCGACTTGGCCGACAGCAACCACGGCACCACCGCGGTGGCCGGTTCCGGCTCGGCTGTCGGCTCGGTCGCCGGCTCGGGTTCCGGGTCCTCGAGGATCAAGTGGGCGTTCGTACCAGAAATACCGAACGACGAGACACCCGCCCGCCGTCGACGGCCGTCCGCCTGCCACGGCACCTCTTCCGTCAGCAGCCTCACCGCACCGGCCGACCAGTCCACATGCGACGACGGCGCGTCCACATGCAACGTCCGCGGCAGCACACCATGCTGCATCGCCAGGACCATCTTGATGATGCCCGCCACGCCCGCGGCCGCCTGGGTGTGACCGATGTTCGACTTCACCGATCCCAGCCACAGCGGCTGCGACTCCGGACGATCCTGACCGTAGGTCGCCAGCAGCGCGTCCGCCTCGATCGGATCGCCGAGTTTCGTTCCCGTGCCGTGCGCCTCGACAACGTCCACATCGGACGCGGTCAGCCGAGCGCTCGCCAGGGCCGCGCGGATCACTCGCTGCTGGGAGGGGCCGTTCGGTGCGGTCAGACCGTTCGACGCACCGTCCTGGTTCACCGCACTGCCCCGCAGTACCGCCAGGACCTGATGCCCACGCTTGCGAGCGTCGGACAGCCGTTCCAGCACCAGCACACCGGCGCCTTCACCCCAGCCGGTACCGTCAGCCGCGTCAGCGAACGGCTTGCACCGCCCGTCAGGAGCCAGCCCACCCTGCCGCGAGAACTCCACGAAGATCCCGGGCGTGGACATGATGGTGACACCACCGGCCAGCGCCACCGAGCATTCGCCCGAGCGCAATGCCTGCGCGGCCAGGTGCATCGTCACCAAGGACGACGAACACGCGGTGTCCACGGTGACCGCGGGGCCTTCCAGGCCAAGCGTGTAGGCCACCCGGCCGGACATCACACTCGCCGCGTTGCCGGTTCCGGTGTGCCCCTCTTCGGCGACCGGCCCGTCAGCGACCATCGTGGCGTAGTCCTGGCCATTGGTGCCGAGGTACACACCAGTGGCGCTGCCACGGAGCGAGTCCGGGTCGATCCCGGCTCGTTCCAGTGCTTCCCACGCCGTTTCCAGAGCGAGTCGCTGCTGCGGATCCATCGCCACCGCTTCACGCGGCGAAATACCGAAGAATCCCGCGTCGAAGTCCGTCACATCGGTGACGAAGCCTCCCACCGGGGCGTATCCGGCCTGCGGATCGGCATCCCCGGCCGCCTCCCAGCCACGGTCTCCGGGGAAATCACCGATCGCGTCCGTGCCACCGGTCAGCAGCTTCCACAGCGCCTTCGGCGAATCCACTCCACCCGGGAAACGGCAGCCCACTCCGACGATCGCGATCGGCTCACGCGACTTCTCTTCCACTTCGGCGAGGCGCGAACTCGTCTCGTGCAAATCCACCGTGACGCGCTTCAGGTACTCGCGGAGCTTGCCCTCGGTGTTCACTACCGATCACCCATTTCTTCGTGAAAAGCGAGAGGAGTCCTCATGCCTTGCCGTACCGGTTGTCGATGAAGTCGAAGAGGTCGTCGTCCGAGGCGTGCTGGAGCTTGTCCTGCACATTCCCGTCGCCGTCCAGCCCTTGGAGGTTGTGCCAGGTCGAGGTCAGCGCCTTCAGTCGACCGCTGACCTCGTCGTGGAAGCCCGCCTCGGCCGCCTGGGAGTCGAAGTACTCGGCGGTCAGCTGCGACAGGGAGTCCTCCAGGCGGCTGAGCTCGTCCAGGATGGACGGTCCGAAGGCGTCGGCGTCACCGGACAGTCGCGTGTGGAGGTACCCGGCGAGGTCGGCCGGTGTCGGATAGTCGAAAACGAGCGCCGCCGGCAGTGACAGGCCCGTCACCGCGGCCATGCGGTTGCGCAGTTCGACCGCGGTCAGCGAGTCGAACCCGAGGGAACGGAAGGCGGTTCCCTCGTCGATCTTCCCCGCACCTGCGTGCCCCAGCACCATGGCGGCCTGCTCCCGGACCATCGACAGTACGACCGCCGGTCCCTTGCCGGGCGGGGCCTGCCGCAAATCCCGCAGCCACGGGGAGTCCCCGTTCGCCGCGTCGGCAGCCACCACCGTCCCGGCCTCCGGGAGTTCGGCCAGCCACCGTCCGCCGAGGCCGAGTTCCGCGACCCGGCCCCAGTCCACGTCGGCGACCGCGACATACCCGTCGTCCAAGGCGTCTTCCAGCGCCATCACGGCCACCGCCGGATCCATCCCGCGCACGCCAACCCGCCGGTGGAGGGACTGCATCAGTTCGGCATCGGCCAGGCCGGCGCCGGCCCAGGCACCCCACGCCATCGACACCATCGGCGCACCCTGAGCCCGCCGCATCTGCGCGTAGGCATCCAGGAACCCGTTGGCCGCGGCGTAGTTGCCCTGCCCCGGCGAACCGAGCAACGCGGCCGCCGAGGAGAACAGTACGAACGCCTGCAAGTTCATGTCCGCGGTGAGTTCGTCCAGGGTGAGCACCGCGTCGACCTTCGGCCCGGCCACCGCCTCCAGCCGCTGCGGCGTCAACGAACCGAGTACACCGTCGTCCAGAACACCCGCCGTGTGCACAACGGCGGTCAGCGGGAATTCCTCCGGAACAGCGGCCAATGCCTCGGCCATCGCGACACGGTCGGCGGCGTCGCCGGCGGCCACCTGCACACCGACACCCAACGCCGACAGCTCCGCCACCAGTTCTTGCGCACCGGGCGCGTCCGCGCCCCGGCGGCTGACCAGCACCAGATGCTCCGCACCACGCTCGACCAGCCAGTGCGCCACCCGCGCACCCAACGCGCCCGTTCCGCCGGTCACCAGTACCGTTCCCGACGGTTGCCAGCCCTGCCCCGGTACGACATGGGCACGGCGCAACCGCATCCCGTACACGCCGTCGGGGCGCACCGCGACCTGGTTCTCGCCATCGCCATCGGCCAGTACCGAACAGCACCGCTGCCACAACAGCTCATCCAGCGGTCCGGTGGGAAGATCGATCAATCCTGCCCACCCGCCGGGCTGCTCGGATCCGATCACCCGGCCCAGCCCCCACACCTGTCCCTGCCAGGCATTCACCACCGGATCGCTCTCACCGACACTCACCGCGCCCCGGGTCAGCACCCACATCGGCACCGAATTCCATGCCTGGGCGACCGTGAGCAACTGCGCCGCACACTCACGGCCCTCGCCGGCCACCACCACCGCACCGGCCAACGACCCGGCCTCCGGCAGGTCCTGTACATCGACCTGGTCGAGATCAATGCGTACGACCTCGGCACCGGCCTCCGTCAGGAAGGCCGCCAGGTCGTCACCGGTGCCCGCGGCCGCCAGCAGTGCCCACACACCATCAAGCCGGCCACCGGACTTCTCCGGCAGTGACGACCACCCCACCCGATACCGCCACCGGTCCACCGCCGAACGCGCCTGCCGCTGTCGCAGGGAAGCCAGCACCGGCAACACCGCGGAGGCGTCCTCGCGCTCCACCGCCTCCCAAAACTCGGCGTCCAGACCGTCAACCGCGCTCGCGGCGCGCTGAGGTGACGTCTCGTGCCAGAAGCGCTCCCGCTGGAACGCGTACGTCGGCAACGACATCACGGGGTTGCCCGACCCGGTTCCGAGCAGCGTGGTCCAGTCCACGGTGGAACCATGGACGTGCACCCCTGCCACCGCGGTCAGCAGGGTTTCCGGTTCATCCCGCTCCGCCCTCATCGCGGGCAGCCAGACGCCGCTGTCCACCGTGGCCATCGCACTCAGCGTCCCGGCCGGCCCGGCCTCCAGGAACAGCTCCGCACCCAGTTCACGCAGCTTCAGAACCGCGTCGTGATAACGCACCGTGTCCCGCACATGCCGAACCCAGTAGGCCGGGTCCGTCACATCCGCGCCTGGAATACCCGATACGACGGGGATCCGTGGCTCACGCCATGTCACCCCCGCCAGCACCCGCGCGAACGAATCCAGCATCGGCTCCATCAACGGCGAATGGAACGCATGACTCACCCGCAGGCGCCGCGCCTTCCCGCCCTGGTCCCGCCAACGCCGAGCCAACTCCTCCACAGCATTCTCGGCACCCGAAATGACCGTGGA
>NZ_JBIUTF010000016.1:0-24542 GCF_044741745.1 Streptomyces sp. NPDC088116 | reverse complement strand
CCCGACCCGGCGGGGCGCCCGCCGCACACTTGGGGCGGGGGCCGTTCTCGGCATGGGCCCCGGGGGCTCCCCCCGGCCCCACGGTGGGTTACCCGCCCCCCGCCCCCCCCCGGGGGGGGGGCCCCCCCCGTGGGGGGGGGCACCCCGGCCTTCCACGAGACGAAGAGCGATCACTCGGTCGGGACGACGGCTTGGCCACCGCTGCGTACGGCGTCCAGTACCCGGGTGTGGAGCCCGGCAAGTCCGTCTGGCGGGACCGGAACCGGGCTGCCGGTCAGGGTGTACCACTCGGCGGCGCCGGTGTACTGGACGGTGACCTCCGCCTTTCCGTCCGGCCGGAGTGCGGTGGTGAGGGTGAGGTCGCCGGTGATGACCCCGACCTCGTCGGTCATCGCACCACCGGGGCTGGCGGTGACCTCACCGGTATACCGCCCGGCAGGGGCGGCCATCAGGAGCAGGTGTCGAGCATCGCGTGCAGCTGTACGACTTCGGGCCGGGTGACCGTGAGCTGGTAGATGTGCTTGATGTCGGTCCACGCGCGCGCGTACGTGCACCAGTAGGCACGCGCCGGCGGACTCCACTGGTCCGGCGACTGGTCGCCCTTGGAGCGGTTCGAGGCCGCGGACACCGTGTCCGTACCCCTGTCAGCGGAGGGCCGCCTGGACTGTGCGGAGTTGGCGTCAGCCCTCAGCCTCGTCGGCTTCCCGCGCGGCGTGCTTCGTCGCCATCTCCACATCGACCCGGTTCGCCCCGGACGCCGCCGCGTGCTCGGTGATGCCCTGCTGGACGGCCATTGCCGCATCGAGCCACGGCTTCCACGCCTGCGCGCTGTACGCATCCCGCGTCGCTTCCCGCCGGGCCGTGTTCGTAGCGCGCTGGAGATCGATCAAAGATTCGGGGACAGAGATTCTCTTCGGTTCTTTCGCCACGAGCGGATGCTACGCCGTGCTCCCTCTGGTCCCGTGTCGTTCCGAGACAGAGCGGATCGGCCTCGGCTGCCGGGCCCGGCGCTACCGGTCCCCAGGACAGGGCCGTGGTAGCTGTCGCTCATGCTGCGGATGCCTGCCGAGCCGATACTCGCGTCTCCTGTCACCACTCCGATGGTCCCCATGACCTGGATCGCGGAACCGAAATGGGACGGCTTCCGGGCTCTGGTGGCGCACCGGGCCGACGGCCGGGTGCTGTTGCGCTCGCGTCGCGGCACGGACATGACCGCCGCGTTCCCGGAGATCGCTGCCGCTGCCGCCGCCCAGCTCCCGGAGGAGGTGCTGCTCGACGGGGAACTCGTGGTGTGGGAGAAGGACAGGCTGGCGTTCGAGCGCCTGGTCCAGCGGATGAACCGCAGGGGGCCGGCGGCGGCCCGTCTCGCCGTGGAAAGCCCGGCCCATTTCGTGGTGTTCGATCTGCTCCACCGTGGCGCCACTCTTCAGAACCGCCCGTACGCCGAGCGCAGGGCGGCGCTGGAGGATCTGTTCGCCACACAGCGGCTCGGCCCGCCGTGGACGCTGTGCCCGAAGACCGCGGTCACGGACCTGGACACGATCCGTACCTGGCTGTCGTGGTCGGTGGCAGGGGTCGAGGGCTTGGTCCTCAAAGACCCCGCGCAGAAGTATCTGCCCGGGGTGCGGGCGTGGCGGAAGTACCGCGTGAGGGACACGACGGAAGCCGTCGTCGCCGCGGTGACCGGAACGACGGCCCGGCCGGGAAGCATCCTGCTGGGCCGGTTCGACGCGGCCGGAGAACTGCGCTTCACCGGCCGCACCGGCCCGCTGTCAGAACGCATGGCCCAGGATGTGGCGGCGTTGCTGCGGCCGGCCGGGAGCAGTCATCCGTGGCGGGGGCGGACGTTCTCCGCCGGGTGGGGCACCCGCGAAGTCCTGGACATCATGCTGGTGGATCCTCAGCTGGTGGCCGAGGTCAGCGCGGATGTGTCCCTGGACGCGGCCGGCCGATGGCGGCATCCCGTACGCCTCCTGCGCATCCGGGTCGACATGGCGCCCGGTGACGCACCGTTCTTCGGCGCGGGCAACGAACCAGCGGGTGGGTGACGAGCACGCGGCGTCTCGGAGAGAGCCGGGTGGGGGATTGCAAGCGATTCGTCACTCGGCTGGAGTTGGCCGGCTCGGGCCGGGGGCCGGCCCGTTTTCGGGGGCAGGTCGGCATACGTCGCACGCGGTGGCCCAGCCATGTTTGAGGAAGGCCAGGGCTTCGGTGGAGGTGGCTGGGGTGAGCCGCCCTTCGGCGGCCCAGCATCCGGGGCTTTGGTGGAGGACGAGTGCGGGCCGGTCAGGGGTGTCGTGACGGAGAGCCTGGAGTGCCCACTCCGGGCCGGTCCGTCCGGTGGGGACCTGGCTGTAGTCCTCGCCGTCGACGGGCTGGACGGCCGTGACGGGCACGTCGATCGAGACCTCGTACCACCACTGACCATCGGCGTGCCGCCGACGGGCATGAAGGTGCCCGTCGATGACGTGTCCCCCGGGAAGGGTGACAGCCACACGCGGAGTCGCTCTTTCGGTCACATGTTCGATATTAGGCGACTGGACCGTCGGGTGGTTGACGGGCCCGTTGTTGTCCTCTGACAGGCGATCTTGGCCATTTGGCCAAGTGATCTTGACCGATGCCGGGTTTCTGCCACTTGATCTTGAGGTGTGGCTCGCCGTTCCCCGGCCGCCTCTCTTGGGGCCTGCGGCGGGGGAATCTCTGCTGCTGTGGTGGGCATGGCGGGCTAGCGTGGTGGTTTTGCGGAGTGCGGGAGGGATTCGCGGTGCTGGTTATGCCTGGGCGGCGGACGTCGACGATGGAGCTGTTGGCCGTTGAGGCGGCGGGGCGAGGGATGTCGGTCAGGGCCGCGGAGGAGCCCGGCCTGGCAGGCCCTGCGTACTGGTACGGCGGGCCGGTCGCGGGTGCGCGGCTGGCAGGCCGGCTCGGGTTCGCGTTGCTGGAGCCGACGGACGGCTGGCTCGCCGAGTTGCCGGAAGAGTTCACCGGTCGCCAGGTCCGGGCAGGGACCATCGCGGACGCATGGGCGATCGACCGGCCGACGTTCGTCAAGCCGCCTCGTGACAAGTCCTTCCCGGCTGGTGTCTACACCGAAGGCTCCCGGCTGTCCAGCGCTCTGGACCCGGCGGCACCGGTGCTGTTGTCCGAGGTGGTGACCTTCGCTGCCGAGTACCGGCTGTTCCTGCTGGACGGCCGGATCGCGGCGGCGAGCCGGTACGCGGTGTTCGGCCGGCTCGACCCGCGCCTGCTCGGAACGGACCGGGCGGACCGGGCCGTCGCCGGGGAGATCACGGAGTTCACCGAGCGCCTGGTCGCGGTGGCCGGGCCCGCGCTGCCGAGCGCCGTGGTGGTGGACGTCGGGCAGATGCTCGACCCGTACCGTCCGGGACACCGCTGGGCCGTGGTGGAGGCCAACATGGCGTGGTTCTCGCACGCGTACGCCGCCGACCCGGCGCGGGTGCTGGACGTGGTCCTGCGGGCGGCGGGCCCACGCGACCACATGCGGCCGCGAGATCTGGCGTTCGAACGGCACTGATCCGCACTGTGCAAACCGGGCTTCCCCGTGGTGGAGCTGGCCGCACTCCAGGAACTGGTGCTTCCAGTCCGATCAAGATCACCTGCCAATCGGTCAAGATCGTGTGGCAGAGGACGGTGGCCAATCCGCCGCCCCTGCCCCCCATCCCGCCAGAGGGGGTCGCCGATGAGGGGCCGGCCGTCGCGGGTGAGCCAGGACCAGGCCGTCGAGCAACTGCGCCATCCGCCGTCCCCTGACACCCAGTCCCGCCACGTGCTGCGCCGCTGGTGGCTGCGGGCTCGCCTGTACGCGGACCCGTTGCCGGAAGAGGCCCGTGCCGCTGTGGAGGCGGGGCAGGCTCCCGGGCGGCCGGCGGCCGCGGTGGTCCGTGAGGCTGTCGTCGCCCGTGAGGCGAGGGGCCGTTGAGCGACGAACACCTCGGGCAGGACGGCGAAACCGAACCGGGCCAGGACGGGCCGAACATCTACGTCGCCCGGATCGTGATCTCGGACGACTGGCCCGACGTCTGATTCACTCTCCAAGCAGATTGTTGAGACTTTCGCGGCGTAAGCCGTTGCCTGTGGTGCTCATGGAAGTTTTCCACAATCCCCTAACGTGAAACGGTCGAAGAGGGTAGTGGGGGCGCTCGGCGGGAGTGCCTTCTTCGCGTCGGCGGGCCCAGCGGCGCGGGCCGACAGACAGCATGCCCCGCGCCGCTGGGCCGTACGGCGTGAGGTTGAGCGGGTCGACCGGGCGCCGTTTAGACGGCAGACTCTGAGCAGACGAGAAGAGGCACTGATGAGCGCACAGCCAGTCCACCCACACGAGCCGGACCGCGTTCCCCGCACAGCCGACGGCATCGCGGCCGCGCTGGACGGCGAGCGGCGTATGGAGTTCTACCGCGAGCTTCTGGCCGCCGCGCCCGAGGCCGCCGAGGCGGTGCTGCGCCGCTGGTGGTGCGAGGCGATGCTCGACACCGACCCGGCCGGCGACCGGCTCACCGAGGCGGCCCTGAACGGCACCCTGTCCACGACGGGTGTCACCGAGGCCATCGCGCGACGCCACCGGGCAGGACTTCCCGTTGAGTGAGCCGGAAGGCTGGCCTTGCGAACTCGCCCCGGAGGTCGACGCACTGCTGGGTGAGGCGTGGCTGCCCGGAGAGGTCTTCGGCGCGATCATCGCGGCGACCGTCCAGATCAACATGACCCGGGGCATGGTCCCGGGCAGCACGGCCTCGGCGAAGTGGCCCCAGCAGCGGCGCATACCGCTCGGCCGCGACGGATCGCTCGGTGTCGCCGAGTACGTCATCGTCGCTGACGCCGACCCGCCGCACTGTGTCCTGACCCGCATCCAGCTGTACTGACAGCCGGGTCGGGCCCAGGGGCAGGCGCCCCAGGTGCCAGCGGTACCGGCCGCGATGCTTCCCCGGGTCACGTCTCCGTGGCGGTTTCGACCTCTGTGCTCTGCTCGATGTCGGCGGCCGTGAGATCGCCGGCGCAGAGTGCGAGCGCTACAGCGTGACTTCGGGAGGCACCCGGTGAACGTCATGGGCGATGTTCAAGAACGGATGGCACCTGGGATCGCTGCGCGACATAGTGCGGGAGTGACCGCTACATCGAACCGCTTGGACCTGCCCGCACGTCGTCGTCGCCACGCACGATTGATCGCCGCCCTGACCACGCTGATCGGAGCCTGCGCCGAAGCGGCTGGCGCGGTGTACCAGCCCATCGCCGCCGCCTCGCCCGGCACGGAGGACGTCGAGGTGAATGTCTTGCCGTGCGTCCAGGTCAGCCTCACCGCCGCCGCCCTGCTGGACAGGGCTCGTGCCGAGGACGACGCCCGGTGGTCGGCCGCCATGGCGTGGGAGCGGGCGCAGGCCCAACGGACGTATGCGGCGCGGTGTGCCGTGGCGCAGGCCCAGGAGTTCGTGGAACAGGGCGACCTGTCCGGTCAGAACGACGTGCCGCTGCCGACGGTGGAGCAGGCCGCTCAGAACGACGTGCCGCTGCCGACGGTGGAGCAGGCCGCCGCGATGGACCTGGTGAGCGCCGGCACCGAGGTCACCGCCCGCTGGCGAACCGATCCGGAGGAGGCGGTCGCTCTGGTGCACGAGCTGGCGGCTGGCGGCGAGCTCGCCGTAGACGAGATCCTCGACGAGGCGGTCGACGCCGCGGCGCTGACCGGACTGCTGGCACTACAGGAGGCGCGCACCGCCCCGGACCCGAGCACAGCGGCGGAGTTCTGTCTGAGTGCCGTCTCCCACATCGCGCTCGCGGTCACCCTGGCCTCAACCGACGTGGACTGATCGCGATCGGCGCTCCCTAGCGCTGCTGGTTCTCGCGTACGGAGCCAGCGAGGTGTCCGCAGGGCGGTACACCGCCTGCCGGGCGCGATATCGTGGGCCCCTTGATGACCGTGTCTTTCGATGATCTGGCAGGGGGGCCTGGGGTGGCCGAGGATGCCGTCGCGCAGAGCGAGATCGCCGCTCTTACACGGCGTTACGAGCAGGCTCAGGACAAGACGGACCGCGAGTTCGGGATCGTCAAGTCGGACCTGACGGCTCTGCGTCTCCAGGTGGGCAATCTCGATCAGAAGGTCGATGGTCTCGACGAGAAGGTCGGCGGCCTGGACGAGAAGATCAGCGGACTCGCCGAGGAGGTGCGGGATCTGAACTCCAAGGTGGACCGCAACCAGGCACAGATCATCGAGCTGTTGTCCCAGCTGGTCGGCCGGAATCCCGACGCCGGCTGAGGTTTGTCCCGCAGACGATTCGGCCCCGAACCCGGACACGGTTCGGGGCCGCAGCTGTATCGGGGTTCAACCGGTCAGGGCGGCATCCGGCGCCGGTGTCGGGTTGGGGGAGCAACCAGATCGCCGCAGTCGCTGTCGGTCAGGCGTGCGCCCTCAGACGCTGACCGACGAACACGACGTCGCGTTACGTCCCCTACCGTGCCGCGCGCAGGTACGCGCGTCGCGCGGTGACCAGAGCCTGCCACCGGTCACGAGTGGCCGCTTCGTTGTCGATCCACCGGGTCCGGTAGCCGGACTGGGGCAGGGGGAGGCCGGCCATGAAGCGGGCGATGTCGGTGAAGTAGGCGAAGTCGCCGCCGGCGGTCAGTTCGCTGAGCCGGTTGACGGTGATGTCCAGGTCCTCGTGTGCGTCGCGTACGGCGTGGTGGAAGGCGAGGGCGAGCTGGAGGAAGCGGATCAGGAACGGCAGGCCGGCGGCGGTGATCTCGGTGGTCAGGGCGTGGGCCCGGCCGACGACGTCGCGGTCGGTTCCGGCGTCCTTGGTCAGGGCGGCGATGCGGGCCAGCAGGGTGGTGGCCCGCTGGTCGAGGCTGTCGAGGAGCTGGTGGGCGAGGGTGAGTTCGTCGTCGGCGCGGACGGGGTCGGCGAAGGCGGCCGCGAGGGCGAGACGGACCTGGACGATGGCGGTTTCGCCTGCGGCCTGGTGCTGTTCGGCCTCCGCCCGTGCTGCCTCGAAGGCGGTGATGGCCCGGCTGGTGTTGCCGTGGGGCCAGTGGATGTCGCCCAGGACCCGGTGGTGGCGTCCTTTCCAGCCCAGGGCGGGGACGGCGGCCAGGGCGGTGGGGAAGTCACCGTTGATGCGGGCGAGGTTGGCGAGGCCGCGGTGGGCTTTGGGGGCGAGGCGGCCGCCGGCCTCGGCGACGTGCCGCATCCCGGTGCGGGCGTCGTCGTTGCGGCTGAGGTCTTTGTAGGCCTTGGCCCGGTAGTACCAGGCCATCTCGGTCAGTTCGTCGGGCAGCAGGCCGGTGTCCAGGACGGCGGTGAGCCGGTTCGCGGTGTGTTCGCGGTGCTCGTGCTGGCGGCGGGTGATCGCGGTGATCAGTTCGCCCAGGGCGTCGGCGGGAGTGTGCAGTCCCGTATCCGCGGCGCCGTCGTCCGCGCCGGCCGGTGGGGCGAGGGGTTCCCAGACGGAGTCGTCGGTGTACGCGAAGGCCGCGTCGGTGAGCCAGCCGAGGTCGGTCAGGCGGTGGTCGCGGGCCAGGCGCAGGCCCTGGCGCAGGCAGGCCACCAGGAGCAGCCGACTGGGGCCGGCGGCGGCCGTGGTGGCCCACTGGTCGCCGAGGGCGGCCAGAGCGCGGTGGGCGGCCTGGTCCCAGTCGGCTGAGGTCCAGCGATCCTCGCTGTGGTCGTCGGTGTGCACGGCGGAACGGATCGCACGGTGCAGGTGGTAGGGCCACAGGGTGTAGGGGTTTTCGGTGATGATCGGCCGCTCCGTCAGGCGCCGGGCCGGGGCCTGGTGGGTGAGGCCCGCGGCGCGGGTGGCGAGGTCGAGGTCGAAGGCGTCCAGCAGCGACACCGAGCGCAGGACGTGCCGTTCGTCGGTGGTCAGGTCGGACAGGACGCGGGCCAGCAACGCGGGGAAGGTGTGGTCGAAGTCGCCCGGTTCCGGTTCGCGGGTGCGGCGGATCTCCAGGAAGCGGGCGGCGGCCAGGTCGAGGTGCAGGGGAAGGCCCTGGGAGCGGGCAGTGATCACGGCGCGGATTGCAGGGCTGATGAGGGGCCGGCCGTCCTTGACCAGACGGCGGGCGAGATGGTCGTCGCTGTCCTCGGGGGAGAGGTCGCCGATCAGGTGCTGCCGCACGCCCGTCGCACTACTCCGGGGCGGCGGTACGGCACCCGTGACGCCGGCGAGGCCGGGCCAGGCCGACGGCCCGGTGTAGTCGAGTTGCCCGTGCAGGGCTGGGTCGGCCCATGGCAGGCGGGAGCGGCCGCTGATGACGAACAGGCAGTTCGGCATCAGCCACACCATGCGCTGCAGGAGACGCTCGGTATCCCGGTGGCGGTCAGTAGTGTCCTCGAAGGTGTCCAGCAGGATCACCGGGGTGATCTTCTTGCCGTCGGGCAGCCGGGACAGCTCCCACGCCAGCAGATGCGGGTAGTACGACAGCGCCTCCAGACCGGGTTCCGTCTCCAGCAGAGGCGCGAGCCGGGCGCAGGCGGCCAGCGCCTTCACCGTCTGGCGCCGCTCCCGCAGCGCACCGGCCAGGGCACCGGCGAGCGCTCCGACGGCCGTACCGACAGTGCCGGGCAGCAGCAGCGCCTGCGCGACGTCGGCGAGAGCGCTCTGCGTCTGCTGCCCCAACGCCGTGCCGAACCGGCCGGAGAGACCGCCGCGTTCGAGGTAGACCTCCAGCGGATCGCCCGGATGCTGGGCCTCCCAGTAGCGGCGCAGCGCGATGTCGAAGGCGGGCAGCGGCCGTGCGACGGCGGAGGCGAGGGCGGCCCGGATGGTCAGGACGACGTCTTCGACCGTGGTGCCGGCCGAGCGGGCCAGATCGATCCGCACGGGCAGAATCGTGTGTCCGGCCCAGACCGGCTCGCCCCACTGCGCGGGCCGCTGCCCGGCACCGCTGAGAACGGATTCGATTTTGCGCAGGAAGGTGGACTTGCCGACGCCGCCCACGCCATGGAGGACGACCACATTCGTCCGGGGCGCCTCGAGGTCGGCCGGGTCGAAGCCGGGGGCGCCGGTGTGCCGCAGGTGCTCCTCGAGCGCCGTGGCGACGAACTCCCACTGCCGCTGGCGGTTGGCGAACGCCTCGCTCGCGTCGATGGGCTCGTTGGAGCTGAACAGGGCACGCAGGTCGCTCACTTGATTCCCCCCGCCGAAGTGATCAACAGAGCGCCAGCCTATGCCGCACCGGCCCCCGGGCGGCACCGGACGAAGCCGCTCGGCCGACGCAGGACCCGGCACGGGCCTGTCCCCCTGGCCGGTCCCGTTCCTGTTCAGCGGGTGCCGTCGCTTGCTGGGGTCCTCCGTTGCGCCGACAATGAGGCCCCTCTGTCCCCCTACCCCTGCTTGGTGGCCCTCGTGCACGACCCCGCGAACCCCGACCCCACTCCGGATCCCGGCCAGGATCCGGCCGGGGCATCCCTCCCGGACCACCCAGACGCCGACGCCGGCGAGACGGCCACGGAACTGGTCGAGTGGGTGATCGCCTGGTACAGCCAGCACATCCTGGCGGAACGCCGGGCCGGGGCAGGCCCGCAGCGCCTCAAGGAGCTGATCGCCCAGCGGCAGGCGTGCATCGCCGACCGCGACCAGCTGACGGACGGTGACGCCGACGTCCAGGAGGTGGCGCGCCTGACCGCCGTTTACGCGGCCCGGCTCAAGGAACTGCGGTCCTCCACACCGTAGGGGCGGGCGGGCAGGCACCGCGCCACGGCCGTGCCGGGGCCGGGCAGCCGGCGGGTCTGCAGGTGAGGGGGCATCAGCGGCCGGGCGAGCCGGGCGATATGCCCGAGCGCGGCGCGGTAGTGCGGCATCACCGAGCGCAGCCGGCGGTGCGTGGACCAGAACCGGGCAGCCTCCGCAGCGGTGTAAGGGCGGGACTGCTCGACGGCCAGGGCGAGCCCGGCCGCGGCCGGCCGTGCCCAGTGGCCCTGGCGGGTTCGTTCGTTGCGGTAGAGGACCGTGGCATCGCGCCGCAGCACGGTGACCGCGTCGACCGTGTGCGTGTGCTCGGCGGCGGCGACCGCGTCGGCCAGGGCGGCGAAGTGCGTGTCGTGCCCGCTGGTCGTGGTGAACCGCGCGGGCCCGCCGTAGCCGCTGACCTGCGCGTAGCGGGCGGCGGTGCCCTGGAGGGAGTCGGCCGCCCGCACGGCCAGGACGACGATCTCGACCCGGTACCCCGCCCGCCGGTACAGCGACACGCTGTCGACGAAGGCGGCGCCGCTGGACGGGGCGACCTCGATGACCACGTCACTGCGCCGCTCGCGTACATACTGCTCGGCAAGAGCCTGCCAGGCCCGGTAGTCCGTGCGGATCCGGGCGCCGGCCGTGCGAGGCTCTTCCTCCAGCAGTTTCAGGTAGTCGGGGTGGGCGATCTTGAAGTCGTCGCCGCTGATCCGCACCGGCCGCCCCCGAAGGGTGCGCCGGATCATGGGGGTCATCCGCGTCTTGCCGGAGCCGGGCTGCCCCACGACGTACACGACGATGGGCCGTTCCTGCGCGGTCGCGCGCGCCAGCAGGTCCGGAACGATCAGCGCCTCGAAGATGAAGCGGTGTTCCTCGGCGGACAGCCGGTGATAGTCGACCCCCGGCGCCTGTGACCGGGGCTGGGCCACGCGCCGTACGGGCTCGGCGAGCGCGGCAGCACGCTCGGCATTACGCCGCACGGCCAGAGACCAGTCCTGCGGCAACCTCGGATCGTGCGCGCGCCGGTCGGCCTCGGCGAGCTGACGGCGGAAGAGGCCAGTCTGAGCCGCGCTCCACAGCCGCGACCGCTCGGCGAGCAACGCCTCGCGCGCACCCGCCGACTGCTCCCACCGCCCGTCAGCCGCACACGCGTTGGCATACAACGCCTCTCCGTCGCGGCGGACCACCACGACGCGGTCGGCCAGGTGCTCACTCTCGACGGCCGCGAGGGCGGCGGGCAGCGCGGCCGCGCACGCGTCATGATTGTCCCAGGACACGTACCGGGCCCGGCCTTCCTCGGCCAGACGCAGGTACCGGTCCAGCACCCCGAGCTGGCTGACGGCCTCCGGCACAGCCAGCGCCACGACC
Organism: Streptomyces sp. NPDC088116; assembly: GCF_044741745.1. Classification (NCBI taxonomy): domain Bacteria; kingdom Bacillati; phylum Actinomycetota; class Actinomycetes; order Kitasatosporales; family Streptomycetaceae; genus Streptomyces; species Streptomyces sp. NPDC088116. The sequence goes on along the minus strand of NZ_JBIUTF010000016.1, from coordinate 13,491 downwards.
TCGACCCGGTACCCGGCCTGCCGGTAGGCCGCCACCGAAGCACGCCACGCGACCGGGTCGGCCAGGGCCTCTTCCACCACCACGTCATACCGGTGCGCGCGGGCATGAGCCTCGACCTCGGCCTGCCAGCGATAGGTCTCCGGCCGCACCCGCACCCCGGCCGTCCGCACATCCTCCGCCAGAAAGCCGGAATAGTGCGGGTGAACAGCCTTGTACGCGTCCCGGTCCACCCGCACCGCACCACCACGTCGTTCCAGGGCCGCGTGCACCAGATCCATCACCAGGGTCTTGCCGCTGCCGGCCTGCCCGAGCACGAACACCACCACCGGATGCTGCTGCGCCACCGCAGCAGCCGTCAGCTCCGGCACGATTACCCTGGCGAGGATCTCGCCGTACTTCTCCACCGACGTCTCCTGGCCCTGAGATCTGCGAGTGCCTGCCCGATGCGGTGTGCCGTTGCGCCCTGCTCGCGACTGATGTCGCAGGACGCAACGGCCTGTTGCCTACTCGGCATCCAGCTTCTGTCGCAGCTGGTCCAGGGTGGATCCGTCGGGCGTGTGCCACAGGGTCCAGCCATTGATGACGTTCCCCGTGATGGCCTCTGCGGCCTTGGACGGGGAAAGGAAGGTCGAGGAATGGCCGTCGACGATGAGCCGGCCCTCGGCCGTCACGACCGCGCGCCCCGACCGGTTGGCACGGCGCTGGTGGAAGGTGAGCACGGTGTCCGGCTTCAGCAGTCCGGCCTGCATCAGGCCGGCGAGAGGACCGTGCGGAGTCACAGACGCAGCCGGTGTGGTGGAGTCGCCGCCGCCGAGGGACAGGGTGACGTGGATGGTGTCGTCGCCGTTCGCGCTCGTCAGGCGGGCCAGGACGGCGGGGTCGAAATGGATGCTGAGCGTGGCCATGCGGTCTCCTGCCGAGAGGGGCCAAAGGTTCTTCCGCTTGCTTCAACTTCGATCGTAAGCGACGCGAGCAGCTTGTTTCAACTCTGACTCTCAGCAGTTAAGCAGAACTATTCGCAGATCGCTGGGGCCCGGCCGATGGACACCGCCCCTCCTCGGCGTCGCGCCCAGCGAGGGCGCGCAACGGGGTGCCGAGGTCATCGAACCGTGCGGCGCACCCTGTTTGTGTCTACAGCGGGTCAGGTCCGCACATGGCGCACCGTCGCTTGCGGCAGTTCTTGAGCCGCAGCTCCTGCGCGGTGTAAAGGTCGGGCAGCCGTGACCAGTAGAGCCCACCCGCCTTGCGCGCGTAGGGCCGTGAGATTTCCAGTTGGGCCATGCTTTTCTCTGGCGAGTTCAGGCTGGGGCAGTCCCAGCGGTGCAGCCGGGTAGCTGTGGCGTAGGTGGCTCCGGCGTCTCGCTGCCGCTTCCAACGGTCGATGTCCTGCCGCGCCTGATCTTCCACACGGCCGATCTGGTCACAGATGCGGCACAGTCCCTTGGTGTGCTCGCAGGAGCATTCACCGCACCGTTCGCACGGGACGCACCCGTGCGTACGGCGTTCCTGTGAGAGAGGGGACCGGTAGACCAGGATGATGGGTGGCCGGCCATGGTGCGGGCGCGTTTCGACGTACCCGGTGTCGACCAGTTCGTCGAGGAACGGCTGCACCTGCTGCCAGTCCTCCAGCCCGAGCAACGGAGCCACGTCCTGCATGGCGATCCCGTCGTCTACTCGGGCCTGGAGCACGACGTACAGCAGACGGCTGGTGACGCTCAGCCCGGTATTGAGGACTACGTCCTGGTGAATGACTACGAGCGGCGAGGACAAGTCTCGGTACACACGCATGATCACGCTCCGGAAGGAATGGACACGGGCGGAAGTCAGGCGCCCAGGAAGAGCTGGGGCAGCCGCTCGACCGTCTGCAGGGCCGCGGCGTAGTTCTCCCGGGCCTGCTTGATGCGGCGAACATCGGCGACCAGGTCGGCGTACAGGTCGTGGACGTTGCGCTCGCGCTGATCACACAGCCGCTCCAGGGCCTCTACGGCGGCATCCCGCTCCTTCTCGGCCGTCGCGACGGCCTCGGCACGGAAGTCGGGGAAGTTGGGGCGCGCGGGCACAGGCCAGGATCCGGCCCGCTCGGCGGCGGCGTGATGTTCCTTCCTGGTGGTGCGCAGCTTCAACACGGCGGCGGAGCACGACAGGTAGACCTTGGTGTCCTCGATCGTCACCGCGATCTGATCGTCAGAGATCAGGTCGAACAGCCGGCCCTCGAAGAAGCCGGTGGAGCCCTGGTGGGTCTCCAGTGCGCAGGCGTCGATGAACTCCCTGTCGACGCGGGACCGCGGCTCATAGGGGCCACCGGTGATCAGGTTGTACGGAGCGTTCCTCGCCTCCTGCCGGAGGAACCACACCGCCAACTCACGGTCGCACTCATACAGGACGTGCCAGTGCGCCCAGTTTTTCGCGTGCATGACGTGGCAGCACTTCGGATCGACCACGACGCCCCAGAGGCGGCCCCGAACCGTGCTGCCGTGATCAAACGGGCTTCGGCGAGGTAGCTGGCCGTAGATGGCCTTCGACATCCGCTTGCCGCCCACGGACACGACCTTGATGGTCACCGTGGGCTCTTCCAGTACGAGCTCCATGCCCTGAAGAACGCGTACGGCGCGACGGCGACGCGGCGCCGTGGCCCGGTTCCCGCTTTTGGCCCAGCTGGCCCTGTTCCTCCCCTGGGGACGCGCGGACCGACCGTGGCACCACCGTCGTCGTACGGTCCGAGCGCAGAGTGCTCAGCCTGGCAGTCGGCTCCGTATCCGCGCCGTCGCCACGCCGCGTACAACGCTCCAGGTCGGCGAGCGCGCAACACGGGGTGTAACAGAGATCTGCAATGCCCCAGTATTTCGGTCCTGACCTGCACGAACAGTCGTTGCGCCGCTTACCCGCCCTCGTGTTGCACTCCGATCATAAGCGCGATTAACGAGCGATTGAATGAGCGAATCAACGCGCGATCGGGTATGATGTCTATTGGAGGTGACCTCTGTGTCCACTGAGAACGAGCTGTTCAGCGCCGTCGATGCGCTGCTGGAGCAAGTCGCGCAGGACGACCTGCCGGTCCCCGCGGAGCGCAAGCGTCTGCGGGAGGCGGCGGGCCTGAGCCAGGCGCAGATCGCCACGGCGCTGGACGCCCGCCGGGAAGCGGTGGGGAACTGGGAGACCGGGCGGACCGAGCCGCGGCCGCCGAAGCGCGCCGCGTACGCCCGGCTGCTGGAGGGCCTCGCCGCCCGCTTCCCCGCCCCGGCCGCCGACGCGCCCGCCGCGCCCCCGGCGCCGGTGGTCCCGGAGGCGTTCACCGGCCCCGCGCCCGTTCCCGCCCCGGCGGCCGAAGCACCGGCGGCACCGGCCCCGGCTGCCGTACGACCGGCGCCCGCCGCGAAGCCTGCCGCGTCGTCGCGGCGCCCGGGTGCGAAGAAGGCGGTGGCGAAGAAGACCACGGCGGCCGCGACCGCCGACGTCGACCCGCGCTTCGAGAACGGGCCGCTCGCGGTCATCGACGCCGACGCCGACGGGCAGGTGTCGGCGTACTGCGTCGGTGGCCTAGTCCTGGACGTGCCCGCCAAGACGATCCCGGCCCTGGTCGACTGGACGCTGACCGAGGCCCGGCTCGGGCAGGCCCGGCTGCACCGCAACGGCCGCGACGCCGACCCGATCCTCGTCCTCACCGCGGCCGCGCTGGAGCGCTTCGGCCTGCCGGTCGCCCTGTCGGAGGAGGAGCGGCACGCGGGCCGCATCCCGGCCGGCCACAAGGTGGTCAAGCAGATCGAACGGGCCGGGCTCAAGATGAGCCAGCGGGGCTTCGGCCCGTGGGCCCGGGTCTACCGCGACCCCGAGGGCTCGAAGCGTCGCTGCGTCCAGCTGTGCATCCTGCCGTGGAACGCCCTGGACGCCCGCGAGTGGGACAAGAAGGACAACCCGCAGCTGCCGACGATGCACCCGGCCGAACTCGTCCAGTACCTCGGTCTGTACGCGGCCCGGGTCATCACGCCACGCGGCTCCACCGCGACGACCGGCCTGGAGCTGATGACCGCGCTGCGCCCGCCCACCCGCGCCCAGAAGGACGAGGCCACCGGGGAGTTCAAGCCCGCGTTCAACGATGACGCGATCACCGCCAAGTACGACGTCGTGCCGTGCGAGGTCCCGGACGAGCACCCGAAGCTGAAAACCGCCGGGTTCGCCCGGCACCACATCCGTACTCCGGCAGAGATGCTGATGGAGGAGCCCTACGACTGGTGCCGGCCGCTGACCGATGAGGAGTGCGCCAACCCGTACCTGGTCGTCGTCGACATCAACATGTCGTTCGCCGCGGCCGCGAACGGGCTCACGGTCGGGCTGAACGGGCCGACCCACCTGACCGGCAACCCGAAGTTCGATCCGGCGCTGCCCGGCTCGTGGCTGGTCGACCTCTCCCACGTCGACCTGTCCCGCGTGCGGGTCAACGGCCGCACGGTCGACGGCTCCCGGCTCCCGAGTCCGTTCACGCCGAAGGGCGACCACCCCGAGGGCCCGGCCTGGTACGCCACGCCCACCGTGCAGTACGCGGTGGAGCTCGGCTTCGACGTCGCGCCGATCGAGGCGTACGTGCGCACCCAGACCGGCCGCTACCTGGACTCCTGGTACAAGCGGCTGCGCGACGCGTACGTGGAGACGATGGCCGACATGGGCGTCACCACCGACCTCCAGGGCGCGGAATTCCTCGAGGCGATGGCGCGGCGCAAGGAGGTCGACCCGACGATGGCGCTGCTGGAGACCGCGATCAAGGCGACGGCGAAGGGCGCGATCGGCAAGCTCAGGCAGCGCTCCCGGGGGCAGGTGCCGTACTACGAGCCCTACCCGGCGCTGGACCGGTGGACGTGGCGCCCCGACATCCGGGCCGCCGTGCTCGCGAACCAGCGCACCGGCCTGCACCGCAAGCTGATGAAGACGGCGGCCGCCGCCGACCTGTACCCGGTCGCGATCGGCACCGACGCGATCGTCTACCCCTCGCCGGGTCCGTCGCCGCTGGACGTCCTGCCGCTCACGCCCGAGGGCAAGCCGGTGCCGGGCGGCTTCCGGCTCGGTGTCTCGCCGGGGATGGTCAAGCACCAGGGCACCCAGACGGTCCTGTGGGCGGAAGCCCAGTTCGAGGAACGCGGCGGCGTCTTCAACATCTCCAACCTCATCAAGACCGACCAGAGCACCGGAGAAGGGGAGTAGGCCGTGGTGGACTCGCTCGGGGACAGCCTGGACCGCGCGCTGGAGGGGGCATTCACCCGCCGCATCCCGCAGAGCGCCCAGGCGCAGATGAAGTACCTGGTCAAGCAGCTCAAGGGCACCAAGGCCGCCGCCCAGGCGCTCGGGATCTCCCAGCGCACCGTGGAGCGGTACGTCTCGGGCAAGCTCAAGCGCCCCCGGCAGGACCTGCGTGGGCGCCTGGAGCGCGAGGTGAAGAAGAGGTGGCAGCCGCAGATCCGCGCGAAGGCGAGGAAGAAGGCGGCGTCCACGGGCGGGCTGGTCGTCTCCACCCGCGCCCGCTTCGGATTCGAAGCCGCCGGCGGCACGACCGACGATGCCCGTATCCGGGACATCACCCAGGCCCTGCCGCCCCAGTACGCCGACCAGCTGTTCAGCGCACGGGAGCAGGGCGCCAACGAGGACCAGCTCCGGCAGATCGCCGCCGATGGCCTGGCCCGGATGTACTTCCGGGCGAACAACTCCCGCGCGCACGGCCTGGGCGTGGAGTTCACCGACGTGGAGCGGCTCGACATCGAGCTGTGATCACCCGCCCACGGCAGGGGCCCCGAACCGCGCGCCGGTTCGGGGCCCCTCCCATATGCCGACGCCGGTCAGCCGGCGGCGGCCTTCTCTTCGGCGAGCTTCTTCTTGGCCCGCTGGTAGTCCTCGTACGTCACGGCGTTCAGCGCCTCGATCCGGGCGAGCGTCTCCACCGTGTCGTCCTTCTTCATCCCGGTGTCCATGAACTTCAGTAGCAGCTCCACCATCGCGTGGCTCTTCCAGTGCCGCAGTTCCGCCTCGTTCAGGAGCTCCGGGCCGCTGGCCATCATCATGTCGACCAGCCGTTCCCGGGCCCGCCACTCCCGGCGCCGACGCCACCAGCCACCGCCCGGCCGGTTCAGATCCCGCAGCTTGCGGATCTGCTCCACCATGGCCCTGATCTGCGCCTCCTGCTCGGGCGTCCATGCCTTCCCAGAACCGTCAGCAAGCGCCTGGACGGCCTCCTGCGCGGCCTCGCTGCCGTCGCCCGACCCGTCGCCGCACAGCTGCTCCACGGCCCTCCTGAGCGACGCTTCCGCCGCCGTTGTGTCGTCGTCTTCGGACACGCTCTCCCCTTCTCCTTCTCCTCCGGAACGCGCAGCATGCCCGCCGCGCGGCGCCCCGGGCAATCGGACGGCCGGGCTACTGGGGGTCCGGGTCTGCCTCGCCCGGTGCGGCCGCCGCGCGACGGGAGCGCCGGCGGATGACGTCGGGCAGCTGGCGGGAGGCGGCGGCCGGGGAAAACAGCCCGATCATGCCGAGACCGGTCACGGCGGCGCTCAGCAGGCCCACCGCCACCGACGGGTCGTCGACAGAGGCCACCCCGCAGAACACGGAGAAGGCGGCGATGAACACCAGCGAGATGACGATCCACCGCTCCCGCAGCGAAGACCGGGTGCCGGCCACCACGCTCAGCCACCACGTCCAGCCCGCCATCACGCAGAACAGGACGGCCGCCGGCGGCAGCAGCACGGGCGGCGCCCACCGCGCGATGTCACCGCGGGGCAGCTCCTGCCCGGTCAGGTAGCCGACCTGGACCAGCCACACCAGGTACACCGGCACCTCGACCGCGATGACCACCCACATCAAGACCCGCAGACCCCGTAACGCGCCGCGCTCGCTCATCCCTTGGCCCTCCCCCTCGATCATCAAGTCAGGGGAACGTAGCGGCCCGGCGCCAGCGTCCACCAGGGCGCGTCACCCGCAGGGGTGGAGCTCAGCCGCAGGAACGCCCCGTCGTCGGCGATCTCTGTCCACAGGTCCGCGGCTGTGAGCTACCTCCATGACTGAGGAAGAGAAGGCAGCGCGGGCGGCCCGGACCCGCACCAAGATCCTTGACGGCTTCGCCCGCGCGGAGCGGGCCCTGTTCACCCGGCCCGCGCCGAAATCCGCGCGAGCGCAGATGAAATTCCTTCGCACGCGGGAGAAGGGCTCCACCAAGTCCCTGGCCGAGCGTCTGGGCGTCTCCCGCAAGACGGTGCAGCGCTACCTCTCGGGTGCCTCCACCAAGCCGAACAAGCGCCTCCAGGCCGCGCTGGTGGAAGAGACCGAGTCGGAGTGGCAACCGCAGGTCAGGACACAGGCCATGCAGCGCGCGGCGTCCTCGGGCGGGCTGGTCATCTCCTGCCGGGCGTACTTCGGCCTCGGTCCGGAGGGCACCTCGGACGCGGGCCGGGTACGGGACATCACGGTCGCCGTCAGCCCCTCCCACGCGGCCGCCATCATCGCCGCACAAGAGGAGGGTGCGACGGAGAGCGATCTGCACGACGCGGTCGCGGAGGCCATCGCGGACGCCTATTTCCGTCAAGGCGGTGGCGGTCGCGCGGGCCTGGAGGTGAAATTCGCGGACGTGGAGTGGTTGAACATAGCGTTTTAGCAGCGCGTAATTCGGGCGTGCTGTAGACCTGTGTGACCGGCCCGCCCTAGCCCATTTCTGAGCAGGCCCTCATTTCTGTATCCGAGCTGAAAGCGAGTCCTGATGAACACGTCCGACGGGTGGCGGCCGCTCGACTACGCGAAGGTCGGCCGGTCCTCGGTGCGGCGCCGCGCGCGGGGCATGACGCACAGCGAGGCGGTGGCGGCGCTCGAAGGAGCCGAACTTGACGCGCACCTGGCCCGCCGTGACGAAGCGGCGGCCGACGACGGCGGCCGCCGTGCTGCGGAGCTCGCGGAGTGGCAGCGCGTCGTGCAGCTGCTCGCCGCGATCGGCGGCCCGTACGACCCGGACGCCGACATCGTCGTCCAGGAGGAGCTCGCCGAAGACCGGCGCCGCCAGGAAGCCGAGCAGCAGCACCGCCAGGAGCAGCAGCAGATCGCCGACCGAGCCGACGAACTGGCGGCCCTCGCCGGGGCCGGCCGACTCGACCGGACCGTGGCGAGCAGGCCGGGCGACGAAGCCGCCCGCGCACTCCTGGACAACTACGACTACCGCGTCGCGGCGGTCGACGACTGGCTCGCCCACGCCCTCGCCACCCACTCCGGCCACTACGCCGCCCCGGACACCCGCGCGACCGCCGCCACCCTGCTGCCCGCGCCGGTGCGCGCCCGCGCCGCGCTGCTCGCCGCCCTCGCCCGCACCGGCGCCCCGGTCGACGGCGACCTCGAGTTCGTCGGCCGCCTCGCCCAGGCCGACCCCGACGCCACGACCGCGCTCGCCGCCTGGCTCGACAACGCGGCCGCCGTGAAGGGCGGCGCGGCGTGAGCGCGGCGGACGAGGTGGTGGTGGCCACCTGGAGCGAGCACAGAGAGATCGGGCACCACTACGAGGACCTGCTCGCCGACGGCCAGGTCATCGCCTGGACCGAGCCATCGTTCGGCGAGAGCCTCTACCCCGGCGACGACGACCCCGACTACAACCCGATCTGCGGGTGCCCGCGCATCCCGCGCCAGTTCTGCATGGAGTGCGCCGGCTGCGCCGCCTGCGGGCAGTGCTCCGGCCCGCACGTCTGGCCCCCGCTCCAGACCTGATCAACCCCGTGTCACGCTCACAGAGCGTCACATGGAGGTGTCACGCCCCCTGTCACGTCGCCGGGATGCCGCGTGACAGCACCCACGCGAAAGCAGATCAATTCGGGCATTCGGTCGCGGAAACGGCCCGGACCCCCCTCTCCGGCCGTTTCCGCGTGACAGGCGCGACAGCGTGACACCCCTCCGGCGGGTGATCACAATCTGTTTGCCAACGTGTCCCGTCTCAGTGAACCTTGACCGGTCTCACCCGTCTTTGACCGGTTGCGCCACGGCGGAGGCTCGCGTGCGGGAACATCACCGGGTGACGATGAAGACGGATGAGTACCCCCTGAGCAGCATCGTGGACAGGATCCGCGACTACCTCGACCAGTCAGGACTGCTCGAATCAGAGGAGTTCGAGGCCATCAAGGACGATGTCGCCGAATTGGCCCGCGACATCATCGGTGACGTTGAGGCGTCCCTGGGGATGTGATCTTGTGACCGGTCAAAGTTCGGTGAGACCGGTCAAAGTTCACTGAGACGGGACACCAACGAAGCCTGACTAGTGCGAGTTAGTGTCAGCGAAGGTTGAGCACCGCAGGCCAAGGAGACGCGATGTCCGAGCCCATCCCCGACGATCTGCGCTGCCCTCGCTGCGGTGACCTGCCGGAGCCGCTCCTCTGCCTCGGCCACAACTCCGACGGCACGCCCGCCACCGATACACCCGCTGCGATGCTCGCGTTCGAAGCCGAACTCGGCCTCGCCGATGACGCGCGCCGCCGAGCCTGAAGACTGCAGCAGCGCCCCGGATCCGATCGGGTCCGGGGCGCTGCTGTGTCTGCTGCACGAGGTGCTGCTGCTGGTGGTTCGGGGTGCCGGAGAGCGATGACATTCGAAGGCCGGCCCCGGGCGCCGCGAGGGTGCTGCTCGGGTAGCAGGCCGTGCTGCATAGGGCAGCCGGGCCGTGTAGCAAACGGCCGTTCGGCTGCTGCACGGCCCCGCTGCATCCGGTCAGTCGGTGGTGCCGGTGGCCCACTGCTCCAGGTCGCTCACCGGCTTCTTCAGCAGGGTGCGACGGCGGGACTGCGCGGTCGCGCGGCTCTCCAGGTGCATCGCCTTCGCCAGGTCGGCGTGCGAGACGTCCTTGGCGGCGGGCTGGCGCAGCGAGGCGTCCCGTACGGCCTCCAGGCGCTCCAGCAGCCCCGTGGTGCCCTCGATGGCGGCCGCGAGCTCCTCGGCGCTCGCCCCGCCCGCACGCAGCAGCGCCAGGCCGTGCAGCGCGGCGGCGAACAGCGCGGCCAGCTGCTCGCCGTCGCTGCCGAGCGCGGCGACGTCCTCGGCGGCGAGCGGGACCAGGAGCTGCTCCTGGCGGTGGTTGTCGGACGCGGGGTCGGTGCTCACCGCGGTCTCCTTTCTCGGTGGATCGGTCAGCGGTCGGCGACGGTCCAGCCCTCGCCGGGCCGGATACGGATGATGCCGCCGGGGGTGTGCAGCTGCCCGCCACCCGCGCCCAGGCCCAGCGCGGCGGCCTGCTCCGCGAGCTCGCGGGCCTGCGCCTGGCGGGCGCGGAGTTCTTCGGCGGTTCCGGTGAACACGGTGTCTCCCTGATGGTGTCGGGTGGGGCCGGCGGGCGGGGTCTACAGCCAGCGGAAGAGGTCGCGGACCTGAGAGGCCGCGCCCGAGAGGTTGTCGGCGTCCAGGCGGGCGTCGAAGTCGAACGGGTCCTCCGTCTCCTCCATGACGTCCTCGGACGCGGCCGCCAGGACGTCGGCGAACCGCTCGTGGACGGCCGCTTCCTTCAGGGCCTGCACGACGGACTCGCGGTCGGCGGTGCCCCGCTTGATGGCGTCGGCGAGCAGCCCCAGCGCGGCGGCCGCCGCCGGGGCCAGGTACGCCAGCTCACTGTCGACGGCGCCCCGGTGGGCGCGGGTCTCGATGGCGGTGATCTCGGCGGCCTTCACGATCTCCGTGGACGTGCGCTCCATGACGGGCTCCTGTCTCGGCTGGCGGGGTTCAGGCGGTCCGGCTGAGGTAGCCGGCGGCGACGTCGACGAAGGCGTCGTGGGCGACCTTCGCGGCCTCGCGGGCGGCGGTCAGGGCCTCGGTGGTGGCGTAGGCGTCGCGCAGCGCGTACGTCCGCGTGACCATCTCGTCGGCCGCGGCGCGCACCGCCTGGTCCTCGATGAGCACCCGCAGCGCGACCAGCGGGCGGGTGACGGCGGACCGGGTCATGTGGCTCGCGCCGCGCAGGGCCTCGATCCGCTCGGAGCCGACCTCCTTGAGGACGGCGTCGCCGCGCATCCACATCGCCCGGCGGTGGTCGCTGACGGCGCAGGCGAGCGCGGTGACGGCCTCCAGGCGGTCGCGGCGGATCGCCTCGCCATGGCTGACGCGGACGGACCGTTCGGCGGCCCGCTCCTGGAAGCGCCCGCTGACGATCGAGCCGAGCAGCGTGCCGACAATGGCAAGGGCGGCGGTGACGAGGGTGACTAACACGGTGGGTCCTCCCTTAGGTGTATGACTTTCAATACAGCCACTGTATGGAACTTCATACATCTAGGAAAGGGGGCCGCTCATGATTCTTTTCGCGCTGCTCCTGACCTGCGCGTTTCCCGCCTACGGGAACCGTGCGTTCGGATCTGACACTCGCTGCCCGCCGACGAAAACGGCGCCACGTCCCCTACCGGAGGCCGTGGCGCCGAACGACGCGAGTGATGGGCACGCGAATCGGCGCTGCACCCGAAGGTGCAGCGCCGATGTCCGTACGAGGTCGGCCGCCGATCAGCCGACGGCGTGCAGCGAACCGCGGCGCTTGCCCGCGGCAGCCTTCTTCGCGGCTGCCAGGGCGGCCCGCTTCTTTCGCTGCTCGGCAAGCTGGTCCTGGTAGGCGGCGACGGCCCTGTGGTAGTCCGCCACGTAGGTCTTGCTGTCCAACCGGTCCGCCTTGGGCATCGCCTTAACGGCGTCCAAGGCGTCCTCGGGGGAGTTGTAGCCGGCGAGCATCGGGTTGATCTGGTAGACGCCGTTGCGGACCTTCTTGACGAGCTTGGCCAGCTCCAGTTCCCGCAATGCGGCGTTCACGCTGGGGCGGCTGAGCCCGAGCAGTTCACCGAGGGTGGCCTGGTCCATCGCGATGCGCCCGCCAGCCTCGCTGCGCGCCCGGAGCTTGAGCAGCCCCCGGTAGGCGGCGGGCGGAAGGTCCAGGTCGGCGAGAAGGCTGTCGGCGTTGGTCGCCGACCACTTCAAGGTACTCACTGGGTTGATCCCTCCTCCTGGCGCTGCGCACGGGCCAGTCGGCGTGCAGCGCGTTCTTCGGCCCGCTTCTTCCGCAGTTCCTCGATCGCCTCGCGCATGTGCTCCAGCGACGGGAACCGCACCAGATCCGGCAGGCTCTCATCCTTGCGGATCTTCGCGATCGTCTTGTCCTGGTCGACCTGCACGTACTCGGCTTCGACCAGCTCCGTGCCCGGGATGAACTCCGCTACACGGTACGAGTAGGGCGGGTTGAACTGGTAGACGCCACGGCGCACCTTGAAGACGATGCCATGGCTCATGACCTCCTGCAGCGCTTCGTTGATCTTCCCTCGGTGCACGTCCAGGACGGTCGCCATCTCCTCCTGCGTCAGCCGGATCTGCCCGCCGGCCTTCTGGCACGCGATCATCAGCAGGATCAGCCGCAGCGGAAGGGCCTCGCGGAAGTACTGCGCGATCAGGAAGAAGAACTCCAGCGAATCCATGGAGAACGCCTTGGGGCGCTCCTGGGTGTCGTAGAACTCCATCGGCTTGCGCTCGCTGCTGAGCGAGAGCTTCCGGCGGGGGTATCGGCGAGCGACCGAATCGAGGTCCTCAACCGGCTGCACCGGCTTGGACCACGCCTGGATCTCTTCATCAAGGGGCAGCTCCGGGCGGCGCGGCGCACGCTTCGGTGCAGGACGGCGGCGCTGTGGCTCGGGTGACACGAGGCTGCTCTCCACTTCGCTGATCTTGGACGCCAGAAGTATGTCAGCCACGCCGACATATATGTCGGTCTCGCTGACGTTCCGGCGTGTTGTGTCCCCCCAGGGGGGACAGATCTCCTCCCCTGGGCGCTCCGACGGACCGCCCAACGGGACGGCTGGTGAATGTCGGCCTCGCTGACGTTTTGCGCCGGAAACTGTCGGCCTGGCTGACATTTAGTCCTCGATCTGTCTCCTCAGTCGATACATACCGACGGCGATGTGTACCGGCTGAGGAGACAGATCGTCAGAAGTGGATGCCTCTGACCAGCAGGTTCTTGATATTTGTAAGTATTAGGTGGCTGAGGTCCGCGCGAGCGGCTCCGCAATCACCGTCTTCCCGTACCGCGACATACATCTGCGGCTCCCGATGCCCCGGCCACCGACCGCCGGCCATCCCGACATCCCGAAGGCTCACAGCGATTGCTCCCTTCTTATCCTTCAGACCTTTAAGCCGTACCATTTTCCACCGTTTCCGTAGTCATTATTCCGGAGCTTCAATTCATCAATCACGCACTTTTCTGTCTTCGATTACCTGCTGTATCTCTAAAGAATTCAGGTAACCTCTATTCTCTGCTCAGAGGTGATCCAGCATCATTCCAGACTCAATCTAGCTGATATTTTTGAAGCACGTGCCCGGCCACTCCATCTTCACCCGCCCTGACCTCTGTTCGACCGTTACCCTTCCCGACTACCCGTCACCTCCCTTCCCTCTTGCTGCTGCTTGTGGCGTGAGCCCTCATGGGTGGGCCGCGCGGAGCGTGGCACGCCTGGCCCGCACGGGAGTTGGGGGTGCGCC
>NZ_JBIUTF010000015.1:0-43722 GCF_044741745.1 Streptomyces sp. NPDC088116 | reverse complement strand
GCGGCCTCATCGACCTACCCCCACACCCCCAACCCCACCACTGGCAACAACTCACCCACCACCTCACCCACAACATCACCACCCACGACACTCACAACAACACTCACGAAGACCAACTCGCCATCCGCACCCACACCACCCACGCCCGCCGCATGACCCCCGCACCACCCCCCACCACACCCACCACACCCTGGAAACCCCAAGGAACCACCCTCATCACCGGCGGCACCGGAGCCCTCGGCACCCACATCGCCCGCTGGCTCGCCCACAACGGAGCCAAACACCTCATCCTCACCAGCCGCCAAGGCCCCCACGCCCCCGGCGCAACCCAACTCCAACAAGAACTCCAAGCCCTCGGCACCCACACCACCATCACCCCCTGCGACATCACCAACCCCACCCAAACCACCAACCTCATCAACCACATCACCACCCACCACCCCCCACTCCGCAACATCATCCACACCGCCGGAACACCACAAACCACCCCACTCACCCACCTCACACCCACCCAAGCCACCCACATCCTCCACGCCAAAACAACCGGCGCCGACCTCCTCCACCAACTCACCCAACACACCCCCCTCGACACCTTCATCCTCTTCTCCAGCGGCGCCGCCACCTGGGGAAGCGGCGGACAATCCCTCTACGCCGCCGCCAACGCCCACCTCGACGCACTCGCCCAACAACGCCACACCCACCACCAACCCGCCACCTCCATCGCCTGGGGTGTCTGGGGCGGAACGGGCATGGTCGAACTCGCCCCGGAGGGCTACCTGGAGCAGCGCGGGCTGAACCCGCTACGGCCGGAGACAGCGCTCGCGGCGCTCCAGCAGGCCCTGGACGACTCCGAGGTCAACCTGACGGTCGCCGATCTCGACTGGGAGCGGTTCGTGCCGACGTTCACCGCGTCCCGGCCCAGCCCGCTGATCTCCAACATCCCTCAGGCCGCCGCCGCGATCGCCGCCACCCGCACCAATGCCACGGGAGGTTATGTACCGGCAGGTCAAGCCGGATCCGACCTCGTACAGGGGCGGCCCGAGGACCGTCCCGCACATGCCCTGGAGTTGGTGCGCGAGCACATCGCCGAGGTGCTCGGCCACCCGAGCGCCGCGCGGATCGACCCGCACACCCCGTTCCGGGAGCTCGGCTTCGACTCGCTCGCCGCCGTGCGGCTGCGCGGCCGGCTGGCCGAGACCACCGGGCTGGAGCTGCCCACCACCCTCGTCTTCGACCACACCGACCCGGCCGAGCTGGCGGATCACCTGGCCGGGCTGGTCCAGGACAAGGCCGCCGGTCACGTCGGTCGCGCCCCACAGGCGGAGGGCACGCTGCTCGCCACCTTCCGTACCGCCGTGGCCCAGGAAAGGTCCGCCGAGGCGATGGAACTGCTGGCGTCGCTGGCCGGGTTCCGCCCCGTGTTCACCGGTGCCGAAGGCGGCACCGGGCTCCCGGCACCGGTGAACCTTGCCAGCGGCCCGGCCCGCCCGAGGCTGTACTGCTGCGCCGGCACCGCGCCCACGTCGAGTCCGCTGGAGTACGCGCGCTTCGCGGCCGGGCTGCGCGGCGGCCGTGGGCTGACGGTTCTGCCGCTGCCCGGGTTCGACAGCCCGGCGCAGCCGCTGCCCGCTTCGCTCCCCAACCTGCTCGCGGCCCAGGCCGACGCGCTGCTGGAGGACTGCGCGGGCGAACCGTTCGCGCTCGCCGGCCACTCGGCCGGTGCGAACATCGCCCATGCCCTCGCCGCGCACCTGGAGGCGCGCGGCGCCGGCCCGGCGGCGGTCGTGCTGATGGACGTCTACCCGCCGGACGATCCGGGCGCCATGGGCGTGTGGCGTGACGATCTGCTCCGCTGGTCGCTGGAGCGGAGCCCCGTACCGCTGGAGGACCACCGGCTCACCGCCATGGCCGGCTACCACCGGCTGCTGCTCGGCAATCGGCTCACCGCGCTGCGCGCTCCCGTACTGCTGGTCCGTGCCGGCGAACCGCTGCGCGAGTGGCCCGAGGGCGGGGACCGGGGCGACTGGAGGTCCGCCGTCCCGTTCGCCCGGACCGTCGCCGATGTGCCGGGAAACCACTTCACCATGCTCACCGAACACGCGGAACACACCGCCTCGGTGGTGCACGACTGGCTGAGCACCATCAGCCGCGCCGAGCCCGCCGATCCCACCGAGCCCGCCGAACTCACCCAGTCCAGCCGGCCCAGCCAGCCCACCGAGCCCGTCGAACTCACCCAGCCCAACCAGCCCAGCCAGACCACCGAGTTCACCGAGTTCACCAAGTCCACCAAGTCCGCCGGAGGAGAACGCTGATGTACGCCGACGAGATAGCGGCCGTCTACGACCTGGTTCACGAGGGGAAGGGCAAGGATTACCGCGCCGAGGCCGAGGAAATCGCCGCGCTGGTGCGCACGCACCGTCCGGACGCCACGTCGCTGCTCGATGTCGCCTGCGGGACCGGGCAGCACCTGCGGCACCTCGGCGACCTCTTCGAGCGCGCCGAGGGCCTCGAACTCTCCCACGACATGCTCGACATCGCGGCGCGCCGCAACCCGAACCTCGCATTGTACGAAGGCGACATGCGCGTGTTCGACCTCGGCCGCCGGTTCGACGCCGTGATCTGCATGTTCAGTTCCATCGGCCACGTTCGCGACACCGCCGAACTCGACGCCACACTAGGTTGTTTCGCCCAGCACCTCACCCCCGGCGGCGTGATCATCGTCGAGCCCTGGTGGTTCCCGGAGTCCTTCACCCCCGGCTACGTCGGCGCGAGCATCACCGAGGCCGGTGACCGCACCATCTGCCGGATGTCGCACTCGGTCCTGGAGGGCGACGCGACCCGGATCGAGGTGCGCTACCTGATCGCCCGGCCCGGGGAGGGCATTCGCGACCTCGCCGAAAGTCACCGGATCACCCTGTTCCCCCAGGCCGACTACGAACGTGCCTTCAAGACCGCCGGCTGCGAGGTGCGCTACCAGGAGGGCGGCCGCTCGGGCCGTGGGCTGTTCATCGGTACGTACCGCCAAGCCCGCCCTGCCTGACGACGAGAGGAAGCCATGCCCACCACCACAGCGACGGCGCCCGCTCCCCCGGACGACGGCACCCGCGAACTCGGCCGTCGGCTGCAACTGACCCGCGCCGGGATCTGGTTCGCCGGAAATCAGGGCGACCCCTACGCGCTGATCCTGCGCTCCGCGGACGACCACCCGGCTCCGTACGAGGAACGGATCCGGGGGCACGGCCCGTGGTTCCGCAGCGACCTGCTCGACACCTGGGTCACCGCGGACCCCAGGATCGCGGAAGCGGTGCTGGCCGATCCGCGCTTCGGCGCTCTCGACCGCGCGGGCCGCCGCCCGGGGGCCGAACTGCTGCCCGTCTGCGACGCCTTCCCCGAGTACGAGCGGGCCGAACTCGCCCGGCTGCGCGCGTCGGCGGATCCAGTGCTGGCAGATCCAGTGCTGGCAGATCCGGGACTGGCCGATCCGGTACTCGCCGACGCCCAACCCGCCGACCCCGTACACCCCTTTACGGTCCCGGCCGGCGCCGCCGGATTCGACCTGGTCGCCGATGCCGCCCGGCCGTACGTCGGCGCGCTCGTCGCGCGCCTGCTCGGCGTCCCGGACCGCGACCGGGAGGAGGCGGCCCGGACACTCGGCAGGTGCGCGCCGCAGCTCGACAGCAGGTTCACCCCGCAGACGCTCACCGTCGCCCAGGATTCCGCCGCCGCCGTCCACACCGTGGCCGGCCTCGTCCGCGAACGGGTCGCCGCCGCGGCACGGACGGCACGGCGTTCCGGGCCCCGGCCGGACGACGTCCCGGGGCTCCTGCTGAACCACGGCGTCGCCCCCGGGGACGTCGAACGCATCGCGCTCGTCCTCGCCATCGGCACGCCCGAGCCCGCCACGACCGTCATCGCGAACACGGTGCGCCGACTGCTGGAGCGGCCGGGGCAGTGGGCGGCCGTCCGCCGACACCCGGCCGCGGCGGCGGCCGTCGACCGGACGCTGCGCGATCTGCCCCCGGCCCGGCTGGAGAGCAGAGTCGCGCACGAGGATGCCGACCTCGGCGGCCATCACCTTTCCGCCGACGATCACGTCGTGGTGCTGGCCACCGCCGGGCGGGACGCCCCTGGTACGGGACCTCTGGGTGGCCCGGACGGACCGCACTTCGCTCTCGCCCTGCCGCTCGTCCGACTGGCCGCCACGACCGCCGTACAGGCCATGGCAGAAGCCCTGCCCGGCCTGCGGACAGCCGGAGAGGTGCTGATGCGACCGCGTTCCCCGGTGGTACGCGCCTACGCCCGCTTCCCGGTCCAGGCATGACCGGTCGAGGCGTGACCGATCCAGGCATGACCGGTCCAGGCATGACCGGTCGAGGCGTGACCGGTCCAGGCATGACCGATCCAGGCATGACGCGTCCAGACGCGCAGCGAGCCGGAGTCACCGTGCGCATTTCACCGCGAACACACAGACCCCCAAAACCACAGCGACCACAGCGACCACAGAGACCACAGAGACCCCCGACACCACAGAGACCGCAGAGACCGGAGTCGCCGTGCGCGTCCTGATGACCTCCCTCGCCCACAACACCCACTTCTACAGCCTCGTGCCGCTGGCCTGGGCGCTGCGCGCGGCCGGGCACGAGGTCCGTATCGCCAGTCCGCCGTCGCTCACCGACGTCATCACCTCCACCGGGCTGACCGCGGTCCCGGTCGGCGACGACCAGGCCGCCATGGAGCTGCTGGCCGAGATGGGCAGCGACCTCGTTCCGTACCAGAGGGGGCTGGAGTTCGCCGAGGACGAGTCCGCGCAGGAGAGCGACTGGGAGTATCTGCTCGGCCGGCAGACGCTGATGGCCGCCCTGTGCTTCGCCCCGTTCAACGGCGCGGCGACCATGGACGCCATCGTCGACTTCGCCCGCGACTGGCGCCCCGACCTGGTCATCTGGGAGCCCTGGACCTACGCCGGGCCGGTCGCGGCGCGCGCCTGCGGCGCCGCGCACGCGCGCATCCTCTGGGGACCCGATGTCATCGGGCGTTCGCGGCAGCGGTTCCTCGAAGCGCTGCGCCGGGTGCCGGAGGAACTGCGCGAGGACCCCGTCGCCGAATGGCTCGGCTGGACACTTCAGCGGTACGGGTGCGCGTTCGAGGAGCGTGATGTGCTCGGCCACTGGGTGATCGACCCCGGCCCGCGCAGCACCCGGCTGGACCTGGGGCAGACCACGGTGCCCATGCGCTACGTCCCGTACAACGGGCGCTCGGTGATCGAGCCCTGGCTCTCCCGGGAACCCGACCGCCCGCGGATCTGTCTCACCCTCGGCATCTCCGCCCGCGAGACCTACGGCCCCGACGCGGTCTCCTACCCGGTGCTGCTGGAGGCGCTCGGCCGGCTCGACATCGAGGTGGTGGCCACGCTCGACTCCTCCCAGCGGGAACGGCTCGACAGCATCCCCGACAACGTCGTGCCGGTGGATTTCGTCCCGCTGGACGCGCTGCTGCCGAGCTGCGCCGGGATCATCCATCACGGCGGGGCCGGCACCTGTTCCACCGCCATGCTGCACGGGGTCCCGCAGATCATGGTGCCGTCGCTGTGGGACGCGCCGCTCAAGGCGCAGCAGTTGCACCGTCTGTCCGCCGGGTTCCATCTGCCGCCCGCTGACCTCACGGCGCGGAGCCTGACCGAGGCGGTACGCGCGACCGTGGAGGACCCCGCCATCCGGGCGGGTGCGCGGCGGCTGCGCGAGGAGATGCTCGCCGAGCCCACGCCCGCCGGGATCGTCCCGGCCCTGGAACGCCTCACCGCCCTGAACCGATCGAACGGAGTCCATCGCCCATGCCCGTCAGTCATGACATGACCGAGCTGCTCGCCGCGATCACCGCGCCCGACCGGACCGTCGAGGACATCGCGGCACTGCCGTTGCCCGAGTTCTGCCGGGCCGTGACCGTCCGCAAGGAGGACATCGGCATGTTCTCCGGTATGAGCAGCGCGGACAAGGATCCACGCAAGTCGCTGCGCGTCGAGGAGGTGCCGCTCCCCGAGCCGGGGCCCGGGGAGGCGCTGGTCGCGGTGATGGCCAGTTCGATCAACTACAACACCGTCTGGTCGTCGATCTTCGAACCGCTGCCCACGTTCGGTTTCCTGGAGCGTTACGGCCGCACCTCGCCCCTGGCCGCCCGTCACGACCTGCCCTACCACGTGCTGGGCTCCGACCTGGCCGGTGTGGTGCTCCGCACCGGCCAGGGGGTGAACCTCTGGAAGCCCGGCGACGAGGTCGTCGCCCACTGTCTCTCCGTCGAGCTGGAGAGCGCCGACGGGCACGACGACACCATGCTCGACCCGGCGCAGCGCATCTGGGGGTTCGAGACGAACTTCGGCGGGCTGGCCGAGATCGCCCTGGTCAAGTCGAACCAGCTGATGCCGAAACCGGATCACCTCACGTGGGAGGAGTCCGCCGCGCCCGGCCTGGTCAACTCCACCGCGTACCGGCAGCTCGTGTCCCGCAACGGAGCGGGGATGAAGCAGGGCGACAACGTCCTGATCTGGGGCGCCAGTGGGGGGTTGGGGTCGTACGCCACCCAACTGGCCCTCGCCGGCGGGGCCAACCCCATCTGTGTGGTCTCCAGTGCGCGCAAGGCCGGGGTCTGCCGTGCGATGGGCGCGGAGGCCATCATCGACCGCTCCGCCGAGGGCTACCGTTTCTGGTCCGACGAGCACACCCAGGATCCGCGGGAGTGGAAGCGGTTCGGCGCCCGTATCAGGGAGCTGACCGGCGGTGAGGATCCCGACATCGTCTTCGAACACCCGGGCCGTGAGACCTTCGGCGCCTCGGTGTACGTCGCGAGGCGCGGCGGCACCGTCGTCACCTGCGCGTCGACCTCCGGTTTCAAGCACGAGTTCGACAACCGCTATCTGTGGATGAACCTCAAGCGGATCATCGGCACGCACTTCGCGAACTACCGCGAGGCGTGGGAGGCGAACCGGCTGATCTCCAAGGGCCGGATCCATCCGACGCTGTCCCGTACCTATCCCTTGGCCGAGACCGCGTTCGCGGTCAAGGACGTGCACGACAACGTCCACCAGGGCAAGGTCGGGGTGCTCTGCCTGGCGCCGGAGGAGGGGCTCGGGGTGCGCGACGACGAGTTCCGCGAGCGCCATCTGCCCGCGATCAACCGGTTCCGTACCGACGGTGGCGCCGACCGGGACACAACACACTGACAGGCCGGACGGCAGTTGGGGCCCACCGCCTCCTCGAAGGCGGTGGGCCCCAACTGCCGTCCGGTCAGCCCCGCTTGCGCGCCAGGGTGACCCCGTCCGCCACCGTCAGCAGGGAGATGTCCACCCGCTCGTCGTCGCGCAGCCGCTCGTTGAGCCGGCGCACCGCCACGGTGTCGGGGTCGTCGCACTCCGGGTCGGCCACCCGACCGAAGAACAGTGTGTTGTCGATCGCCACGAGTCCGCCCGGCCGGACCAGCGCCAGCGCCTCCTCGTAGTAGTGCGGGTACCCGGCCTTGTCGGCGTCGATGAACACCAGGTCGAACACCCCTTCGCCCTCGTGTTCGCGGAGTTCGGCCAGGGTCTTGCCGGCGTCACCGACGCGCAGGTCGATACGGTCCTCCACCCCGGCCCGCCGCCAGAACGGGGCTCCGACGCCGGGCCATCGGTCGTTGATGTCGCAGGTGACGATCCGGCCGCCGGACGGCAGCGCGCGGGCCATGCACAGCGTGCTGTATCCGGTGAACGTCCCGATCTCCAGCACCTGTCCGGCGCCGATGAGCCGGACGAGCAGGGCGAGGAACTGCGCCTCCTCGGGCATGATCTGCATGGCGCTTCCCGCCGGCAGGCGCGCGGTCAGTTCGTGCAGTTCACGCAGCAGGTCGTCGTCCCGCAGGGAAACCTCGCGGGCGTAGTCGAGCAGTACGGGGCTGAGAGCGGTCTGGTCTGCCACGCTCGGGTCCTTTCCGGGAAGCCGGGTCGCGAGGTCGGGTCAGGCGGACAGGGCGCTCGGCGCGGGAGCGGGCTCGCGCGCCTCGGGTCGGCGGCCGCCCAGCAGTCTCATGCAGGGCCGTTCCACGAAGATGTGCAGCAGCGCGCTCGCACCGAGCGTGACCACCAGCGCCAGCAGCGCGAGGCCGAACACCGCGGGGGTGTCCCACTGCCGGGCGTATCCCTGCTCGCCGCCCAGCAGCCGCTGCCCGTAGCGGATGACGAGGAAGTGGAGCAGGTAGAAGGCGAAGGACCACTCGCCGAGGCGGACCAGCACCGCCGAGCGCAGTCCCGTGCGGCGGCCCCGCAGATCGGCGTCCGCCGCGGCGGTGATCAGCAGCGCGACCGGTACGACGGTGGTGGCGGCGAGGGTGAACATCGGCGGCACCACGAGACTGAGACCGAACCCGGCGCCGAGCAGCAGAGCGGCGCTTCCCACACCGGGGCCCCGCCACACGCCCGCACGCAGGATCAGCGCCATCACGATGCCGAGTGCGAACTCCAGCACCCGCACCGGCGGGAACCAGTACGTGAACCACATCTCCGTCAGCGGCATCCCGGGGGCGGCCTCGGCGCCGGCCGGGAACAGCCGCGCCACGAACGGCACACAGATCACCGCCGTGGCCAGCCCGGCGGCGCACCACCACAGCCGGTGCGCCGGAACGCGCCGCAGCAGCCGGTACCAGAGCGGAAACGAGAGGTAGAAGGCGAATTCGCAGGAGAGCGACCAGCTCGGCGTATTGAATCCGGAAACGATATACGCGTCGGGCAGCCAGGAATGCACCAACAGCAGGTTGGGCACCAGGCCGTCCCAGACGGAACCGCCCGGCAGAACCGGCTCCGCGAGCGACAGGATGATCACCGCCGCGATGAGGAAGGTGACAAAGTGCAACGGATAGATCTTGGCGAACCTGCGCCGCCAGAAATTCCGCGTGGAGCCGCCTTCCCGCACCGACCAGGTCAGTACGAACCCGCTGAGCGTGAAGAAGAGCGAGACCGCGATCGAGCCCATCGGGGTGAGCCTGGCCAGCGCGGATGCCACGCCCTGGTCGGCGAAGAGACCCCGCTGGACGATGTGGCAGACGAACACGGCGAACGCTGCGAACCAGCGCAGTCCGGTCAGTGACGGCAGCCGGTCATAACTCTGGAGCATCGGCCTCCCGCTCCTTCCTGATGGGCCAGGACGGCCTGAATTTCCTAGAGATGGCGGCCTCATCCTGGATCAGGAAGAATTCATGCGGCAACGGAGAGATGACACAGTCCCAATTTCCAGCGCGGCACCAGTCCGAATTACCGGCGCGGCACCGGAGGGACGGGGCGGAGCTGATCCCTCCCTCCAGTGCCGTCCCTCCGGTGGTGGCCCCGGACGCGCGCGCCCGGGGGCCGGTCAGGCCTCACTGAATTCGGCGATACGGCCGTCGCGCAGCGTCAGATGGGAACCGGTGAACCGGGACCGCATCCGACGGTCGTGCGTGACGACGACCACCGTGCCCTGATAGCCCGTCAGTGCCTGCTCCAGTTCCTCGACGAGCACCGGCGAGAGGTGGTTGGTGGGCTCGTCCAGCAACAGCAGATCCACCGGATCGCTCACCAGCCGGGCGAGTTCGATCCGCCGGCGCTGTCCGTACGACAGTTCCTCCACCCGCTGCCGGAGGTCGTCGGGGGTGAACAGGCCGAGCGAGAGCAGTTCTTCGGTCTGCTCGTCCAGATCGCCCGGCCGTCCATGGGCGAACGCCTGCGGTACGGTCAGCCCGCGCGGCCACGGTGTCTCCTCCTGCCGCAGGTGTCCCACCCGGCCCGACACCCGCACCGATCCCTCGTCCGGTGACAGCTCTCCGGAGAGCAGCCGCAGGAGCGTGGTCTTGCCCGCCCCGTTGGGACCGGTGACCAGCAGCCGCTCACCGCGCTTCAGGCACAGGGACGCGATGCCGAGCCGGTCCCCGACGCGGGCGTCGGTGATCTCGGCCACCGCCTCCGGCGTCTCCGCGTCCGCGGTGCTGATCCGCGCGGTGAAGGAGAGCGGGTCGGCCGGCGCGGCGACCGGGTTCTCGTTCAGCCGCGCGACCCGCTCCTTGGCGTTGCGGATACGCACCATGGCGCCGTGCCCTCGTCCGCGCGAGCGGAACTGACCGGCCCCGAAGACGGCGAACGGCAGCTTGCGCGGGATGTTGTCCAGCCGCGCCACGTTGGAGGCGATCAGGTCCCGGCTCCGGTCCATCTCGGCCCGCCACTCCTCGTACTCCCGCAGCCGCCGCTGCCGCTCCGCGGCCTTGGCGGCGAGGTAGCCCTCGTAGCCGTTCCCGTAGCGGGACACCTGCCCCGCGTCCACCTCCAGGATCGTGCTGGTGAGCCGTTCGAGGAACAACCGGTCGTGGGTGACCGCGAGCACCGTGCCGTGGTGTTTGCGCAAGTGCTCCTCCAGCCAGCCGACCGCCCGGTCGTCGAGGTCGTTGGTCGGCTCGTCCAGCAGCAGCAGTTCGGGCGCCGAGGCCAGCGTCGCCGCCAGGGCCAGCCGGGACCGCTCGCCGCCGGACAGGGTGCCCAGTGACCGGTCCCGGCTCAGCTTCGGCAGCCCCAGCCCGTGCAGCGCGATCTCCACCCGGGCGTCGGCCTCGTAGCCGTCACGGGCCTGGTACCGCTCGACCAGAGCGGCGTAACGCTTGAGGATGGCGTCGAGCCCGGGATCCTGCCCCGCCTGGTAGGGCCGCTCGGCCAGTTCGGCCTCGGCCTCGCGCATCCCCGCCTCCAGCTCACGCAGGTCGGCCAGGGCGAGATCGACCGCGTCCTGAACGGTCGCCTCGGGCGGGAGTGCCAGCGTCTGCGGCAGATATCCGACGCCTCCGGGCGCCACCACCGTCAATGCCCCGTTGTCGGCCTGCTCGCGTCCCGCGATGAGCTTGAGCAGTGTGGACTTGCCGGATCCGTTGTCTCCGATGACGCCGACCTTCTCGCCCGGCCTGACGTTGAAACCGACCCGGTCGAGAACGACTTGGTCGCCATAGCGCTTGGTGATGTCATGCAGTGCGAGTTGCGATGTGTGCACGCAGGGGCCCTCCTGGTTCGCCACTGAGGATGAGAGATGGCACCGCGCACACAGCAGACCACCGGGACAGGCCACAGGACCGTAAGGACATGGGGGTATCCGGCGAACACACCAACACAGCGGATGACACCGGTGTGGCAGTGCTTCAGGAGTGCGCGGTCGGAAGCGGCGGCGGAGTCGAACTCAACGCCCCGCATCCTCATTAATCACAGGGAACCCATGACGCCCATCATAAGTGCTCAACGAGCAACCCGGCAAGTGTGATTCGGACCCGGCCTGAGCGGCACGGGGCGGGGCGGAGGCGGGAGAGCCGGTCCACCGGCCGGCTCTCCCGCCCGGTTCACGGCCGCAGATGTTCCTTCAGCGCGGACGCGAGTTCGGGGTTCACCCGTGCCTTGAGCACGGTGCCCTGCGGTGTGTGCTCCACGGACAGCACCTCACCCTCGCTGTGTGCCCGCGAGAGGAGACCTCCCTGGCTGTACGGAACCATGGCCTCGACCTCCACGGCGGGGTGCGGCAGCCGGTCGTCGACCAGGGCCCGCAACTCCTCGATGCCCTGCCCGGTGCGCGCGGAGACGACGATCGCCTCCGGCTCCTCTTCCAGGAGCCGGGAGAGCACCTCGGGATCGGCGGCATCGGCCTTGTTGATCACCACGACCTCCGTGCTGCCGGCGGCGCCGACCTCACGGAGCACCTCACGCACGGAGGCGAGCTGCGCCTCCGGATCCGGGTGGGATCCGTCCACCACGTGCAGGACCAGATGCGCGTCGGCGACCTCGTCGATCGTGGAGCGGAACGCCTCCACGAGCTGGTGCGGCAGGTGCCGTACGAAGCCGACGGTGTCGGCGATCGTGTAGTTCCGGCCGCTCGGGGTGGTGGCCCGGCGCACGGTGGTGTCCAAGGTGGCGAACAGGGCGTTCTCCACCAGGACTCCGGCCCCCGTGAGCCGGTTCAGCAGCGAGGACTTCCCGGCGTTGGTGTAGCCCGCGAGAGCGACCGACAGCACACTGTTGCGCCGTCGTCCCTCCCGCTTGGCCTCCCGTCCCGTCGTCAACTGGTCGATCTGACGCCGGAGTTTGGCCATCCTCTCGTGGATCTGCCGCCGGTCGGTCTCGATCTTCGTCTCGCCGGGGCCGCGGGTGGCCATCCCACCGCCACCGCCGCCGCCCATCTGCCGGGACATCGACTGGCCCCAGCCACGCAGCCTCGGCAGCATGTACTGCATCTGGGCCAGCGCCACCTGGGCCTTGCCCTCACGGGACTTGGCGTGCTGCGCGAAGATGTCCAGGATCAGGGCCGTACGGTCGACGACCTTGACGCCCACGACCTGTTCGAGGTGGACCAGCTGTCCGGGGCTGAGCTCCCCGTCGCAGACCACCGTGTCGGCGCCCGTCTCCTCGACGATCTCGCGCAGCTCCGAGGCCTTGCCCGATCCGATGTACGTCGCCGGATCCGGCTTCTGCCTGCGCTGGACGACCCCGTCGAGCACCAGGGCACCGGCCGTCTCGGCCAGCGCGGCCAGTTCGGCGAGGGAGCTGTCCGCCTCGGCGGCCGTCCCCGACGTCCATACCCCGACGAGAATGACGCGCTCCAGGCGCAGTTGGCGGTACTCGACCTCGCCGACATCGGCCAGCTCGGTGGAGAGACCGGCGACGCGGCGCAGTGACGCGCGTTCCTCACGCTCGTACTGCTCGCCGTCGAACTCACTGGCCGACGCGAGGTGATCCTCCATCAAGGAATCCGCACGCCGCTGGGGGGTTGAGGAACTGTGGGGATGGGTCATCTAGGTCCTTTCTCAAGGAAAACCGAAGCCCCCGAACAGCGGTCCGCTCCGCGCGGGGCGGGAGCGACCGGGTCGGTGCACGGCGAAGAAGGTGAAAGAGGGGGGAACCAAGGCGTACAGGCGTGACGAGGGGGCGGGTCGCCTTGCCAACCCACTGAAGGGAGGGCAACCCGGGCTCGATAAGCAGGCGCTACGGGCGTTGCGCCCGGCGCCGCATCACAGAAGGCCTATGCCGTATTTCACACGTCGACAACCGTAGTCGATTCTCCCGCCGGACGCATGGGAGTTACGCGAACCGGCCATGTCGAGGCCGGTTCGCGCCGGGTGACGGGACCACCGGTCGGCAGTGTGCTGCTCCGGTCCGAGAGCCGCCCGGTGTACGGGAGTTCCACCTCGTGCCGGGCGCGGGCCGCGTCCGGCGGCGGGCTCGGCCGGCTCCCGGGGCGGGCCGGTCCGCCCTCCGGGCAGTGCGGGACCGGCCCGGATCGCCCTCAATTCCCGGGCCGCGTTCCGCGTCCGGCTTTTCGCTCCGCCGCCCTCCGGATTCCGGTCGGGCACCGGGCGGAGTGGATTGACCCGGCGTCCGCGAGACCGTCTCAGATTCCGGAGGGAGATCCATTGAGCTGACACTGTGTCAACTCTGGTCTTGCGAAGGGCAATTACCGGCCCGTAGCGTATCGGGCCGGTTCCCGTTCTCCTTTTCTCGTCCTTTTTCCTCGTTCTTCGGTCGAGCCCTGACAGCCCACTCGGAGGAGAGATGAAACAACGGCATTCGCCCCTTCCCCTCATCCGCGACATGGTCCGCGACATGGTGCGTATCCGGTGCGTGGAGGAGGAACTCGCCACCGTCTACCGCGAAGAGCAGGAGATGCGGACCCCCGTCCACTTCTCCATCGGCCAGGAGGCGACGGCGGTCGGCGTGTGCGCCGCCCTGCGTCGTACGGACGTGATCTACAGCGGCCACCGGTGTCACGCCCAGTTCCTCGCGAAGGGCGGTGACCTGCTGGGGATGGTCGCCGAACTGCACGGCAGGGAGAACGGCTGCTCCGCGGGCCGCGGCGGGTCCGTCCACCTCGCCGACCAGGCGGCCGGGTTCGGCGCCTCCTCGGCGATTCTCGGCGAGATGATCTCGGTGGCCACGGGCGCCGCCTGGGCCTTCGCGCGGCGCGGCGAGTCCCGTGTCGCCGTCACCTTCTTCGGGGACGGCGCCTCGGAAGAAGGCGTATTTCACGAATCCCTGAACTTCGCCGCCGTCCACCGCCTCCCCGTCGTCTTCGTCTGCGAGAACAATCAGTATTCCCTTTCCTCCCCGCTGACCGCCCGCCAGCCCTCCGCCGGCAGCATCAGCGGGCGCGCCCGGGGCTATGGAATACCCGCCCGGCGCCTCGACGGAAACGATGTCGGTGCCGTCTTCGAGGCCGCGCGCGAAGCGGTGGCGGATTGCCGGGACGGAAAGGGGCCATGGTTTCTGGAATTCGACACCTACCGGTGGCGCGAACACGTCGGCCCCGACTGGGACTACGACGTGAGTCCGCGCTCGAAGAACGAGATCGACTCCTGGATCGCGCGCTGCCCGATCCGCCGTGCCGTGGATTTCCTCAGCACATCGGATTCGGATATCGAGGCGGATGTGTCCGACTGGGAGCGTACGTTCCGCGCCGAGGTCCATGAAGCCGTAGCGGAAGCCAGGGCCAGTCCGTTCCCGGCGGTCGAGCACCTGCTGGCCGGAACCTACGAGAGCTGACGGGAGAAAACAGCGGCATGCGACGGATCACATACTGTCAGGCGATCAGCGAAGCCACCGTCCAGTGTATGGAAGCCGACTCCGGGATCATTCTCGCGGGACAGGGTGTCGACGACTACAAAGGGGTCTACGGAACCACCGGTGAAGCGTTCGCGAAGTTCGGATCCGACCGGGTTGTGGACATACCGAATGGCGAGAACGCGTTCGCGGGCATAGCCGTCGGGGCCGCCTCGATGGGACTGCGGCCCCTCGTCGTCCACACCCGTGACGACTTTATGTTCCTGGCAATGGACGGCATCTTCAACCTGGCCGCCAAATGGCGCTACATGTACGGAAACAAGGGGAGCGCGCCCGTCGTCATGCGGGGGATCGTCGGCCGTGGCTGGGGGCAGGGCGCCACCCACTCACAGAGCCTTCAGTCACTTTTCGGCCACTTTCCAGGACTGTACGTCGCCACTCCCGCGTCACCGTCCGACGCGAAGGGACTGCTGGTCGGCGCGCTGCGGGCGGACACCCCGGTCGTCCTCCTGGAGAACCGCGGTCTGTACGGGATCGAGGGCGAGGCCGACGAGGAAGCCGTGGCCATCCCCTTCGGCCGGGGACGGGTCGCCCGCTCCGGGGACGACGTCACCGTGGTCGCCGCTTCCCTGATGGTCCATGAGGCCGAGCGGGCGTCCGACGCGCTCAGGAGCCGGGGAATCGGAGTCGAGGTGATCGATGTACGCAGCATTCGGCCCCTGGACGAGCGGCTCATCTGCGAATCGGTGGCCAAGACAGGACGCCTGGTCGTGGCCGACACCAGCTGGGCCCGCTACGGCTTCTCCTCCGAGGTCGCCGCGGTCGTCGCGGAGAACGTGCACGACTGTCTGCGCGCCCCGGTCCGCCGGGTGACCCCGCCCGACTGCCCGGCCCCCGTTTCATGGCCGCTGGAGGAAGCGTTCCATCCGAATGCGGAGACCGTGGCGCGAGCCTGTGTGGAAGTTCTGGGCGCCGACCGGAACTCGGCACCCAGGATGCGCGGTGTCATGTCCGACTTCATCGGTCCGTACTAGCCAAGAAGAACAAAAAGGAGACACCGAAAGTAAAGGAAGGGTAAGCTCCGGCGCGTTGTTGATTTCCGCAACAAGGGCCGCAAGGGGGCGCCCATGTTTCCGCGATCCCTTTCGGCCTCGAATGACCTGTCGAGCCGGGAGCACTGGGGAAATGCATGGCTAATAAGGGACGATACAGCGGGCGCCCGGGAGAAACACATCCGCCCGGGACAGGGCGGCGCCCCCCGGCACAGCGCGGACCGCAGAGCGGAGCGGACGTCAGGAGAAGAATCTACGGACAGAATTTCCTGGTCGACCACGAAACCGTACGGTGCTTCGCGCGTTTCGCGGATCCGCACCCGGACGAGACCCTTCTGGAGGTCGGCGCCGGACGGGGTGGTATCACCCGGGAGGTGGCGCGCTTATGTAAGCGGGTGGTCGCCTATGAGATTGATCAGCGGATCGCCGGAGAGTTAAAGACGGCCACCGCACAGGATCCGAAGATCACCGTCGTCACCGGTGATTTCCTCAAGGCCCGGAAACCCGATGAGGATTTCTCCGTGGTCGGCAACATTCCGTTCGGGAACACGTCGGAAATCATCGACTGGTATCTGGACACCCGGCAGCCGCGCACCGCCACCCTGATCACCCAGCTCGAATACGCGCGCAAGCGCACGGGGGGATACGGACGCTGGTCCAAGCTGACCGTCGCCAGCTGGCCCGAGGTGACCTGGCGGATGGGCGAGCGGATCAGCCGGCACAAGTTCCGCCCGGTGCCCGCCGTCGACTCCGCGATGCTGCGCCTGGAGCGACGCCCCGTACCGCTGCTCTCCCGTGACCGGATGCGCGAGTTCCGGGACATCGTGGACATCGGATTCACCGGTAAAGGGGGCTCCCTCGACGCCTCGTTGCGCCGGCACTTCCCGGTCAGGCAGGTGAACGCCGCGTTCCGGACGGCCCGTCTGGACCGGGGAGTGGTCGTCGCCTTCGTCTCGCCGGACCAGTGGATCACCCTCTACGACGAACTCCTCGGCCGCTGAGCCGCATGCCTGCGGGGGCGCGCCGGTAGCGCGCCCCCGCAGGCATGCGGCCATGCCGGCCCGAACACCCCCACCGCTTCTAGGACTTGGCGGGCCCGACGGGATCGGCCTGTGTCGCCGGATCGGTCACGGGCGCCCGGCGCGGCCGGCCGAACGTCCGCATGACGGGCTTCTCCACGTAGAAGTGGAGCAGAGCCGCGAGCCCCAGCCCCACCGCGAAGGCGAGCACGGTGAGGCCGACGGCGGCCGGGGTGTCCCACTGCCGGTAGTAGCCCTGGTCGCCGCCGAGGAAGCGGTGGCCGTACTGGATGACCAGGTAGTGGATGACGTAGAAGGCGAAGGTGAGTTCGCCGAGCCGCACCATCGCCCGCGTACCCAGCCATGAGCCGGTGCCCCGGACATCGCGGGCCGCCACCGAGCCGAGCAGCAGCGCGATCAGCGGGATGGTCAGCACTCCCGGCCACAGCCGGGCGGGCAGCAGGAAGGACACCGCGAACGTCCCGGCGAACAGCGCGACGCACACGAGGGGCTTCGGCCCCGCCCAGCGCCCGCGCATCACGATCTGCGCCATGAGGATGCCGAGTACGAACTCCAGAAGCCGTACCGGCGGGAACATGGAGATGAACCAGTACCGCAGCTCCGGCATCTCCGGATCCCAGGGCAGCGGGGAATGGGCGGGCAGCAGGAGCCCGATCGAGGGAATGGCCATGGCGGCGACGGACACGCCGATGACCCATCTCCACAGCAGGTCCTCCCTGACGCGGGAGAAGAAGGCGAACAGGAACGGGAACGTGGCGTAGAACAGCATCTCGCAGGACAGTGACCACGCCACCGGGTTGATGCTCCCGTACTCGTGGTAATCGGGGATCCACGACTGCACCAGGAAGAGATTGCTGAGCGCGCCGTCCCACACCGACCGGCCCATGGTCGGCTCCTGGAGCCACACCACCAGCACGAGCGCCAGCAGGAACACCGGCAGGTGCAGCGAGTAGACACGGACCGCCCGGCGCCGCCAGAAGGTGGTTCTGGACTTGTCGGGAATTCCTGCCCAAGTGAGCACGAACCCGCTGAGCATGAAGAAGAACGTGACCGCGAGCGGCCCCAGCCGGTCCATGGGCATCTGCAGGGTCGAATTGATGTCGGTGTTCCGAAAGAAAGGCTGGGACGCTATGTGGGAGGTGAACACCAGGATGGCGGCGACGAAACGCATCCCGCCGAGAGCGGGAAGGGTTTTCGGAAGGGACACGGGATACCTCGTGGCAGTGGGCGAGTGAGACAAAGGGGTTACTAAGGCACACGCCACACCGCGGACAAGGGGAATCTGACACAGTGGCGACCGGCATGCCGATCGACGGCTCCCGACGTCACACAGCGTCATGAAATTCCTTCTTGGCGCGGCCCGTTGGGTGTCATAGCACCACCCGCCCGTCACTTCCGGTGCTCATGTCACCGTGTTTCGCGGGGCGGAGCGGGCGGACTTCCCCGAGGGCGCGATGGGCCCCGAATGATCAAAAAGTGTGTGCCCCGCATACCTGGGATCGCGCAGGGAGTTTCGCAAGGGTGGTCCGCAGCCGTTTCTCACCGGAAATCGAGCATCTTGCGGGGGTCGCGATGAAAGCTGCTTCGTTTGGATCAAAACCACTGAACTCTTTGCCGAGTTCCGCCATGAACAACGATGTGGATTCGCTCGTCACCGCGATGTCCCCGGAGCTGCTCGGGTCGCTCCGCCGCACGGACCAGCGAAGAAGGGGCGAACAGTACATACGTGGCCTGCTCACCGCCCGCGGGCGCAAGACCGCACGGAACCTCGCCGCCTTCGTGGGCGAGGGCGCCGCCGAGCAGAGCCTGCACCACTTCGTGGCCGGGTCGACGTGGGACTGGCGCGTCGTACGCAGCTCACTGGCGCGTTATGTCGACGAGGGGCTTCGCCCGAAGGCGTGGGTGATCCGCCCGATGGTGGTCTCCAAGGCGGGCGAGCGCTCGGTCGGTGTGCACCGGCGCTTCATCCCCGACCTCGGCCGGGTGGTCAACTGCCAGCAGAGCCACGGGCTCTGGCTCGCCTCCGAGACGATGTCGGCGCCGGTGAACTGGCACCTGACGCTGGGCGGCGGTCCTGGCGGCGGTCCCGACCGGCCCGACCGGGACCGGCACGTCAGTGCCTACGAGGAGAAGGAGGACCTGACGTACCTGGTGAAGGAACTCGCGCAGGTGAACAGGGCGTCGGCCCGTCCGCTGGTGATGGACGCGCGCATCGCCGGGCTGCCCCGGCTGGTGCGCTCGCTCTCCCTGGCCGGTCTTCCGTTCATGTTACGGATCGCCGGTGACCTGCCACTGGCCCCGGCCGGCGGCCGCGTCCAGGCGGACCGGCGCCCCCGCACGCGCCCGGCCCAGCACATCATGGAACAGGTGCAGCGGCTGGGCCGCCCCTTGCAGTGGCAAGGCTCGATCAGCCTCGTGGCACGGCATGCCGTGGTGCTCCCCGGTCTGCTCCCGCAGCGCACCCTGATGCTGATGGGGGTGTGGCGAGCCAACCGCCGGCGCCCCGCGGACCTGTGGCTGACCGACCTCACCTCGGGGGAACACGGCGCGTTGGGACAACTGGCCATGCTGGTGGGGCGGGTGGACGCGGATTTCGCCGAGGTGAGTGTGGGCGTGGGCATCCGCGATTTCGAGGGACGCTCGTTCCAGGGCTGGCACCGGCATGTGACGCTGGCGTCGATCGCCCACGCGCTACGGCTGTCACAGGGAGCCGACTGGTGTGCGGCTCCCCGGACACAACGGGCCTCATGACACCGGCGTACATACGGACGCCGACGACCGCTCAGGCGGCACCGCCCCGCGCGGACAACACCGAGCGGACCTGGTACAGCCGTAGAGCCAGCTGGATGTCCAGCGCCCGCTCCGGGCTCTGCCAGTCCTCCCCCATCAGTTGGGTGATGCGCTCCAGACGGCGGGACACGGTGTTCGGGTGCACCCGCAGGATCTCGGCGGCGCGCGTGGGGCTCCGGCCGGACTCCAGATACACCCTCAGGGTGAGGAGCAGGTCGGTGAAGCGGTTGGTGTCGTAGTCGACCAGCGGCCCGATGGTCTGGTCGATATAACCGGGGATGTCGTTGTCCTCGGCCAGGAGCATGCCGAGGAAGCCCAGATCGGACGCGCAGGCGGTACCGCCGTCACCACCGAGTGCGCGGAGTGTCTCCAGGCACTGGGTGGCCTCGCGGTAGGCATCCCCGATCGTCTCGGCGGTCGAGGCGGGGCCGGCGGCGCCCACGGTGACCGGGCTCTTCAGCTCCGCCGAGAGTTCACGCGCCGCGGTCTGCGCCACGGGCATCGGGTCCTCGCCGGGCAGCAGCAGCACGGCGACGGAGTTGTCGCGGACGCTGCACAGTCCGCCGAGCCGTCGCGCGTAGGCCGCGGCACAGGCCTCGAACCGGTCGGCCAGCGGCTTGGGTCCGGAGGTGACCAGCACGACGTGCGCGCGTCTGATGTCGAGGGAGAACAACAGAGCGCGCTCCCGCAGGAGTTCGGGTGAGGGCCGCGCCCCGACCAGCTCGTCGAAGAACTTCTGGCTCTCCTGCTCCTTCGCGGGGCTGTCGCGCTGCATCTGCAAGTGCAGCGCGACAGTACGGGAGATGACGCACAGGAGCGGCAGGACGGTGTGGTCCGCCGCGCACCCGGCGTCCACCGTCAGGAATCCGGCGTCCGGCGCACCGGGGTGCAGGGAGACCACCCAGAAACCGTCGTCGACACGGACCGGGCGTCCGGAGTCGGCCGCCTTGCGGCAGGCGGTACGCAGGTCGGCGTCCGGGATCCGGCGCAGTTGTCCGTGTGCGGCCAGCGGCTCACCGAACGGTCCGCTGATGCGCGTCCCACCGCTCAGCGTGGCGCTGCTCGCGGCCAGCAGGGCGTCGAGTTCGCGGCCGTCGAGGACGATACCGATCAGGCGCGACTGGAGATCCGCCGCCTCGCGGGTGGCCTCAAGGGCGGCTCCGGCGTCCGCGGCGTCGTCGCGGAGCGCGTGGATGTCGTTCCGCAGCCTCTCGACCAGGCCGATCCGCTGCATCGCGGCGGAGGCGAGATCGGCGAGGGCGCACAGCAGGGTGACCTCGTTGGGGGTCAGATGCCGGACCTGCCGGTCGGCGGCGAACAGCACCCCCATACGGCCGTCGCCCAGGGGCATCGGCACCCCCAGGATCGCGTGCAGGCCCTCCGCCCGGATGGCGTCGTCAACGGCGGCGTGGTGCGGGATGCTCTGGTCGGCCAGGAAGTCGGAGGTCCAGAAGGGGGCGTGGCGGGCGCGCACCATGCTGCCCAGCCCGTGCCCGGCGGGCAGCCGTAATCCGACGAACCAGGGCGTCGCGTTGCCGTCCGCGCTGCGCACCACGGCGTCGGGGTCGCCGTCCTCGTGCACCATGACGTAGGCCACGCCCAGCCTGAGCAGCAGCCGCGCCTTGCGGGTCACCGATTCCAGCAGATCCCTGGAGTGCTGGACACTGCCGAATTCGAGCGCGGCGTCGACCAGCGCGAGCAGTTCGGCTTCGCGGTCCCGGCGGTATTCGATCATCGAGTGGGCGGTGAGGGCGAGGCGGTTGAAGCGCTCCAGCCGCCGCATCCGCGCCTCGCTCGCGCCCTCGCGTTCCGCTTGCGTGATGAATCGGTCGTATTCAATCCGCGGAGCGGAGCGGGCCACTAACTCAAGCAGGGCGAGCGCATCGTCCGATATACCCTCTGCGTCCCCCATGTCGCCAGAGCCCGAAAAGCCCATGGTGACACCCCCCATCTCTACGCTTTTGCAAGTCCTTTGACATTCATTGCGCGAGCATGGAAGAGATCCAAGCCCCACTCCAGTATAGTGAATCGATTCACATATGGCCCACAATATGCGGGCACTTCACTCCGGACCGCGCGACACCAATCCGCCGCACCATTCCCTCCGCAATGCGGAGATAGCGGAGATCTCGGAGATAGCAGAGATCGCGCAGCATCCAGCAGAATCACATGGTTTATCCGATTGAGGGTCGATTCGGGCCCGATACCAGTCGGTATGGCGCTATATCCCATTGCGGTGTTCACCTCCGTCCCGCGCGATCCAGCGCGGCCCCGACGGCGCGGCGCAGCTCCGTCCATTCGGCACGGGCGGCGCCGAGCTGCGCGTCCCTCAGTTCGGCGCCCAGTGCGCACAGGTCGACTCCCTGACCGCTCAGCGGCGACAGCGACCGCCGGGAGGCGGCCTCCGAGCCGCTGACGGTGTCACCCCGCAGTTCGGCGTCACCCAGTGCCCGCAGTACGTCGGCGTCGGCCGAGGAATCGCTGTTCCAGGCCACCAACTCCCTTATGTAGTGGACGCCTTCCCGCACCGAGGCGCCGTGGGAGGACCACACGAGGTGCAAGGGCCGGGCGCCCGCCCGGACCAGGGAGCGCCAGCGGGCCCCGTCCATCAGCTGCTCACGGCGGTGGTGCGCCAGCCGGGCGACCGCCACCGCCCACCCCTGCCGCCGCGCCGGCCCGCCGAGCCGGGCGGCGATCGTCTCGTCCAGCACCCACAGCGGGAAGGAGGCGGCGCAGCGGATCTCCGACAGATCGCACCCGGCGTCCCACGCCTGCTCCAGGCCGACGAGGAACACCTCGAAGAGCGTGTCGAGTTGTTCCGGCGAGAACAGCGATTTCACCTCGACGCTGATCCCGCGGGCCAGCAGATCGCCGACCGGACTCGGCGCGCCGGCCCCGGCCTGTACGGCGACCACCACATTGGGCCGGTCCACCGCCCACCGGATCGCCGTGGCCTCCGCCACCGCGCGGCGGCCGTCGGCGTACGGATCCAGGGGTACGCCCACGTATCCGTAGCGGCCGGCGCTCTGCCGGTGGAGCGGCAGCAGGATGTCGCACGCGGTGCGCGCGTCCCGGTACAGCAGATCGCGTACGGCCTCTTGGCCCGACACCTGACGGGCGGCCAGGTCGGACAGGTGAGCCCGGTACGCCTCGCCGTCCCGGACGGCGTCGCGGACAGCGGCGGGACGGCAGGAGACACCGCGTACGCCGATCTTCCCGATCAGCACCCGCAGTTGACCGGGACACAGCAGCTCCCGGGTGAGCGCGTCCAGACAGAGGGACACGCCTTCGGCCGCCAGTACGGAGGCGGGCCGGGTCCGGTCCTTCATGCCCGCGTTCAGTCGCCGGAGGAGAGGGCGGTGGGGTAACTGCCCAGACATTCCTCGTAGGTGGGCAGCACCCCCTCGGCCAGGGCGGCGCCGAGGGTGGGGGCGGCGGCGTCCCTGGCGGACCGGATCGGGGGCTCCGTCAGGTTCCACGGCAGGCGCAGCTCGGGGTCGAGCGCGTCGATGTCGATGATGGTGCCGTGCACGTACTCCCGTGTGCAGAGGTAGTTCATGCACGTGTCGTCGGCGAGTGCGAGATAGCCGAGACCGAGCCCGTCGGGGAGATACACGGCGACGGCGGAGTCCGGGTCCTGCCGGATGACGTCATGCCCGCCGAAGGTGGGCGAGCCCGGTCTCAGGTCGACGACCATGGTCAGCGCGGCGCCGCGCACACAGGTGACGATCTTGCCCTGGCCCGGCGGCAGTGTGGTGCTGTGGATGCCACGCAGCGCGTTCCGCCGGGAAACGGTGAAGTTGACCTGGCGGACCTCGATCGAGTGCCCGGTGGCCGCGAGCAGCGTGTCATGGCGCAGGGCCTCGTAGAACCGGCCCCGGCCGTCGGGGATCGGGGCCGGCTCGATCCGGTACGCGTCGCGCACGGCCATCTCGTTGATGATCATGGTGTCCCGGGTTCGGAGGATGAGTACGGGTCAGTTCCGGGCGGACAGCAGTCCTTCGACGGCGTCGGCGGCGGCCCCCGGGCCGCCGGCCGCGTCGATCCGGGCGCGCATCTCGCGCAGCCGGTCCCGGATCCCGGTGTCGGCCAGCACCTGCCGGGCGGTGGCGCCGAGGGTCTCGGCGGTGAGTTCGGAGCTGAGGAGCTGGGCGCCCAGGCCGAGTTCGGCGATCCGTCGCGCGGTGGCCCGGGGCTCGGGCATCACCGGCACCGCCACAACCGGGACTTCGTGGGAGAACACCTCCATGGCCGTGCTCATCCCGCCGTGGTTCACCACGAGACTCGCGTGCGGCAGCACATCGTGGTGCGGGACGAAGTCGTGCACCT
This sequence comes from Streptomyces sp. NPDC088116, assembly GCF_044741745.1. Taxonomy (NCBI): domain Bacteria; kingdom Bacillati; phylum Actinomycetota; class Actinomycetes; order Kitasatosporales; family Streptomycetaceae; genus Streptomyces; species Streptomyces sp. NPDC088116. The sequence goes on along the minus strand of NZ_JBIUTF010000015.1, from coordinate 19,942 downwards.
CGACGTTGTCGGGCACCGGCCCCAGCTCCCGCGGGGTCAGGCCGCCGCCGAGCACCAGGACGATGTGCCAGGGCTCGTCGGCGAAGGCATCCAGGCAGGTCCGGAAGAACTGAGGCCGCTCGTTGTACAGCGTGCCCAGGCTCACCATGACCAGCGGCCTGCCGTCGGCCGGCGGCTGCCACGCGCCGTGCAGCGAGACACGGGGCGGGCACGGGCCGACGAAGTGGTGCTGGTCGTCGAAGGTGTCGCCCGCGTACTGGAAGGAACGCGGCATGTAGAGCAGGGCCGGACCGCCGTGGAGCACCTTGGTGAAGGCGGCGAGATCCCCCTTGGCGCCCTCCTCGTCGAGCAGCCCCTCGATCCGTGCGAGCAGTTCGTGCAGCCCGGGATCATCCGGCGGTACGGCGGAGTCGACGGCGGGGTGCAGGGACCAGTGTTCGTTGGCCGCGTAGGTGGGGGTGCTGCGGATGACCGGGATGTCCCACCTGTCGGCCAGCAGCCGCCCGGACCAGTGCGAGGACGGATCGTTCACGATCACATCGGGGCGGTCCTCCGAGAAGCGCGCCTCCAGCAGCGGGAGCGTCCGACGCGTCATGTCCAGCAGCCACTCCAGCACCCGGACGTACTCGCCCTCGTCCGTGTACTCGTCGGAATCCTGCCGCGGCACCATCTGGGCGAGGAACCGCTCCTTGTCCATCGGATAGGTGACCGTCCCGGCGCCGACCAGGCGGGCTCGCCCGGCGAGGTCCTCGGACAGCGCGTAGGTCACCCGGTGGCCTCGGGCCACCAGTTCCTCGGCCACTCCCAGCGTCGGATTCACATGTCCGGGGACGGGGAGGATGAAGAATGCGATATGAGCCATGTGAAACCCTTCGTGCGCAACTCTGGGTACGGAACTCTGGGCCGCGGAATCATCACCTGGATCACCGCCGAAGAGCGCACCTTAAATGGGGCTCACCGAGGAGATCAAGGCCGAGGTGACATACTTCCCGCAACCGCCGCACGGAAATTCCCGCCGCCTCGCGCGGGCTGCCGCGTGCGGCCGGTGGTGCGGTGTACGGGCCTGGCCTGGGCAGGTTCAGGGCCCCGTACCGGGCCGGGAACCCGCCTCGGAACACGCGGCGGCCGAACACCCGGGGCGCATTCGGCTGCCACTAGATGACAAAGTCCCGTTCCTTCTGTGGTTCACCTGCGTCATTCGGGAGACACTCTCGAATTGTCGCTGTGAATAGCGTCCGGCGGAAGTTCCCACCATGGGCGCTCCTGCCTTTTCCCGTTGCCGTAAAAGGAACCTGGAGGTTCTGTGCCCGAGAACACCGCAGCCGGCCCGCTCGCCGTGGTGGGGGCGGGCGTCATGGGCACGGCCATCGCCGCACTCGCCATCGGTCACGGATACCCGGTGAGGCTGATCGACAGCGCCCCGGACGCACGCTCCGCCGCCCCCGGCAGGGTCGAACTCCACCTGCGGACCGCCCGGATGCTGGGCACACTGCCCGACGGGCGGCCGGCCGGCGAACTCACCACCGCGGCCACCGCGGACGCCGCCGCGGGGACGACAGCCGTCATCGAGGCGGTCACCGAGGACCCCGAGGAGAAGGCGGCGGTGCTGGCCCAACTGGCGGCCGTGGTGCCCGCCGGCACACTGCTGGTCAGCAACACCTCGGGCGTCCCCATCGGGGAGCTGAGCCTCGCGGTGCCGCACCCCGAGGATCTCGTCGGGGTGCATTTCATGAACCCCGCCTACCTGATCCGGACGGTCGAGGTGATCCTCGGACCGCGCAGCGCAGACGCCGCCGCGGTGGCCGTACGCACACTCCTGGCCGGGCTGGGCCGCGAAGGCATCGTCGTCGGCGACGGCCCCGGCTTCGTGACCAGCCGCCTCCTGCACCGGATGCTCAACGACGCGATCGAGGTGGTGCACGAGGACCGGGCCACGCCCGGGACCGTGGACGCGCTCATGCGCGACTGCCTCGGCCACCGCACCGGACCACTGGCCACCGCCGACCTGATCGGCCTCGACAACCTGGCCGACTCGCTGCGGGTGCTGCACGACAAGACCGGCGACGCGGCCTTCCGCCCGAGCGAACTGCTGCTGGACAAGGTCCGGCGCGGAGAACTCGGTCGCAAGAGCGGCCGGGGATTCTACGACTACGAGGAGACCATGCGATGACCGCGCCCTCCGGCCAGGCGAACCCCGCCGGCGACGCACCGACCGTGAACGACATCGCCGCCGAGCTGCTCGGCTTCCTGACGGCCAGGACCAAGGCGAACTGGGAGCGCGACCAGGACCTGTTCGCCGTCGGTGGCATGTCGTCACTGTTCGCCATGCAGCTCGTCGTCCACCTGGAGAAGACCTACGGGATCGTCATCAGCGGCGCCGATCTGATGCTCGACAACTTCCGCACCGTCGACGCGATGGTGCGGCTGGTGAACAGGCTGAGTACCGGCGCGAGCACCGGTCCCACGGGACGTACCGGTGAATGAGGCGGCCGCCGCCACCGGGACCGATCCGACGGCCGAGGAGCTGTTCACCGATCTGGTCGGCGACCGCGCCGCCGGGTGGGACCGCAGCGGCGAGATCCCGCAGGACGTGCTGCGCGGGCTCGGCGCCAAGGGTCTGCTGTGCGCACAGGCGCCCGCCGCCCACGGCGGTCTCGCCTACTCCAGCAGGCGCAACGGCGAACTCACCGCCCACGTGGGCTCGTTGTGCAGCTCCCTGCGGAGCGTCATGACCTCTCAGGGGATGGCCGCCTGGACACTGCGCCGCCTCGCCGACGCCGAGCAGCAGGCCGCCCTCGTCCCCCGGCTCACCGGCGGGGACCTCGCGGCCGTGGCCTTCAGCGAGGCCGGGGCGGGCAGTGACCTGTCCGCCCTGCGCACCCGTATCACCCGTGACGGCGACACCCTCGTCGTCGACGGAGCCAAGGTGTGGACGACCAACGCCGCCTACGCGGATCTGCTGGTGGTGTTCGGTCGTACGGAGGAGGGCGCCGGAGCCGTCGTGGTACCGGCGCGCGCCCCCGGGGTGCGCATCGAGCGGATCACCGACCCGCACGGCTGCCGCGCTGCCGGCCACGCCGACATCCGGCTGGAGAAGGTCCGGCTGCCGGCCGATGCCCTCCTGCGCGGGGTGGACCGTACCCCCACCCTGCTGGTCACCACGGCACTGAGCTACGGACGGATGTCCGTGGCCTGGGGCTGTGCGGGCATCCTGCGCGGCTGTCTGAACGCCGCCGTGCGGCACACCACCGGCAGGGAGCAGTTCGGCGTACGGCTCTCCGAGCACCAGCTCGTCGCCCGGCACCTCGCCGAACTGCTGATCGCCGAACAGAACGCCACCAGGGCGTGCGAGCACGCCAGCGACCTGTGGGACGCGGGCAGCCCCGACATGGTGACCGCCGCGGTCCTGGCCAAACACGTCGCGGCGACCGGCGCCGCCCAGGGCTCCGCGCGGGCCCTGCAACTGCTGGCCTCGGCAGGGTCACGCGACGGGCATGTGGTGGCACGGGCCCACCGCGACGCCAAACTCATGGAGATCATCGAGGGAAGCAGCGAGATCTGCGAACTCCTCCTGGCCCGGCACGCGTTGACGGCCGCAGGATGACGCCCCGCCCGGTCCCCTCCGTATGACGAGGAAGGAGTGACGTGCACCCGGAAACCCCCGCCGCCCAACCACCCACCACGCAAACCCCCGCCACGCAAAACCCCGCCACCACCCTGGTGAAGTGCCTGGTCTGGGACCTCGACAACACACTGTGGCAGGGCACCCTGCTGGAGGACCCCGAGGTCCGGTTCGTCCCGGAGCTGCGCGAGACGCTCGCCGAACTGGACGCGCGCGGCATCCTCAACTCCGTGGCCAGCAAGAACGACCACGACCACGCCTGGGCACAGCTGGAACGCCTGGGCATCGCCGAGTACTTCGTACTCCCCCAGATCGGCTGGGGACCGAAGTCGCGGTCGGTCCGCCGGATCGCCGACGAGCTCAACTTCGCCCTCGGCACCATCGCCTTCATCGACGACCAGCCGGCCGAGCGCGCCGAGGTCCTGCACTCGCTGCCGGAGATCCGCGCCTACCCGGCGGAGCAGGCCGCCGGACTCACCGCCCGGCCGGAGTTCAGCCCGGCCACGGTGACCGTCGACTCGCGCCGTCGCCGTTCGATGTACCAGGCGTCCTTCCGGCGCGACGCCGAGCGCGCCGACTTCACCGGCCCCGACGCGGACTTCCTGCGCTCACTGGACATCAGGATGCGGATCACCCGCGCCACCCCCGAGGAACTCTCCCGGGTCGAGGAACTCACCCTGCGCACCAGCCAGATGAACGCGACGGGCGTGCATTACGGCGAGGACGACCTGCGCGCCCTGATCGACGACCCCGGCCACGAGGTGCTGACCGTCTCGGTCACCGACCGGTTCGGCCCCTACGGCGCGGTCGGCGTCGTACTGCTCCAGCGCTGCCCCGGTACGTGGCGAATCAAGCTGCTCGCCACCTCCTGCCGGGTGGTGTCGCTCGGCGCCGGGTCCGCGATCCTGCGCTGGCTGACCGACCAGGCGTACCGCGGCGGAGTGCATCTGAACGCCGACTTCAAGGCCACCGAACGCAATCGGATGATGGAGGTGGCCTACCGGTTCGCCGGCCTCACCGACGCGCCCTGCCCCTGTCAGACCGTGCTCGACCGCGCCGAGGACATCAGCGGACTGCACCTGGTGCCGTCCCCCCAGCCCGCCTCCGACACCCTCCACCTGACCGCTCCCGACCTGGCCCCGGCCGCGCTCCCCGAGAGGACCCCATGATCGCCACCGCGTGCCGTATCTGCGACAACCGCGAGCTGCTTCCCGTACTGGACCTGGGCGAACAGGCGCTCACCGGGGTCTTCCCGGCGAGCCGCGACGAGGTCGTCCCGTCGGTCCCGCTCGAACTCGTCAAGTGCTCCCCCGCCGGATGCGGCCTGGTGCAGCTGCGTCACACCCCGGACGCCGAGCTGATGTACGGGGAGGGCTACGGCTATCGCTCGGGCATCCGGCCCTTCATGATCAACCACCTGCACGGCAAGGTCGCGGCCATCCGCGAGCTGGTCGAACTCGGCCCGCGGGACCTGGTCGTCGACATCGGCAGCAATGACTCGACGCTGCTGCGCGGATACCCCGAGGACGGCCCGCAGCTGGTCGGGATCGACCCGACGGGCGAGAAGTTCCGCGAGAAGTACCCGCCGCACGTGGAACTGCTCGCCGACTACTTCTCCCGCGAGGTGTTCGTGAACCGGTTCGGTTCGCGGCGCGCGAAGGTGGTCACCTCGATCGCGATGTTCTACGACCTTCCGGCCCCGATGCGCTTCATGCGGGACATCCACGACATCCTCGCCGACGACGGCATCTGGATGCTGGAACAGAGCTACCTGCCCGCCATGCTGGAGGCCGACGCCTACGACATCGTGTGCCACGAGCACCTGGAGTACTACGCCCTCCGGCAGATCGAGTGGATGGCGGAGCGGGTCGGCCTGACCGTCATCAGGGCCGAACTCACCGATGTGTACGGCGGCAGCCTCAGCCTGGTCCTGGCCAAGAACCCGGCCCTCCACCCGAAGGACGAAGCCGGCCTGGCCCGGATACGCGCCCGGGAGGCCAAGGCCGAGCTGGACACGATGGCACCCTTCGAGGCGTTCGCGCGGCGCGTCCAGGACCAGCGGGACGCCCTGCTCGAATTCCTCGCCCGCTCACGCGAGTCGGGACGGCTGACCCTCGGATACGGCGCGTCCACCAAGGGCAATGTGATCCTCCAGTACTGCGGGCTCACCGAACAGGACCTGCCCTGCATCGGCGAGGTCAGCGAGGAGAAGGCCAACCGCTTCACACCCGGCACCGGCATCCCCATCGTCTCCGAGGAGAACGCCAAGGCCCTCAAGCCCGACCAGCTGCTGGTGCTGCCCTGGATCTACCGGGACGGCTTCATCGAGCGCGAGCGGCACTTCCTCGAAGCGGGCGGCAAGCTGGTCTTCCCGCTGCCCGTGCTCGACACCGTCTGACGGCGGCTCCGGGGTCGGCGGCGGCCCCGGAGCCGACAGCGGCTTGAACACCCGACAACGACCCCGAGCCCAACAGCAGCTTCAACACCCGACAACGACCCCGAGCCCAACAGCAGCTTCAACACCCGACAACGGCTTCAAGGCCCGACAGCGGCCCCGGCCGGGCTCAGGTGGTCCACGCCTCCGGTGCCCGGCCACCGCTGCCGACGGCCGGGAAGATCGCGTCGAGTTCGGCCAGCTCGGCCTCGCCCAGCACGAGTTCGCGCGCACGCAACGCCGAGTCGAGCTGCTCCGTGGTACGCGGCCCGATCACCGCGCCGCTGATCCCCGGCCGGGACAGCACCCAGGCCAGGCCGACCTCGGCGGGATCCTCGCCGATCCGGCCGCAGAACCGCTCGTACGCCTCGACGGCGGAGCGCATTCCGGGCAGCAGCTGCTGAGCCCGCCCCTGCGCGGATTTCACCGCCGTGCCCGCCGCCAGCTTCCGCAACGCCCCGCTGAGCAGGCCACCGTGCAGCGGCGACCACGCGAACACGCCGAGACCGTAGGCCCCGGCGGCGGGGAGCACCTCCAAGTCGGCATGGCGGACGGCCAGGTTGTAGAGACACTGTTCCGACACCAGCCCGAAGGACTGCCGCCGCGCCGCACACTCCTGTGCGGCGGCGATGTTCCAGCCGGCGAAGTTCGACGACCCCACGTAGGAGACCTTCCCGGCGGCCACCAGCTGGTCCATCGCCTGCCAGATCTCGTCCCACGGGGCGGCACGGTCCACCCGGTGCATCTGGTAAAGGTCGACGTGGTCCACGTTCAGGCGCCGCAGCGACCGCTCGCACGCCGCGACGATGTGCCGGGCGGACAGGCCACCGTCATTGAGCCGCTCGCTCATCTCCTCGCCGACCTTGGTCGCGAGCAGGACGTCCTCCCGCCGCACCCCGCTCCTGGCCAGCCACCGCCCCACCAGCTCCTCGGTGTGCCCCTTGTGCACCCGCCAGCCGTAGATGTCCGCGGTGTCGACACAGTTGATGCCACGGTCGAGCGCCTCGTCCATCAGCCGCATGGCGTCGGCGTCCTCGACCCGCCCGCTGAAGTTCACCGTACCCAGCCAGAGCCGGCTCACCAGCGTGGCGCTGCGGCCGAGCCGTACGTACGGCCCTCGCTCAAGGTCGTCGCTCACGCAAGCCCACCTCCTCCGGTCTCATCCGTCCGTCCCATTTTCCCTTCCTCCCGTTCCGCCACCATCGCCGTCACCACGGCGTTCAGCCCGTCGCCCAGCGGTACGCCCGGCTGCCAGCCGGTCACCGCGCGGAAGGCGGCGGGGTCGGAGTCCGGCGTGTGGAAGTCGCCCGCTTCGGCATGATCGGGAGGCTCCACGGAGACGACCGGAACCGGTGGCCGCCCGGTGTGTTCCGCCACGAGGGCGGCGACGGCGGAGAACACGTCACCGAGCGGCTCCAGTCGGCCCGTACCGACCACCCAGGGCTCGCCCCGCAACTCCTCCACGTGCCGCAGCGCGGCCACGAAGGCCAGGCCCGCGTCACGCACATGCAGGAAATCCCGTCGGACCGAGCCGTCGTGCCACATCGTGATCGGGTCGCCGTCGATGGCTCGCCGGGTCATCGCCGCGATCACCCCGCGTCCCGTGCTGCCGGGTCCCGTGGTGCCGGCGAGCGGACTGTGCCCGAACACCGTGGCGAGCCGCAGCACAACACCCCGGACGACAGCCTCCGAGGTGGCCTCGCGCAACAGGTTCTCGGCGGTGGTCTTCTGCCGTGCGTACGCCCCCTGCCCGGCGTCCTCGCCCGTCCCGGCCTGGAGTGTGCTGGCGAAGATCACGGCCGGTGGGAGGCCGGTGCCCGCGCGGCCACGCAGCGAGTCGACCAGATCCCGCATCACGCCGACGTTCACCCGTTCCGCACGCTCGTCGGCCGCCCGCCACGACTGCGCGCCGCCGATATGAGCGGCGAGATGGATCACCGCGTCCGCTCCCTGGACGGCGTCGTGAACCGCGCCCGGACGGGCGAGATCCGCCTGGCGCACCTCGACGGCGGCCACCGCACGCGCGGGAGTACGGCCGGGGCCGCGCGACACCGTCCGCAGCCGCACCGGCTGCCGGGCGAGTTCGCCGACCACGGCGGACCCGATGAATCCCGATCCGCCGAGGACCGTGATCAGCGGCCCGCGTGGATCGTCCGACCGGATCGGCGACCCCGTCGTACGGCTCACACCACACCCCCGGCGACCGGCAGTTGCTCCAGCGCGGCCACGGCCACCGAGGGCGAGGGCAGCAGCGCCACCTCGTCGGCGAGCCGCGCCGCCGCCTTGGCGTACAGGGCGTTCTCCAGCAGTTCGCCGCAGCCGGCGGCCACCGCCGCGGGGTCGGCCAGCGGCGGGGAGAGCAGGGCCGCGCCCGACGCCGACAGGGCTTGCGCATTGTCGAACTGGTCGTCGAAGCGCGGGGTGATCAGCTGGGGACGGCCGGCGAGTACGGCCGTCAGGGCGGTGCCCTGGCCTCCGTGATGCACCACGGCGTCGCAGGTGGGCAGCACATCGGCGAGCGGCAACCGGCCGGCGTGCAGTACGGCGGAGGGCAGCGGCGGCCATCCCGCGGCGATGTCGTCGTCGACCGCGATCAGCAGCTCGACATCCAGCCCGGCCAGCTCCCGCACCAGGTCCACCATGAAATCGGGCGTCCCGGTCTCCCCGTACCGGGGCAGCAGGGTGCCGAGCGTCACGCAGATCCGGGGCCGGTCACCGCGTACGGACAACCAGTCCGGCATGGGGGCTTCGCCATTGGCCGGAACATGACGGATGCCGTCGTGATCGGCCGCGTGCGACAGCCGCAGGCACTCCGGCCACGGATCGAATACCCGCGCGGGACGGGCGAACCCGGCAACCCCCAGCGAGGCCAGCTCCGGCGCGAACTCCTCGTCGGCCGCGTACTGGTACTCGGGCAGATCCGAGACCGACCAGTGATACCGCACCCAGGGGACACCGAGAGTCATCGCGGCCAACGGCCCGGCGGACTCGGCCCGCTCGCTCACGATCAGATCCGGCTGCCACGAGTCGGCGAGCTTCCTGACCCCGGCCAGGCTTCCGCCCGCGATACGCGCCAACGCCCGACCGTGCACATAACGCTTCCCGTTCATACCCTCCGGAAGCGAGCCCGGCTCGTCGTCCACCAGATCGGCGAACTCGGCGGCCGGCCCGCACGAGGCGACCGGCAACCCGGTCCGCAGCGCGACCGGGACGAAATTGTCCCGGGTCGCCATCAGCACCTCATGCCCGGCCGCGCGCAGGGCCCAGGCCATCGGCACGAGGGGAAACAGGTGACCGGCCAGAGGCGCGGTGGTGAACAGGACCCGCATGTGCGTCTCCAGTGTCAATGACAGCTCAGCCGAACCAGTGCATGGTCGTCACACCGATGAGGCGTATGACGACCGGAGTCTGGCAGCAGATCCCCACCGGCACAGCCTCAACTTGACGGAGCCTCGCGGCCCCTCCGCCGAGACCAGGACTGAGACCCGGACCGAGACCAGAATCGAGACCACGGCAAGCGGACCGGCCCGCGTCCGGCGCCGAGGCTACGCCCGCCCCCTACTCTGAGTATGAGATCCGGCTGAACAGGAGGAGACGCGTGATGACCAGTGCGCCCGACTACAGCCAGGGCATCGACTCCGAACGCGCCCTCAAGTTCGCTGTGCAGCACATCCGCGGGGACCGCGTGCAGATCATCGAGGGGATCATCGAGTCCGTGTCACCGACCTGGGACCACGAACGTGCCGCCCGACTGGTGCGCCGGCAGCTCGAGGACCGCGTCGACGAACTCGGATGCGTCGAGGGTTCGGGAAACCTGGACCTGCCCGGATCGTCGAACTGGTACGTCCCCGACATCGCCGTGGTCCCCGAGGAACTCGCCAAGGGCGGCGGGGCCCTGCTCCCCGATCAGACGCTCCTCGTGGTGGAAGTGACCTCGGGGTCGAACGCGGAAACCGACCGAAGCGTGAAACGACGCCGGTACGCCGAGTACAAGGCCCCGCTCTACCTGCTCGTCGACCGCATCGAGGGCAGCATCACCCTGTTCTCCGAACCCGGCCACCTGGGCTACACACGCGTCGACGGCCCGCACCCGTTCGGAACAGCGCTGCGCCTGCCGGACCCGTTCAACCTGGACCTGGACACCAGCGGCCTGTCACCGGCGTGAGGCGAGGCCCGCGACCCCCGGGCGTCGGCCTTCGCCCGCCCGGTCCCCCGCCCGGTCCCGTCACGCGCGCGGCCTCGCCGAGAGTACGAGCCCGAGGCTGCCGTCAGGGTGGTCGGCCAGGGGCAGGAGACGGCGCGCGGTACGGCACGACGGGCAGGCGCGCATGGCCCGCCCAGGGCCGCTCGCCGAGTGGACGACGCCGACGACGATGAGCGCGTCGCGGGCGTGCCCGCAGTAGTCGCACAGTGGTACTTCGGCGACGGGCAGGCTGCTGTTCACCGGCGAGCCGCCCGTTCCGCTGCGCGTAGTCGGGCGCCGACGGCGCAGGGCGAGGTGGCCGTGGCGCACGCGGTGCACTCTTCCGTGTGCTCCAGCACCGCGACATACGCCGCTGGGTGAACCCCACCGACGCCCGTTCACGTCGATCGCGTCCGTCGCGCAGCAACCCGTTCACGGCCGCCGGCAAGCACAGCCGGCCGATCCGCTCCACAGGCACAGCCCAGTACGGGTCCACCGGTGCCGGCTCCGTACACCCCACCTCCGGGATACCGAGCCACCCACCCCGGCCACGAGCCACAGCCACCCCGGACCGCCACACCTCGCACGTCGCAGGCGGCACCAACGCGTAATACCACAGCCCCGGATGACACACCACGGGCCCGTCAAGCACCTCCGCCAGCGCGCCGCTGACGACGTCCGGGACAGTCTCCTCACTGCAGCGTGGACCAACTCCATGGGCATGCGGATGGCGTCGTAGATGATGCCGGTCCGCAGGACGGCCGGGCGTCCGGCCGCCCAGTCCTGTTCGGCGATCTCTGGATGTCGAGTGGTGGACGTCAGCCAACGCGCGATTGAGTCCGCTGCCTGATTGGGGTGTGCATGGGCGGACGCGCTCATCAGGTCGCCTCCAGGCGGTCGCTGTGTAGTTCCGCGACCGTACGGAGACGGCGAGTTTCCCACCCGAACTCTCAGTTCGGGTGAACTCTCAGTTCGGCTAGCTCAGACGAGGCCCAGCCGTCCGGCCAGGTCGGTGACCTGGCGCTGATACGTGGGCCGGACCCGTTTCAACAGGCCGGCAACCAGGGCGAGACCTTGAGGACTGCGCGCCAGGTCCTCGGGGGCGAGTTCCTCCAACCCGAGAAGGTGGACGTACACGGACGCGTCCTCACGCCGCAGGTCGTAGCAGCGGGCCACGTCCAGACCGAAGGTGAACCGCCTCTTGCTCGAAGGCATTCGGGGCGTATCGAGCCGGTCCGCCACGCGTAGGCCCTCGGCGGCTTCACCGGCGAGCATCTCGATACTCTTCGCGTGCAGTTTGATGTTGGCCAGCCCGAACACCGTTCTGCCGACGTTCCCCTCTCCTACCCGTTCGCTGAGCGGGCCGGCCTTTTTGTCCAGTCGATCGCGGGCGTCCCACCAGCGGTGTTGCCGTGCGTCGGCGACGACCGCCACCAGTTCCAGAGCACCCTGCTTGGCTGTGAGCTCGGGCGTGACGCTCTCGTGCCGGATCTGCTCACCGGCGGTGAGCGCGAGCTCCTTTGCTTCATCCACTGCCCCTTACCGGTCGTCGGAGAGGAAAACATGCCCCATATTCCACTGGGCGGTGGCCAGGCGGAGAGGGTCGTCGGCGTCCTCGGCGGCACGGATCGCACGATCGGCGACCAGGAGCGCAAGGTCAGACGTCCAGTGCGACGGCAATACGACCGCAGAAGCCCGTACAGATCTGCGGCAGTTCGTAGCACCTCGCGCCGGGCCGGCACGTCTGCGGCACGGCGGTGCGCGCGGACCGCATGCTCGACATCACCGATCAGTGCGGGCAGCACTTCTGCCACCTTGGTGAACCGGTCCGGAGCTGACTGCCAGATCCGCCACGCCTGCGCGACCCGCTCGCGGAGGTCTGCCGGCGCGGCTGGTTCCGCGCTGCGTGGTGGACCGTACGCCATGACGGCGCGTGCCACGTCCGGCGCCGCGGTGTCGGCTGCGGCCGGCTCGGAAGTGGTGTCTCCGCTGAGGAGTGCGGAGATCGGTACGCCCAGTTCGGCGGCCAGACGGGAGAGCACGTCAGCCGATGGCGTCTTCTTGCCGTTCTCGATCAGCGACGGGTAGCGCTCGCTGATGCCACACAGTCCGGCGACAGCGGCTTGGCTGCGATTGCCGTTGGTCCTGCGGAAGTGTTTGACCCGGTCGCCCACACGGAGTCTCGGCGTGCTCATACCATTCGTCCCCTTCCCATTGCTGGGCGGTGTGTGGTCAGGGTAGGGCGAGCGGGCAGGATTCAGCCACGTTCCGTGCTCGATCGTGTGAGAACTTGTAACCAGGACAGGCCAGTTCGGCAGTTCATTGGAGGCGGCATGGTGCGGCTCGTGCTGTGGGACGTCGACCACACGCTGATCTCGACGCGAGGCGTAGGACGCGAGCTGTCGGCTGCCGCGTTTCACCGGACCACCGGGATCGAGTTGCGCGAACAGGCGAAGATCGATGGCATCACCGAACCGGTGATCTTCCGGGAGACAGCGAAGCTGCACGGTCTGGTGAGTGATCGCAACGACTTCGAGCGGTTCGCCGAGGCCTTGGCCGAGGAGCACCTGAAACGGTCGGCGGAACTCCGTGAGCGGGGCCATGCTCTGCCTGGTGCGGCGACCGCCCTGGACGCGCTCGCCGCTCAAGGCGTCATTCAGACAGTGGTGACCGGGAACGTAAGGCCCGTCGCGGAGATCAAGCTGCAGGTATTCGGCCTGGACCGCCACATCGCCTGGGAACTGGGCGCCTACGGCGAAGACGCCGATGAAAGGCCCGACCTGGTCAGGCTGTCTCTCACCCGAGCCGAATGCCCCTCCGGCGACGCGGTACTGATCGGCGATACGCCGGCGGACGTGGAAGGCGGGCTCACTGTCGGCGTACGTGTGATCGCCGTGGCGACGGGGCGGAGCACTGAGGCGGACCTCCACGAGGCCGGTGCGGGGAGCGTGCTGACAGACCTGCGGGATACCAACGCCCTGCTCCGCCTGGTCCGTGACCACATCTGAGAATCCGAGTCCAGACATGACGAGAGCGCCCCTCCGCCCGGCCCTTGACGGAACCAAGCGGAGAGACGCTTGCCCTTAAGGCTTCGAGTTGAGTGTCGGCAGCATCCGCGGCGAGGGCGACCGGTGCGACGAGCAAGCCCTGCTCGACCGCATCCGTCCGAACGGCCGGCTCGTCGACAACGTCGCCACGTTCAGCGACGACGAACGTTGGCGCAGCACGAGGAGATGGTCACTGGGCAGCGCAGTAGCACCGCCGAGACCGCCCGCCGCTCCGGCACCGCACAACAGAACCGGCTCTAGATGATCTAGTGCAAGGGGTCAGTGAGTGTAGGCGATCAGTGAGCGTAGGACGGTTTGTCCGGTGGCGTCGTTGTGCCAGATCGCGGCGGTCAGCGCGAGGATGCGTTGCATGACGCGGGCTATGACACCTCCGTGTGTGCGCCCTCGGTGCCGTTCGAGGTCAAGCTGTCCCTTGAAGGTCTCGTTGATCGATTCGATGACCTGTCGCAGCGGCTTGAACAGGGCTGCGCCAGGCCGTTCCCGTTCACCTTTACGGGCAGCCCGCAGCAACTGGACTCCACGCTCTGACAGTTCGCGTTCGAAACCACGGCCGAAGTAGTTCTTGTCGCCGATGAGAGTCCGTCGGGGGCGCTCTCGCAGAAGCTCGCATTCGGCTGCCAGGAGGTCAAGGAGGGTCTCGCGTTCGTCGGCCTTGGCCCCGGTCAGGGCGAAGGCGGTGGGCAGGCCCTGAGGGGTGCAGACCAGGCGCCGGCGCAGGCCCCAGAAGAAGCGGGCTGTGGCTGGCGCAGTAGCCGTATTCGGCCCAACCTGCCAGGTCGGAGCGTTTGACGGTCTCGCGGGAGCGGCCGCATTCCACCGGGGTGGAGTTCACGACCCATACGTCGTCGCTCCACACCGAGGTGGTGGTGGCCAGAATCCGGTTGACGCTTCGCATCAGACCGGCGGCCTTGCGCAGCCGCTTGTTGTAGCCGGGCTGCTGGGGCAGGTAGGGGAAGAGGGGGCTCAGGTGGGCACGGGCATGGCGGAGCCATGTGGCCTCGGAGGTGTGCCGGGTATGGCCTGCATCGTGGCGAGGGTGACCAGTTCGGCATCGCTCAGGCGGGCGTAATGCCGACCGGCGGGCGCCACGGCGCCAGGTCCGGATGCTCCTTCAGCATGTCGTCGGTCGTCGCTAGAGTGCTGTCGCGAGGGTGTCCACGTCGTTCGTCACAAAACGATCTTGGACACCCTCGTTCTCGTCTCCGCAGGCACGCCTTGGACCACACCACCAGGAGGAACCAGTGTCATACCCGCAACTGCTCACCCCTGACGAGAAGCTCGCCGACGCGAAGAAGCTGTTGAGCCTCCCGCGTATCGTCGTGATCTGCGGCTCCACCCGCTTCATGACCGAGATGAACGAGGCCGATCTGCGGGAGACCAAAGCCGGAAAGGTTGTCGTCAAACCGGGCTGTGACATGAAGTCACCGCACGAACTTTGGTCCGATCCTGTCGAGGCCGAGGCGCTGAAGATTCGACTCGACGATCTGCACCGGGCGAAGATCCGGCTCGCTGATGAGGTGCTCGTAGTCGGCGACTACATCGGAGACAGCACCCGAGCCGAAATCGCCTACGCCCGGTCGCTGGGCAAGCCCGTGCGGTTCACGCACCCCGAAGTCGACCCTGACGCCTGACCGCCCGCTGCCACCTCGACAACCAGGGCCGGCAGCCCGCCGCCTGACCGTCTCGCGGTGGCTTCGGCCGCCGCCCACCCCACACCCTCCGCAGGCATCCCTTGGAATAGATCATCTAGGGGATGGCAGTGGGACGTCGAGGCGACTTCGTCCGGGTCCTGCTCGCCGGCATCAAGGCCGACCGCAACGCCGCACCGATCACCTCGTGCCCCTACCCGCGCGGCGACCTGCGGCGCACCTCGTGGATTCGCGGCTACAGCAAGCGAGCCCCTTTCCGATCAATGAAGGGGGCTAGAGCGCCAGCCTACCCGACCCGGGCGTTACATCAACTATCTCTCTAGCTCCCAACTCCATAGTTACAGTTGGCCTGTTCAGCATGCTTCAACAGGACGGGATGCAAGAGATGCGGACTGCGTACCTTGCGGATCAGAGTTCCACGACCCTACCGGGGTGGGCACCTCCGGCACTCATAGGTGCAGTGATCAGCGCCTGTGTCGCGGTGCTGCTCTGGTACCTCAATACGCGCCGCGAACCAGTGAAACGCATCACTTGGGAAGCTCGCACTCAATCCAGCATCGTATCAATTGACCGAGAGTTCCAACAGCAGGTGGGAATTTCCTATGCAGGGCGAAGTGTCAGCGATTTCTGCGCTATCAAGTACAAACTAAGGAACACCGGGAACAGGGTCATTAAAGATCACAAAAATCGATTCCACTTCTCCGGCGATTCCGAGATCCTAGAGTCTCGCTTTTCACAAGACCCCGAGAAGAACTCAAAGCGTCACTACTGGAGACAGAGACGGACGAAAAAATCACGGAACTAACCTGTTTCATTGGGCAACTTTGAATCTGAGCAGGAGGTTTCCTTCGAGATTCTTGCAGCAGGGAACGAGGCGAAGGATTGGAAAGCGCATTCCCACAACAAAGAGGGAGATGTGCAGTTCCGTGAAAAATCAGCAGAGCGTACTACCAGCGATTTTCAGCTCATAACCTCGTTCCTGGCATTGGCGCTGGCATTGCCGACCCTCCCCTCGGCCATATCGACTTTTACACCTGAAGGGCTCGACTCAGAGGCCGGGGCAGCCATACGAGTCATGATTCTTGCTGTTCTGCTCGCCTTCCTTCCGGCCACCACTCGTGCACTCCTTAGAGAAATAAGAAAGACCCGGTCAGCCGACACGGCGATCATTCACTTGAATGGCGATAGTGGATCGGTTATTTGCAACGCTCGATCGGCTTCAGTGGGTACTGCCCGCATCACTCAAACACCTCAAGAGGCAGAATCGCCCTTCACGTAGCGTCGCGCCTCCACAAAATCCCATCAGAGCCCGTCGAATGACAGACTCTTTTTCATGCCCCAAACCACGTACTAGAGAGTTAGATCAGTAATGCCCGAACCTACCAGTGAAGCCACGTCGCACGACGACGCAATCACCACTTCCGACACCATGAGTGCGATCAATGCCGCGACAATCGCAGGGGTCGAAAAAGCCACCGATCAGTAATTCACCGATGCAACGCGGAGAGCCGACCAAGCCGCCTCCGCGCGTGACGAGTTGCGCGCCGCCCTCGACGCGGTGAACAAGGCACTCAACCCCGACGGCGCCGAGGCCGAGCAGGACCCGGCCAAGCTCGCCGCCTGCAAGGCCGCCCCCGCCGAGTACCAGCACAAGAAAAAGCCCAGGTCACGGGCCATGTGACCTGGGCTTCAGCTGAGCCCCCTGTCGGATTCGAACCGACGACCTACGCATTACAAGTGCGTTGCTCTGGCCAACTGAGCTAAGGAGGCATGCCAGAGCAGTGTAACCGCCCCGGATCACCACCTCGGATCACGGTCTGGATCACAGCGCGGACCACAGCGCGGATCCCGTCCCGGACCACGGCCTCGACCACCGCCCGGACCACGGCCTCGATCACCGTCGCCGATCACCGTCCCGCCAGGATTTCCGTCACGTACGACCTACTGACAGATCACACGTCGCGCGGCTAGTGTCACCTCACAGTCCATCCAGGTGGACTAGACATCTCCCGCTCTCCGGCGGGGGACCCATTCCTTTACTCGGATCGTCCGGCACGTTCCTGCCGGTGAGGGGACACATCACCATGGCAACTGTCTCGTTCGACAAGGCCACCCGCGTCTACCCCGGCTCCACGAAGCCCGCGGTGGACCAGCTGGAGATCGAGATCGAGGACGGCGAGTTCCTCGTCCTCGTCGGTCCGTCCGGCTGCGGCAAGTCGACCTCCCTGCGCATGCTCGCGGGTCTCGAGGACGTCAACGGCGGCTCCATTCGCATCGGTGAGCGCGATGTCACGCATCTGCCGCCGAAGGACCGGGACATCGCCATGGTGTTCCAGAACTACGCGCTGTACCCGCACATGTCCGTCGCCGACAACATGGGCTTCGCACTCAAGATCGCCGGTGTGAACAAGACGGAGATCCGCGCGAAGGTCGAAGAGGCCGCGAAGATCCTCGACCTCACCGAGTACCTGGACCGCAAGCCGAAGGCGCTCTCCGGTGGTCAGCGGCAGCGTGTCGCGATGGGGCGCGCCATTGTGCGTGAGCCGCAGGTGTTCCTCATGGACGAGCCGCTGTCGAACCTCGACGCCAAGCTCCGTGTCTCCACCCGTACGCAGATCGCCTCGCTCCAGCGGCGCCTCGGCATCACCACCGTCTACGTGACCCACGACCAGGTCGAGGCCATGACCATGGGCGACCGGGTGGCGGTCCTCAAGGACGGGCTGCTCCAGCAGGTCGACTCGCCGCGCAACATGTACGACAAGCCGAACAACCTCTTCGTCGCCGGCTTCATCGGCTCCCCCGCCATGAACCTGGTCGAGGTGCCGATCACCGACGGTGGCGTGAAGTTCGGCAACAGCGTCGTGCCGGTCTCCCGCGAGGCGCTCGCCGCCGCGTCCGAGAAGGGCGACAAGACCGTCACGGTCGGCGTCCGCCCCGAGCACTTCGACATCGCGGAGGAGGGCGGCACCGCCGGTGCGCTCTCCAAGGACGCACCGGCCGGTCTGGCCGTCACCGTCAACGTGGTCGAGGAACTGGGCGCCGACGGTTACGTCTACGGCACCGCCGACCTCGGCAGCGAGAAGAAGGACCTCGTGGTCCGCGTCAACGGCCGTGCCGTGCCCGAGAAGGGCGCCCAGCTGCACGTCGTACCGCGCGCGGGCGAGACGCACGTCTTCTCGACCTCGACCGGCGAGCGCCTGACCGACTGACGACTGACGACTGACGACTGACGAAGACTGCCGACTGACGACGTCGTCCCGCTCATCGGGCCGGCCTGGTCCGTACGACACGACCCGACACGACATGACACGGAATACGGCCCCGGCTGACGCGCCCGCACCGCGCGTCGGGCCGAATTCCCACGCGCGGCCCCGCACTCCGGTGCGGGGCCGTACGCGTCCCACGGCAAATACCCCGGCACACAGGCCATTTCGGACCGGTCGCGTCAACAGCCCATTCGAAAAAACCTATCGAACCATCACTCAAGCGAGTGACTAAATGTCGCCATATCATCACTGACCGCTACGCTCGCCTGCGTGACCCACACAGCCCGCCGTATCGGCCGAACTCTCGCTCTCGTACTGCCCGTCGTCCTGGTGCTCTCCGGGACCCTCGCGGTCGCCCGTGTTCCGTGGTCGACCAGCAACACAACGGCGCAGGTCCTGACCGCATCCTCGGACACCGCGTCGGTCCGGGCCAAATCCCGTGCCCCCCAGGACGTTCTGCGCGACAAGCTGCTCCTGGAGCTTCAGGAGAAGGATCCGGGGATCGCCCTGACCCACCTGCAGCGCGAGGTCGAAGAGCGCCCGTCGCTCGCCAAGCACTGCATCGCGATCGCGCGGGCTCTCGGCCGTAGCGCCGTGGACACCTACGGTCCCACGCGCGCGCAGTCCTTCTCCCGTCCCGTGTGTGACACCTCGTTCGCGTTCGGGGTCTCCCAGCAGACCGCGGGGAGCTGACCACCGCCTCCCCGACCGCCCCGCCTATCGTTCACGGCATGCATACGTTTCCGACGCAGGCCGTGATCCTCGCGGGCGGCCAGGGGTCGCGGCTGCGCCCGTACACCGATGACCGTCCCAAGCCGATGGTCGAGATCCCCGGAACGGGGACCCCGATCATCGGCCATCAGCTTGCCTGGCTCGCCGCCGAGGGCGTGACCGACGCCGTCGTCTCGTGCGGGCATCTCGCCGAAGTCCTCCAGGAATGGCTGGACTCGGCCGACCTTCCGCTGCGTGTCACCACCGTGGTGGAGCCCGAGCCGCTGGGACGCGGCGGAGGTCTCAAGTACGCCGCCGCCCACCTGCCCGACGCCGGGCAGCCCTGGTACGCGACCAACGGCGACATCTGGACGCGCTTCTCGCTGCGCGACATGGCCGCCTTCCACGCGGAGCGCGACGCGACCGCCACACTCGCTCTCGCCCGGCCCCGGATTCCGTGGGGGGCCGTCGAGACGGACGAGTTCGGGCATGTTCTCGACTTCATCGAGTCGCCGCCGTCGCCGTATCTGATCAACGCGGGTGTGTACGTGTTCTCCGCGGCCTTCGTCGCCTTGCTGCCGGACCGTGGCGACCACGAGCGGACCACGTTCCCCCGGCTGGCGCGCGAGCGCAGCCTGGCCGGCTACCCGCTGCCGAACGGGGCGTACTGGCGCGCCATCGACACCGCGAAGGACCTCACGGAGGCGGCCAAGGAACTGTCCGGCGGGGCCCGCTGACGCCGTACGCGCCGCGGTAACGTCGTATGCGCTGCGGTAACGCCGTACGTTCAGTGACGTCGTATGTGCCCTCCCGCACACCGAAGATGCGGGATGCGGGATGCGGGACGTAGGAGGGGGGGGGGGGGGGGGGGGGGGGGGGGGGGGGCCCCCCCCCCCCCCCCCCGCGGGCGGCGCCCCCCCCCCCCCCCCCCCCCCCCCCCCCCGCCCCGGCCGCCCCCCCCCCCCCCCCCCCCCCCCCCCCCCCCGGGCCGGAGCCCCCCCGCGGCCGG
>NZ_JBIUTF010000014.1:0-54158 GCF_044741745.1 Streptomyces sp. NPDC088116 | reverse complement strand
CATCCACCGCACCGGACGTCACCACCACCAACCGCGCACCAGACAAACGCGACTCAGCCAACCAACCCCGCACCACACCCAACACACCAGACACCGCCTCAGACACCTCCCCCTCAGCGGCATCAAGAGGAAGCAGCACCGTGTCCGGCACATCAGCACCCGCGTCAAGAGCAGCGGTCAACGCAGCCAGATCGGCATACCCCATCGCCGGAACACCCAGATCCGGCACGCTCTCGCCCAGCACCGCCCACACACCCAGCACAGCACGCTCGCCGGACTCCGGTGCGGGAACCCAGTCGAGACGGAAAAGGCTGTCCCGCGTCGGAGAATTCGCGGCAGCCAGATCCGCCGCCGACACCGACCGCAGCACCAACGACTCCACCTCAGCCACCGGCACACCCACACCATCAGCAACACGGAGAGAAACCTCTCCCGAGCCCTGAACGGAAACGCACACCCGTACAGCCGCAGCGCCTACCGCCGACAGCGACACGCCCGACCACAGGAACGGCAGAGACGCACCCCCGTCACCCGAATCGCCAAGCCCCAGCACATGCAGCACGGAATCCAGCAGCGCCGGATGCAGACCAAAACCAGCGGCATCACCAGCCAACGACTCCGGCAAAGCGGCCTCTACATAGAAGTCCTCACCCTGCCGCCACACCTCACGCAGACCACGGAACGCCGGCCCATACGCCAGCCCCGCACCCGACAACCGCTCATACAGACCCTCCAGCGCCACCGACTCCGCACCCGCAGGCGGCCACGCCCGCAGATCCCAGTCAGCGGCAACCGCACTGGCGGTCAAGACCCCGGTGGCGTGCAGAGTCCACGATTCGTCGGCGTCGGTGTCCTCCTGGCGCGAGTAGATCCGTACCGCACGTCGGTCGGTGTCGGGACCCTCGGCGCTTTCGATGCCTATCTGGACCTGCACCGCGCCCTGCTCCGGCAGCACCAACGGCGCCTGAAGCGTCAACTCCTCGACCTGGTTGCAGGCGACCCGGTCCCCCGCCTGAACCGCCAACTCCACAAACACCGTGCCCGGCACCAGCACCGAACCGGCCACCACATGATCGCCCAACCACGGATGCGACCCCACCGACAACCGCGACGTCAACAACACCGCGCCCGAACCCGCGACCGTCACCGCCGCACCCAGCAAGGGGTGTTCCGTGACGCCCAGCCCCAGACCACGGGCATCCGTGGCCAGGCGCGGGGCGTCCAGCCAGTACCTCTGGTGCTGGAAGGCATACGTCGGCAGATCCACCCGGGCGGCGCCCGTGCCGGCGAACAGGGCCGCCCAGTCCACCTCCGCGCCACGTACGAACATCTCCGCGACCGCCGACAGGGCCGCTTCGGCTTCCGGCCGCCCCTTGCGCAGAACAGCCGCTGCCGTGACGTCCTCCGAGGCCGACTGAGCCAGCGCGGTCAGCACCGCGTCCGGCCCGATCTCCAGCAGCCGCGCCACACCCTGAGCGCCCGTGGCCGTCTCCAGCGCTCCATGGAAGCGGACCGGCTCACGAACCTGCCGAACCCAGTAACCCCAAGACGCCCAGTCGCCCTCGGCCACCAACTCACCGGTCACCGTACTGACAGCGGGCAGAATCGGCTGCCGGTAGTCGACGGTCGCGGCGATCTGCTCGAACTCCGCCAGCATCGGCTCCATCAACGCCGAATGGAACGCATGACTCACCCGCAGCCGGGAGACTCGACGACCGTCGGCACGGCCAACGGCCATTACCCGCTCGACCGCGTCCTCATCACCGGAAACGACTACCGCTGTCGGCCCGTTGACCGCAGCCACCGCGATCCGCGCACCCTCCGACAGTCCACCCAGGATCTCCACGACCTCGGCCTCGGTGGCCTCGACCGCCGCCATCGCACCACCCTCGGGCAGCGCCTGCATCAACCGCGCACGACCCGCCACCAACCGAGCGCCATCGGCCAGATCAAACACACCCGCCGCATACGCAGCCGCGAACTCACCAATCGAATGACCGAGCACCACATCGGGAGCCGCGCCCCAGGAACGAAGGAGTTCCACCAACGCCACCTGCACAGCAAACAACGCCGACTGCGCATACCCCGTCAGATCCAGCAACGCCGCCGCATCCGAACCCTCCGCCGCGAACAACACCTCACGCACCGGAACCCCGAAGCCCGCCACACCATCCAACTCGGCGTCCAGCAGGCCACAGACCTCGTCCAGAACCCGCGCGAACACCGGGAAACTCCCATACAACTCACGGCCCATCCCAAGCCGTTGACTGCCCTGCCCCGTAAACATCCACCCCGTACGACCCTCGGTCACCGCACCCGCCGCCACCACTGACGTATCACCGTCGGCCAGCGCCTCGACACCCGTACGCAACCCGGCAAAGTCTCCGCCCAGCACCACCGCGCGGTGGTCGAGCAGCGCGCGCGTCGTCGCCAGCGACAACCCGACATCGGCACCGGAATGACGCTGCCCCTGCTCACTGACGAATTCGGCCAGACGTCCGGCCTGGGACCGGAGTGCCTCGGCGCTGCGTGCTGAGAGCACCCAGGGGACCGACGGCAGTTCAACCGAGGGCGACTCCTTCGCCACAGCGGGAGCGGAAGGGGCTTCTTCGATGATGACGTGGGCGTTGGTGCCGCTGATTCCGAACGAGGAGACACCCGCACGGCGCGGACGCTGCCCCTTCGACCACGTACGCGACTCCCGCAACAAGCGCACCGCGCCCGCCGACCAGTCCACCTGACCCGAAGGCTCGTCCACATGCAGCGTTCGCGGCAACCGCTCGGCGCCCAGTGCCAGCACCATCTTGATCAACCCGGCGACACCCGCCGCCGCCTGGGTATGACCGATGTTCGACTTCACCGAACCCAGCCACAACGGATCGTCGTCGCTGCGGTCCTGGCCGTAGGTCGCGAGGAGTGCCTGCGCCTCGATCGGGTCGCCGAGCTTCGTACCCGTACCGTGTGCCTCCACGACGTCCACGTCGGACG
Source organism: Streptomyces sp. NPDC088116 (assembly GCF_044741745.1). NCBI lineage: Bacteria > Bacillati > Actinomycetota > Actinomycetes > Kitasatosporales > Streptomycetaceae > Streptomyces > Streptomyces sp. NPDC088116. Next base: position 51,170 of record NZ_JBIUTF010000014.1, on the reverse strand, counting down.
TCGACAGCCGCGCGGAGGACAGCGCCTGCCGGATCACCCTCTGCTGCGAGGGACCGTTCGGCGCCGTCAGACCGTTCGACGCACCGTCCTGGTTCACCGCCGAACCACGCACCACCGCAAGCACGTTGTGCCCCAGCCGCCGCGCATCGGACAACCGCTCCAGCACCAGCACACCGGCACCCTCGGACCAGCCCGTACCATCCGCACCGTCCGCGAACGACTTGCACCGGCCATCCGCCGCCAGCCCCCGCTGACGCGAGAACTCGACGAATGTCGAGGGTGTCGCCATGACGGTGACACCTCCGGCCAGAGCTGTGTCGCATTCGCCGGACCGCAGCGCCTGGACGGCCCAGTGCAGCGAGACCAACGACGACGAACACGCCGTGTCCACCGTCACCGCCGGCCCCTCGAAGCCGAACACATACGAGATCCGGCCCGAGAAGACACTGCCCGCGTTGCCGTTGGCGACGAAGCCCTCGACGTCCTGCGGCACGGACTGTAGCCGTGACGCGTAGTCGTGGTACATCAGCCCGGCGAACACACCGGTGGCCGAGCCGCGCAGGGACAGCGGGTCGATCCCGGCACGCTCCAGCGCCTCCCACGACGTCTCCAGCAGCAGCCGCTGCTGCGGATCCATGGCGAGGGCCTCACGCGGCGAAATCCCGAACAGCTCCGCGTCGAACTCCGCCGCGTCATGCAGGAATCCACCCTCACGTACATAGGACGTGCCCGCACGGTTCGCGTCCGCGTCCGCGTCGAAGAGCGAGGAAACGTCCCAGCCTCGGTTGGTCGGGAAGGCCGTGATCCCGTCTCCGTCGGAGTCGACCAGATTCCACAGCGCCTCGGGAGACGTCACACCACCGGGGTAGCGGCAGCCCATGCCCACGATCGCGATCGGCTCGTCGGCGTCCGACGACCTGGACGGCCTCCGCACGCGATCCTGGTCCGCCGTCGTCTCGCCCAGCAGCTGTTCGCGCAGGAACGTGGCGAGTGCGGTGGGGCTGGGATGGTCGAACACCAGGGTGGCGGGGAGGGTGAGCGCGGTGGCGCCGCCCAGCCGGTTGCGCAGGTCCACCGCCGTCAGCGAGTCGAACCCGAGATCCTTGAACGCCCGCCCCGGATCGACCGCGCCCGCGGAGGCGTGCCCCAGCACCGCGGCCACCTCGGACTGTACGACGTCCAGCAGCACACGGTCCCGCTCCGCTGCCGACATGCCCCGCAGGCGGCGGGCCAGTCCGCTCACATCGGCACCCCGGCCGGCCGTCCGGCGCCGGTGGGCGACGGGGAGGAGCCCGTGCAGCACGCCGGGCAGGCCCTCGCGCCGTGCGGCGAGCGCCGTGGTCCGCAGGGCGACGGGCAGTGCGAGGGGTTCGTCGATCCGCAGCGCCATGTCGAACAGCGCCAGCGCGTCCTGTGTGGGCAGCGGCGGGAAGCCTTGGCGCCGCATGCGCGCGATGTCCGGGTCACTCAGGCGGCCGCCCATGCCGTCTGCGTGCCCCCACATGCCCCACGCGAGCGACACACCGGGCAGGCCCTGGCTCCGCCTGGACATGGCGAGCGCGTCGAGCACGGTATTGGCGGCGGCGTACGCGGCCTGTCCGGCGTTGCCGATGACGCCCGCGATGGAGGAGAACAGGACGAACGCGGTCAGGTCGTCGCTGTCGGCGGTCAACTCGTGCAGATGGATGGCGGCTTCGGCCTTGGCTGCGAGCACCTGGGCGAGCCGCTCCGGCGTCAGGTCGGCGATCATGCCGTCGCCGAGGACTCCGGCGGCGTGGACGACACCGGTCAGGGGCGCGTCCTCGGGAATGCTCTCCAGCGCCTGGGCGAGCCCGTCGCGGTCGGCCGCGTCGCAGGCCGTGACGGTGACGTGGGCGCCGAGGCCGGTGAGTTCGCGTCGCAGCTCGTCCGCGCCCGGAGCCTGCGGGCCACGGCGGGAGAGCAGCAGCAGGTTCCGTACGCCGTGCCGGGAAACCAGGTACCGGGCCACGACGGCGCCGAGTCCGCTCGTACCGCCGGTGATCAGTACGGTGCCCTGCCCGTTCCAGACACCGGGCGAATCGTCTGCTGAGGCGGTTTCCGGAACCGTACCGTCGGCGGCGGCCTCCGAAGCCGTGCCGTTCTCCGTGGCGGGCATCCGTGCCATCCGGGGCAGCCACACCGTGCCCTGCCGAACAGCGAATTCGCTCTGCTCGCCGTCGGCGAGGGCCGCGGTCAGCGCGGGGTACGAGGCCGGATCACGGTCGAAGTCGGCCAGGACGAACCGGCCGGGGTGCTCGCTGATCGCCGAACGCACCAGACCCCACACACCCGCGCCCGCCAGATCGGTGGCCTCGGTGTGCACGGCGTGGGAGGTCACTACCACCAGCCGGGAGTCCGTGAGCCGCCGTTCGGCCAGCCACGCCCGTACGGTCCGAAGGGCGCCGGACACCACGTCGGTGACCCCGGCGTCGGTGCCGTGTGCCAGCTGCAGCACCACGGTGTGCGGGGCGGCATCGCCCGCGCCGAGGGCCGTGGTCAGCGCGGCGAGATCCGCGTAGCCGGTCACCGGCACCCCGGCGGCCTGCCACTCCCCCGGGTCGCCGAGCACGCACCAGGAGCCGGGCTCGTCCGAGCCGGTCCCGTCCGATTCGACGTCTCCTCGGTCGCCGAGGTCGGCGGCGGTCCAGTCCAGCCGGAACAGGCTGTCCGCGACCGGCGAGCCCTCCGTGCCGCCGACGAGATCGACGGACGACGCGGGCCGCAGCAGCAGGGAATCCACCTCGGCGACCGGCTCACCGGCCCCGTCCGCGATCCGCAGCGTGATCTCACCCGAGCCCAGAGCCGAGCCCGTACCCGTAACCGTGTCCGTACCCGTACCCGTACCCGTGTCCGAGCCCGTACCCGCGCCGCGCCGCGAGAGCCGCACTCGTACGGTCGAGGCACCCACGGCGAAGAGCGATACGCCCGACCACAGGAACGGCAGCGACGCGCCCCCGGACGTACCGCCGGACATGCTGTCGGACGACGCGTCCTCCCCGGCGGAAGCCGGCGCCGTCAGCCCAAGTGCGTGCAGGACCGTGTCGAGCAGGGCCGGGTGGAGCCCGAACTCGGCTCCCTCCTCGGCGATGCGCGCGGGCAGGGACGCCTCCACGAACAGGTCCTGGCCCCGTCGCCACACATCCGTCAGGCCTCGGAACGCCGGTCCGTAGGCGAGCCCCGCGTCGGCCAGCCGCTCGTACAGTCCCCCGATCCCGTCGGGGCCGTCGGCCGGTACGGGCTCGGCGTCCGCCGGGGGCCAGGCACGAAGGTCCCAGTCCGGGGCCTGCCTCGCGGCGGTGAGGGTGCCGGTGGCGTGCAGGGTCCACGGCTGGTCGGTCGGCGCGTCCTGCGGGCGGGAGTAGATACGGGCCGTGCGCAGCCGGTCGTCGTCCTCGGCCGGTTCGACGCTGATCTGGAGGTGGACCGTGCCGTCCTGCGGCAGGATGAGCGGAGCCCGCAGGGTCAGGTCCCCCACCCGGTCGCAGCCGACCTGGTCGCCGGCCTGCACGGCGAGTTCCACGAACACCGTGCCGGGCACCACGACGGATCCGGCCACCACATGGTCGGCCAGCCAGGGATGGGTCTGTGTGGACAGCCGCGAGGTCAGCAGCACCGTGTCCGAGCCCGCCGGCCGCAGCGCGGCACCCAGCAGCGGATGCCCGACCGCTCCGAGCCCGAGACCGCCGGCGTCGGTCACGGAATGGCCGGCCCGCAGCCAGAACCGCTGTTGCTGGAACGCGTACGTCGGCAGATCGACCCGCGCGGCGCCGGTCCCCGCGAACACCGCGGCCCAGTCCAGCTTCGCGCCGCGTACGAACACCTCCGCCAGCGCGGACAGTACGGACTCGGGCTCCGCTCGGCCCTTGCGCAGCACCGATACGGCGGTGGCGTCCGTCCCGCTCTGCGCGAGTCCGGTCAGCACGGGGTCGGGGCCGATCTCCAGCAGCCGGCTCACGGCCTGCTGCCCGGTCGTGGTGCGGAGCGCTTCGTGGAAGCGGACGGGCTTACGTATCTGCTCCACCCAGTAGTCGGGCGTGGACCAGTCGCCCTCGGCGAGCGTCGCGCCGGTGACGGTGCTGACGGCGGCAAGCGTCGGCCGCCGGTAGTCGACGGTCGCGGCGACCTGCTCGTACTCCGCGAGCATCGGCTCCATCAGCGGAGAGTGGAAGGCGTGGCTGACCCGCAGCCGGGAGACTCGACGACCGTCGGTACGGGCCACCGACATGACCTGCTCGACCGCGTCCTCATCACCCGAAACCACCACAGCCGTCGGCCCGTTGACCGCAGCCACCGCGATCCGCGCACCCTCCGACAGTCCAGCGAGCATGTCAGCGACCTCGGCCTCGGTGGCCTCGATCGCCGCCATCGCACCACCCTCGGGCAGCGCCTGCATCAACCGCGCACGACCCGCCACCAACCGAGCGCCATCGGCCAGATCAAACACACCCGCCGCATACGCGGCCGCGAACTCACCAATCGAATGACCGAGCACGACGTCGGGAGCCGCGCCCCAGGAACGAAGGAGTTCCACCAACGCCACCTGCACAGCGAACAACGCCGACTGCGCATACCCGGTCCGGTCCAGCAGCGCCGCCGCGTCCGAACCCTCCGCCGCGAACAACACCTCCCGCACCGAAGCCTCAAAGCCCGGCCGACCCATCAACTCCGCGTCCAGCAGCCCGCAGACCTCGTCAAACGACCGCGCGAACACCGGATAGCCCTCATACAACTCACGGCCCATACCCGGCCGCTGACTACCCTGCCCCGTGAACATCCACCCCGTACGACCCTCCGCGACCGCACCGGAGACCACGGAGCCATCGTCCTCGGCAACCGCCGCCACACCACCACGCAACGCGGCGAGATCCCCGCCCAAGACCACCGCACGGTGATCTAGCAACGCACGCGTCGTCACCAGCGACAGCCCGACATCCACACCGGAATCGTGGTCTCCTCCGGCAACGAAGTCCGCCAGACGACCGGCCTGCGCCCGCACCGCCTCAGCGCTCCGACCCGACAACACCCACGGAACCACCGGCGGCTCTCCCGTGGCCTGTTCAGCGGCGGCGACCGGCTCGGCAGCCGGGGCTTCCTCCACGATGATGTGGGCGTTGGTGCCGCTGATGCCGAACGCCGAGACGCCCGCGCGGCGTGCGTTCTCACCCTGCGGCCAGGCGCGTTCCTCGGTGAGCAGTCGTACGGCTCCGGCGCTCCAGTCGACGTGGGACGAGGGCTCGTCGGCGTGCAGTGTGCGGGGCAACTGCTGTGCACGCAGCGCCATCACCATCTTGATCATGCTGGCCACACCGGCGGCGCACTGCGCGTGACCGATGTTCGACTTGACCGAGCCGAGCCACAGCGGATCGCCGTCGCGTCCCTGGCCGTATGTGGCCATCAGGGCCTGGGCCTCGATCGGGTCGCCGAGCCGGGTGCCGGTGCCGTGTGCCTCGACGGCGTCCACCTCGGCGGCCGAGATGTTCGCGGCTTCCAGGGCCTGCCGGATCACACGTTGCTGGGAGGGGCCGTTGGGGGCGCTGAGGCCGTTGGACGCGCCGTCCTGGTTGACGGCGCTGCCGCGTACGACGGCGAGGACGTTGTGTCCGAGGCGCTGTGCGTCGGACAGCCGTTCCAGGACGAGGACTCCGGCGCCTTCGGCCCAGCCCGTACCGTCCGCGTCCTCGGCGAAGGACTTGCACCGCCCGTCCCCGGCCAGCCCGCCCTGCCGGGCGAACTCCAGGAACATGCCGGGGTTGGACATGACCGTGGCACCGCCCGCGAGGGCCATGGCGCACTCTCCCGCGCGCAGGGCCTGGCAGGCGAGGTGCAGTGCCACGAGGGCGGAAGAGCAGGCGGTGTCGATGGACACTGCCGGGCCTTCCAGGCCGAGGGTGTAGGCGACCCGGCCCGAGGCGACGCTCGGGATGCTTCCGGTCAGCAGATAGCCCTCGGTCTCGGCCGCCGCCTCGTGCAGCTGGCCGCCGTAACCGTTGCCCGACACCCCGGAGAACACACCGGTTCGCGAGCCGCGCAGCGAGAGCGGGTCGATCCCGGCCCGCTCCAGCGCCTCCCACGACGTCTCCAGCAGCAGCCGCTGCTGCGGATCCATCGCGAGGGCCTCACGGGGCGAGATCCCGAACAGCTCGGCGTCGAACCGCGGTGCCTCGTGCAGGAATCCGCCGACCTCGGCGAAGTCGCCGAGGGGCTGGAGGTCCCAGCCCCGGTCGGCGGGGAAAGGAGTGATGCCGTCGCCCGCCGAGGACACCAGGTCCCACAGGGTCTCCGGCGAGGTGACGTCCCCCGGGAAGCGGCAGCCCATGCCCACGATCGCGATCGGCTCCCGGGACGCGGTGACCAGGTCCTGGTAGCGCTGCCAGAGCCGGTCGTTCTCCTTGAGGGACTCCCGCAGGGCTTCGACGAGTTCTTCGGAGGATGTAGTCATTTCGCTCTCCACGGTCGCGGCCTGCTGAAGTCTGTGTCGGGCCTGAGTCGGGCCTGAAAGGGAAGCCCTGGAAGGGAAGTCCGGAACTGATGCTCGGATCTCGTGCCTGGACTGATGCCGGGCGTTCTGCCTGGAACGGATGGCTGGACGCGTCGGCAGGGCAGCAACGGTGTCGGTGCTGCCCTGCCGACCCGCGCTACATCGGCCTCAGACGCTTCATCGCCAGCTGAATGAGACTGTCGGCGCCCATCGAGTCGAGCCCTCCGGATTCGCCGCCTTCTTCGGTGGATTCCGCCGTGCTGCCGGTTCCGGTACCGGCGTCCCCGTTGGTTCCGTTGGTCCCGCCCGTTCTGCTCGTTCCCTTGGCCCCGCCCGTTCCGTTGTTCTCATTGGCCGAGGCGAGCCGGCGCAGGATGTCCAGCACCCCCGCCTCCCGCAGCCGTGCCATCGGGATCGCCGAGAGCAACTCCCTCACCTGCGGGTCCACCCCGTCACCGGCGCCGCCCGCGTCCCGTACGGTGTCCGCCGCCGGGGCGGCGTCGGCGAGCAGGCGCTCGCGCAGGACCTGAACGAGTGCTTCGGGCGTCGGGTGGTCGAAGATCAGCGTCGCCGGGAGCGTCAGCGCGGTCGCCGAGTTGAGCCGGTTGCGCAGTTCCACCGCGGTCAGCGAGTCGAAGCCGAGGTCACGGAACGCCCTGGCGGGATCGACCGCCGCGGCGGACGCGTGCCCGAGCACCGAGGCGACCTGGGACTGTACGACCTCCAGCAGCATCCGGTCCTGTTCGGGCGCCGGAAGCCCCTGAAGCCGTCGGATCAGGCCGTCGCCACTCCCGGACCCCGTCTGGTCCGCCGCGCGCCGCTGTCGTGCGGCGGCCGGGACCAGGCCGTGCAGCATGCTGGGCAGGCTGTCCCGGCGCTCGGCGAGGGTCGTCGTCCGCAGGGTGACGGGGAGCGCCACCGGTTCGTTGATCTGGAGGGCGGTGTCCAGGAGGGCCAGCGCGTCGTCGGTGGACAGCGGCGGGAAGCCCTGGCGGCGCATCCGGGCGAGGTCGGCCTCGGCCACCCTGCCTCCCATGCCGTCGGTGTTCTCCCACATGCCCCAGGCCAGCGACACACCCGGCAGGCCCTGGGCACGGCGGGCCGTGGCCAGTGCGTCGAGTACGGCGTTGCCCGCCGCGTAGGCGGCCTGGCCGGCGGTGCCGATCACTCCGGCGATCGAGGAGTACAGGACGAACGCGCCGAGGTCCGACTTCGCGGTCAGGTCATGCAGGTGCAGCGCGGAGTCCGCCTTGGCTGCGAGGACCCGGGCCAGTCGCTCGGGGGTCAGGTCGGTGATCATCCCGTCGTCCAGTACTCCGGCCGTGTGGACGACTCCGGTGAGCGGGGCCTGTTCCGGGATGTTCTCCAGCACTCCGGCCAGCGCTTCGCGGTCGCTGACGTCGCAGGCGCCGATGGTGACCCGCGCGCCCAGTTCGGTCAGTTCCCGTTCGAGTTCCGGCGCGCCGGGGGCGTCGGGGCCTCGGCGCGAGAGCAGCAGCAGGTTGCGGACCCGGTGCCGGGTGACGAGGTGGCGTGCCACCACCGCGCCGAGGCCGCCGGTGCCGCCGGTCACCAGGACGGTGCCGGACTCCTGCCACGGTGCCGGGACGGTCAGTACCACCTTGCCGATGTGCTTGGCCTGGCCCAGGAACCGGAATGCCTCCGGGGCTCGGGCGATGTCCCAGGTGGTGCTCGGGATCGGCCGTAGCGCGTTCTGCTCGAAGAGCTCCAGCAGTACGGCCATCATCTCGCCGATCCGCTGCGGGCCCGCCTCGATCACGTCGAACGCCTGGTAGGCGACGCCCTGGTGGGCGCTCCTGACCTCGTCCGCGTCGCGGATGTCGGTCTTGCCCATCTCGACGAACCGGCCGCCCGGCTTGGTCAGCCGCAGCGACGCGTCGACGAACTCACCGGCCAGGCAGTCCAGTACGACGTCCACGCCGGCCCCGTCGGTGGCCCGCGAGAAGGTCTCCTCGAACTCCGTCGTACGGGAGGAGGCGATGCGCCCGGCGTCGATTCCGAGCCCGCGTACGGCGGGCCACTTGGCCTGGCTGGCCGTCGCGAACACCTCGGCGCCCAGATGCTGGGCGAGTTGTACGGCCGCCATTCCCACGCCGCCGGCGGCCGCGTGGATGAGGATCGACTCGCCCGCCCGCAGACCGGCGAGGTCCACGAGGGCGTAGTAGGCGGTCAGGTACACGATCGGCACCGATGCCGCCTGCGCGTAGGACCAGCCGCGTGGGATCCGCGCCAGGACGCGGGCGTCCGCGATGGCCGTGGGGCCGAAGCAGCCGTCCAGCATGCCCATCACCCGGTCGCCCACGGACCAGCCCGTCACGTCCGGGCCGACCTCCAGGATCACGCCCGCGCCCTCCAGGCCGAGGCGGCCGGCGTCGCCGGGGTACATGCCGAGGACGTTGAGTACGTCCCGGAAGTTGATCCCGGCGGCGCGCACGCCGACCCGGACCTGGCCGGGCTCCAGGGGCCGCATGTCCTCGCGTACCGGGGCGATGCCGTCCAGTCGGCCCTGGGCGACGATGTCCAGCCGCCAGCCGAGTCCGGATCCCAGGTCGGATTCCGGGGTGACGGGCGGCACGAGCACCCCGCCCGAGCCCATGCGGGCGATCCGGGGCAGCAGCACCTCGCCGTGGCGTACGGCCAGTTGCGCGTCGCCGGATGCGGCGAGGCCGGGCAGCCGCTCGGCCAGTGCGCGGTAGGACTCCGCGTGGCCGTCGGTGTCGGCGAGGACGAAGCGGTCCGGGTTCTCGGTGATGGCCGCGCGGACCAGGCCCCACACTCCGGCGCCGGCCACGGTGCCCGCACCGCCACCCGCTCCGCTGCCCGTGAGACCGGGCCGGGCGGGCTCCTCGCCCGCCGACGCGGGGATGTCGACGGCTCCCTCGGTGAGCACGGCGAGCCGCGACCCGGAGAGCCGCTCGTCGGTCAGCCATGCCCGTACGACGGCGAGCACGCCGGTGACGGCGTCGGTGACCCCGTCGGTGCTCGCCTCACCGTCAACGACGCTGTGGTGAAGGGGAAGCAGCACGGTCTCCGGTGTCTCGGCGCCGCCGTCCAGGGCCGCGCCGAGCGCGGTGAGGTCGGCGTACTCGGGCGCGTCGAGGCCTGTGGCACGCCAGTTGTTCCGGGAGCCGTCGGCGTACTCGGGCGTGCTGATGCCCGTGGCACGCAGGCCGTTCCTGGAGCCTTCGAGTCCGGTCAGGACCGCCCAGCGGCCCGAGGGGGCCGGGGCCCGGTCGGCGGGTGCGGGAGTCCAGTCGAGCCGGAAGAGGCTGTCGGCCGCCGGTGAACCGGCCCCGGCCAGGTCGGCGGGCGACATCGGGCGCAGCACCAACGACTCGACCTCGGCGACCGGTTCACCGGCGGTGTCGGCCACGCGCAGGGTCACCTCGCCGGTGCCTCGTACGGTCAGGTGTACGCGTACGGCGGCGGCGCCGACCGCGGACAGCGTCACGCCCGACCACAGGAACGGCAGTGACGCTCCCTCCGTGGCCCGCTCCCGCAGCCCCAGCGCGTGCAGGACGGTGTCGAGCAGCGCCGGGTGCAGCCCGAACGCGGTCGCGTCGGCGGACAGCGCATCGGGCAGCGCCGCCTCGACGTAGAAGTCCTCGCCGTCCTTCCAGACCTCGCGCAGCCCCTGGAAGGCCGGGCCGTAGGTCAGACCGCCGTCGGCGAGCCGCTCGTACAGCCCGTCGGTCGGCACCGGTTCGGCGCCGGCCGGCGGCCACGCGGTCAGGTCCCAGGCGCTGGCGGGACGTTCACGGTCGGACGGTTCGGCGGTGAGGGTGCCGGCGGCGTGCAGGGTCCACGGCTGGTCGGACGTGGAGTCCTGGGGGCGCGCGTACACCTTCAGCGGTCGGCGCGGCTCGTCCGGGGAGTCGGCGGGCTCGACGCCGATCTGTACCTGTACCGCGCCGTCGGCGGGCAGGACGAGCGGGGCCCGCAGCGTCAGCTCCTCGACCCGCCCGTGGCCCACCTGTTCGCCCGCCCGCAGGGCGAGTTCGACGAGGGCGGTTCCCGGGACGACGATCGAACCGGCGACGGTGTGGTCGGCCAGCCAGGGGTGGGAGCGTACGGAGAGGCGCGCCGTGAACAGCACGGTCTCCGACCCCGCCACGGTCACCGTCGCGCCCAGCATCGGGTGCCCGGTGACGCCCAGCCCGAGGCCGTCGGCGTCGGTGGCGGGAGAGGTGGCCTCCAGCCAGAACCGCTCCCGCTGGAAGGCGTACGTCGGCAGATCCACCCGCCGGGCGCCGGTCCCGGCGAACACGGCCGCCCAGTCGACCTGGGCGCCTCGTACGAACAGCTCGGCCGTGGCGGCCATCACCGTCTCCGCCTCGGCGCGGCCCTTGCGCAGTACCGGGACGGCCGTGATGTCGGACGTGCTCCGGGCGGCCAGCGAGGTCAGGACCGGGTCGGGGCCGACCTCCAGCAGTCTGGCCGCCGCCTGCTCGCCGGTGGCGGTGAGCAGCGCGTCGTGGAACCTGACGGGCCGGCGGATCTGCTCGGCCCAGTAGGCGGCGGTCGTCCAGTCACCGTCGACAAGCGCCTGACCGGACACGGTGCTGACGCCCGGGAGCGTCGGCTGCCGGTAGTCGACACGCGCGGCTATCTGCTCGAACTCCGCGAGCATCGGCTCCATCAACGGCGAATGGAACGCGTGACTGACTCGCAGCCGGGAGACTCGACGGCCGTCGGCACGGGCCATCGCGATCACTCGCTCAACGGCGGCCTCGTCACCGGAAACGACCACAGCCGTCGGCCCGTTGACCGCCGCGACCACGATCCGTGCGCCGTCCGAGAGCCCGGCCGGCATCTCCGCCACCTCGGTTTCGGAAGCCTCGATGGCCGCCATGGCACCGCCCTCGGGCAGCGCCTGCATCAGCCGCGCACGACCCGCCACCAACCGCGCACCGTCGGCCAGATCGAACACACCCGCCGCATACGCGGCCGCGAACTCACCGATCGAATGACCGAACACCGCATCCGGGCCGGTGCCCCACGACCGCAGCAACTCCACCAGAGCCACCTGCACCGCGAACAATGCCGACTGCGCATACCCGGTCCGGTCCAGCAGCGCCGCCGCGTCCGAACCCTCCGCCGCGAACAACACCTCCCGCACCGAAGCCTCGAAGCCCGGCCGGCCCGCCAACTCGGCGTCCAGCAGCCCGCAGACCTCGTCCAGGGTCTGGGCGAACACCGGGAACGCGGCGTGGAGTTCGCGCCCCATCCCTGGACGCTGGCTGCCCTGCCCCGTGAACATCCAGGCCGTACGCCCCTCGGCCACCGTGCCCGACACCACCGACACACCGTCCAGGTCGGCGAGACCCGCCCGCAGAGCATCCCGGTCGGCGCCGAGCACCACCGCACGCCGTTCCAGCGCCGCACGCGTCGTCACCAACGACAGACCCACGTCCAGAGCTTCGGTGTCCCGCTCCTCCAGGAACTCCGCCAAGCGCCCGAACTGCCCTTCCAGAGCACTGGAGTTGCGTCCCGACAGCACCCACGGCACGACCGGCAGTTGCGCCGTCGGCGGCTCCTCGGCCACAGCCGGGACGGTCTCGGGAGCCTCCTCGATGATCACGTGTGCGTTCGTGCCACTGATCCCGAACGACGAGACACCCGCACGACGAACACGCTCGCCGCGAGACCATTCCCGGCCCTCGGTCAGCAGCCGGACCGCTCCGGCCTCCCAGTCCACATGGGACGAGGGCCGGTCCACGTGGAGTGTCTGCGGCAGCTGACCGGCGCGCAGAGCCATCACCGTCTTGATGACGCCCGCCGCGCCGGCGGCGGCCTGGGTGTGCCCGATGTTCGACTTGATCGATCCCAGCCACAGCGGATCGTCGTCGCCACGAGCCTGACCGTAGGTGGCGAGGAGCGCCTGCGCCTCGATCGGGTCACCCAGCCTCGTACCCGTACCGTGCGCCTCCACGACGTCCACATCGGACGCCGACAGCCGTGCGGAGGACAGCGCCTGACGGATCACGCGCTGCTGCGACGGGCCGTTCGGCGCGGTCAGACCGTTCGACGCGCCGTCCTGATTGACCGCGCTGCCGCGCACCACCGCCAGGACCTGGTGTCCCCGGCGACGGGCCTCGGACAGCCGCTCCAGTACGAGCACACCGGCGCCCTCGGCCCAGCCCGTGCCGTCGGCCGCGTCGGCGAAGGACTTGCACCGGCCATCGGCGGCGAGGCCGCGCTGCCGGGAGAACTCGACGAAGGTGGCGGGCGTGGCCATCACGGTGACGCCGCCGGCCAGGGCCGTGTCGCACTCCCCGGCCCGCAGCGCCTGGCAGGCGAGGTGGAGCGAGACCAGCGACGACGAACAGGCGGTGTCGACGGTGACGGCGGGGCCCTCGAAGCCGAAGACGTAGGAGATACGGCCCGAGAAGACACTGCCCGCGTTGCCGTTGCCGAGGAAGCCCTCGACCTCGTCGGGTACGGAGTGCAGCCGGGACGAGTAGTCGTGGTACATGAGCCCCGCGAACACACCGGTCGCCGATCCTCGCAGCGAGTGCGGGTCGATGCCCGCCCGTTCCAGCGCCTCCCACGAGGTCTCCAGCAGCAGCCGCTGCTGCGGGTCCATGGCGAGGGCCTCGCGCGGCGCGATCCCGAACAGCTCCGCGTCGAAGTCGGCTGCGTCGTGCAGGAATCCGCCTTCGCGTACGTACGAGGTACCGGCGTGGTCCGGGTCGAGGTCGTAGAGGCCGTCGAGGTCCCAGTCACGGTTGGTGGGGAAGCCGGAGACGCCGTCGCCGCCGGAGGTGACGAGCTGCCAGAGCGTCTCGGGCGAGGTGATCCCGCCCGGGTAGCGGCAGCCCATGCCGACGATCGCGATCGGCTCGTCGGCCGGGGCCGGGCCCCGGCCCCGGCCCCGTACGGCGGAACCCTCTTCTCCGAACTCTCCGGCCTCTCCGAACTCTCCGTACCCTTCGGGCTCTTCGGCCCCGAGCAGTTGTTCGCGGAGGAACCCGGCGAGCGCGGCGGGGCTGGGGTGGTCGAACACGAGGGTCGCGGGCAGCCGCAGCCCTGTCGCGCTGTTGAGGTGGTTGCGCAGCTCCACCGACGTCAGTGAGTCGAACCCGAGATCCTTGAACGCACGCACCGGATCCACTGCGGCGGCCGACGAGTGGCCGAGCACCAGCGCGACCTGGGACTGCACCACGTCCCGCAGCACCCGGTCCTGCTCGGCGGCGGGCAGGCCGCGCAGCCTGCGCGCCAGTACGTTCTCGTCACCGTCGGCGGCCTGTCCGCAGACGCGTCGCCGCCCGGCCGCCGGGACGAGTCCGAACAGCACGCTGGGCAGGCTGTCCCGGCGCTTCGCGAGGGCCGTGGTGTTCAGCTTCACCGGCAGGGCGAGGACTTCCCCGGACCGTACGGCGGCGTCCAGCAGCGTGAGCGCGTCCTCGGTGGGGAGCGCGGAGAAGCCCTGGCGGCGCAACCTGGCCAGATCGGCCTCGCCGAGGCGGCCTCCCATGCCGTCGGTGTGTTCCCACATGCCCCACGCGAGGGACACACCGGGCAGGCCCCGTGCGCGCCGGTATGCGGCGAGCGCGTCGAGCACGGTGTTGCCCGCCGCGTAGGCGGCCTGGCCGGGCGCGCCGACGATTCCCGCGAGGGCGGAGAAGAGGACGAACGCGTCGAGTTCGAGCGAGGCGGTCAACTCGTGCAGATGCAGGGCGGATTCGGCCTTGGCGGCCAGCACCCGGGCCAGCCGTTCCGGGGTCAGATCGGTGATCATCCCGTCTTCGAGGACACCGGCCGTGTGCACCACCCCGGACAGCGGGGCGGCCTCGGGGACGGCGTCGAGCGCCCGGGACAACGCGTCACGGTCGGCCACATCGCAGGCGGCGACGGTGACGTCCGCGCCGAGACCGGTGAGTTCACGCCGCAGCTCGTCCGCACCGGGGGCCTGCGGGCCACGGCGGGAGAGCAGCAGCAGGTTCCGTACGCCGTGGACGGTGACCAGATGGCGTGCGACCAGCGCGCCGAGGCCGCCGGTGCCGCCGGTCACGAGGACCGTGCCGTCCGGTCGCCACGGGGCTGGGGCGCCGGTGTCCGCCGATGTGGCGGAGGTGGTCGTACGGCCGACACGTGGCAGCAGCACTGTGCCCTGACGTACCGCGAACTGGCTTTCGCCCGCTTCGGCCAGGCCCGTCAGGCTCGCGGCCAGCGCCTCGTACGACTCCCGCGTACCGTCGACGTCGGCCAGCGCGAACCGGCCCGGATGCTCGCTGATGGCCGAGCGCACCAGGCCCCAGACACCGGCGGCGGCCAGGTCATCGGCTTCCGGATCACCGGTTTCCAGGTCGTCGGCCGCCAGGTCGTCGGTTTCCAGGTCTTCGGCTTCCGGGTCTTCGGCTTCCGGGTCTTCGGCTTCCGGGTCCGGTCCGGTCGATGTCGCCGGCCCGGTAGGGGCCGGCCGGACAGGGCCCGGGACCGCGCCCGAGGTGAGCGCGACCAGGCGGGACCGGGCGAGCCGTGGCTCGTCCAGCCACTGCCGTACCGCGTCGAACACGCCACCGACGGCATCGGCGATCCGCGCCGCGCGGGCGACGGGGAGCAGCACGGTGCCGGGAGTCTCGACGCCGCCGTCCAGCGCGGTGATCAGTTCGGTGAGGTCGGCGTAGCGGGTCATGTCGGCGTAGCCGGTCATCGGGAGGCCGGTGTCCGGGCGTACGTCGCCGAGCACGGCCCAGGTGTTCGGCTCGCCCGTCCGCGCGGAGGGGGCCCCGCCGGACTGTGCGTCGCCCGTCGGTGCCCCGCCGGCCGGTGCCTGGATCCAGTCGAGCCGGAAGAGGCTGTCGGCGGCCGGGGACGTGGTGGCGGTCAGCCCGGTGGCCGAGACCGGCCGCAGCACCAGCGTGTCGACCTCGGCCACCGGCTCGCCGGACGCGTCGGCCACCCGCAGCCCGACCTCGCCCGGCGCGCGGACGGACAGCCGGGCGCGCAGCGAGGAGGCGCCGACGGCCGACAGTGACACGCCCGACCACAGGAAGGGCAGCAGCGCCTTGCGGCGACCGCCCGTTCCGGCGTCGGTGTCGGACTCGGCACCGGCCTCGGTGTCGGGTTCGGTGTCCTCGATCCCGAGCGCGTGCAGTACGGCGTCGAACAGCGCGGGGTGCAGCCCGAAGCCGGCCGCTTCTCGCGCGTTCTCCTCGGGCAGGGCGGCCTCGACGAACAGGTCGTCGCCGCGTCGCCAGATCTCCCGCAGGCCCCGGAAGGCCGGGCCGTACGCCATCCCCGTCTCGGCCAGCCGCTCGTACAGCCCGTCGGCGGGCACCGGTTCCGCGCCGGCGGGCGGCCAGACGCGCAGGTCCCAGTCGGCGGCGGGCGCCCCTGTGGTCAGGGTGCCGGTGGCGTGCAGGGTCCACGGCTGCTCGGCGGGGGCGCCGTCCTCGCGGGAGTAGATCCGTACGGTCCGCGAGGCGTCGCCCTCGGCGGTCTCGATGCCGATCTGTAGCTGGGCCGCGCCGTCCCGGGCGAGCATCAGCGGGGCTTGCAGGGTCAGGTCCTCCACCCGGTCGCAGCCGACCTGGTCGCCGGCCTGCACCGCGAGTTCCACGAAGGCGGTGCCGGGCAGCACGACGGTGTGGCCGACGACGTGGTCGGCCAGCCACGGATGGGTCGCCACGGACAGCCGCGAGGTCAGCACCGTCGCGTCCGATCCGGCCAGCCGTACGGCGGCGCCGAGCAGCGGGTGTCCGGTCTCGCCGAGGCCGAGCCCGTTCGCGTCGAGCGCCGGGCGGGCGGGCTCCAGCCAGAACCGCTGCCGCTGGAAGGCGTACGTCGGCAGCTCGATCCGGCGGGCTCCGGTTCCCTCGAACACGGCGCCGGGGTCGATGTCCGCACCGCGTACGTACAGTTCGGCGACGGCGGTGAGCACGGTCCGGGCCTCGTCGTGGCCCGCGCGCAGGGTCGCCACAGCAACCGCCGAGTCCGTCACCGCCGGGCCCGTCACCGCGGAGTCCGTCACCGCGGAGTCCGTCACCGCCGGGTCCATCACCGACTGGGCCAGCGTGCTCAGGACCGGGTCAGGACCGATCTCCAGAAGACGGTTCGCGCCCTCATCCCCGGTCGCCGTCCGCAACGCCGCATCGAAACGAACCGGCTCACGGACCTGACGCACCCAGTACCCCGGAGACGCCCAACCCTCCTCGGCCACCAGCTCACCGGTCACGGTGCTGATGGCGGGCAGGATCGGCTGCCGGTAGTCGACATGCGCGGCTACCTGCTCGAACTCCGCCAGCATCGGCTCCATCAGCGGAGAGTGGAACGCATGGCTCACGCGGAGCCGGGACACCCGACGACCGTCGGCACGCGCCACCGACATGACCTGCTCGACCGCGTCCTCGTCACCCGAAACCACCACAGCCGTAGGCCCGTTGACGGCGGCGACCGCGATGCGCGCACCATCCGACAGTCCGCCCAGGATCTCCGCGACCTCGGCCTCAGTGGCCTCGATCGCCGCCATCGCACCACCCGTGGGCAGCGCCTGCATCAACCGCGCACGCCCCGCCACCAACCGCGCCGCATCAGCAAGGTCAAACACACCGGCCGTATAAGCAGCCGCGAACTCACCGATCGAATGACCGAGCACCACATCCGGGCCGGTGCCCCAGGAGCGGAGGAGTTCCACCAACGCCACCTGGACGGCGAACAACGCGCTCTGCGCATACCCCGTCTGCCCCAGCAGGGCCGCCGCGTCCGAATCCTCCGGCGCGAACAGCACGTCACGGACCGACACCCCGAAGCCCGCCACACCGTCCAACTCGGCGTCCAGCAGGCCACAGACCTCGTCCAGAACCCGCGCGAACACCGGGAACGTGGCGTGGAGTTCGCGCCCCATGCCGATGCGCTGGCTGCCCTGCCCCGTGAACATCCAGCCCGTACGACCCTCCGCGACCACACCGGACACAGCCGTCGTGTCACCGTCGGCGAGCGCCCGCACGCCCTCGCGCAGTGTGTCCAGGTCTGCACCGAGGACGACGGCGCGGTGGTCCAGCGCGGCGCGGCTGGTCGCGAGGGAATGGCCCACGTCGCCCGGGGACAGGTCCCGCTCCTCCAGAAGCTCCACCAGCCGGGCGGCCTGGCCTCGCAGTGCCTCTCGGGTCCGGCCGGACAACGTCCAGGGAATCAGGGGGAGTTCGGCCGGGGCCGGGGCGGGGTCTCCGGAGGACCGCTCCAGCTCGGCGGCGGGGACGTCCTCGGGCGCCTGCTCGATGATGACGTGCGCGTTGGTGCCGCTGATCCCGAAAGCCGATACGCCCGCGCGGCGGGGCCGGTCCACTTCCGGCCACGGTACGGGCTCGGTCAGCAGCTCGACGGCCCCGGCCGTCCAGTCCACGTGGGACGACGGACGGTCCACGTGCAGGGTCGGCGGCAGTTGCTGGTTCCGGAGCGCCATCACCATCTTGATGACCCCGGCGGCACCGGCGGCGGCCTGGGTGTGGCCGATGTTCGACTTCACCGAACCCAGCCAGAGTGGTTCGGCCCCGTCCCGTCCCTGCCCGTAGGTGGCGAGCAGGGCCTGCGCCTCGATGGGGTCACCGAGCCGGGTGCCGGTGCCGTGCGCCTCCACGGCGTCCACCTCGGCCGGGGCCAGGCGGGCAGCGGAAAGGGCCTGCCGGATGACTCGCTGCTGGGAGGGCCCGTTCGGCGCGGTGAGACCGTTGGAGGCACCGTCCTGGTTGACCGCACTGCCCCGTACGACCGCCAGCACCGGATGCCCGGACTTCCGCGCGTCCGAAAGGCGTTCGAGTACGAGTACCCCGGCGCCCTCGGACCAGCCCGTACCGTCCGCGCCCTCACCGAACGCCTTGCACCGGCCGTCCGGCGCCAGCCCGCCCTGCCGGGAGAACTCGACGAAGGCCGCAGGGGTGGACATGACCGTCGCACCGCCCGCGAGGGCCATGCGGCACTCCCCCGACCGCAGTGCCTGGCTCGCCAGGTGCAGCGCCACCAGCGCCGATGAGCAGGCCGTATCGACTGTGACCGCTGGGCCTTCCAGACCCAGGGCGTACGAGATCCGGCCGGAGATCACACTGGCCGCCGAACCCGTACCGACAAATCCCTCCACGCCCTCCAACCGGCCACCACTGGTGTGCAGATAGTCCTGGCCGTTGGTGCCCGTGAACACACCGGTGGCGGAGCCGCGCAGCGAGTGTGGGTCGATCCCCGCCCGCTCCAGCGCCTCCCATGACGTCTCCAGCAGCAACCGCTGCTGCGGATCCATGGCGAGGGCCTCGCGCGGCGAGATCCCGAACAACTCGGCGTCGAACTCCGCCGCGTCGTGCAGGAATCCACCGACGCGCACGTACGACGTACCCGAATGGCCCGGGTCCGGATCGAAGAGCCCGTCCATGTCCCAGCCCCGGTCGGCCGGGAACGGCGAGAGACCATCGCCCGCCGAGGACAGCAGATCCCAGAATGCCCGGGGGGAATCGACGCCGCCCGGGAAACGGCAGCCCATGCCGACGATCGCGATCGGGTCGTCCATGGCATCGGCCGCACCGACCGGCGCGCCGTGTCCGGGGACGACGTCCGTCACCGGCGCCTCCCCCACGATCTGTTCCCGCAGGAACCCCGCGAGGGCGGACGGGGTCGGATGGTCGAAGACGAGTGTGGCCGGCAACGGCAGAGCGGTGGCCTGGGCCAGGCGGTTGCGCAGATCGACACCGGTGAGGGAGTCGAATCCGAGGTCCTTGAACGCCCGGCCGGGATCGACCGTCGCGGCCGAGGAATGCCCGAGCACGGTGGCGACCTGGGACTGGACCAGTGTGAGCACCGCCCGGCGCTGCTCGGCCGCCGAACGGCCACGCAGCCGCGCCGCGAGTTCACCGCCGTTCCCGGCGGCGGGAGCAGCCACCGGGGTCGCTCCGGACAAGTCGGCGATGAGCGGGCTGGGGCGGGTGAAGGTGACGGCGGGCACGAAGCGTTCCCAGTCGACATCGGCCACGACCTGGGACGCGCGGTCACCGTCCAGCACCTGCCGCAGGGCGGCGATAGCACGCTCCGGCGCGAGCGGACGCAGACCCAGGCGACGGAAGTGCTCTGCCACGGTCGCATCGGCGGCCATGCCATCGCCACCCCACGGACCCCACGCCACCGACGTCGCCGGAAGCCCGAGTCCGCGCCGGTGCTGCGCGAGGGCATCCAGGTAGGCGTTGGCGGCACCGTAGGCCGCCTGACCCGCGTTGCCGACAACACCGGCGATGGACGAGAACAGGACGAAGGCGTCAAGCTCCCGGTCAGCCGTCAACTCATGCAGGAGACGCGCCGCATCCGCCTTCGCCGACAACACCCGCGCCAACCGCTCAGGCGTCAACTCGGCCGCCAAACCGTCCTCAAGAACCCCGGCCGTATGCACAATCCCCGAGAGAGGCGACTCCTCAGGGATACCGTCCAGCACCGCCCGAACAGCCTCACGATCAGCGACATCACACGCCACGAACCTGACCTCAGCACCCAACTCGGTCAGCTCACGCCGCAGTTCCTCAGCACCAGGGGCCTGATCACCACGGCGGGACAGCAGCACCAGACGCTCAGCACCCGAAGACGCCAACCAACGCGCCACATGCCCACCCAAAGCACCCGAACCACCAGTCACCAACACCGTGCCACGCGGCGACCAGCACTCCCCACGACCAGCACCAGCCGCATCAGACACCAACCGCGCCGCGAAAGCACCCGAAGACCGTACGGCTACCTGATCCTCACCCCCAGCACCCGCCAGCACCGACACCAGCCGAGACAGACTCCGGCCATCCACATCCCCCGGCAGATCAACCAGACCACCCCAACGCTCAGGCTGCTCCAACGCCACCGAACGACCCAGACCCCACACCTGAGACAGTGCCGGATCCACCAACAACTCACCCGACGCAACAGACACCGCCCCACGCGTCACACACCACACACGCGCCATGGTGTCGGTGTCCGCCAGCGCCTGCACCAGAGCCAGCGTCATCTCAGCGGTGGACAGCAGAGACACAACCCCGGCCGCCTCCGGCAGGGCAGTCTCGGCACTGAGCCGGGCTGCCAGAGACTCCTCGGCACCGACCCGTACGATCGTCACCTCCGCGCCCGAGCCCCGCAGAGCCTCAACCACAGCCCCGTACCCGTCAGTTCCCTCCGGCACCACCACCAGCCAAGAACCCGACAACCGGGCAGACACCGGCAACCGCACCGGCTTCCACACCACCCGATACATCCACCCCGACAACGCCACCTGCTCCCGCTGCCGCCTCCGCCAATCCGACAACACCGGCAGAACAGAACCCAACGAAGCACCCGCATCAACCCCCAGCTCCCCCGCCAGAGACTCCGCATCACCCCGCTCAACCAAATCCCAGAACTCACCGTCACCACCGCCACCGAGTTCCACCCGCCGCCCGGTCACAACATCCGGCAACCAGAACCGCTCACGCTGGAACGCATACGTCGGCAGAACCACCCGCCGAGCACCACTCCCCGCGAACACCGCCGTCCAGTCGACCTTGGCCCCGCTCACGAACATGCGGGCCAGCGCAGCCATCAACGTCCCGGACTCGTCCTGCCCCTTCCGCAGAACCGCCACCGCATCGACGCCATCGGCGTCAGTGGCGTCCGCGTCGGCGGAATCGGCGTCGGCGACGACGAGCTGGGCGAGACCGCTGAGCACCGGATCGGGGCCCAGCTCCAGCAGTCGGCCGGCGCCCTGCTCTGTGGTCGCGGTCACGACGGCGTCGCGGAAGCGCACCGGGCGGTGGATCTGGTTCACCCAGTACTCCGGGGTGGCCCAGTCCGCCGCGCCCACCGGCTTTCCGGTGACCGTGCTGACCGCCGGAAGGCCCGGCTGCCGGTAGTCGACGGTGGCCGCGATCCGCGCGAAGTCATCCAGCATCGGCCGCATCAGCGGGGAGTGGAAGCCGTGGCTCACCCGCAGCAGGGTCACCCGACGGCTCTGTTGCCACGCCCAGTCCAGGGCCGCCTCGACCATGGTCTCGTCACCGGAGACGACCACGGCTCGGGGGCCGTTCACCGCGGCGATGGCGAGCCGCTCGTCGTCCAGGAGGCCGCCGAGCAGTTCGGCGACCTCGGCCTCGGTGGCCTCGATCGCCGCCATCGCACCGCCCTCGGGCAGCGCCTGCATCAGCCGCGCACGACCCGCCACCAACCGCGCACCATCGGCCAGATCAAACACACCCGCCGCATACGCGGCCGCGAACTCACCGATCGAGTGGCCGAGCACCACGTCCGGGCTCATGCCCCACGACCGCAACAACTCCACCAGCGCCACCTGCACAGCGAACAACAACGTCTGCGCATAGCCCGTCCGGTCCAGAAGCTCCGCCGCGTCCGAACCCTCCGCCGCGAACAGCACCTCCCGCACCGGCACCTCGAAGTCCGCCACACCGCTCAACTCAGCGTCGAGCAGCCCACACACCTCGTCCAACACCCGCGCGAACACCGGGAACGCGGCATGGAGCTCACGCCCCATCCCGACACGCTGGCTGCCCTGCCCCGTGAACATCCAGCCCGTACGACCCTCCGCGACCACACCGGACACAGCAGTCGTGTCACCGTCGGCGAGCGCCCGCACGCCCTCACGCAGTGTGTCCAGGTCGGCACCGAAGACGACGGCACGATGATCGAGCGTCGCGCGCGTCGTGCCCAGGGAGAGTCCGATATCGAGAGGAGAGCCGGGGAAATCGTCCCGGCCGTCGAGGAAAGCCGCCAGGCGGCCGGCCTGGTCCCGTACCGCCTGTGCGGTCCTGCCCGAGAGCACCCAGGGCACCACCGTGGGGCGTACCGAGGGGAGTTCGCCGGCCACCACCGGTTCCGGGGTGGGCGGCTCCTCCAGGATGACGTGGGCGTTGGTGCCGCTGATCCCGAACGAGGACACACCGGCGCGACGGGTCCGTTCTCCGCGCGGCCATTCCCGGGCCTCGCTCAGCACCCGTACCGCACCCGCGTCCCAGTCCACCCGGGACGAGGGCTCATCCGCGTACAGCGTCTTCGGCAACCGCTCCTCACGCAACGCCAGAATCATCTTGATCAGCCCGGCGGCACCAGCGGCGGCCTGAGTATGGCCGATGTTCGACTTCACCGAACCCAGCCACAACGGTTCGCCATCGCCGCGATCGCGACCGTACGTCGCCAGCAGTGCCTGCGCCTCGATCGGGTCACCCAGACTCGTACCCGTACCATGCGCCTCCACCGCGTCCACCTCGGACGCCGAGACCCTCGCCGCCTTCAACGCCTGACGAATCACGCGCTGTTGTGAGGGGCCGTTCGGAGCCGTCAGACCATTCGACGCACCATCCTGATTGACCGCACTGCCCCGCACGACCGCCAGCACGTCGTGCCCCAGCCGCCGCGCGTCCGACAACCGTTCCACGACCAGCACACCGACGCCCTCGGACCAGCCCGTACCGTCCGCACCCTCACCGAACGCCTTGCACCGGCCGTCCGGTGCCAGCGCCCGCTGCCGCGCGAAGTCCACGAAGAGGTCCGGAGTCGCCATGACGGTGGTGCCGGCGGCCAGGGCCATCCGGCACTCCCCGGAGCGCAGCGCCTGGGCGGCCATGTGCAGGGCCACCAGGGCCGACGAGCACGCGGTGTCCACGGTGACCGCAGGACCCTCCAGCCCCAGGGCGTACGAGACCCGGCCGGACAGGACACTGGCCGCTGAACCCGTGGTCACATACCCCTCGACGTCCGTGGCCAGGCCGCGCGAAGTGTACTGATAGGTCTGGCCGTTGGTCCCGGCGAACACACCGGTGGCGGAGCCGCGCAAGGACAGCGGGTCGATCCCCGCCCGCTCCAGCGCCTCCCACGACGTCTCCAGCAGCAACCGCTGCTGCGGATCCATGGCCAGGGCCTCGCGCGGGGAGATCCCGAACAGCCCCGCGTCGAACTCCGCCGCGTCCTCGATGAAACCGCCGACGCGCACGTACGTCGTACCCGAATGGCCCGGGTCGGCGTTGAACAGCCCGTCGACATCCCAGCCCCGGTCGGCCGGGAACGGCGAGAGACCATCCCCCGCCGAGGACAGCAGATCCCACAACGCCTCGGGCGAGTCGACACCACCAGGGAACCGGCAGCCCATCCCCACGACGACGATCGGGTCGTCGTCGGCGCCCAGCGGTGCGAGTGCCAAGTCGGCGCCCTCGATCCCGTCGGCCGTGACACCGATCAGCTGTCCGCGCAGGAAGGTCGTGAGCGCGGCGGGCGTCGGGTGGTCGAAGATCAGTGTGGTGGGGAGCCGCAGGGCGGTCGCGGCGGCGAGCCGGTTACGGAAAGCGACGGCGGTGAACGAGTCGAAGCCGAGGTCCTTGAACGCCCGCACCGGGTCGATCGTCGCCGGAGTCGCGTGCCCGAGCGCGGCTGCGGCCTGCGCCAGCACGATGTCGAGCAGTAGGCGGTCCTGTTCCGCGACGGGCCGGTCCTTCAGCTGTCGCGCCAGTTCACCGCCTGCCGGATCGGACGGCGCGGCGTCTCGGACTCGGGTCTGGGCCGTTACCTCGGAGAGGTCGCCGATCAGCGGGCTGAGGCGGGTGAAGGTGACAGCGGCCGCGAAGCGTTCCCAGTCGACATCGGCCACGACCTGGGACGCGCGATCGCCGTCCAGCACGGTCCGCAGGGCGGCGACGGCACGCTCCGGGGCAAGCGGACGCACACCCAGGCGACGGAAGTGCTCCGCCACGGTCGAGTCGGCGGCCATGCCGTCGCCACCCCACGGCCCCCAGGCCACCGACGTCGCCACCAGCCCGAGACCACGCCGGTACTGCGCGAGAGCGTCCAGGTAGGCGTTGGCAGCGGCATAAGCCGCCTGACCCGCGTTGCCGACGACACCGGTGGTCGAGGAGAACAGGACGAAGGCATCAAGCTCCCGGTCAGCGGTCAACTCATGCAGATGGCGTGCCGCGTCCGCCTTCGCGGCCAGGACCCGTGCCAACCGCTCAGGCGTCAACTCGGCCGCCAGACCGTCCTCAAGAACCCCCGCCGTATGCACAATCCCCGACAGCGGGAACTCCTCGGGGATGCCGTCCAGCACCGCCCGCACAGCCTCACGATCTGCGACATCACACGCCACGAACGTGACCTCAGCACCCAACTCGGCCAGCTCACACCGTAGTTCCTCGGTCCCGGGAGCTTCAGCACCACGACGGGACAGCAACACCAGACGCCCGGCACCGGAAGACGCCAACCAGCGCGCCACATGCCCACCCAAAGCACCCGTACCACCAGTCACCAACACCGTGCCACGCGGCGACCAACTCTCCCCACGACCGGTGCCAGCCGTGTCAGGCACCAGTCGGGCCGCGAAAGCACCCGAAGGCCGTACGGCTACCTGGTCCTCGCCACCGGCACCCGCCAGCACCGACACCAGCCGGGAGACACTGCGACTGTCCGCGTCCTCCGGCAGATCGACCAGACCACCCCAACGCTCAGGCTGCTCCAACGCCACCGTACGACCCAGACCCCACACCTGAGACAGTGCCGGATCCACCAACAACTCACCCGACGCAACCGACACCGCCCCACGCGTCACACACCACACACGCGCCGCGCTATCAGCCTCCGCCAGCGCCTGCACCAGAGCCAGCGTCATCTCAGCGGTGGACAGCAGGGACAACACACCGATCAGACGAGTCTCAACGGTACGGAGCCGGTCGGCCAGGGTCTCCCGAGTCTCCTCGGCACCGACCCGTACGACCGTCACCTCCGCGCCCGAGCCCCGCAGAGCCTCAACCACAGCCCCGTACCCGTCAGTTCCCTCCGGCACCACCACCAGCCAAGAACCCGACAACCGGGCAGACACCGGCAACCGCACCGGCTTCCACACCACCCGATACATCCACCCCGACAACGCCACCTGCTCCCGCTGCCGCCTCCGCCAATCCGACAACACCGGCAGAACAGAACCCAACGAAGCACCCGCATCAACCCCCAGCTCCCCCGCCAGAGACTCCGCATCACCCCGCTCAACCAAATCCCAGAACTCACCGTCACCACCGCCACCGAGTTCCACCCGCCGCCCGGTCACAACATCCGGCAACCAGAACCGCTCACGCTGGAACGCATACGTCGGCAGAACCACCCGCCGAGCACCACTCCCCGCGAAGTACGCGCCCCAGTCGACGTCGGTGCCTCGTACGTACAGTTCGGCGACTGCGGTGAGTACGGTCCGGCCCTCGTCGTGGCCCGCGCGCAGGGCCGACACGGCCACCGTCGAGTCCATCACCGCCGGGGCCACCCTCGACTGGGCCAGCGTGCTCAGGACCGGATCAGGACCGATCTCCAGAAGCCGGGTCACGCCCTCGTCTCCGGTCGCCGTCCGCAACGCCGCATCGAAACGGACCGGCTCACGGACCTGACGCACCCAGTACGCCGAAGACGCCCAGCCCTCCTCGACCACCAGCTCACCGGACACGGTGCTGATGGCGGGCAGAATCGGCTGACGGTAGTCGACACCCTCGGCGATCTGCTCGTACTCCGCGAGCATCGGTTCCATCAACGGAGAGTGGAAGGCGTGGCTGACCCGCAGCCGGGACACCCGACGACCGTCGGCACGGGCCACGGCCATCACCTGCTCGACCGCGTCCTCATCACCCGAAACCACCACAGCCATAGGCCCGTTGACCGCAGCGACCACCACCCGGCCGTCCCCGGAAAGCCCGCCCAGGATCTCCGCGACCTCGGCCTCGGTGGCCTCGACCGCCGCCATCGCACCACCCTCGGGCAGCGCCTGCATCAACCGCGCACGACCCGCCACCAACCGCGCCGCATCCGCGAGGCCGAACACACCGGCCGCGTAGGCCGCCGCGAACTCACCAATCGAATGACCCAACACCACGTCCGGGACCGTGCCCCACGACCGCAGCAACTCCACCAACGCCACCTGCACAGCGAACAACGCCGACTGCGCATACCCGGTCCGGTCCAGCAGCGCCGCCGCGTCCGAACCCTCCGCCGCGAACAACACCTCCCGCACCGAAGCCTCAAAGCCCGGCCGACCCATCAACTCCGCGTCCAGCAGCCCACAGACCTCGTCCAACGACCGCGCGAACACCGGATAGCCCTCATACAACTCACGGCCCATCCCCGGCCGCTGACTACCCTGCCCCGTGAACATCCACCCCGTACGCCCCTCCGTAACCACACCGGAGACCACGGAGTCATCGCCGTCGGCCCAGTTCGTGACGGTGGAACGCAGAGCGGTGCAGTCGGTGCCCAGCACCACGGCGCGGTTCTCGAAGGCCGCGCGGGTGGTCGCCAGCGACAGGCCCAGGTCGGCGGCCGAGGAGCCAGGGACCTCTTCGAGGAGCGTGGCGAGGCGTCCGGCCTGAGCCCGTACCGCCTCGGCCCCGCGACCGGAGAGCACCCAGGGCACCACGGGAGGCTGTGCCGGGGACGGCTCGTCCGCGACGCCGACTGGGGGCTCGGCCTCCGGCGCGTGCTCGATGATGGTGTGCGCGTTGGTGCCGCTGATCCCGAACGACGACACACCCACGCGGCGGGGGCGGCCCGCCTCGGGCCACGCCATCGGCTCGGTCAGCAGCTTGACGACGCCGGTCGACCAGTCGACGTACGGGGTGGCCTCGCTCGCGTGGAGCGTGCGCGGCAGTACGCCGTGGCGCATCGCCATGACCATCTTGATGACCCCGGCGACGCCCGCCGCGGCCTGGGTGTGCCCGATGTTGGACTTCAGCGAGCCGAGCCACAGCGGCTGGTCGTCGCCCCGGTCGGTCCCGTACGCGGCGATGACGGCGTCGGCCTCGATCGGGTCGCCCAGAGTGGTGCCCGTTCCATGGGCTTCGAGGGCGTCGATGTCGGCCGGCCCGAGCCCGGCGTTGGTGAGGGCCTGGCGGATGACCCGCTGCTGGGAGGGGCCGTTGGGCGCGGTGAGGCCGTTGGACGCGCCGTCCTGGTTGACCGCGCTGCCGCGTACGACGGCCAGCACCTGGTGGCCGTGGCGGCGGGCGTCGGAGAGGCGTTCGACGAGGAGCATGCCCGCGCCCTCGGCCCAGCCGGTACCGTCGGCGCCCGCGGCGAAGGGCTTGCAGCGGCCGTCGGCGGAGAGTCCGCGCTGCTGGCTGAACTCGACGAACATGCCGGGGGTGGACATGACGGTCGCACCGCCCGCGAGCGCCATGTCGCACTCGCCCTGGCGCAGGGCCTGGCAGGCGAGGTGAAGGGCCACCAGGGAGGAGGAGCAGGCGGTGTCGACGGTGACCGCGGGGCCTTCGAAGCCGAAAGTGTAGGCGAGGCGGCCGGAGGCGACGCTGTTGGATGTGCCGGTCAGGGCGTGCCCTTCGGTGCCCTCGGACACCTCGTGCAGACGCGGTCCGTAGTCGTTGTGCATGACCCCGGCGAAGACGCCGTTCGCGCTGCCGCGCAGGGTCGCGGGGTCGATGCCGGCGCTCTCGAAGGCTTCCCAGGCGGTCTCCAGCAGCAGTCGCTGCTGCGGATCCATGGCGAGGGCCTCGCGCGGCGAGATGCCGAAGAAATCGGCGTCGAACTCGGCTGCCTCGTGGAGGAAGCCGCCGTGCCGGGTGAAGGTCTTGCCGGGCCTGCCGGGCAGCGGGTCGTACAGCCCTTCGATGTCCCAGCCCCGGTCGGCGGGGAAGGCGGAGATCGCGTCGTCTCCGGCGGCGACGAGCCGCCACAGTTCGTCCGGGGAGTCCACACCACCGGGGAGTCGGCAGCCCATGCCGACGATGGCGATCGGCTCGTCGGCGGCGAGCGCGGTGGGAGCCGCCGCGGCGGGGGTGTGCGGTGCGTCGGCCGCCAGCGCGGCGAGGTGCCCGGCGAGCGTGGCGGGGGTGGGGTGGTCGATGGCGACGGCGGCCGCGAGCCGCAGCCCGGTCGCGGTGACGAGTTGATTGCGCAGCTCGACCAGGGTGAGTGATTCGAGGCCGAGTTCCTTGAAGGTGTGGCTGGGCTGGACCGCGTCCGGGGAGGGGTATCCGGCGACCGCGGCGACATGGGCGCGGACGAGTTCCAGCACCGTGCGCTGCCGGTGGGCCGGGGTGAGGGCGGCGATCCGGCTCGCCCAGGACGGCCCGTCGGACCCGTCGGGTCCGTCAAGTCCGCCGGACTCGGCCGGGTCGGCCGCGTCGGTGGTTTCGCCGAGTTCGCCGTCGGCGGCCGTGTGGCCCGGCGCCATCGGCGGCCTGGTGGCGTAGCCGTCGGCGGTGGCGGATTCGGCCAGCCAGAAACGGCGGCGCTGGAAGGCGTAGGTCGGCAGCGGGGTTCGGCGGGGCCGGTCGGTGAGCATCGTGCCGAACACGGTCGGCCAGTCGACGGTGGCGCCGTACATGTGCGCCTCGGTCAGGGAGGTCACCAACCGGTCGAGGCCGCCCTCGCCACGGCGGAGCGAGCCCACGCAGGCGGCCTCGTGGCCGGCCGCTTCGGCGGTCTCCCCCACCCCCGCCGCCAGGACGGGGTGCGGGCTCATCTCGATGAAGATCCGGTGTCCCTCGTCGAGGAGTCCGCCGACGGCCCGGTCGAAGCGCACGGGGTTGCGAAGGTTTTCGTACCAGTACCCGGCGTCGAGTTCCGAGGCGTCGAGCCGTCCGCCCGTCATCGCCGAGTGGAACGGGATGTCCGTGGGTGTCGGTGTGATGTCGGGCAGTGTGTCCAGCAGCGCTTCGCGGATCTCCTCGATCTGGGGGGAGTGCGAGGCGTAGTCGACGGGCATCCTGCGGGCGCGCACGCCCTCGGCGGTGAGGGTCGTCACGAGGTCGTCCAGCGCCTCGGGGGCGCCTGCGACGACGACGGAACCGGGCCCGTTGACAACGGCGATGGACAGATCGGTGCCCGAGCGTTCCAGCCTGGCGGTGATGTCGTCGAGCGGGAGCGCGACGGACACGAGGCCGCCCCGGCCGGAGAGTTCCGCGATCACCTGGCTCCGCAACGACACCAGGGCCGCGCCGTCCGCCAAGGACAGCGCGCCCGCCGCGCAGGCGGCGGCGATCTCGCCCTGGGAGTGGCCGACGACGGCCCCGGGCTCGACCCCGTACGAGCGCCACAGCCCGGCCAGGGAGACCATCACCGCCCACAGCACCGGCTGGACGACGTCGGCGGCGTCCAGTCCGGGGGCGCCCGGTACCTCGCGTACGACGTCGGTCAGGGACCACGGCACGTGAGCGGCGAGCGCCTCGGCGCACTCCTGCATCCGCGCGGCGAACACCGGGGAGGTGTCGAGGAGTTCGGCCGCCATGCCGGCCCACTGGGAGCCCTGGCCGGGGAAGACGAAGACCGGCTGTTCGCCGGACCGGCCGGTGCCGCGTACGACGCCGGGGGCGATGCCGCCGGTGGTCAGGGCGTCCAGGCCCCGGAGGAAGTCGGCCCGGTCGGCGGCGAGGACGGCTGCGCGGCAGGTGAAGTCGGTACGGGTGGTGGCCAGGGAGAAAGCGGTGTCGGCCGGATCCGGCGCGGGGTTGTCGCGGAGGTGCGCCCGTAGCCGCCTGGCCTGGGCACGCAGCGCGGTCTCGGTCCGGCCGGAGATCATCCAGGGAAGCACGGGGCGCGGCGTGGCGTCGGCGTCGATGTCGACGTGGGCCGCATCGGCATCGTCGGCGGAGGACGTACGGTCCTGGGTCTCCGGAGCCGTACGGTCCTGGTCGGGCTCCGGGCTGCCCTGCGCGGTGGGGGCGTCGGCCAGGATCATGTGACAGTTGGTGCCGCCCATGCCGAAGGCGCTCACCCCCGCCACGAGCGGCTGCTCGGGGCGCTCCCAGCCGCCGAGTTCGCGCTGTACGCGCAGGCGCAGTTCGTCGAGCGGGATCTCGGGGTTGGGGGTCTCGTGGTTGAGGGTGGGCGGGATCTCCCGGTGCCGGATGGCGAGGGCCGTCTTGATGAGCCCGACGATTCC
Source organism: Streptomyces sp. NPDC088116 (assembly GCF_044741745.1). Taxonomy (NCBI): domain Bacteria; kingdom Bacillati; phylum Actinomycetota; class Actinomycetes; order Kitasatosporales; family Streptomycetaceae; genus Streptomyces; species Streptomyces sp. NPDC088116. The sequence goes on along the minus strand of NZ_JBIUTF010000014.1, from coordinate 20,784 downwards.
GGCGGCGCCTTCGAGGTGGCCGACGTTGGTCTTGGCCGAGCCGACGGCCAGCGGGCGGTCGGCGGGGCGGGCGGCGCCCAGGACGGCACCGAGGGCCGAGGCCTCGATGGGGTCGCCGACCTTGGTGCCGGTGCCGTGCAGCTCGACGTACTGGACCTGTGCCGGGTCCACTCCGGCCCGCTCGTAGGCGAGTCGGAGCACCTCCTGCTGGGCGTGCGGATTGGGGGTGGTCAGGCCGTCGCCGCCGCCGTCGTTGTTGACCTCGCTGCCGAGGATGACGCAGTGGACGGTGTCGCCGTCGGCGAGGGCGCGGGACAGCGGCTTGAGGACGACGAGTCCGCCGCCCTCTCCGCGTACGTAACCATTGGCGCGGGCGTCGAAGGTGAAGCAACGGCCGTCGGGTGACAGGCCGCCGAACTTCTCGACGGCAGCGGTGCCCTCCGCGAGCAGGTTGAGGTTGACGCCACCGGCGACGGCGAGTGTGGAGGTGCCCCTGCGCAGGCTCTCGCAGGCCAGGTGGACGGCGACGAGCGACGACGACTGTCCCGTGTCGACGGTCAGGCTCGGGCCGTGCAGGCCCATGAAGTACGAGACGCGGTTGGCGATGATGCTGCGGTGGACGCCGGTGAGGCTGTGCCGGGTGAGACCGTCGGGCCCCTGTCGGCGGGCCAGCGCGGCGTAGTCGTCGGCGATGGCGCCCACGAAGACCGCACAGTCGCTGCCCCTGAGCGATTCGGGGACGATGCCGGCGTTCTCCAGGGCCTCCCAGCTGAGTTCCATGGTCAGCCGCTGTTGCGGGTCCATGGTGGTGGCCTCGCGGGGTGAGATCCCGAAGAAACCCGGGTCGAACCGGTCGACCTGGTCGAGGAACCCGCCCCAGCGGATGCCGGGCTCGCCTGGAACCGAGGTCTCCCAGCGGCCGGGCGGCGCCTCCTCGACGGCGTTCACACCGGAGCGCAGCGCCCGCCAGAACGTCTCGGGGTCCTGCCCCTGGGGAAGGCGGCAGGAGAGGCCCACGACGGCGATCGGCTCGTCCCGTCCGGCGGAGGCCGGGGCAGGGTCCGTCAGTTCGCGCACCATGCCGAGCTGCGGTGAACCGTCATCCGGGAAGACGGAGACCGGGTGGGCAGGCGTGGTGGAGCGAGCTTGATCGGACACGTTCTCTCCCGCTGTGTCGGGGCGAAGCCGCAATATGGCGGTGGGATGGCTCTCCCGGCCCGGACGACCGCCGTGCACGTGTGCGGGACGCCACGGGGATGGCCGCCGAATGCGAGAGCCACCTGGTTTACGCAGCGATTATCTGGAGGTGCGACTGGTGGAATCCCTACAACGGATCCGGCGTCACTAAGGGAATCCCTACACGTCATTCAGTAGGTACACGTGAAAGCGGCCGCCGCGGTGCGACGGCCGATCAGTGGTACGACACGACAACGGGCGGATCGAGCACAGACCGCATCGGCTCGGGCATCACCCGGATCAGGCATCGCCCGGATCAGGCATCGCCCGGGTCGGGCCGGATCGGCTCAGGCGCCGAGCCGTTCGAGGTGGGACACCGCGGCCTCGATGCCGGGCAGGGCCAGCATCTCCTCCCTGGCGCGGTGTGCGGCGGCGGTCACCGTCGGGTCGTCGAGCAGGCGGCGGCACGCGTCCGTCAGGGCTTCCGGTGCCCGCTCGGATACGTGGGTGCCGAGCCCGAGGTCCTGCACCCGCTCCGCGTTGTACCGCTGGTCGGCGAACATGGGCCGGACGACCATCGGCACTCCGGCGCGGACGGATTCCCGGATGCTGTTGTAGCCGCCGTGGCTGAGGAACAGCGCCGAACGCTCCAGCAGCAGTTGCTGCGGGAAGCGGTCGACGACCAGCACGTTGTCCCCGGCGAGGCTCCTGTCGACGGGCATGCCGAGCGTGGACACCACGGCCGAGCACTCCAGGGCGGACAGCGCCTGGACGACGGCGTTGAGCGGTTCGGCGGGGTCGTACACGGGGATGGGCGCGCCGAATTCCCTCGCCTTGGCCAGGAAGCCCAGCACGGTACCGGGCAGGCCGGTGCCCAGCGACGCGAGGACGAGCGGCCGGCCGGCGGGCAGCTCGCCCAGCCAGTCGGGCAGGCTCTCGCCGCGGGTGACGGTGCGCGGCTGCTCGTAGGCCACCGCGTCCGGGGCCGCGGGCCGCGCGAAGGAGTACTTCACCGGCATGCAGTCGAACCGCCCGTGCCGGTACACCGACGCCGGGTCGTCGGCCGGGGGCAGCCCGGCCTCCCGGCGGCGGTCGTTGAGCATCGGCAGGATCAGCTCGGGGTCGAGGAACTGGCCGGAGCCCGAGGGCGCCGGCACCTGCGGTACGCCGAGTGCCTCGGCGGCGAGGAGCGCGGCGAACTCGTAGCCGTCCCGGAGGATGACGTCGGGCCGGAAGTCGCGGGCGATCGGCAGGAGAAGCTCGTACGCGTCGTTGAGCTGGGGACCGCAGCCGAGGCCCGCCCACAAGTCATGGGCGAACCGGCTGAATTCGGCCGGTATCGGCAGCTTGCCCTCCAGGAGCAGCCGCATGCCCTGCTCGGTGATGTCGGTGAACACGCCCTTCACCTGGGCGCTCTCGCCGTCGAACACGGGCACCAGGGTGGGCGCGGTGACGACGAGGACGTCGTGTCCCGCTCCGGTCAGCGCCCGCACCAGCGGAAGCGAGGCACGCGCGTGCGAGGTCGATCCGGTGATGCTGCACAGAACCTTCATCGGGGCGGGCCTTTCCTTGATCGGGGTACAGGTCATCGGGGACGGGTTGCCGGGGCGTGGCTGCCTCAGCCGGGCTGCGGCACCGCAGCGGGAAGCCGCGCGGTGACCGGATCGCCGGCCGGGCCGGTGACCGGGCGCACACCCACTCCGTGCCAGGCGATCCCGGCCTCGCGGAGCGCTTCGGGGTCGAGGTGGTTGCGGGTGTCCACGACCAGCGGCCGGTCCAGCGCCTTGGCCATCAAGTTCCAGTCCAGGTCTCGGAATTCGGGCCATTCGGTGCACAGCACCACACATGCCGCGCCCTTGGCCGCCTCGTACGGGTCGTCGACGACGGTGACGTCGGGCACCATTGCCGCCTGGGTGTCGCCGACGGTCAGCACCGGGTCGTACGCGACGAGTTCGGCACCCAGCCGGGCCAGTTCCCCGGCGAGGGCGACCGCCGGGGAGTCCCGCATGTCGTCGGTGCCCGCCTTGAAGGTCAGTCCGAGGACCCCGATCCGGACCCGGTCGAGCGGTGTCGCCGAGTCCGTGCCGCAGAGTCGGGCGATCTTGTCGGCGATACGTTCGCGCTGGTGGACGTTGACCTCGATCGCGGCGCGCAGCAGCTGGAAGTCGACATCCGCCCGCTCGGCGGTCCTGAGCATGGCGCGGGTGTCCTTGGGCAGGCAGGAGCCGCCCCAGCCGGGGCCCGGCCGCAGGAAGGCGCCGCCGATCCGGTGGTCCTTGCCCATGGCGGTGGCGACCTGCCCGACATCGGCGCCGACGCGCTCGCAGAGTTCGGCGATGACATTGACGTAGGACAGCTTGACCGCGAGGAAGCAGTTCGCCGCGTACTTGATCAGCTCGGCGCTCGCGGCGTCGGTGATCACCATCGGGGCGTCCAGCGTGGCGTAGAGGGCCGCGACACGTTCGGCGGCCTCGCGGTCGTCCGCCCCGACGACGACGCGGTCGGGGTGCAGGAAGTCGTGCACGGAGGTGCCCTCGCGCAGGAACTCCGGGTTGCTCACCACGGAGACGTCGGGGCGGCCGAGCCGCCGGGTCAGCCGGGCCGCGGTGCCCACCGGCACGGTGGACTTGGTGACCAGTGCGCAGCCGTGCGGCAGCAGGTCGCGGATCTCGTCGGCGACCGCGTCCACCGCGGTCATGTCGAGGTCGCCGTCCGGGCTCATGGGCGTGCCGACGCAGACGAAGACGGTCTCCGCGTCGCGTATGGCCTTGTCCGCGCCCAGGACGAAGGTGAGCAGCCCGGAGTCGAGCCCTTCGCGGACGAGTTCGGGCAGTGATTCCTCCAGGATCGGGATCTCGCCGCGGGTCAGCCGCTCGACCTTGTCCGGGTCCATGTCCGCGCACACCACCCGGTGCCCGAGGGAGGCCAGACAGGCACCGGCGGTCAGTCCTACGTAACCGGTGCCGATGACGGCGATGTTGTGCCGGTGCACTGTGGACATCTCGTTCCTTCGATGATCGGTTCGGCTCGTTCCTTCGATGACCGGTTCGGTGATCAGTGATCATCCGACCGGCGACCAGCGGTCAGCGGGTTTCGCGGGTGAGCAGGTCGCTGATCGATTCAGCCGCGCGGACGGCCAGGGCCACGCTGGTGAGCGTCGGGTTGACTGCGGTGGAGGTGGGGATCACTCCGTTGCCGCCGACGTAGAGGTTCCCGAAACCCCACACACGGGAGTACGAGTCGCAGACCGAGGTGCCGTCGTCGGCCGCGCCCATGCGGACGGTGCCCTGGTAGTGCTTGGAGCTGCCTGCCGGGAACAGGTCGGGTTCGCTGTCGGGCAGGAAGGTCCCGAGCCGCGCCGCGATCTTCTCCTGGTCCGCACGGGCCTGGGCGATCCCCTCGCGGTCGCGGTCGGTGAGGGAGTAGTGGATGGTCATCTTCGGCATGCCGTAGGCGTCGGCCTCGGTGGTGGAGAACTCCACCCGGTCGTCCGCCTGGATCTCCTTGGCGCCGTACCAGACCATGCCGACGAACAGTTCGGGGTCGACGCCGTCGATCGGCGAGGTGTCGATGGTCATGACCTGTCCGTGGCTGCGCCGGCCGGAGTCGGCGAACGGCACCCAGAACCGGCCGGTCTCCAGGTCGCGGATGTCGCCGGTGAACTCCACCGAGCCACGCGCCTCGATCCCCGCCGCGGGGCCGTCCTTGACGTGCACGGAACTCACGGTCTTGGGCTGGTCGTTGAGGTAGCGGCCGAGGGCGTCCGGCCGGATGCCGGAGGCCCACAGCAGCTGTGGGGTGCGCAGCGCGTCGGCGGCCACCGCCACGGCGCGGGCGCGCACCTTGAACTCGGCTCCGGTGGGCAGGTGTTGCAGGACGGCCCCGGTGGCGCGGCCGTCCTCGAACAGGATCCGGCGGCAGATGGTCTCGGCCGCGATCCGGAACGGGCCGCCGCCGTCCGCGAGCGGCCCGAGCACCACGTCCGGGCCCGCCCACAGCGGTCGCTCCCCGGGACGCGGGGTGCAGGCGAGGGGCATGTTCTGGACATGCCTGCCCTCGGGGTAGTCGCCGTCGAACAGCTCGCTCAGCGTCTTGAGTACGAGCTGACCGCCCGCGGTGTCCTCGAAGGCGTCCGGTGTGACGGTGAGCAGGTCCTCGGCCACGCTCAGCGCCGCGTCGAACGCGTCGTCGGGGAGGAACGGGACGCGCTCGCTGTCGAGTGGGCGAGGGGCGGTGCACGCCCAGTGGACGCCCATGCCGCCGATGTTGCTGGACATCACGGCGGCGGGCATGCCCTCCTGCTCGGGCTCGCCCTCCCGCCGTGGTGCGACCAGGTGCGTGCCGCGGTCGGCGTACCTCTTGACCAGGGCCTTGTCCTCGCCGGGGGCGGTCCGGGGATCGCGCCCCTGGGATTTGGCCTGGAGGTCGCCGCGCTCCCCGGAGGGGAGGTTGCTCAGATGCAGACCGGCTTCCTCGGTGAGGCGTGGTCCCAGGTCGGCCATGAGGATCCGTGCGGACGGCACCGCCTCGTTGACCCGGCGAGCGATGGCCGAACCGACCGGGCCGCTACCGATGACGAGCAGGTCGACCTCCGGCGGGAGTTCGGGTCGGCTCATGCTTGCGCACTCCTTGTCCTGGGCCCCGTCACCACGGACGCGGACGGGGGTGGGGCGTATGAGAGGGACGTACGGGCGGACCTACGGGTCCTGCCTCAGCGGCGGGTGGACGTACGGGTCGGCTCACGGGCCGGCCGTACGAGGTCGCGCGCCGTACGGGTCAGACGGCGGCGCGGGTGGTCGCGTAGTACTCGCGGATCTGCTTGAGGAACGCGGGGTTCATCCGGGCCTTGGCCAGGATCTCGGCGGGCGGCGTGAATTCGTCGTCCACCTGGTCGGCGAACTTGCTGTAGTCCGCGCGCAGTTGCGCCTCGATGACCTTCGGCCAGGCGTTCGGGAGCTTCCACTCGTCCTCGTAGCCGGTGGCCAGGAGGTGCACGACGGCGGTGTCCACGATGTCGGCGCGGCTCTGCGCCTGGACCGGCGGGCGGACCGGGTCGAAGATGCCGAGGTCGTGTCCCGGCTTCTCGCCGAGCAGGCGGCGGGTCATCTCCTCCGCGAGGAGCGGCGACAGGTGGAGGCCGTCGCGGTAGGTGCCGGTCATCATCCACAGTCCGTCGAGGGTCGTCTCGCCGATGAGCGGGAAGCCGTCGAAGGCCACGGGGCGGTTGCCGACCTGGACCTTCACGATGCCGCTCTCGTCGAGGTCGCGGCGCAGCTGGCGCAGCGCGCAGCCCAGCAGGAAGGTGGTGTCGCGGATGCTCGGTACGTCGGCCGGCTCCGGCTCGATGGCGTTGGTGGCGCCGAGGTAGACCTCGCCGCGGCCACGCGGGACCAGGTGCAGGCCACAGGCGAAGGCGCGGTTCGGCGTGCGCAGCACGCTGGTCGGGCCGGGCTCGTCGGGGTTGACGCGGGCCAGGACGGAGACGCCGACGCCGGCGCACAGCCGGGGCATGGCGGCCGCGACGGAGGGCACGGTGTCGAGGAGGTACTGGGAGGCGGCGCCCGCGGCGAGGACGACCTGGCCGGCGGAGACGGTGTCACCGGAGGCGAGCTTGACGCCGGTGATCCGGTCGCCGGAGTGGATCAGCTCCTCACCGAATCCGGCGAGGAGTTCGCCGCCGGCCCTGGTGAAGGCGTCCTCGAGGCGCTCCAGCAGCCTGCCCGCGTCCACCGCGTGCTCGCCGGGGATGAACATGCCCATGAGGGGGCGGGTCGTGGGGTTCGGGTCCAGCCACGTGATGTCGGCCGGGTCGATGTCCTCGTACGGCTCCTTGTACCGGTCGAGGGTCTCGCGGATGGCCGTGTAGTTGGCGGAGTCGATGCCGGGGACGCCCACGGAGTTGAGCAGCATGACGGTGCCGTCGGCGGTGAGGAGCGATTCGGTCTTCCCGGTGTCCTCGGCGAGACCGGCGAGCCACTGGTCCCAGAGCTTGGTGGCCTGCACGCCGATGTCGAGCTTGGTGCGGCCCTGCTCGCTCTTGAGGAGGGTGGTGGTCACCTCACCGAAGGTGCCGAGCATGGCGCCCGCGGCGGTGGAGGCGGCCCACGGGCGGTCCCCGCGGCCGAGGACGGCGACCTTCGTGCCGCGCCGGGCGAGGGTGAGGCCCAGGGAGAGGCCCAGTACGCCGTTGCCGACGACAAGGACCTCGTAGTTCCGTCCTGCCAGGTTTTCGCTGGTCATCGCTTGAGTCTTCCCATCTGGTGGAACCGCCGCCGGGGGCAGGGGTGTTCGGGGTCGTGCTACTGGTTCGGGTGTGTCCGGTGACCCGGCATGTCCACTGCTTCGGACATGCCCGGTGCTTCAGATGCGTCCGGTGGTTCAGGCGTGTCCGCTGCCGGTACGCGGCAGTTCGGCGAGGACCTTGGTCAGGCCCTCCACGACGTCGTCGATCTCCTGGTCCCCGCCCAGCAGGACCTGGTGCGGGATCATCAGCCCACGGCTGCCGAGCTTCTCGGCGTTCGGGCAGCGCCGGGCGAGGTCCTCGGCCGGTTCGGGGCCGGTGCGCGCGGTCCAGAACGCCTCGGTGCGGTGGATCGCGCGGTTGCAGCCGAAGGCGGGGATGCCCTCGGCAAACAGGGCGCCGGACACGGTGTCCCGGTCCAGCCCGTCGAGTTCCTCCGGGTCGAGGATGAACATCGTCATGTAGTGCGGGTTGACGGTGCACCGCTCGTCGCGGCCCTGGGGGACCACTCCCGGGATGCCGGCCAGCCCCGCGGCGAGCCTCTCGTACTGCCGCTCCCGCCGCTCGGTCTGGGCGGCGAGGCGGCCGAGCTGCACCCGCAGCAGCGCCCCGGTCATCTCGGAGATCCGGAAGTTCGAGGAGGCGGTGCGCAGGCTCAGATCGCGGGCGCGGCCGCAGTTGTGCCGCATGTGGGCGATCTCGTAGCTCTCCTCGTTGGGCAGCAGGAGGGCGCCGCCCTCGCCGGCCGTGACGACCTTGGTCTCCTGGAAGGAGAACGTGGCCATCGAGCCGAGCGCCCCGAGTCCCTGGTCGCGCCACATCGCGCCGTGCGCCTGCGCCGCGTCCTGGATCACCGTGATCCCGCGGGGCTCCGCCCAGGCGTTGATGGCGTCCATGTCGGCGACGTGGCCGCCGATATGGACCGGGATGACCGCCCGGGTGCGTTCGGTCGTCGCCGCTTCGAGCTCTTCGGGATCCATGCAGTACGTGACGGGGTCCACGTCCACCAGCACCGGGATCCCACCGCGCCGCTGGACCGCCGTGGCGGTGGCGATGAACGTGTACGCGGGCACGATCACCTCGTCGCCGGGCCGCAGCCCGATGATCTCCAGGGCGAGTTCGAGGGCGTGCGAGCCGTTGGTGACCGCGAGTGCGGCGGGCGCGTGATGGAACTCGGCGAACTCCTGCTCGAAGGAGCTCACTTCCTTGCCACCGAAGCGCCACCAGGATCCCTGGTCCAGCGCCCGCCCCACGGCCGCGCGGTCCAGGTCGTCGAACTGCGGCCAGTGGGGAAAGGGCGTGGTACGCACTTTCGGCCCGCCGTTCATGGCCAGCATGAGCGTCTTCTCCTCGGGGAGGGCGCGGATGTCCGGGTGATCGGGAACGATCCTGGGTGGTCAGGAACGGTCCCGGCGGTCAGGAAGGAACGGTGCCGAAGGCGCCGCGGGTGCCGAAGGGGTCGAGCTGCATGTCGAGCCCGAGCTCCTCCTTCCAGCGCTCGGTGATCTCCTTGCCACCGGCGCGGTTCACGTCGTCGAGCAGCACGCTCGCGCCGGGGGCGAGGTATTCCCACAGCACCGGGGCCGCGGGGTAGCGGGCCAGCGTGCGGTCGCGCTGCCAGCCGGGAGGTCCGTCCACCAGCAGCAGGTCGATGGCGCCGTGCTTGTCGGTGTACGCCGTGATCTCGTCCGAGACCGTCTTGCTCGCGTACCAGTCCATGCCCTTGACCGCGGCGGGGTGCTCTTCCAACGGCGCGTGGACGACCGTCGCCACATCGGAGAGCCCCTCGGCGGCCAGCTGCGTGGTGACACGGGCGGCCCATTCGCCGTCGTGCTCCAGCGAGAGCAGCTTGCCGTAGCCGCGCTGGTTCATCATCCGTGCGAACACCACGGTCGAGGTGCCGCTGCCGCACTCGACGAGGACCTTGCGGTCCCCCAGGGCGATGTCGTCCAGCACCTTGATCATGGCGCTCGGCCGCAGTGAGACCACGGAGAACGGCAGGTAATGGCCGTTGTTCAGCAGCGGGGACAGCCGTATCCACGAAGCCAGGTCGTAGAAGGCCTGAAGGAACTGCGCTTCCATCTGCCCGTCTCCTATCTTTCGTTGGGTGGGCCGGCCTGGGTCAGCCGACGAGTCGTACGAGGTGGTCGACGGCGGCGTCCACCGGGGGGAGGGAGAGCATGTGCCGTTGGGCCTTGCGGGCCTGCTGGGCGAACCGCGGGTCCTCCAGCAGCCGGGTGCAGGTCTCGGCGACGGTCTCCGCGTTCGCCGCGGGGACGCGCAGCCCGAGCCCGAGCTCTTCGACCCGGTTGGCGTTGTGCAGCTGGTCGCTGACCTCCGGGAGGACGGCCATCGGCACACCGGCCCTGACGGCCTCGCGGACGCTGTTGTAGCCGCCGTGGGTGAACAGCAGTTGCGTGCTCTCCAGCAGCAGTGGCTGCGGGATGCGCTCGAAGACATGCACGTTGTCTCCGACGACGTCCTGGTTGAGAGGCATGCCGCGGGTGGCGACGACCGCGGTGCAGTCGACCTCGGACAGCCCCTTGACGACGGCGTTGAGCGGGTTGGCGTCGCCCTGCATCAGGGCGTTGACCATGACGGCCGGGTCCATCTGGACATCGCCCATGCCCTCGAACATGTGCCCGGCGACGAGTCCGTCGAAGAACAGGCCCAGGATGCGCGGGAACACACTGCTCGACATCACCGAGGCGAACACGTTGGTGGAGGACACCACCACCAGCGGTCGGTCGGTGGGGATGTCCCGCAGCCACTCGGGCCCGGTCTCGTCGCGGACGATGCTCGCCGGCTGCTGGTAGGCGAAGGTGTTCGCGATGTCGTGGGTGGTGAAGGAGTAGTCCGACGGCATGCAGTCGAAGCGGCCGTTGGCGAAGATCGCGTCGGGGTCGTCCCCGGCGGGCAGGTCCAGCTCCGCACGGCGCTCGTTCAGCTCCGCCAGCACCTGCTTCGGGTCCAGGTACTGCCCACCGCCCGAGGGGGCGGTCACATGCGGGATGCCGAGCTTCTCGGCGACGAGGTAGCCGGCGAACTCGACGCCGCTGCGCAGCACGATGTCCGGGCGGAACTCCTCGGCCACCTCGATGAGCCGCCGGTACGCCTCGGTGACGTGCGGGCCGCACGACGTGGCGACCAGTGTCTCCGGCGAGAACGGATCCGAGGGCATCGCCTCGATCCGCTTCTCCTGGAGCAGGCTGAGCACGATGTCGCCCATGTCGCTGAACAGCGGCTTGACCCGCACCGGTTCACCCTCGAACACACCGGCCATCTCCGGCGGCGAGACCACGAGGACCTCATGACCGGCCTCGGCCGCGGCCCGTGCCAGGGGAAGCAGGGCACGCGCGTTCGATGGCGACAGCGCAATGCTGCACAGAATGCGCACAACTATTCCTTTCCACGCGGGAGCGGAGCCGGCTGCCGCGGACAATCGCGAGCGGGAACGGGAGGACATACCGCCCGCGCCGCCGACCATCGCAATGATCTGCCTTCGAACTCAGTGTTTTCATGAGTATTCAGCGGGGCTTTTCGGCCTCCGGTGCGTCCGAAGATAGGCGATGCCGGTGCGGGCCCCAATGCCGTATTTCCATCGTCGAGTAACCGGCCCCGGCACGGGAGTTCCCGCGGTAATTCGCTGCCCCGCGAGGATCCCTATGCGGGGAGGCCGGCCGCGTTCCGCTCGTTCCAGACGGCGGCCCGGCGACGCTTGTCCTCGCGCGTCGAGGGGGAAATCAGGGAATCGACCACCTCGCGGGTCGCCGAGTACCGGAAGGCGTACTGGGCCTCCCCGGTGGGCGAGTCGTGCCGGGAGCGCCGCAGGAGATCGCGCCGTTCCAGATGGTCCAGCCATATCGCGGCTTCCGCCCGGTTGCCGCCACCCACCGCGGCGACGCCCTCGGCGCAGAACACTCCACCGAGCGCGGACGCGTTGACGAGTGCGGACGCGTTGACGAGTACGGCCTTGGCGTCCGGCGGCACGGTGTCCACCCGGGCGGCGATCACACGCTGCACGTAGTCGGGGACCGGCGGGGCCACGCGGGCGGCGGCGGATGCGGGCTCGTATCCGCTCGCGTGGTCCTGCCGGCCGGAGCCGGGCTCGTATCCGCTCGCGTGGTCCTGCCGGCCGGAGCCGGGCGCCTGTCCGGAGCCGGGCTCGTATCCGGAGCCGGGCGCCTGTCCGGACAGTGGCGGCCGTTCCCGCAGCTCACGGGCGTACTCGACGGCGAACAGCGGATTCCCGCCGATCCGCCGGATCAGCTCGCGGTGCAACTCCCCCGGCAGCGCTTGTCCGTCCCTGGTCAGCAGGTCGGCCAGCAGTCCGCTGATGCCCTCGGCGGTCAGCGGGTCCAGGGTGAGGGCGAGGGCATCGCGCAGGCCACCGCCCCAGCTCGGCCGGATGTCCAGCAGTTCGGGCCGGGCGGTCACCGCCACGAGCATCGGCACCGGGCCCGCCGTGGCGGCCAGGTACTCGATGAAGTCCAGGAGCGACGCGTCGAACCGGTGCACGTCCTCGAAGACGACCACCAGCGGTCGTTCCGCCGCGAGTTCGGTGAGGAACCGCCGCCATGTCTCGGCGTCCGCCTCCGGGCCGACCGAGTCGGAGCCGGCCGGGTCGGGGCCCGCTGTCCCGAGCAGCGCGCGTAGCCGTCCGAGCATCCACGCGCCCGACTCACCGGTACCGAACAGCCGGTGCACCTTGCGGGCCAGTTTCTCCTCCGCCGCCCCCGGGGAGTCCCCCGGCTCGATCCCGGCCCCCGAGGAGACGATCCGCTGGAGGGCGGCGAGGGGCGCGTCCCGGTCGGAGAACGAGCCACAGCCGGTCAGTACGGTGAACTCGCCGGGACCGCGCGCGGCCAGCAGCCCGAGTTCGGCGGCCAACCTGCTCTTGCCCAGGCCGGGTTCGCCCAGCACGGTCAGGAAGTGGGAGCGCCGCCGCCCGCACACGTCACCGAGCAGCCCGCGCAGCTGATCGATCTCGCGCTCTCGGTCCACCAGGGCCACCGAGGCGTCCAGACGCGTGTGGTCGGGGCGGACGACGCGCGGTTCCGAGCCGCCGCCCGGTCCTTCGGCCGGCTCGTATTCAACGGCGCGTTCACTGCTCGCGCGGGTGGTCGGGCATACCCGGATCCCGCCCGCCGGCACGGTCTCCAGCAGGCCCATGCAGCTCTCCGGGACCGCGCCGCCGACCACCGGAATCGGCCCGCTGCCGTCCGCCGCGCAGGTCACCAGCACCTCGCCGGTCGCCACCGCGACCCGGACGGCCGGCTTCCCGGGCGCCGGGCTCCCGCCACCCGGACGGCCGGCGGGAGCCCTGTGGCCGAGCCGGTCACGAATGGCGAGCCCGGCACGTACGGCACGGGCCGCGTCGTCCTCCTGGGTGCGCGGGACTCCGAACAGGGCGAAGGTGACGGGCCCGATCACGCCGACGATCTTGCCGCCGTGGCGTTCGATCTCCTCGCGGATCGTGGACGTCAGACCACCGGCCAGGCGTGCCGGATCCTCGGGGTCGCCCGGCACGTCCGCCTCGGTCTTGGTACGCACGAGCAGCATGCTGAGCCGCTTGCGCTGCTCGGTGAGCCCACCGCCGCACGGGACCGGCGGGGCCGGACCGCGCATCGCCACGTGCCACCCCGTTCCGGTGGCGTCCGCCGGTGGTTCGGCCTCGTACCGGGCCTGCCGCCATGGGGCGGGCGCCGGTTGCCGCAGGACCGGAGGCCGCCGTCCGGCGAATCCGGTGCCCGTACGTACGGGAGCCGAGGACGGGGTGGGCGGGACAGCCGGGTCGGGCCGCTCCGGGGCCGTACGGAAGGACGATGGAGAGAGCGGCTGCGTATGGGAGGGCAGCGCAGGGGACGACGGTGTGGAGGACGTCGTACGGGAGGCTGTGCGGGCGTTCGTACGGGCTGGCGTACGGGCTGGCGTACGGGAGATCTCGGCGGGCGGGGCAGCGCACTTGACCTCGCTTCCCCGCGCGATGATCGCCAGCGCGTCGGGCTGGGACAGCACCGGATCGTGTTCGAGGATCGCCCGCTCCATGTCGCGCAGTACGCGGCCGGGCTCCAGGCCCAGCTGTTCGCCGTACGCGGTCCGTGTACGGCGGTAGACGTCCAGCGCGTCGACCTGGCGACCGCAGCGGTAGAGGCCGAGCAGCAGCTCGGCGCACAGCCGTTCGCGTACCGGTTCGGTGGCGACCAGTGCCTCCAGCTCATGCACCACCTCATGGTGGCCACCGCAGGCCAGTTCGGCCTCGAAGAGGTCTTCCTGCACGGTGAAGCGGGCATCCTGGATCGTGGTCAGCTCCGGCCAGTCCGCGCCCGCTTCAGCGAGGTCCGCCAGCACCGGGCCGTGCCACAACTCCAGTGCGGCCCGCAGGGTCTTCGCCGCCGCGGTCCAGGATCCGATCTCCAGTTCCGCGCGGCCGCTGTCGACCATGGCCTGGTAGGCGGTCAGGTCGAGGGCGTCGGTGTGCACGCTGAGCAGATAGCCCGGTGCGTGGGTCAGCAGCATCGGCGCGGCGGCCGACCCCTCGTCGGGGCCACCGGATCCGCCGTGCGCACGGCCACCGTGGTCGGCCGTGCCGCCGTAACCGCCGACGCTGTCCACGCCGTCCGCGGACAGCAGACCTCGCAGGCCGGAGACCGCGTTCTGGAGCATCTTCCGCGCGGTGGGCGGAGGAGTACCGCTCCACAGCGCCTGGAGCAGAGTGCTCGTCGCGACCACTTGGTTGGCGTGCAGCAGGAGGAATCCGAGGGCGGCGCGCTGTTTCATGCCGCTCAGCCCCACCGGGCCGCCGTGGTCGAGAACCGTCAGCGGACCCAGCACCCGGAATTTCATACCGAATTCGCTCCCGCCCCGTCCGTCGCGCGGTGGATCACCCGATGCCCGGCCGGTCGGCTTTCCCTGCTCGGCCCGGCCAGGATGCTAACGGGCGGGCAACTAGGGAAATTACCGGCCTCGGGCGTGGCGGCGCCGGAGGAAGCGGGGCGGGTACGAGGTCGGGAGCGGGGCCAGAGGCGAGGTCAGGAGTGAGGTCGGGAGCGGGGCAGGAGCGAGGTCAGAAAGGGGATCAGGAAGCGCGCCAGCGCAGGGCCCGGTCGGCCACGAGGAGGGACACCACCGTCATCACACCCAGCACACCGAGGTCGAAGGCGAACGTCGCATCGAGGTTGTCGCTGACGCTGCGGCGGATGGCGTCCGCCCCGTAGGTGGTGGGCATGACGTAGCTCAGCGCCTTGAGAGGCAACGGCAGCGCCTCGGCGGGGATGAGCAGCGGCGCACCGAGCAACAACACGAAGTTGAGCACGTAGGTGACGATTGAGATCAGCTCGATGCGGTCGATGAGGCTGCCGATGACCAGGCCCAGCGCGGCGAGCGGCAGCGCGGTCAGCGGATAGACGAGGAGCAGCGCGGGCGACAGCGTCAGGTCGAGGCCGTACAGCAGCCGCACCGCGAACAGCGAGGTCACCAGGCCGGGAGCGATCAGCAGCAGCCGGGCGGCGACGAACGCCATCACGAACGCCACCTTGCTGATCGGCAGCGAGGCGTAGTACAGCATCGATCCCTCGGCCTTGATCGCGCCGATCCGCTGCGCGATCGCCGTGGTGCCGAGCGCCGCGATGGCGAACACGCCGGAGCCGCTGGCTATGTACGTGAGGCTCTTCTCGTCGTCCAGCCCCGAGCCGATCCGGGAGAAGCCGAACACCATGGTCAACGGCATGAAGATGCCGAACACCATGTGCACGTGCCAGGAGGTACGGACGGTCAGCATGTGCTCGAACCACAGGAACTTGAACGAGGTACCGAACCGGCTGAGCCGGTCCCGCAGCGGCAACTTGGTCCTGCCCTGCCCCGGACGGGACTTCTCGCGTTGTGGGCGTGGCTTCTCCTGTCGCGGGCGTGGCTTCTCCTGTGGCGAAGCCCCCGGATCGTCGGCTGTGATCGTGGTGGTGGCCGAAGGTGTGGGGGCGGGCGCAGTCGTGGCGGCGGGCGAAGGCGTGGCGGCGGCCGGGGATGTCGGGGCCAGTACGGCGACAGGGCTCCGGCCATTGGTCTCTGTCTCGGACGAGGTCGCCGCCGACTCGGCATCGGCGCCGGCCGGGACGGTCGTCGGCTTCGCGACGGCGGGGGGCCCGGCGTTCTGCTTCGGGCTGAGGCTCAGGTAGACGTCTTCGAGCGTGGGGCGGGCGAAGCGGAAGTCGTCGACACGCTTCACGCCGACATCGGCGACCAGTACCTCGATCAGCGACTGGAGTTGGTCCGGCGAGGCGGTGATCAGGTAACTGCCGCTACGGCTGCCCTGGCTGACCTCGCCGACGGTACTGAGCTGCGCGATCTCCTCCTGGCTGAGGCTGCCGCCGTCACGGACGAACAGCTCCAGCCGCGCCTTCGCGCCGATCTGCTCCTTGAGTTCACCAGGGGTGCCCATCGCGGCGATCCGGCCGCCGTGCATCACGGCGACCCGGTGCACGGCCTTCTCGGCCTCCAGCACGTTGTGCGTCACCAGCACGATCGTGGCGCCCTCGTCGGTGCTGCGGCGCTCGATCATCTCCCAGATGAGCCGCCTGTTGTGCGGATCCAGCTCGTTGGTGGGCTCGTCCAGCACGATCAGCTCGGGACGGCCCATCAGGGTCATGCCGAAGTTGACCAGCCGCATCAGTCCGCCGCTGAGCTTCTCCACCTGCCGGTCGGCATACGGGCCGAGGCCCAGTTCCTCGATCAGCTCGTCGGTCTGGCGGCGGGCGTCATGCTCGCTCTGGCCGCGCAGCCGCCCGGTGTAGTGCAACGCGCGGCGGGTCTCGATCAGCCGCATGGAGAGCCCCGTCTGCGGCAGGAAGCCGACCGTGGACTTCACCATCTCCGGGTTACGGGTCACATCGATGCCGTTGACCAGGATCGAGCCGGATGTGGGCTGTACGAGTCCGAGCAGTTGCAGTACGAGTGTCGTCTTACCGGCGCCGTTCGCGCCGAAGAGTCCGAATACCTGCCCGCGGGGCACACTGAAGCTCAGGCCGTCGTTGGCCTTGATCAGCTCCCCGTTGCGTCCCGGGTAGGCGCGGACGAGATCGTGCACCTCGACCGCTGTGTCGCCACCTGTTTTGACCATGCCCCTACGCCTTATCCCCTCATCGGCTCACGAACCAGGCACACGCCACCGGTTCGCCGCCTACGTATCGGGTGTCCTCCCGCTCCGCGGCTCGGGCACGATCACGTCGTGCTGCCACGAGCGAGGAATTCCACTCTTCGCGCTCACGTTAAGCCAGGCTGGTTCCCCGCGTCATTGGAACCTCTCCACTGTGCGCCCACGGGGAATGTCCGCCGATGCCGCAGGATCCTTTTTCCCATGGAAAGGTCTCGGGTTTTTCCCGTTCCTTCCCCTGGCGTTCCTTCTCGCTACTTCCCGTTCCTTCTCGCTCCTTCTCGCTCCTTCCTGTTCTCTTTCGCCTGGTTCACGAGCCGTCGAGTTCATCGTCGAGGAAGGCGAACATCTCGTCGTCCGAAGCGGCTTCGATGTCGAGTTCGGCGTCCCGCCGCACAACGCCGTCCGGGCCGTCGCCCGGTACTCCGTCGTCGGCTCGCACGGTCGCCCACCGTGACCTGAGTACTTCGAGGCGCCCCGCGATCTGCTTGTGTGTCTTCGCGTCCACGTCCGCGTCGGCCATCACCCGCTCGATCTGGTCCAGTGTGGCGAGGATCGAGCCGGAGCCCGCCAGTTCATCCGACACCAGCCGGGTGTGCAGATGGGACGCTATCTCGGTCGCCGTCGGATAGTCGAGGGCCAGTGTGGCCGGGAGCCGTAGCCCGGTCGCCTTGCTCAGCGCGTTGCGCAGTTCCACGGACGTCAGCGAGTCGAAGCCGAGTTCGCGGAACGCGCGGGTCGGGTCGACGCCTGCCGCGCCCTCGTGGCCGAGCACTGCCGCGGCCTGCCCGCACACCAGGCCGAGCAGTGCTTCGCGTTGCCCGGCCGTGTCCAGCCCGGCCAGCCGCTGTACGAACCCGGGCTCCACGACGGCCGACCGGTCGGCCGTGCGGCGGGTGCGGACCAGGCCGCGCAGCAGTGGTGGCACTTCGGCGCGGGCCCGCAGGGCGGACAGGTCCAACCGGACCGGCAACAGCACCGCGTCCGCCGTGGACAGGCCGGTGTCGAACAGGGACAGCCCCTGCTCGGTGGACAGGGGCGGGAAGCCGGAGCGACGCATCCGGTCCCGGTCCGCGTCGCTCAACTCGCCGAGCATGCCGCCGCTTTGCTCCCACGGACCCCAGGCCAGCGACACCCCGGGCAGCCCCAGGTCCCGGCGGTGCTCGGCCAGGGCGTCGAGGAAGGCGTTGGCGGCGGCGTAGTTGCCCTGGCCCGCGCCGCCGAACGTACCGGCGACGGACGAGAACATCACGAACGCCGACAGCTCCAGACCCAGCTCCCGGGTCAGTTCGTGCAGATGCCAGGCCGCGTCCGCCTTGGGGCGCAGCACGGCGTCGATCCGGTCCGGGGTGAGCGCCGCGATGACACCGTCATCGAGGACACCGGCCGTGTGTACCACCGCCGAGATCTTCCGCCGTGACAACACCTCGGCGAGCGCCTCACGGTCGGCCGCGTCACAGGCGACCACGTCGGCGTGGGCGCCCAACGCGGCCAGTTCGGCGATGAGTTCCTGGGCCCTGGGGGCGGCCGGTCCACGCCGGGACAGCAGAAGGAGTTCCCTCACGCCGTGCTCGGCGGCGAGATGGCGGGCGGTCTCCGCGCCGAGGCCGCCGGTGCCACCGGTGATCAGCACCGCGCCGGAGCCGACGCCGCTGACGGCGTCGGTCTCTGCCTCTGTCTCGGGGGCAAGGCCGGAGTCGGGGTCAGGGCCGGAGTCGGGGTCAGGGTCGGTCTGAGGGGCAGGCGCCGTCGCCCTTACGAGCCGAGGAACGACCAAGTGCCCCTCCCGCAGGGCCAATTCAGGCTCCGGCATCATCAGGGCACGGGACAGCGCTGCTCCCGGAAGGTCTCGGCCGGCCAGATCGAAGAGGGTGATCCGGTCCGGGCTCTCCGTCTGCGCCGACCGCATCAGGCCCCATGCGGAGGCGGCGGCCAGGTCACCGGCGATGGCGTTCCGTGTCAGCACCACCAGCCGGGAATCGGCGAACCGCTCCCCCGCCAGCCAGTCCTGCACCAGCCGCAGCGCCCGCGAAACCGTGGCGTGAACGGCCGCTAGCGGCACGGCGGTTGACTCAGCAGTCGCCCCGGTGACCGGTTCGGTGGACTCCTCGGTGGACGCCCCGGTGACCGGCTCGGCCGACAACTGGACCAGCACCACGCCCGGCACCACGTCCGCCGACGCGGCGAGTGTGGCCAGGTCCGGATACCCGTACGCGCGGACGTCGATCCCTGCGGACCCCAGCGACTCCGCCACATCGTCCGCCAGGCCGATGGCCGCCACCTCGGGCGGTGCGGCTCCGGCGCGCTCCAGCGCGGTCCCGGCCTGCTCCGGGGCAGCCTCGGTCCACTCCGTACGGAAGAGGGAGTCGCCGCCGACACCCTGGCCGGAGCCGAACTGTTCGGAGCTGACCGGGCGGACCACCAGAGCGTCCACCGAGAAGACGGGCTGCCCCAGCGCATCGAAGGCCACGATCGTCACTCCGTCCGGCCCGGTACGCGCCAGCCTCGCCCGTACCGACCGGGCTGCCGAGGCGTGCAGCGAAACTCCTTCCCAGGCAAACGGCAGGGCACCTCCCTCACTGTCGCCGTCCTGTGCCGCGCCGGTGAATCCGGCGGCATGCAGGACCGCGTCCAGCAGTGCGGGGTGCGCACCGAAACCGTCGAGGCCTGAGTCCGTCTCCGGTCCGGTGTCGGTGTTCTCGGGCAACTCGACCTCGGCGAACACCTCTTCACCGACCCGCCACGCCGACCGCAGGCCCTGAAACACCGCCCCGTAGTCGAATCCCGCTTCGGCGAGCCGCGCGTAATGATCACCGAGGTCGATCGGTTCGGCACCCGACGGGGGCCACGAGGCCATGTCCTGCGCCGCGACGGATTCGGCGGGATCGTCTACGAGCAGGCCGGCGGCATGCTGGACCCATGGCGCCCCCGGCTGGTCGTCAGCCCGCGAGTGGACGGTGACCGTACGCCGCCCGGCCCCGTACCCTGCTCCGTCACCGTCGGCGCCGACCCGTACCTGTATCTGCACGGCGTCCCGTTCGGTCAGCACCAGGGGTGCGGCCAGGGTCAGTTCCTCGATCCGGCCGCTTCCGACCTCGTCACCGGCCCGGATCGCCAACTCCACGAACGCGGTACCCGGCAGCAGGATCCGGCCCCTGACCGTGTGACCGGCCAGCCATGGGTGCGAGTCCAGGGAGATCCGCCCGGAGAGCACCACCCCGTCCGAGTCCGCCAGCGACACCACAGCGCCCAGCCACGGATGCCGGGCCGAAGCGAGCCCCGCCCCCCGCACATCGCCTGGCGTGGTGGTGACGGCGGCGGCCCTGGGCCAGAACCGCTCGCGCTGGAACGCGTATGTGGGTACGTCGACCCGCTGGGCGCCCGTGCCCTCGAAGTACGACCGCCAGTCGACGGCCACACCGGTCACATGCAGACGGGCGAGTGCGGTCACGGCGGACGTGTCTTCCGGACGGTCCTTGCGCAGGAAGGGAACCACGACGGTGTCCTCGGGCAGGGACTCCCGCGCCATCGCGGACAGCACCCCGTCCGGTCCCAGCTCCAGGACGGTACGCACGCCCGCCTCGGACAGGGCCGTGACCCCGTCGGCGAAACGTACGGTCTCGTGGACGTGCCGAACCCAGTAATCGGGCGACCTGAGTTCGGCGGCTGCGAGAGCGCCGGTCAGGTTCGAGAGCACGGGAATGACCGGCGTACGGAACTCCAGCCGCTCCGCGACGGCGCGGAATTCGTCGAGCATCGGGCGCATGAGCGGCGAGTGGAACGCGTGGCTGACGGCGAGCCGACTCGTACGTCGCCCCTCGAACCGTCCCACAACCTCCATCACCGCGTCCTCAGCACCGGACACCACGACCGACGACGGTCCATTGACCGCCGCGATCGACACCAGCTCGGAGACGCCGGGGAGTTCGGAGAGGTACGGCAGGACTTCGTCCTCGGTGGCCTGGATCGCCACCATCGCTCCGCCACGCGGAAGCTTCTGCATCAGCCGTGCGCGAGCAGCCACCAGACGGCACGCGTCCGCGAGCGACAGAACACCGGCCACGTGGGCAGCCGCCACCTCACCGATCGAATGCCCACCGACGTAGTCCGGCGTAACGCCCAGCGACTCCAGCAACCGGAACAGAGCCACTTCCACGGCGAACAGAGCCGGCTGAGCGAAACCCGTCTCGTTGAGGAGATCCGGGTCCTCACCCCAGAT
>NZ_JBIUTF010000013.1:0-64459 GCF_044741745.1 Streptomyces sp. NPDC088116 | reverse complement strand
CCCGCGGAGCGGGTACCACATCGCGTTGCGATGTGCAAGCGAGGGGGTGCGCGTTGCGCACCCCCTCCGCTCCCGCTCCGCGTGAGCGGAGGCGGCTCGCTCCGCTCACCACCAGGCGGCACGCGCTCCGCGCCCACCGCCAACCGCAGGGCAGGCGGCCCGCGTTGCGGGCCGGGGCCGGCCCCCGGCCGACCCGTGGCCTCCGCTGCGCTCCAGCCACTCCAGGGCGCACCCCCAACTCCCGTGCGGGCCAGGCGTGCCACGCTCCGCGCGGCCCACCCATGAGGGCTCACGCCACAAGCAGCAGCAAGAGGGAAGGGGGCTGACAGGTGGTCGGGCGAGTGACGGAGCGTAGGGGCCAGCCACCCGCGAAGAGGAAGCGAGTTGAGGGGGCGTCAAGGTGCTGGATTAGCTTGCGATAAGGCAAGAATAGCAGCTTTCGGCCACGTTAGAGGGAATCTCACGATTCTGGTGTGCTTCATTTTTGGAGTCGAGATAAGCTATGGATTCAAAGCACACCACCCCGGATGCCTCCGGAGCGATATCGAGATCCATCCCCCGGCCTTGCCGGTGCTCTGGCGAGGCAGAGAACCGAGCCAATCGCATCCGTCCAACCGTAGCCCTAACGGCTCCTCTAAGTGCAGGTTTCCCGTTTCCCGCCGCTCGAATCGACCGGACGGCACCCCAGGAGAAGGCAGGCGAAATGTCAAGCACAGACCGCGTTGACCAGCGCGAGGCAGCCCAGCGAGAAGCCATTGACGCGGTCGCACGCGCCCTCGAATTGCCTGCAAGATCACTTGTGCCCGAACGAGGGCTTCGAACGCAGGTGATCATGGCGACCGGGTCCGGGAAGACCCGGGTGGCGGTCCGCAGCGCGGAGGAGCTCCACGCGGGCCGCGTGCTGGTGCTCGTGCCCTCGCTGGACCTGCTCGCCCAGACCGAGGCCGCGTGGCGCGAGGGAGGCCGCCGGGGGCCGATGATCGGGGTGTCCTCGCTGCGCGGTGAGGAGGTGTCCTTCCCCAACACCACGGACGTGGACGAGCTGGTGGAGTGGACGCGGGGCCTGGACAAGGTAACCGTCTACGCCACGTACGCCAGCCTCGGTCTGGGCACGCTGGAGCGGGCGCACGCCGGGGGCCTCGCGGCTTGGGACCTGATCGTCGTGGACGAAGCCCACCGCGTTTCGGGCCGGATCGGGAAGCCGTGGGCGGTCGTCCACGACAACCAGAAGATCCCCTCCCTGCGCCGCCTCTACATGACGGCCACGCCCCGGCTCTGGCAGCTCGGGGACGAGGACGAGGCCGGCGCACCCGGTGAGCTGGTCGCGAGCATGGACGACGACCCCGAGGGCCCCTTCGGCAGCCGCTGCTTCACCCTGACCCTCTCGGACGCCATCGACCGGGGAATTTGTGCCCCCTACCAGGTCGTATGCGTGGACGTCACCGACACACAGCTCCAGGCCGCGCAGCTCCTGGGCGCCGAAGGCCGCTCGGCAGAGGTCCGCGGGGCCCGGCTCGCCGCCCTGCAGACCGCCCTGGTGAAGGCGTCGGCGGAGGAGAACTTCCGGCGCACGCTGGTCTTCCACCACGTGGTGAAGGAGGCCGAAGCGTTCGCGGCTGGCCTTCCCGACGTCGCCGCGCAGCTGCACGCATCCGACCCGGAGCTGTACCCGGCCACGATTTGGGCGGACTGGCTGTGCGGGGACCACAAGCCGCTCCACCGCCGCCGGCTGCTCGGGGAGTTCGCGGCCGGGATCGCCACGGACGGCACCGTGGTGGAGAAGTGCTTCCTGTGCTCGGTGAAGGTCCTGGGCGAGGGCGTAGACACCAAAAACTGCGACTCCGTCTACTGGGCCGACGTGCGCGGGTCGATGCCGGACCTGGTCCAGGCCGTGGGCCGGGCGCTGCGGATGCAGCCGGGCGAGGGCAAGGTCGCCTCGCTCGTGGTGCCAGTGCTGCTCGGGCCGGGCGAGACGGCGGACAACATGCTCACGAGCCGGGCGTTCGGCGGGCTGGCCAAGCTGCTGGAGGCGCTGAGGGCGCACGACGCGCGGATCGTGGAAAGCCTCGCGGAGCAGCAGGCCCCGAGCCGCTACCAGCCCGTCAGCAAGGACGACGGCGGCAAGAGCACGGGCGGGAGCGGCGAGGGTTCCGGAGGCGTCAGTGCCCCCGCCAAGGCCCTGCTGAAGTTCTCCACGCCGCGCGACCCGGCCGCCCTCGCTGCGTTCATCAACCTGCGGGTTCTCAACCCGGAGCACGAGCACTGGCGGCGGGGCGTGGAGGCCGCTGTCATCTACGCCCGCGAGCACGGTGACCTGCGCGTGCCGTTCACGTTCCGGGTGCCCGCCGTCGACGGCCAGGAGGCGGAGGGCGCGGGGTGGCCGGCCTCGCTCGCCGGGTTCCCGCTGGGGCAGTGGACCGCCGACGCGCGCCGGTTCTACGCCCGCGGCGACATGGACGAGGACCGCGTCGCGCAGCTGGAGAAGCTCGGCATGATCTGGTCGCACTTCGACGTCGCGTGGGAGGAGGGCTTGTCCGCCGCGCGCGGGTGGGCCGCCGAACACGGGCACCTCCTGGCCCCGTTGGACGCCACCTTCCAGGGCGCGAAGGTGGGCATCTTTCTGAAGAACGCGCGGGCCGCCGCGAGGAAGGCGCAGGAGAACGAGCAGCGGCGTGCCGAGGCGTTGCCGGTGGAGTCGTCGGCCGGGGCGCTGTCGGACGAGCGGCGCGAGCAGCTGGAGGAGATCGACGCCTCCTGGTGCCCGAGCTGGCCGGTGACCTGGCAGCGGTGCTTCCACCTGGTCCGGATGCACCTGGACGCCGGTGAGGCGCTGCCCACCGAGGCGGGCGACGTCGTGCGCCAGGGCGAGGATCTCGGGCGGTGGGTGCAGTCCGTGCGGCTTGGCTGGGACCAGCTCACGACCGTGCAGCAGTGGATGTGCGAGCAGGTCCTCGGGATCGAGCCCGCCAGTGAGGACGAGAAGCCGCCGCCGCGCCGTACGCAGGCCGACAAGTGGGCGATGAACTACGAGGCCGCCAAGCAGTTCTACGAGCGCGAGGGGCACCTCCAGGTCCCCAGGAAGCACGTCGAGCGGATCGGCGGCGAGGGCCAGGAGGAGCGGGAGCACAAGCTGGGGGCCTGGATCGGGAACCAGCGGAGCAGGGCGGCGACGTTGACGCCGGAGCGGATGGAGCTGCTGTCCGCGATCGGGATGCGGTGGTCGTGATGGGCGTCGTCGTCACCGCGGCCGCCGCGCTCGCGGCCGGCTATCTGCTCGGGCGGCTGCGCCCGTGGCAGTGGCTGGGCGACTGGGCGGCCGATCAGGTCCGCTTCACCGGGGCGTGGGTCCGGGGCGGTTTCGGCCGCCAGGCCGTCGTCGTCCTGGTCCACGCTGTCACCGCGCCGCGCACCAGTTGGCGCATCATGCGCACCCCGGCCACGGAGACCCGAACGCCGACGCCCGTACGCGATCCGGACTGGGTCGCCAACCGCTCCCGGGGAGAGCACGAGTAGACGGTAGGTCTCCGACTCCCTTACTGGCAGTCGACTCACTAGAGGGACTTCGACAGCGCAAGGCCCGGACCAGGCGTCCGGGCCTTCGTCGTGCCCCGGAATCTTTTCTCCCGGTCGCTGCTGTCCGGGTCTTGGCCTCCGGCCCTACGGGGTGAAAGAGCCGTGCCCGCCAGGACGAGACGCAAGCACCTGCGCCCTGTCACTGTCCCGCCCGACCTGTCGAACTCACGCCGGAGGCAGTACCGATGACCAGCCGCCAGACACCCGGGGCAATACCCGCGCCGATCGCCGCTACGCTGAACACGCCACCCTGGGCTCGGGCAGAAGCCCCGCAGGGACGCTCTCAGGCAGAGAGCCGCAGGACCGCCGACCGCGCGGCGCACACCCCCGCGGACGACACCACGCAGGTGTCCGCTGTCCTCGATCCCTCTGCTCAAGGGAGCAGCATCATGACCCGGGACAACGTTCCCGCGCCCGTACAGCCACCCGTCCCCGCGCCCGTCCCGCAGCAGCCAGCTGCCGGTGCCGGCCTGACCGCCGCGATAGGCCAGGGCGCCGCCCAAGGGGTCGCCCGGTCCATCACGGCCCGGCTGGTGGACAAGTTCCTCACCAACCCGCCCGACTGGCTCAGAACCCTGTGGCACGCGCTACCGAAGCCCTGGGAGTAGCCGCCCCGGCCGGGCAGGACGGACCTGCCCGGCCGTGTCGCCGCTCGCGCGTCAGCCGCGGAAGCGGGAGAGCCAGGTGCCACCGGCCTTCTGCTCGGGCACGGCCTGGTCGTGCTCCTGGTGCTCGGGCCCGGCCTGCTCAGCTTGGCGTTCGGAGGTGATGGTGCGCTGCTTGCAGTCGTCGCACAGGTGCGGGTGGGTCTCGCGCGGGGCATCCCACCCGGCGGGCTCGATGGCCTTCCACCGTTCGTCGGTGAACCGGGTGCCGCAGCCAGCGCACACCGGACGGCGGGCCTCCCGCTCGGCCCGGTGCTCTGCGGCGATACGGCGCAGCTCCTCCTTGTGCTCCCGCTGCCGGGCTGCGTACTCGGCCTGCTTGCGGGCGTCGTAGGCTTCGCGGCGCGGATTGCCGATCGCCTCGAGGAGCGTCTGGTTCTGCGGCCGGCCGAAGCGCCGGAAGACCGCTCCGGCCGGGCCATGCTCCTGGAGCTGCTTCATGCCGGTGACCACAATGGGCAGCTTGCCGTCGTACATGTGGAAGTCGCCGTCGTAGTCGTGACCCTGCCAGTGCCGCTCGGTCAGCTCGGCCAGCTGCGCGATGACGGTGTTGGGGTTGCGCGGGCCGATCCGGTTGAAGACGAGCAGCAGCGGCGGGTGCGGCCGGTCGCCGTGGCGGCCGTCGGGCACCCACCATCGGGTGCGCCACATCGGCCGTTCCTTGCCGTCGACGTCCTTCACCTTGCGCTGGCAGAACCGCATGTACTTGTCGATCTTCGCGGCGAGGACCTGCGCGGACTCGAAGCAGTTGTCGATCTCCACGAACAGCAGCGGCACCCCGTCTTCGGGCGCGGTGATGACGATGTCCGCCTGGGCGCCGCCCTTGCCGGGGTTGGACCAGGTGCCGGTCGCGGGCAGCGCCACCTCGGTCGCGTAGGAGGCGATGGTGCCCAGCCCGGCGGGTGCGTCGAAGGCGGCCTGCGCGGCGGCGCGGACGTCGGCCGGCTCGCCTGTGAGCTCGGACAGGTTCGGCTTCGGGCGCAGCAGGGTGAGCACGGCTTCGTTGACCGTCATCGGGTGGGAGGCCCCGGTGCGGCCCGCGCCGCGGGCCGGGTTGCCCATCTCCCCCACCGGCCGCCCCAGCTCGCGAGCGGCGGCCTTCAGGCCCATGGGCGTCAGGTTGCGCAGCGTGTCCCCGCCTGGGAGCTGCCCGCCGTTCTCCGCCAGGCCGTGCTTGCGCAGATCGGACAGCGCCCCGGTGTGCGAGGCGGTGCGAGCCTGCTTCCGCTTCGACGGGGTCAGCTTGTCGGTGTGCCGGTAGCTCAGGTGCGGGGCTGAGATCTGCTGGATCTGTTCGACCGTCGCGACCTTCAGCACTCCGAGCACCCGCAGCACGTCACCGCGCAGGTTGTTCGACGACCCCGCCGGGTTCTCCTCACGCTTCCCCGCCATCAGCTGCGCTCCTTCCCCGTCGTCTGGCGCGCGCGGCCACCTGCCGAGCGCCGGCCGCGCTCGGCCGCAGAGGGCACCCGGCCCCCGAACCCGATGATCTCCTCCTCTACGGACATCACTTCAAAGTTCAGGAGTAGATAAGAGGGTTGTGACAGCGCGGCGCGCGGCCGTATCTGCGGGGTGACCTGGGCTTTCTCCGTCCGGCTCGGTGCCGGGCACCAAAGTGGGTTCCACAGTGGCCTCCCAAGTGCGCGCCGCAGGAGGCCGGGACGGCTTGCCCGCTGGTGGTCGGGCCCGTGGTCGGGGCGGGCGCGCCGGGCGCCTGCCGGGGGTCGGTGCGTGGTCATAGCAGTGGCTCCTTCGCTTCGGGCCGCCCTAGTGGGCGGGACTCGAGGGAGCAGTGTGCAGGGGACCCCCTTGTCCGCGGTCTAACCGTGGCCAGGTCAAGGAAAAACACGGCGATGGGCGGGCGGTAGCAGAGGTGGACAAGGAGTCAGGGTCGGGTTCGTGGTCGGGCCGACCACCCTGGACAAGGGGGCCCGGTTTGGCCCTTGCGGCCCCGGTTCGCCCGATCCCATGGGGTAGGGAGAAATCTCTGGTCTCTGTCCACAGGGTGATCGTCCGAGGCTGCTGGGAGTCGTCGTGATCCGCGCGTCGACACCCAGTTGAGGAGACCTCCATGCCGTACCTGATCCCGCCCCGTACCCCGCTGACGCCCGAGCAGGTGGAGCGCGGCTTCGACTACCTCCTGGCGTTGCAGATGGGTGGCGGCGCCGCCGTCGCCGGACGGGCGGAAGCCGATCCGGGGCTGGCGTTCGTCCTGCTGCGGCTTGCCGAGGACATCGTCTGGCCCGCCACGGCCGTGGACGGGGAGGCAGAGCTGTCCGCGGACTCCTTCGCCCTGGACGAGGTCGGGTGCGTCCTGCTGTCCGCGCTCCGGGACTGGGCGCGGGACTCCCCCACCACAGCGGTGCCGGGCATCGCCCGCAGCATCATCCGGTTCACCGTGAACGTCATTCCAGATCCCGACCACGCGGACACCGCCGACACCCTGGAGGCGATGCGCGATGAGCACCTGGTGCTCGCGCACGCGGTGCACCCCGTACCCGGCGCCCACCGGTAGCCCGCACCACCGTGGGAGTGGATGCCAGCGGTGCGGCCGGCGGCGCGGGAGTGGTGTGCATCGGGTGGACTCGATGCGGTGGAGCGGGCCCGTGGGGGCGGTGTGTTTTCCCTTGACATGGGCCGTGGTCAAGGGAAATGCACCGGGTGGATGCATGGCATCGTCCCCGATGGCTCTATCGATGACGAGGAGCAGCATTTCTCGGGCAGTTCGGGAGGCGTTGCCCACGTCGAGTAGCGATGGCTTCGGACAGCAGCTCGGTGCCGACCGACAAGACACCGTGTGCCGCTCGTCCGAGGAACGGGAGTAGGAGCGCTGGCTACGGGCGCGGGTGGCGGCCGTCGTCCCGCCTTTGCCGAGTGCTGGCGCATGCCTCCCGTTCTCGTCGACATCGAGATCCCGGCCCGGAAGGCGCCTCCCGAGGTCATCGAGAACTGCTGTCGTGTGACGTCGAGAAAGCCACCCCCGACGATGTCGTGCATCCACCCGGTGGACTCCATCCAGTGGAGAGGATGCCGAGCACGGTGTCGACCACTCAGTGCGCTCCACTCGGTGGAGTCCACTGAGTGGAGTGGATGCGCTGCATCGCTGGGGACGATGCACAGCATCGGGTGCGCGGCATCGGATGCACTCAGTGGCCGGCCTCCCGGCCACGGTGCGGTCCCGGATCCTGCGGGTGGTGCGCCTGCTGATCGTCCCGGCGCACCTGGTGCGCTGTACTGGCGTCCGGGTTGGTGCGGCGGCGCGCGCGAGCGAGGGAGTCGTCGGCGGCCTTGGCGAAGACCTCCTGGAGGTTGCGCAGCCGGTCGGCCGTGAGATCGAGCGCTTCCACGTCCGTGCGCGACTTCCTCAAGGCCCGCAGCGCCGTCATGTCGATCGCCTCCGGGGACCCGGCGCCCGGGTCCTGGTCGTCGTGCTCGGGTTCGGCGGCCGGGGATGCGAGCAGCTGCTCGGGCATCGCCGCCTGCTGGTGGGCGACGACGTCGTACGCCCGGCC
Source organism: Streptomyces sp. NPDC088116 (assembly GCF_044741745.1). Lineage (NCBI taxonomy): Bacteria > Bacillati > Actinomycetota > Actinomycetes > Kitasatosporales > Streptomycetaceae > Streptomyces > Streptomyces sp. NPDC088116. Next base: position 56,709 of record NZ_JBIUTF010000013.1, on the reverse strand, counting down.
CCGTACGGCGGCGGTCGTGGTGGTGCGCAGCTTCTCCCGCACCACGGCACCGGCGAGGACGGCACGGTCGTACTGGAGCGGGATGCGGGGGATCTCCCACTCCCCCGCATCCTGTCCCGGAGGCCGGGGCGCAGCCGGCTCGCCGGGATCGGTCGGGGGATGCCGGTCCGGGTCGGGCGCGGGTGTCGGAGGTCGGCGGCGGGCGGGGAGGTCGGACAGGGCCCACCGGGCGGTGTAGAGGCGGTAGCCGGCCTCCCTGCCGCGTACGGTTTTCGGCTCGCTGATGTCCAGGCAGTGGGTGGAGATGGCGGCGGCCACGACCTGGTCGTCCAGGCCGGGTTCGCGGCGGCGGCCGCGCAGGACCAGGGCGAGGTGGCGGCGGGCTTCGGCGAGCAGGTGGCGGCGGTGGAAGCGGCCGCCGTCGTTCATCACGAACACGGTCGCGGTGACGTCGACGGCCGCCAGGGCGACGTCGACCACGGCGGCGATCCGGGCCCGGATCGCCGCGGCTGCGGCGCGGGCGTATTCGAGGAGGGAGGTGATGACGTCGGCGGCGACACCGGAGGTGAGGATCGCGCTCGCCTTCCACCGCTCGCGCAGCTGCGCGAGCGGCCGGGCCGACTGCTTGGGCGGGCGGGTCTTGCGGGCGGCTATGGCGTTGAGCTTGGCGCGGGCCCGCTCGGAGACCACGGGCAGGAACCGCGGCTCGCCGTCGTCGTCGACGGCGGTGACGTACTCGTGCTCCAGCTCTTCCAGGCAGGCGGCGATCTGGTCGCTGCGCCGGGAGGTCCAGCGGATGAGCTCGTGGGGCACCCCGGCGATCTCCATCACGGGTCGGCGCCCCAGGGTGACGGTGCGCGGCTCGGTCGCCAGCCCCAACGCCTCGCAGACCTCAGCGGCCACGAGTTCGTTGTAGAGCGCGGAGGCCGCCACGGTGTTCTCGTGCAGGGCCGTGGTGTGGACCGAGCCCCACTTCCCGTCCAGCCGCTGCCCCTTCACCGACAGCAGCAGATGGTCATGGAGCAAGGGCCGCCCGGAGCGAGCCTCGTAGTGGCGGAAGCGGGCAGCGACCAGACCGCCGGGCGGCCGCACCCGGTAGATGCCGTCCTTGCCGTACCGGATCACCGCGACCTCGTCCTCGATCCACTCCAGCACCCTCTCGATCGCCCGCTCGTGCGCGGCCTCGATCACCCGCCGCATCTCCTCATCCCCGAACGCCCACAGGAGGTAGATCGTCGGCTGCGGCCGGAACACGAAGTCGACACCCGTGACCGTCACCCGGCGTCCGAGGGCGCCGGCCCGATACGCCTTCTTCGGGGAGTCGCCCGCGGCGAGCCGGTCGGCCTCGATCCGGTCCGCGTACGGGTGGCGGCCGCGCTCACCGAACAGGTTCCGCAGCTGCGCCTCGGTGACCTCCTCGCCCGGCGCGAGTCCGAGCACGGCCAAGCCGCGGCCCATCCATCGCCCGACCGGGACCCCGGCTTGCTCCTGGGCGACGCGCAGCGGCGTGCGCGCCGGGCGGCGGCCGTCACCGACAACGGTCTCGCGCAGGTAGTAGCGGTACATCTGACCGGCCCGGATGACCCTGATGTCGACTGTCATGGAGACCACGCCACACGGCTCTGACCTGCAAGGAAAGGCCGATCAGCGGGACGTCCCGTCAGGCGGGAGCAGGAGCCGAACTTTCTTCTCAGGTGCCCGCCGGGCGGGAAGCGGCCCCGGGCCGGAAGCGAATGTCATCGCTCTCCGGCTCCGGCAGCCCTCACATCACGACCCGGACGACACCAACAAGCACCACTGAGCACCACCGAGTGCCAAGGAACGCCCACCAGTAACGAGCACCGCCTACATCAGCCCCCGGCAACCGCCGGGGGCTTCGTCGTGCTGCCCGGAGGAAACCAGTGCCCACCTTCGAGACCTGCCCCCGCTTCACCGCCGACCTCCAGCACCTCACCCCCGCCCAGCGCCGGCGCTTCCGCCGCGTCGTCCTGGACGCCTTCGTGCCCGACCTGCGCACCGGCCGTCAGTTCCGCCCCGGGTTACGTATCAAGCGCGTCCGCTGCGCGCCCGGCGTCTACGAACTCACGTGGGCCGGAAACGGACGCGCCACCTGGCAATACGGCACCGAACGCATACGCGGCGCCCAGCACATCATCTGGCGCCGTATCGGCACCCACGACATCCTCACCGGCCCGTAAGCGCGGACGGGAAACGACAACAACCGCCGTTGGAGACAAGCTACGGCTGGGTGATCGTGGCCAGCCGGTCGGCCGCAAGCTCCCACGCACGCTCCCCGGCCGCAGACCGGCCCGGCTTCGCGAGGGCTTCTTCCAGGTCCCTGACGATCCCGGCACCCTCCGCATACCGACCGATCACCACGTCCAGCCATACCAGCGCCGGGCGGTCGCCCAGGATCGGATCACGAGTGGTGACCCCCATGTGCGCTGCACGGGCCGCCTGCACCACGTCGTGATCACGGCTGATGGGCGGCTCCCCGCCAGCTCGGCGCAGGAGTACGGCGGTGCGCTGGATCGCCGCGAGTGAGGCCGCGTCGGCCAGGGCCGGCTCCGATGCAGGGGCCATCGGATCGAGTTCACCGATCGCCTCGGCCCAGGTGGCCCAGTGCACGGACAGGTCCTCGCCCGCGTCCAGGGACGCCGAGCCGGGCCGGCAGCCGTGAGCCAGGTAGAGGTGCACGCCCTCTGTCGTCACCGACCGGGCGGTGACGACCGTGCCGAGAGGGTGCAGCCACGTCGCGGTCAGGCCCGTCTCCTCGGCCAGCTCGCGGGCGGCGGCATCGTGGGGTGTCTCACCGTCGTCGACCATGCCGCCCGGCAGATCGGTCAGCGCGCCGTGCAGGTAGACGTGCTGACGCACCATCGCCACCCGTCCGCAGTACACCGCCAGTACCCGCACCGAGTCCGGCACCGCAACGTGTGGATATGCTACGGGCTGCCCGTCCGGCCGGACCGCCTGATCCACCACCAGCCGCACCCGACCACCCGGACCGCCCGCGAACAGCACACGGCCATCGGTACGCCTCCACCGGCCGACCTCTTCAACATCCACGTCCTGAGCCTATCTATGTGGCTCCCCCAGGGGGCTAGCAGCTCTGCCGGGCCGTCAGTGATTCTGGTCGTGACGCTTCTGGGCCATCCCCTGTACGAACGCTGCGGCCAACCCGGCAGCCAACCCGATTCCGAGGGCCGTGATCAGCCGGACATCATCCTCCCTGGAGGAGGTCGTGTAGACCACGATGGCGACGACGCTCTGAGTGATGAGCGTGACCGCGACCGATGGAATGCGGTACCACCACGGCGTATCCGTGTCCCGGCCAGCGTCCACAAGCCCTCCCCTACTCATCGAGCCGTCAGGCCGGCGGTGAAGCCCTGCCGGTTCTGGCATGGCTATGCAATCTTCTATGTGCGGCACGGTATCCCAGCAGTCTGGAGCCACAGGAAAAGGGAATTCCTCCTCCTGCCCCCGCTGGTGGCTCTCGCACCTCTGGTGAGATGGGAGTACTCGGTGAGGGCCTGTGGTACTACGCCAAGTCGGCGAAAAGGGAGTTCTGTTGATCGGTATGAAGAATTTCTTCGCGGAGGTCACCTCGCGGACGCACTCGTGGCCGGAAGGACGCCGCGATCTGCACTGGCATGTGCTCCCCGACCGCCGCGCCGTACGCGAGCAACTGGTGGAGCCGTATGCGGAACTCACGCACATGCCGGGTCTGGAGCCGGTAGCTCCGGAGTGGCTGCACACGACAATCCTCCACTCCGGGCCTGAGGATTCCGCCACCGATACAGAGATCGCCCGGATCGTCACGCTGGTTCGCGAACGCGTTGCCGAGGTCGCGCCTTTCGAGCTGACCTTCAATCCTCCGGCCGTCGGCAGAGTCGGTTTGGAGTGCACCGCCCGTCCCGGTGCCCCCGCCCGCAGGCTGTGGGAAATAGCCTGGCAGGCGACCACTGAGGTGGCCGGTAGCCGGTGGCCGCTGATCCCTGACCGCCACTACGCACACGCCTCGTTGGCGTACGCCGGCCCCGACGCAGCACGGGCCGATCGGAAGGCGATGAAAATCTGGCTGAGCGACCACGGGCCTGGTCTTGTCACGCTTCCGGTGACGGCGCTGTCCCTCGTCTCCCAGTGGCACGATGGCCGACGCATCATGTGGGACCACATCACCGACGTTCCTCTCGGGGTCTCTTCGTGAGCCACGTCGGCGCGGCCCGTACGGTGGCGGCATTCTGACCGGTTCTCATTCGGAGGCAGCGAGAGCGGCGAGGAACCTCGCCAGGTCGTCGGCGGCGCGCTCGGCGGCGTCGACGAGCTCCTGGAGCGAGGCAGGGACATGTTTCCGTTCCCATTCCGGTGAGGACAGAGGTGTCTCCGCCCAGACCGGGTCGAGGTCGGCGACGGGGGCCCGTACGTCGGAACCGATCCCGGCGGCGGCGATCAACACCATGGCGAGCGGCGCATCAAATCCCTGCGCGGTACGGGGCACTGTGGCGGCGACCGTGCTCAGCGAGACGGACAGCGAGGCGAGGTGATGGGCCCGCTGGAGCCACGACGGGTGTGCGGGATCGCCGGGGGCCGGAGTAACCGGGTAGTCGTAGGCTGGCGGGCTATCCAGCCCGGCGGCTGCGGCCGCCCTCCGGTCCTCGGGGCCGACGGCCCATGTCCCCTCGCGCAGCTGCTGCTGCCCGTGTTTCAGGAACTGCTGAAGCAGTTGGTGGCCGTCGGCCCACCCGCCGTGTTCGTGGTCGCCGAAGCGTGCCGGGGCCGCGCGCAGATCGCGGACGATGTAGCCGACCGTACGCTCCGGGCCAGGCTCGGAGGCGTGGGTGCGCAGCAGTCCCGTCACACCTTCCAGCGCGTCCGGGAGCTGGCAGGCCGTAGGGAACTCCGTGGCAGCGGTCGGGAGTCGGTCCGCTGCCAGGTCGGCAAGAGTGATCCGCCCGACGGTCGAGACGGCGTCGGCGATCGTGATGTCGGTGACTGAAAGGTCCCGGCCCCGGGCCGTGTGCCAGAACACCAGCGCCAGGACGGACTCCTCCCACATCCAGCGGTCCTCGATCCCCGGATGCGCGCGGATATATGCGCCCCGCAGCCCCTCCTCGGGCAGCCCCAGACGGTGATGGCGGTGCCACGCATACAGCGTGTATGCCTGATCTCTCGCCCGCTGCCACATTCGCGCGCCACTCCCCTGGTTCGACTCCTCGGTCTTCACCCGGTGCACGCTACCGAGCACACCACGCTGTGTGTCCGGGCGGAGGCGTGCAGGGCCGCACTGGTCGGGGCGTATGTCCCCGCCCGGCCGATCAGGTGAATACTCTGCTGCTGGCCGGGCGCTTGATCACTGGTCCGGGGCCACCTGATCCGCGCTCAGGAGCGTGGGCCGGAACTCGTGCGGGGGATCCACCGCGATCAGGACCTCGTACCCGTGCGGTGGCCCCGGAATTGTATCGCCGCGCTCGTCATCCATCTCGAAGCACAGATCCTGTACCCGCCCCGCGAGACCGATGTACGCGCCGCCGACGACCCGGACCCTGGTGCCGACGTCGAGCGCGGACCGTTCCTTGCCCAACGCCAGGCGCACGCAGTAGGCCGCCCACTCCTGGATTATGTTGGCGGCGGGGTCGGGTAGACCGGGGGCGACGCCACGCGACATGCCGTCCCACCGCCGGCGGATGGGGCCCTTTCCTTCCGGCTCCGGCCAGGTCCGGGTCAGCCACAGCCAGGCAGCAATCACAGGATCACTCGTATCGACGGTCGCCGGGTCGGTGTCGGTCGCCCACGCGAGCTCGTCTCCGACCACCCACACGGCCAGCTCACGCAAATGATGCTCTTCCAGGTGCCACAGCAGCACACCCGTCGGCACCTCCTTGGGCCCACCACCCGCCAGTCCCAGAGCCTGCAGAGTGATCGCGATCGCGCCCCGCGTCGCGACGTACTCCCAGATGTCCTCACCAGCTGGCTGTCCGGCCGCGGCGAGCGCTCCCGCCCGCTCATACGCCTGCTCCCACCCCGTCACGACGTCCTCCTCGAAATGGCCTGCCCGCACGCTATCCCTCACGCCTACCGGCCTGGCATCGGGATGATCCGGCTCACGGTCAAGGGACATCACCTGCCCACTCCCACCGGGCCTGGTCACCAGGGCGGGGATTGTAATCCGCGCGGCCTCCCGGCCCGTATGCGCCGATCTCCGTGATCAACAACGCCCCTCCCCCGAGCTGTTCCTCGCTCCAGCCGGTCACGTCCAGAAGCAGCCCGTCCAGCGGACCGGCGACCAGTTCGCGGTAGACGTGTCCGGGCTGCGGGCCCGGGTCGGGATCGTCTTGGTCGGCGCCGTACACCCGCCGTCGCATCAACTCGTCCATGTGTGGCAGCTTCCCAGCCGCCACTGACACCCAGGTGGGCCGTTGGAGAGGGCGTCGACTCCGTTGCCCGCCCAGACCGGCTTTACGCCGCGTGCCAATTGGCACGCGAGCGTTCGATCGATTCTTCCGAACGGGAGGCGCAGACACAGAGGGCGGCTTCACAAGTTCGGAGAACCGGCCCTCGTCAGCTGCTCGGTGAGGTGCGATCAGGGCGTCAACCTGGATACGCCCCTGTTCAGCAGCACAAATGACCATGGTCAGGGCAGTATCGTGCCCATCATGTTCATTGCCACCATCTCTCCGCGATCGACGGGGAAGACCACGATCATGGCGTGGCTGCTGCACGCCCTTCATGAGCGCGGCTACCCGGTGACCGGGTTCGACGCCGATGAGTCCGAGCAGTTGTACCGCTGGTGGGAGGCTCGTTCCGAGGGTAGCTATCCCTTCAAGGTCCACCGCGCTGCCTCGACGCGCTTCCACGAGGAAGGCCCAATGAAGCTGCCTGACGGCCATATCGGCGGCGTCGACTGTGGTCACCTGGAGAACCACGCGGGGATCGGGTGGAGTGTCCTCAGGATCGCAGACCTGGCGATCGTCGCCTGCGCTGCGACCAACAGCGACATAGAGCGTATGGAAGAACTGCCGATGGATCACTTCATCAACCAGGTGATTCCGAAGCGCGCGGACAAGAAGAAGCCGAACACCTGGGTACTGCTGTGCCGTGTGCAGCCGGGCAGCACCGTGCAGCCCAAGGGCATCCGTAAGGGCCTCGAGGAAGATGATTGGAATGTCTTCACCACGATGATCCCGGCGATCCAGCTCTACGCCAGCACGGCGGAGGGTGTGCCGATCAAGGCGGCCGGGTCGGCGTTCGATGAGCTCGTGACGGAGATGGAAGAGCGAGGGCTGATCAGCAAGTGAGCAGGACGGTAGATCCCGAGGAATTGCGTCGACAGCGGCGTGAGCGGCGGCAGTCCAGGGGCGATGCAGGGTCCGCCGACGGTGGGGGAAGCCCGGAAGCTTCTGGGGACGACCCGCCGGGCACAGTGGCGCCCCGTACGGAGCCGGTGATCGCCCAGGGACGTCCGCAGCCGATGATCCGGGCGGAGGACCTCCCCGAGCCGATCGACAGGCCCGATGCCCAGGGCCCCCTCAGCAGTGATGAAGAAGAGCGGTGGGAGCTGTGTCAGCGCAGCTTCCAGCAGTTCCAGCAGGCCTGGTGGGTGGCAGCCAAGGCGCTGGATATCTCACTGAGAGGGCGGCTGTGGCGCCGCGACTACGACACGGCAGAGGCGTTCATCGGCGTCGTGGCGAAGATGTCGACGTCGAACGCCTACCGGCAGATCGCGGGTTCAGAGGTCGCAGCCATCCTCGCCGGATCAACCGAAATCGAACTTGAATCGAACGATCAGTCCCGCATGCGGGACTCGGCTCCAGCGCGGGACGAGCAGCCCCTCGTGATCAGCCAGCGGGCAGCGGAGGCGCTGACCCCTGTCCGGGAGGACTACGGCGCTGCCGCTGCGGCCACCGCCTACCGGGCGGTGGCCGAGGTGACCGGCAAGGACAAGGTCAGCCAGAAGACCATCACCGGCATCGTGCAGCAGATCCCTCGCAAGGCGGAGGAGGAGCTGAACGAGGACGAGCTCTCGGAGCGGGTCCGTGCGCTGGCCAAGGAGCAGACAGAGAAGGACGCGGCCGAGAAGGACGCAGCCGCCGACCCGTTCAAGGACTTCAAGGCGTACGTGGATGCGACGCGCGAGTTCTCCCGGAAGACCAAGGGCATGGCGGCCGCGTACAAGAAGGCCGCCAAGGTCGACCAGGCCCGAGCGGACAAGCTCGCGTCCCAGCTACGCGATCACATCGAACGCGCGGTACAGAACTTCCCCGACGTGTAGCCCAACGCGAAATGGCCCTGCCTCCCCACCAAAGGGCGAGGCAGGGCCTTTCGTTGCGCTCAACCTTCGGCCGGTGAGGGGCGGTAGGTCGCGTCCGGCGAGGACATGGGCGAGGGGGGCCGGTAGAACATTGATGGTGGCCGTGCACCGATCCGGAGTGCGGCAGGGCGATCGTTGGGTGGCATGGAGTTCTCTGAGACTGGCACTGACGTGGACGCGCTCGCGGAAGTCGTTGTGCTGACTGCGTGCACGCTGGCTGACGCTGCAGGCCCGGGACGGTGGAGTCCGGGAGCGATCGAGGACGCGGCGTCCGCACTCGAGGTATTGGCTGGCACTCTCGCGCGGTTGGACAGGGAAAGTGCGGAGCTCCTGGCGGTGGTGCCCGTCGCGGTCGCGGCGCTGCGGGATCGGGTGGAGCAGGTCCAGGCGGGGGAAGGCCGTACCGATGGCGACGCTGTCCGAGGAGCGGCCGGGTCAAGTACGGCGCTGCGCGAGGCGCTCGCGGTGCACGATATCCGGCACCATCGTGTGCATCAGTTGGGCGCTGCGCTGCTGACGGTGACGTTGGAGCCGGCTGATGCCCAGGCCCTGGCCGGGCTCCTGGCTCAGCACGGGCTGCGGGATCAGTCGCCCCGAACCGATGTGGGCTTGTGGGGTTCGGGGCTGGCTGGGACTGCGGCGGCCGCGCTTGGGTATGCCCTGGCCTCGTACGGGTCCAGCTCTTATGCGCGCGTACTCGACTCCGGACAGGTCAGTGCCGGACTCACTCCGCAGGCTGCGCGGGCCGTCGTCGCGACGCTGACCGCGCGCCGGGTTCCTGCCGCTTCCCGTGGTACGCGGCGTCGTGGTCTTGGACCTGGATACAGAGGGCTGGGCGCCCCTCAATGACTGCGTGATGGTTGACCGTCGTAGGGTTTTGTCCATGACGAAAGAGAGGCAGACGGCATCCGAGGACGGCCAGGAGCTGGGGGCTGATGTCATCGAGGTGCGGGAGACAGCCACTGTCCAGGAGCGCCTGGTGAAGCGCACCTGTGAGTGGTGCGGCAAAGCGATCGAGTGGTCGGGCGTCGGCCGGCCCCCGCTCTACTGCCGTGACGCGCACCGTAAACGAGCGTCTGCACTTCGGCGGGCACAGGCGGTGGCGGATCGGCCAGTGGCTGAGGGCGGGCGTACGGCTGAGCCGGTGCGTGAGGTGGTGGAGCGTACGAGGACGGTCACTCAGACGGTGGTGCGTCAGGGGCCGGTGGAGGTGCGCCGGGTGCCGGCGACGCGGCTGAGTGGTGAGCCGTACACGATGCCCGCGGACCCTATCGAGTGGGCCGAGGCACTGGCGCACCTCCGTGATGCCGTTTCGTCGGGACGAATCCCCGCTCCGGCCCGGGAGTCGCTTGCGCGGGCGTGTGATCAGACCGCCCGTGCGCTGCGTGCTGACGTGGCGTAGAGCAAGGAGCCGGAACGCGAAAGAGCCCCGTACTCGCCCTTCTCAGGGTGGGTACGGGGCTCTTGGTGTCGTGGGGGCTCAGGCGTCCAGGGGCTGGGTGGCAGCTGTCTGGCCCAGCACGTAGCAGCGCAGGTCGATGTCGGCGGGCAGTGTTGGTGCGTCATCCCCGAGTAGCAGCGAGCCGACCGTGACGGTGAAGACGCGGTTCACGGCGTCGCTGCCCTTTTTGGTGCGGGGTGACTGGAACATCAGGTACCGGGCGGTCAGGAATTCGCCCGTGGTGCAGGCCGGGTTGGAGAGGAGCTTCAGTGCCTCGGTGAACAGGATGCGGCTGTCCTGCTCTGCCGGGGTGGCGGTGTAGATGGGGTGCCCGCCCGTTTCCATCCGGGTGGCGTCCAGGCCCCGGGCGGCGACTCGGGCGGCCAGTTCGTCGGCGACGGTCGCGGCGGCGGCGCCCCGCAGGATGCGGTTGCCGGCGATCCGTCGCCCGTCGGCAAGGGCGATCCAGTTGGAAAGGACATCGGCTTCGGGCGCTTCGCGCTCGAAGCGCTTCTCCGCGGCGGCGCCGTAGCGGATCATCGTCTGGTGGGCTGGAGTGGTCTGGCCGCCGCGGTAGGTGCGGGTGGTCTCGTCCCAGTCGGTGCCATCACGCAGCCGGCCGATGTATCCGAGCCGGTCGTAGTTGATGGTCTGATCGGTGATCGGGGTGACGAACCGGTCGGGGTTGTAGCCGATGCCGGTGCCGAGGCGGCGGCCGGTATGTACGGCCGTCTGGTAGCGCCACTGGATCAGGGATTCGTGGACGGTGTGTAGAGCGGAGGCCCTCTGTTCCTGTGTGCTGGCGCTCGCCCAGAGAGTGGTGAGCTGATCTCGGGCGGCGTTGGCAGCCTCGGCCATCCGGTCCGCGAATGCGCGCACCGAGGTCTGCGTGTTCGGGTTGGCGGTGCGCAGAGCGAGCGGTGAGGTGGGAAAGTGGTCGGCGGTGATGGTCACAGCGTCTCCTGGTCGGGGAATCCGGTCGGGACTGCGGTTGGAGTGGTGGGGTGCGCCGTTGCCGATCAGCGGCTGCGCAGCAGGGTGTGCCATTTCGTACGGGGTGGGGTCCGCTCGGTGAGGGCAGAGGTGAGCAGTTGCTCAAGGGCTTCCATTTGTCGCTGGGCAAACCACTGGGGCTGGCAGTCGTCGCCGTGGCAGACCGGGCAGAGGTGATCGTGGCCAGCGAACTCGTACTCCGGTGGGCAGCCGACTTCCTCGCAGGTCGGCTGGGTGGGGTCCTCGCCGATCCCGGAGCAGTACGGACAGCGGGTGAATCGGTAGTCGATGGGCGCGCCATGGTGGAGGTCGGAGTGGAGCTGGGCGAGGCCGCGGACTCCGAGTTCGCGCAGCAGGGCGTCGGCTGCGAGGACCTGGCGGTCGATGCCGGTGTGGTGGTGGTCGGCGAGCATCTGGACAGCGGTACACCAGGCGAGGGTGGAGCGGTCGATCGGGACGGCGTAGCTGCTGGCCCACGGGTCAGCGGGGACGGCGTCGGCGGGCGGTGGGGCTGGCGCGGTGAGCGGGATGCGCAGGCTGGAGAGCTCGGCGGTGACGTCGGCGGTGCGGCGGGTGAACTGGTCGAAGACGGTGGTCATCGGCCCTCACATTCCATGGGGCCGCCGGGACCGTGGTGGTCCCGGCGGCCGGGCGGGTGGGGTCAGCGGGAGGCCGGGGTGAGCGCGGCCTTGTGGTGGTCGCGGTGCGCGCTCTGCTGCGGTTCGGCGAGGACACGCAGGCCGTGGGGCTCGCCGACCGGGCCGCAGGCGCTGCACACCACGGCGTAGTTGCGGCGGCCGGCGCAACCGGAGTCGGCGTCGTGGGGCTTGCCGGAGGGACGGACCGCGTGGGTGCAGTCGGTGCCGTCCGGGTGGAGGGGGAAGATCTTCACGCTGATGCGGGCCATGGGCATTGGCTCCTGGTCGGGTTCGGGGAAGGGCAGCTGGTGGAGGGCGGCCGCAGAGGCGCGGCCCCAGGTGGATCTCTTCGTGGACGGCGGGGCAGCGACCGCTGGGGTGCGTCAGGCCGCAGTGGCCCGTGCACTCGCAGCGGCCGCCCGCCCGCTCGAACCGGATCCGCGTGCTGATCTCGTTCCAGTCGCGCGGGTACCGGTGGAGGTTCTCGGGATGGATGGGCACGGCCGGTCACTCGCCGCTGGCGGCCTGGCGCTGCTCGAACTCCTCGATCAGCTCGCCCAGCGCGCCGGGGTCCCCGGCGGTGCCGACCCAGACGCCGGTCTCGGTCCACACCGGGACCTCACCGGAGTCTTCGGCGTCGAACCAGCAGACGTACGGCCCGTACCGCTCGATGACCGCCGTGGCGACAGTGGCCGGGTCGGACAGCAGGGGCGCGGTCGCCAGCACGGCGAGGGTGGTGACGATCAGCCACATCGGCTCGTCCGGTGTGCGGGGCAGCCGGAGGTAGCCGGTGACGCGCAGCTGGTCGCCGGGGACGAGCTCGTGGAGCACGGTGTGCGCGAGCTCGGAGTCGGCGACGCTGCAGGGCAGGATCATCTCGTCCGCGCGCTCGTCCGTGGGGGAGACGGTGAGCCGGAACCGGGCCGTCGATCCGTGCAGGTCGCCGGGCACGGTCTCTTCGTCCAGGAATCCGTCCAGGGCTATCGCGTCGGTGTCCACGGGTCAGCCGGCCTTGCGGACCGGCGCCTGGTGGGCGGCGTCGTACGCCTTGAGGACCGTCTTGCGCACCATGCCCGCGTCGGCGACCTGGTGGCCGTTGGCGCGCGCCCACGTCCTGATGGCGGCGAGCTCCTCGCGAGTGCGGCCGCTGCCCGCCGAGCTGATCGGGGTGGGCGTGGTGGCGGCCACCGTGGTGGTGCGGGTGCCCGCTTTCACGGTGCGCAGTTCCTCCTGCGCCCGCTCGAGTTCGGCCTTGGCCCTGGCGACCTTCTCTTCGGCCTCGCGCTGCGCGGCCTCGGAGTCGCGGCGCTCGGACAGCTCGGTCAGGTCGGCGGTGATGCGGGCGGCGCGGCTGCGGACCGAGGCGGCCGGGTGCGCGGCCGCCCAGTCGAGCAGCTTCTGAACCTCGTTGGAGACGGCCAGCGGGATGACCGGAACGTCGATGGCCGGGGAGTCGGCGGCCGCACGGGGCAGTCCTGGGACCTGGTCGGCGATCAGGTTGTGGAGCTCGGTCTCGCTCAGTCCGGTGGCCTGGCAGATGGCGTGGGCGGTGTCGCCGTTGTTGTGCATCGAGATCGCCATGGCGGCGTACGCGGTCAGGGCCGGGGCGGTGGTGGTCATGGTGGGTGCGTCTCCGGATTCCGTGAGGGGGAGCAGGGTGGTGAGGGTGGTGTCGTCGTGGGGGAGGCCGATGGCGTCCAGCAGTTCCGCCAGGTCGTGGCGGCCGTGGGAGTGGTGCGCGGTCACCCGGGCCGCAGCGGCGAGTTGCTGCGCGGGGTTCGGATTGAGGGGCAGCTCCAGCACGCGACGGTTGCTGGCTGCCTGCTGGGGCGTGAGCGGCTGGGCCGTCGGTCCGTCCCGGTGCCATAGCGGGGACGCGGGCGGCTCGGGGTAGGCGAGGGTGTGGTCGACGTCGTGCTGAGAAGTACTGCTCATGCGGCTCGCCCCCACACGGCCGTGCCCGGACGCCCGGCGCGGCGCCCGTTGAGGGACGGTGTGGTGGCGTGAGCGGCGGTGGCGAGGTGGGCGCAGCCGGAGTGCTTGCCGTCGTACAGGGCCGCGTCGGCGGCCCTCTGTAACGCGGTCAGGTCGCGGGAACCGATCGTGTCCGGTGTCGCGGCGCCGACCGACGCGGCGACGTCGACCGTGCGGCCGTCGTCCAGGGCGACCGGTGTGTGCAGGATTCGGACCAGTTGCTCCAGGCGGTGCGTCCGGCGGGCTGCGGGCAGCTCCAGGACGGCGGCGAACTCATCGCCCCCGAGTCGGCCGGTGGCAGCACGCGGGCCCGCCCAGGAAGTGAGCCGGGTGCCGAACGCGGCGAGGACCGTGTCTCCGGCCGCGTGCCCGAGGCCGTCGTTGATGTCCTTGAAGTGGTCGGCATCGACCATGACCACGCACACATCGTCGCCGTGGCGGGTCAGGAGCCGCCGGGCGCGGGTGGTGTAGGCGTCGCGGCGCAGCAGGCCCGTCAGCGGGTCGCGCTTCGTGGCAGCGAGCTGCCTGTGCAGCGCGACGGCGTGTACCACCCAGCCGGTCAGCGGCACGGCAGCGGTGGTGATCAGGAGGGTGCGCGGGCTGAACCGGCCCGAAGCGTGTAGAACGGAGTCCATACTGAGGATCTCCCTCTCGTCTCGTACGGGATTGGGTGACCCCGGGGCGGCCGACTGGTTACCAGGCCGTTTGCGGCCGTCCCGGGGTCTTTGCGTGTGCTTCTCGGATGGTGCTGAGACCCTTAACGCGGTCAGCTGAGAGCGACCGCTACTCGCTCGGAGAACTTCGGGGCATCGGTAATCCGCACCCACTCGCCGTCGGCGATGCATTTGCCGCCGTCGGCCGGGCTCTTGTGGTCGCCGTAGAACGGGTGAAGGAGCGGGACGCCGCCGGACCAGCGGTCGAAATGCCGCCAGGTGAAGAATGGGCGCTTCGGGTCGTCGTAGTAGTACTCACCCGCCGGGACGTACGCCTCGGTCAGGTCGAAGACCTCACCGGTAGCCGGGTTCGTCCACTCGATGCGCCCGATCTCGTCCTCCGGGATCGGGCGGCCTTCGGCGTCGATACGGCGGTCCATCCAGGTGACGGTGACCTGGCGGCCGCGGTGGTCCCAGGAGTTCGGGTACGGCCGGTCGACGGCGTAGTAGTCGACGTGGACGTCCAGGTCGGCCATCGGCGGGCGGCCGCGCAGCTGGCTGCGGACCAGGCGAGCGCGGCCGGCCTCGATCGGCTCCGTGTACGGGTCGTCGATGCAGCCGGAACCGCCGCCGTTGACGATCCATCCGCGCACCGAGGCGTAGACGCGGCCGTCTCGGTCGGGAGCGTCCTCGGTGACCTGCCAGTCGGCGATCACTAGCGGGAGACCGTCGGCGAAGTTGATGATGCCGTGCTCGGTGTCGGCGATGGTGTGGTCGCCGGTGGTCCACTTCTTCATGTCTGGTGCCTTTCGGGTGCGGTGATGGTGGAGTCGGTCAGACAGGCGGGCGCGGGTGTGCGGTGGTGGCGAGTTCGGAGGCCAGGTGGACTGCGGCGAAGCCTTCGGCGTACAGCTGGTCGACGGTGGGCAGCAGCTCGTGGAACTCGCGCACGACGTTCACGGGCACCACTCGCTCGCGGCCCGCGTTCCGCTCCTCCACCGTCGCCAGCGGCACGTCGAAGAGGACTGCCACGGCGGGCCGTTGCCAGTAGCGGGCGCGGGCGATCAGTCCGGCTCTGACGTGCGGGAAGACGTTGGTGGAGTCCACCAGAGTGATCAGCCCTCGGGAGAACCGGGAGTCCAGGAGCAGGGTCTGGATCTCGGCGGCGACCGGCGTGGCCGATTCCTCGGCCTCGAAGTCGGTGGCCAGCTTGCGGTAGACGTCCAGGCTCACGCGCCAGCTGTCGGGGTAGCGGGCGGCGAAGGTGGACTTGCCGCAGCCCGGGGGGCCGATCAGAGCACACAGGGTGCCGGGATTGAGGATGAGTGGTGTCACGGGTGGGGGTTCTCCTTACGAAGCGCAGTCGGTGAGTTGTTGGCGTCGGGCTGGTTCGTGGACCGGTAGCGCTTGGTCTGGCGGAGGATCTGGTTGCGTTTGACGTCCAGGGCGGCGGCGATGTCGAGCTGGGCGCCGTGGTAGCGCTCTTGCAGGGCGTCGATCTCCTGCCAGAACTCGGCTTCGACGCGGTCGTGCTCGGTCTCGCGGCGCTGCTTGGCCTTGGCGACCAGGTCGCGGAGTTCAGTGCGGGCCTGGTCGTCGGGGCGCGGGGTCATGGTGGGCTCCGGTGGGGAGTTGAGGGACGATGTGTCTGTCCCCTGCTCCTTCTGGAGCGGGTTGGAAGGCCCGGGGCGGCCGACGGACCTTGGCCGGGATGGCGGCCGCCCCGGGGCGTCACCGGCTGCGGTGCTTGCCGGAGACGGTGCGCACGCGCTCGCGCAGGTGGCTGGTGCCGCGCGTGGTGACGTCGCCGGAGACCGAGGTGGCGTCGATCGAGCCGAAGGCGTCCGGAGTCGCGGTGACGTCGACGTCGCCGCTGACCGAGGTGGCGCGGAACTCGGTGCCGCTGTAGGCGCCGATCTCGATGTCCCCGGAGACGGAGCGGGCGTTGACCCGGGCGTCGACACGCTCCACTTCGACGTCGCCGGAGGTGGTGTCCACCTGGAGCGTGTGCACGCCCTTGGCCTTGATGTCACCGCTGACGGAGCGGGCGTCCAGGATCTGGAGGTCGCCGTGCACGGTGAGGTCGGCGCTGGTGGTCTCCAGCCGGACCGAGGACATCTCGCTGGGCAGTTTCACGTCGACGGTGATGGTGCCCGTGCCGCCGCCGCTGACGACGGTGCCCTGTTCGGCGACGACGCGGCCGTTCGAGACGACCGTGCGGCCGCCGATGATGACGTCGCCGTTGCTGATGGTCATGCCGGTCACGGAGCCGCGGACGACGCCGAAGCTCTGGCCGACCACCATGTTGCCGCCGTGGAATCGGAAGGTGGAGTTGCCCATCGTCATCGTGTTGCCCTGGACCTCGGGAACGCTGATGGTGAGGCATTTCAGGTGCTTGTAGGTGCTCTCCCTCTTCGTAGTGGCGCGCACCGCGTCGGCGAGCGGGCCCTCATCGTCGCCCGTGCTCACTGTGATGACCGCGTTCGTCAGCCGTGGGTCGACAGTGACGGTGACGGTGCCGATGTGGCTGATGACGTCGGTCCACACTGCGTCGGTGGCGGTGAAGGTCTGAGAGGTGGTCAAGGGGGCTCCTTGGTCGGAGAGTGCGGGGCCGGGTGGCCCCCACACATCAATAATGCATCCTCGAAGGATGCATTTCTAAGGATTGGCATCTTTTGAGGATGCTTTTTTTGTTCGTGCAGGTCAGGCGGCCACGACCGCAACGGCTCTATCGAGGCCCACTCCGCGCAGGGTGTCGAGGACGTACGCGTCGGCTGGGGTGAGCGGGTGCGGGTGCGGGCCGTCGGCGGCGCGGCTCACGCGCGGACCGCGTCCGCGACTGCGCCTCGAGATCCGCGCGGCCCTCGGGGTCGTCGTCGACGCCGTCGCCGTGGACGGTGCAGACGATGTCCGGGGCGCTGTCCATGGCGCCGGTCAGCGCCTTGTGCAGGTCGGTGACCGAGTAGACCGGCGCCCATGCCTGCCCGGCGCACTCCGGGTCGACGGGGCAGGGCAGCAGGACATCGAAGCCGTAGTCGCCCTCGGCGTCGGCGTCGGCGCGGAAGCGCGCACCCGGTCCAGGCGGCTGCGGGTACGGCCGGTCACCGGGTAGTGGCCTTGGTGGTGGCGACCAGCGCGGCGACGGTCTCCCAGCCGTGGTGCCAGGCGCTGTCCAGGCAGTACGCGCCATTGATGCCGTGGTCGGTCAGGAGCCAGAAGTTTCCCTTGCCGGTCTTCGTGGCGAGCGTCTCCAGGAGGCCGCCCGGCACCCTGCGGTCCGCGGCGTAGTGCGTGACGAACGACAGGGCGAGCGCGGCCGCGGCGGCTCCGGGGTGCAGCCGGATTCCCAGGACCCGGGCGCCGGCCCCGACCGCGACGGCCTGGGTGGCGGTGTAGGTCAGGCAGTGCCAGGCGCACGCCTTGACGCCGTCGGCCGTTCCGTGGACGGTCGGCTCGTCGTCCGGACTGGCGGCGAAGTGGACCGGCTTATCGTCGGTTGCGCCCTTGACCCGGGCGCAGTAGTCGGACTGCACGAAGTGATCGCCGATGTTCGACCCGGCGCGGCCAAGTCCGAGGACGGCAGTGAAGAGGGCGGCGCGATGCGTCATGCTGGGTTTCTCCTGATCTCGAAGAGGTGAGGGAGTGGACGGCCGGCCTTTGCCGGTGCTGCGGCCGCCCGGGTTGTGCGGGCCCCGTCCCGGCCTGGACGGTCGGGACGGGGCTGGCTCACGCGGCCGGCCGGTGAGCGACCGGGGCCGGGAGGGTCATGAGGCTGCTGGGGTCCGCGGGCGTGCCGTCGAAGCACTCCAGGCAGCAACCGAGTTTTTTCGAGAGGCAGATGTAGAACCGCCTCCCGCATTCGTCGCAGGTCTGTCTCGCTGCCATCGCCTGGTCGAGGGCCCACTCCTGAGCGAGCGTCGGCGTCCGTTTGGGCTTGGCCAGGTCGACGCGCAGCAGGTAGCCGCGGGTGGGGTGACGGCAGGACCACTGCGGGCGGGTCGCGCACAGCCTGCAGCGCAGGATCGCGACCGGGCCATCGTTGCCGCCGGGGCTCAGCCCCATGTCCCGTAACTGCCTGCGGGTGACGAGCCCTTCGGCCACCGTGCTGCGGTCGTACTCGGGCAGCGCCGCGTCGCTGCGCGGCACCCGGATCACCTCGCGGCGGCGGCGCTTCTTCCTCGGGCGCGGCATCACCTGCTCCAGGCGCCGGGCAGCCGGTCGGGGCGGTGCGGGTAGCGGGGGCCGGAACGCTGCGGGCGGGGCCGGCCGATCCGGCGGCGCGGGCGGGGGATGAGCACGAGTGATCTCCTCCAGTCGTCGAGCGGACAGCGCTGCGCCCCGCCGACGTCGTGCTGGTGTCGGCGGGGCGCAGCGGGTGGGTTATGCGGCGAGGCCATGGGCCGTGCGTGTGGGGTGCTCTCAGTGCGTGGCTGACGCGGGCGTGGTGTGGCCCGGCCCGGGCGTCTCCGGCTGCTGCTGAGGGGCGCCGTGCAGGTGGGTGCCGACCAGGTAGCCGATCAGCAGCCCGCTGATGCCGAAGACCTTGTGGCGGTTGACCTTCCACCAGGTCGGAGCCGGGGGCTCGGTGAGCACGCCTATGACAGCCGGGGCTTTCGCAGCCAAAACGGGGTCTCCTTCTTGCTCTTGCTCGTGATGGGTGGTGCGTGCGGCCGGGCGGCCTGTCCGGTCCTCGCCCCGTCCCGCACGGCGGGGTGGGCGAGGGCCAGGGTGTCGTCGCGGGTCGCGGTGACCTTGGTCTTAGTGCCGTCGTGGCTCCGGTGGAAGGTGCCGACCCAGAATTCGGTCTGCTCCAGCTGCGGCTTCATCGGATTCCCTCGGTGCGCGGTGATGGTGCTGAACGGGGCGGGGCGCGGGTCAGCGCTGGAGCGGGAGGAAGCCGCCCTCTTCCCAGGACTCCTTCCACGCGGGGCGCAGCCGCGCGAGCCGCCTGGTGCCGTGCTTGCCCTCCAGCTCGAGGACCGGCGGCGGAGGCATCTGGTCGATCAGGTCGAAGAAGAACGGGTTCTCCTGCCCGTTGACCGGCTTGTCGTTGTTGCGCATGGCGTAGCTGCTCCTTCGGCGAAGGGATCGGTGAGTGGGCGGTGCGAGCTGGCCGGATCCGGTCAGCGGATCTCGTTGCGGGTGCGGGCGAAGAACGCCCCGCGCGTGGTGCTGTTGTTGTGGATCTCGGTGTGGTGGGTGACCGGGCCCTCGTAGACGATCTTGGTGACGGAGCGGGCGCGGCTGATCGCGCTGCCGATCGCGGTGGCGAGCATCGCGGCCGCGGCGAACGGCAGGGTGACCATCAGGACGCCGGTGAGCGTGACCGAGGCGAGGCCCTGCAAGACCAGCCAGGCGCCGCAGCCGATGCCGGTTACCCCGGCGCCCACGCCGATGGAGGCCACCGCGGTCCCGGCCGCCCAGGCCGGGACGATCCGGTGGTCCTCCTGCCTCACGGGCGGGGCGGTTCCGAAGGCCGGCGGCTCGGTGTCGTCGCGGAACGAGGTGGAGTGGTGGCGTACGGGCTTGCTCGCCCACTCGTCGAGCAGGCGGCGAGCTTCGGCCGCGGCCTCGGACTCGGGCATGCCGGACTGGGTGGTGTTCAGGGGGTCCATCGGGTTCTCCGATCACGCGGGAAGGGGTGCGCCCTCCTGGCCGTGGTGGCCGGGAGGGCGCGTGGGGAAGGGGCGCGCGTCGGCGAAGGGCGTCGCCGGAGTGCGTGTCCGGCGGCGCCCTTCGGCGTTGCGTAGCAGGTGAGTTGAGGCTGGCGGGTGGGTAGTCACCGCACACGCGCTGCGGGCATCCTCGGACCAACGGGCGTGGGGAAGGGGCTGGGGTGGAGTTCGTCTTCGACTGTGGGTGGTGCGGGGGTGAGAACTTCTTCGTGGGCAAGCAGGTCGGCTTCTGGGTCGACAAGTGGGAGGTGCCCTCGGAGTGGGACTGCCGCTTCTGCGACGGGCTCAACTACACGCCCGACCCGCCGTGGACTGAGGCGTAGTCAGAAGCTGAAGATCAGTCCGGCGAACGAGGCGAGGCCGGTGTTGATGGCCGGGGCCAGGCCGGTCGCGGCGAGGGTGAAGCCGAACAGCGTGCAGGCCAGCGCGGAGCCGAAAATCAAGAGAGCCACGGCGTGTGGTGATCCTTCGCAAAGGGGCCGGGGGCCGGCTGCGCTCGGGCGGGCCGGCCCCGGGGATGGGTGGGTGTGATCAGGCGTCGGTGAGGTTCTTGATGGCCTCGAGTGCCTGGCGGGGTGAGGTGACCGCGTCGCGGCGTGTGGCGGGCTTTCCCCCGTTGCGGCGGTTGCCGCCGCCCTTCTTGGGCGCGCCGTCGTCGTGTTCGTCGTCGGGTTCGGGGCCGAACTCGCCGGGCCGGGGCGGCTCGGTCCAGTCGAACCAGAGTTCCCGCGCTTCGAGTTCGCGGATCTCGTGGTCGGTCAGGGGCTGGACCGTGCGGGGGAAGTAGTCGTCGATGCCGGCTTTGAAGTCCATGAACAGCGTGCGCAGGACGTCGGGTTGCTTGGCTTCGACGATCCATCCCGCGCCGCCGGTGTTGGAGTCGGTGGGCGGCTCGGGCTCGCCGCTCATCACCCGTTCGATCCGGCCCGCTTCGGCCGGGGAGAAGGAGCGGGGGAGGGGGTCGGGGGTGTATTCGGACGGGATGCCGAGGGCCTTGAACATGTCGGCTACCTTCTTCGGCGCGACCTTCAGCACGACCGGGATGCAGTTCTCCCGCAGGTTCTCGCACAGCAGTTGCGTGAACCCGTCCTGCACGTAGATGGACTGGCCGGCCACCTTGATGCCGACGGCGTACTTGCGGCCCTTGACCGACACCCGCTCGGCGAGGTCCATGATCTCCGCGCCGTAGTCGCCGTCGCGGGCGGCGGAGAGGAACTCGTCCAGGTAGGCGGACAGCATCCGGTAGGGGCAGCCAGGCCGGCTGGGGTCCCAGTCGTGGACCTGCCCGTCCTCCCACAGCATTTCGCCGCGGATCTCCATCAGCGCGTCCAGGACCCGCAGGAGCCGGATCATGTAGAGCGCGCCGACGCCGTAGCGGGCGGTGTGCCGGCCCAGTGCGGCGGTCTTCTCGTCCGGTGCTTCCGTGGCCAGCATGACCACGGCCCCGAACAGGGCGTCGGCCGCGACGTGCAGGGCCATCAGCTGGGTCTTGCCACCACCGGACGGGGCAACGAACAGGCCATGGGCCGCGCCCCGGTCGGTGTAGACGCGGTTGCGGGCGGGCTGGCCGTTGCCCAGGTAGCCGGTCACCCACCGGCCGTCCGCATCGGGGGTCAGCAGCTCCCGCGTGGCGGGGAAGACCTGCGCGAGCGGCGAGGTGTCCCACAGGGAGACCAGGACCTGACTGCCGTCGACGGTGACGAACAGGCGGCCTTCGTCATATTTGGTCTTCAACGCGGCCGCCAGGGAGTGCTGGTTGACGCGCGGCTCGCCCATTTCGTCGGGCACCTGGGCGATGTAGTGGGTCACCTTGCGCTCCTGGTCGCGGACCTTCTTCACGAACACCGAGCCGGGCACGGGCCCGCCGGTGGCCCCGACCCGGTCGGCCCACCACTCGTGGGTGGTGGGGGCCTTGCGGCGGCGCTCGTTCCTGTCGGGGGTGACGTGGACTTCCTTCCAGCCGGGGCCGCCCTCGCGTCCGTACTGCCGGGCCACCTCTTCGATCCGCACGTCGGTGACGTCGACGCCGAACGCGGCGGCGACTGTCTCCTCGGCGAGGCCGTTGATGGGCCGTCCGGCCTCGGAGGCGCGCAGCAGCAGCGACAGGTCGTTCGGCATGCCCTCGTGCGGGGTGGCCGTCACGACGATGGTGCGGCCGGGCATGCCGCGGTTCTCCCACAGCCAGCGGACCTGGCGGGTGAAGGTGTCGGCGCCGTCGTCCGGCTGCGCCGGGGACGGCTCGGGGGCGGCGGGCCGCAACTGCGGGGCCGGGGTGGGGGCGGCGAGGGCGGGCCGGTGGTTGCGGCGGGTGTGCCGGGAGAACGGCATCACCAGCAGGCCGGCCGCCGCCCACCCGGCGGCGAGCACGCCGTCCAGGCACCAGGGGCCCCAGCCGATCGTGTTCTTCGCGGCGATGTCGACGGCGGCCGCGAACACGAGCGGCGACCAGCGCAGGATCTTGCGTCCCGTGCCGGGCTCGTCGCTCTTGTACGCGAGGACCCAGCCGCCGACGCCGGCGGCGCCCGCCAGCTGCACGACTGTGTTGACGGGGCTGTCGGCGAAGAGGTTCGGGGCCGCGGCGAGGACCGGGGCGGCCAGGGTGTAGAGGGTGCGCTCCAGGGCGACGCTGCGCGGCACGGACACGGGGTGGTTCTCCTTCGGGAGCGGCGATGGGCGGCCCCGCCGTGGTGGCGGGGCCGCCCATCAGGGGGTTTCGGTGGGTCGGGTCAGTGGGCGAAGAAGGCCGGCTTGGGGGTGCGCTCCTTGCGGCTGGAGCGGACGTCGTCCAGGCCCTCGTACAGCCGTGCGTGCGTACGGCGCGTGTCGTGGGCCAGGCCGGACACCTCCTGGGCTGTCTCGTGGAGCTTGCGCACTTCGTGGGCGGCGCCGCCCAGAGCGACGGACACCTGGTTCGTCATCTCCACGAACTTGCGGTCCAGTTCGGCATTGGCGATGTCGACGGCCAGGCTGGAAGCGCGGTCGGCGTTGGTACGCATCCCGCGCAGCAGCGCCTGCAGGTCGGTCGTCGCGTCGTCCATGGCCGTGCTGAGGGTCTTGAGCTTGTGCTGGACGGCCTTGTAGCGGTTGTCGCCGTCGGTCGGGGCGGCGAAGCTTCCGGGGCGGGGGGTGAGGTTGCTGCTCATCGAGGGGGTCTTTCTTCCTAGTGGTGGGAAGCTGCGGAGGCGTACTTCAGGCCCGCGTCGTCCATGGCCTGGATGTCCTGGCGGTAGGTGCGGCTGACGGAGGCGGCGGCGATCCGGCCGGCTTCGAAGGCGGCCTCGCACTCGGTGGAGCACCGTTCGGCCAGCAGCTTCATGCGGGTCGCGGCGTCGGCGAGGTCGGAGATCTGCTCGGTGACCTCGGTGACGATGTTGTGGTCGGCGACCAGGTCGGTGGCCATGTCCCGTAGGGCGTCGGCGACCTTGCCGAGGGACTTGGCGAGGGTGTCGGCCCGGTCCGCGTCGACGCCGGCGATGAGCGCGATGTTCACGATCTCGACCAGGTAGTCGTCGAAGGTGATGTCGGTACGGTGCTTGGCCGCCATGCCGGCCTGACTCGGCGTGGGCTTCCTGACCTCCGATGCCACGGGGTCCTCCTGGGTAGTGGGGCGGGTGGTGCCGGGACGCTGGGTGTGGGGCTCCGGGGCGCGGGGAAGGCCCGCCGGGCTGGTGACATGCGCCCCGAAGGGATCGGACGGGTCATCGACGATGACCGCGTCCGGGATGTCCTCCTCCGCAGCCGGTTCGGGCGTCGGGGGCCGGCTCGGACGGCCGGGGCTGTCCACGGTGACGTTGAGGTCCTCGGGCCGAAGCCTCGAGGGCTCCTCCGGCTCGGGCGGGACGGTGTCCTCGTCGAACATGGCGAAGAAGTCCTTGAGCCGCTCCCCAAAGGAGCGCCCGTCGCCGCTGTCGTCCGTGCCCGGCGGGTCCTTGATGTCGTCGGGCTTGGGGCCGTCGTCCGTGCCGGTGGTGTCCTTCGGTTCCTTGTCGCTGGATCCGTCGGACGGTTTCTCGCCGCTCTTCTCGCCGTCCTTCGCCTCCTTCGCCTCCTTCGCCTCCTTGGCCTCCTTGGTTGCGGAGTCGTCGTCCGGGCCGTCCTTGGGCGTCTTCTCGGTCGTGGCCTCGGGATCCTTGTCGCTGGTGGCGTCCTTGGGGTCACCGGCGTCGTCCTTGGCCTCGCCGTGCTTCGCGGCCTTGTCCTTCTCCGCTGCCGCGCGGCGCTCGTCCCAGCGCCGCTGTGCCGCGTCCGCCACGGCCGCGCCCAGGGTGGTGCGGTCGCCATCGGTCTTGGCGGCCTCGCGTTTCGCCTTCCTCGCGGCCTTCCGCTCGGCTTTCGCCGCGCGGCGTTCCTCCCGCTTCGCCTGCTGGTTGGCGCGGTCCTGGTCGCGGTCCTTGCTGCGGTCGGCGATGTTGGCCGCCTGGTCGGCGCCACGGCGTTGCTGGCGTGCTGCCTGGCGGGCGGCGGCGCGCTCCTGGCGGCCGCGGGCCCGTTCAGCCGCCGGGCTGGCCGGCGCGTTCTGGGCCTTGCCGCCGTCGTTCTTCGAGCTGCCCTTGCCGGTACCGGAGTTGCCCGAGCCGTTCTTGCCCGAGCCGCCCTTGCCAGTACTGCCCTTGCCCGAACCGGCGCCGCCAGAGCCGCTCTGACGGCCTTTGGAACCGCCGGAGGACTCATTGCCCTTCGAGCTGCCGCTCCGGCCGCCGGCGGAGCGATCAGGGCCCTTCCCGGCGCCCTTGGGGGAGTTGCCGCCCCCGGAGCCGCGCCCCGAGCCTCCGCCTGAGCCGTTCGTTCCCGAGCCCCGGCCGCTGCCGGCACCCCGGCCTGAGCCACCGGAGCTGCCGCCGCCGCGTGGGCCGCCCCCGCCGCCGGCCTTCGAGCCGCCCTTGTCGGAGCCCATACCGGAGGAGCGCGAGCGGTCGGCGTCGGACTTGCCGCGTGCCGCCGCCTTGTCGGCCTTCGCTTTCATCATCGCGGTGTGGAGCTTGTTGTTCTGCTCCATCATCGCGACTTCCTGAGCCGTGCGGGCCTCTAAAAGCGCGGCCTTGCGCGCGATTTCCGCCTCACGGAAGGGCGCTTCTCCCGTATGCCGGTCTCTCGCCACTTCCAGCCGGTATTCCAGCCAGTCACCGAGGCGATCAGCAAGGGAACGAGGCTGAACATACTCGCCATCCTCCTCGCATTCATCCTCCTCGGAATTCGGGGGGCTGGAAATTCCCGTTTCCCGCAAAGCTATTTCGGGGGAAATAGGTCCGCGAACGGGCGGGAGTTCCATTGTCGTCTCCGCCGGGGACTCCGGCGGGACACCGTCACCAGCACTGTCGGACGGTCCGGAGTAAAAGAGGTCCCCGATATCGGGAGCGTCCGGCATGGCGCCGGAATCACTGTCCCGAGCGGGGAGGTGAAAAACGTTGCTGTCGGTGTCGTCGGACACGCGGCCCCTCCTCCTGGGCTTGACAGTCGGCACCGGCCTCGCGTACACGCGTGCGCGGCACGCGTGACACGCGACACGCGCGGCACGCGTTGGGATCGCCGAAGGGCCGCCCCCGGGGATCGGGAGCGGCCCTTCACACGGGACGCGGTGAGCTAGCCGGCGTGGCGTCGGTAGACGTTCTCCAGAGCGAGCGCGACCTCACGGATGAACACCGTGTCGCCGCCGCGGTAAGCCTGGGTGCCCCGGATATTCATGATCCGGAGCCAGTAGTGGAAGGTACCGAGGTCGTTTCCGTGCTGCGCAATCAGATCCTGTCTGATTTTTCGCTCGTGTTCCGCACGGTTGAATTTCTTCCGCTCGGCTTTCGTGAGCGGGCGACCTGCACTCACGCCGACTCCCTGCGGTCCAGGTTGTAAATCGACGTGGGACCACCATAGCCCATATTCGACTCCCGCACACCCGGCTCCACGGGTTTCTCCGGAGCGACCTGGAGAGGCGGGTTATTCTTCCGCTCCTTGAGCTGGGCCTTTTCCTTTCGCTGCCCCTTCACCTCTTTCACCTTTTCATCGTGGGCGTGACGCTTATGGGCGCTCTTTTCCAGCCCTGCCGTGACGCTCCTGAGGTTTTTGATGACGTCGTTCAGGGACTTTTCCACCGGGAAGGAACGCAGAAAAGCCTGGCCCATCTTGTCGCCCTCCACGCGGGTTCCACGGCAGTGCACACGGGTCTCGCGCTGCAGGATCTCCAGCTTGGCCTGCATGTCCAGCACGACCCGGTGGAAGTCCGCGAGGTAGTGCGCGTAGGCGGCGGGGTTTCTCGCCATCTCGCGCAGCGCCGCGTCAGGGTCTTCGAAGAAGGTGCCGGTGTCTTCGGTGTTCACAAGGTCCTCCGTGGGGGTCGGATCTGCCGTACGGGCGTGGGGTGGACTGCTTCCGGCAGTCGCAGCAAGGGCCAGCCCAGGGAATGGGCTGGCCTTCACTGGTGGTGCCGGACCGCGGAGCGTGGTGCGGGGGAGACCGGTCTCGGTCTCCCCCGCTGGTCTCAGCCGGTCTTGGGAAGGTGGCGGTAGCGGTCTCGGGCGGCCGCGAGACGCTTGGCCGCCGTGGACTTGGGGCGCCTGGTCTCGCTGATCGCGTCGTCCAGTGAGACCTGGTCGGCGCCACCGCGAGACTTCATGAGGTTCAGCAGGTGCCGGGTCTCGGTCTCGGGGTCTCCCATCGGAAACACCGCGCCGGTCCCACTGGTCTCGGTCTCACCGGAGTTGGTCTCGCCGGTCCCGGTCGTGGTCCCGGTGGTCGCCCGTGTGCCGGTCCGGGTGGGAGTGGCGTTCGAGGTCTCGCCGGTCATGCCGGTCTCGCCGTGGTCCCGCGCTCCGGGGATGGTGTCGTTCGTGGTCTCTCCGGTCTCGCCGGACGGCAGCGCGAGCCGGTTTCCGGTCTCACGCATCCTCAACCCCGTCTCGGTCCCGGTCCCGGTCCCGCCGGTCTCAGTCCCGGTCCCGGTCTCGATGCGTTCGAGGGTGTAGGTCCCGGCCGTACCGATTTCCTGTGCGGCGAGACTGGGGAGACCAGCCGGAGTGAGACTGGCCGAGACCGGGACCACCCGGTAAGACCGCGGAAGCGGCACACCCTTGCGCACCGCCCGACGTGCCGCCTTGATCGTCCCCTTGCGGGAGAGTTCGGTCTCGGCCGCGGTCCACGCCCGGTCCAGCGTCGTGAGCCGGGAGTCCGTGATCGCGAGCGACCACGCGTTCCATGAATGCCGGGTGTAGCGGATCCAGCGCACCAGCCCGATCGAGGGCCGGGACGCGGCGACCTTGCCGTCGTCACGGAGCTTCCGGCGGTGCAGCAACGTCGCGTACAGCTCCCAGAGCACCATCCCCACAATGCTCATCGCCGCGAAAGCCACGGCCTTGGGAGTGGCGTTCCAGTAGCTCATCTGCTCGGTCCACACCTGGGCCTTCTCGTCCCACACCCGTGTGCCGGGCTCCGGCTTTCCGGAGGCGTGCCAGAAGTTCATGACGGCGGCCCCGACGGCGAAGACCCAGGTCGCGCCCCGGTAGAGGGTGCCCGCATCGCCGTCCCGGCGGGCCTGGTGGTACATCCACCCGACGAATGCGGTGGACAGCTCGAAGGCGGCGGCGAAGAGGATCGTCCACGGTTCGTGCCAGTCGAGGATGTCCTTGGCGAAGCCGGCCTGGCCGGTCCAGGCGACCGCCATCGGCGCCGTGATCGGAAGGATCACGAGCAGCCGCTCGGCGTTGACCAGAACGAACTTCTTGATCCGGTCAGCCATCGTCGGCTGCCCGGCACGGCGCTCATCGCGCGCCTGACGCGCCTTGTTCTTCCGCGCCTCCACCACGGTCCTACGCTCGTCGCGCGCGGCGTGCTTGAGGCGCTTGCGCTCCAGGCGCTGCTCGGTGCGGTCGGTGGCGCGCTTCATGCGCGCTGCCGCCTCGGCGACCAGTTCGTCGGCGGCTTTCAGCGTGACGGCCGCGTCGTCCTCCCGGGCCTGGGCCTCCTTCGCGGCTGCCTCGGCGGTCTTGACGTCGGCGTCTGCCCTCGACCGCGCGGACGCGAGGATCCGGTCGGCTTCCTCGCGGGCCGTACGGGCGAGGCGTCCGGCGTCCTCGGCGGCGGTCGCCCTCAGCCGGGCGATGTCCTCGTCCGCCAGGCGCCGTACCCGCGCCGCTTCCTGCCGGGCCGTCTGCTCGTCCCGGCCCGCGTCCTCACGGATCCGCGCAGCTTCGCTCTCCGCCTCCCGGCGCAGCTGGGTGATCTCGGCCTCGCCCCGGGCACGGACCGCGCCGGCCGCCGTCTCGGCGTCCGAACGGATCCGGTCGGCTTCCTCCTGCGCCTCCCCGGTAGACCGGGCGGCCTCTGCCCGCGCGGCCGCCAGCTGCTCTTGGGCGTCCGCGCGAAGCCCGGCCGCCTCCCGCTCAGCCTCCTCACGCAGACCAACAGCCTCCTGCCGCGCCTTTACCCGGAGCCCGTCGGCCTCCCGGCCGGCATCGGCGATCAGTAGCTCCGCCGACCGGTCAGCCGCGGCCCGGACCTCGGCGGCCTCGGCGGCCGCGCGCTCCACCAGGGCCGCGCACTCGCGCTCGGCGGTACCGCGGATCTGCTGCGCCTGCTCGCGGGCCCGGCGCTCGATCGCCGCGCTGATCCGCCCGGCCTCCGAGCGGTGCCGGGCGGCGAGGGCGCGGGATGCCGTACGGGTATCGCGCGCGTCCTGGCGGGCGGTGTCGCGCAGTTGCTGCGCGTCGCGGTCCGCGTCGGCCCGGATCCCGTCGGCGTCGGTGGTCGACTCGCGCAGACGCCGGCCAGCCTCGTCGATGACATCGTCGAGAACCTCGCGGGCCTGAGTATCAGCGGCGGCCCGGATCTGCCGGGCCTGACGGCCTGCCAGGGAGACGAGGTCCACCGCTCGCGTCTCAGCGTCCCGCCGCATCCGCCGGGCATCGCGGTGCGCGGACTCGGTGACGAGGTCGGCCATATCGGCGGCCCGGTCGCGGGCGTCCGCGACGGTCGCGTCGGCCTGCGGCCACCGCGTACTGATCTCGTCCTGCGTGACGTCCTGTTCGGTCGGCTCGTTGACGGGCACATCCGGCGGGGTCGACGCCTTGGCGCGCCCGTTGGGGCGGGGCTTCGCGGCCGGGGCGGCCTGGCGCCGGCGGCGGGTGGCGGTCTTGGGGGCCACGGGGTGTCCTCTCTGTACGTTCCGGCGCCTCCGTACAAGAGGGCACCGCGGGTCGGCGTCGGTCGGTAGGGTCGTGACCAGGCCCTCCGAGGCCCCGGCAGCTCTGATGCCGAGGACTCGGAGGGCCGTTCTGCTCGGTCAGCGCCAACGGGTCAGGCAGCCGACGATTCCTGGCCGGCAGGACCGTGAGTACGGGCCAGCCGGGCGCCCGCAGTCAGCAGGGCGGTGATGTCCGCGTGGGTACGGTGCTGCCGCTCCGACCAGGGCGTGGCGCGGGCGGAGTCCGATCCGGTGTGGGCCTGGACCACCAGGTCCAGGGCACAGCCCGCCACGTAGGCGGTGTCCGTGTCGCCGTGGCCACCGTCCTCCCCGACGTGGCGCAGGGCGGTGGCCAGGGTCCGGCACGGGTCGTTGTCGCTGTCGTCGCGGACGAACCGCAGCAGCGCCCGGAGCATCGCCTTGACCGTCATGGAGTCGTCGTCGGCCAGGTCCGCGCCGGTGGTGGACCAGTTCTTGCCGTAGTCGTAGGCGCGGACCCAGCCGTCTTTGTCGAGCAGGGCGATGGTGGCGTCCAGGTGACGGGCCACGGCCTCGCCGGAGGACTCTTCTCCGGACGGCCCGACCCACACCGGCAGGTACGCCTTGGCGGCGAGCTCTGCCGCCTTGCCCAGCGTCTCGTCGGTGAACACCGCAGCAGCGGCAGCAGCGGTAGGTGCGACGGTGTTTCGCGTCGTGGTCATACAGCCTCATCTCAAGTCGGATCCCGGACTGTCCGGCTCCCAGTCACCGCCCGACCCGGCCGCCGGGTTCGGCGGTCGGTGCGGGCGGATCAGGCAGCCGTCAGGCCGCGACCGCGGCGAGGGGCCGGTGCGGGGCGATGATCTGGCCGTCGGGGAGCAGCTCGCCGGTGTCCTCGAAGAGCAGGAGGCCGTTGCACAGCAGGCTCCAGCCCTGCTCCGGGTGAGCGGCCACGACGTGCGCGGCCTCGCGGTCCGGGCTGGCGGCCGACGGGCACGTCGGGGTGTGTGTGCACAGCGGGTCGGGCAGCGTGGTGCCGGTCGTCGCGGTGTCGAGCTGGGTGCTGCTACGCATGGGCTCTCCTGCGAGGGTGCGGGCCCGAGACTCTCCCGGGCTGGAGACGTGCGAAAGGCCGGCCGCCCGCGGTGCGGGCGACCGGCCCTGGAAGGTGCAGTGGGACGGGCAAAAACTGCCGACCGCTCCCGGACGACGGGAGCAACAGCGATCAGTTCTGATTCTGGGCGTCCCGTACGCGCTTCAGGTACGCGTCCTGCAATCGCGTGAACTCGGCGAACAGACTGCTGCCGACCGTGCATCGCTGGTCGTCCTGACACGCGAGGCACCGGTCCGCGTGCTGTTGGTAGGCGCCGCCGGCCTTCGTGTAGCGCTCGCGCAGACCCTCAGCCACGCGGATATACCGCGCCGACGGGACCGTAACGGCGGGCCAGGACAGCGGCGTCCAGGAGCAGCAGCTGCACCTGGTCCGCGAACCGTTCGTCGGCCGCCTCCCACGTCCGGTAGTTCGCGGGGGAGCGCGTTCCGGTCGCCACGAGCAGGTTCAGGATCCGCTCGATCGCGCAGAGCGTGTCGGTGCTGCGCCGGGTGTGGAGCAGCGCGTCGCGGATCCCCCGGGACTCGGAGGTGGAGGGGTTCCAGCCGTGGTGGGTGAGGTAGCGGGCCGCGTCTGTGGCGTGCCGGGCGATCTGTGCGCCGGAGAGCGGAGTGTCACCGGGGCCCCACCAGAGGCGGTATCCGCTCGGGTCGGTCCTCAGCGACCTGTCGTACGCGCGCTCCACCAGCTGCGCGCGCCCGGCGAGGTAGGTCTCGATGTCCGTGAGTAACGGCGCCTGTTCGGGGTTTTCCATGGGATGACTCCTCGTCATCGTTTCGGCGCCACCCGCTTCTCGGGGTGGCGAAGCGGCGCGTGGTCCGCGTGCTCTCCACCGTCCCCAGCCCGCCCCCGCGTAGGCCGGGGCGGGCTGGGGACGATGGGCTACACGGGGCTGCTGCGGTCGGTCTCCTCCGGCTGCGCCTGGAGGCGCGCGGTCTGGACAGCGACTTCCACCAGCGTCTCCTCCAGCGTCGACTGGAGATGAGGCTGCTGGGGCGTGTCCGGGGCCTGGTCAGTGTTACGAGGCACGGCACTCCTTGTCGGTGTGCGGAGGCGCCCCGGGCACACACCCGGGGCGGAGTGGATTTCTGCGACTCGGTGGCCAGCGTCCAACGCCCTGGCGGCCGCCACGAAGGCGGCCGCCAGGAGTACGCGGGCGAGCGGGTGGGTGACACCGAGCCGGGAGACCGCTCGGGCCGCGCGCTGTTGCGCGGCCCGAGCGGCCCGTATGGACGGAGTCGGGATCCGGGGCTCCTCGAGGCGTGGGCCCGGAGCTACTTCTGCTGCTCCGGGGCCTGATTGCCAGTGATCAGCTGCAGCTCGGGCAGGTCTGGGAGGCGGGCCCGGTGAACCAGTTGCCGCACTGATTGCACTGCCAGCCGCCCGAGTCTCCAGACGCCGTGATGGCCGGTCCGACGCCGTCGTGGACCGCGATGTGCGACTGTTCACTGCACCGGCACCGCCACCAGCCGCACACGCCACACGCGTCCTCGGCACCAGCCCGCGCGTTCCGACGGACGAGCGGTGGGATCGTCTCGCCCGGCGTCCGTCGCGGCAACGGCGGGGGCGGGGTGGGCTGCGACGGGGTGCCGAGCACGAGCGCGACCGGCCGGAGCCGGTTGTCGGTTTCGTCCCGCTCGAAGCCCTTGTCGTTGTCGCGCTTTTCCTCGTCCTCGAAGATCCCGGCACGGACCGTGCCGGGCATGTTCCGTAAGGAGGGGAGAAGGGGAGTGACGGCCATGATCGGCCGTGCGATCATCGTTCGCATCAGGCGTTGTCCTTTCAGGGTGCCTGGTTGCGGCGTCCGGGAGGTCAGAGTCCCGGACGCCGCGCTGCGTGGTGGTGCTGGGGCCGGCCGGTCCGGCGCCCATCACCGGCGCCGCGCCCCGAAGGCACGCGGTTCCGGCGAAAGGCGACGGTCAGCTGGCGAGGCGAACGGTCTCGGCGTTGGTCTTGCCGGTGCCGACCGTGCGGCTGATGAGCCGTGTGTTGTCGGGGAGTCCGCAGCGGGTCATCGGCCGTGGCGGCAGGCCTCGTACGGCGGGCGCTTCCACCCCGGAGGGCATCTCCCGGACGCGGTGCTCGGCCTCCATGTGCTGGGCAGCGGCCCGGTGGGCCAAGCCTTTCAGCACGAGCCACGCATCGTCCTGTTCGGGAAGGACCAGGAGCTGAGCGGCGAGGAGCCATGTCTCCTGGGTGATGTCGTCGGTATCGCCGATCGGGTCAGCTCCGGCCGAGGCCAGGGTGTCGGCGACGTGCGCGGCGAGGCGGGCAGAGTGGCGGGTGTAGAGGTCAACCAGCGTGAGACGCATGAGGACTCCGTAAGAGGTAGCAGGACAAGGGATTTCCGGGATTTCGAGGGTTCGACTGCCGTACGAGCAGCCACGGCCCCGGCCACCCCGCATCAAAGGGGCGGCCGGGGCCGTGATCGTTCGTAGAAGCGTCAGCCTCGTTCGGCGTCGCGCGCGTCCAGCTCAGACATGAACTCCTCGTACTCGGCCTGGTCCAACGCCTCGTACGCCGCGTGCATCTCCTCCAGCTCGGCCTGACGCTTCGCGTACGCGTCCATCCGAGCCTCGAGCTCGTCTTCCATGACGTCCTTCCTGATTTGTGTGAGGTGGCAGGGCCGGCGGCCGTGGTGCGTGCAGGCTGGTCAGGCCGGTGTCTTCAGCGGCAGGCCGGGGCCGCGGTAGTCGGAGACGGTCGGCCCGCTCGGCGTGCGCTGCTCGTCGGCGCGCTTCACAGCGGGACGGACCGCAGCCCACTCGCTCGCCCGCCGGACCGGCTGCTGAAGAGCGCGTCTGCGGTCGACGGTCCGCTGTTGCTGGTCCTGGCGGGCCTGGACCTGACGCAGTCGCGGTTCCTGGCGCAGGCGCCGTGCGTAGGCGTCGGCGAGACGTTCGCCGTCGATGCAATTCTTGCGGCCGGTGCACGCCGCGCAGGCCGCGCGGTGGGCGGCGTATGCCTGCCGGGTGGTCTCCGCGGTGGGCGGCGCGGGCACCAGCTGGCTGACGGCCGGGGCGGGCTCGGTGCGCTGGCGTTTGACGCGGGTGCCGTGACGGCTGCCGGTGTCAACGCCTTCGTCATTGAGCTTGGTCCGCGTTTTGGCGAGCTTGGCCTGCCACTGCTCGATGGTGATGTCGAGCGTGACGAGGCGCGCGCTGTTCGAGCATCGAGTGGTGCCGTCCGGTCGGTGGGGCCGGATCATCCGGCGCTTCAGGTGACGCCATGTGCCGCAACCGGGACAAAGGATCAAGCTGGGCGCGTTGTCGTGCAGGTCGAGATGCTGGGCGTCGATCGAGGTGGCGAGAAGAGGGGGAAGAGGGGACGGCTTCATAGTGGCTCCCGGAGGTGAGGTGGGGCGTGAGATGCGCACTCCGCCCGTCACGAGCGTCCCGTTGTCCTTGGAGGACATCGGTACGGCCGTGACGCGCAGGCAGCGCATCTGTCGCTGCGAATGTGAAAGCACCTGCTGTGCGGGGAGTTGGCCAAGGACCTTGGATCGTCACTCGGCACCACTGCCTGCACGGCGTGTGCATGCGCTGTGTCGCGGGGAGTCGGCCAAGGACCTCGGATCGTCACTCAGCGCCCACGAGTGGGCCCGCCCAGGGGCGGCGCATAACTCTCTGCCTACAGCGCTATTCAGTTCTCAAGAGAACGGCCGCTGCCTTTCGCCTCCCGCGTTCGCGGTCGGAGTCCGGGCGGTATAGGGGACCGATGTGGTTCCGGCTCCCTCATCCGGCGGCGTGCGAGACGTCGTCCGGGTGGGGGAGCCGGGTCCGTGAGGACCCGGCGGTGATCAGGCAGCGAGGACCGGCGGCGGCAGCGCGTCGAAGTCGCGGCCCTGGTTCTCCGAGCGGGCGGCAGCGGTCAGCAGGGCGGTAGTGGTGCCGAAGCGCAGGGCCGCGAGAAGCGCTGGCGAGGTCTGCTCACGGATCACCCGGCGAGCAGCGGCCGCGAGCCAGGACGGGATGCCGTCCTCCATACCGGTATCGGCGGCGAGCCGGAGCTGGCCGACCGCATCGGCCCACGCCATACGTGCGAACGTCTCAGCCTCGGGCCAGTCGATCTGGCTGAGACGGTTGTGCACGTAGGCCAGCAGCGGCGTCCTGACCTGCTCAAACACGGCGGCGGGACTGACAGCGGGGTAGCGGGTGACATTCATGGGGGTGGTGCTCCTTCCGGAAAGGACGGTGCAGAAGTCGGCTGGGCATAGCGGAACAGCGCAAAGCGGAGCGCCTGCAGCCACCTCGCTAACGAGGTAGGACGCGGATTCAGTACAGCTAACCTCGTTAGCGATGTCAAGTAGTACGTTAGCGAGGTAGGCTCTCAGGGTGGCTTCCGGGAAGATCAAGGCGTCCCAGCGCGGGCTCCGATAGCCAGCCGCCATAGGATCGCTAGCGAGGTAGGGAGACGTATGGCGGATAAGACAGGCGCGGAGCTGCCCAAATACCACCGAATCGCTGATGCGTTGAAGGCGGCCATTGAGGCTGGCGACTACAGTCCCGGTGACCGGCTGCCGGGCGAGAATGTGCTCGCCAAGCAGTACGGCGTAGCCACGCTCACGGCACGCCAGGCACTCAAAGTCCTGAGGAACGAGGGCCTCGTGGAGACGCGGAAGGGCGCTGGCTCGCGCGTGATCTCCTTTACTCCGATCCGCAGGCACGGCATCCAACGGCTCGCACGTGACCAGTGGGGCGGCGGCAAATCGATCTGGTCCGCCGATGAGGAACGGCCGGTGACCATCGACGTTCGAGTCGAGACAGTCGCTGCTCCCGCTCACATCTCTCGCATGCTTGGGCTCGCACAAGACGAGATGGCGTGTGCGCGATCGAGACGTTTCGTACTGGACGAACGACCCGTCATGCTTGCCACCTCGTACCTGCCATCGACGCTGGTCGAAGGCTCCGCGATCACTCGCGTCGATACTGGTGAAGGCGGTACCTACGCCCGGCTCTCTGAGCTCGGCTACGCGCCGGTTCACTTTCGTGAGGAAATCCGCAGCCGACTGCCCACGGCTGCTGAAGCCATGGGACTGTCGATGCCGGTGGAACGTCCCGTGTTCAAGCTGTGCCGAACGGCTTTCGCTGCTGATGGGCGCGTGGTGGAGGTGAACGAGATGACTCTCGACTCCGCCTCGTACGTCCTGGACTACGAGTTCGATGCCTAGGCGCTCGATCTCACTCACTGTTGCCCCCATCTGGCTGGCCGTCTTGTGGGGGCAATCACACCGGTCATAGCTTCAACGCAGAATCACAACGACTTGTCGAAGCTCGTGCGCATGGTCATTCACGGGTTTTCAACATCCGCGTACACATGAGATTTCGGGGTCTGGTTCTAGGCTCGCGATCATGGCGACTACGGAGGATCAAGGGGTGGGTAAGCACCACGTGGGGTGGCGGCCCGAGAAGCTGCGCGAGATGCGCGAAGCACATGGGCTGACGCTGGAGAAGGCTGGCGAGCGGCTCCGTGAGGTTGCCGAACAAGCGAAGCTCAAGGGGATTCCGGCCGCGAACCCGCAGACCCTCTGGCAGCACGAGCAAGGCGAGGTCTATCCAGGCCCGCACTACCGTCGTGCATACTGCCTGCTCTACCGAGGGACCGATCCGGAACTGGGGTTTCGGGCAGCGCTCCCCGGTGAGGACACCCAGTTCAAGCTCACGCCCATGAACGATCAGAGCAATGGTGCCCACGTTTTGGCCGTGGAGCGGGCAGTTCACCGCATCGCTCCAGGGACTGACACGGCCGATCACGTCGGGCTGCAGCAGCGGATCCTCGATGCGTGGAAGCGTCGGCACACTGGCGGTGACCCACACCGGCCCGTGCTGATTCTGGTCGGCGGTTTCGCTGGCTCGGGCAAGACTGAACTCGCGCGGTTCCTTACCCAGCTGACGGGCTGGCCTCTGTTGGACAAGGACCCCCAGACCAGGCCGCTCGTGGAGCGGCTGCTGGTCGCGCTTGGAGGGGACCCGAATGACCGGCACACCGAGCTGTATCGAACCGAGGTCCGGCCGGTGGAGTACGACTGCCTGATGCAGGCCGCTTACGCCAACATCCGCTGCGGGATCAGCACGGTCCTCTCAGCCCCGTTCATTGCGGAGATGACTGATCCGGGTTGGATGCAGCGGCTCACGAACAAGTGCGGGGCAAGGGGCGTGGACGTCTTTCCGATGTGGGTGCAATGCGATGAGGAATCGATGCGGGAGTACATCACCTTCCGCTCGGCTGCTCGCGACGCGTGGAAGCTCGCGCGGTGGGACGAGTACGTGGAGACAGTCAATCTGGAACTCCGGCCAGCCGTCCCGCACATGGTTGTCGACAACCGTCTCGGAGCAGCGGTGTCACTCGCAGATCAAGCTCGCCACGCGATCGGGGCGGTATACGGATGAGCCAGAAACAGGGCGTCATCCTGTACGGCCCACCAGGCGCGGGGAAGGACACCGTCACCCGGGCCCTGGCCGAACTCGATGCGCGATACGGCCAGTTCACTCGTCTCAAGATCGGGACGGGCAAAAGCACTGGCTACCGGATGGGCACGGCGGAGCAGTTGCGCGAACTGGAGGCGGCGGGCGACGTCGTCTACACGAACACGCGGTACGGCAACACCTACGTCATCGACCTGCCGGGCCTGAATGCTGCGTTCGCGGCCGGGGTGCCGGTGGTGCACCTCGGGCAGGTCGACGGCATCCGTGCCCTAGTCGGCGGCTACGCGGCCGACTGGACGGTGGTGCTGCTGTGGTGCCCGCGCGAGGTGACCGTGCAGCGGTCCCAGGGTCGGGGCGACAGCGACACCACAGCGCGCCTGACAGCGTGGGAGGCGACACGCGAGGATCTGGACGCGCACCCGGACATGGCATGGGGTCTGACCATGGACACCACAACAGCATCACCGCAGGAGGCGGCGCAGCTCATCGACCAGCTGCTGACGGGAGCAGCGACAGTATGAGCGCGGGCTACGGCTGGGCGAGTCGGTCCAGGGCATCGGTGAGCGTGAGCTCGCTGTCGTCCTTGACGTCGTACCACCGTGCCAGCGTGGACGCGGCCGCGCGCAACAGCTCCGGCGGGAGGCCGGCGGCCGCGAGCGTGTCGGCGGTTTCCTCCAGCTCCGGGCCCCAGCGCCACGCGCGCGCTGCGGCCTTGGCGACGTATTCCGGCTCCGCGAGGTACGAGTCGGTCCGCCGGGAGGCGACCTCAATGAGCTCCTGGTCGACGCCGTGCTCGCGCGCCATCCCGACCGCGAGCGCCACCAGCACGCGCGAGGTTTTCTGGTACGAGGCGTACGACAGCTTCAACGCTGACGCCTTCCCAACCTCCGTGCCCAACGTCCTCGTCACCACTGCGGTGCTCGCGAAGAGCGCCTCGATCCGCGCGACTGCGGCGACCGGACCAGACAGGTACAGCGTCGGCGTCTTGCCTCGTATGGGCGGGGAGCCGACAACGCCGCCGTCCACGACGGTCGCGTCCGGTTCAAGCAGCGCGGCGATCCGCTGCGTCCGCTGTGGGCTGATGGCATTCGCCTCCACGTACACCCCGTCGAAGCGGTGCCCGGCGACGTCGCGGGCGAGATCCTCGGCTGCGGCCGGCGGGCAGAGGCTGATGACGATGTCGCTCCGCTCCAGCAGCGCGGGCAGCGCGGCCACCGGCGTCAGGCTGAACTCTGCCGCGCGCCCTGCGGAGGCGGTGCTGCGCCCGGCCTCGCACCACAGGACCTCGGACGCGTTTGCCGCGGCGCAGGCGGCGACGGCAGCGCCCATGCTGCCGGGGTGGAGGATACCGACGGTTGGCTGGTCCACGGTGCTACTCCGAGGTCTCGTTGAGCAGGATGGTGATGGCGTCGGTGACGTCGTCGACAACGTGGTGCGCGGCGCCGAGGTCGTCCGGCCAAGGGCGACCGCGCAGCCAGATAGTGCGCAGGCCGGCCTGATGGCCGCCGCCGATGTCCCCGGCCGGGTTGTCGCCGACCATCCAGCCTCCGTCCGCGAGGTTCACACCGCAACGAGTGGCCGCGAGTTCGAAGAGGCGCAAGTCCGGCTTGCGGATCTCCAGGTCGCCCGAGACCGCGACGCCGTCGACCAGGTCGGCGAGGCCCGTCGCGGCGAGTTTGGCGCGCTGGATGTCGCCGGCGCCGTTGGTGATGATGCCGATCGTCCATGTGGCCGCGCGCAGATGGGCCAGGCCCTCGAGGACCTCCGGTCGGCAGGTAATGGCAGCCGCCATGAGGCTGACGTACTCCTGCCACAGCTGTGCGGCGGGCACTTCCAGGTCGAAGATTTCCCGCAGCCGGGCGAAGTCAGCAACGTTGGCGCGGTCGGTCAACTCGGTACGCAGCCACTGTTCGGCATCTGGAGCGAGGGCGTGGGAGCGGCCCAGGCTGGTCACGGCGTCGCTGAGCGCCGACTGCCGGTCGGCCAGCGTGCCGTCCAGATCGAAAAGTGCAAGTCCAGGCATGGTCCCGGACCCTACCGGGCGGCGAATGCAACGGTATTCACCACGACAGCATCCCTCAGGCGGAGATCAAATAGTGTATGTTTCAGAGATCCATCGATCATGAGAGGCTGCGCTATGCCCGACCCGGACCGCTTGAAGCAGGTAGATGCCCTGCTGGATGGCCTGGATGACGTCCTCCCACCGCCGTGCGTGCGCACGCAGCTGCGCCTCGCCGCAGGGCTTACCCAGCTGGACGTAGCGGAGGCCGTGGGCGTAAAGCGTCTTGCCGTTGTGCGTTGGGAGTTGGGAAAGAGCAACCCTCGGCGCCCACAACGAGATGCCTACATTCACCTGCTCAAACGGCTCACGGAGCGTTTCCCTGAGGCCGCCGAGCTGAACGAGGGCATGCCGACGCCGGCCTCCGGAGGGGGAACGGGATGACCTAGTGGCCATCGGCCGCGCGTCAAGAAGAAGTGGACTAGCCATCCCCTTCGGCCCCGCGCGACCCGTCTACCGCCTGGATTACCAGAGCGGTCCGCTCAGATCCCGGCTGTCACCGGTTCTGAGCTGCGGCTTATCAAGCCGCTCATTTCAACCGGCCCCTCATCAGGGCCATTGCAGCAACACCGGTCCCTAGCCAGGACCACAAGGGCCCCTTCTAGGTCCAGCAGTACCCGCCAGCCCCCGCCAAGGGGCTTGCGGTCGTTCCGAGGCCCCGCCAAGGGCTTCGAAACACCAGCACCAAAACCGTCACAACGGAAAGGAGATCCGCCTCTGGCCTTCGCACTGTCGCCCGCTCCTCCCGGAGGGGGCTAACAACGTCGTCTCCATCGGTCGCCCCTTCCGCAGTTGCGGGTGAGGTGCGGCCATGAATCGAACGGTGCTGTCGTCATGATGCACGATCTGGTGTCCCCCTGCCAGCGCGGGTCAGACCGTTTCACGTCGTTTGTGATGGTTCCGACCTCCCGCGTGGCGGGATTCTCACGTCCCCTTCGTCCGCTTCGCCTGGTTAGTCGGGAAGATTCATCAGCTGAGATCACCCCGCCGGGGTCCCATGTCGATCTCGGTCAACCTGCTGGTCCCGTCCCGTCGAGCGGAACGCATTTCAAGATTTTTGACCGTCCCATGGGAGCGGACGCTCTGATCTCGGGAGGGACTTGCGGGGCTAACCCCCCGGCGGCCGAGAGTGCCGCCATGATCGGTCTTCTCTCCTTCTCGTTCACGTCCTCTGTCCGCTGCTGTTGTGGCGGTAGGTCGGTGAGCAGGGTCGCGGCGTCTGCCGCCACCGCGGACCACTCCCTCTGGGAGTCCATCGACAACCCCGTCGACGAGGAGCCGCAGCGTCGGCTGCGCTCCGTGCCAGCGCGGGCCAATGCGTCGGGTGGCGGCGTTCGCGAGGGCGTCGTCCCGCGTGGCGGGACGCGTTTCAAGATTTCTGCCCGCCCGGCGGGAGCGGAACTCCCGATTGCGGGTTCCCGTCCTCTGTCCACAGGCATTCCGTCGGATGGTCGGCGGATGACGGATGAGAGCAGGGGTCAGAGCACGGGTCCCAGGGGTGTCCGGTCTGGCGTGTACACCAGGCCGATGACAAAGGCAGGGTCAGCTGGCGGTGGGCTGCAACGGTGCCTCCGCTTTCTTCTCGATGAACGACCACTGGCCGTTCGGCGCGGAGTACGGAGTTCCGGGTGGGACTGTCATCCACAGGGAGCCGTCGTCGGCGATGAGGAGCATTCCCTGCGCGTGGAGGGAATGAAGAGAGTCGCGGGCGTCGTCCTGCGTGACGCCCGTGGATTGGGCGAGCTGGGCGGCCAGGGCTGTGTCCTCGAGGATCAGGTCGAGTTGTCCGGCGGCGCCCAGCGGGACGTGCGGACCGTAGAGATTGCGGTAGTCCAACATCATGCGCATGGTGACGGCCTCGCCGGATTCGGGCCCGAACGCGTTGGTGACTTTGGCCATCACTTCGTCGTCCGTGCCGACCGGACGGTCCCAGTCCTGGTAGAAGGCGCCGGGCGGCTCCAAGTCGTACAGGGACTTGGGCTGCCGGGGGCGTGGGGTCCTCGCTGTGCGGGGGCCGATTCGCTGCGCAGCGGCGGTTCTGCGAGCGGACTCCCGGGCGCGGCGTTCTGCGGGATCCGTTTTTTTGCGTGCCATGGCCTTTGCAACGACGGGCCCTGCAACAAGTTCCCCTTCCTGCAGCTGGCGCGGGTGGGCTGGTGAGTGCCGTGGCGGCGTCGGCCGCCGTACTGCTCCCTGCCGCGCGTCCGTCGTTCGACGGCGGCACAGTCGACGTGCTGCCCGAGCTGTACGTGCCGGAGGCGAGCCAGTGGCTGTCGACGTCGGCGGGCCGCATCGCACCGGACGGCTACTCCTGGATGCAGGGGGTCCACTGGGTGGCCGGGTCCGGGCTCTACCGGCCGCGACGGCACAAGTCGCACGGACCGCGCTCCCTCGGGCCGACGACCGTGCGCGTCGCCCAGGAGCTCGCGCAGCTGTACCCGTGCCGTCCGGGGATCGCGTATCTGATGCGCCGCACCGGCCTGTCCGAGCGGTCGGTGGAGTACCACCTGGGGATGCTGCGGGAGGCCGGGCTGCTCGCGTACATCGTGCGGGGCACCCGGGTGCGCGGTGAGTCGGCGCAGGCGTCGGAGTTCGCGCGGATGATCCCGGTGGAGTTCGACCAGGCGCTGGGGATCCGCACGGTGCAGCGGGATGAGGACGCCCCTGCGCACACGCGCGCGATGACCGGGATCTCGGAGGCCGGCCGGGAGCTGATGGCGAAGCTGGCGAAGAAGGCATCACGGAAGGTGCGCAAGCCGCGCACGAAGAGGTCGGCGAAGGCCTCGGCGGGGGGTACCCGCAGGGGTGCTGACCAGGGCTCTGTGACGGCTGTTTCGGATGAGGTCCGTTGCACCCCAATGCAGGTCGGTACCTCAGCTCTTCCCACTGCGGGTACTACCTACGTCCCCCCTGAGAGCAAGCTCGCAAGCGGGGACACACCATCCCCCACTCCCCAGCAGCAAAAGCCCAAGGCCCGTAGGACCCTCAACAAAGTCGGACGCCGCCACCAACTCGCCACCGAACTCGCCGCCATCGCCCCCTGGTGCAGCCGCGCCTCCCGAAGCCGACTCTCATGGATCCTCCGCGACGTCGCCGACGCCGGATGGACAGCCCTCGAAGTCCAAGCCGTCGCAGAAGACCGAGGCCCCCTCACCGCCGCTGACGTTCGACGCCCCTCCGGGATGCTCGCCCACCGCCTCAAGGGCGCCCACCTGCTGTACACCACCAAGGCCCAGCGCAAGACCGCGGTCCTGGCCTGGCAGGAATCCCGGACGGCGGAACGCGCCCGCCACGACGGCTATCAGCAAGGCGTCACCAACGGGCGCCCGACCAGCCAGTCCGTACAGAACATCGTCCGGAACGCATTCGACCGGACCCGCGCCGCCCTCGCCGGCCCCGTGGACGACGCGGACTGCCACCTCATCGACACCACCACTCCCCAGACCATGCGACTCGAAGACCTGGACTCAGAGTTGGTCATCGCAATGCGACAGGACGCCGTCGACCCCGACGTCATCCTCTCCGCGCTCGCCACCGGCATGACCGAGACCGACGCCCGCCGCCTCTACACCCACCGCCTCGTCGACCAAGCCCTCACCCTCGACCGCCTCGCCAACCGCGACCTCACCCCCGCCTTCTGACCCCGGAGCGACTGACCATGACCGAACAGCAGACCGCATCCGGTGCCGACCTCGCCCGCCAGGCCCTCGCCGCCTGGCGCTCCACCGCCAACACGCGCCCCGGCACACACAAGCCCGTACGACGATCTCGCAGCCAGCGCACCGATGGCCGCGACCCCGTCGGCTTCGGTACCGTCCTCGCCCGCCTCAACACCGACCAGGACTGGCGCGTCTCCCTCGACGGCGGCAGCATCCTCGACCAGTGGGCCACCCTCTGCCCCCAGTACGCCGACACCATCCAACCCGTCGCCTACGACCCCGACCGCGGACGCCTCGACCTCCGTCCCTCCACCCAGGCCTACGCCGCACAACTCCGGCTCCTCGGCGGCCAGCTGGCCAAACAGATCAACGACAAACTCGACCGCCAGGTCGTACAGTCCATCCGCGTCCTGCCCGTCGGCACCATCACCCCCGCCACCGAGTCCCACCAGAAAACGGAACGGGCAGTTGCCGCACAGGAGCCCGTACGAACCCGCGAGACAGCCTCACCCGGCTACCGTCTCGCCCTCCAAGCCAACCGTGACCACAAGCCGGAGCCAGGCCCCACCAACCCGTTCCTCCGCGAAGCCATCACCGCCAGCGACCGCGTCCTCGCCGACCCATCCCGCCGAGAACCCGAGGAAGCATTCACCGAAGCCATCGCTGCCGCAGAACAAGCCGCCGCCGGCCAGTGCGTGAACAGCCTCGACGCCAGCCTCCGCGCCGCACGCGCCAGGGCCGCCCGCGAGCGTGCCCGCGAAGGCAAACCCGTGCGACGCCTCTTCGACACGGCGTGAACTACGGGCCGGACTCCCGTTGACCGCGCTCGTCCCGGCTCCAAACACCACCTGATGGTCGACCGCCACGGAACACCGCTCGCCGTCACGCTCACCGGCCTGCTTCCCCATGACCGTTGGCTGGAGATCTGCCGCCGCACCGGAACACCGCCGGGGACCGGTCGACGTGAACGCATCGCCCGCAGCCAGCTCTTCCGACGTCTCAGCGGCCTGCCGAGTCTGTCCCCGACGACCTGGGTGGGCTCGACAGTGCAGAGTTCCGGGCGACGGCCTTGCACTTCACCGCGCTTCAGACTCCCGAACTCGCACACGCCCTACAGCAGGAAGCCCTTGAGTTCCTGGCCTTGCACCACATCCACGGTGAGCCCGTGACCTGGCAGCCTCCCACCGCCCTGCTGGCCGGACTGTCCCTTCCCGGACCTGACCCTGCGCACGTCGCCCTACCCCGCCTGCACCAGCTCGTCCGAGAACGCCAGCACCCCGTTCAGCACGCCGCCAAGGTCCTGGGCACGACCGTCGAGGCCATCCGGCATGTCCTCGACGAACACCCAGCCCCCGCACCCCCGCTGACGAAGAACGCCGCCAGAGCCACCGGCCGCATCCGGCAGCAAGCCCGGCAAGCCATCCCGGCAGAGCGCTTCACCCAGCTCTACCGCGACGGACACCGGACCCTCCAGCAGATCGCCATCCTCACCGGGTTCTCCCGCAGAGTGCTGACCGATCTCGCCAAGGAGTACGACATCCCGCTCCGCGAGGGCCCACAGGACTACAAGCGTCGCGGCACCGTCGAACGGGACTGGCTCATCGAGCAGTACGTCCACCGCCGCCGAACTCTGCCGGATCTCGCCCGCGAAACCGGTATGAGCACCGCGAACATGGCCCGCTGGGCCCACACCCACAACATCCCCCTCCGGCCACGCGGCGGAGCCAGCCACCACACCGCCCTCCGCACCGCCGACGAAGCTGAAGGGCATCCTGCCGTCCTCCGCAAGGCGCTGACCGGTCCATACGCACGGCAGCGGCTCTCACGCTTCCTGGCAGCCCGGACCTATCCCACCCTCACCGAAGCGGCCAGAGACCTCGGCATTCACCAGTCGACCCTGGTGATCCAGATCAACCGGCTCGAAGCCGACTTCGGACAGCCCCTCTTGGTTCGGGCCGAACGCGGCATGGCCATGAAGCTGACTCGATTCGGCAAGCGCGTTGTCGCGGCGGCTCGGAAGATCCCGGCTGAAGGGGCGCGAGGGCACGAGATGATCGCGTCATGACTGAGATCGTTCTGATGTCCGACCCGAAGGTCGCAGCCGTTCCTGTTCGGGAGTGCGGTGACCGGCTCGTGGATTTGCGACGAGATGCTCGCCTGATGGTCGACGAGCGCAAATGGCAGGACTCTGCTGGTGCCTTCGCCTACCTGCGCGAAGGAGTGCTCGACCGCCTCCTCAAGGCTCAGGCACAGCTACCCCAAGGGATGCGGCTGCTGTTCGTCGAGGGGTATCGCCCGCCGTCCCTTCAGCGCCACTACTTCGACAAATACGCAGCTCAACTGTGTG
Source organism: Streptomyces sp. NPDC088116 (assembly GCF_044741745.1). Taxonomy (NCBI): domain Bacteria; kingdom Bacillati; phylum Actinomycetota; class Actinomycetes; order Kitasatosporales; family Streptomycetaceae; genus Streptomyces; species Streptomyces sp. NPDC088116. The sequence continues at coordinate 12,278 of NZ_JBIUTF010000013.1, read as the reverse complement.
CTGAGCATCCGGAATGGGCCCCAGACCAGGTCCGCTCGGCAGCTAGCCGCTACGTGTCCCCTTCCGAGATCGCACCGCACAGCGCCGGAGCAGCTGTTGACCTGACGCTTGCCGATGACGACGGCTGCGAACTCGACATGGGTACGCGTATGAACGCGACTCCAGAGGAGAGTGCGGGCGCCTGTTACACGCAGGCCTACAACATCAGCGACAAGGCTCGTTCTCATCGGAACATCCTGAGCACCGCGCTCGCCGCTGCTGGCCTGGTCAACTACCCCACGGAGTGGTGGCACTGGTCATACGGAGACCGCTACTGGGCCTTGGAAACAGGGGCGGCAGTCGCCCGCTACGGGCCCAAGGAACTCGACCAACCGCAGATTTCGCGCCCGCATCAGAAGTAGCTCGCCACCGGGTGCCGGCCGGCGGCTGCGGTCGGCACCCGAGGAAATGACATGTTCGTGAGACGAACTCGGCATGACATGGCGTGAGACAGCCTGAAGAGCCGCAGGTCGGAGCGATGCCCTATGCCATGGATCGCGAGATTCTACACCTTTGTATGTGGGTTCTCAAGATCGGCTCCTGCTCACGGACAGGGTTCGCGTCGGCCAGGGGACGGTCGTTCCAGGTGTCCGGCATCAGGACTCCTCCTCAGCAGCGCCGTCTACATGTTCGACTGGCTGATCTTCATGGGTTGGTCAGCTTGTGGGCCAGGTACGCAGGAGGGCGGTGATGTCGCGGGCGGTGCAGGTGGGGGTGAGGAGGAGGTCACGCAGCGCGGTGGCGTGCTCGCGGGTGGGCTTGACGGTGATACCGGAGGCTTCCAGGTACATGACGCCGGTGGCGGCGGCGACGGCGAGGTTGGAGCGTTCGAGCCAGCGGCAGCGCCCGAGGGTGTGGATCAGGGCTGCGGCTCGGGTGTAGGGGCCGTCGTAGACGGGTTGTTCGAGGAGTTCGGCGCGGTGGCGGGCGCAGGCGGCGACGGGGACTCCGTAGTCGTCGGGGGCGGGGTCGCCCGCGCCGGCGAGTTCGGCGACCTGCAGGATCCAGGAGACGTCGATGTGCAGGTCCATTACGCGGCGTGGGCTCCCGGGGCGTCCGTGGCCTTCTCGGCCTCGTCGAAGATGTGCTGGTGTTCGTCGAGGAACCGTCCGGCTGCGCCGGTGGCGCGTGCGCGCAGGCCGCTCGCGTCCTCGAGGACAAGCTGCGCGAGGTAGTCCCCCAGGGGCAGTCCCCGGTCGACGGCTCGTTTGCGTGCGAGTTCGGCGATCTCCGAGTCGATTCGGGCACCGAGCTGTGTCTTGGCCATACCCGAACGGTAACAGCCGTTACCGCGCGGGTGCAGGGGAGGCGACTCCGTGGCCAGTACAGATCGGGGACGGCACGGAGCACCTGATTGACGCGGTCCATGACGTTCGCAGCGACAGCGCTATCGCAGACTGCCTGCTCCCGTCACCTCTCGGTGTTCAGAATCATGAAGTTCTCGGGGTGCGGCACTGGGGTGAATCCGGCCTTCGCGTAGACCTCGTGCACGTCGTTTGTCGACAGGAGAACGCGCTTGAGCCGGCAGTCCCGGGCCCAAGGGAGCGGGACGGCACGGCGGTCGAACGCTTGGCCGTAGCCGGGGGCAGACATGAGAAAAGGCCCGCGAGCCGGACGCACAGCCCCATACTGGTCTTTCCTTGACCGGAGGGGAGCGCGGAGTTGGCCATCGAAGGTGAACAGGCGGCTCAGAAGCGCACGTTACGGGGTGATCGGCACACCCTTTCGTGTACCTGCTCGCTCTGGCCCTCGAAGGAGCGGAGGCCGGCGGCGTAGCGTGATGGTGTTGGCCGTACGGAAGACCGGGAGAGGGGTGTCGGAGCGGATGAGCGAGACGGCGGTGACGTGGCGGGCGCACGTCGGCGGGGAGCTGGTGGAGATCCCGGCGACGATAGACGGGGTCCGTTCCGCTCTGGCCTGTGATCCCGAGCGCCTGGCGGAGTTCGAGGCCCAGCTTGGCAGTACCCCCGCCATGGAGCTCCCCGCGGTCCTGGCCGCGTATGCCCTGCCTCAGCAGGCGTGGGACGAGACCGACGCGACCATCGAACGACTCCGGGCAGGGGACTTCTCCGGCTGCACTCCCCTGGACGACCTCGGTGGCGACACCAAGGTGTCCGACCCGGAGGTGGCGTGAGCCGCTACCGGGTCCAGTACACCGACCAGGCCACCGTGCAGCGTCGCTCGATGCCCGCCCAGACCCGCGTGAGCGTCGACGACGGGATGCGCCGACTCGCCTCCGACCCGTACGGGCACGGTTCCATCCAAGCTCCCCGCAGCCGGGGCAAAGACCGCAGGATGCTGACCGTCCCCAACGCCATCGTCGTCTACTGGGTCCACGACGACGTCCTCGTCATCACCGCCGTCGACATCATCCACTGACCCCGGGGTACAGCAGTGCGGCGCGAGGCCAGGGTGATCCGTTCCACCCACAGCCTTGCCGTCACGCTCACGGCCTTACTCGGCTGGTGGCGCAGCCGGCACGGCTGGACGCGCACACGTCGCGAATTACCTGAAGGACAGCAGGCTGGTGTAGCTGACGCGACACCGGGATGCGACGGATCGTCGGTGACCCGTACGGCAAGGACTCCGGCGCCGATGGCGCCGATCGTGCGGCCCGCGCCGCGTCCGCTCGCCGCGCCCGACCCGGTCGACGGCGACGGCCAGGAGCAGGAGCTCGTCCTCGAGGACCTGACCCGTGAGCACGCATCGACCAGTACGGCGAGACGTCGGCCAGGAGGCTGTTCAGCCACCAGCTGGTCGATGAAGCGCAGCGGCTGGCGGGCACGCACCACCTGGTCCTCGGACACGCCACCTGGGGGGGGGAGGCATGAGCGAGGGCGAGGTGTCCGGGGTCGACCTGGCCCGGGTCGCGCTGCGGGCCGTGATGGAGACGGCCCGGAAGAACGGCGCCGGCCATAAGGCGAAGAAGAAGCCGCGGCCCGTCACGGCGGTGCGGCACGACGGGCGCGAGCCGATGGGCCTGGGCGCGGCGATCGGCGCGCTGGTCACCGAGCGGGCCTGGGAGCCCCGGCCGTCGGCGCGCGACGCTTCGGGAGCGGTGGGCGGCCATCGACCCGACCATCGCGCAGGCCGTGGAGCGGCAGTCCCGGGCCCTTTACGCGCAGCGCGCACGTGCCTTCCCTGACGACCTGTCCGTCACAGACGCCGCCCCGACACCGATCCAGGACGCGCGCACCGACGGCCGCCGCGAAGTCGACGCCGTCCACGCCCAGGCACTCCGCCGGGCCCGTACGGAGCGCGCGGGCCTCCCGAAACCGGTGTCCGGCTGGAGCGTTCAGCATGACGCCAGGCGGCGACTGCTGCGCGCGACTGCCTTCGGTCCGGCGCTCACGGCCGGCCGGCGTCGTGAGCCTGCATGGCGTCCAGCGCCCGCAGCGTTTCCCGGGACGCCTCCCGCGCCCTCTTCTTGGCGAGTTTCTCAGCGGCGACGGCCCGCTCGTACACCGCGCGCACGGCGGTCACTTCGGGTGCCTCTCCCTGCGGGGTGTGCCACCGGGCGTCCCGCCAGGCCCGGAACTGCGCGGTCCCGTCCTCTTCTTCCCGCCGGGTGCCGTTAGTACGGGGCCGGGGCGGGTCCGGCAGCGGATCACGCAGCGCGGCCCGTGCCGCGACCGTGCAACCGGGCACCGGTTCCAAGGCATGGTCCAGCGGTCCGCCGTACTGCCGGGCCGCCGCGATCAGCAGGTCCACCGCGTCCAGCGCGCTGTAGATCCCCACAGGCGACCAGCCCTCGCGCGCGCCCGCGTTGAGGACGTCGGCTGCCGTGTCTGCCAGCGCGTCGAGCAGGGCGGGCAGCGTCGGCTCCAGGGAATCGCTCATGCTCCCGTCAACGAGTACCGGTCGACCCGGGCACGCCAGCTTGTGGCCCCGGTCCCGCGCACGCGCACGTTTATTGCCGATCGGCGATAAACGTCGGACTCCGCTCACCGCACGGCAGCGCCGCCGGACCTGGCGGTGGGAACACGGCGGCCGCTACCTGAACAACGCGTTCACCACGGTCGCGGCCGTACTCGGCTGGCGGCGCGGCCCGCACGGCTGGACACGCCGGACGACGGCCGACGACCACTGACCAAACCGATCGCCGGTACGTCCGCCCGGAACACCGCTCCGGCACTTGATCAGGATCCAGCCACACAAATACTTTGCGTCAATCATCGGTAACCGAGGGGTGTGGGTGGGTGATTGCGCGGTACACAAGGGGACTCAGAGGCCCGTCCTGAGCAATCACGCAGGAGGGCCATGGCCTGACAGGGGGCGGCCGGTGCTGACGATCGACGTGGCCATTCTGCTCGCGGTCATCGTGATTCTGCGACTGCGCCGCCGGACCGAGGCGAGAAGCCGGCTCGACGAGAAGTTCACCGTCGTCATCGTGCTGGCCTTGGGCGTACTACTCGCCCCCACCCCAGTCGGCCAGGGAATCCTCGAGTTCCTGACCCAGCTCATCCAGGGCGTCTCGCAGTCCAGCTTCTGAACACCGGGCGGCCGCGCGAGGCGGCCCTCTCTTCGTCAGCGACTCCGTCCTCACCGCCGCCCGCGCCGCCTGCCCCTGAGTCCTCCAGCAGGGCAGTGGACCCCATCGGGCGGACCTTGTGGAACGCCCTCGCGGTGTCGTGGCCGGCGGTAGCGTTCGACTGATCGGATACCGGTATGGGGAGGGCGGCGTCGTGCTGTTTCCTGATGTGGTCACTTTGCCTGATCTCGCCGCGCATGAGGCGCAGGCACTGCGCTCTCTGCACGTGTCGCACGTGGAGCTGCAGCACACGTACGAGTCTGCGCAGGCCGCCAGCGGACGTGCTTCTCGCACCCACGAGATCGCGGAGGTGTACACCGACGGCGATCTCTTCACTCACCACCCAGAAGCGTTGCTCGAACTCAGCCACCTCGCCACGGACTACGAGCGGGAGGTCGGCATGCTCGCCTGGCGCTACGCCGGCGCGGCGATCGTGCTGGGCGTCACGGTCCTGGACCGGCTGATCCAGTGCCGGCCGCCGCTGGCCGAGGACACCGTGACCCGCCTGTGCGAGGAACCCACCCTGGGCGAGCTGCGCTCCGCACTGTCGATCCCGCACACCACCCTGTTCCTCGCACGCGGCCAGAAGGTACGGCAGGACTCGGAGGACCGCCGCCAGATGGCGATGAAAGGCATGGAGAACATCTTCTCCAACGCGGCTGCCGTCTCGGACCGCAGCGCACACGATCCCGAGATCGAGACCGCCCTGCTGGCCGAGGTCAGTCCGCCGAACAGGGACCCCCTCTACGACGGCATCCTCGAGTACCTGTTCGCGTTGGCCGAGCAACTGCCCTACGAAATCAGCTGGTACCTCAAACGGTCCGGGACACAGACCTCTGCCAGGGGAAGGTCGCTCACCTCGCTGCGCCAGGTCCTGAACTGCGACGCGAGCGCCACCGCGACCCGCCAGGGCCCGGACACTGGAGCCGGCCCGGCTTGGAAGGTGTACCTGTGCCCCGCTCACTCCGAAGCCCTGCCCGCGTGGCCCGGCCCGCTTGCCCCCGGCGCGGTCCCCGAGCACCCGTGCGGAATCGTGCACGATCACCGCGGGCCTGTGGAGCTCCTGCGCTCTCACGCCGACCTGTGGCTCACCGAACTGTCCGGACTGCCGCGCGAGGTGTTCGACGGGGACTGGACCGACGCTCTGCGCCGGGCGTGCGAGGTGCTGGATGCCCGGCTCGAGGAAGAGAGCCAGGCGGACACCGATGCCCCCGGCGTTCTTTCCGACGTGGCGCTGATGACCAGCATGGCCCACGATGCCGCCGCCGACGGCAGCCTCCTCCAGGCCACCACATGTCTGAGCCACGCGGAGACCCTCGCCCTCCGGCTCTGATCTGACAGTGGCGCTCGGGCCGGCGAACAGGACCGACGGCTGCGCGCCGCCCTCGACGCGGCGGCGGGCGCTCGCTCCATGCACGACCTGGCAGGCCCGCCGACTGGCAGCCGCGTCCGGGCCGGACATGGACGCCGAGCCGCGACCTGGGCGCGCGTACCGTACGGGGCAGGAAGGAGGCCCACCGTGGACGCCACCCTCAAGACCGTCATCGGCGGCCAGCTCGTGGAGCTGCCCGGCACCATCGCGGCCATCCGCGCCACCCTGGACACCGACCGCATCCTCGAGTTCGACCGGGAGATCGCACACGTCCCCGCCGCCGAGCTCCACGCCGCCCTGGTGCGCTGGGCGCTGGCCGGCACCGGCGCCGACGAAGAGGACGACGCCCTCTTCGAGCGCCTGGCCCGCGGCGAGGACATCGGCGCCACCAACGCTCACGACTCGGAGGTGGCGTGAGCCGCTACCGCCTCCAGTACGCACCACCCGCCGACCAGGCCCGCGCCGAAATGAGCACCTCGCTGCGCACCCGGTTCGACACCGGGATGCGACGGATCGTCGGCGACCCGTACGGCAAGGACTCCGCGCCGATCGACAAGGACGACGACCGCCGCCAGGCCGTCGTCGCCGACGTCCTGATCCGCTACTACGTCAGCCAGGACGTCCTGGTGGTGACCGTCGTCCGCGCCGTCTACATCTGAAGGCCCGGCGAGATGTTCTTCTACCGGCGTGCTGCGGGTTCACCGCGCAGCAGGTCGGGGCGGGCATCGGCGATCGTGAAGGCCCGCGTGAGCCCTACCAGTGCGCGGTCGATCTGGTAGAGGCGTGCTTGCTCGTCCCGTTGGAGGAGTCGGGAGGAGCCGGCCGGGCCGACGTGGCGCTGTACCGCCTTGACGCTGGTCAGCGTCCCGCCGATTTTCGCCTTCGGGATCGGGGTGGTCGGATGGTCGGCGAAGTGCTGCTGGACTTCGCCAAACGAGGCGGTGCCACCCAGGTCGATGATCCGCCGCAGCACCGCGCGGGCCCCGGGCATCAGGGAGGCGAGCATCCGGAAGAGCGTCTGCTCGCTCCACCCGTCCCCGATGTCGTCGCCGCTCAGGTCCCGTGGATCGGGGCGGGGGTCGAGGGCTGGTGGTTCCGGCCACTCAGCAGGGGTAACGGGGCGCAGCCCGTAGGCGGCCTGCACGGCGGCAATGGCCTGTTCGTAGGTGTCCGTTTCGGTGTCGAGTGTCAGCCGCACGCCGCCCCCTTCGTGATCGCTGCGGCCATTCTTTCCCAGGTCGGCCATGTGCTGGGGTGCAGGCGGTGTACGCCGGAGCGTTGCTTCATCACCCGTTCGGCTGACAGTGAATCAAAGCGGCTCCAGGCCGGGCTCCGTCTACGAAACTGCGGTCCGTGTTGACTACTTCTCGTTCGCGCCGAGCCACGACTCTCTCCTCGTTCGCGCTGCTCGCCATCGCCTTCATGACCGGCTGCTCCACGGATTCCCCACCACAGCACTCCGAACGGCTACAGAAGGCCGCTGGGCTCAAGGTCTTCTACGTTGAGACATCTAAGGAACTCTGGGAGAAGACCTCTGACCAGGAAGGCCGTGACGGCCCTGACCTTGAGATCAAAAGCACGAGCAAAGACCTCGACAACGGCCTGGTCCAGGTCGCACTGACGGGAGTCAGTCTCACCAACTACCTCCGGGTCCTGGACTACATGGGTCATGGCGGTGCGGACTCGAAGAACTTCGGCAAACACCGTCAAGCGGAGTCCATCCGCATGTACAACGAGATCTCCGGAGTTCTGGACGACACCACGAAGCGCCCGGACCCGAAGGACCCACCGCTCCGCGCTGTCGTCGACGATGCCTTCGTCGAAGCGAAGAGCAAGTAGACGGAACCGGCCTCGTATCCGGGTCGGCGGGCGGGCAGTGTCCTCCGGTCAGGTTGACCGCGTGTCGGCTGGTACGTCCGTGTTCCGCGAGTGCTCAACGATGACGCGCCCTGAGGGGTGATGGCCTGCGGGGTTCGTACCAGCGCCGTCAGCCTGCTCACCCTCTGGCTCCAGCGCTACCTCTGACGCCGTGCCGGGGCCCGCCGCACCGCGCGCGGCGGCCCCTCGGCCCTTCGACGCACCGGCCGCGATGCTTCCCCGGATCACGTCTCCGTGTCGGTGTCGACCTCTGTGCTCTGCTCGATGTCGGCGGTCGTGAGATCGCCGGCGCAGAGTGCGAGTGCTACGGCGTGTGCACGATTCCGGGCGCCCAGGATGCGGTAGGCGGCGCCGAGGTGGCGGGAGATGATGTGAGGGCCGACGCCGTAGACGACACCGATCTCCGCGTCGGAGCGCCCGTTGGCGGCGAGCGCGAGGCAGCTGAGTTGCCGGTGGTTGAGGCGGTCGGTCATCGTCTCAGCCTTCCCAGTGGATGTCGTTGTTGGCGAGAGCTTGCCGACGGCCCCGTCGAACGGGGCCGTCGGGTTGCGCGTGACCTGGATCAGTGATCGCTCTTCTTGTTTTTCTTGGTCTTGTTCTTCTTGTTCTTGCTCGTGGCGATGAACTTGACGCCGGGGGCGATCTCGGTGGCTTCCCCTTCGGCGTGGGTGATCTCTGTGTACGTGTGGCCGTCGGAACCGGTGACGGTGCGCTTGCGTGTCCAGCTCATGCCAGTCTCCTTCTGCGAGGTGTGTGGTGCGCGGTCGTCAGACGGTGGCGAGGGCCAGTGCGGCAGTCACCAGGATGGTGATGTGCGCGGTCTGGTCGACATAGGCCGATCCGCCGTTCTGGGCCCACGCCGTCGATCCCGTGTGGGTCATCCACCAGGTGACCGGCCAGCGCCTGTCGATGACCGCGTGTGTTCCGCCGATCCACGCCAGCGCGGCGATGACCGGTAGCACGCCGACGTCCAGGCCGAGTGCGACAGCGCCGACGGTCAGCGTCACCGCGCAGGTGACGACATGCGTCGCGGCGTGCGAGAGATTGGCCTGCCAGCCGCTGAGGGTGCGGTCGGCCTTGTGATCGGCCTGGTGGTCGGTCTGAAAGACGTAGTCCGCGAGGAGATGCCCGGCGTAGAGCAGGATGAACAGTGATGGGAACATGGAAGCGCCTTCCGGCGTCTGACTGGTGGTCGGGTTTCGGGTGGTACGGGGTGGCCGTGCGCCTGGCAGTGGACGGTCACCCTGGTGAAACGTGGACGGCTGATCACCGGGTCAGAGCGGGATGATGTCCTCGCGCATGGTGAGCAGCTCGCGGTCGTCGTCCCAGTCGATGACCCACTCGCCCAGTGCGCGCCGTACGGCGGTGCCCTGCTTACTGGTGTCGCTGCGGAGCGTGACCCGGCTGCCGGCCTGGAGGTTGGCGACGGCGTTCGCGATGAGCTTGTCCTGGGTGTCGCGGGAGCTGAGCCGGGCGGCGACCAGTTTCTTGACCTCGGCGGGCGGGCCCGAGCGAAGGCCGCTCTCGTCCACGTAGTGGCCGCGTTCCGCGTATCGCCTGGCGATCGTCTGGTAGCGGGACTTGGCGGTGGACCGGGAGACATCCAGCGCGGCGCCCAGGGTGCCCCAGGACGCCTGGTACTTGTCCCGCATCAGGAGCAGCAGCAGTTCCAGGCGCCGTTCGGAGTGTTCCGCGAGCCAGTTGACACCGAGGGCGAGGTGGTAGGCGTCGTCGGCGTGGATCGGGCTGCCGCCCTCGGTGGGCTTGGGGAACGTACGCAGGAACGACTGCAGAAACCCTTTGGCGATCCAGCCTTCGAGGACACCCGTCGGGTCGTCCTCTTTGTTCCAGCGGATCGTCAACTCGTTCTGGCCGTCCTCGGTGGTGGAGAGCTGGTGCTCCATGGAACCCCCCTGGGCAGTGTGTACGGATCTCGTACAATAAAAACTGTACGAGATCCGTACAGCATCGGCAAGAGGGAAACGCCCCGCTTCCCCAGTATGTCCGTATCACGGGCACCTCGGGCAGGACGGTGAAGGAGAGGGCCAGCTGCAGAGATCGCCGACGCACTCGCGCTGGCGACCCGCCAGTCCGCCGAAAGGGGATGACTCCTCGCCGAGGGCTGGTCATCGGGTCGCATCCGATCAGGCGTGGATATATCTGTCCATCGATGTTTGACGCCTGGTCAACAAGTGTGTGATTTACGACACTTGATGTCTGGAAGGCTGGGTGGGAGTTGCGGCCGGGGTTCTGTCCGTGCAGGTCAGGCGGGCGGTACGCGATGCGGTTGAATCTTGCAATTTGTGTCCGCTCAAGTGCTCAGCGTGATTTCTCGTGGTGCCCCATCAGTGAATCGCGGCCGGAGTCGCTTAGGTGATGAGTGAGACCCAACGGGCCTCCGGTGCGCTCGTGTTGCCGTGCGCCCGCCACTCGATGATGAGAGACCCCCGCGATGATCATCTCCGAAGGGAGACGCGCGTGAACGGCGAAGTCCACCACGAGGACGCTTCGTTCCAGGAGGGGCCGTTGACCCGGCCGGCCCTGGACCTTCCGCTGGAATTCGAGGCCTTCTACCTCGGCCATCAAGAACTCTTCCACGACTACGCGGAGGTCCAGTTCGGCAGCCGCCCGTCGGCTGAGGAAGTGATCCACCAGGTCTTCCGCGAGATCCTGGGCAGCTGGACCGACCTCCTGAACTCCGGAAACCTGGAGCAGCAGGCCTGGGCGATCGTCCGTCAGACCGTCGGTGACCAGATGGCCAGGGACGGCAGGGAACCCGCGTTCGTCCTCAGCGGCCCCATCGCGCAGGCACTGCGCCAGGACCAGCGGTTCTCCCAACTCGAAGGCACCACGGGCCTGTACGAGGCCATAGCGAAACTGCCCCAGCGCCACTTCGAGCTGATCGTGCTGCGGTTCGTCCTGAAGTACTCGGCCGACCGGGTCGCGTGGTACCTGGGCCTGACCGGCGCCGCGGTGGACTACTACATCGACGACGCCAAGGACCGGCTGCTCGTCCACATGGAGAGCGCACGCCAGGCGCTGGAAGCCGAGAAGACCAAGGCAGGGGAGGACGCGGTGGCGCTGGTCGTGGCGCTGCGCTTCGCCCGCCAGCAGCTGGCCGTGATGGCGAGTCCCAGCTACAGCACCCTCGCGGAACTGGAGCCCCGCCAGTTCGACGTCCTCGTGCTGCGCTGCGTGCTGGACTATCCGGTACGGCGGATCGCGGGACTGATGGGGCTGCACGAACGGACGGTCGACCATCACCTCCGCAAGGCCAAGGAGCATTTCACGGAGCTGTTCACCCAGCACGACGGCCCGGACGGCAACAGGGGAGAGGACCAGTGACCTCGACCATCGACGACCTCCTGGCCCGAGCATCCGTCCCCACCTCCGACCCCCGCACGTTCGACGTCGCGGGCGCGCTGTGCCGGCTCGCGGCCGACGCGGCCCGGGTCTCGTCACCACCGGAGATCGAGCGGGCGACACAGGCCGGCCACATGCTGGGCGTGGTCTCACGCTGGGCGATCAACGCGCCGGACGCCGCCGTGCACATGGCCAAGGTCGTCGAAGACCCGGATACCGATGACCTGCTGACCCTGGAGCCGATGGATGCCAACGGCGCGATGGTCTTCGCCTGCCTGCTGTATCTGACGGGACATCCGCAGTCAGCCCAGTTCTGGTGGCAGTTCGCGGCCGGAGCGGAAAGCCGTGCAGCCGCCTACTGCCTGCACCTGCACCACCGCCATCTCCAGGAACTCCGAGAGGCCTGGCACTGGTATCAGCAGGCGACCACCCCGCAGACCCCGTATCCGGATCACTGGGACCCGCTGGACGAAGAGTTCATCGGCGGCCTGGAGGCGGTGGCCCGCTACGTCCGGCGCCACGGGTCCGGCGCATCCGCGCCCACCGGCGGCCTGGAAGGCGAAGTCGACCGGCTGGCCTCCAGGAAGATCAGCCCGGCACCCGCTATCGTCCGCCGGCCCGACCGGCGTCTGGCCGACCAGCTCCACCGGTTCACCACACGCCACCGCTGACCCGCCCCTACAAAACAGCAAAGGAGCCCTGCTCCGGCCGTCGGTTCCGAGGCCACCGACCGGAAGGGCTCCCTGCACGACGCACCCCGAGAAGAGGAACATCTCCATGCACCATATCCCCCAGCCCCTCCCGGACGAGGCCGTCACCCGGCTGAAGCAACTCGTTCGACGGGCTGCACGACACCGCCGGGCGGCCGCCGGCCACATGCTGCGCGGTGCCTGCTACGGCATCGGCACCGGCGCCGTCAGCCTGCTCACCCTCTGGTTCCAGCGCTACCTGTGACACACGCGCCGGGGTGCCCCCCCCCGGGGGGGGGGCCCCCCCCCCCCCCCCCCCCCAGCCCCCCCCCCCCCCGGGGGCGCCGGCGTGGGCCCCCCCGCGGACGGCGGCCAGGACCCCGGGGGGGGGGCCCGCCCCGCCCGC
>NZ_JBIUTF010000012.1:0-67370 GCF_044741745.1 Streptomyces sp. NPDC088116 | reverse complement strand
GGGATAACTTCCCCCCCCCCCCCCCCCCCCCCCCCCCCCCCCCCCCCCCCCCCCCCCCCCCCCGGCCCCGCCGCCCGCCCCGCCGGGGGGGGGCACGTCCGGCAGCCCCGCCCTCCGCGCCCCCTCTCGGCGCCGGATGCTCCCCCCTCTGCTTTAGCTGCGCCCCTCCGTACACCCCGCGCTCCCCGGCACGCTTCTCTGCCCCATACCACATCCCGCATCCGGAGGAGCCCGCTCCGTTAACGTCAATTCGCGACGAACGGTGACGGGATGCGTGCGTTATGTGATGTGCTGGGGGCACACGCTGAGAGTCGACCGCGATGCCGGCCGTATCCCCGGTCGGTCAAACGGTCGCAACACCGGCGCGTCGGCGCTCGTATCGACGCATATATCCACGACCGTGCCACCAACAGGCGCGGGGGCTCGGAGGAGGGGCGCACCATGGGGGCGGACCGGATCCGGCGATGGGAATCGGGCGCTCTCGCCCACGCGGTCAGTGATCCCTTCGGGCAGGGGCCGCTGCCCTGGCTGCGCGGCAGCGAGAACTACTTCGACGACACGGGGCAGGTCGTGCCCTGGTACGCCGCCCCGGATCTGGACAGCGGTGGTACCCGTACCGCCGACGACGTACACCGTCAGATCAAGGGATTCGCGTCCGCGGGCGCCGTCGCGCCCGAAGAGGCGATCGACTTCCATGTGACCGTCGACCCGCCCCAGCAGTTCTCCGTGGACATCTACCGGATCGGCCATTACGGCGGCGACGGGGCCTTCAAGATAACCACCAGCCCTCGGCTCTCCGGCATCGTCCAGCCCCCGCCCCTCACCGCAGACCGTTCCCTCTCCTGCCACCACTGGTGGCTCTCCTGGCGGCTCCAGATCCCGTCGCACTGGGCGCCCGGCGCCTACGTAGCCGTCCTCACCACCCTCGACGGCCACCGTTCCCACATCCCCTTCACCGTCCGCGACGATCGCCGCGCCGACCTGCTCCTGCTGCTCCCCGACATCACCTGGCAGGCCTACAACCTCTATCCCGAGGACGGCCGCACGGGTGCCAGCCTCTACCACGCCTGGGACGAGCAGGGCCGGCTCCTCGGTGAGCGGGACGCCGCGACCACCGTCTCCTTCGACCGTCCGTACGCGGGCGCGGGCCTGCCCCTCCATGTCGGCCACGCCTACGACTTCATCCGCTGGGCCGAGCGTTACGGCTACGACCTCGCCTATGCCGACAGCCGCGATCTGCACGCGGGCCGCATCGACCCCACCCGTTACCGGGGCCTGATCTTCCCCGGCCACGACGAGTACTGGTCCGTCCCCATGCGCCGCACCGTCGAGCTGGCGCGCGACCAGGGCACCTCGCTGGTCTTCCTCTCTGCCAACACGATGTACTGGCAGGTGGAGCTGGGCCCCTCGGCCTCCGGCGTCCCCGACCGCCTCCTCACCTGCCGCAAGCGGCGCGGCCCAGGGCGTTCCGCGCTCTGGCGTGAAGTGGACAGGCCCGAACAGCAGTTGCTCGGCATCCAGTACGCGGGCCGCGTCCCGGAGCCGTACCCCCTTGTCGTACGGAACGCCGATCACTGGCTCTGGGAAGCCACCGGCGCGTCCGAGGGCGACGAGATCGAGGGGCTGGTCGCGGGCGAGGCCGACCGTTACTTCCCGCGCACCGCACTCCCCGAGAACCAGGAACGGGTCCTGCTCGCGCACTCCCCGTACCGCGACAGCGAGAACGCCCGGCGCCATCAGGAGACCTCGCTCTACCGGGCCCCCTCCGGCGCACTCGTCTTCGCCTCCGGGACCTTCGCCTGGTCGCCGGCTCTGGACCGCCCCGGCCATATCGACGCCCGTATCCAGCGCGCGACCGCCAATCTCCTGGACCGGATCTGCAAACGGGACTGACGCGAGGGCGCGAGCGCCCCCTGCGAGCTGGGGCTTCCGGCATACGGGAGAATCGAGGCGATCTCTCAGATCGGACAGAACCCCGGGAGGAACCGTGTCCGGATTCGTAGAAAAGCCCGAGCCCCTACAGGTCCCGGGTCTGGTGCACATCCACACCGGCAAGGTGCGCGATCTGTACCGCGACGAGGCGGGCGACCTCGTGATGGTCGCCAGCGACCGTATCTCCGCGTACGACTGGGTGCTGCCGACCGAAATCCCCGACAAGGGCCGGGTCCTCACCCAGCTCTCGATCTGGTGGTTCGAGCGGCTCGCGGACCTCGTACCCAACCATGTGATCTCCACCGACGTCCCGGCCGGCGCCCCCGCCGACTGGGCCGGCCGCACACTCGTCTGCAAGTCCCTGCGCATGGTCCCGGTGGAGTGCGTCGCCCGTGGCTATCTCACCGGCTCGGGGCTCCTGGAGTACGAGCAGTCCCGCACCGTCTGCGGACTCGCGCTCCCCGAGGGGCTCATGGACGGCTCCGAGCTGCCCGGCCCGATCTTCACCCCTGCCACGAAGGCGGCCGTCGGCGATCACGACGAGAACGTGACGTACGAGGAAGTCGCCCGCCAGGTCGGCGCGGAGACCGCCGCCCGGCTGCGCCGGACGACCCTCGATGTCTACAGCCGGGCCCGTGATGTCGCCCGTGACCGGGGGATCGTCCTCGCCGACACCAAGTTCGAATTCGGCTTCGACGGCGAGCAGTTGGTGATCGCCGACGAGGTGCTGACCCCCGACTCCTCGCGTTTCTGGCCGGCCGCCACCTGGGAGCCTGGTCACGCGCAGCCGTCGTACGACAAGCAGTACGTACGGGACTGGCTGACCTCCCCGGCGTCCGGCTGGGACAGGAAGAGCGAGCAGCCGCCGCCCGCGCTGCCGCAGGAGATCGTCGACGCGACCAGGGCGAAGTACCTGGAGGCGTACGAAGTCCTCACCGGAACCAGCTGGCGGTAAGCGGATTTCGCACGGGCGGATCTCCCCACCGAGACACTCGCCCCACCGAGACACTGGCCCCACCGAGACACGAAAAAGCCCCCGGTCGAATTCGGCGATCGACCGGGGGCTTCCTTTTCTGAGCGGACGACCAGGTTCGAACTGGCGACCTCAACCTTGGCAAGGTTGCGCTCTACCAACTGAGCTACGTCCGCATGCGCCGTGGCGCGAGGCCAACTATACCCAACCTCGCTCCCGTGCGAGACGCACTGCCGCATGCCGGTTCTCCGCCCCCAGTTTGGTCGCGGCGGACGACAGGTAGTTCCGTACGGTCCCCGGCGACAGCGAGGCGCGCTCGGCGATCTCCGCGATCGGCGCACCGTCGGCCGCCAGCTCCAGGACCTCGGCCTCCCGCGCGGTCAGCGGCGAGTCGCCGGCGGAGATCGCGTCGGCGGCCAAGTCCGGGTCCACGAAACGGTTCCCGGCGTGCACGGTACGGATGATCTCGGCGAGCTGCCGCGCGCTGACGGTCTTGGGCACGAACGCCCGGACGCCCGCTGCCAGCGCCCGCTTCAGATGGCCGGGCCGGCCGTGGCTCGTCACGATCATCGTCCGGCAGCCGGGCAGTTCGGTACGGATCGATGTGGCGACTTTCACACCGTCCGCTCCCGGCATCTGGAGATCCAGTACGGCCACATCGGGTTGGTGGGCCCGCGCCATCGCCAGCGCCTCGGGTCCCGAGGCCGCCTCGGCGACCACCAGGAGATCGTCCTCAAGCGAGAGCAGCGCCGCGAACGCGCCCCGGATCAGATGCTCGTCGTCGGCCAACAGGACCCGTACGGGGGCGGATTGGGCAGCAGGAGCAGGAGCAGGAGCAGGAACAGAAGCAGGAGCAGAAGCAGTAGCGGGGAAAGGAACGGAGGCAGAAGTGAGAGCGTGAGCGTGTCCAGGGGTCGGGATGGGTCCGGGACCAGGTACGGAGGTCATGCCGCGACCCCCTCCCCCGCCGGAGAGCCGCCGGGCCCCGGTGCGGGCAGCGGCACCCGCGCCGTCACCCGGAAGCGGTCTCCGTCCGTGCGCCCCGCGTCCAGCGTGCCGCCGAGCGCGGCCAGCCGTTCCCGCAGACCGACGAGACCGGATCCCTTCCGGGCCGGCTCGGCAGCACCCGCGCTCACGTCTGTCCCCACGTCATCCCCCCTCCCAGTCCCAGCCTCAGCACTCACGCCCGCACCCACCTCGGATTCCGTCCTCCCCGATTCCGTTCTCCCGGATTCCGCCCTCATGGCCGGCAGGCCGTCGTTCTCGATGACGAGCAGCACTTCCCGCCCCTCCGCTTCCTCGCGTCCCACGGACTCCGTCAGCCGTACCGTGCACCGCTTCGCGTCCCCGTGCCGCAGCACGTTCGTCGTCGCCTCGCGCACCACCCATCCCAGCACCGACTGAACCCCGGCCGAAAGGCCGCCGCCGCCGTCCCCCTCGATCCGGCAGTAGATGCCCGCAGCGGCCAACACTCCCCGGGCTCCTTCCAGTTCGGTGTGCAGATCCGCTTCCCGGTAGCCGCGCACGACCTCCCGTACCTCCCGCTGCGACTCCCGCGCGATCCGCTGCACCTCGGTCATCTGGGCCATGGCCTCCGGCCTGCCGCGCTCCGCGAGCTGGACCGCCAGCTCGCTCTTCAGCGCGATCACCGCGAGGTTGCGGCCCATCACGTCGTGCAGATCGCGCCCGAAACGCAGCCGCTCCTCCGCGACCGCGAGCCGCGACTGGAGGGCGCGGGCCTTGTCCAGGTCCCATACGGCGTTGAGCAGCCAGGCCGAGAAGACGTAGGTGAAGACCAGGATCGTGCTCGTCACAAGGACTCCGACGGCATTGCCGAGGGCCTTGTTTCCCGGCAGCCCGAGCAGCAGGCTGACGGTGGCCGTGGCCATCGTCGTGCCCAGCACGGCGTACGTCATGTGCGCGGCCTTGCGCATCGCCAGAGCAGCCGCCCCCAGGCCGAAGCCCGCGAAGCCGATCAGCAGATACGCGGAGGGCACGTTCTCCCGGATCAGGCCGCCGGCGCGCAGGGCGACGACCAGGAGGAGGCTCGCCGTGGACAGCGCGGTCACGGCCAGCATCAGCCGTACGGGCTGCTCACGCAGGCCGAGGCGCCAGTCCAGAGCCCTGGACTGGAGTACCCCGCACAGCCCGGCATGTGCGCCCACCAGCAGGATCAGCCAGCCGGCCGTGGGCCCCGCCTTGGCACCGACCGCCGCGAGGCCGACCCCCGCGATCTCTACGAGCGTGAAGAAGTGGAACGACCAGCGGGTGTACAGCTCGACCTTGAGCGGCTTGCTCTTGTGGTGCCACCAGCCTGTCAGCCCGGACATCGCGCATCTCCCCCCGTTATGACCGCTGTTCCTGCTGTGCCCACTGTGCGTCCTGGATGCGTCGTTCCCGCTGTTGCGGTGTCGAGAACCGGACACGACGAAGGCCCCGATCAATTGATCGGGGCCTTCGCTTCTGAGCGGACGACCAGGTTCGAACTGGCGACCTCAACCTTGGCAAGGTTGCGCTCTACCAACTGAGCTACGTCCGCAGCGCACCAAGTATTCGGTGCGGCCATCACTCTACCTGATCCACCGGAGTGAACTCATCCACCGAAGTGGATTGGAGAGCGATGCGGAGCGGGTGACAGGAATTGCACACTGCGCCTCCCCCTTGGAAAGGGGGCGTTCTACTACTGAACTACACCCGCACGCTCCGTGAGGTTCGGGCCTTTCGGCCTTGCCCCTCGGCGTGCTCCAGACTCTAGCCGATCAATAGGGGTGGTTCGCAACTCGGTGCGTGACGACGTCGCTCAACTGGCTTCGCGGAACGCCTCGTAGACCCGCTTGGGGATCCGGCCGCGAGCCGGCACCTCCATCTTGTGGGAGAGCGCCCAGGCGCGGACGGCCGCCGGATCGGGGGCGAGGGAGGTGTGCCGGTAGGTCGTGCGCAACTTGCCGTACTTTCTGGCGTTTGTCTGCTTTCGACCGGCTGCTACGAACGGTGCCAGCGCCTTGCGTAGTTTCTTTGCATTGGCTGGATTGAGGTCGATCTCGTACGACTTCCCGTCCAGGCCGAACATGACCGTTTCCGCTGCTTCTCCGCCGTCGATGTCGTCGGAGAGTGTGACCACTACACGCTGCGCCACGGAGATCGGTCCTTTCTTGCGGTACCCGGCTGCGTCCGACTCGTGCGGGAAACACGGCTGACGTGCGGTGATACCGGCCTTCCGGCTGTTATGGGGCAATGATTCTTTCTTCTGTATTCCTTTGTACAGCGGCAGACGTCGCATTGTGAAGCCCAGCCAATTGCATCAGCGTGTCCCGGGGCAATGAGATGCGTGATTTTTGCCCGCGATTTTTCCTGCCTTGTCCGCGGCCTTGTGCCTGCCCTTGTGCCCGCTCTTGCGTCTGGTCTTGTGTCAGGCCTTGTGTCAGGTTCTTGTGCCGGGAGCGAAAACGCCGCGTGATCTCCATCGAATCCGCCCCGCGTGCGCCCCGCACAAACCTTCCGCCGCGCGGTCCGCCCCGCTCTCCGCCGAGCCTCCCGGCTCGTCCCCGTCTCACCCCCGTACGCATCTATCCGCGTAGATTTTCCCGGCGGGTACGCTGAGGGAAGCTCGGGGGGTCTGGGGGATTCCCTGGAGAACGCAGCCAACGCAGCAGCTAGAACCAGCCGCACCACACCACCGGGAGTGCCAGTGGCACGCGTCGTAGTCGACGTCATGCTCAAGCCGGAGATCCTCGACCCGCAGGGACAGGCGGTGCAGCGCGCACTGCCCCGTCTGGGCTTCGAGGGGATCGCCGACGTCCGCCAGGGAAAGCGCTTCGAGCTCGAAGTGGCGGGGCCGGTCGACGACGCCGCCCTCGCGCGCATCCATGAGATGGCGGAAACCTTCCTCGCCAATACCGTGATCGAGGACTTCGTCGTGAAGGTCGAGGAGCCGAAGTGACCTCTCGTATCGGAGTCGTCACCTTCCCCGGCACGCTCGACGACCGGGACAGCCTGCGGGCCGCCCGGATCGCCGGAGCCGAGCCCGTACAGCTCTGGCACCGTGACAAAGACCTCAAGCAGGTCGACGCGGTCGTCCTGGCCGGCGGTTTCAGTTATGGCGACTATCTGCGGGCCGGCGCCATCTCGCGCTTCTCGCCGGTGATGGAAACGATCATCGAGCAGGCGAAGGCCGGTATGCCGGTCCTCGGTATCTGCAACGGCTTCCAGATCCTCACCGAGTCGCATCTGCTGCCCGGCGCGATGCTGCGGAACAACCATCTGCACTTCATCTGCCGCGATCAGAAACTGCGGGTGGAGAGCGCGGACACCGCGTGGACCGCCGATTATTCGGCGGGCCAGGAAATCTCCGTACCCCTCAAGAACATCGACGGCCGGTACGTCGCCGACGAGCGCACGCTCGACGAGCTGGAGGCCGAGGGCCGGGTCGCCTTCCGTTATCTGGACGGCAACCCCAACGGTTCGCTGCGCGACATCGCCGGCGTCACCAACGCGGCGGGCAATGTCGTCGGCCTGATGCCGCATCCCGAGCACGCCGTGGAGCCGCTGATCGGTACGGGCCGTACCGACGGCCTCGGATTCTTCACCTCGATCCTGAAGAAGCTGGTAAGCGCCTGATGACCATCAAGACCCTCGACACGGTCAAGCACGCGGGCGGGACGCCCGACGCCGATCAGCCCTGGAAGGAACTCGGCCTCAAGGAGGACGAGTACGCCCGGATCCGCGAGATCCTGGAGCGCCGCCCCACGGGCGCCGAGCTGGCCATGTACTCCGTCATGTGGTCCGAGCACTGCTCGTACAAGAGCAGCAAGGTGCACCTGAAGCAGTTCGGCGAGAAGGCCCCCGCCAGCGACGCCATGCTCGTCGGCATCGGTGAGAACGCGGGCGTCGTGGACGTCGGCCAGGGCTACGCGGTCACCTTCAAGGTCGAGTCCCACAACCACCCCTCGTACATCGAGCCCTACCAGGGCGCGGCCACCGGCGTCGGCGGCATCGTCCGCGACATCCTCGCCATGGGTGCCCGCCCGGTCGCCGTCGTGGACCCGCTGCGCTTCGGCGCGGCCGACCACCCCGACACCAAGCGGGTGCTGCCCGGTGTGGTCGCGGGCATCGGCGGTTACGGCAACTGCCTCGGCCTGCCGAACATCGGCGGCGAGGTCGTCTTCGACGCCTGCTACCAGGGCAACCCGCTGGTCAACGCCGGCTGTATCGGCGTGATGAAGCACGAGGACATCCACCTCGCGAAGGCGTCCGGCACCGGCAACAAGGTGATCCTCTACGGCGCCCGCACCGGTGGCGACGGCATCGGCGGGGTCTCCGTGCTGGCCTCCGAGACCTTCGAGTCGACAGGCCCGGCCAAGCGGCCCGCCGTCCAGGTCGGCGACCCGTTCCAGGAGAAGCTCCTCATCGAGTGCACCCTGGAGATCTTCGCCGAGAAGCTCGTCGCCGGTATCCAGGACCTCGGCGGCGCCGGTCTGTCCTGCGCGACGTCCGAGCTGGCGAGCGCCGGCTCCGGCGGCATGCGGGTCGAGCTGGACACCGTACCGCTGCGTGACGCCACCCTCTCGCCCGAGGAAATCCTCATGAGCGAGTCGCAGGAGCGCATGTGCGCCGTGGTCGAGCCGGACAAGGTCGACCGCTTCATGGAGATCTGCGAGAAGTGGGACGTCATCGCCACCGTCATCGGTGAGGTGACCGAGGGCGAGCGGCTGGAGATCTTCTGGCACGGCGAGCAGATCGTCGACGTACCGCCGCGTTCCGTCGCCCATGACGGTCCGGTGTACGAGCGCCCCTTCGCGCGCCCCGACTGGCAGGACGCGCTCCAGGCCGACGACGCGAACAAGCTGGCCCGCCCGGCGAACGCGACGGAGCTGCGTGAGCAGGTCCTGAAGCTGGTCGCGTCGCCGAACCAGGCGTCCAAGGCGTGGGTCACCGACCAGTACGACCGGTTCGTGCAGGGCAACACCGTGCTCGCGCAGCCCGAGGACGCCGGCATGGTCCGGATCGACGAGGAGTCGAACCTGGGCGTGGCGATGGCGACGGACGGCAACGGCCGGTACGCGAAGCTCGACCCGTACACCGGCGCGCAGCTCGCGCTGGCGGAGGCGTACCGAAACGTCGCCGCCTCCGGCGCCAGGCCGCTCGCGATCTCCGACTGCCTGAACTTCGGTTCGCCCGAGGACCCGGGCGTCATGTGGCAGTTCGCCGAGGCCACGCGCGGTCTGGCGGACGGCTGCCTCCAGCTGGGCACCCCGGTGACCGGCGGCAATGTCTCGCTCTACAACCAGACCGGTGACACGGCGATCCACCCGACGCCGGTCGTGGCCGTGCTCGGTGTGATCGACGACGTCAACCGCCGTACGCCGATCGCCTTCAAGGACGAGGGCCAGCTCCTCTACCTGCTCGGGGATACCCGCGAGGAGTTCGGCGGCTCGGCCTGGTCGCAGGTGGTGCACGACCACCTCGGCGGGCTGCCGCCGGCCGTGGACCTGGACCGGGAGAAGCTGCTCGGCGAGATCCTGATCTCGGCGTCCCGCGACGGCATGATCGACGCGGCGCACGACCTGAGCGACGGCGGTCTGATCCAGGCCGTCACCGAGTCCTGCCTGCGCGGCGGGAACGGCGCCCGGCTGGTCGTCCCCGACGGACTCGACGCCTTCACCTTCCTGTTCAGCGAGTCGGCGGGCCGCGCGGTCGTCGCCGTACCGCGCAGCGAGGAGCTCCGCTTCACCGACATGTGCGGTGCGCGCGGGCTGCCCGCGACCCGGGTCGGTGTCGTGGACGGCGAAGAGATCGAGATCCAGGGCGAGTTCAGCATCGCGCTGAGCGAGCTGAAGGACGCCCACGAGGCGACGATCCCGGCGCTGCTCGCGTAGCGGAACACGTCACTCCCGAGCCCCTGTCCGGTGTATGCCGGACAGGGGCTCAGTCGTGTGTCCGCTGATCCGTCGGCCTGGTCGCCCCCTTGCCAAGAATTACGTAATTACGTAAATTGAAGATGTGGAGGACGTGGATGGAGCTGGAGGAGCGCGTGGCCGAGCTGGAGCGCAGGCTCGCGGCCCTGGAGGGCGTACGCGGTGAAACCGGCGAGGAGAGCCGGG
The DNA here is from genome assembly GCF_044741745.1 of Streptomyces sp. NPDC088116. Taxonomy (NCBI): domain Bacteria; kingdom Bacillati; phylum Actinomycetota; class Actinomycetes; order Kitasatosporales; family Streptomycetaceae; genus Streptomyces; species Streptomyces sp. NPDC088116. Next base: position 57,365 of record NZ_JBIUTF010000012.1, on the reverse strand, counting down.
TCCGGGGCGCCGAGCGCCTGGACGTGGGCGACTTCTGGGCGCTCCAGCGGCTGAAGAAGGAGCTGGAGCGGACCGGATCGCCCAGCGGCGGAGTGCTCTTCACCGGCGCGGTGCGGCTGCCGACGGAGGAGCGGTACGAGTGGCAGTACGGGACGCTCACCGACGCCCTCCTCGACGCCGACTGGTCGCTCTCCGCCGAGTCCTTCGCGGCGCTGGGGCACGCGGTACGGCTCCGGCTGCTGCGCGAGATCCTCGACGGCCGCCGCACCGCCGCCGAACTGGCCGAGCTGGACGAGATCGGTACGACCGGCCAGATCTACCACCATCTGCGCCAACTGACCGGCGCGGGCTGGCTGCACACGGCCGGCCGGGGCCGGTACGAGATCCCGGGGCCCCGGGTCGTACCGCTGCTGGTGATGCTCTCGGCCGCCCGGCCCTGACCACCGCGTCAACTGCCTGCGCGACCAACGCCGTTGTCACAACCGAGGGGGAACACGAACCGATGCCCGCCCGCAAACTGATCATGATTCTCTACCGCCTGTGCTGGGCGGTCTTCGTCGCACTGGTGATCGTGGACGCGGTCGCCGGCGGCCTGCCCTTCAACTGGTGGCTGATATGGGTGCCCGCGGTCGCCGCCCTCACCCTCGGCCTCGTCCTGAGCCGCAGGACGCGCGCCGAGGAAGGGGGCCCGCGGCCGCCCGCGGTCGAGGTGGCCGCGCCCGTCACCGGCCGCTGGTCCGCCCTGAACAGCCCGGCCGACAAGGTGCCCAGCCATGGCACGTACGGATACGGCCAGGCCTACGCCATCGACATCGTGGCCGAGCCGAGGCCCGGCGCCCGCCCGTCCTTCTCCTGGCTGTGGCCGGTCGTCCGCCGCAGCCGTGCCTTTCCGGCTTACGGCGAACCGCTGCTCGCGGTGGCCGACGCCACCGTGGTCCACGCCTCCGACCGGCAGCGTGACCACCTCAGCCGGAACTCCCTGCTGTCCCTCCTCTACCTGCTGATCGCCGAAGCCTTCGTACGCGAACTGGGCGGGGCCCGCTGGATCGTGGGGAACCACCTGGTGCTCGACCTCGGGGACGGTACGTACGCGATGTACGCCCACCTCCAGCGCGGCTCCCTCGCGGTCCGCGCGGGAGAGCGGGTGAGCGCGGGGCAGCAGCTGGCCCGCTGCGGGAATTCCGGCAACTCCAGCGAACCGCACGTGCATTTCCAGCTGATGGACAACCCGGACCTGAATGTGGCCCGGGGAATTCCGTTCCGCTGGCAGGGCATCGGCGTCCCGGCGGGCGGCGAGAGCTTCGAGAGCGGCCCCGAGGCGGGGGAGGCCGAGCGGGAGGAACGGGCCGAGCGGGACGGGCTCGGCCAAGAAGGGCCCAGGGCCATGGACTTCGGGGATCTGGGCCGCTGACCACAGGTGACGGGGTGACCGCGCCCACCCTGTCACCCCGCGTAGGCTCCCGCCATGCCACCGGCCAAGAAGCGTCTCCGCAGCTACGACTCCGCCAAGACCCGCTCCGCCGTCCTGGCCCAGTTCGGGAACGTACGCGAGGCCGTCGGCCGGCTGACCCCCGAGCAACTCGCCCTGCCCACCGGGCTGGGCGACTGGACCGTACGCGAGCTGGCCGCGCATCTGGCCATGGCCGTCGAGTCCGTGAACCGGTACCTGGAAGCGCCCGAGCCCGCCGTGCCCTCCGCGGCGCCTTCAGCGGGTCACGTGATCGCTCTGCCGGACTGGCCGTTCGCGACCGGCGCGCACGCCGGAGCCATCGCCGAGGACGTCACGGCTCTCGCCGCGTCCCTCCCGCCCGCCGAACTCTTCGACCGCACCGCCGACCGCGTCGCCGGGTTCCTGCCCGGGGCGTCCGACGACCGGCTGCTCGGGGCGCGGATCGGGGTGATGCGGCTGGGGGACTACCTCGTCACCCGGACCGTCGAGCTGGTCGTCCACACCGACGACCTGAACCGGGCGGCCGGGCTGAGCGTTCCGTACGACCGGCAGGCGCTGGCCGCCTGTACGCGGCTGCTCGCCGACGCCCTCGCGGTGAAGGCGCCCGGGGCGTCGACCGAGGTGCGGATCCCGCCGTACGCCGTGGTGCAGTGCGTGGCAGGTCCCCGTCATACGCGTGGCACCCCGCCCAATGTCGTGGAGACCGACCCGCTCACCTGGATCCGGCTCGCCACCGGCCGTACGACCTGGCCCGAGGCGACCGACTCGGCGCAGGTCAGCGCCAGTGGGGAACGCGCGGATCTCTCCGGGCTGCTTCCGCTCATGAGCTGACGGTCAGGCGATGACCACGGGGTGACAGTCCGCGGACGACGGAACAGAGACGGAACCGGAGCCTCCCCCGCCTCGTCTCATGGACATGCCGAAGCAGCGGATCACCCTCATCACCAAAGTCACTTCCGTCACTACCGTCGCACTGCTCACGCTGGCTGCCTGCGGTACGGAGTCCGGAACCGGAGGCGCCGCAGGCGCGGACTCGGGCTCGGGAAAGGTGAAGGGCGAACTGCCTCTCACCGATGTCCGCTGGCACGTGGACAGCGTCACCGTCGGCGGCAAGAAGACCGCCGCGCCCACCGGAGCCAGCGTGGAGATCGACTCCAAGGGCCAGGCCAGCGCGCGCACGGGCTGCAACTCCCTGGGCGCGAAGGTCACCGTCGACGGCGACACCATCACCGTCGGCGAAAAGAGCACCACGGAAATGGGTTGCGCGAAGGATCTTCAGAGCTTCGAGAAGGCTCTGAGCGGCGCGTTCTCCGGAAAGCTCAAGGCGAAGCTCGCGGACAAACGGCTCACGCTCACCACCGCCGACGGCGACGCGATCGCCCTGACCTCCGAGGCGCCCGCGCCCCTCACCGGCACCGAGTGGACCGTCGACGCGCTGACCGAGGACTCCACCGCCACCGCGCTGCCCAAGGGCACCGACGGCAAGGCGCGCTTCACGTTCAGTAAGGACGAGAAGGTGGCCGGCAAGGAGACCGGCAAGGGGAGCGACAAGGCCACCACGGAGGGTTCCGTGAAGGGCAACCTCGGCTGCAACTCCTTCAGCGCCCCCGCCAAGATCTCCGGGTCCACCGTCACCTTCGGCCGCGTCACCTCCACCCGCAAGCTCTGCCCGGGGCCGGAGATGACCGTGGAACGCCAGGTCCAGAAGGTGCTGGAGGGCAAGGTCACATATGAGCTGCACCACCGGACGCTCACTCTCAAGGCCGCCGACGGCCAGGGCCTGAGCGCCGCCGCGGCCCCTTCGGGGAAGTAGCGGAGCCCCTGTGGCGACGCCTTCGTAAGGGCCTCCCGCGCGAGGTTCGCGGGAGGCCCGTGCGCCGTCGGCGGGAGATCCGGGCGACGCGGTCGAAGCGGCCGGTGCGTATCCCCAATTCGGACCAGTGGTCGATCTCGCCTACACTCGGTGGCGTGCCTCGTGGTGATGGACGACTCAACCACGACCTGCTTCCCGGCGAGAAGGGCCCTCAGGACGCTTGCGGCGTCTTCGGGGTCTGGGCTCCGGGTGAAGAGGTCGCCAAGCTCACCTATTTCGGACTGTATGCCCTGCAGCACCGTGGACAGGAGTCCGCGGGCATCGCAGTGAGTAACGGGTCCCAGATCCTGGTTTTCAAGGATATGGGGCTGGTCTCACAGGTCTTCGACGAAACGTCGCTCGGCTCTCTCCAGGGCCATATCGCGGTGGGTCATGCCCGCTACTCCACCACCGGAGCCTCGGTGTGGGAGAACGCGCAGCCGACCTTCCGGGCCACGGCCCACGGCTCCATAGCGCTCGGCCACAACGGAAATCTGGTCAATACGGGCCGGCTCGCCGAGATGGTCGCCGACCTCCCCAAGGAGAACGGCCGGTCCACGCAGGTCGCCGCGACCAACGACACCGATCTGATCACGGCTCTTCTGGCCGGTCAGACGGACGACGACGGCAAGCCCCTCACCCTTGAGGAAGCCGCCGTCAGGATCCTTCCCGATGTGAAGGGCGCCTTCTCGCTCGTCTACATGGACGAGCACACGCTCTACGCCGCCCGCGACCCGCAGGGCATCCGCCCGCTGGTCCTCGGCAGGCTGGAGCGCGGCTGGGTGGTCGCCTCCGAGAGCGCCGCTCTCGACATCTGCGGCGCCGCGTACGTCCGTGAGATCGAGCCCGGTGAGCTGATCGCCATCGACGAGAACGGTCTCCGTACGCAGCGATTCGCGGAAGCGAAGCCCAAGGGCTGTGTTTTCGAGTACGTCTACCTGGCCCGTCCCGACACGGACATCGCCGGGCGGAACGTCTACCTGTCCCGGGTCGAAATGGGCCGGAAGCTCGCCGAGGAAGCACCGGCCGAGGCCGACCTGGTCATCGCCACTCCCGAGTCCGGCACCCCCGCCGCGATCGGGTACGCGGAGGCCAGCGGCATTCCGTACGGCTCGGGCCTGGTCAAGAACGCCTATGTCGGCCGGACCTTCATCCAGCCGTCCCAGACGATCCGCCAGCTGGGTATCCGGCTGAAGCTGAATCCGCTCAAGGAGGTCATCCGGGGCAAGCGCCTGGTGGTCGTGGACGACTCGATCGTCCGCGGCAACACGCAGCGTGCCCTGGTCAAGATGCTCCGTGAGGCGGGCGCCGCCGAGGTCCACGTACGGATCTCGTCGCCGCCGGTGAAGTGGCCGTGCTTCTTCGGCATCGATTTCGCCACCCGCGCCGAGCTGATCGCCAACGGCATGACGGTCGAGGAGATCGGCCTCTCCATGGGCGCCGATTCGCTCTCGTACATCTCCATCGACGGGATGATCGAGGCGACCACCATCGCCAAGCCGAACCTCTGCCGTGCCTGCTTCGACGGCGTGTACCCGATGGATCTTCCCGATCCCGAGCTGCTCGGCAAGCAGCTGCTGGAGACCGAGCTGGCAGCGGGCCCGGCCTCGGCGGCCACCGACGCGCTCCGGCGCCCGTAACGGCTCGCGAGGCCCGTTGCGGCTCGCAACGGGCCCGCAAGGCCCGCACCAGCCCGTTCGACGGCGGAGCACCGGTCATCAGACCGCCAATGACGTCTGATGACCGGATGCCGATGAACGGCGACCGAATACTGACCGAAATGCCGACAGGAAGTACCCCGCCATGTCCGAAACGACTACAGGTGCCAGCTATGCCGCCGCGGGCGTCGACATCGAAGCCGGTGACCGCGCGGTCGAGCTGATGAAGGAATGGGTGAAGAAGACCCGTCGCCCCGAGGTCCTCGGCGGCCTCGGCGGCTTCGCCGGCCTCTTCGACGCCTCCGCCCTCAAGCGCTACGAGCGCCCGCTCCTGGCCTCCGCCACCGACGGTGTCGGTACGAAGGTCGACCTCGCGCGCAAGATGGGCGTGTACGACACGATCGGCCACGACCTCGTCGGCATGGTCGTCGACGACCTGGTCGTCTGCGGCGCCGAGCCGCTCTTCATGACCGACTACATCTGCGTCGGCAAGGTCCACCCCGAGCGGGTCGCCGCCATCGTCAAGGGCATCGCCGAGGGCTGTGTGCTGGCCGGCTGCGCCCTGGTCGGCGGCGAGACCGCCGAGCACCCCGGACTGCTGGGCGAGGACGACTTCGATGTCGCCGGAGCCGGTACGGGCGTGGTCGAGGCGGACCGGCTGCTCGGCGCGGATCGTATCCGTACGGGTGACGCGGTGATCGCCATGGCGTCCTCCGGTCTTCACTCGAACGGGTACTCACTCGTCCGGCATGTGGTCTTCGACCGGGCCGGCTGGACGCTGGACCGCGAGGTCGCGGAGTTCGGCCGCACCCTGGGCGAGGAACTGCTGGAGCCCACCAAGATCTACTCGCTGGACTGCCTGGCGCTGACCAGGACCACCGAGGTGCACGCGTTCAGTCACATCACCGGCGGCGGTCTGGCCGCAAACCTGGCCCGGGTGATCCCGGACGGGCTGCACGCCACGGTGGACCGCTCGACCTGGACGCCCGGCGCGGTCTTCGACGTCGTCGGCGCGGCCGGCCGGGTGGAGCGGCTGGAGCTGGAGAAGACGCTGAACATGGGCGTCGGCATGATGGCCGTCGTCCCGGCGGAGTCCGTCGACGCGGCGCTCACCACGCTGGCGGACCGGGGCGTGGACTCCTGGGTCGCCGGCGAGATCACCGAACGGGGCGACCACACCACGGGCGCGACGCTGACCGGTGACTATTCGAGCTGATCCGATCGCCTACGAGAAGTTGACCCGATCGCATGCGAGCGGATCCGGTTCGAATCGATCGGCAGTGGGTGACCTGAGGGAATCAGGTCACCCACGGGCGGGCCGGACACCGGCACACCGACCGCGGGCAGCACAGAACCCGGGTTCAGGACTGGAAGTCCTGACCCGGGTCAGTGAGGTACTGCGCGAGGTGTCAGCGACGATATGGACGTCAAGCGCCGCGGCGCCGCGCCGAGGATCCGGACTCGTCGCCCTCGTCCTCGTCGTCGTTGTAACGATCCGCGTACTGTGCGTACGGGTCGTCTTCCTCGTCGTCGTCGTCCTCGAACGGTTCGCTGTTCGGCGGTTGGTTCGAGGTCGACGCGCCCAGCTCGTTGGCCAGACGCGACAGGTCAGTCCCGCCGCTGTTGTACTTCAGCTGGCGGGCGACCTTTGTCTGCTTGGCCTTGGCCCGGCCGCGCCCCATGGCTCGACCCCCTCGGTGACGGGGCTCGACGGCCCCAGAGTCTTGACACGCGTTCATGAATCAGAACGAGCTCTCCGCGGAGAGACCCGTCCGTAGGGCTTCAACGGTACCTGCTTCCGCGGCCATACGGTACGCCGCCCGCATGACGCGCCCCGGTGCAGGGCCAACGAGGCGCCCTGTCCTCGCTGGTCAGCTGCGATTTTAACCTCTTCTTGGCGGGACGACCCGCCGACCGGCGTGAGTCTCGTCTCCCGGATGCCGCCCCGCCCGCCTCCGGCGCGTCCCCGGGGCCGATCCGGCCCGTCCGGGCCGTCCGGAGCCGCCCTCCGGCACGCATCCGGCACTCTCGCCCCCGGCTCGGGACCGTCTCCCGGCCGTCTCCGGGCTCTCTTTCGGAGCCTTCCGGGGCTCCGCGCAGGGTCAGGGACGGCGAGCTTCGGCCATCCTGTGCTCGGCGATCCGGTCGGCAGCGGCGGCCGGCGGAATCCCGTCTTCCTTCGCACGTGCGAATATTGCGAACGTCGTGTCGAAGATCTTCGCGGCCTTCGCGCGGCACCGCTCGAAGTCGAAACCGTGCAGTTCGTCGGCGACCTGGATCACCCCGCCGGCGTTCACCACATAGTCGGGCGCGTAGAGGATCCCGCGGTCCGCGAGGTCCTTCTCGACGCCCGGGTGGGCGAGCTGGTTGTTGGCCGCCCCGCACACCACCGAGGCGGTGAGGACGGGAACGGTCGTGTCGTCCAGCGCGCCGCCGAGCGCGCACGGGGCGTAGATGTCCAGGCCCTCGGTGCGGATCAGTCTCTCGCTGTCGGCGACGGCGGCGACCTGTGGATACCGGTCGGTGATCGCCCGTACCGACTCGTCCCGTACATCCGTGATCACGACGTTCGCGCCGTCCTGGAGCAGGTGGTCCACGAGATGGCGGCCGACCTTGCCGACGCCCGCGACACCGACCGTACGGCCGTGCAGCGACGGGTCGCCCCACTGGTGCTGGGCGCTGGCCCGCATGCCCTGGAAGACCCCGAAGGCGGTCAGCACCGACGAGTCGCCCGCGCCGCCGTTCTCGGGGGACCGCCCGGTGGTCCACCGGCACTCGCGCGCCACGACGTCCATGTCCGCGACATAGGTGCCGACATCGCAGGCGGTGACGTACCGGCCGCCGAGCGAGGCGACGAAGCGGCCGTAGGCCAGCAGCAGTTCCTCGGTCTTGATCTGTTCGGGGTCCCCGATGATCACGGCCTTGCCGCCGCCGTGGTCGAGTCCGGCCAGGGCGTTCTTGTACGACATGCCCCGCGAGAGGTTCAGCGCGTCGGCGACGGCCTCCTCGTCGGACGCGTACGGATAGAAGCGGGTGCCGCCGAGGCCGGGGCCCAGGGCGGTCGAGTGGAGGGCGATGACGGCCTTGAGGCCGCTGTCACGGTCCTGGCAGAGCACGACTTGCTCATGACCCCCCTGCTCCGTACGGAACAGGGTGTGCAGGACGCCGTCGGTCACATCGGTCACGGTGGTGACTCCCAAGTACGAAGCGGCGGTGGGGAAGGCCCGGAATTGTCCCTCCAGGGGTGGGGGAGGGAACGGTTCCGGGACAAGCAAGAGGGTAAGTCCTACGGGGGCGTGGATCAGCCTCAGTACTGAGGATCACCCCCTGGAGGAGTACGGGCATGGGACGATGCGCCGCATGCCGGCGGTGACTTCCCTCCTCGTCCCTTACTCGTCCTACCTGCGGGTCTACGAGCCATTGGCGGCCTTCCCGGAGCCCGAGAGGGGGCACTGGCGCCGATACGCCACGCGGGACCGTACGCCGACCGCACAGGACGAACTACGGCGCTCCCTGGCCGACTTGCTGCCCACCCCGCCGATCCCCGTACCGGTGCACGAGAGCGGGGACGCCTTTGTCGTCGAGGTGGACGGCGTCGTGTGCGTCTGTCCGTGGCGGACCCGGCTGCGCGGCTGGCTGGCCCTGGAGGAACTGGGCGACCTGCTGCCGCTGCCGCTGCTGGACGCGGTGCTGCCGCCGGTGGTGCGCGGGCAGGCGGCCGTGGACTACGAGCGCTGGCGGGAGCGCAACCCGGACGCGCGGCCCTGGATCAGGACGGCGGTGTGGCAGGTCCCGGTGCGCTGGTTCGTGCTCTTCTCGGACGACGAGCGGCTGTATGAAGCGGGAGGGGCCGAGGCGGGCGGGACCGGCCCGGTGGGAGCCGACGGGCCCGAGGCGCCGCTGATGCGCTACCGGACCCCGATGGTGGAGGCCCGTCGGCGGCTCGCTCGCGCTTTGAAGACCCTGCGGGACACGGTGGACGACGGGCCGTTGATCGACGGCCTGGTGGATGTGGGGCGGTGGCTGGAGGAGTTCCACCCGCGCTCCCTCGTCGAACTGGACTACGGCGGTCTCGTGCACGCCCTGCCCGGCGCCCAGCTGGCCGAGGACCGCTCGGCGGCCGATGTGGCGGCCGCGATCACGGCGCTGCGGGACGGGGACGACGAGGGCGCCGGAGCGGCCTACGGACGGCTCATGGAGCGGTGGCGGGCGGTCAGGGACCGGCAGTTCGCCAACTGAGCCCGTACGCTGAGAAGCAGCCAGGGGCACCGGCGGTGACTCGGGTGACTCACTGCCACCGGTCGGGTCCGTGCCCGTTCGGACCCCGCTTCGGGGGGTGGTGGACGTGGAACGGGCACGGAGTGCACGCGAAGCGGGCGCCGGGGCGTAGGTCCCGATCCGGGCCTTTGTCTCAAGCGTGACGGACCGCACTAACGGGGCTCTTGCGCCCATCACCCACCCTCGTGTCAAAATAGGACAAGGAGTCCGGGGAGGGTTCCTTCCGCCCAAGTGTGGGCGGAACGCTCAGCATTGCACTCTATATGGGGGTCCCGTGACTCCTGATCACTCTGTGACTGATCGTATCTGTGACGTGACTGTCCGCTATGGCATGGTCCATCGGCTTCCGCCACTGATGAACACCTCAGAGGGCAATTCCATCGGTTTGGCCGACGTGGCTGGACGGATGGTGTAGTTGTAGTGCCGAGGACAAGCCGTTCGTCCTATAACCGACTCGGCCTGCGTCTGCCATTTCGGGCAACGTGGGTCAAGGTGCAGAATTTAGAGGAAAGAACCGAGATTGTTCGGTTCTCCCGAGGAGGCCGCTCATGACCGCTCGCACCCCTGAAGCCGAGGCGCTGCTGACTCCGGCTGAGGTTGCCACCATGTTCCGCGTGGACCCGAAGACGGTCACTCGCTGGGCAAAGGCCGGCAAGCTCACGTCCATCCGCACGCTCGGTGGGCATCGCCGGTATCGCGAGGCAGAGGTCCGCGCACTGCTTGCGGGTATTCCGCAGCAGCGCAGCGAGGCCTGAAACCCCCAACTAGGGCTCTTCGGGGCCCGCTACAGGGCACTACCAGTTCCCCCAACTCGGTTGTTCCCAACCCATAGCTCAACACGACGGGCTCCTGCCCCAACAGGGCCCATGCCCTCGCAACACGGGTAAGTCGTCGGCCGCACTGGACTCCGCCGGGTCCAGTGCGGTCTTTTTTGTGCGCTGTGGCGGTGGTGTCTTGCCCCTGCTGAGTAGGTATGGGGAGGGTGTTGCGGGTGGTTTCGCAGGGCCCGAAAAGAGGGTGCAATTGCACATATTAAATTGGTCTGTTGTAGGAAGGGTGTAAGCGACCCCATTCTGGAAACTCGTTCGGTGATGCCCGTCACACGGCGCGGCTCTTGCCAAGGATGGATGTAACGCCTAATGGATCATGACCGGACAGCCTGTGATCGCCGGCCGCCGGGCCGGGTGTGGGGCGTGGTGCGCGATGTGGAGCGCGATGCGCGGCACGGAGTGCCGGGCCGGGGCCTACCGGCTGCCGGGTAACTCGTCGTCGTACAGGCCGTCTTCGTCCGGCGAGGGCTCCATGGCGAGCCGCTGGAGGCGATGGCAGATCGGGCAGTACCCGGTGCGGTGCGGTCGGCCGGACGCGGCCGCCAGGCGGGATGCGGCGCCCAGATGGGCGCGCAGGAGAGCGCCGGTCTCGTGCTTCGTCGTCGATGTCGTCACGCACACCACCCCCGGTGCGGCCCCTGGGATGCGATGACGCGTAGGGCCCTGATGTTTAAGTACCCCCGCCCGGTGGCGCCGTCAAGGTGAAGAAGGCCTGGTCCCACGGATTTGGGCGTGCCATTACTGCCGCGTTACCGCGCCGTCGACGGTACTTGCCGTATGCAATGGGGTCTGTTCCGTACGCGCGTCTACTGCGAACCGGGGATCACGGCTGCGATCGCCGGCCGGACAGGACCCGGATGACGGGCGGCCGTCGCGGGCTGGTGACGGCAGCGAAAGAGCCCGCATCCGAGGGGATACGGGCTCCGGCTTTACTGCGGTCCTGACGGGATTTGAACCCGCGGCCTCCACCTTGACAGGGTGGCGAGCACTCCAAACTGCTCCACAGGACCAGGTTTCGCGGCCTTGTTTTTCTCGGCCGCGGAAACAGACTGTACAGCAGCTCAGAGGGTGCGGTCGAACTGAGCCGGGACCGGGCCGGAGCCGGGCCGGGCGGGCGGACGCGCCCTACGGCGCCGCCGCGTCGATGGCCTTCATGATGCGCTTGTCCGAGACGGGCCGGGCCGTGCCCAGCGCGTGCGCGAAGTAGCTCACCCGCAGTTCCTCGATCATCCAGCGGATGTCCAGGACCTGCTGCGGGACCGGGCGGCCCTGCGGCAGCTGTTCGAGCAGCCAGGCGTACTCGTCCTGCATCTCGTGGACCTTCTCCATCCGCGTGGTGTCACGCTGCACGGCCGTCGGCATCTGCTGCAACCGCCGGTCCACGGCGACGAGATAGCGCATCAGGTCCGGCAGCCGGCGCAGGCCGGTGCGGGTGACGAAGCCGGCCGGTACGAGGGCCGCCAGCTGGCTCCTGACGTCCTGGACGTTGTTCACCAGGGTCAGGCTGTTCGTGGCCTTCAGACGGCGCTCACAGGCCTGCCAGGCGGCCAGGATCTGCTGCACCTGGTCGATGGTCCGTACGGTCGCGTCGACCAGATCGGCGCGGACCTTCTCGTACAGCTTCCGGAACGATTCCTCGTCCCAGGCCGGACCCCCGTGGTCCGCGATCAGCTTGTCGGCGGCGGCCGTCGCGCAGTCGTCGAAGAGCGCCTGGATCGAGCCGTGCGGATTACGGGACAGCGCCAGCTTGTGCTGGTTGGTGAGCTTGTCCGAGGCGAACTTGGCCGGGTTGACCGGGATGTTCAGCAGGATCAGCCGACGTGTTCCGGCCCACATCGCCTGCCGCTGCTCGGCCTCCGTGTCGAAGAGCCGTACGGCCACGCTCTCGCCCCGGTCGACCAGCGCCGGGTACGCCTTGACCGGCTGGCCCGCCCGGCGGGTCTCGAAGACGCGGGAGAGCGTGCCGACAGTCCAGTCCGTCAGGCCCGTACGTTCGATCGCCTCCCCGCCCGCACGCTCGGCGGTGGCCGCGGCGGCCTGGGAGAGCGCCTGACGGGCCTTGGGACGCAGCTTCAGCTTCAGCGCGTCCAGATCCTTGTCCTCGGCGATCTTGCGGCGCCGTTCGTCCACGATCCGGAACGTGATCCGGAGGTGATCGGGCATCCGGGACAGGTCGAAGTCGTCGCCCGTGACCGGCACTCCGACCATCCGCTGGAGCTCGCGCGCCAGGGTGACCGGCAGCGCCTCCTGAAGAGGCACGGCGCGCTCCAGGAACGCCTTGGCGTAGTTCGGCGCGGGGACGTAGTGCCGGCGGACCGGCTTGGGCAGGGAGCGGATCAGCTCCATGACCACATCCTCGCGCAGGCCCGGGATCTGCCAGTCGAAGCCCTCGGAGGTGACCTGGTTGAGCACCTGGAGCGGTACGTGCACGGTCACGCCGTCCGCGTCCGTACCCGGCTCGAACTGGTACGTCACCCGGAACTTCAGCTGCCCCTGCCGCCAGGAGTCCGGATAGTCGTCCTTGGTGACGGACCCGGCCTTCTCGTTGATCAGCATCGACCGCTCGAAGTCGAGCAGTTCGGGCTCGTCCCGGCGCTTGGCCTTCCACCAGGAGTCGAAGTGCGCCCCGGAGACCACGTTCTCCGGCACCCGCTGGTCGTAGAAGTCGTACAGCGTCTCGTCGTCCACCAGGATGTCGCGGCGCCGGGCGCGGTGCTCCAACTCCTCGACCTCGCCGAGCAGTTTGCGGTTGTCGTGGAAGAACTGGTGGTGCGTACGCCAGTCGCCCTCGACCAGCGCGTTGCGGATGAACAGCTCGCGGGACGCCTCGGGGTCGATCCGCCCGAAGTTGACCTTCCGGTGGGCGACGATCGGCACGCCGTACAGCGTCACCTTCTCGTACGCCATCACGGCCGCCATGTCCTTCTCCCAGTGCGGCTCGCTGTAGGTGCGCTTCAGGAGGTGGCCGGCGAGCGGCTCGATCCACTCGGGCTCGATCTTCGCGTTGACGCGCGCCCAGAGCCGGGAGGTCTCCACCAGTTCGGCGGACATGACGAAGCGCGGCGGCTTCTTGAACAGCGCCGAGCCCGGGAACACCGCGAACTTCGCGCTGCGCGCCCCCAGATACTCGTTCTTCGCGCCGTCCTTCACATCCTTCATGCCAATGTGCGAAAGCAAACCGGCGAGGAGGGACACGTGGACGGCCTGATCCGCCGCGTCCTCCTCGTTGAGATGGATGCCCATCTGCTTGGCGACCGTACGGAGCTGGGAGTAGATGTCCTGCCATTCCCGGATCCGCAGGAAGTTCAGATACTCCGACTTGCACATCCGGCGGAAGGCGGAGGACGACAGCGTCTTCTGCTGCTCCCTGACGTACCGCCAGAGATTGATGAACGCCAGGAAGTCCGACGTCTCGTCCTTGAAACGGGCATGCTGCTGGTCCGCCTGGGCCTGCTTCTCGGCGGGGCGTTCGCGCGGGTCCTGGATGGAGAGCGCGGCGGCGATCACCATCACTTCCCGTACGCAGCCGTTGCGGTCGGCCTCGATGACCATGCGCGCCAGGCGCGGATCCACGGGGAGCTGGGAGAGCTTGCGGCCGAGGGGCGTGAGCCGCTGGCCCTTCTTCCCGCCGCGGGCGGTCGTCTGCTGGGTGTTCGCGTCCCCGGGGGTCTTCTGTTCGGCGTCGAACGCGCCCAGTTCCTGGAGCAGTTGCACACCGTCACGGATGTTGCGGTGGTCCGGCGGGTCGATGAAGGGGAACTTCTCGATGTCGCCGAGGCCGGCCGCGGTCATCTGCAGGATGACGGACGCCAGATTCGTACGGAGGATCTCGGCGTCCGTGAACTCCGGGCGGGACTCGAAGTCGTCCTCGGAGTACAGCCGTACGCAGATGCCGTCGGACGTCCGGCCGCAACGGCCCTTGCGCTGATTGGCGCTGGCCTGCGAGATCGGCTCGATCGGCAGGCGCTGGACCTTGGTGCGGTGGCTGTAGCGGGAGATACGGGCGGTGCCCGGGTCGATGACGTACTTGATGCCCGGGACGGTCAGCGAGGTCTCGGCGACATTCGTCGCCAGAACGATCCGCCGGCCACTGTGGCGCTGGAAGACGCGGTGCTGCTCGGCGTGCGAGAGCCGGGCGTAGAGCGGCAGCACCTCGGTGCCCCGGAGCCCCCGCTTCTCCAGGGCGTCGGCGGTGTCGCGGATCTCCCGCTCGCCGGAGAGGAAGACGAGGATGTCACCGGGGCCCTCCGACTGGAGTTCGTCCACGGCGTCGGAGATCGCGGTGATCTGGTCGCGGTCGCCCTCCTCGCCGTCCTCCTCCAGGAGCGGGCGGTAGCGGACGTCCACCGGATACGTGCGCCCCGAGACCTCCACGATGGGGGCGGTGCGCTCGCCGTCATCCGTACCTGTGGTGGCGCCCGCGGTGGCGCCTACCGAGGCGAAGCGGCCGAAGTGCCGGGCGAAGCGCTCCGGGTCGATGGTCGCCGAGGTGACCACGACCTTGAGGTCCGGTCGTCTGGGGAGCAGCTGGGCGAGGTAGCCGAGCAGGAAGTCGATGTTGAGGCTTCGCTCGTGGGCCTCGTCGATGATGATCGTGTCGTACGCGAGCAGTTCGCGGTCCGTCTGGATCTCGGCGAGCAGGATGCCGTCCGTCATCAGCTTCACGAAGGTCGCGTCCTGGTTCACCTGGTCGGTGAACCGGACCTTCCAGCCGACCGCCTCGCCCAGGGGCGTGTCCAGTTCCTCCGCGACCCGCTCGGCGACGGTACGGGCGGCGATCCTGCGGGGCTGCGTGTGCCCGATCATCCCGCGGACGCCGCGCCCCAGCTCCAGACAGATCTTCGGGATCTGCGTCGTCTTGCCGGACCCGGTCTCGCCCGCGACGATCACGACCTGGTGGTCGCGTATCGCCTCCAGGATCGTGTCCTTCTTCTGGCTGACGGGCAGTTGCTCGGGGTACGAGACCTTGGGCACCCGCCCGCGCCGCCGCTGCGTCCGCTCGGCGGCCTTCTCGGCCTCACCGGCGATCTCGTCCAGCACGGCCTGCCGCGCGTCGGGTTTACGGATGCGCCGTGCGCCTTCGAGACGGCGGCCGAGCCGCTGCGCGTCGCGCAGCGAGACGTCGGCCAGCAGGGTCTGGAGGTCGGCGAAGGAAGTAGACATACCGAAACCAGGATCTCACCCGCGGCTCTGGAGTGGCGAACCCATTTCGCCTCGGGCGGCGAACCCGTTTCACGGGGCGGTGCCGCCGTCCGGCGGGGGCGTCTGCCCGCCGGGCTGCGGGCCGGGCGGTGCGTATTGCCTGATCGGAGCCTGGAACCCTTACGATTCCAGGCACGTACCCCCGGCCCCGGAGCCGGACCCGCACCCCAGATCCCGGACCCCGGACCCCGAGAGGCCCAGCCCCATGACCCACGTCGGCAGCCGCCGTTTCGTCGGGGCCGGCGCTTTGCTGCTCGGGGTGCTCCTCTCCCTGCTCTTCTGTTTCCACTCGCCGGCCGTGGCGGGCGCGCGGTCCGTGCCCGCCGGGGTCGAGGTCGCCGTCGGTGCCGGGCACGGCCAGGCCCCCGGGTGCGGGAGTGGCGAGGGCGACGGGGGGATCCGGCCCGTCACCCCCTCGCGGGGCGGTTCCGTTCATGAACTGCTGCCCGGCCTGCACGATCTCCGTGGCGTTTCCGGGACATGGGGCGACGCGCAGGTCGTTCTCGCTGTCGCCCCCACGCGCGGATCGCCTCCGCTCGCCGCGCCTTCGCCTGTTGATCTCTCCGTACTGCGCGTATAGGGACCGGACAACTCTCCCCGATCCGCCCCTTTTGCTCCCTTTGTTCTGGAGAATCGCGCACCCATGCCTGCCAACACCCCTCGCCCTTCCGGCTCCTCCCACCCCTCACGACCTTCAGGGCGTGCGATCGCGATCGGCGCCGGTGTCGTCGTCGCGGCCGCGCTGCTCGGACTCGTCTCGTACACCGCCACCAAGCCGGACACGTCCTCGGCGGACCGTCCCGCCACCGAGGTCTCCGTCGGATCCGAGGAAGGCGTCTATCCCGAACTGGCCGGGCTGGCCCGGCGCGAGGCCGGGGACCCGCTGGCCGTCGGTCGCGCGGACGCGCCGGTCGTCATGATCGAGTACGCCGACTTCAAGTGCGGCTACTGCGGGAAGTTCGCCCGCGACAGCGAACCGGAACTGATCGAGAAGTACGTCGACAACGGCACCCTCCGGATCGAGTGGCGCAACTACCCGATCTTCGGCAAGGAGTCGGAGGCCGCCGCGCGCGCCGCCTGGGCGGCCGGACGGCAGGGCCGTTTCTGGGAGTTCCACTCGGCCGCGTATGCCGACGGGTCCAAGGAGAAGGGCTTCGGGGCGGACCGGCTCGAAGCCCTCGCCCGGGAGGCCGGGGTGAAGGACCTCGGCCGGTTCCGGAGCGACCGGGACGGGGAGCAGGCCTCGGCGGCCGTACGGAAGGACCAGGAGGAGGCGTACGGGCTCGGCGCCACGTCCACCCCGTCCTTCCTCGTCAACGGCCGCCCCATCGCGGGCGCCCAGCCGATGGAGACCTTCACCCGGGCCATCGAGTCGGCGAAGGCCGCGGCGGGCCGGGACGCCAAGGGGGACAAGGGCACCAAGGGGGATGAGAGCACCAAGGGGGACAAGGGCACCAAGGGGGACAAGGGTGCCCGGCGCGAGGGCGGCGTCACCGGCGACGGGGCCGCCCAGGGCGACGGGGGCGACGAGTGACGGACATCGGCTATCCGGTCGCGCTGCTCGGCGGACTGCTCGCCCTGCTCAGCCCGTGCAGCGCCCTGCTGCTGCCCGCGTTCTTCGCCTACTCCATCGACTCGGCCGGCCGCCTCCTCGCCCGGACCGGCATCTTCTATCTGGGCCTGGCGACCACCCTCGTCCCGATGGGCGCGGCCGGCTCCTTCGCCGGGCGGCTCTTCTACGGGCACCGCGATCTGCTGGTCGCCCTCGGCGGCTGGCTGATCGTCGTACTCGGCCTCGCGCAGATTCTCGGCATGGGCTTCGCGCCGCGACGGATCGCCGAACTGTCCGGCCGGATCCGGCCGACGACCGCGCTGTCCGTGTACGCGCTCGGCCTGGTCTACGGGCTCGCGGGATTCTGCGCGGGTCCGATCCTCGGCAGCGTGCTGACGGTGGCGGCGCTGAGCGGCAGTCCGCTCTACGGCGGACTGCTGCTCGCGGTGTACGCGCTCGGCATGGCCGTGCCGCTGTTCGTACTGGCCCTGTTCTGGGAGCGGTTCGGGCTCGGGAGGCGGCGGTGGCTGCGGGGCCGGGCCTTCCGGCTCGGCCGTTTCGAACTCCACACGACCTCGCTGCTGTCGGGCCTCTTCTTCATCGTCCTGGGTGTGCTCTTCCTCGTCTTCGACGGGACGACGGCTCTGCCGGGGCTGCTCTCGGTCGACGATTCGTTCCAGGTCGAGCAGTGGGCGCGCGGGGTCGGCGGGGCCGTGCCGGACTGGGCGCTGCTGGGTGGGGTGGCGCTGGTGGCGGCGTCGGTCACGCTGCTGCGCTGGGTACGCGGAAGCGGAAGCGGTCGCGAGGGCGGCGGCGAGAGCGGCGGCGGACGTGATGTGCGCGACACACACGACGTACCGGAAGAGGAGAGCCGTACCGAAGCGGGCACATGAGAAAGCCCCCTGCCGAGAATCTCGGTGGGGGGCTTCTGCCCTTGCGGGCTGTGGTGGCTGGGGCCGGGATCGAACCGGCGACCTATCGCTTTTCAGGCGATCGCTCGTACCAACTGAGCTACCCAGCCACGCAACCTGACGGCTGCAAGCGGTCCTGACGGGATTTGAACCCGCGGCCTCCACCTTGACAGGGTGGCGAGCACTCCAAACTGCTCCACAGGACCAAGCAATGTGCGAGAACAAGTCTCGCACACAGTGTTGCGTGCCCCCAACGGGATTCGAACCCGTGCTACCGCCTTGAAAGGGCGGCGTCCTGGGCCACTAGACGATGAGGGCTAAGGGCCCACCTGGGCGCTTTGCAGCGCGTCGGGGACGTGAGAAGCATATGGGATGCGGGGAGCTATCGCCAAAACGGTTTACGGGGAGGGTGCGGGGACGTTCGGCGGGGGCGTGGAATCCGGTCCGGTGGGGGCCGGGCTCGTGCTGCCGTCCGGGGAGTCGCTCGGGGACGGCCCGGTCCCCGGGATGCCCGCCTCCTTGGGAAGGTGCCGGCTGACCTCGGCCGTCGTCAGGCCCAGGCCGCCCAGCGTGATCTCGTCCCATGCCTGGAGCCGTCTGGTCGTCCGGTCCAGATAGAGCACGGAGGCGCGGACCTTCTCCGGCTTGTCGTTCTGCACGGCGCGCAGACCGCCGCCGCCCGTCGAGCCCTCGATCTTCAGCCGCGTACCGAAGGGCAGGACCTCGGTCCCGCGGTGGTGGACATGGCCCGCCAGGGCGAGCGGGACCAGGCCGTCGGTCTGCCGGGCCGCCACCGGGTTGTGGGCGACCGCGATGTCCACGGGGGTGCCGGCCGCGTCCTGGTCGCGCAGGGCCGAGGCGAGCCGGATGCCCGCCATGCGTTCGGCCGGATCGCCCTGTGCCTCCAGTGAGCGGTCGGGCGTGAACTGGGGATCGCCCGTGCCCGCCACGCGCAGCCCGGCCACGGTGACGGCCCGGCCGTCGTCCAGGACCCGGACATTCCTCATCCGCCGCAGGTACCGCTGGGTGGTCTCCGAGTCGTGATTGCCGCGTACCCATACATAGGGGACGCCGAGGTCGGCGATCGGGTCGAGGAAGGTGTTCTCGGCGGCGGTGCCGTGGTCCATGCTGTCGCCGGAATCGATGATGACGTCGATCCCGTACTGCTCCACGAGCGAGGCGATGATGTGCCAGGCCGCCGGGTTGAGATGGATGTCGGAGACGTGCAGGACCCGGAGGGTGGCGGGGTCCGGCTGGTACGTGGGGAGCGTCGAGGTCGCGTCGTACAGCTTGGTCACATTGGTGACGAGCCGGGCCAGTTCCTTCTGGTAGACGTCGAAGTCGGTCACGATCGAGCGGGCGTTGCCGACCACCTGCGGGGCGGAGGAGAGCAGCCCGGAGAACTTGGGCTCCAGGACCGACTTCGGGTTCCAGGTGGCGTACGCGCCGATGCCGGAGGCGGCCAGGAGCGTGAGCGCGAGCCCGCCGGCGGCGAGGGCGCGGCGGGGCCGGCGGTAGACGGCGAGGCCGAGGGCGGTCGCGCCGGAGACGACGGCGACGACGGAGCGTACGGCCAGTTCCGTGGTGCCGTCCCGGACGTCGTGGGTGACCTCGCCCTGGAGGCCGGAGAGCCGTTCGGGGTGCTCGACCAGTGCCTGGGAGCGAACCGGGTCCAGCTGGTCGACGTCCACGTCGAGGCGGAGCGGGGCGGTGTGCGTGTTCATCTCCAGCGCGCCCAGCGGCGAGACATTGATCTTCGTGCCGCCGGTGACGGACGGCCGCAGGGTCATCCGGGTGTCCATCGGGCCGACCGGCGTCCGCACGCTGCCGACGACCAGCAGCCCGAGCCAGGCGCCGAACAGGACGACGGTGATCAGGCCGAGCGCGCGGGTGTACGGGTGCGGGGAGCTGACGAGGGTGCTGGTGGGGGCGGCGCCGCGGGATCGGACATGGCCCTGGAGACGGGCGAGTAAGGGGTGGACGGGGAAGCGGCGTACTTCACGGGCCATTGGGCGCCTATGCCCAACGCGGCGAGCCGCCATGCCTGGACTGGGCCAGGCGGGCACGGCCCCTCGGCGCCTCCTGGCCCGCTTCCCGGTCCTTCCGTGGCCCCTTCCTGGCTTGTTTCCCGGCCCTTTTCGGGGCCTTGTGTCAGCCCCAGCCCAGTTCGTGCAGCCGCTCGTCGCCGATGCCGAAGTGGTGCGCGATCTCGTGGACCACGGTCACGGAGACCTCGTGCACCACGTCCTCCGGGGTTTCGCAGTAGCGCAGCGTCGGGCCCATGTAGATCGAGATGCGGTCGGGCAGGACCCCGGCGTACCACTCGCCGCGGTCCGTGAGCGGGGTCCCCTCGTACAGCCCCAGCAGTTCGGGGTCGGAGGGGTCGGGTTCGTCCTCCACGAAGACGGCCACGTTGTCCATGACCCGTGTCAGCTCCGGAGGGACCTGATCCAGGGCCTGGCTCACCAGCTCTTCGAACGCCTCGCGTGTCATCTCCAGCACAGGCCCATTGTCCAGCAGATCCACAAGCCGTTCCGGGGCACGGCTCCATGGGCCCTTCCGGGGGCGCGTCCGCAAGTGGTGACGCGGGGCGCGCGAGAATGGTTCGCGTGATGAGTGCGGGTGATTCCGGTGCTTCGCCGGAACCGGAAACGGAACCGGAGACCGAGACGTCGGCCGACGCGATCGACCCGGATGTCGATCTGCTGGTGCCCGCCCAGCGCGCGGAGACCGCCGGAGCGCACAAATGGGTGGTGCTCGCCGTCATCGCGGCGGGCGGTGCGGCGGGCTCCTCGGCGCGGTACGGCGCGTCCCTGCTGTGGCCCACGGCCGAGGGGGCCTTTCCCTGGACCACCCTCGGGGTCAACGCGCTGGGCTGTCTGCTGATCGGTGTGCTGATGGTGCTGGTCAGCGGGGCGGAACCGCCCGTACATCCGCTCGTACGGCCGTTCCTCGGCGTCGGCGTGCTCGGCGGGTTCACGACCTTCTCGACGTACGCCCTGGACATCTCGGAGCTGCTGCGGCGCGGCGAGACGGGCACCGCGCTCGGGTATCTGGCCGGGACGGCCGTCGGGGCGCTGGGCGCGGTCTGGGCCGCGGCGACGGTGACCCGGCGGCTGGCGGGCCGCCCGGCGGTACGCCGAGGGGCGGTGACGGGCCGGTGAACTGGCTGCTGGTGATCGTGGGCGGGGCGGTGGGCGCCCCGCTGCGGTATCTGACGGACCGTGCGGTCCAGGCCCGGCACGACTCGCTCTTCCCGTGGGGGACTTTCACGGTGAACGCGGCCGGCAGCCTGGTGCTGGGCGCGTTGTCCGGGGCGGCGGTCTCCTCGGGGACGTACGCCCTGCTCGGTACGGGGCTGTGCGGGGCGCTGACGACGTATTCGACCTTCTCGTACGAGACGCTGCGGCTGGCCGAGCGCGGACGGGGGGCGCTCGCGGCGGTGAATGTGACGGCGTCGGTGCTGATCGGGCTGGGCGCGGTGTTCCTGGGCGCGGAACTGGCGCGGGCCGTGACGGGCTGAGGCGCGCTCCTGGTTCCGTGGGCGGGCGTCGGGCGGGCGCGGGGGAGCGTGCCGGAAGGGGCCGGACGGGGAACGGGCCGGGTCCGGGCGTGTCCCCGGCGGGGAAATGGAAGTTGAGCAGTGCGATTCCGCCCCCGCCGTCGGCGGGGAGACCCCCTCGCCCCGGAGGTGCCACTCGTGCGCCAGTTGTCCGCCCCAGGCCGTCGTATCGCCGTCTGGATCGCCACGTCCCTGGCGGTCGCTGCCTCCGCGGGCTGCATGAGCGTCGGTGACGACGGAGAACGGCCGGCGCCCTCGCGTTCGGCGGACAGCCCCGATGCCGGGGCCCGGCCCGACGGCGGCACGGGTACGAGCGCCGAGGAGCCGCACGCGTTGCACGACCGTACGGCCAGGGGCGGTACGGGACACGCCCACCCGGACGCCAAGGGCGAGGAAAGGGCCAACGGTGCCTCGCCGAGCGTGAGTTCGTCGGCCACGCCCTCGCCGGAGCCCTCGACGGGGGTGCGTCCGCAGCCCGGCAGGCCGGCTCCGCCGCGCGGTGAGCCCGAACCGCCCAGCGAGCCCACGCGCTCCGTACAGCTGCCCACCACCGCGCCACCGGCCCAGAGCCCGACGCCCGAGCCGGAACCGGAGCCGACGAAGCCGTCCGCGCAGCCGTCCGAGACGCCGCCTTCGGAGGTGCGGGCGAGCGGGATGGTGCCGGCGGACGGGATGGGCATGCGGAAGGAGCTGGAGGCGTCACCGCAGCTGGGGCCGGCGTAACCGGCGGCGACGCGGGCGGCGGCCGGGGCGGACGCGAGCGGCGGCGCTGACACCGGTGCGGTGCCCCGTTCCGGGCCCCGGGCGTACCGGAATCGCGAGGGCGGTTTGCCTTGGACGGGGGAGGTGCGTATGGTAGTAGATCGTTTGATCATCGCCCGGCGCCGACACAGAAGAGCGCCGCGTGGCGCGTACTCTCCCTTGCCGTGGCTGACCGCATTGAGGCGGTCGATTTGCGAATTTCACGGAGTTTGGGCGCGTGCCGAGACTCCGGAAGGTTTCGCATTTCGCATGTCCATTTCCAGCACTGACCACGCCGTCATGCCCGAGAACGACTCCATCGAAACGGTGGAGGCCCTGGTGAGCGCGGAGGCCGTAGCGGCCACCGAGGCCGGGGACACCGTCGAGTCCGAGGTCGAGGCCGACGAGGCCCCCGGCCTCACGTTCGGCGACCTGGGCCTGCCGGACGGCATCGTCCGCAAGCTCGCGCAGAACGGTGTCACCGCCCCCTTCCCGATCCAGGCCGCGACCATCCCGGACGCCCTGGCCGGCAAGGACATCCTGGGCCGCGGCCGTACCGGCTCCGGCAAGACCCTCTCCTTCGGTCTCCCGCTGCTGGCCACGCTGGCCGGCGGCCACACCGAGAAGAAGAAGCCCCGCGGTGTCATCCTCACCCCGACCCGTGAGCTGGCGATGCAGGTCGCGGACGCCCTCCAGCCGTACGGCGACGTGCTCGGCCTGAAGATGAAGGTCGTCTGCGGCGGTACGTCGATGGGCAACCAGATCTACGCCCTGGAGCGCGGTGTCGACGTCCTCGTCGCCACCCCGGGCCGGCTGCGCGACATCATCAACCGCGGCGCCTGCTCGCTGGACCAGATCCAGATCGCGATCCTCGACGAGGCCGACCAGATGTCCGACCTGGGCTTCATGCCCGAGGTCACCGAGCTGCTCGACCTGGTGCCCTCCGGCGGTCAGCGCATGCTCTTCTCCGCCACCATGGAGAACGAGATCAGCACGCTGGTCAAGCGTTACCTGTCCAACCCGGTGAGCCACGAGGTCGACAGCGCCCAGGGCAACGTCACGACCATGACGCACCACGTGCTCGTCGTGAAGCCCAAGGACAAGGCCCCGGTCACCGCGGCGATCGCCGCCCGCAAGGGCCGCACGATCATCTTCGTACGGACGCAGCTGGGCGCCGACCGTATCGCCGAGCAGCTGCGCGACTCGGGCGTGAAGGCCGACGCGCTGCACGGCGGTATGACGCAGGGCGCGCGCACCCGGACGCTGGCCGACTTCAAGGACGGTTACGTCAACGCGCTGGTCGCCACCGACGTCGCCGCCCGCGGTATCCACGTCGACGGCATCGACCTCGTACTGAACGTGGACCCGGCCGGGGACCACAAGGACTACCTGCACCGCTCGGGCCGTACGGCGCGGGCCGGCAAGTCCGGTGTCGTCGTCTCGCTGGCGCTGCCGCACCAGCGTCGCCAGATCTTCCGGCTGATGGAGGACGCGGGCGTCGACGCCACGCGCCACATGGTCGGTGGAGCCGGTGCGTTCGACCCGGAGGTCGCCGAGATCACCGGCGCCCGTTCGCTCACCGAGGTGCAGGCCGACTCCGCGAACAACGCGGCCAAGCAGGCCGAGCGCGAGGCCGCCGACCTGACCAAGCAGCTGGAGCGCGCGCAGCGCCGTGCCGCCGAGCTCCGTGAAGAGGCCGACCGCCTGGTCGCCCGCGCGGCGCGCGAGCGGGGCGACGACCCGGAGGCGGCGGTGGCCGAGGTGGCCGCCGAGGCCGAGCGCGCGGTGGAGGCGGCGGCTGCCGCTGCTGCCGCCGCCGTACCGGCGCAGCGCGAGGAGCGCAGGGACAGCCGCGACGAGCGCGGGAACTACGGCCGTCGCGACGACCGCGGCGAGCGCAGTGGCCGGGGCGGCGCGCGTGGCTACACGCCGCGTGACGGCGGTGGCGACCGTGGCGGTGACCGCGGTGGTGACCGTGGTGGCTTCCAGCGTCGCGACGACCGTCCTGGTTTCCGCCGGGACGACCGCAAGGACAACGACCGCGGCGGTGACCGTGGCGGCTTCCAGCGCCGTGACGACCGTGGCGGTGACCGCGGTGGTTTCCAGCGCCGTGACGACCGCGGTGGCGAGCGGGGCGGCTTCAACCGCGACCGCCGCGACGACCGCGGTGGCGAGCGCCGTGACGACCGTGGCGCCCGCCCCTTCGAGCGCCGTGGCGGCAGCGACCGTCCGTTCAACCGCGACCGCCGCGACGACCGTCCCTCGGGCGGCTTCCGCTCGGGCGGCCACGACCGCCCGTCCACCCGCCGTGACGACCACCGGGGCGGCTCCACGGGCACCGGCACCGGCTCCTTCGGCCGCCGCGACGACAAGCCGCGCTGGAAGCGCAACGGCTGACGGTCCGCGGACCTGAGAACCTGACGCTTCATCAGGGCCCGTGGTCCACCTACCAGGTGGACCACGGGCCCTGCGTCGTAACCCCCTCCAGGGACCGCGGCGCCCGCGTCGCCGTCCGTCACGCGCCCGCGTCGCGGTCCCCTCGCAGCCTCTTCGCGGGCGCGTGACACCCCATGGGGGGATACCCGATCGGCGCACTGTCCCCGGAGGGCTATGCTCGTGGGTGTTGTGCCGAGGGCCGTTAGCTCAATTGGCAGAGCAGCGGACTTTTAATCCGTTGGTTGTGGGTTCGAGTCCCACACGGCCTACCGCCCAGCCCCAGGTCAGGAAGTATCCGGCCTGGGGCTGTTCTCATTCCGGGCTCTGCTGCGTGAGCGGGTGCGCCGGAGAGGGGCGCTTCGTCGTATCCGGAACTGAGCCGTGACGTCACCGGTCTACTGCTCGGCTCACCGTTCGAGGCGGTAGAAGACCTTCCCACCCCGTGGTTCGGCACCGAGCGCCTCGTAAAAGCGAAGGGCCGGCGGGTTGTCCGCGTCGGCCGTCCACTCGATTCGCGAGCACCCAGCCGCAGCCGCTACCGCCTCCAGTTCCACCATGAACGCACGCGCAACACCGCGACGCCGGACGGTTTCCCGTACGTACAGCTCCTTCAAGTACAGGGATGTGTCCGCTCCGCACGCCGGCCAGAGGAACGTGTAACTCGCCATCCCGAGGATCCGATTCCCGTCGCGCGCGAGAAGGACGGTAGCCGCTGGGCGCTCGCCGTATAGCGCGGCACGGACCGCGGCCTGATCGCCAGGCGTGTCCGCGCCACCGTAGTACGCCTCGATCTCGCCAAGGATCTCGGAGATCGTCTCAGTGTCTGCCTCGGTCGCCGGGCTGATCTGCACCGCTGTCCCCCTCGCCGGCGGGTAACGCCAGCACGTCGCGCAGCACCCGCACCTCTCGTGTCTCGGGCACCTTAGCGGCGACGTCGCGAGCGCGGAAGATGATCAGAGCGGACCGGTGTTCCGGTGAGAGATCCACGACGGTCTCCGTAGCGTGCGACGCAGCTGCGGCGGGATCGCCGTCGAGGGCCAGGCACATCGCTTGATCCAGACGGATCAGGGAGCGGTCTGTGTGGTCGGACGCCGGGTACAGGTAGAGGGCTCGGGCTTGCTGCTCGCGTGCCCGGCTCGTCTCGCCAAGGTGTGTCAGCGCGTTCCCCGAGTGGAAACGCAGCCGGCTCTCCGAGTAGCCGAACGCCGACCCGAGCCGCTCCTCGGCGGGCAGCCGTTCCAGCGCGACCTCGGCGGACGCGAGAGCCTCGGAGGCCGCCGCGGACTGGCCGAGCTGTGCGTGCGCCCGCGCTTCCAGCGGCGCGGCGAGCGCGGGTCCTACGCACGGCAGGCCGCCGGCGAGTTGCTGGGAACGGCGGGCCAGTTCGACCGCGCCCTCCATGTCTCCGCCGTAATAAAGCTGGTATGCCTCCTGCGCGTACATCCAGCTGAGAGTCGCCCGGTCGTCCGCTTCTGCCGCTGCCTGACGGCCCGTACGCCACCAGGATCGCGACCGTTCGTCTCCCATCTTCAGCAAGGTGAGTGCCATCAGGCCGGCCATGCGGGCCACCGCGATCATCAGCCGCCTACGGGCCGGAGCGGATTGGCGCGCGGCCATCATCACTCGCAGGTCGCCGAAGTCGGCCAACAGTTCCGGGAGCAGCTCCGTCTCAGACCGGTACCGGGTAGCCCTCCGTGGCGGGTCACCGTGTACTCGACTTCGTTCAGACTGGCGTCTGTCAGTGGCCCGGCGGTGAGCGTCTCGTGGAGCCCTCGCCGGAGGAGATCGGCCTGTGCCAGCGGATCCTGACCGGGCCGGATGTCGGCGAGCGCGATCAGCTCCCCACGAGCGTCGAGCGCCTGGTCGAGCGCGGCCGCGACGGCTGCCGACGGGGGCCGCTTCCCGTTCTCCAGATCGGAAACGCTACTCCTGGCACTCGTCGTAGTCAGCGACAGGGAGAAACCTGTGAGCACCACCCACGCCCGGACCGACGCCGTCTCCCGATGGCTGGTGTCCACCACCCGACATCCCGACATCGCCGAGCAGGACTGGGCGGCCGGGCGCCCGGCCATCTTCCGCACCGGCATCATCTACGACGCCGTCCGCATGCCCATGGAGCTGGTCCACGCCGCAGTGTGGAGCACTGTGCCGGACGTCGTGAGCGGCGCGCTGGCCGAGGTGCTCGACGGCCCCGTGGTGTGTCACCCGGGGCATTGGTACTACGCGTTGGTGCCGCCCGGGACGTGTGAGGTGTGGCGGTCCCCGGTGGCTGCGGCTCGTGGCCGGGGCGGGTGGCTCGCGATCCCGAGGGTGGACCGTACGGAGCCCGCGCCGGTCGATCCCTACTGGGCCGTGCCTGTGGAGCGGATCGACCGGTTGTGCACGCCGGCGGCCGTGAGCGAGTTGCTGCGCGTTGGACGCGAGCGATGTGAAGGGGCAGCTGGCGGGGGCCACTCGGCGGCGTACGTCGCTGTCCTGGAGCACACGGAAGAGTGCACTGCGTGCGCCACGGCCACCTCGCCCTGCGCCGTCGGCACGCGGCTGCGTAAAGCGGAGCGAGAGGCCCGCCAGTGAACAGTGTCCGGGCCGCCGCTCTGATCCCGTCGCCTCTGTGCGACTACTGCGGGCACGCCCACGACACGCTCATCGTCGTCGGAGTCGTCCACTCGGCGAGCGGCCCCGGACGAACCATGCGCGCCTGCCCGCCATGCCGTACAGCGCGCCGCCTCCTGCCCCTGGCCGAGCACCCCTCCGACAGTCTCGGGCTCGTACTCGTGGAACCACGCCTCCGACCCCCGCTCGTCGCTGTCGCACAGCGGCGGGCGGGTGCGACCGCTCCGGTCGGCCGTCGTCCCTCGTCGACGCCGGCCGGGGCTCCTCCCTGATCTGCCCCGGCCGGATACCTCTCCCCGACAGACCGGACGGAGTGTGAGAGCCTCCAGCCGTGCGCCCCCGTTCCGCGAATCGTCGCCGGGTGGCGCGTGCCTTCTCCGATGGGCTTCGCAGTACCAGCGGCAGGGCGCGGACGACCAGCTGCTCGCGCCGAGCGTGTTCGTGGGCTGGGTGCAGGCGCGCAGCGCCGGAATCGGAACGGTATGCGGGATGGGCTCTCCGCGGGTATCCGTGAGCGGCACGTCGTAGGCGGCCTGGGATTCACGCGCCCTCGCGCTCGCCCCGAGGCGCTGTCACGCCTTCGTTGTCATGCCTGTGGAGCTTGCGGAAGCCCGCCAGATATGGGGGAAATGTACGATTGCATGGTGAACGTACGGTTGGCTTTGCTCGACACAGTGGAACAGGGCGTCACGGAGAGCGAAGTGTTCCGGCTGGCCCTCCAGCATGCCGTCGGAGAGCTGGGCGGCCTGGGGGGAATGGTGCATCTGCGTGGGCCCATGTCCGCGCTGCGTCTGGTGTCGGCGACCGGGCTGCCTCCCGCGCTCAGCCGGACCTGGGAGATCGTCGACCAGGACGGGCCGTTGGCCCCGGCCCGCGCCGTGCGGCAGGGGAGTGGCGTGTGGGTGGGCCTTGAAGCCGGCCCCGGCCCGGCGGGGAGCGAGCGCCCGCCGCCTTTCCCGTACCCCGCTCCGCCCCCGTCGCGGGACCCCGCCCTGCCCCCCGTCGTCGCGTGGCCCGGGACCGGGCTGGCGTCCGTGCCCGTGTCCAGTGGGGACCGTACGATTGGCGCGCTCACCGTGCTGATGGGCGACCGGGGCGAGCCGGCCCAGGAGCAGTGGGACTTTCTGCGGGCCGTGGTCACCTGGGCCGAGGAGCGGATGAGTCAGGCGCCGCCGCCCGCCGCGCCGGCCCAGAAGGAGTTCGGCGGCGGCCGGCTGCGGCAGGCGCTGAAAGAGGTCCAGGTCGGCTCGTGGGACTGGAACATCCAGACCGGCGCGCTGGACTGGGACGAGGACGCCATGGCGCTCTACGGCACCGAACCCGCCGACTTCGTGCCCGTGATCGCGAGCTGGATGAAGATCGTCCACCCCGACGACCTGGCGTGGACGCTGGCCGCGGCCGAGCGGGCGATCCGGGACCGGAGCCTGTTCGAGGCCGAGTACCGGGTGCGGCGCCTGGACGGTACGTACGGCTGGACGCAGGCGCGCGGCAAGGTGGTGCTCGACGAGAACGGCGACCCGCTCAGGATGGTCGGCATGGGGTGGGACAGCAACGAGTCCCGCTCCGCCCGCGACGCCCTCAGCCGCGCCCTGCGGCACATGAGCGACGCCTTCCTCTCGGTGGACGACCACTGGCGGATCACGTTCGTCAACCTGGAGGCCGAGCGCATGCTGGGCTCCTCCGAGGAGGAGCTGTTCGGCCGCGTCCTGTGGGAGCTGTCCTCCGTACGGCAGGTTCCCGACCTGGAGGCCCGCTGCCGGGAGGCCGCCGCCGAGGACGCCCCCGTCGGCTTCGACGTGTGGATGCCGGACACCGGGCGCGGCTACCACCTGCGGTTCGTTCCCGTCCCCGACGGTGTGATCCTCTACTTCACCGACGTCACGGAGCGGCGGCGGCACGAGGCCGAGCGGGCCGCCGCCGCTCGGGCCGATTCCGAGCGGGCCGCGCGGATCGCGGAGCTGACCGAGGCGCTCGCCGCGGCGACGACCTCACAGGACGTGGTGGACGCGGTCGCACGGCGGGTGCTGCCGCCGTTCGGCGCCACCGGTCTGGTGGTGCAGGCCATCGAGGGCGACCGCGCGTACAACGTCGGGGCCGTCGGATACCCGCCCGGCTTCCTCGAAACCCTCGACGGCCAGCTGCGCAGGGCACGCGACCCGCTCTGGGACGCGATCCGGACCGGGGCACCGCTGTTCATCCCGTCGAGGGAGAAGTACGCGGCGCGCTACCCGGATCTGGCCGACCGGCCCGCGGCGGCCGGCAAGTCGGCCTGGGCGTTTCTGCCGTTGACCGCCTCCGGGCACACCTTCGGTGTGTGCGTCATCGCCTTCGACCGGCCGCGCCGGCTCACCGGCGAGGAGCGCACCCTCCTGACGGCGATCAGCGCGCTCTTCGCGCACGCGCTGGAACGGGCCCGGCTCTACGACGCCGAGTACGACCGCTCCCGAGAGTTGCAGCGCGGCCTGCTCCCGCGCGGGCTGCCCGAGGTGCCCGCGTGCACGGCCGCCGCCCGCTACCTCCCCGCCGGGCAGGGGATGGACGTGGGCGGGGACTGGTACGACATCATCCCGCTCTCCGCCGGCCGGGTCGCGCTCGTCATCGGGGACGTGATGGGGCACGGCCTGTCCGAGGCGGCGACCATGGGGCGGCTGCGTACCGCCGTCCACACCCTGGCCCACCTCGAACTGCCTCCCGACGAGATCATGAGCCACCTCAACGAGATCGTCGGCGGCCTGGGGGAGGACTCGTACGCCACCTGCCTGTACGCGCTGTACGACTCCACCACCGGCGTCTGCGCCGTCGCACGCGCCGGGCATCCGCCACCGGCCGTGGTCCACCCCGACGGCACGGTGTACTTCCCGGACCAGGTCCCGGACCCGCCGCTGGGCGCGGCGGAACCGCCGTTCGAAACCGTCGAGTTGGAGGTGCCCGCGGAGAGCCTTCTCGTGATGTACACCGACGGCCTGGTCGAGTCGGCCACGCGCGAGATCGACGCGGGCATGGCGGACCTCGCGCGGCTCCTGCGTACCGCCGTCGGCTACGGCCGGGCGGACGGTGGAGCGGGCGGCAGCGGGAAAGAGCGTGAACATGCGGAAAGCGAGGAGGACTTGGGGCCGCTCTGCGACTCCCTCACGGCCCGTCTGCTTCCCGCCGAGCAGCAGACCACCGACGACGCCGCCCTCCTCGTCGCCCGCCTCCACGCGCTGACCGCCGACCAGATGGCCTCCTGGCCGCTCCCCGAGAATCCGCAGGCCGCCGGCGAGGCGCGCAGGCACGTCCGGGAGCAGCTCTCCACCTGGGGCCTGGACGACCTGGCGACCACCACGGAACTGCTGGCCAGCGAGCTGGTCGGGAACGTCGTGCGGCACGCGAAGGGCCCGGTACGGCTGCGGCTGCTGCACAGCGCGGATCTGGTCTGCGAGGTCTCCGACGGCAGTCTCACCACGCCGCGTATACGCCGTGCGCTGGAGACGGACGAGGGCGGGCGGGGGCTGCAACTCGTCACCGCGCTCTCCCAGCGGTGGGGCACCCGCTTCACGTCGACCGGAAAATGCATCTGGACCGAGCAGGCGCTGCCCGGCCCGGACGGTACGGGCGGTCACGGTCCGCCGTCCGATCAGGCGGAGCTGACGGCGCTGGGTCTCGGGAAGTTCGACGGTGACCTGGACGCGCTTCCCTTCACGGAGGAGGACCTGCCGGGCGCGGGCGCCCAGCGCTGAGGCGGCGCGCCGGGGGCGCGCCCGAGGCGGACCGCGGGAGAAGAGACACACGTACCAGAGGCTGCGGACCGGGCGGGAAGGTCGCACGCTTGAGCGTATGAGTGATGTACCGATCGTCGTACACCGGGCGTCCGGGACGGGCGGGCGGCGAGTCACCGTCCGCGGACGGATCATGGGCCTCGCGCACAGCGACGACCATCTGATCGAGTTCCTGCGCCTGGCCGGTCTGCCCGATGCCTGGGATCTGCTGGACGACCCGAACTGGGTGGAGTGGCAGGGCGGTCCCGCGCACGAGTACGGGGTGGTGTGAGGGAGGGGCGGCGGTACGAGTGAGCCGTGGGGCGGGGTGTGAGTGGGGCGTGTCCGGCCGGGGGCCGTCGGGTCGCGTCGGGTCCTGGGTCCCCCCCGGGGGCTCCCCTGCCCCCTGCGCCGGTCCCGGTGCCGTCGGCCACGTCTGTCGCGGTGGCGTACGTCTCAGTCCTGTATGGCCTCGTCCCGTACGCCCGCCTCCTCGTCCCGTACGCCCGCCTCCTCGTCCCGTACGCCCGCCTCCTCGTCCCGTACGTCCGTGCTCGCCGCCGTCCACTCCGCCGCGATCGACGCGAGCTGCGTGAGTCTGTCGATCCGCCAGTCCGCCGCCTCGGCCACATCCGGGTCGTCCGCCCACAGATAGCCCCAGGGCCCGCGCCGCAGATGGATCGTGCGCAGGCCCGCCTCCCGGGCGGGGAACAGGTCGTACGCGGGATGGTCGCCGACGTACACCGTCCGCTCGGGCGTGGTCCGCGCCGCCTCGACGACGTGGGCGAAGAACTCGGGGGACGGCTTGGCGGTGCCCCACTCGCCGGAGGTGGCGACGAGATCGGCGGGCAGGTCGAGGCCGCGCAGCAGTTCACCGGCCTTGACGGTCTGGTTGCCCGCGATGACGACACGCAGGCCGAGCGCCCGGAGGCCGGCCAGGGCGGGCCGGACGTCGGGATAGAGGTCGGACTCGTCGAGGTGTTCGCCGCGCCCGGCGGCCTCTCTGGCCCGGTAGGCCTCGCCGACGTCCATGCCGGGCTTGATCAGGCGGAGGGCGTCGGCGTTGTCCCGGTTCTGGACGGTGGCGGCGCCGACGAGAGCGGAAATGGTGTGGCGGGGAATCCCCAGCCAATCGGCCCAGGAGGCCCAGTAACGGTCGTCGCGGACGAGGGTCTCCCCGACGTCGAACACGATGGTTTCGATCACCGGTCCAAGCGTAGGGGGACACGCTCTGCCGATTGTCAGTGGCTGGCCGTAGCCTTGGGCTTATGTTCGCTTCCTCGCCCGAATCTTCCGGTGCCCGTGGTTCCGTTCGGTCCGCCGCTGTCGTCAATTCCGAGATCCGTGCCCTCTGGGGGCGGGCCGGGAGCACGCTCTCCCCCGCTGAGCAGGAGCGTTACCAGCGGCTTCTGGTGGAGTGGGCCGCGGCGGTGCGGGCCGATGTGGTCGAGGCGGCCTGATCCGCTCCGTGGGGCAGGTGGTTTTGATCTTGCTCCGAATGGCGTAGAGTTGCATTCAACGGCGCGGGGTGGAGCAGCTCGGTAGCTCGCTGGGCTCATAACCCAGAGGTCGCAGGTTCAAATCCTGTCCCCGCTACTGGAAGAAAACGAAGGCCCGGATTCCTTGTGAATCCGGGCCTTCGTCGTGCTTGCCGCCGCCTCCGCTTTGCCGCACCACGTGGTGTTGGTCTGCCGTACCGCGTGGGGTTCGTCCGACTGGTCCACCCCTCGGACGCGTAGCCCACTCGGCGGACGGCTGACTCGCCACCCGGCCCGACAGCGGCCAGCCTGGGTAGGCGGGGCGCCGTACGGTCCGCCGCCGCGGGCTGACCGGGCAGGAGACCACTGGTGGGCAAGCTGAGGAAGCTCACGGAGCGCATCGGCGGCAGGCGTCGCCGGGCCGCTCGGGACGCTCTCCCCGGTGACGGGCGGGGGTTCTGGGTGGTCGGCGATGCCCCGCGGATGGTGGGCGGCCACGCCCGGCGGACCGGCCGGGGTGTCCGTACCGGACGCCGGATGGTGCGCTATCTGCCCTCCCTGGTCATCGTGGTCGGGGTGATACTCGACCTCACGACGCCCGCGCGCGTCACCTCCGGCCCCCTCTTCGCGGCGGCCCCCCTGGTCGCCGCCCCGTTCTACTCGATGCTCGGCACGTCCCTGGTCGCCCTCGCCTCGCTGGCCGCCGAGCTGGCGCTGCGCCTGAGCAGCGAATCGCTGTTCACGGTCGAGGCGAGCAGTGAGCTGCTGACGGTGGTGGTCGTCTCCCTGCTCGCGCTGTACATCAACGCGGTCGTGCGCCGCAGCGGTCAACGGCTTGCCTCCGCCCGCATCATCGCCGAGACCGCCCAGCGCGCCGTGCTGCCCAGACCCGCGGAGCGGATCGGCGGGCTGCGTGTCGCGGCGCGGTACGAGGCGGCGCAGGAGGGCGCGTACATCGGCGGGGACCTGTTCGCCGTACAGGACACGCCGTACGGGGTGCGTCTGGTGGTCGGGGACGTACGGGGGAAGGGGCTCGACGCGGTCGAAGCGGTGGCGGTGATCATCGGGTCGTTCCGGGAGGCCGCCGAGCAGGAGAGCTCGCTGGAGGCGGTCGCACAGCGGCTGGAGCGCGCCCTGACGCGGGAGGGCACGCGGCGGGGCGGGCTCGACACCTTCGAGGGGTTCACGACGGCCGTGCTCGCCGAGATCCCGCACGGGGAGAACGTGGTGCGGCTGGTCAACCGGGGGCATCCCGAGCCGCTGCTGATGAACGGCGACGGCGCCGTACGGATGCTGGCTCCCAGCGACCCCGCGCTGCCGCTGGGGATGAGCGAGCTGGGCGCGTGGCCGGACCGCGCCGAGCAGTCCGCGTACCCCGCCGGCGCGACGCTGCTCTTCTACACGGACGGGCTCACCGAGGCGCGCGACGGCCGGGGGGTCTTCTACCTTCCGCGCGAACGGCTCGACGGGCGGATCTTCCAGGGGCCCGACGAGCTGCTCCAGGCGCTGATCGACGACGTACGGGTGCATACGGGCGGCGGGAGCCAGGACGACATGGCGCTGCTGGCGGTCAACCGGCCCGCGGAGGGGGAGCCGGAACGGCGCAGGGGCACGCCGGCCGTTCCGTGACGCCGCCCCCGGGGCCCTCCCGGCCTGTCGGAGCGCGAGGCCTGTGCGGCCCCTCGGAGCCCGTCGGCGGGTCCTCGTGGAGCCTTCATGGAGCCCTTCACGGTGCCTTCACCGGCGTCGGCCACTGTGGGTAGTCAACAGGTGCCCCTCCGCATAGCAATTGACGTACCGTCAGAATCGACGGGCACCCTGAATCGCTGTCAACTCGCCCCATTGCGCTCACGTGTGCCCTGATGTGTCCGTTGCGAAGTTGTTAACGATCATCAGGAACAGCTTGGAATAAGGCCCTGCTCTCTATTAACGTTCGATAACGCAGCGCGGTCGTCCCAGCCGTCGCCAGAGATGGCACCGTGCGCAGCGCCGAATTCCGCGAGGGAACCGGGGAACCACCAATTGGGGTGAATCGGACGTTCTTTGCTGCCTCCGTGCGGCAGAAGCGCCCGTAGGAGACCTTCCTGCTCCGAACCCGTCAGCTAACCCGGTAGGCGAGAAGGAAGGAAAGGAGCGCGCCCCCGTGGCGTCCAACAAGCCTGCCCCGGCAGCCCCCTTCGAAACTCTCTCCTACGGCAAGGAGCCGGAACCGGGCTGGGGAGAATGGAATCCCACCGAGGAGTCCGTCCGCCCCGTACGCGGCAGACACCGCGTGGCCGCCAAGCGCAACAACGGGCTGGCCCGCAGCTCCACGGTCCTCGGTGTCGGCGTCATCGCCGCCGTCGGCGCGGGCGGCATCGCCACCGCGCAGGACAAGCCCGCGGTCTCCATATCCCTGCCCGACGTGGTCGCGGACAACCTTCCGGACTCCAAGTCGCTGCCCGGTATGGGCTCCCTGGCATCGGACGACTCCGAGACGGACGTCCTGGCCAGCGCTCCGCTCACCTCCGCCGGTCTCACGGTCGCGGACACCGAACAGGGCGCCAACGCGGGCGAGGCCCTCCGCGCCCGCATCCTCCAGCAGGCGGAGCAGCAGCAGGGCGCCGCCGACGCCGTGCAGAAGGCGGCCACGGAGACGGCGGCGGCCGAGAAGGCCGCCTCGCAGGCCAAGGCCCGGCAGACCGACGCCGAGAAGAAGATCGAGGCGGCGAAGAAGAAGGCCGAGGCGGAGGCCAAGGCCAAGGCGGAGGCGGAGCGCCTCGCCAAGCTTGCCGCCAGCTACTCCCTCCCCACCTCCTCGTACACACTCACCTCCACCTACGGTGAGGCCGGTTCCCTGTGGTCCTCCGGCCAGCACACCGGCCTGGACTTCGCCGCCCCGACGGGTACGCCGGTCAAGGCCGTGCACAGCGGCACCATCAAGTCGGCCGGCTGGTCGGGCTCGTACGGCTACCGCACGGTGCTGGAGCTGGATGACGGTACGGAGATCTGGTACGCCCACCAGTCCTCGATGACCGTGAGCGCCGGCCAGAAGGTCAGCAGCGGCGAGGTCATCGGCCGGGTCGGCGCGACCGGCAACGTGACCGGCGCGCACCTGCACCTCGAAGTCCACACGCCGGGCGGCTCGGGCATCGACCCGATGAGCTGGCTGCGCGGCAACGGCATCAACCCCTGACGGCTGCGGTCCTCGTCGGCGCTCGCCCTTCCGTCCGCCCATGCGTGGCCGTGAGTCTCTATTCCCGGCCGTGAGCCTCGCGGGTGTCTTCAAGGAACTGGTGGGCGAGTTCGGTGAGGGGATGGTCGGGGCCGTAGAGGCGTTCGCGGTCGGCAAGCACCCTCTCGAAGAGGGCGGTGGCCGCGTCGACGTCGCCGGCGAGCTTGTGGGCGTAGGCGAGGTTGCTGCGGGCGGTGACGGTCTCGGAGTGGTCCGGCCCGTGGACCCGTTCGTAGTCGGCAAGGGCGCTGCGGTGGAGGTCGATGGCCCTCTCCAGGTCGCCCATGTCGCGGTAGGAACTGGCCAGGTTGGCAAGGGCGTTGATGGTGTGCGGATGGTCGGGTCCGTGAAGGCGCCGCATGTCCGTCAGGTTCCGCTGGTGCAGGTCCCGCGCTCGCGCCGGCTCGCCTCGCAGGGCGTAGAGGTAGGCGAGATTGGCGCGGGCGACGAGGGTGTCGGGGTGATCGGCGCCGTGTACGCGCTCGTGGTCGGCCAGGTTCTGCTGGTGCAGAGGGGTGGCTGTCTCAAGGTCGCCGGCGGCCCGGTGGGCACTGGCGAGGAAGCTGCGGGCGGCGAAGGTGGCCGGATGGCCGGAGCCCTGGAGCCGGGTGTTGATCTCCACCGCGCGCCGCGCGCAGGCTATGGCCGTGCTGGTGTGACCGTCGCCCTGAAGGTATCCGGAGGCGGCCATGAGCAGGCCGGCGGTGTGCAGGTCCTCCTCCGCCGGAGTCCGGTCGGTCAGGGCCAGCAGGTGCGGCAGGAGTTCGCGCCACCGGGGCCACCCGGGGACGTTGAACAGCGGGTTCTCCGGCAGTACCTGCTCCAGTAGCAGGGTGGCTCGTTCGCGGGCGGTCGCGATGGCCTGGACGCTGCGATGGGGGTCGGCGGGGTCGGCGACGCGTGCCACGCCCTGGACCAGGCGGTGGACCTCCACGGTCTGCCGGGTCAGCGTGATCATGCTGTAGCCGTGGAGGAGGGCCAGGGCCTCATCGACGGCGAACGGGTCCTCTCCCAGGCTCTCGTGAAGGCCTTCGAGGATGTCGCGCGGCAGCGGAGCGGGAGCGAACCAGGCGAACAGCCGCAGCAGATCCCCCGCCAACGGCTGCCGGTTGGTGATCGCCTGGAGGGACAGTCGCCAGATCCGGGCGATGGTGCGCTGGTTGTCGGCCTCCTGACCGCTTGCCACGGCGGCGAACATGCGGCCCGGATAGCGACGGAGACGGTCGAGGTAGGCGGCCGGACTGATGGCGGTCGACTCGATGTAGGCGGCGGCCTGCTCCAGGGCCAGGGGGAGATGTCCCAGTTCGTCGGCGAGGCGGACAAGGACCCGCTCGTCGTCGGGCCCCTCCGGCTCGACGATGCGCATGAGCAGCTCCACCGCGGCGTCGGACGGCAGGGATTGCAGCGGCAGAGGCTGGGCCAAGCGGCGCCAGCCGGTGGTCCGCCGACTGGTGATGATGTGCCGCCCTGTGGTCATGCCCAGCACAGGGGCCAGGTCATGCGGGGAGGCGGCGTCATCCAGCACGAGGAGCCAGTCCTGGTGAGTCTGCAGCCAGCTCAGGGCCCACTCGGCGCGCTCGGTGCTGGTC
Organism: Streptomyces sp. NPDC088116; assembly: GCF_044741745.1. NCBI lineage: Bacteria > Bacillati > Actinomycetota > Actinomycetes > Kitasatosporales > Streptomycetaceae > Streptomyces > Streptomyces sp. NPDC088116. Next base: position 20,262 of record NZ_JBIUTF010000012.1, on the reverse strand, counting down.
GCGGTGGCCAGGTGCTGATGGGGAGCCAACCGGGTGGCAAGGTCGGCGAGCCCGTGGGTGAGGCTGGAGGCGGAGTCCGCGCTGAGCCACCACACCGGGTTGAACCGGTGCCGGTGCCGGTGTGCGACCTGGAGAGCCAAGGCACTCTTGCCTGTCCCGCCCAGGCCGTGCACGACCGGCGGCAACGTCGGACAGGCGGCGTCCAGTACGGCCTCCAAGCGGGCCAGCGGTTCGACGCGGTCGACGAAGTCGGGGTTGGCCGGCGCGGGCAGGTTGCTGGTCCCCCGAGGGGCCTGCACTTGCGCGGGTTGTCGGACGGCGTCGGCCGGCAGGTGGACCGTGCGGGCGTCGATCGTGGCGTGGTCGCCGGTCGAGACGACACCGCTGTTGGTGCCGACGGCCACCGCCTGCTCGCCGGAGGCCTCGATGCGGGGCCTCTCGCTCACCGCTGGATCGTGGCGCCGTCGCCGGTGCTGATGACGCCGCTGTTCGTCTCGACCGCGACGGCGCCATCACCCGAGGCGGTGAAGGCGCGGGCGGGCAGGAGCCGGGCCAGTTCCGCGACCAGCTCGGCGTCCTGCCGCAGGATGCGGCGCACCTGGACACGCAGGGCGGCCTGGGCGTCGGCGTCCCGCGGGTCCTCGGCCACCTCCTCGATGGCCTGCTCCAGCCCGTCCCGGTTCTCCTCCCGGCTCCACAGCCGTTGCACGATGCGCTGGCCCAGACCGGCCGTCGCGTCGACGGCCGTTTCGGCGGTCCGGGTGACCACGGCCGTCCCGTAGGCGGTGACGGCGGCAGTGACGTACGGCGCCACCTCGTTGGCGACGGTCAAGGCGTCCACGGTTTTCCCCCTCTGTCGGCTCACCCGAGCATGCCACTGCCGTCCCGGCCCGGTGGTCCGGTTGGTGGGAGGGCCGGAATCGATGCGGAGCGGAGCAACGGTAGCGTGAGCGCGATGAGCGGCTGCACGGTGGCCGTGGGTGAATCAAGCGTGCGGGTCCGGTCCATCCAGGAGGCTCAGGGAGTCGTGATGGAGCGCATCACCGATCTTGGCGGCCCGCGCCCCGGAAGCGGCCTCGCTGTCCGTAGCCGTGCTGCTCCGTACCGGACATGACCGGCTCACGCGGCCCCACTTCGAGGAATGGGACGATTCGCAGCACGGCGCAGGCCTGTGACTTCACCTCAGCCATCGGCAGGATCGCGCGGTGAGCGCACTCGGCCCGCCCATCCCGCACGGTGCGGGACACGCACCGCATGTCGCGAACGGAAGGGGCCAAGTCGCTTGCGGGCGGAGGCGTTTGGCCGCAGCACATCTCGGGTCGGAGCGGGAGGTCGTCGGGCAGTACCCGGAACGCCTTGTGCCGACCCAACGGGCGTACGGCCCGGAAGTCGCGTCGGTCGAAGGTGAGGATCGCGCCTCGGTGTCGTAGTCGGCGGCGAGTGCCACATTCACCGCGTCGGCGAGGTCCAGGTCGAGCGCGCCGTAGCGGAGTCCGGGGCGCGGCGGACAGCGTCCGAGACCGTGTCGCGGACCTCCGGCTTGGGCGGCGTACGGCCCGGCCCTTCGAAGGTGCGTGAGAACAACGGCTCGTCCCGGATACGGTTCGCCATCGCCGCGAGGTGGATCCCCTTCCGGATGATCTCGGCCTCGCTTGTCCCACGACGCCTGGCGGCCTCCTTGATGATCGCCAGGTCCTCCGGGCGACGTAGACATTGATGCGCTTCATGGACATGTGCCGAGGATGGTCCATGTATCGGAATGACGTACGTCCGTAGAGCCACCCTCGGCGGCCGAGCCAGTGCCCGACCGACACCAGGAGGGAAGGATCCGGAAACGCTCTCCTCGTGCGGAGTCAGGACACTCAGTACTGCCGGTACGGGTTGTAGCCGTCGTAGTCGACGTACGGCGGCGGCACCCGCACCCGGCCGGTGGCCCGCGCCGCGAATGTCAGCGCGGGCCCCGCTATGTCCTTGCGCTGCCACAGGTGATGCAGCAGTTCCCGCTCGCGCTCGATGAAGTCCGGGCCCACCGGGTCGCGGTGGGCCCGGTGGCGCAGGAATGCCAGGGACGTCGCGAACGCCTCGTACTCTCCGACCGATCTGGCCGCCCCCGATCCGAACGTACGACCCGCGAAATGGCGCGCCATCGTGCGCGCCCGCATCGAGGAGAGCGCCTGCGGCGCGGCCGGGGTCAGCCAGCCCGCCTCGGCGTACGCGGGCAGCTCGGCCGAGATCGTGCGCAGTTCGCGCTGCCGGGTCCATATCGCCAGCCAGGTCAGCAGGGCGAAGAGCGGGACCATGAACGCCGCGTACACCACGTAGAAGCCGTACGGGCCGAAGAGCGCCGACGAGCCGTTCCACAGCGCGTGCATGCCCATCGACAGGGCCAGGCCGAGCAGCGGGTAGAGGAACCGGCGGATCCGGTGGCGCCGGGGCGCCATCGCGGCCAGGCCGAAGCCGATGCCCGTCAGTACGGTGAACAGCGGATGCGCGAACGGCGACATGACGATCCGTACGAAGAAGGTCGCGGCCGTGACGGAGGCGAAGCCGGAGCTGCCCATGTTCTGGTCCTCACCGAACGCGCTGCCGAGATACAGGATGTTCTCGGTGAACGCGAAGCCGGTGGCGGTGAAGCCCGCGACCACGACACCGTCGACCAGACCGGTGAAGTCCCGTCTGCGGAAGAGGAAGATCAGCAGGATCGCCGTGGCCTTGGCGCTCTCCTCGACGACCGGCGCTATGACCGTGGCACCCAGGGATTCCGCGCTCGCCGGGTCGGCGGTCGCGGTGGCCAGCCACTCGGTCGCGAAGGAGTTCGCGATGATCGCGACGAGGGCGGCCGCACAGGCGCCCCACGCGAAGGAGAACCACAGATTCGCCCAGGGGCCCGGCTCGACCCGGTCCAGCCAGCGGAAGGCCGCCATGAGGAGCGGCACCGGCAGGACGGCCAGACCGAGGCCGACCAGGAAGCCCTGGGTGCCGGTCTGGTCCCGGACGAGCGCGAGGATCACCAGGCCGCAGAGCGCGAGCAGCGTGAACACGGCCCCGGCCCGGAGCGCCCGGTGACGCCAGAACGCGCGGCGCGGGCGGTAGCGCCTGCGGGCAGGCTCCGGCACGGCGGTCCACAGGTCGCCGAGCCGCTCCTGCTGCTCGTAGACGGGGATCGCCGGACTCGGATCGAGGCGTTGCGGGCGCGGTTCTGACACGCATTGACCCTAACGAGGGCCACTGACACTGGCGATGGTGCCTGTGCGTGACTGTGGGTACGGCAGTCGCGCCCGCCGGCCGTGTACGCGGGAAGCTCGGTCGTGACTCGCCCTAGACGGGGAGCGGTTCTCGTACGCGGCCGAACAGCAGGTCATGCACGACATGCCCCTTGTCCAGCCCCTGTCCCTCGAACCGGGTCAGCGGACGGAAGGCCGGCCGTGGCGCATAGCCGCCATCGCGCTGGGTGTTCTCGAATCCGGGGTGCGCGGTCAGCTCCGCCAGCATCTGCTCGGCGTACGGCTCCCAGTCCGTCGCGCAGTGCAGTACGGCCCCGGGCCTCAGCCTCTGTGCCGCCAGCGTGAGGAACTCCGGCTGGATCAGCCGCCGCTTGTGATGCCGCTTCTTGGGCCAGGGGTCGGGGAAGTAGACCCGCAGCCCGGCGAGGGAGCCGGACGGCAGCATCTCCCGGAGCAGGATGATCGCGTCGCCATTGGCCACCCGGATGTTGGACAGGCCGTCCGCCTCCGCGAGGCGGAGCAGATTGCCCTGGCCCGGGGTGTGCACGTCGACGGCGAGGATTCCGGTGGCGGGATCGTCGGCGGCCATCCGCGCGGTGGCCTCGCCCATCCCGAACCCGATCTCCAGGACGACCGGAAGGCCGCCGAACATCTCGTCCAGGTCGATGACGCGTTGGCCGTCGATGTCCAGACCCCAGTCGGGCCACAGCCGCCGCAGGGCGTCGCCCTGGCCGATGGTCACCCGGCTCCGGCGGGGCTGGAAGCTGCGGATGCGCCGCTCGAAGTGGGATCCGGCGGGGTCGGCGGCGGGGCCGGTGCCGTCCGGGAACATCCGGCTCGCGGTGCGGGCCCCCGACACGGGCGCGGTGCGGTCGCCCGGCCCGGTGGCGGTCTCGGCCGCCGCGTCGGCCGCCTCGGCCGCGTCAGTCGTATCAGCCGTGTCGGTGGTCCTGGCCGTCACTGCCGTCACGGCTGTTCCGGCTATCCCGGCTGTTCCGACTGTCGTGCCCACGTCGGTGATCTCGGCCATCTCGGTCATCTCGGTCTTCTCGCGCTCGGCCACAATGGCTCCGATTCTACGGAGCCGGGCCGCGCCCCCCGTTTTCGGTGCCCGGACCGGGCCTTAGGTCCTGTCCGGTCGATCTTGTCGGATCGGCCCGGGGCGTCCGGCGCCGTGGTTCGCAAGGCGCCGGGGCGCCCGCAGGGTGGTTTCCTGCGGGCGTTTCGGCAATGCGGCGATGTGGCGCCCGCCGCGGTGGCGGCTGATGTCGCTGGGGCGTTCCGGGCCCGGCGAAGATCGCGGACGGGGCCTGGGGTCTTTCGTTTGGATCAGGCCGGATCAGGGAGCGGGGTCTGGTGCCGTGGATCGCAAGGCGGAGGAGTGAGGCGACGCGGCGGGGGCACCTCCCACGCCCTTGAGGCAGTGGGGGAGTCGTGGAGTGACGGCAACGCGGCGAGGCGCGGTGCCGGGGCACGCGAGCCCGGCAAGATCCAAACGAGAGGCCCTAGTCCTCCGCCAGCACCGCCAGCGCCCGTCTCGCGATCTCCCGGCCGATGGGCAGGGACGCGGTCGCCGCCGGGGACGGGGCGTTCAGCACATGGACCGTGCGGGAGGTCTGCCGGATCAGGAAGTCGTCGGCCAGCGTGCCGTCCCGCAGCACCGCCTGGGCCCGTACGCCGGACGGTGCCGGGCGCAGGTCCGCGTCCGTGACCGCGGGGAGCAGCCGCCGTACCGCCGTCGCGAAGGCGCGCTTCGACAGGGAGCGGTGCAGCTCACCGGCGCCGTACCGCCAGTGCTCGCGCGCGGTCCGCCAGGAGCCCGGCCAGCCGAGGGTGCCGGCCAGCTCGGCGAGGCGTACGTCCGACCACGCGTACCCCTCACGGGCCAGCGCCAGGACGGCATTGGGCCCGACATGGACCCCGCCGTCGATGCCCCGGGTCAGATGCACCCCGAGGAACGGGAACGCCGGGTCGGGGACCGGATAGATCAGCCCCCGTACGAGACCGGGCCGGGCCAGTTCGTAGTACTCCCCCCGGAAGGGCACGATCCGCATGCCCGGGTCGTCGCCCGCCAGCCGTGCCACCCGGTCGCAGTGCAGACCGGCGCAGTTCACCAGCGTCCGCGCCCTGACGGTCTCCCCGGACGCCGTACGGACCGCGACGCCCCAGGCGCGGCGGTCGACGGCGGTGACCTCCGCTCCGTACCGGAGGGACGCCCCCGCGGCGGTCGCCGACTCGGCGAGCTGCCCGGCGACGGCGGAGAAGTCGCACACCCCGGTCGTACCGACGTGGATCGCCGCCAGGCCCCGCGCCATCGGTTCGTACTCCGTGATCTGCGCCGGGCCCAGCTCCCGCACCGGAATGCCGTTCTCCCTGCCGCGCTGGACCAGGGCGTGCAGCCGGGGCAGCTCGTCCCGTCGCGTCGCGACGATCAGCTTGCCGGTGACCCGGTGCGCGATGCCGTACTCCGCGCAGAACTTGACCATCTCGGCGGCTCCGCGCACCGCGAACCGCGCCTTGAGCGAACCAGGGCGGTAGTAGACCCCGCTGTGGATCACGCCGCTGTTGCGGCCCGTCTGGTGGCGCGCGGGGCCCGGCTCCTTCTCCAGCACCACCACCCGGGTGCCGGGGGCGGTGCGCGTGATCGCGTACGCCGTCGACAGACCGACGATCCCGCCGCCGATCACCAGCACATCGCAGTCGAATCCAGCGCGTCCGCGCATCGCGTCTCACCTCCCACCCCGATAGTGCACTGGCCCGCTGACAACGCGCTTAAACCCGAGCACCGAACAACGGACCGGCAGACTCCGGCGCACGCGCACGCGGGCCGGTGCACTCCGACGCGGACCGGCGCATTTGCGACGCGGACCGGCGGACTCCGGACGCGCGGCGCGGACCGGCGCATCGCGACGCGGACCGGTGGTCTCCTGCGCGACCGGCGCACTCCACCGCGCCTTGGGCGCCGCGCTCCGCGCTCCGGGCGCCGACCGTCGAGCGCCGTACGAAGGTCTTCGAGCCGGACCAGCCCCCGAAGCCGCCCGAGCAGGACCAGCCCCCGAAGCCGCCCGAGCAGGACCAGCCCCCGAAGCCGCCCGAGCCAGTACCAGCCCCAGTACCCGCCCCGGCCCCTGCCCCCGGCTACGCCTGCGCCACCAGCAGCGGTCGCGCCCGCTCCCGCAGTTCCATCACGCGCGGCTCGTCGCCGTACGGCTCCAGGCGGTGCAGCAGATCCCGTACGTACTCGGTCGTCCGCGCCGACGAGATCCGCCCGGCGACCTCCACCGCGCGCGTGCCCGCCGCGCATGCCGCGTCCAGATTGCCCGACTCCAGCTCGGCTACCGCGCTCACCACCAGCCGCAGGCCGTGCGAGCGTACGAACTCCTCCGTCGGCTTCGACAGCGCCTGCTCCGTGAACTGCCGTGCCTGCCGCGGTGCCTTCAGGTCGCGGTAGCACTCGGCCGCGTCGGCCGCGAACCGGTCGTACGAGTAGAAGCCCAGCCACGACGGATCGGCGTCGCCGTCGCGCGAGCGCTCCAGCCACCCCTCCGCCGCCTTCAGCGCCGCCCCGGCCGCCACCCCGTCGCCCGCCTTCGCGTGCGCCCGCGCCTCCACCAGCCGGAAGAAACTCATCGTGCGGGCGGTGGCGAGCCCGCGATTGCGCTCCAGCGCCGCCTGCGCGAGGTCCACCCCCTCGTCCGCGAAGCCCCGGTAGATCGCCTGGAGCGACATGGAGGCCAGGACATAGCCGCCGAGCGGTACGTCGGCCGCCGCGCGGGCCAGCCGCAGCGCCTGGATGTAGTAGCGCTGAGCGGCCTCCTGCTGCCCGGTGTCGAAGGCCATCCAGCCGGCCAGCCGGGTCAGTTCGGCGGTCGCTCCGAAGAGCCCCCGGCCCACCTCGTCGCTGTACGCGCCGAGGAGCAGCGGTGCCGCGTCGACCCGCAGACACTCCGGCACCATCGATGAACGCCAGTCCCCGCCGCCGTACTTGGAGTCCCAGCGCCGGGCGTCGGACGCGGCCTCCCGCAGCTTGGCCACGTCGCTGTGGCCCACGCGCAGGGATATCTCCCCGGTGCCGTCCGTCCCCTGGCCACCGGTCGGAGAGCCCGCGGCTCCGGCCGGCCCGGATCCCTGTCCGCCCCCTCCGTGCGCTCCCTGCGCCGCCTCCGCGACCGCCGCGTCACGGGCGACCGAGGAGTCGGCGGGTGTTATCAGCCACCGGGACGCGGGGGTCGCGTAAGCGCTCACTGCGAAAGATCCGGCCAGCGACTGCCAGATGCCCCCGCTGCCCGCCCGGCGGCCCGCCAGGTCCAGCCGGTACAACTCCGTCGCCGCGTGCACCGCCGCACCCACGTCGCGCGGGAAGGCGAGCCCGACCTCGGGGGCCGGATCCGCGTCCGCCAGACCGATCTCGTGCAGCGGGACCGGGCGTCCCAGCTTGGCCCCGATGGCGGAGGCGATGAGATGGGGCGCCGCACCCTGCGGAACCATCCCCTTGGACACCCATCGCGCCACCGAGGTTTTGTCGTAGCGAAGTGTCAGACCACGCTGCGCCCCGAGGTCGTTGACCCGCCGGGCGAGACCGGCGTTGCTGATTCCCGCGAGGGCGAGAACGGTGCCGAGCTTCTCGTTCGGCCCGCGTAGCTCTCTGGACATGCGCCACCCCTCGACACAGACGGCCGCCGCGTCGCGGCATAGGCGCGCGGCATTCGTAAACCCAGCGTAGTTCGACACATCCCGACCGTTAAGGGGCGGACTTCCGTATGGCGGGATTGTTGTCCGTGCGGGGAAGGGCTCCGCGGGTCCCGGGCGGTCGGCCGTGCTCCACCCGTGTGGCCGTGCGCCCGGCCGTGCGCTCTTGGCCCCGCGGAAGCGGGAGCGCTTCCATGAGTCCTGCGTGGGTCGGCCCGCTGCGTACTGGAACCAGTGGGCTGGGGGATACCGCCGCCCCAATCCCCGCGGGCGGTGGATCAGTCCGGGAGGCGTTTTCCGCCTCCCGGACTGAACGCGAGCCGGTACCGAAGAGCCGTACCCGGTCCGGAGATTGGCTGAATGCTGCCTATCCGCGAAAGGCCGCATCTTCGCCAAATGGCGAATGCCAGGGGCGCATTCGTCTTCCCGCTCGCGCTTCCGCGGACCCTCCTGTGCGCTGTTGTCATGGCAGCATGTCCCCGAACGGCTTCGGTTCGAGCTTCGGTTTGATCGTGGCTCAACTTGTCCACAGGCTGTGGAGGCGGCGATGCGCTGGTTGGTGGGTTGGAGCAGTATCGCCGCGCGTTTCGGCACGGCCGGTGCCGTCGGGCCCGTCGGCGACTCCGACGGCGGCAGCGTGCACCCCGTCGGCTCCCAACTCCTGTGGGGCGACCCGGATCCGCTCTGGGCCGTCGGCGACTGGCGGCCCGACGAGGTCCGCGTCGTGACCGTCGACCCCTTCACCCGGCTCGCCGTGCTCGGCTGCTGCGGGGCCACCGACGACGAACTGCGGGTCGGGCTGTTCGCCGCGCGCGGCGGCGCCCTGCGCCATCTCACCGCCTGGCCAGGCAGTTACACGGCCGTCGCCCAGATCGGCCGCCGGATCACCGTCGCCGGCGATCTGGCCGGGGCGCGCCCCGTCTTCTACACGCCCTGGGCGAGCGGTACGGCGTACGCCACCGCCGCCCTGCCCCTCGCCGACCTCATCGAGGCCCAGCTGGACATCGGGCACCTGGCCGCGCTCCTCGCCTGCCCCGAGACCCCGGAGGCGCTGCGCGACTCCACTCCGTACGACGGCGTCAAACGCATCCCGCCCGGCCACGCGCTGGTCCTGCGCGAGGGATCGCGGGAGATCACCGGGTACGAACCGGTCGCCTCCCTCGCCGTCGCCGGCCCCCAGAAGGACCCTGAGCGGGCCGTCGAGGGCATACGGGACGCACTCGTCGAATCCGTACGCGCGCGACTGCTGGCCCCGCGCCACGCCCCCGAGACCCTGCCGCCCGACCCGGGCCCGGTCCCCGGCATGGGGCCCGCCGAGCGACGCGCCGCCCGCGGGGCGCCGGTCCCCGGGATCGGCGCCGACCTGTCGGGCGGCAGCGCGTCCGGCACCCTCGCGCTGCTCGCCGCGGGGCTGCCGGGGGCGCCCGGCACGGTCCTCGGGCACGGCACCGGCGCGGGGGAGCGGCTGCTGGCCGTCACCTTCAACGACCTGTCCGCCGGCGGCCGCGACGAGGCCGAACTGGAACGGGCCCGCGCCATCGCCGCCAACCCCCGGCTGCACCATGTCGTCGTCGCGGCGGGCGAAGAGGCCCTGCCGTACGCCGAGTTGGAGGGCCCGCTCACCGACGAGCCGGGCCCGTCCCTCGTCACGGCCGAACGGCACCGCCGCAGACTCGCCGCCGGCAGCGCCGACCACTTCACCGGCGCGGGGGCGCGCGAGGTGCTCGACGCGCATCCGGCGCGCCTGGCCGACCTTCTGCTCGACCGGCGCAGACGCCACCTGCTGCACCCGGTCACCGCGCTCGCCAGGGCCGAAGGCCCCTCGCCGTCCTCGCTGTTCATCCCGCTGACCGTGTACCGGGCCGCCCGCCGCCTGGCCCGTACGCCGTACCGCACCGGCCTCGAACAGGCCGCAGCGCTTCTCCCCGAGGCCAACCGGGCCAACCGGGCGGGCCGGGCCACGCCGTCCGCCGCGCCGAACAGCCCGCTGAGCGCCTCACTCGCCGCCCTCACCTGGTCCAGACCCGGGCCCGCCGCGCGCTGGCTCACCGGGGAGGCGCTCGCCGAAGTATCGGTTCGGCTGCTGGGCGCGGCGACCCGGCCCACCTCCGTCCAGCGCCCCGGCGAGGCCCGCGCCCGCGCCGCCCTCGCCCGCTACGCGGCGGACCACCGCGTCTTCGAACAGGCCGCCGAGATCCGCAGCCAGCGGCTGCACGCCCCCTTTCTCGACAACCAGGTCGTACGGGCCTGCCGCGAGCTCCCCGAGGCGCTGCGGGTGCAGCCGGGTGCCCGCGCGGAGGTGCTCCGTACCGTCCTCGCGGGGGCCGGGGCCCACGACCTTCCGCCGGGCTGGGGCGCGACGTCCCGGGCCGGCTCGGCCGCCGCCACCCGCGTGGGTCTGCGCGCGGCCGTCGGCGAGCTGATCACCCTCTTCGACGCGCCCCTGCTGGCCGACGCGGGCCTGGTGGAGGCCCGTGTCGTACGCAAGGCCCTGCGCGCGGCGGCCGAGGGCGAGCCGGTACCGCTGGACGGTCTCGCGGATCTGGTCTCCACGGAGTTGTGGCTGCGGCGGCTGCTCTCCCGCCGGGGCACCTGCTGGACGGGGACGGCGGCACCGAGGCAGCGGGCGGTGGCGGGCGGCGTGGTCCCGTCCGGCAGGCGGACGCTTCAGAAGTAGCAGGGCGCGGGCGCAGGCGCCGTGCGCTACGCGCCGGAGCACAAGGCGCGGGCGCCGTCACGCGCCGGACATCCGTAACAGCCGCCCGCCCCAAGGGCGTCGTCAGCCGCGTCAGCCGCAGCTGATCCGCGACCGCGCCCAGTCGGCGAGCGCCACCCGGCCGAACGGCGTATGCGGCTCCACCACCAGCCGGATCGTCCGCTGCCCGGCGATCCCCACCTGTACGGGTACGGCCGCGTCGCCACCGTGCACCACCGGCGAGCGCCAGAGCCGCCCCCCGTCGCCGTACACGGAGAAGCGCACGGCACCCAGGCCGAGCGTCATGTCGTCCACCCCGGCCATGGCCGCGTAGCTGGAGCAGTCGCGGTTGAGGTCGATGGTCACCGAGGACGAGGCGTGTGTGCTCACGCCGTGGCCGTAGTGGGTGCCGCCGATCGACATCGACGAACGCTGCCAGAGCCAATTGCTGCCGCCGAGCCGTACTTCCGGCCCGGAGTCGGGACCGTCGCCGGGCACGTCGTACGGCAACTCGTTCACCTGATAGACGGCCGGGACAGTCGGCGGCTCGGGGCTGGGGCTCGGCTCCGGAGGAGGCGTCGGGCTCGGCGTCGGGCTCGGTGTCGGCTTCGGCGCGGGCGGCGCCGGCGGTTCGGGCTTCGCGGGCGCCGAACTGGGTGTGGGCTTGGGCGTGCGCGCCGGAGTGCGCTCCGGCTTCGCGGGGGGAGTCGCGGCCGGCGCGGACTTCTCCGGAGGCGACGGCTTCGGCGCGGGCGGTGCCGGGGGCTCGGGCGAAGGGGCCGGGGCCCGCGGTACGACGGGCTGTGCGGCCGGCGGTTTCGCCTCGGGCTTCGGCTCGGGCTGGGAGTCACGTACGAGCGCGTACACCAGACCGGCGGTCGCCGCGATGGCCACCAGCGCCGCGATCCCGGCCTTCACCGGGGCGGCGGCTCCCTCGGACGCGGCGGCCGCGCCGACCGAACCGCCGCCGGAGGCCCCGCCCGTGGCGCCACCGGTCGCACCGGTCGCACCGGTCGCCGCCGCGGCGGCACCCGCTCCGGCCGCTCCCGCCGCGCCGCCCGCCACGATCCCGGCCGCCTTGAGCGAAAAACCGGCGGCGAACCAGCCGATGACCGCGACCGGAACCAGGGCCGGGATCCCGTTGTTGACCTGCGCCAGTTCGCCCGCCGCGCGACGGCACTCGGCGCACTCCTCCAGGTGTTTGCGCAGCCCGCGCTCGGCGCGCATCCGCAGCCCTCCGCGGGCGTACGCCCCCAACCGGTCGGCATACCGGGCGCAGTCACCGCCCGAGGTGAGCGCGGCGTTCACATGGGCCTGCAAATAGGCCTGCTTGAGCCCTTCGCGCGCCCGACGGGCCAGTACCGCCGTGGCGTTGGCGGACAGGCCGAAGAGCGGCGCGACCTCGCTCGGCGACTCCTCCTCGACCGTGGTGTGCCAGAGCACCGCCTGCCAGCGCTCGGGCAGGCTGCGGAAGGCCTGCATGGCCATGGACTGTTCGGCCTCGTGCATCGCCAGGACGTCCGCGCCGAGATCGAGGGTCTGTGCTTCGGAGACCTCGGAGGTGTGCACGGCCTGCGCCGCGAACACCGCGAAATCCTCGACCAGTTGCTCCCGTTTCGCGGACTTCGTCCAGGTGGCGGCGACTCGTCGTACGGTCGTCAGCAGGTACGCCCGCACCGCGTGCTCGGGCCCGGCGCCGCCGCGTACCGCCTGCAACGTACGGGCGAACACCTCGGCCGTCAGGTCGTCGGCGGTGTGCGCGTCGCGGCAGCAGGTACGGGCGTAACGGCGCACCGCGTCCGAGTGCCTGCGGAACAGCTCCTCGTACGCGCTGTTGTCGCCGCCCCGCATCCGCTGGATCAGATCGACGTCCGGCGTGGACGGTGCGGACAGCGGCGCCTCGTCCGCCGACGGCTCGCCGAAAGGCCCGCCGCTGTTCCCGTCCCCGCCGCTCTTCCCGGAGTTGGTGCCGAACCCAGTCCCACTCGCGGTCCCGCTCACACGCTGCGTCGGTACGCTGCCGTCCGCGTCCGCCGACCGGCCGGCCGCACCGGCGGCCGAGCGGCGCGGCGCCCGCGAACCGCCGGAGCCGCCGGCTCCACCGGGCGTGCCGGCGCCACGGGATGTGCCCGGTCCACCGGGCGCTCCGGATCCATCGGACACACCGGACCCGCCGTCACCGCCCGGCCTCCCCGAGCCACCGGGCCCGCCCTGACTCGGGACCTGCGGGGAAGACAACCCGCCGGGTCCCGCACCGCCGCCCGTCCTGCCGTCCGTGCCGCCGCCGAGCGGCCTGTCCCGTCCGTCGCCGCTCATCGCGGAAGCCCCCGTACGCACCCTCTGACCCGAAACACCGGGTCAGAGTGTCACAGCGCGCCACGCCGCCCGGACCTTCCGGCCCGTCAACCACTCATCCGGGCACGTTTCCCGGAGTGCGGTCATAACCTTCACTCGTTCGGGGAAGGATCAACGCCGTTCAGGAGTAAGCCAGTTCGACGCAATCCGTGCCGGCGGCTGTGACAGGAGCCGTAGCGAAAGGCACTACAGGAGCCGTGGCGACGGGCAGTCGCTCACAACGGCCGCGACCGCAGCCCTTCCAGAAGGATGTCCAGCAGCCGCGCGGAAGCCGCCGCCTGCTGCACCGCGTCCGGCAGCGAAGGCGCGGCCGTGGCGATCACCAGCAGGACATCGGCCACGGTCACATCACGCCGCAGCTCACCCGCCGCCCGCGCCCGCTCCACCAGCTGTCCGACGACCTCCAGCAGCTCGATGGCGCCCGGCGTGTCCAGGTCCTCGTCCGGCGGCCGCTGTACGACCACCCGCAGATCCGGCTGCCCGGCCTGCCGCTGCTGCGGTACCCGCGCCTCGTCCTGCCCGCCGCGCGCCACCGACGTGGACACCGAGGCCGCGGACGCCGATGTCACGTCGTCGTCCACACCCACGCGCAGCACCTGCGGAGGCAGCAGCCGTCCCGCACCCGACGCCACCGAGGTGCGCAGGAACCGCGAGAGCGCCGACCACGGCTCGTCCTCCTGCCCCAGCGCCGTACGCGCCTGGGCGGTCAGCCGGGACGTCTCCTCCTCGGCTATTCGCCGTACGAGCACGTCCTTGCTCGGGAACCGGCGGTAGACCGTGCCCACCCCGACCCGGGCGCGCCGCGCCACGTCCTCCATCGGCGCTCCGTACCCCAGCTCGCCGAAGACCTCGCGAGCCGCGCGCAGTACGTGCTCCAGATTGCGCTGTGCGTCCACCCGGAGCGGCGCCGGACGCCCGGCCCCGCCGGTACCTCCCGCACCGAGCGCGCCGGCACCGATCGTCCCCGCGGCACTCGCACCCGCGGCGCCCGCGATACCCGGCGTACCCCCCGGACCTGTCCGTCCGTCGCTCTCCGCGCCGACGGCAGCTTGCCCCTGTAAACCGTGAATGTGCATAACTGTTCCCCCGGAAATGATGTCTCCCCCCGGAGACTCCCCACCCTGAGCCCTGACAGCCGAGTGCACGGGCCAGCCCCTGGCCGACACTGCGACGGAGTACGAACATAGTTGAGCCCGGGTCAATTCAGAAGGGGGTAGTTCCGCCCGGCGCGTCCCCCGATCGGAGCAAGGACCGGAACGTGCCCGATTCGCCTCCGGGCCCCCCTCCTCCACGTACCCGCTGACCTGCGTCCCTCCGTCGATTCCCGCACTTTTGCACACCCGGGGCCGCTGACGGCCTCCGGTCACACAATCTGTCGCGGCTGTGGACAAACACCGGGGCCCGATGCGTCATGGGATGGTGAAGGCTGAGATCCCCGGGGAGACGACCCCCGCACCCACGTCCGGTCCGCGCATTCTCGTCGTCGGCGGTGGCTACGTCGGCATGTACACCGCGCTGCGCCTCCAGCGGAAGCTGAAGAGCGGTGAGGGCGAGGTCGTCGTGGTATCACCCGACCCGTACATGACCTATCAGCCGTTCCTGCCGGAGGCGGCCGCCGGGAACATCTCGCCCCGCCATGTCGTGGTCCCGCTCCGCCGCGTGCTGCCCGGCTGCAAGATCCTCATCGGTGAGGCCACGGCCATCGACCACGCCACGCGCACCGCCACCCTCCGGACCCTCGGCTCCGAGGAGGAGGGAACGGGCACCGTCGATCTCACCTACGACGAACTCGTCCTCGCCCCGGGCTCCGTCTCCCGCACGCTCCCCGTCCCCGGTCTGGCCGAACACGGCGTCGGCTTCAAGAGCGTCGAGGAGGCCATCGGCCTGCGCAACCATGTCATCGAGCAGATGGACATCGCCTCCTCCACCCGCGACCCGGCGATCCGGGACGCCGCGCTGACCTTCGTCTTCGTCGGCGGCGGCTTCGCGGGCGTCGAAGCGCTCGCCGAACTGGAGGACATGGCCCGCTACGCCTCGCGCTACTACCACAACATCAAGGCCGACGACCTGAAATGGATCCTCGTCGAGGCCACCGGGCGGATCCTCCCCGAGGTCGGGGAGGAGATGGGCAGGTACGCGGTGCGTGAGCTGCGCGCCCGCAATATCGACGTACGGCTCGACACCCGCCTGGACTCCTGCGAGGACCGGGTCGCCGTACTGAGCGACGGCACCCGCTTCCCCACGCGCACGGTCGTCTGGACCGCCGGCGTCAAGCCGCATCCGGTCCTCGCCGCCAGCGACCTTCCCCTCGACGGACGAGGGCGTCTGCGCTGTACGACGAAGCTCTCCGTCGACGGCGCCGAGCACGCCTGGGCGGCCGGCGACGCGGCGGCCGTACCCGATGTGACCGCAGGCGAGCCCGGCAAGGAATGCGCGCCCAACGCCCAGCACGCCGTAAGGCAAGCAAGAGTTCTGGCCGAAAACATCCTGGCTTCCCTGCGCGGTGAGCCCCTTCAGGACTACCGTCACGCATATGCCGGTTCGGTCGCCTCGCTCGGCCTCCACAAGGGTGTCGCGCATGTCTACGGCCGGAAGCTCAAGGGCTACCCGGCCTGGCTGATGCACCGCGTGTACCACCTCAGCCGTGTCCCCACCTTCAACAGGAAGGCCCGCGTCCTCGCGGAATGGACCCTTTCCGGACTCTTCAAACGAGAGATCGTCTCCCTCGGATCGCTGGAACACCCGCGCGCCGAATTCGAGTTCGCCGCGGGAGCCGAACGCCCCAAGAAGCCCTGAGTCCACTGCTCACCGGACACTCGAGCCCACCACCCACGCGACATATGAGCCCACCAGCCACAGGACCGGCCGAGGCCGCCGCTCCACGCGCGGCCCGTGCGGGACGCACAGCCTGTGGACAACCGATGTCCTGTCAGCGCGGTCGGTCACACTGGACGTGTGACCATAGGTGGACTCACATCTGCACAGAGTGATCCGGCCAGCTCGGCGCACCCGGCCCCGACGACCCGCCCGGCCCGACCAGCCCGTTCCGACCAGTCCGACATACCCGGCCCGAAGAGTCGGGCCGGCCCGGCCAAGACGAACAGCGACACGACACCATGAGGCCTGAGAATCCGTGAATTTCACGCGTTGGAGCGCCCGGCTCCCCGGAACACAGCGCCGCGCCGCCGCGCGCTCCGACCGCGGGTCCGTGCCCGCGGCCCGTGGTGAGTACGAGCAGCAGCCCGACCCCGTGACGGACATCCCCGCCCTCGAAGACCTCTCCGTACGGGAAATCCTCGGCGCTCTGCCCGCCCTGGCCGCTCTCGTGTACGGCCCCGAGCACCGCGTCGCCTACGTCAACGAGGCGTACGCCACCACGTTCGGCCCGCGTCCCGTCGGCGCCACCGCGGCCGAGAGCTGCCCGGAGCTGGCCGAGCTGGGTCTGCTCCCGCTGCTGGACCAGGTGCTGCGCAGCGGCAAGCCCCGTACGGTCAAGTCCCGCAAGGTCGAGACCCCGGACGCACAGCGGGAGACGGAGGAGACCACCGCGGACCAGAAGAGCGCGACGCCCCCGGGCCCGGCCCCGCGCGGCGAACGCTCGTACACGATCACCTGCACCCCCGTCGACTGCCGGGGCACCGGCGGCGTTCTCGTCTTCGCCGCCGATGTCACCGACCACGCCGAAGCGGCCGAGCGCCTGCGCACCAGCGAACGCAGACACCGCCAGACCGCCGTCACCCTCCAGCGTTCCCTCCTCCCGCAGGAGCTGGAGCAGCCCGACGACCTACGGGTCGCCGCCACCTACCAGCCCGGCGGAGGGGACGCGGCGGTCGGCGGGGACTGGTACGACGTGATCACGCTCGGCGCCGGGCGTACGGCCCTGGTCATCGGCGATGTCATGGGCCGGGGCGTGCGTGCCGCCGCCGTCATGGGCCAGCTGCGCACCGCCGTGCGCGCCTACGCCCGGCTCGACCTGCCGCCGCACGAAGTCCTCCAGCTGCTCGACGGCCTCGCCGCCGAGATCGACGCCAGCCAGATCGCCACCTGCGCCTACGCCGTCCACGACCCCAACGAGGGCCGGCTGATCTACGCCTCCGCCGGCCATCTGCCGATCCTGGTGCGCGCCGAGGACGGTACGGTCCAGCGCGCCGAGGACCCGACGGGCCCGCCGCTCGGCACCGGCGGCTGGCTCCACACCTCGGGCTCGATCCCGCTGCCGCCCGGCTCCACCGCCGTCCTCTATACGGACGGCCTGGTCGAGCGCCGCGGCGAGGACATCGACGAAGGTGTCGCCTCCCTGGAGCGAGCCCTCTCCGGCGCCCAGGGCTCACCCCAGGTCGTCTGCGACCGGCTGATCCGCTCCCTCGGTATCGCCGCCGACCACGATGACGACGTCGCGGTGCTCGTCCTCCAGCACCCTTCCCGTACGGGACCGGACGCGGAGCTGTTCCACAACGCCGCGCTCGACCTGCTCGGCGGTATCGAGGCCGCCCCGCGCGCCCGCGCGTTCGCGACGGGGGTGCTCGCCTCCTGGCGCTTCCCTGTCGAACTGCGCGACCTGGGCGTGCTCGCCACCAGCGAACTGGTGGCGAACTCCCTCCAGCACGGCACCCCGCCCATGCGCCTCAGACTCCGCCGCACCGACCGCCGGCTGATCATCGAGGTGACGGACGGCGACGACCACCTGCCGCGCCGCCGCCGCGCCGAACCGGTGGACGAGGCGGGCCGCGGTATCTCGATCATCGCGACGATCGCCTCGTCCTGGGGATCCCGCCGCACACCGGGCGGAGGCAAGGCCGTGTGGTGCGAATTCGCGCTGCCCAACTGAGCAGGGAGGACACCGGCCGCTTCAGCCGACGGACTTCCGCTCCGGCACATCCGATTCCTCGGACTCCTCGGGCATGTGCTGGACGACCACCCGGGAGGCCGGCAGAAGCGCCGGCCGGTCCTGTACGGGAGTGAGCTGCCTGCCCAGCCGCAGCGCCAGAACGCTCACGCCCAGCGAGAACAGGACGAACGTCACGATGTACGGGCCGTGCAGCGCGGCCCCCATCGGCCCGCCCACAGCCGGGCCGACCGCCAGCGCGAGCTGCTTGACCAGGGCGAACACGGAGTTGTACTGACCGATCATCGACGGCGGCGCCAGATCGGCCACCAGCGGCGCGACGGTCGGTGACAGCATCGACTCACCGAGCCCGAACAGGGCGTACGTCGAGATGAACGCGGCCGTCGCCATCGTCTCGCTGCCGTGCCCCAGCCCCGCGTACCCCGCGACGAGCCAGGCGACGGTCCAGATCAGCCCGACCGCCGCGATCACCCGGCTGCGCCGACGCCGCTCGACCAGTCGCAACACCGCGAACTGCGCGATCACGATCATCGCCGTATTGGCGGCCAGCGCCATCCCGAGCGTCGCCGGGCCGATGCCCGCGGCCTCCGTGCCGTACGCCGCCAGCCCCGACTCGAACTGCCCGTAGCAGGCGAAGAACACCACGAACCCCAGCACGCACAGCTGCACCATGGCCCGATGGCCGAGCAGCGCCCGCGGCCCGCCGCCGCTCCGGGCGCCGGTGTCCTGGGGCAGGTCGAGTCCGGTGGTGAGCGCCGCGGGCCGGGGCAACCGGATGGTGACGGCCACGCCCGCCAGGACGAGGAACATCACGGCCTCGACGGAGAACAGCAACGTGAAGCTGCCCGGCCGGCTCTCGTCGACGATCTGCCCGCCGATCAGCCCGCCGACGCCGAGTCCGAGGTTCGCCAGGAAGAACTGCGTCGCGAACGCCCGGGTGCGGGTCGACGGCGTCGAGCACCAGACGATCAGCGTGCCCAGCGCCGGCTGAAGCACGGCGGTCCCGGCGCCGAGCAGCGCGGCGGACACCACGACCGCCGGGACGTTCCCGGCCAGCCCCATGAAGAGCGCCCCGACGGATGCCAGCGCGGAGCTCCCCACCAGCACGGGCAGCGGACCACGCCGGTCGATGGCCCGTCCGGTGAACGGCAGCACGAACAGCGCGGCCATGGCGAAGACCGCCAGCACGGCACCGGCCGTACCCGCGCCCAGGTCCCGCACCTGGGCCACATACACATAGAGATACGGAACCGTGAACCCGAGTCCGAACGCACTCAGCGCGTTCCCTGCCTGGATCCGGCGCATCGCCGCGCCCATCGCCCTGGTCACACTCACCTGCCTCAGAAGATCGAAGGAAGACCGAACAGCTCAAGAAGAACTCAAGCCTGAAGACTTCAAAGCTAAAGTTAGAAGTTGAACAATACACATGGAAGGACTTCAACGCCATGTGGCCTGCGTGGCATACTGCCCCGATGTCCGACACCCCCGAGAAACCCACCCACCGGGGACTCCAGGAGCCGAGCCTCGACGAGCAGATCGCCGCGTATCAGCGCGAGTTCCGCGATCTCGACCCCCAGGTCGAGCAGGTCGTCTCGGCACTCGGCCGGCTGAACCGCCGTATGAACGTCGCGTACGGCCGCCAGGTCGCCGACCTCGGCATCAGCAACACCGAGTGGGAGGTCCTCAAGACCCTCGTCCTCTCAGGAGCCCCCTACCGCCTGGGCCCCGGCGAACTCGCCAAGCGCCTCGGACTCACCCCGGCCGCCATGACCCACCGCATCGACCGCATGGCGGGCGAAGGCCTCGTCACACGGGACCGTGACGAGAACAACCGGGTGCGCGTCATCGTGGAGCTGACGGACGAGGGCCGTACGAAATGGCTGGCGGCGATGACGATGGCCTCGGACTTCGAGGAGGAGCTGCTCCAGGACCTCTCCGAGGAGGAACGAGGAGTGCTCGGCGAGATGCTGATCCGCCTCCTGCGCCGCGTGGAACACGCCCAGCCGGACGCCGGCGGACGCCTGACCGACCTGAACTAGGGGAGTCCGGGCGGGGCTTGGGGACCTCTTACGGTTCGTTTGACACACCCCCGGCCGATCCGTAAGGTTCTTCGAGTTGTCACGGGGCCGGTACGGTTCAGCGACAACCACTCACGCCGCAGCAGCGGCACCCAAAACTCAGCACGACTCCCAGTCGGGAAGAATTTCGCATGCCGAAATTCATTTCGAAGACTCGATTATGAGTCACCTGCGGAATCCGCTAGAGTTTGGAACGTCGGAACGGCCCAACAGCCGGGAAGACACCCGCCCGCTGACTGGGAATCAGGCCCGAAAGGATCTGATAGAGTCGGAACCGCTAGAAAGGGAAACGCGAAAGCGAAGAACTGGAAAGCAAGCCCCGCTCCGACGGGGAATCGGACACGAAAGAGTCTGATAGAGTCGGAAACGCAAGAC
>NZ_JBIUTF010000011.1:0-89399 GCF_044741745.1 Streptomyces sp. NPDC088116 | reverse complement strand
CATGCGCCGCATCCACCACGCCACCGGCCGCCGACGAATCCCCCGAAACCACCGCCAGCACCACACCGGCCACCGGCTCCTCACCCGCAGCCAACTCACCCAGATCCGCACACGCCTGCGCGGGGAAGCCCGAGTCCCTCAAGAGGTCACCGAGACCGCCATCCGGCCCCAGTACCGCAACCCCGGACCACGCGGATGCCCCGGACAACTCAGGCCCAGCGGCCTCGCCCGCCCCGGCCACCGGAGCCCACTCCACCCGGAACAGCGAATCCCGGCCGATCGTCCGGACCTCACCGAGCTGCTCCGCCGTTACGGGACGCACCCGAAGGCCGTCCACCGAAGCGACGGGCGCTCCGGCCTCGTCCGAGACCGCAATCGTGATCGTTTCCTGCCCGTTGTACGACAACCGGGCCCGTACCGCTGTCGCGCCGGAGGCGTACAGCGAGACTCCTTCCCAGGAGAACGGCAGCGCCCCGCCTTCCGCGCCGCTCGCGCCCTCTCCCGCGTAGGCCGCCGCGTGCAGGACGGCGTCCAGCAATGCGGGATGCAGGCCGAAGCCCGCAGCCGCGGCCTCCTCCGGAAGCCCGGCCTCGACGAACACTTCCTCGCCGCGTCGCCATGCCGCCCGTAGCCCCTGGAACACCGGACCGTACGCGAACCCCGCCTCGGCCAGCCGCTCGTAGCAGTCATCGAGATCGACGGGTTCGGCCCCGGCCGGCGGCCACACCGACGCGTCAAACGTCACTCCCGGCAGCGCTCCCGGAAGTTCATCCCCCGCCGGAGCCAGCACACCCACCGCATGCAGACTCCACGGCAACTCCTCGGAACCATCCGACCGCGAATACACCTTCACCGACCGAAGCCCGGAAACATCAGGCGCCCCGACAAACACCTGAATCCGCACCGCATCCCGCTCGGACAGAACCAACGGCGCCGCCAGCGTCAACTCCTCGACCCGACCACACCCGACCTCATCACCCGCACGGATCGCCAACTCCACAAACGCCGTACCCGGCACCAACACCCGGCCCATCACCACGTGATCAGCCAGCCACCCGTGCGAACCCAACGACAACCGACCCGCGAACACCGCCCCATCCGAATCAGCCAACGCCACAGCCGCACCCAACAAAGGATGATCCGCCGACGCCAACCCGAGCCCTTCGGCATCCTGAACACCGGCCGATACAGAAGGCCAGTACCGCTGACGCTGGAAGGCGTACGTGGGCAGGTCGACCCGCTGGGCACCCGTGCCCGCGAAGTACGCCCGCCAGTCCACAGCCACGCCCGTCACATGCAGCCAGGCAAGCGCCGAAACGGCCGCCGTCTCCTCGCCACGGTCCTTACGCAGCACGGGCACGGCCACGACCACGGCCTCGTCCGACACCGACTCCCGGACCAACGCCGACAGCACACCATCCGGACCCAACTCCAGGAATGTACGAACACCCGCATCGGACAACGCCCGCACACCATCAGCGAACCGCACCGTCTCCCGCACATGCCGCACCCAGTACTCAGGCACACACAACTCATCAGCCGTGGCCAGAACACCCGTCAGATTCGACACCACCGGAATCAACGGCGCACGGAACTCCAACCCCGACACCACCGCACGGAAATCATCCAGCATCCCGTCCATCAACGCCGAATGGAACGCATGCGACACCCGCAACCGAGACGTACGACGCCCCTCGAACCGCCCCACAACCTCCAACACCGCATCCTCGGCACCGGACACCACGACAGACGAAGGCCCGTTGACAGCAGCGATCGACACGCGGCCGGAGAGGAACGGCAGAACCTCATCCTCAGTGGCCTGGACCGCCACCATCGCTCCACCTCGGGGAAGCTCCTGCATCAGCCGTGCGCGAGCAGCCACCAGACGGCACGCGTCCGCAAGCGACAGAACACCGGCCACGTGGGCAGCCGCCACCTCACCGATCGAATGCCCACCGACGTAGTCCGGCGTAACGCCGAGGGACTCCAGCAACCGGAACAGAGCCACTTCCACGGCGAACAGAGCCGGCTGAGCGAAACCCGTCTCGTTGAGGAGGTCCGGGTCCTCACCCCAGATCACCCCACGCAAGCCCTCCTCGTCACCCAGCGGCCCCAGCTCCGCGAACACCGCATCCAGCGCCTCCGCGAACACCGGGAACCGACCGTACAACTCCCTCCCCATACCGAGACGTTGCGCACCCTGACCACTGAACAGAAACGCCAACGGACCCTGAGCGACCGAACCCCGGGAAGCCTCGACCACGCCCTCTTCCGACGCCAGCAGCACCGCCCGATGCTCGAACACCGACCGGCCGGCGACCAGCGAGAACCCGACATCGAGGAGTGAAAGGGAATGTTCCTCCGCAGCAGACCGGAGTCGGTCAAGCTGTGCATCCAGCGCCGTCTCGGACTTGGCCGACACCAGCCACGGCACCACCTCCCGCACCACTGTCGGCGCCTCAACGTCACGCTCCACCAACCGCTCCGCAGATGGTGCGGCCTCAAGGACCAGATGAGCATTCGTACCGCTGACACCAAAGGATGAGATGCCGGCCCGTCGAGGGCGCCCGGTCTCGGGCCAGGTCGTGTTCTCCCGCAACAGCTCCACGTCTCCGGCGGACCAGTCCACGTGCGACGACGGAGCATCCACATGCAACGTACGGGGCAGCACCCCATGCCGCATCGCCATCACCGACTTGATCACACCCGCCACACCGGCCGCTGCCTGAGTGTGACCGATGTTCGACTTCACCGAACCCAGCAACAACGGACGTTCACGGTCCTGGCCATAGGCGGCAAGCAGAGCCTGCGCCTCGATCGGGTCACCCAACGTCGTACCCGTACCGTGCGCCTCCACCACATCCACATCCACCGGCGACAGACCACCACTGGCCAGCGCCTGACGGATCACCCGCTGCTGGGAGGGACCATTCGGAGCCGTCAGACCATTCGACGCACCATCCTGATTCACCGCCGAGCCACGCACCACCGCCAACACCGAATGCCCATGACGCTCCGCATCCGACAACCGCTCCAGCAAGAGCATCCCCACGCCCTCACCCCAGCCCACACCATCAGCCGCATCCGAAAACGCCTTACACCGACCGTCCGTGGCCAACCCGCCCTGCCGATCGAACTCCACGAATGTGGACGGTGTGGACATCACCGTCACGCCACCGGCCAGAGCAAGCGAGCACTCACCCGCACGCAGTGCCTGCGCCGCCAGATGCATCGCCACCAGCGACGACGAGCACGCCGTATCAATCGTGACCGTCGGACCCTCCAGACCCAACGTGTACGCCACCCGACCCGACGCCACACTCAGTGCGCTGCCGCTGCCCCGCAGCCCGTCGAACTCGCGCCCCGACAACAACGTTCCGTAATCGCCGTACATCACACCGGCGAAAACACCGGTCCTGCTTCCTCCCAATGACACCGGATCCACTCCGGCACTCTCCACTGCCTCCCACACCGTCTCCAGCAACAGGCGCTGCTGCGCATCCGTCGCCAACGCCTCACGCGGACTCATCCCGAAGAACTCAGGATCAAACTCCGCCGCGTCATGCAGGAACCCACCCGCACGCGTCGACAACTCCAGATCCCAACCACGCTCAGCGGGAACCTCCGAGACGGCATCCACCCCGCCGGACACCAGATCCCACAACTGATCAGGAGACGACACCCCACCCGGATACCGGCACGCCATCCCCACAATCACCACCGGATCGTCCGCCACCGGCGGCAACACAGCCACCGGCACAGGTGCGGCGGCCCCGGCGCCCAGCAACTCACCGAGCAGATAGGTCGCAAGCGCCTGCGCGGTCGGATAGTCGAACACCAGCGTCGCCGGAAGCCGCAGCCCCGTCGCCGCACTCAGTCCGTTCCGCAACTCCACCGCCATCAACGAGTCAAACCCGAGATCACGGAACGACCGAGCCGCATCCACCGCAGCCGCACCCTGATACCCCAGCACCAGAGCAACTTGGCCACGCACCACATCAAGCAGCACCTCATGCCGCTCAACCTCGCCCAGCCCGGCCACGATCTCCCCGAGACCGCCCGTGGCAGCGCGTCGCTCAGCCATGCGGCGCGTGCGCGTCAGGCCGCGCAGCAGAGGGGGAACGACGTCACCACCGGAGCGGAAGGCCGAAAGGTCCAACGCCATTGGCAGCAAGACCGGTTCGCCGCTGCTCAGTGCCGCGTCGAACAGCGCCACACCCTGCTCGTCCGACAGTGGCGGCATACCAGCGCGCGACATGCGCTCACGCTCGACCGTCGACAACTCGCCGAGCATGCCGTCCGCCTGCTCCCACGGACCCCACGCCAACGACACACCCGGCAAACCCAGCCCACGCCGGAACTCCACCAACGCGTCAAGGAACCCATTCGCCGCCGCATAATTCGCCTGACCAACACTGCCCAACGTACCCGCAGCCGACGAAAACACCACAAACGCCGACAGGCCAGCATCCCGCGTCAACTCATGCAAATACCAACCCGCATCCACCTTCGGACGCAACACCCCATCCAACCGCTCCGGCGTCAACGACCCGACAAGACCGTCATCCAACACACCCGCCGCATGCACCACAGCCGAGACATCCCGACCAGCAAGCACCCCGGCCAGTCCCTCACGATCCGCCACATCACACGCCACCACCTCGACACACGCACCCAACTCCCGCAACTCAACGCAGAGTTCAGCCGCACCCGAAGCATCCAAGCCCCGCCGGGACAGCAACAACAGATCCCGCACACCATGCTCAACCACCAGATGCCGGGCCACCACCGCACCCAAACCACCCGTACCACCCGTAACCAGAACCGTCCCAGAACCATCCCACACCGGCCCCACCACATCGGGCACCGAAACCCGAGCCAACCGAGGAGCCACAAGCCGCCCCTCACGGACAGCCATCTCAGGCTCGGCAGCCGACGCCCCCAGCGCCTCCAGCAGAAGCGGCCCGGAGCAGGCTTCACGGTCCAGCTCCAGCAGACCGAACCGCCCCGGATGCTCCGACTGCGCCGACCTCAACAGCCCACGCACCACACCAGCGACAGGCCCCTCAACGTCACCACGCACCACCACAACCAACCGGGAACCGGCAAACCGCTCCCCCGCCAACCACCCCTGCACCAAACCCAGAACCCGCGACGCCACACCATGCGCCGCATCCACCGTATTCTCCGAGTCGCACTCGGACAGCACGGTCAGCACCAGCTCCGGAACCGCATCGCCCTCGGCCAACCCGGCCAGATCCGGATGGGCGTCGACGGTGATCCCACTGCCTGTCAGTCCAAGTTCATCAATCCGAACAGCGGCGTCAGGACCGACCACCGCCACCGGGCCGGTGTGCCCGCCGCTCGGCGCGGCGGCGGTCCACTCGACCCGGAACAGTGAGTCCTGCTCCGGCGCGGCCACCGCGTCCAGCTGTCCGGGGGTGATCGGGCGCACCACCAGCCCGGTCACCGTGGCGACCGGGTGCCCCGCCGGGTCGGCGATCGCGATGGTGATCTTGTCCGGTTCGGTGTGGGTGAGGCGGACCCTTACCGTCGTCGCACCCGATGCGTGCAGGGAGACGCCCTCCCAGACGAACGGGAGCACGCCGTCCTCCACGGTCAGTGCCGTCGCGTGCAGGACCGCGTCCAGCAGTGCCGGGTGCAGGCCGAATCCGCCGGTCTCGATGAGCCCGCTGAGGTTTTGGTAGTCCTCGTCGGTGTCGTTCATGTTGAAGTCGGCCTTGCCCAGGCTCACTTCGGCATAGACGTCCTCACCCTGCCGCCAGGCGGCCCGCAGCCCCTGGAAAACCGGGCCGTAGTCGAAACCTGCCTCGGCCCGAGCCGCGTAGAAGTCGCCGAGATCGACCGGCTCGGCACCGGCCGGCGGCCACATGGAGGTGTCGAGCGCGGCCACCTCGGTGTGGCCCGCCGGGGCATCGGTGCAGAGTGTGCCCGCAGCATGCTGGGTCCATGGCGCGCAGGTGTCGCCGCCCGTGGTCTCGGGCCTGGCGTGGACGGTGACCGTGCGCCGGTTGCTTCCCTCGTCGGCCGCGCCCACGCGTACCTGGATCTGTACGGCATCCGGCTGCGGCAGTATGAGCGGTGTGGCCAGGGTCAGTTCCTCGATCCATGAGCAGCCGAATTCGTCTCCGGCCCGGATCGCCAACTCCACGAACGCGGAGCCCGGTACGAGAATCCTGCCCATCACGGTGTGGTCGGCCAGCCACGGATGCGACGCCACCGACAGCCGTCCGGCGAACACCGCTCCGTCGGCGTCCGCCAGGGGCACGGACGCGCCCAGCAGCGGATGCTCGGCCGAGGCCAGTCCCAGCCCGGAGGCATCCCGCACGGATGTCGGCGCGGAAGGCCAGTAGCGCCGGTGCTGGAAGGCGTACGTCGGCAGTTCGACGTGCCGCGCGCCGGTTCCGGTGAAGAGCGCCGGCCAGTCCACGGCCACACCCGTCACATAGAGCCCGGCCAGTGCGGTGACGGCCGCCGTCTCCTCGCCACGGTCCTTGCGCAGTACGGGCACGACCACGGCCTCGTCCGACACCGACTCCCGGACCAGAGGCGAGAGGACGCCGTCCGGGCCCAGTTCGAGGAACGTATGCACGCCTGCCTCGGACAGCGCCCGCACACCATCGGCGAACCGCACCGTCTCCCGCACATGCCGCACCCAGTACTCAGGCACACACAACTCATCAGCCGTGGCCAGAACACCCGTCAGATTCGACACCACCGGAATCAACGGCGCACGGAACTCCAACCCCGACACCACACCCCGGAACTCGTCCAGCATCCCGTCCATCAACGCCGAATGGAACGCATGCGACACCCGCAACCGAGACGTACGACGCCCCTCGAACCGCCCCACAACCTCCAACACCGCATCCTCGGCACCGGACAGCACCACGGACGACGGCCCATTGACGGCAGCGATCGACACCCGTCCGGAGAGGAACGGCAGAACCTCATCCTCAGTGGCCTGGACCGCCACCATCGCCCCACCACGCGGAAGCTCCTGCATCAACCGAGCGCGAGCCACCACCAGACGGCACGCATCCGCAAGCGACAGAACACCCGCAACATGCGCAGCCGCCACCTCACCAATCGAATGCCCACCCACATAATCCGGCGCAACACCCAGCGACTCCAGCAGCCGGAACAAGGCCACCTCCACCGCGAACAACGCCGGCTGAGCAAACCCGGTCTCATTAAGGAGATCCGGGTCCTCACCCCAGATCACCCCATGCAAATCCTCCCCGGCGCCCAGCTCCGCGAACACCGCGTCCAGCGCCTCCGCGAAGACCGGGAACCGCCCGTACAACTCCCGCCCCATACCCAGCCGCTGCGCACCCTGACCACTGAACAGAAACGCCAACGGACCCACCGGGACGGTGACCGAGCCTCGGGCGATCTCGCCGGAATCCGGCAGCAGGACCGCCCGCCGCTCGAACGTCGATCGGTTGGTGACCAGCGACAGCCCGATGTCCAGCGGGGAGAGGGCACGCTCGGCCGCGAAGGACCGGATGCGGTCCGATTGACGGTCCAGTGCTGCTTCACTCTTGGCCGAGAGGACCCAGGGCACCGCGCCAGGCGTCACCGTCGGTTCCTCGACGCGTCGCTCCACCGGTGGGCCCTGTTCCAGGATCACATGGGCGTTCGTACCGCTGACGCCGAAGGAGGAGACGCCCGCCCGGCGGGGACGGCCCGTTTCGGGCCAAGCCGTGTTCTCCCGCAGCAACTCGACGTCGCCCGCCGACCAGTCGACATGGGACGACGGGGCGTCCACGTGCAAGGTGCGCGGCAGCGTCTCGTGACGTATCGCCTGCACCATCTTGATGACTCCGGCGACACCGGCGGCCGCCTGGGTGTGGCCGATGTTGGACTTCACCGAGCCAAGCAGCAGCGGGCGTTCGCGGTCCTGGCCGTAGGCGGCGAGCAGGGCCTGGGCCTCGATCGG
The DNA here is from genome assembly GCF_044741745.1 of Streptomyces sp. NPDC088116. Lineage (NCBI taxonomy): Bacteria > Bacillati > Actinomycetota > Actinomycetes > Kitasatosporales > Streptomycetaceae > Streptomyces > Streptomyces sp. NPDC088116. The sequence continues at coordinate 81,436 of NZ_JBIUTF010000011.1, read as the reverse complement.
GTCGCCCAGTGTCGTACCCGTACCGTGCGCCTCCACCGCGTCGACATCGGCCGGCTGGAGGCCCGCCCCCGACAGCGCCTGACGTATGACCCGTTGCTGCGACGGACCGTTCGGAGCCGTCAGACCGTTCGACGCACCGTCCTGATTCACCGCCGAGCCACGCACCACTGCCAGGACCTCGTGCCCGTTGCGCACCGCGTCGGACATCCGCTCCAGTACCAGCATGCCCACGCCTTCGGCCCAGCCCACACCGTCGGCCGCGTCGGCGAAGGACTTGCAGCGGCCGTCCGGGGCGAGGCCGCCCTGCCGGGAGAACTCCACAAACGTGGACGGTGTCGACATCACCGTCACACCACCGGCCAGAGCGAGCGAGCACTCACCCGCACGCAGAGCCTGTGCCGCCAGATGCATCGCCACCAGCGACGACGAGCACGCCGTATCCACCGTGACCGTGGGGCCCTCCAGGCCCAGCGTGTACGCCACCCGACCCGACGCCACACTCGGCGCACTGCCATTGCCCCGGAACGCCTCGAACTCGTCGCCGGTCAGCAGGGTGCGGTAGTCGTTGTACATCACACCGGCGAACACACCGGTGCGGCTCCCCCGCAGTGACAGCGGGTCGATGTCCGAACGCTCGACGGCCTCCCACACCGTCTCCAGCAACAGGCGCTGCTGCGCGTCCGTCGCCAACGCCTCACGCGGACTCATCCCGAAGAACTCGGAGTCGAAGTCCGCAGCATCGTGCAGGAACCCGCCCGCACGCGTCGAAGACGTCCCCGGGTGCTCGGGATCCGGGTGATACAACCCGTCCCGGTCCCAGCCACGATCCACCGGAAACTCCGAGACCGCGTCCACACCACCGGACACCAGATCCCACAACTGATCAGGAGACGACACCCCACCCGGATACCGGCACGCCATCCCCACAATCACCACCGGATCGTCGGTGACCGGGAGTTGTGTGTCCGTCGGGCTGAGGGCAGGGGTCTGGTCGGGGCCGCCGAACAGTTCGTCGCGCAGATGGTCGGCGAGTGCCGCCGGTGTCGGGTAGTCGAAGACCAGGGTCGCCGGGAGCCGCAGTTCGGTCGCCGCGCTCAGCGCGTTGCGCAGTTCGACCGCCGTCAGCGAGTCGAAGCCCAGGTCACGGAAGGCCAGCGTGGGGTCGACCGTGGCCGCGCTCTCGTGGCCGAGTACCAGCGCGATCCGGCCGCACACCAGCTCCAGCAGCGCCGCGGCGCGGTCCGCTTCGCTCAGCCCTGTGGGCAGGGCGAGGCCACCGCCCGTGGCCCCCGTCGTCACGGCGGCGAGGGCGGAATCGGCGCTTACGGACGTACGGGTACGGCGGCCCCGGGGACGGACCAGACCCCGCAGCACCGGCTGCACCTCGCCGCGCGTACGCAGGGCGGGCAGGTCCAGTCGGATCGGGAGGAGCGTGGGCCGGTCGGTGGCCAGCGCGGCGTCGAACAGGGCCACGCCCTGCTCGGCGGTCAGGGGCGGGAAGCCCGCTCGGCTCAGCCGGGCCCGGTCGACCTCGGTCAGGCCGCTGGTCATACCGGTCTCGCCGGACTGTTCCCACGGGCCCCACGCCAGGGACACCCCGGGCAGCCCGAGGCTTCGGCGGTGCTCGGCCAGGGCGTCGAGGAAGGCGTTCGCGGCGGCGTAGTTGGCCTGTCCCGGGCCGCCGAGAGTACCGGCGGCGGAGGAGAACAGGACGAACGCCGAGAGTTCCAGGCCCAGTTCCCCGGTCAGCTCGTGCAGATGCCAGGCGGCGTCCGCCTTCGGCCGCAGCACGGCGTCGAGGCGTTCGGGGGTGAGTGCGCCGACCACACCGTCGTCGATCACCCCGGCGGTATGCACGACCGCGCCGATGTCGCGCCCGGACAGCAGTTCCGCCAGGGCGGCACGGTCGGCGATGTCGCACGCCGCCGTACGCACCCGGGCTCCGAGCCCGGTCAGCTCGGCGGCGAGGTCTGCGGCGCCGGGGGCCTCGGGGCCGCGACGCGACGCCAACAGCAGGTCGCGTACGCCGTGTTCGGTCACGAGGTGCCGGGCCAGCAGCGCTCCCAGGCCGCCGGTGCCACCGGTGATGAGGACCGTACGCCCGGTGTCCCAGACGGCCGCCGTCGCGTCCGGCCCGGGGTTCCGCCGTTCGAGCCGGGCGGCGAAGAGCCGTCCGTCGCGGAGCAGGATTTCCGGTTCCGGCAGGGCCAGCGCCCGCGCGAACGCCGCCCCTGGGGTCGCGCCCAGCTCCGCCTCGGGCGTCGCCTCGGACGTCACATCGGCACCGAGGTGGAGCAGGGTGATCCGGCCGGGGTGCTCGGCCTGCGCGGACCGTACGAGGCCCCACACCGGCGCGAGTACGACATCGTCGGCGGCGCCCCGGACGGCCACCACCAGCCGGGATCCGCCGAACCGCTCGTCCGCCAGCCAGTCCTGTACCAGGCCCAGTGCGTGCGAGGCGGTGGCGTGAGCGCTCGCCACGATGCCCGGGGCGGGCACGGCCGCGAGTTCGGTGACGACGATCTCCGGGACCGGGGCCGGGTGCTCTGCGAGCGCGGCCAGATCCGGGTACACCTCGACGGCTTCCGTCCCGACCGCTTTTGTCCCGACGGACGCCGAGGCTTCCCGCAGCGCATCGGTCGCCGGCCCGATCAGGGCGACCGCACCCGCGTGTGCGATGCCCGCCTCCTCCGTCACCGGTGTCCAGCCGAGGCCGAACAACGCGTCGGTGCCGGCAGCGACCGCCCGCGCCGCGTCCAGCTGCCCGTCCGCGAGCGGGCGGGTGACCAACGAGTCGACGGACGCGACGAGTTCACCGGCCGGGTCGGCGATGACGATCGACACGGCTCCGTGTCCGTTCCGCGTCAGCCGGGCCCGTACGGTCGTCGCCCCGGACGCGTAGAGCGAGACGCCCTCCCAGGCGAACGGAACTCCGCCCTCGCTGAGGGCGCCGAGGTCCGCGTAGGAGGAGGCGTGCTGCGCGGCGTCCAGGAGCGCGGGATGGAGGCAGAAGGCCGGGGCGTCGGCCTCGGCCTCCCGGGGCAGGGTGGCCTCGGTGAACAGCTCGCTGCCCCGGCGCCAGGCGGCCCGCAGCCCCTGGAAGGCGGGGCCGTAGGTGAAGCCCAGATCGGCGAGGTGCGCGTAGCAGTCGCCGAGTTCGATCCGCTCCGCACCGGCGGGGGGCCACGCCGTCGCGTCGAAGTCCGCGCCCGCCGACGCGTCGGCATGAGCGGTCGCCGTCCGGGCGCCGCCCTCGGGACCGGCGGTCCGGCCCGGCCTGATCAGACCCGAGGCGTGCACCGTCCACGGGCTGTCCTCCGTGCCATCCGTACCGTCCGCGCCATCCGTCGTACCCTCGGGCCGCGAGTGGACGGTGACCGGACGTCGGGCGTGGTCGTCGGCCGCGCCCACCCGGACCTGGAGGTGTATGGCACCCCGCTCGGGCAGCACCAGCGGCGCGGCCAGGGCGAGTTCGTCGATGCGGTCGCAGCCGAACTCGTCGCCGGCGCGAACGGCCAGCTCCAGGAAGGCGGTTCCCGGCACCAGGATCCGGCCGCCCACCACGTGGTCGGCGAGCCAGGGATGCGAGAGCGCGGACACACGGCCGGTGAACACGACGCCCGCGCCGTCCGCGAGGTCGACGGCCGCGCCCAGCAACGGATGGTCCGTGGCACCCAGGCCGAGCCCCGCCGCGTCCCGGGCACGCCCGGCGCCCGAGGGCCAGTGGCGGCGGCGCTGGAACGCCGTGGTCGGCAGGTCCACACGGCGCGCGCCGGTGCCCGCGAACAGTACGGGCCAGTCCACCGGCTTGGCCGCCAGGGCCACATGCAGCCGGGCCAACCCGGTGACCAGGGCGATCTCCTCGCCACGGTCCTTGCGCTGCACCGGTACGGCGACGGCGTCGTCCGGGGCCGAGTGCCGCACCAGAGCGGAGAGCACACCGTCCGGGCCGAGTTCCAGGAAGGTGCGCACACCCTGGTCGCCAAGGCTCCGGACGCCGTCGGCGAACCGTACGGTCTCCCGTACGTGCCGTACCCAGTACTCGGGCGAGCACAGTTCATCGGCCGTGGCGGTCCGGCCGGTCAGGTTGGACACGACGGGGATGGTGGGGCGCTGGAAGGAGAGGCCGGCCACGACGGCCCGGAAGTCATCCAGCATCGGGTCCATCAGTGGCGAGTGGAACGCGTGCGAGACCCTCAGGCGGCTCGTCCTGCGGTCCTGGTCGGCGAACCTCGCGCCGATCTCCAGCACCGCCGGTTCGGCGCCGGAGATCACCACGGACGACGGGCCGTTCACGGCGGCGATCGACACACCGTCGGAGAGCAGGGGCAGGACCTCGTCCTCGGTGGCCTCGACCGCCACCATCGCCCCGCCGGGCGGGAGCGCCTGCATCAGACGGGCCCGCGCGGAGACGAGCGCGTACGCGTCCGCCGGCGACAGCACGCCCGCCACGTGCGCGGCGGCGACCTCGCCGATCGAGTGGCCGCCCACGAAGTCCGGTGTGACGCCCAGCGATTCCATCAGCCGGTACAACGCCACTTCGACGGCGAACAGCGCCGGCTGGGCGAAACCGGTCTCGTCGAGCCGGTCCGGGTCCTCGCCCCACATCACCTCGCGGAGGGTGTCCTGCGCCCCGTCCGGCGCCTGCCCGGACAGGCCCGCGAGCACCTCGTCCAGCGCCTTCGCGAACACGGGGAACCGGCCGTACAACTCCCGTCCCATACCGATACGTTGTGAGCCCTGGCCGGAGAACAGCACCGCGAGCGGCCCGTCCGAGGCGGTGCCGCGCGCGATCTCGTACGCCTCGCCCTCACCGGGTCCGGCCAGCAGGACGGCCCGCCGCTCGAACACCCCCCGGCCGGTGGCCAGCGAGAAGCCGACGTCCAGCGGGTCGTGGCCGGCCACGGCAGGGGTGAGCCGGGCGAGTTGCTCGTCGAGTGCGGCGGCCGTGCGGCCGGAGACCACCCAGGGGACGACACCGGGCACCGTTGCGGGAGTCTCGGCCGGCTCCTCCAGGGGTGGCGCCTGTTCCAGGATCACATGCGTGTTGGTGCCGCTGATCCCGAACGACGACACACCGGCCCGCCGGGGGCGCCCCGTCTCGGGCCATGTGGTGTGCTCCGTGAGGAGATCGACGGAGCCCGCGCTCCAGTCCACATCGGTCGACGGCACCTCGGCGTGCAGGGTGCGCGGCAGCGCGCCGTGCCGCAGGGCCATCACCGTCTTGATGACGCCCGCCACGCCGGCGGCGCCCTGGGTGTGGCCGATGTTGGACTTCACCGTGCCGAGCAGCAGCGGGCGTTCGCGGCCCTGTCCGTACGTCGCGAGGAGGGCCTGCGCCTCGATGGGGTCGCCGAGGGTGGTGCCGGTGCCGTGTGCCTCGACCGCGTCGACCTGGTCTGCCGTGAGGTCGGCGCTCTCCAGGGCGGCCCGGATCACGCGCTGCTGCGCGGGGCCGTTGGGGGCGCTGAGGCCGTTGGAGGCGCCGTCCTGGTTGATGGCGCTGCCGCGTATCACCGCCAGTACGGGGTGGCCACCGCGCCGGGCGTCCGAGAGCCGTTCCAGGACGAGCATTCCGGCGCCCTCGCCCCAGCCGACCCCGTCGGCCGCGTCGGAGAACGGCTTGCAGCGCCCGTCGGCGGCCAGTCCGCCCTGTGCCGTGAACGAGACGAAGACGCCGGGGGTGGACATCACGGTCGCGCCACCGGCCAGCGCGAGGGTGCACTCGCCCGCGCGCAGCGACTGGACCGCCCAGTGCAGCGCGACCAGCGAGGAGGAACAGCCCGTGTCGACGGTGACGGCCGGGCCTTCGAGGCCGAGTACGTAGGACAGCCGGCCGGAGATGACGCCCGCGGCGTGGCCGGTGGTGGAATAGATGTCCATGTCGTCGCGGGAGCGCGCGACGACCTTGCCGTAGTCCTGTCCCGTCGTTCCGGCGAACACTCCGGTGAGGCTGCCTCGTAGCCGTGTCGGTGCGATCCCGGCCCGCTCCAGCGCCTCCCACGCGGTCTCCAGCAGCAGCCGCTGCTGGGGGTCCATCGCGACCGCTTCGCGTGGTGAGATGCCGAAGAAGCCGGGGTCGAACTCGGTCGCGTCGCCGAGGAATCCGCCCCGGAGGGCGAGGCTGCGCCCGCGCCCCTCGCCACCGAGCCGGTCCAGGTCCCAGCCCCGGTCGGCCGGGAAGTCGGAGATCACGTCCCGGCCCTCGGCGACCAGTCGCCACAGGTCCTCGGGCGAGGCCACACCGCCGGGGAACCGGCAGCCGATGCCGACGACGGCGATGGGTTCCACCGCCGACGCGATCAGCCGCTGGTTCTGCCGGCGCAGCCGCTCGTTCTCCTTGAGGGAGGAGCGGAGGGCTTCGATGTACTGCTGGGAAGTGTTCATGCACGCTCTCTCGGGTCGGGCGTGAGTCCGTCTCTCGGGACGCGCGTCAGTCGGTGCTGGTCTCGGCCGCGAGCCTCAGCAGGCTCTCGCCGTCGAGGTCGTCGATATCGCGTATATCGGTGTTGCTTGTGTTGCGGGTGTTGCGGGTGTTGCCGTCGACCGCGTCGAGTTCCTCGTCCTCGGCGACACGCTCATGGTGCCCGTGGTCGTGTCCATCGGAAGACCCCGAGGGCCGGGTGCTCGTGGGGTCGCCGGTGCCGTCGCCTTCCGCGAGTTCCAGCACCAGGTCCAGCAGTCCGGCCTTGCGCAGCCGGCTCGGTGGGATGGACGCCAGCACGCGCCGGACTTCGGCCTCGGGGTCCTCCACGGGCTGCCGCTCGTCGGGGAACAGCTCGGTCGCGAGGTGTCCGGCGAGCGCGGTGGCGCTGGGATAGTCGAAGACGAGGGCGGCGGGCAGGGGCAGCCCGGTCACCGTCCTGAGCCGGTTGCGCAGCTCCACCGCGCTCACCGAGTCGAAGCCGAGGTCGCGGAAGGCACGGTCGGCGGGGACGGCTTCCGTCCCGGTGTGGCCGAGTGTCACTGCCACTTCGGCGCGTACGGCTTCGAGCAGTACGCGGCCACGCTCGGCGGTGGGCAGTTCGGCGAGGCGCCGGGGCAGCGACGGTGTGCCGTCCTGGTCCGGGTCTCCGGCGCTGTCTCCCGGGTGCGCAGCGTGTCCGGTGCTCGCGGCGCCCTGCGGGGGCGCGGGTTCGCGTGCCTCGGGCAGGTCGGCGAGGAGGGGGCTGGGGCGGGCGGCGGTGAAGCTCGGCGCGAACGCGGCCCAGTCCATCGCGGACACCGTCATGGTGGTCCGGTCCTCGTCGAGGACGCGCTGGAGCGCGGCCACGGCCTTCGCCGGCTCCATCGGCAGGACGCCGCGCTTCGCGAGCCGCCCCAGCAGGCCGGGGTCGTCCACGGCCATGCCAGCCTCGCCCCAGGCGCCCCAGGCGACCGAGGTGGCGGTCAGGCCCGAGGCGCGGCGGTGTTCCGCGAGCGCGTCGAGGAAGGCGTTGGCCGCCGCGTAACCGGGCTGCCCGCCACTGCCCCAGGCCGAGGCCCCCGAGGAGAACATCACGAAGGCGTCCAGGTCGATGCCCTCGGTCAGCTCGTGCAGGAGGAGCGCGGCGGCCGGCTTGGGCCGCAGCAGCGCCTCCAGCTGATCGTTCGTCAGGGACGCGGTGTCGCTGTCGCCCGTGGACACTCCGGCGGCGTGGATCACCGCCGACAGCGGGAAGTCGGCCGGGATCGAAGACAGGGCGGCGCGCAGCGCCTCCCGGTCGGCGGCGTCGCAGGCCACGACCGTGACCCGGGCGCCCAACTCCTCCAGTTCGGCGCGGAGTTCGGCGGCACCCGGTGTGCCGGGTCCTCGGCGGCCGAGGAGCAGCAGGTGCTCGGCGCCCCGGTCGACGGCCCATCGGCCGAGATGTCCGCCCAATCCTCCGAGGCCGCCGGTGATCAGCACGGTTCCGTGGGTGCGCCAGGGCTGTTCGGGCCGTACGGGCGCGGGCTCCGCGCGGACGAGCCGACGGCCGAAGGCGCCCGACGCGCGGAGCGCGACCTGGTCCTCGTCCCGCGCCGCCAGCACCGCGGTGAGGCGGGCGGCGGCATGCCGGTCGGGTGTCCGCGGGAGGTCGACGAGACCGCCCCACAGGCCGGGCTGTTCCAGCGCGATGACCCGGCCGAGTCCCCACAGCGCGCCCTGCTCGGGGCCGGCGACCCGGTCGTCCCGCGTCGCCGCGACGGCGCCGCGGGTGAGGCACCAGAGGGGTGCGCTCAGTCCCGTGTCGCCCAGGGCCTGCGCCAGGGCGAGGGTGGCGGAGAGGCCGCCGGGGACGGACGGGAATCGCGGATGCCGGCCCTCGGTCAGGCCAAGCAGCGAGACGACTCCGGCGAACCCCGGCCGCTGCTCGGTGGGTTCGGGAGCGGTCCCGTCCTGCGATGCGGTGCCCGGCCGGGAAGGAACGGAAGAGCGAGGGTCAGGGACGGAAGAGCAAGAATCAGGAGAGGCAAGGGTTGCGAGGGCCGTACGCGCGCGGTCGATCCGGCCCGCGAGCAGCGCGCGGTCGGCGCGCTCGGCGGACTCGATGTCGATCCGTACCACGTCCGGGCCGAGCGCGGCGAGCACGGTATCCACCCAGGAGCCGCCGTCGCTGCCCTCGTCGACGGCCGGGACGACGACCAGCCAAGGGCCGGTGGGCGCTCCTGTGGCGGTCCCGGGCAGCCGGGACCAGTCGGTCCGGTAGCACCAGGCGTCGACGGCCGCCCGCTGCCGGGACCGCTCGCGCCACCCGGTCAGCGCGGGCAGCACGGCGGAGAGCGCGTCGTGCCTGTCGTCGGTGCCCAGTTCGGCGGAGAGCGCGTCCAGATCGCCGGTCTCCACCAGATCCCAGAAGGCAGCGTCCGCCCCCGCGTTCCCCTCGCCGGTCCCGTCCGCGCCGCCGTGCGGCCGGGACCGCTCGGGCTTGGGCTCGGGCCAGTAACGCCGGTGCTGGAAGGGGTAGGTGGGCAGGTCGAGCGGGACTCCGCCGCCGTCGGGGAAGGCCGTACGCCAGTCGACCGGCAGTCCGCGCACCCAGCCTTCGGCGAGCGAGGTGAGGAAGCGCCGGCCGCCGTCGTCCCGGCGGATCGAGCCGAGCACGAGTGTCCCGGCCGCACCCGCCGCCTCGCAGGTCTCCTCGATCGCGCCGGACAGCAGTGGATGCGGGTTGGTCTCGACGAAGGTCCGGTATCCGTCGGCCAGCAGGGAGCGTGTCGCCTGCTCCATGTTCACCATCCGGCGCAGGTTGGCGTACCAGTAGTCGGCGTCGAGCGTGGCCGTGTCCAGGCGTTCGCCGGTCACCGTGGAGTAGAACGGCACCCGTCCGGAGACGGGACGCAACGAGGAGAGCACGGTGAGCAGTTCGTCCCGTACGGCCTCGACCTGGGGTCCGTGGCCCGCGATGTCCGCCCGGACCTTGCGGGCGCGCAGGCCCTGGCTCTCGCACAGGCCGCTCAGTTCGTCGAGCGCCGCCGGGTCTCCGGAGACCACCACGGACGACGGCCCGTTGAGGACGGCCAGGGACAGCCGGCCGGGCCAGGCGTCGAGCAGCGGACTCACCCGGTCGGCGGGCGCGGCCACCGACATCAGTCCGCCGTGTCCGGCGAGTTTCAGCATCGTCCGGCTGCGGAGCGCGACGAGCCTGGCGGCGTCCTCCAGGGACAGTGCCCCGGCGACGTGGGCGGCGGCCACCTCGCCCTGTGAGTGGCCGACGACCGCACCGGGTTCGACGCCGTGGGAGCGCCACAGTCCGGCGAGCGCCACCATCATCGAGAACAGGGCGGGCTGTACGACATCGGCCCGGCCGAGCTGTTCGGGGTCGCCGACGCCGGTGAGCAGGTCGGTCAGCGACCAGTCGATGTGCGGGGCGAGCGCGTCGGCGCAGGCCGTGATGGACTCCCGGAAGACAGGGGATCCGGCGTAGAGTTCGCGGCCCATGCCCCACCACTGCGAGCCCTGGCCGGGAAAGACGAACACCGGCCCGCTCTCGCTCTCCAGCGCGGTCCCTTCCACCAGGCCGGGGGCGCTGCCCTGAGCGGCCAGGGCGTCGAGGGAGCCCAGAAGCTCCCCGGGGTCCTCGCCGAGCACGACCGCGCGGTGGTCGAAGGCGGAGCGGGTCGTAGCCAGGGACCACCCGACCTCGGCCGGTGTGGTCCTGGGGTGTTCTCGCGCGAACGCCCGCAGACGGGCGGCCTGTTCGCATAGGGCCGTGGTGGACCGCGCCGAGAGGACCCACGGTACGAAACCGTCGGTGATCCCGGCGGGACGGTCGCCCGGCACAGCATCGGCGGTCTCGGCGGCGGGACGCTCCCGCGGCGCGGAGCGCTCGCTCCCCGGGGCAGGAGCCTCCTCCCGTACGACGCCATCGGTCTCCGGGACGGGGGCCTCCTTCATCTCGGAGACCTCAAGGACCTCAAGGACCTCTGGGACCTCTGGGACCTCTGGGACCTCTGGGGCCTCGGCGGCCTCGGGGGCCTCGGGGGCCTCGGGGGCCTCGGGGGCCTCGGGGGCCTGTTCGAGGACAATGTGCGCGTTGGTCCCGCTGATGCCGAACGCCGAGACCCCGGCGCGGCGCGGCCGGTCCACCGCGGGCCATTCCCGCTGCTCGGCGAGCAGCTCCACGGCGCCGGAGGACCAGTCCACCCGCGAGGACGGGGTGTCCACGTGCAGGGTCCGGGGCAGGGTTCCGTGCCGCAGGGCCAGTACGGTCTTGATGACCCCCGCGACACCGGCCGCCGCCTGGGTGTGGCCGACGTTGGACTTGAGTGAACTCAGCCACAGCGGCCGGTCCTCGGGCCGCTCACGGCCGTAGGTGGCCAGCAGGGCCCCCGCTTCGATCGGGTCGCCGAGGCGGGTGCCGGTGCCGTGCGCCTCCACGGCGTCGATGTCCGCACCCGACAGGCGCGCGTCGGCCAGCGCCTGGCGGATGACGCGCTGCTGGGAGGGGCCGTTGGGCGCGGTGAGGCCGTTGGAGGCGCCGTCCTGGTTGACCGCGCTGCCCCGTACCACCGCGAGGATCCGGTGGCCGTCGCGCAGGGCGTCGGACAGGCGCCGCACCACGACGACACCGACGCCCTCGGAGTAGCTGGTGCCGTCGGCGTCGTCGGAGAACGCCTTGGACCGGCCGTCGCCGGCGATCGCGCCGAGCCGGGCGATCCGCGCGAAGCTGGCCGAGTCGGTCATCACGGTCACGCCGCCGACCAGGGCGAGCGAGCACTCGCCCGCGCGCAGCGCCCGCGTCGCCATGTGCAGGGCGACCAGGGAGGAGGAGCACGCGGTGTCCACGGTGACGGCCGGGCCCTCGAAACCGAAGGTGTACGAGACCCGGCCGGAGAGCACGCTCGCCGCGATCCCGGTCGCGGCATGGGTCGCCAGGTCCTCGCGGGAGCCTGCCATCACATGGGCGTAGTCCTGGCCGTTGCTGCCCACGAAGACGCCGGTGCTGCTGCCGCGCAGGGTCAGCGGATCGAGCCCCGAGCGTTCGACGGCCTCCCAGGACACCTCCAGCAGCAGGCGCTGCTGCGGGTCCATGGTCACGGCCTCGCGCGGGGAGATGCCGAAGAAGCCGGGGTCGAAGTCGGCCGCGTCGTAGAGGAATCCGCCCTCGAAGTGCGCGCCGCTCCACGGCCCGTCGCCGTGGAAGGCCTCGAGGTCCCAGCCCCGGTCGGTGGGGAACTCCGAGATCGCGTCCCGTCCCTCGGCCAGCAGTTCCCACAACTGCTCGGGGGTGTTCACACCACCGGGCAGCCGGCAGGCCATACCCACGATCGCCACCGCGTCGTCATCGGCATCCACGCCGTCGGCGTTGTCGTCGGCGGCTCCGGACCGTACAGCCGCCGTGGCGACCGGCGGCGCGGAGGGATCGCCCGACTCTCCTTGCTCGCCGGTGAGTTCGGCCAGCAGGTGCCCGGCCAGCCGCCGGGGCGTCGGGTAGTCGAACACCACCCCGCCGGGCAGCGGCAGGCCGGTCTCCGCCGCGAGCCGGTTGCGCAGGTCCACCGCCGCCATGGAGTTGAAGCCCGAGTCCCGGAAGGCCCGGTCGGAGCGCACCGCGTCCGCCCGCGCGTGACCGATCGCCCCGGCGGCGTGGGTCCGTACCGTCTCCAGCACCAGCGCGGCCCGTTCCGAGGCCGGCACGTCACGCAGGCGCCCGCTCAGCCGGGGTGCCCGCGCGTGGGCCTCGCGGATCGCCGACCGCGCGTGGGGCAGTTCGTCCAGCAGCGGGACCCGGCGCGGTCCGGAGAGCAGGGAGGCGATCGCGGGCCGCGACAGGTCGGCGACGACCAGCGTCGGGGACGGCTCGGTGGCCGCCTCCAACAGGGCCGCGACCGCGAGCCCCGGGGCCAGCCGGCCCGACGCGAGGCCGCCGGGGCCCGCCCCGTTGCCGGGACCGGCCGCCGCCATGCCGCCGCCCTCCCAGCCGCCCCAGGCGATGGAGGTCGCGGGCAGCCCGCGCGCATGGCGGTGTCGGGCGAGCGCGTCCAGTACGGCGTTGGCGGCCGCGTAGTTGGCCTGCCCCGGGTTGCCGACGGCCGACGACACCGAGGAGAACAGGACGAACGCCGACAGGTCCGCGTCGCGGGTGAGCTCGTCGAGCAGCAGGGCGGAGCGGGCCTTGGCGCGGAAGACGGTCGCGAACCGCTCCGGCGTGAGCCGGTCGAGGACCCCGTCGTCCAGCACACCGGCCGTATGCACCACGCCGGTCAGCGGCTGGTCGGCCGGGATGTCCGCCAGGACGGCCGACAGCCCGGCGCGGTCGGCCACGTCGCAGGCCGCGAGGGTGACGTCCGCGCCCAACCGGGCCAGTTCGTCCCGCAGTTCGCTCGCGCCGGGGGCGTCCGGGCCGCGCCGGCCGACGAGCAGCAGCCTGGGCCCGCCCGGCCGGGCCAGCCCGCGTGCCACATGCGCGCCGAGCGCGCCGGTCCCACCGGTGATCAGCACGGTGCCGGACGGCTCCCACACGCTCGCGGGCCGCCGGGCCGGGGCAGGTACCAGCCTGCGTACATACGTACCGGAGGACCGTACGGCGACCTGGTCCTCGCCGTCCCGGGCCGCCAGTACGGCGGCGAAGGCGGTGGCCGCACGGTCGGTCAGCTCGGCGGGCAGGTCGATCAGCCCGCCCCAGCGGTCGGGGTACTCCAGTGCGGCGACCCGGCCCAGTCCCCACACGGCGGCCTGTTCCGCATCGGCCGGGTGGTCGGTGTCGTCCACCGCGACGGCGGAGCGCGTGACGCACCACAGGGAGCCGTGGATGCCCGCGTCGCCCAGCGCCTGTACGAGCGCGGCCGTGGAGAGCGCCCCTGCCGGAGTTCCCTCGTCGTCGGCCGCCGTCCCGTCCAGTGCCAGCAGCGAGACCACTCCGGCGACGGACGCGTGCCTCTCGGTCGCGGCGGTGAGCTGCCGCGCGAGGCCCGCGCGGTCCGTGTGCGCCGCTTCGGCGCGTACGGTCTCGGCCGTTCCCAGGGCGGCGGCTACCGCCTCGGTCCAGTCCTCGTCCGGCCCGTGCGGCGGGGTGACGACAAGCCAGGTGCCGGACGTACGTGCCGGCCTCGGCGCCCGGCGCGTCCAGGTTTCGCGGAAGCGCCAGGAATCGACGGTCGATCGCTCGCGGCTCCTGGTCCGCCACGTGGAGAGGGCGGGGACGACGCCACCGAGGGCGTCGGGGTCCACGCCGAGGCTCGACGCCAGGGACGCCAGATCCGCCCGCTCGACGGCCGCCCAGAACTCGGCGTCCGCACCGCTGATGGAGCCGTCGCCGCCCCGGGCCGTGGCGTGCGCGAACGGCGGCGCGAAGCTCTCGTGCTGGAACGGGTAGGTGGGCAGGTCGACCTGGCGTGCTCCGGTGTCCGTGAACAGCGCGGGCCAGTCGACGGCCACACCCGACACGTGCAGCCGTGCCAGTGCGGTCACCGCCGCGATCTCTTCGCCGACGCGCCGGTCCAGTACCGGGACGACGGCCGTTCCCTCCGGCACCGAATCGTGGACCATCGGGGACAGGACACCGTCGGGCCCCACCTCCAGGAAGGCGCGCACCCCCTCGTCGGCCAGGGCCCGTACGCCGTCGGCGAAGCGGACGGTCTCGCGGACGTGGCGGACCCAGTAGTCGGCGGTGCGCAGATCACCGCCCTCGGCGAGGCGACCGGTCAGGTTCGACACGACGGGCAGGCGCGGCTCGTGGAACGTCAGCGCCTCGACGACCGTACGGAACTCGTCCAGCATCGGGTCCATCAGGGGCGAGTGGAACGCGTGGCTGACCGTCAGCCTGCTCGTACGACGCTCCCCCAGAGCGGCCACGACCTCGCCGAGCGCCGTTTCGTCGCCGGACAGCACCACCGAAGCGGACCCGTTCACCGCCGCGATCGCGACCTCGCCGGTCAGCAGGGGACGGACCTCCGCCTCACCGGCCCGCACCGCCACCATCGCGCCGCCCGAGGGCAGCGCGCCCATCAGGCGCGCGCGGGCCGCCACCAGACGGCACGCGTCCTCCAGCGTCAGTACGCCCGCGACATGCGCGGCGGCCACCTCACCGACCGAGTGGCCGCCCACGAAATCCGGCGTGACACCCAGCGACTCCAGCAGCCGGAACAACGCCACTTCGATGGCGAACAGGGCCGGCTGAGCAGAGCCGGTCGCGTCGAGCCGGTCCTGATCCGCACCCCACATCACCTCGCGTGTGCTCGCCGCGCCCAGCTGTTCCAGCTCCGCGAGCACCGCGTCCAGCGCCTGCGCGAACACCGGGAAACGCCCGTACAGTTCACGTCCCATGCCGAGCCGCTGCGCACCCTGGCCGCTGAACACAAACGCCGACGCGCCTCCGGTGGCCACGCCCCGGGCCAGCTCCGGCATCCCGTCGCCCGAGCCCAGCAGTACGGCCCGGTGCTCGAACGCCGAGCGGCCCTTCGCCAGGGAGAGCCCGGCATCGATCGCGGACGGCCGCGGCTCCGGCAGCGACCTCAGCCGTACGAGCTGCTGGTCGAGGGCGGCTTCGGTCCTGGCCGAGACGGGCCACGGCACCACGTCCGGTACGAGCGGCACCACCGGATCCGGGGTACCCACCGGGACGTCCGGGGCCTGCTCCAGGACGACATGGGCGTTCGTACCGCTGATGCCGAACGACGACACGCCGGCCCGCCGGGCACGTCCGGTCTCCGGCCAGGCGATGGCTTCGCGCAGCAACTCGACCCTGCCGGCGGACCAGTCGACCCGTGAGGACGGGACGTCGGCGTGCAGGGTGCGCGGCAGGGTGCCGTGGCGCATCGCCTGGACCGTCTTGATGATGCCGGCGATCCCGGCGGCGGCCTGGGTGTGGCCGATGTTCGACTTGAGGGAACCCAGCCACAGCGGCCGGTCGTCGGGCCGCTGACGGCCGTAGGTGGCCAGCAGGGCCTGTGCCTCGATCGGGTCGCCGAGACGGGTGCCGGTGCCGTGGGCCTCCACCATGTCCACATCGAGGGTGTCCAGCCCGGCGTTCTCCAGCGCCTGGCGGATGACTCGTTCCTGCGACGGCCCGTTGGGCGCCGTCAGGCCGTTGGAGGCACCGTCGGAATTCACGGCGCTGCCGCGCACCACCGCCAGGACGGGGTGGCCGTGGCGCTGTGCGTCACAGAGGCGTTCGACCACGAGCACCGCGACGCCCTCGGACCAGCCGGTGCCGTCCGCGCCCTCGGCGAACGCCTTGCACCGGCCGTCGGCGGCGAGGCCGCCCTGCCTGCCGAACTCCGGGAAAATGGCGGGGTCCGACAGGACGGTGACGCCGCCGACGACGGCGAGCGAGGATTCCCCGCCGCGCAGCGAGCGCACCGCCATGTCCAGTGCGACCAGCGAGGACGAGCAGGCGGTGTCCACCGTGACGGCGGGGCCTTCCAGACCCAGGGAGTAGGCGACGCGGCCGGACATGACGCTGGCCGCGGTGCCGGTCATCACATGACCCTGGTGATCCTCGCCGTCGGGCTCCGCCGGCTGTTGCCGGTAACCCCAGTTGTAGCTGCCGACGTAGACGCCGGACCGGCTGCCGCGCAGGGTGCGCGGGTCGATCCGGGCGCGTTCCAGCGCCTCCCAGGAGACTTCGAGCAGCAGCCGCTGCTGCGGATCCATGGCGGCCGCCTCGCGCGGTCCGATCCCGAAGAAGCCGGGGTCGAAGTCGGTCGCCCCGGTCAGGAATCCGCCCTCGTGGCTGGGGCTGCCGCCGGGTCCGTCGCCGCGCAGGGCGTCCAGGTCCCAGCCGCGGTCGGTGGGAAAGGCCGTGATGGCGTCCCCTTCGCCGCTGACCAGTTCCCACAGGTCCTCCGGCGAGCCGATGCCGCCGGGCAGCCGGCAGCTCATGCCGACGATCGCGATCGGTTCGTCGGCGCGCCGCTCCAGCTCCTCGACCCGCGCTCGGGAGCGCCTCAGGTCGGCGGTGAGCCGCCTGAGGGTTTCGACGATCCTGACCTGCTGGTCTTCTGACTGGCCTGCTGACTGCTCTGCTGGCACCGAACCGTCCTCACGGCGTGACGAAAGAGGGCTGCTCACTGAAGTTCGAATTCCTCGTCGATGAGGTCGAGGAGCCGGTCCACCGGCGCGGCATCGATGTCCTCCGTGGAAATCCGGCCGGGTTCCGGTCCGGCCGCTCTCGCCGGTCGGACCGGCCCCGGGGGATCACTCGCGGGGCCCGGTGGACCGCTCCCGGGCTCTTCGGGCGGGTCGCCCGGGTCGGCCCCGAGCAGGTCCGCGAGGTGGTCCGCGACCGACGCGGGCGTGGGGTGGCTGAACACGAGGGTGCCGGGCAGCCGCAGTCCGGTGGCCATGGTGAGCCGCTCACGCAGTTCGGTCTCGGTGAGCGAGTCGAAGCCCAGCTCCCTGAAGGCCAGCTCCGGGCCGACCTGGTCCGGGTCCGGGTGGTCCAGCACCGCGGCGGCCTCGGCGCGTACCAGGTCGAGCAGGGCGCGGCCCCGCCGGGCGGCGGACATGGCACGCAGCTCCGCAGCCCGCCCCGGACATGTCGCCGACTCGGCTTCCGACTCGGCCTGAGCCAGGCCGACTTCACGAGGGGCCGCGGGGACTTCGTCGAGCTGCGGCACGGGCCGTACGAACAGTGACTCGACCGAGAGCGCCGGATCACCGCCCGGGGTGACGGCCTCGATCGCGACCGAACCGTCCGGCCGGGCCATCAGCCGCACGCGGAGCGCCGTGGCACCGGCTTCGTGCAGCGAAAAGCCTTGCAGATACGAGGGTTGGCCGATGTCGGCCTCCAGCGGGGTGGCGTGCCGGACGGCGTCCAGCAGGGCCGGGTGCATGATGTAGGCGGCCGGGTCCACGCCCTCGGGCAGGGCCACCTCGGCGAACACCTCCGTACCGCGCCGCCAGGCCGCGCGCAGTCCCTGGAACGCCGGGCCGTAGCCGAACCCGGCATCCGCCGACCGTCGGCGGACACCCACCAGATCGACCGGTTCGGCGCCCCCGGGCGGCCATTGAGCCGTGTCGAATCCGGCGTCGGGGGCGCTCTTGGGACCGAGCACCCCGAAGGCGTACTGGGTCCACGGCGTGCCCGGGGCGGGCCGCGCGTGCACGGTCACCGGACGCCGCCCCGACTCCCGGGCGGGCCCGACCCGCGACTGGAGTTCCAGCGCGAGGGATTCCGGGACGACGAGGGGCGAGGTGAGGACGAGTTCTTCCAGGTGGGCGCACTCGACTTCGTACCCGGCGCGGACGGCGAGTTCCGCCAGGGCCGTGCCGGGCAGCACGATCCGGCCGCGCGCGGTGTGGTCGGCCAGCCACGGCTGGGCGGCGGGCGAGAGGCGGGCGGCGCACACCAGGCCGGCGTCCTCGGCGAGTTCCACGACCGTGCCCAGGAGCGGATGGCCGGGACCGTCGCCGTGGGTGCCGCCACCGCCCGTAGCGCTCGCGTACGGGCCGCTGGAGCCGCTTCCGTAGGCGCCGTTCTCCCTCGGGGCGTCGGGGCGCGGGGGGAGGGTCGGCCAGAAGCGCCGGTGCTGGAAGGCGTACGTCGGCAGGTCCACCCGGCGCGCGCCGGTGCCCGCGAACAACTCGCGCCAGGCGACCGGCACTCCGGCCACATGCAGTCGGCTCAAGGCGGTGACGAGCGTGGTCTCCTCGTCGCGGTCCTTGCGCAGTGCGGGCAGGACGGTGACCGGCGGGCCCACACGGTCGGCCGGGTCGGCGGGGGCGGCCGGGTCGGCCGGGCTGTCCTTGGCGGCCGGGCTGTCCTTGGCGGCCGGGCTGTCCTTGGCGAGGGCTGCGAGTGTTCCGTCCGGGCCCAGTTCGAGCAGGACCGTCGCGCCCGCCGCACGCAGGGCGCGGACGCCGTCGGCGAAGCGGACGGGCTCGCGGACGTGGCGGACCCAGTACTCCGGTGAGCGCTGTTCCCCGTCCGCCGTGGTCCTCCCGTACAGGTTCGACACCACGGGGACGCGCGGCTCCTGGAACCGGAGCCCTTCCAGCACATGCCGGAAGTCCGCGAGCATGGGGTCCATCAGCGGCGAGTGGAAGGCGTGCGAGACGGGCAGCCGGGTGGTTTTACGGCCCCGGTCCGCCAGCGTTTGCGCGATTCGCAGCACCTCGTCCTCGGCACCGGAAATGACCAGCCGTGTCGGGCCGTTGACGGCGGCGATCGACGCGCGTCCGGTCAGCAGGGGCAGCACTTCGTCCTCACCGGCCTGTACGGCGACCATGGCTCCGAGCCGGGGCAGTGCCTCCATCAGCCCGGCGCGGGCGGCCACCAGCCGGCACGCGTCCCCCAGCGTCAGGACACCCGCGACATGCGCGGCCGTCACCTCGCCGATCGAGTGCCCGACCAGGAAGTCGGGGTGCACGCCGAACGACTCGACCAGCCGGTGGAGCGCCACTTCGAGTGTGAAGAGAGCGGGCTGCGCGTACCCCGTACCGTCGAGCAGGTCCGCGTCCTCGCCCCACATGACATCGCGGAGCCGCCCCAGGTCCGATCCTGAACCGGTGGGCGGTCGCGACGCGGAGAACTCCGCCAGCACCGCGTCGAAGGCCGCCGCGAACACCGGGAACCGCGCGTACAACTCCCGCCCCATGCCCAGCCGTTGTGAACCCTGACCGGGGAACATCACGGCGATCCGGGGCTGTCCGGCGACCCCCCGCGCGACCTCGGTCAGCTTTCCGTCGGCGGCCAGCAGGACCGCCCGGTGGTCGAAGGTCGCACGGCCAGTGGCCAGCGAGAAACCGACATCGGCGGCGCCATCCGGATCCGCGGCGGACCGGATCCGGGCCAGCTGGGCGTCCAGCGCGGTCTCGGACTTGGCCGACACGGCCCAGGGCACCACGACGGGGACGTGGCGCGGGCTGCCCTCGGGCTCGGCGAACGCCGTTTCAGGCAGGGCCTGTTGAGAGGCGAGCTGGTGCCCCGGCCCCTGTTCAGGGGCTTGTTCCAGGATGACATGCGCATTGGTGCCGCTGATGCCGAACGAGGACACCCCGGCGCGACGCGGACGTCCGGTGTCCGGCCACGCGGTGTTCTCACTCGGCAGCTCGACCGCGCCCGCCGTCCAGTCGACCTGGGAGGTGGGCGCGGTCATGTGCGGCGCGCGCGGGAGTGTCCCGTGGCTCAGCGCCAGCACTGTCTTGATCACGCCCGCGACGCCCGCCGCCGCCTGCGCGTGGCCGAGGTTCGCCTTCAGGGAACCGACATACAGCGGACGGCCGTTGTGGCCCCGGTCCCGCCCGTAGGTGGCGAGCAGCGCCCGCGCCTCGACCGGGTCCCCCACCCGGGTCCCGGTGCCGTGAGCCTCCACCGCGTCGACCTGATCGGGTGTCAATTGAGCGGCGGCGAGGGCCTGTCGGACGACCTGTTCCTGGGCGGAGCCGCTCGGGGCGGTCAATCCGTGTGAGGCGCCGTCGGAGTTGACGGCGCTGCCGCGCACCACGGCCAGTACGGGGTGGCCGTACCGCCGCGCGTCGGACAGCCGTTCCAGCAGCAGCACGCCGACGCCTTCGGCCCACACCGTTCCGTTCGCGTCGTCGGAGAACGGTTTGACCCGCCCGTCCGGTGCGAGGCCGCCCTGCCGGGAGTAGCCGACGAAGCCACGCGGCGTGGACATGACCGCCGCGCCACCGGTGAGCGCGAGCGAGCACTCCCCCGCGCGCAGGGCCGCCGCCGCGCTGTGCAGCGCCACCAGGGAGGAGGACGACGCGGTGTCCACCGTGATCGCCGGGCCCTCCAGCCCGAGTACGTAGGCCAGCCGGCCGGACGCCACGGCCGGCGAGGTGCCGGTGACGGCGTGCCCGGCCAGGTCCTCGTCCGCGCGCTGGACGAGGAGGGCGTAGTCCTCACCGCTGACGCCGATGAACACACCGGCCGGGCTGCCGCGCAGCGACAGCGGGTCGATGCCCGCGCGTTCGACCGCCTCCCAGGACACTTCGAGCAGCAGCCGCTGCTGCGGGTCCATGGCCAGCGCCTCGCGCGGGCTGATCCCGAAGAAGCCGGGGTCGAAGTCCGCCGCGCCGCGCAGGAAGCCGCCCCGCCGGGACGTACTGCTTCCGGGGCCGTCGCCGGTGAGGGCGGTCAGGTCCCAGCCGCGGTCCTCCGGCAGGGGTTCGGTGACCTCCTGTCCGGACAGGACGAGGTCCCACAGGTCCTCGGGGGTGTCGGCACCGCCCGGGTAACGGCAAGCCATCCCGACGATCACCACGGGATCGCCCGAGGACTCCGCGCCGGATCCAGGCCCTGTCCTGCCGATCTCCGCCGGGCCCGGAACCTCTGGCACGGCACCTACAAGATCGACCGGACAGGACCTAGCCGTCATGCCGCCGCACCGCCTTCGGGGAAGTCTGACGATTGGATCTCCAGGTCGGAGGCTAAAGGCGGCGGCGCTTTACATTCCCCTAGACCTCACGCCACCCCTCAAGGCACGGAACGTCGTTCCGGTTGACTGACCCTTCCGCACCCAGGGGCCGGCACCGAGCCGCCTCCGGCCGATTGCTTGACGTCTTCAGTACTTTTTGTCCGCTCGCAGTGGTGGATTTAAGCTGATGTATGGAGCGATGCGCCGCCGCGCGCACGGCCCGGAGAACATGCCTCACGGCCGGTCGGCCCGAGCGGTGACGCCCTCCCGCGGGCACACCCGAGTGAGCGTGGGACGCAGAAGACGCGAACGGAGCCGAAGGGACGGCGAGTCGGCATGAGTGGAGGCAACAGAGCGGTCGCCTACATCAAGCCGGGTGAGGTGAATGTCGTCATCACCGACTACCCGACATTCCAACTCCAGGACGGGCCGGGAGTGGCCCCCGAGAATGTCGGCCGGACCTGTCGGCACGGGGTCATCCTCAAGGTGCTCGCCACCAATATCTGCGGCAGCGACCAGCACATGGTGCGCGGCCGCACCACGGCTCCCGAGGGCCTGGTCCTCGGACACGAGATCACCGGGGAGGTCATCGAACGCGGCCCGGACGTCGAGTTCATCAAAGTCGGGGATGTCGTCTCGGTGCCGTTCAACATCGCCTGCGGCCGGTGCCGCAACTGCAAGGAACGCAGGACCGGTATCTGCCTGAACGTCAACCCCGCGCGCCCCGGCGCGGCTTACGGCTATGTCGACATGGGCGGCTGGGTCGGTGGCCAGGCGGAGTACGTGATGGTGCCGTACGCGGACTTCAATCTGCTCGCCTTCCCCGACCGGGACGCGGCCCTGGAGAAACTCCTCGATCTGACCATGCTGTCGGACATCTTCCCGACCGGCTTCCACGGTGTGGTGACCTCGGGCGCGGGCGTCGGCTCGACGGTGTACATCGCGGGCGCGGGGCCCGTCGGCCTGGCTGCAGCCGCCTCGGCGCAGCTGCTCGGCGCGGCGGTCGTCATCGTCGGCGACCTCAACGCCGACCGGCTGGCCCAGGCCCGCAGCTTCGGATGCGAGACCATCGATCTGACCAGGGGGTCCGTCGAGGATCAGATCGCCGAGATCCTGGGCGTACCGGAGGTGGACGCCGGGGTCGACGCGGTCGGCTTCGAGGCGCACGCCCACGGCACCGACGCGGGCGAGGCTCCCGCGACCGTACTCAACTCCATGATGGGTGCGGTCAGGGCGGGCGGCGCCCTCGGCATCCCGGGTCTGTACGTCACCGACGACCCGGGCGGCGTCGACGAGGACGCGAGGAGCGGAACGCTGAAGGTACGGCTGGGCCTGGGCTGGGCGAAGAGCCACCAGTTCAGCACGGGCCAGTGCCCGGTGATGAAGTACAACCGGGCGCTGTCGATGGCGATCCTGCACGACCGCGTCCATATCGCGAAGGCGGTCAACGCCACGGTGATCCCGCTGGACGACGCACCGCATGGCTACGCGGAGTTCGACCAGGGCGCGAGCCGCAAGTACGTGCTCAATCCGCACGGAGCACTCGACGGAGCGAAGGCCGCGTGAGCGGACGCGGACGGGGACCCCTGCCGGGTGACCGGCCGTCGGGGACCCCTGCCGGGTGACCGGCGGGGGTCCCCGACGTGGCCCTGGCCGGCCTGAACCGGGGCGAGCCGCGGCAGCCACCGGTGCCCCTTCTCCCCACGCGTGAGGGACGCACGCCTGCGTGGAGGTATCGGACCGTCGATGGTCAGCACCGTCAAGGTCACCGGCCGACGGCAAGAGGAATGCTCCGGGACATCACCCGTCAACCCTTTAACGCGACACCCGGCTCAGGCGGCGGGTGGGGTGTCCGCCTGTCCGCCGGGCAGGTGGAGAGCGGTGACGCCGGTGAGGACGAGATCGATCCCGGCGAGGAACTGCTCGTGGTCGTCATGGTCGCGCACCTGGTCGGCGACGGCCCGGGTGAACGGGTAGTCGCCGGGGTCGAGCTCCTCCCAGGCCCTTGATACGGCGTCGAGGAACTCGGTGCGGTCCACGTCGGGCCCGAGAACGCGGGCGTTCGCGGCGTTCTGGCCGGCCGCGCCGAGGATGTAGTGCACCAGCCCCGAGGTCGCCGTGAACCAGTTGTCCTCGGGCACGCCCAGGGCGCAGATCTGCCGGCCGATGCTTTCGAAGATCCGCGCCGTCACCGACCCCCAGGGGCTGCGGGAAAACTGCGTCGAGAGTTGTGTGGCGAGCCACGGGTGTTCGTCGATCGCGTCGAACAGGCCGAGCGCGACGGCGCGGATCTCGTCCTGCGGCGTCTTCGGGGACTTGTCGGGCTCGATGGCCAGAGCGGCCGCGACGACGGCGTCGGTCGCGGCGCCGAGCAGTTCGCCCTTGTTCGCCACATGCCAGTAGATCGCCCCGGGCCCGGTGGAGAGGCGCTCGGTCAGCGCCCGGAATGTCAGCCCGCCCTCACCGGCCGCGTCGAGCAACTCGACGGCAGCCCCGACGATGCGCTCCCGGGAAAGTGCCTCTGTGCGCCGCTGCGAGCGGCGCGTCCGCGTTGCCACGCCGCCATCGTGACATATCTGGAGCGCCGTTCCAACTTGACACGTTGGAGCGCCGTTCCAACAATGGAACGACATTCCAGAGAGGCGGCCGGACCCCACCCGGCGACCTCGATCCCGAAGGAGTCACGATGCGCGTTCCCGTCACGATCGTCGGCGCCGGACTCGGCGGCCTCACGCTCGCCCGCGTCCTGCACGTCCACGGCATCCCGGCCACGGTCTACGAGGCGGAGGCCTCACCGACGGCGCGCGCTCAGGGCGGCATGCTCGACATCCACGACTACAACGGCCAGCCGGCTCTGCGGGCGGCGGGCCTGATCGAGGAGTTCCGCGGCCTCATCCTGGAGGGCCGCCAGGCGATGCGGATCCTCGACCGGGACGGGACCGTCCTATTCGACGAGCCCGACGACGGCACGGGCGGACGCCCCGAGGTGCAGCGCGGCGAGCTGCGACAGATACTGCTCGACTCGCTCCCGGCCGGCACCGTCCGGTGGGGCCACAAGGTCAGCGGTACCCGTACTCTCGGCGACAGCCGCCACGAGATCACCTTCGCCGACGGCACCAGCGTCACCACGGGCCTGCTCGTCGGCGCGGACGGCGCGTGGTCCCGGGTCAGGCCGCTGCTCTCCGCCGCCACCCCCGCGTACACCGGCATGTCGTCCGTCGAGATCCACCTGTTCGACAGCGACACCCAGCACCCGGCCTGCGCGAAGGCGGTGGGCGGCGGGGCGCTGTTCGCGCTCGCGCCGGGAAAGGGGATCCTGGCTCACCGGGAGAGGGGCAGCACTCTGCACACCTACGTGATACTCACCGAGCCGCAGGACTGGTTCGCGGGCATCGACTTCACCGATTCCGCCACGGCCACCGCCCGGATCACGCAGGAGTTCGACGGCTGGGCCCCCGAGCTGACCGCGCTGATCACCGAGGGTGACACCGCACCGGTCCTGCGCACCCTCAACGCCCTGCCCATCGGACACCGGTGGGATCGGGTGCCGGGGGTGACCCTGCTCGGCGACGCCGCCCACCTCGCGGCCCCGAACGGCGAAGGCGCCAACCTGGCCATGTACGACGGCGCCGAACTCGGCAAGGCCCTCGCCGCACACCCCGACGACATCGAAGCCGCGCTCACCGAATACGAGCAGGCCATGTTCCCCCGAGGCGCCGAAGCCGCCGCCGAAGGCACCGAACTCCACGAGTTGCTCTACGGCGACGACACACCCCACAGCCTGATCACCGCGTTCGCCGCAGACAAACCGACCCGATGAGCCACTCGTCGCGTGGGTGGAGAATCAGCCGTGGACGAGTGCCGTGCACCCCGTGAACGGGACCAGAATCAGCACGGCCGTGCCGAGCCACCCGCCGAGCCTGTCACCGCGCCGCAGCGGCAGGAGCACATCCACCATGAGGACCAGCAGCAGCATGAACAGCCCGGTCACGGCCAGCAGGAGCATCACAGGAAACGCGTGATCGAGAGTGGTGTAGTCACAGTTGACTGCCCCGGCGCCGGCCGGGTCCCCCGTACTCGGGCAGTCCATCGGCATGTACTCGGTCAGCAACCACCACACGAGGTAGAGCGGGATCATCGCGGGTACGCCGAGAACGAGATTCACCATGCCGGGCACCCGGAGTCCGCCCCGCTCCCGCTGATCACGATCGCCGTCCAGCAGGTCAGTCCCCGACATGGCCCCAAACCCTTCCCGTTCCCCGCCCGCCGGGACGAACTCACCAGAACCGTCCGGTGGTTCCGTGCCCGAGCACGGGCGGCCGTCGCGGGAGATCGTCACCCGCACCGACCTCAACTGCCGTCGACGCGCTCCGGCATAGTGCCCGCATGCTCCAATGGATACGGATCACCAGACGTCCGGCTGCCCTGGCGGCAAGTCTCGCCGCCGTTCTCGCCACGACTTCGGCACCTGCGACGGCCGACGGCTCCGGCGAGGTCGCGTTACGGTTCGAAGCCCCGGCAACCTTCCGCATGTACAACGCCGACGAGGGCGCCGGGGCCACCAACAGCGACTTCGTCGTGCCCGTCGCTGTCGTGCGCGGTGACGGCGGCCCGGCCCGCGATGTCAAGGTCGTCGTGGACGTGTCGGGGCTGGAGGGCGTCGCCCAGGCGGTCAAGGGCGGGTACGGGAACTGCACCGGCGCGGGCCCGGTGTTCACGTGCGAGTACGGCGACCTCCAGAACGGCGACGGGGAGGCCAATGCGCCCTTCACCCTCCACGGTGTGGACGGCGTCGAACCGGGGGACGGCGCGACCGTGACCTACACCGCCACCGCCGACAACGCGGCCCCGGTCACCGGCACCACCCGCATGACCGTGGGCGGTCCCACACTGCACTCGCCCAAGGAGGAACGGGCGGTCAAGGGTGTGGAACCGGGTAAGTCCCACCCGCTGACCCCCAGGTTCGCCAACCACAGCCGGTTCACCGCCAAGCGGGGTGTCGCCCTGCACATCACCGCGCAGAGCGGTCTGCTGATGACCTCGCGCCCCGACAACTGCTACTTCGACACCACGTTCACCTCGGCGTGGTGCACGTTCCCCACGAAGGCCGCACCAGGCACGGCGTACCGCACCGGTTCCCCGATCGGCTACACGGCCGCCCCGGCAAGCTGAAAGGCACGCTGTCCTACAGCTGGTCGTCCGACCTCCGGAAGCCCGACGACCTCACCGTACGCGGCGAAGGCGCCCCGCTGCCCCTGACCAGGACGGCCAACCGCGGCCTCACGAACGGCAGTAGCGACCTCCACGTCGAAACCACCGTGCAGGCCGACTACGAGCCGGTCACAACGAGCGTCCGGGGCCGGGTCGGCGACACGGTGAAGGTACGGCTCGGACTGCGCGACCACGGACCGGGCCGGCTGACCGAGTCCGAGGCGCTGGGCCGCTTCGAGGTGATTCCGCCGCAGGGGACCACCGTCACGTCCATCCCGTACACCTTCGAGGATTCGGGCGGCACGTGGGCGTGCGAACGGCCGGAGAAGCCCGGCGGGGCATTCGTCTGCGACATCGGTGACGACACCTTCCTCGAGGTACGCCACGCAGGGGGTACGACCGCCATCGGCTTCCACATCCGCATCGACCGCCAGGTCCCGGGGGCGCGGGGCGCCATCCGTACGTACAACCCCTACGACCGCACCCCCGGAAACAACACCGCGTCCATCCCGCTCGACGCGTCACCCGCCCTGCCGTACCGGCCCTACCAGGACCCCGTCATATGGGCGGCGGGGGCCTTGGCGGTCATGGTTGTGGTGACGCTGCACCGGCGCCGGCGGCGCGCGTCCTAGGGCCCGTCCGGCGGATCTTCGTGGACCAGGCCGCGGCGTCTGGTGCCGTACCTCGCAAGAGTGACGGACATAAACCAACGAACCACCCCATTAGGATCGAGGCATGGCCGACACCGCCCCGAACCGATCTCCCGATCAGAACCCCGTCCCCGGGCTGCCGCTGCGCGACCTCGCGGGCTTCACCCACCGCTGGGCCGACGCGGAAAGGATCCGGCTTCACGCCGTGGAAGGCGGTCGGTCGGGCGGCCCCACCGTCGTGCTGCTCGCCGGATTCCCGCAGACCTGGTGGGCTTGGCACAAGGCGATGCCGCGCCTTGCCGAGCGCTTCCACGTGATCGCGATCGACCTGCCGGGACAGGGCCACTCCGATCGTCCCCAAGAGGGCTACGACACTCACACCGTCGCTTCGCGCGTCCAGGCCGCGCTGACCGCGCTCAACGTGCCGAAGTACTGGCTCGTCGCCCACGACATCGGGGCCTGCGTCGCCTTCTCGCTCGCCCTGAGGTACCAGGACCGCCTGCACGGCGTCGCCCTGCTCGACGCCGGCATTCCCGGAATCACCCTCCCGGACGCCATCCCGACGGATCCCGAACGGGCCTGGAAGACCTGGCACTTGGCGTTCCACGTGGTGCCCGAACTGCCCGAGACGCTGATCACCGGCCGCGAGCGTGACTACGTGGAATGGTTCTTGAGGGTCAAGACACTGTCCCCGAACACGTTCGGCAGCGCCGATATCGACCATTACGCCGCCTCCATCGCAGCCGAGGGAGGGCTCCGAGCGTCTCTCGCCTACTTCCGCGACGCCGCGGAATCAGGGCGCGAGAACCGGGACGCTCTGGATTCCGGACAAGGGCACCTGACCATCCCGGTCCTGGGAATCTCCAGCTCCCACGGCTCGATCCCCGACATGGCCGCCTCCCTCGGCCCCTGGGCGGAGAACGTGACCGGCGTCGTCATCCCGGAGTCCGGGCACTTCATTCCCGAGGAGCAACCCGACGCGACTGTGGACGCATTGACCGCGTTCATCGATCACGCGCGTGTGGAGTAGAGCGACGAAGTCGGCCGACTGCGCGGATCCCGACGGATCAACGGCAACCGTCCCCTCGCCCCTATCGGGCGAGGGACGACTTGTCACTCGCAGTCGGACGGCGGACCAACACGCGAGTGCTGCCGCCGTCGTCCTCGATGTCCCGGACATGCTCGAAACCGATCCTGTCCAGCAGGGTCAGTGAGGCCTCGTTCGGCGCGGCCACGGTGGCGTAGACCTCGGTCAGTCCGAGGGGGCCGAAGCCATGGGCGACGATCGCCTCCGCCAATTCGGTGCCCAGGCCACAGCCCCACGCCGCCGGTGCCAGAGCGTAGATGATCTCGTGGCCTCCGACGACGTCGGTCCGCTTGATCTCGGCATGTCCGACCAGGAGTCCGTCCCGGCGAACAGCCCAGACGTCGAACAGATCCTGGGCGTAGACCTTCGTGAAGATCCGCCCGAACAGAGCCCGGTCCGCTGCTTCGGGAGCCGGTCCGTCGCCCATCCACCATGACACCCTGGTGTCCTGGAACAGCGCGACGAAGCCCTCTTCGTCCCCGGGTACGTACGGCTCCAGAAGCAGCCGGTCGGTGCGCAGAGTCGGGGTCACGGACAGCGACGCTACCCACGCGGCACCCGGTCGGCAAACCCGTTCACCTGCGCGGATATCGCGCTTCCCGACCTGGTCCGGCCTCACGTGTCCCGATCGGCCTCCCGGGCCGCGTGCTCCAGGCGGCTTCGGTAGTTCTCCCACCACGCCGAGTCGCCCGGCGGGATGTTGTCGTTGCCCTTGTTCATCCCCACGGCACCGTCCAGGAGTTCGCGGATGATGTCGGCGTGCCCCGCGTGCCGGTGCGTGTCAGCGATCACTCGGACCACCGCATGGTGCAACGTCACCTCGTCCTTGCCGCTCGGCCACCAGGGCACATTGCCGACCGTGTCCAGCGGCAGGGCCTTGAGCGTCGCGTCCGCGTGCGCCCATGCCCGGCGGTAGAGCTCCACGATGAACTCCCGTGACTCCTCGGCGGGGGCCCACATGTCCGCGTTGGGCCCGGCACCGTCTTCGAGCCAGGGCAGTGGCTCGCCGGACGGGCGGCCGAAGGTGTCGCCGAGGTAGCCCAACTCCACACTGGCCGCGTGTTTCACCAGGCCCAGGAGGTTGGTGCCGGTCGGGGTCAGTGGGCGGCGGATGTCGTACTCCGAGAGCCCTTCGAGCTTCCACAGCAGGGCTTCGCGGGCGGATCGCAGGTAGAAGTGAAGGTCGCCTCTGGCATCCGATGTGGTCATGGGGCAAGTCTGCCGCGCGCGGGATCTCCGTCCACCGCTTTTGCCCACCGCCTGTCCATTGCCCGGTGCCGCGCGGCGGTTCCGTACGAAACCGCCGTACGGAACCGTCGCGCGGGCTTCGAGGATCAGGCGTCCGGGTCGAGCGTCGTGAGCCATTCCTCCATCAGGCGCGCGGTCTCCGCCGAGTCGTCCGAGATCAGCGTCAGATGGTCCGCGTCGATCACGCGCGTCGCGGTGGCGGGTACCGCCGGTACCTCGTCGCCGTGTCCGACGCCCGGCAGCGCGTCCCCGCACCGGATGAGCAGGCTGGGCACCGAGGTGTGGTAGCGCTCGGCGTCGCCGGTGGTCATCCGGATGAACCAGTACGCCATGGCCGACAGCCGGGCGCTGTTCAGTTTCACCGACGGGGAGTCGATGCCCGCGAGGTAGTTCGTCTGGACCGCGTCCCAGTCGACCTGTTCGCCGGCCCCGTACCCCAGGCTCAGTGTGTCGAGCATGATGATGCCCTCGGGCCGGACGCCCCAGACCTCCTCCAGCACGCCCGCCGCCCGGTAGGCGAACGTACCGCCCGTCGAGTAGCCGACCAGGACGAACGGTTCGCCGTCACTGGCCAGCAGCGCGCTCTCCGCGATCAGCCTGGCCGCGGTCTCGCTGTCCGCGGGCAGTGGCTCGCCCTCGGCGAAGCCGAGCAACGGCAGTGCGGAGACGTGCCTGTTGCCGCGGAAGGGGGAGGCGATCCTGGCGTACTGGTGCACACCGCCGTTCGCACCGGGGGCGCTGACGCAGATCAGCCGGGGGCCGCGCGGTCCCGACGCCAGGGTCACCGGCTGCGGCAGTTCCTCCACCTCGGCCGACGCCGCGACCGACGGCCGGGTGGCCGCGACGGCCATCAGCAGCCGCATGGCCTCCAGTTGCTTGCCGGAGTTCACCGTGTCGAAGAACATGCCGACCAGCGAGTCCTGGGTGTTCTCCTGGATGGTGGTCAGCGCGCCGGGTTCGGCCGCCGCGCTCAGGCCGCCCTGGTCGGCGAGCCGGGCCCGCAGCCACTGGGCGAGCCCGGCGGGGGTCCGGCTCTCGAAGACCACCGACGTGGGCACTCGTATGCTGAGCGCCTCGCCGAGCTGATTGCGCAGCTCCAGCGCGATCAGCGAGTCGAACCCCAGGGTGAGGAAGGCCCGTTCGGGGTCCAGCGCCTGCGCGTCCCGTCGGCCCAGGAGTACGGCCGAGGTGCCCACCACCAGTTCCACCAGCAGTTTCTCCTGCTCGGCGGGGTCGAGGCCGCGGAGCTTGTCCCGTACGGTGGCGAACGACCTGGCCTTTCCGGCGGCCGTGGGCCGGGCGCCCGCGATGAGGTGGCGCAGCAGGGGGTGTACCTGCTGGAGCGCCCGCGAGCGGTCCACCCGGAGCGGGACCAGCGCGGCCTCGTCGCGGGTGAGGGCCGTGTCGAAGAGGGCCAGGCCGAGTTCCGGGGTGAGCGGCGGTGTGCCCGAGCGGCTCATGCGCTGGATGTCGGTGTCGGTCAGGTGGCCGGTCATGCCGGTGCGGCGGCCCCAGAAACCCCACGCCAGCGAGGTGGCGGGCAGCCCCAGGCCGTGCCGGTGGCGGGCCAGGGCATCGAGGTAGGCGTTGCCCGCCGCGTAGCTCGCCTGGGCCTGGCTGCCCATCACGCCGGACACCGAGGAGTAGAGCACGAAGGCCGCCAGGTCGAGTCCGCGGGTCGCCTCGTGCAGGTGCCAGGCGGCGTCGGCCTTGGGCCGCAGCACGGTGTCGATCCGCTCGGGGGTGAGCGAGGCGATCAGGCCGTCGTCCAGGACACCGGCGGTGTGCACCACGGCGGTCAGCGGGTTTTCGGTCGGCACGGAGGCCACCAGGTCCCGTACGGCGACGGGGTCGGTGACGTCGCAGGCGGCGAGGGTCACCCGCGCCCCGGCGGCGGTCAGTTCGTCCCGCAGTGCGGCGGCGCCCGGCGCGTCGGCGCCCCGGCGGCCGGCCAGCAGCAGGTGCCGGACGCCGCGCGTGGCGACCAGGTGCCGGGCCAGGTCTCCGCCGAGTCCGCCGGTGCCGCCGGTGATGAGCACGGTCCCTTCAGGGTTCCAGGCGCGTTCGGCGGGAGGCTGCTCGGGTACCCGGGCGAGTTGGGCGACCCTGGCCGTCCGCTCGCGGAGCACCCACTGTTCGTCGTCGGAGGCGAGCAGGCCGGACAGGGCCGGCGCCGATATGTGCGCGTCGTCGATGTCGACCAGCAGGAAGCGGCCGGGGTTCTCCGACTGCGCGGAGCGCACCAGGCCCCATACAGCGGCGGCTGCCAGGTCGCGTATGTCCTCGCCGTCCACGGGCATCGCGCCGCTGGTGACGAAGAGGAGCCGGGAGCGGGCGAACTTCTCCTCGGCCAGCCACTCCTGCATCAGCGCGAGGGCCCGGTGGGTCTCCTCGCGCACGGCTTCGGGGCCGGAGCCGCCGACGACCGCGACCACGAATCCGTTCGGTACGGGGCCGTTGTCGCCGTTCTCACCGATCGCTCCGGCGAGGGTCTCTGCGTAGGCGGCGATGGTCTCGCCGCCCAGCGCCATCGCGTTGCCGAGGTCGAGCCGGTCGTCCCCGACGACGGCCCACCGGGCTCCGGCGAGCGGGGTCGGCTGGGTCGGCGCGGGGTGCCATTCGACGCGGTAGAGCGAGTCGAGCGGGTTCTGTCCCGCGCGGTTGTCCCGCTGGGCGTCCGTCACCGGGCGCAGTGTCAGTGAGTCGACCGAGATGACCGGCGTGCCGTCGGTGTCGGTCGCGGTGAGTGTGACGGTGTCCGGTCCGGTACGGGCGATCCGGGCGCGCAGCACGGTGGCGCCGGAGGCGTGCAGCGAAGCGCCGTTCCAGGTGACGGGCAGCACGCTGTCACCGACCGACTCGCGACCCTCGCCTGTGTACGGGACCGCGTACAGCACCGCGTCGAGCAGTGCCGGGTGCAGGCCGTAGCCGTCCGCGTCCGGTGCCCCGCCCTCCAGGGTGACCTCGGCGAACGTCTCCTCGCCCCGGCGCCAGAGCGCCCGCAGGCCGCGGAACGCCGGGCCGTACTCCAGGCCCGCCTGTGCGTGGCGCTCGTGGAGGCCGTCGAGGTCGACCGGGGTGGACTCGGGCGGCGGCCACTCGGTGAGGTCGAGCCCGGCGTCGGGCGTGATGCCGGGCGAACGGGAGCCGAGCACGCCGGTCGCGTGCAGGCGCCATTCGCCGTCGGCCGCGTCGGCGGGCCGGGCGTACAGCCGCAGGTCCCGCCGGCCGTCCTCGTCCGGCTCGCCGACCCGTGCCTGGATCTGTGTCGCGCCCTGGGCGGGGAGCGGCAACGGCTCGGTGACGGTGAGGTGTTCGACGCGGTCGCGGCCGGCCTGGTCACCGGCCCGGACGGCCAGTTCCAGGAAGCCGGTGCCGGGGAAGTACGCCGTACCGCCGATGCGCGGTTCGGCGAGCCAGGGGTGGATCGCCGGGGAGAGGGATCCGGTCAGTACGAGATCGTCCGAGCCCGCGACGGTCATGGCCGCGCCGATGAGGGGGTGCCCGGTCGGGTCGAGGCCGACGCCGGACAGGTCGGTCGGGACGGGTGATCCGGACGGCCAGAACCGCTCGTGCTGGAAGGCGTACGTCGGCAGGTCGACGCGGCGGGCGCCGGTGCCGGCGAAGAACGCGTGCCAGTCCACCGGCGTTCCACCCACATGCAGCCGGGTGAGGGCGGTGACGGCGGCGTTCTCCTCGGGCTGGTCCTTGCTCAGCAGCGGTACGGCGACGGCGTCGTCGGCGGCCGATTCGCGGATCATCGCGGTGAGCGCGCCGTCGGGGCCGATTTCGAGGAAGGTCCGTACCCCGCTGTCGGAGAGGGTCCGGATGCCGTCGGCGAAGCGTACGGTCTCGCGGACGTGCCGGACCCAGTAGTCGGGCGAGCGCAGTTCGTCGCCGGTGGCGAGGGCGCCGGTGAGGTTGGACACCACCGGGACGGTCGGCTCGTGGAACTCCAGGCCGGCCAGCGCGGCGCGGAAGTCCTCCAGCATGGGGTCCATGAGCGGCGAGTGGAAGGCGTGGCTGACGGTCAGCCGGTGCGTACCGCGCTCCTCGAACCGCGCCGCGAGGTCCCGTACGGCGTCCTCGTCGCCGGAGACGACCACCGAGGAGGGGCCGTTCACGGCGGCGACCGACACCCGGCCGGACAGCAGCGGGGTGACCTCGTCCTCCGTGGCACGCAGGGCCACCATCGCGCCGCCGGACGGGAGTTCCCGCATGAGGCGTGCGCGGGCGGTGACGAGCGTGCAGGCGTCCGCGAGGGACAGTACGCCCGCCACGTGCGCGGCCGTGATCTCGCCGATCGAATGGCCCGTCACGAACTTCGGGGTGACGCCGAGGGATTCCATCAATCGGAAGAGGGCCACCTCGACGGCGAACAGGGCGGGCTGGGCGACTCCGGTGTCGTCGAGCCGGTCCGGGTCCTCGCCCCAGATGGCCTCGCGCAGCGTGTCCGGCCCCGGGCCGGAAAGCTCCGCGAGTACGGTGTCGAGCGCACCCGCGAAGGCCGGGAAGCGATCGTACAACTCCCTTCCCATGCCGATGCGTTGGCTGCCCTGGCCCGAGAAGACGACCGCCGTCGGACCGGGGGCGACCGTGCCGCGGACCGCCTCGGTCACCGAATCGCCGATGGCCAGCAGGGCGGCCCGGTGGTCGAACGCCGAGCGTTCGGTGGCGAGCGTGAAGCCGATGTCCAGCGGGGTGTGTCCGGTCGCGGCGGCGAAGGACGTCAGCCGGTCCACCTGGGCGTCGAGCGCGGCCCCGCTCTTGGCGGACAGCACCCACGGCACGAGGCCGGGCGTCACCGAGGGCGCCGGAGCGTCCTGCGTCGACTCCTCGGCGGGAGGCGCCTGTTCGAGGATGATGTGGGCGTTGGTGCCGCTGATCCCGAACGCGGACACGCCCGCCCTGCGGGGGCGCTGTGTCCGCGGCCATCCGGCGTTGTCGGTCAGCAGCCGGACCGAACCGGCCGACCAGTCGACGTGCGAGGACGGCGTGTCCACATGGAGGGTGCGCGGCAGCACTCCGTGGCGCAGCGCCATGACCGTCTTGATCAGACCGGCCACGCCGGCGGCGGCCTGGGCGTGGCCGAGGTTGGACTTCACCGAGCCCAGCAGCAGCGGGCGTGCCGGGTCGCGTTCCTGCCCGTACGTCGCCAGCAGCGCTTCCGCCTCGATCGGGTCGCCGAGGGTGGTGCCCGTGCCGTGCGCCTCCACCGCGTCGATGTCGCCGGTGGTGAGGCCGCCGGCCGCGAGGGCCTGGCGGATCACTCGCTGCTGGGACGGGCCGTTCGGCGCGGTCAGTCCGTTGGACGCGCCGTCCTGGTTGACGGCGGAGCCGCGTACCACGGCCAGGACGGGATGTCCGTTGCGCCGGGCGTCGGACAGCCGCTCGACGACGAGCATGCCGACGCCTTCCGACCAGCCGGTGCCGTCGGCCGAGTCCGAAAAGGCCTTGCACCGGCCATCCGGTGCGAGGCCTCCGTGGTGCCGGAATCCGGCGAAGCTCGCCGACGTGGTCATGACCGTCACTCCACCCGCCAGCGCGAGCGAGCACTCGCCGCCGCGCAGCGCCTGGGCGGCCAGGTGCAGGGACACCAGGGACGACGAGCAGGCCGTGTCCACGGTGACGGCGGGCCCTTCGAGGCCGAGGGCGTACGAGACCCGGCCGGACATGACGGCGGGGGCGAGCATGACGCCGCGTCCCTCCATGTCCCGGGCGCGGGCGATGACATGCATGTAGTCCACGCCGTTGCTGCCGACGAACACGCCGGTGCGGCTGGAGCGCAGGGCGACGGGGTCGATACCGGCCCGTTCGATCGCCTCCCAGGAGGTCTCCAGCAGCAGCCGTTGCTGCGGGTCCATGCCCAGGGCCTCGCGCGGTGAGATGTCGAAGAACTCCGGGTCGAAGTCGGCGGCGTCGTAGAGGAAGCCGCCCTCGCCCTCCAGCCCCCAGCCCCGGTCGGTGGGGAATCCGGAGATGGCGTCGCGGCCGCCGGAGACCAGGTCCCACAGCTGGTCGGGTGAGTCGGCGCCGCCGGGGAAGCGGCAGGCCATGCCGACGATCACGACCGGGTCGTCGGACGCGGGGGCGAGGGACGCGGTGAGCGCGGGGATGTCGCTCTCGGGGCGCTGTCCCATCAGTTCACCCGCGAGGTGCTCGGCGAGCGACTGGGGCCTCGGGTAGTCGAAGAGGAGGCCGGCGGGCAGAGTGAGACCGGTGACACGCGCGATTTGGTTGCGCAGTTCCATCGAGGTCAGCGAGTCGAAGCCGTGGTCCTGGAAGACCCGGTCCGGGCTGATGGCCTCGGGTCCCGGGTGGCCGAGGACCCCGGCCGCGTGGGTCCGTACGAGGTCCACCAGCAGCGCCGTGCGCTCGGACTCCGGTGCCGCGTACAGCCGTTGCCGTAGCTCGGAGGCCACCGACTCGCCCTCCCGCCGATGGTCCTTGGCGGACCGGAGCGCTTCCCGGGCGGCGGGCAGGGTGCTCAGTGACGCGTTGGCGCGCAGGCTGAACAGCGCCTCCAGCACATCGCTCCGCCCCAGGTCGGCGACGACGGTGACGGGGTCCGGCGCGGCGACCAGTTCGGCCAGCACGCCGAGGGCCAGGCCGGGTTCGAGCGCGGTGGTGCCGGTCTCGCGCATCACGTCCTCGATACGGGCGGCCATGCCGCCGCCCTCCCAGGCGCCCCAGGCGACGGAGGTCGCGGGCAGACCCTGGGCCCGGCGCTGCTGGGCGAGCGCGTCGAGCACCGTGTTGGCGGCGGCGTAGTTCGCCTGGCCGAGGTTGCCGACGGCGCCGGCCACCGAGGAGAACAGGGCGAAGACCGACAGGTCGCGGTCGCGGGTGAGTTCGTCCAGCAGCATCGCCGGGGCGACCTTCGCCCGGAACACCGCGCCGAACCGCTGCGGGGTCAGTCCGTCGAGTACGGCGTCGTCGAGCACACCGGCCGCGTGCACGACCCCGGTCAGCGGGAACTCCTCGGGGATCGAGGCGAGGACGCCTTCCAGCTCGGCGCGGTTCGCCGTGTCGCAGGCGGCGACGGTGACGCGCGCGCCGAGGCCGGTCAGCTCCGCCTCCAGGTCGGCCGCGCCCGGCGAGAGGGGGCCTCGGCGGCTGAGGAGCAGCAGGTGGTCCGCGCCGTGTTCGGCGAGCCAGCGGGCCAGGTGGGAGCCGAGCGCGCCGGTGCCTCCGGTGATGAGGACCGTTCCGGACGGCCGCCAGGTCGGGGCGCCGTCGCGGGAGGGGGCGGGCAGCAGCCGCCTGCCGTACACGCCCGAGGCGCGGACGGCGAGCTGGTCCTCGTCGCCGGGCCCGCCGAGGATGCCGAGGAGCCGCCGTACCGTAAGGTCGTCCGGCGCTGCGGGCAGGTCGACGACGCCGCCCCAGCGGTCCGGGTACTCCAGGGCGGCCACCCGGCCCAGGCCCCAGAGGGCGGCCTGGCGCGGGTGGGTGACGGGGTCGCTCTCGTCCACCGACACCGCTCCCCTGGTGACGGACCAGACCTGTGCGGGGATCCCGGCGTCGTCGAGTGCCTGGACGAGTACGGCGGTGTCGACCAGGCCCACCGGGACGCTTGTCCAGCGTCGGGCCTCGGTCGCGGCGAGCAGCGAGACGACTCCGGCGAAACGCAGGCCGTTGGCCGCCAACGCGCCCAGTTTCTCGGCGAGTTCCGCGCGGTCGGGGCGCTTGTCCAGGGTCACGTGGACCGTGTCCGGGCCGAGCCCGTCCAGCAGGGGCCGTAGCCAGGCGTCGTCGGTGTCCGGCCCGTCGGCGGGCAGCGCCACCAGCCATACGCCGGGCAGGGTGGCGGCGGCGGTGCCGCGCAGCGGCTGCCAGCTCTCCCGGAACCGCAGTGAGTCGGCGAGCGAGCGGGCCCGGCGCCTGCCGCGCCACGCGGACAGCGCGGGGACGACACCGCCGAGGGCGTCGGCGTCGATGTCCAGGCGGGCCGCGAGGTCCGACAGGTCCTCGCTCTCCACGGCGGCCCAGAAGTCGGCGTCGGCCCCGTCCCCCGCTCCCGTGAGGGACGGCGGGACCGCGCCCGCCGTCTGGGGCCAGTACCGTTCGCGCTGGAAGGCATACGTCGGCAGGTCGATACGGGCGGCGCCGGTGCCGGCGAAGAACTCCCGCCAGTCGACCGCGACCCCGGCCGCATGCAGCCGGGCGAGGCCGGTGACGGCGGCCGTCTCCTCGTCCCGGTCCTTGCGCAGCAGCGGGACGACGGGCGTGTGTGCGGGCGCGGACTCCCGCATCAGCGGCGAGAGGATCCCGTCGGGGCCGAGTTCCAGCAGCACCCCGGCCCCGGCGTCGGTCAGGGCCCGTACACCGTCGGCGAAGCGTACGGTCTCGCGGACGTGCCGGACCCAGTAGTCGGGCGAGCGCAGCTCGTCGGGGGTGGCGAGGGCGCCGGTCAGATTGGAGACGAGGCCGATCTCGGGGGCGTGGAAGGTGAGTTGCCCGACGACCGTACGGAACTCCTCCAGCATCGGGTCCATGAGCGGGGAGTGGAAGGCGTGGCTGACGGACAGCCTGCTCGTACGGCGTCCCTCCAGCCGGGCCGTCACGGCGGCGACGGCGTCCTCGGTGCCGGAGAGCACCACGGAGGTGGGGCCGTTGACGGCGGCGACCGACACCTGTCCGGCCAGCAGGGGCGTGACCTCGTCCTCGGTGGCCTCGACGGCCACCATCGTGCCGCCGGTGGGGAGTTGTGCCATCAGGCCGGCGCGGGCGGCGACGAGGCGGCAGGCGTCGGGGAGGGAGAGCACGCCGGCGACGTGCGCGGCCGTGATCTCGCCGATCGAGTGTCCGGCCACGAACCGGGGGCGTACGCCCAGCGATTCGACCAGCCGGTAGAGGGCCACCTCGATCGCGAAGAGGGCGGGCTGGGCGTATCCGGTCCCGTCGAGGGCGTCCGGGTCGTCGCCCCAGATCACCTCGCGGAGCCGGGCCAGGTCCGGGTGAGGGGCGGCCTCCGGGAGCGCGGAGGGTCCGGTTTCCAGGACGGCGGCAGATCCGGCGGCGAACTCCGCCAGGACCGCGTCCAGCGCCCGCGCGAACGCGGGGAACCGCTCGTACAGGCCACGTCCCATGCCGAGGCGCTGCGCGCCCTGCCCGGAGAAGGCGACGGCGACCGGCAGGTCCCCCGCCTCTCCCCTGGCGGCTTCGATGATTCCCTCGTCGGAGGCGAGCAGCACCGCGCGGTGCTCGAACGACGAGCGGGCGGTGGCCAGCGAGTACCCGACGTCCAGGGCCGAGCACTTCGCGTTCTCCGCGACGAATCGCCTCAGCTGTTCGACCTGCGCGTCCAGGGCGGTCGCGGTCCGGCCGGCGACGAGCCAGGGCACCACGCCGACCACCGGGGCGGGCGGCTCGGCGGCCGCGGACCCGGCACCGGCACCGGCACCGGCACCGGCACCGGACTCGATTTCCGCGTCCACGCCGGGCTCGGAGCCGTCGGGTGTGTGTTCCTCCAGGAGCACGTGCGCGTTGGTACCGCTGATGCCGAACGAGGACACACCGGCCCGGCGCGGGTGATCGGTCCGGGGCCAGTCGGTGTGGGCGGTGAGCAGGTCGACACTGCCCTCGGCCCAGTCCACATGGGAGGACGGGGTGTCGATGTGCAGCGT
The DNA here is from genome assembly GCF_044741745.1 of Streptomyces sp. NPDC088116. Taxonomy (NCBI): domain Bacteria; kingdom Bacillati; phylum Actinomycetota; class Actinomycetes; order Kitasatosporales; family Streptomycetaceae; genus Streptomyces; species Streptomyces sp. NPDC088116. Next base: position 42,842 of record NZ_JBIUTF010000011.1, on the reverse strand, counting down.
GCGGGGCAGCACCCCGTGCCGCATGGCCATGACCGTTTTGATGAGCCCGGCAGCGCCCGCCGCGGCCTGGGTGTGGCCGATATTGGACTTCACCGAGCCCAGCAGCAGCGGGCGTTCACGGTCCTGCCCGTAGGTCGCGAGCAGCGCCTGCGCCTCGATCGGGTCGCCCAGCGTCGTACCCGTACCGTGCGCCTCCACCGCGTCGACGTCCGCCGGGGAGAGCCCGGCGGATGCCAGGGCCTGCCGGATGACCCGTTGCTGGGAAGGGCCGTTGGGGGCGGTGAGGCCGTTGGAGGGGCCGTCCTGGTTGACGGCGGAGCCGCGTATCACGGCGAGGATGTCGTGCCCGTTGCGTACGGCGTCGGACAGCCGTTCCACCATCACCAGGCCGACGCCCTCGGACCAGCCGGTGCCGTCCGCCGCGTCGGCGAAGGCCTTGCAGCGGCCGTCGGGGGCCAGCCCGCCCTGGACGCCGAACCCGGCGAAGCTCGCGGGGGTCGTCATGACGGTGACCCCGCCCGCGAGCGCGAGGGAGCACTCCCCGCTGCGCAGCGCGTGCGCCGCCAGGTGCAGGGAGACCAGCGACGAGGAACACGCCGTGTCCACGGTGACCGCCGGACCCACGAGGCCGAGTACGTACGACAGCCGCCCGGAGATCACACTCGCCGCGAGCCCGGTGCCGCCGTGGCCGTCCATCTCCTCCCGGGCCTCGGCCACCAGGCGGACGTAGTCCTGGCCGTTGGTGCCGACGAACACGCCGGTCTGGCTGCCGCGCAGGGTCAGCGGGTCGATACCGGTGCGTTCCACGGTCTCCCACGCGACCTCCAGCAGCAGCCGCTGCTGCGGGTCCATGGCCAGCGCCTCACGCGGGCTGATCCCGAAGAAGCCGGGGTCGAAATCGGCCGCGTCGTAGAGGAATCCGCCCCGGCCGGTCACGCTGCGGTCGCGGCCTTCCCCGCCCAGGGTTCCGGAGTCCCAGCCGCGGTCGGCGGGGAAGCCGGAGATGGCGTCGCCGCCGGAGGACACCAGGTCCCACAGCTGCTCCGGCGAGCGCACTCCGCCGGGGAACCGGCAGGCCATGCCGACGATCGCCACCGGCTCGTACCGACCGGACTCGGCCTCCTCCAGACGCCGCCGCGTCTGATGCAGATCCTTCGTGACCCACTTCAGGTATTCGACGAGCTTGTCTTGGTCAGCCATGGTCAACGAGCCTTTCCGCTTCCGCTTGAGAGAGCGATCCGAGAGATCGGCCTCAGAGATCGGTTGGACAGATCGGTTGGAGAGGTCGGTTGGACAGGTCGGTTGGACAGGTCGGTTGGAGATGTGGGTTTGAGGAATCGACCGGGGTCAGTGGTCCGTCGGTCGGCCCAGCTCACTGTCGATGAAGGCCAGGACCTCGTCGGCGCTTGCCGCTTCGATCCGTCGCTCTACGTCGTGTTCGGTGTTCTCGGGGCCGCCTCCTGTGACCCGGGCGAGCATCTTCCGCAGCCGCGCCGCGGCGCCCGCCCTGGTCCCCTCGTCGAGGTCGGCCGACAGTGCGGTGGACAGTGCCGCCTCCAGCCGGTCGAACTCGGCGGGGAGAGCCGGTGCCGTGTCCGCCGCGGCCCCTTCGCCGAGGCGGGACGCGAGGAGGTCGGCGACGGCGGCCGGTGTCGGGTAGTCGAAGATGAGAGTGGCCGGCATCCGCAGCCCGGTCGTCGCGGTGAGCCGGTTGCGCAGCTCGATCGCGGTGAGCGAGTCGAACCCGAGCCGGTCGAACTCCCGCTCGGCGCCGACCTGGTCCGACGACCGGTGCCCCAGTACGGCCGCGGCCTCGCCGCGCACCAGATCGGTGAGGAACGGCACCCGTTCGTTCTCGCGCTTGTCCCTCAGCACCGCTTCGAGGTCCGCCGCCCGGTTGTCGGCGGCGGCGGTCCGGCGGCCGGCCCGGACCAGGCCCCGCAGGATCGGCGGCACCGCCCCGGCGAACATCGCGGAACCGGGGCCCGCCTTGCTCGTCGTACGCATGGCGATCAAGGCGGCCTCGGCACGGTCGGTGACCGCGTCGAAGAGGGCGAGGCCCTGCTCCGCGCCGAGCGGCGGTGTCGCCGAACGGTTCATCCGCTCGATATGGGCCTGGCTCAGTCCGCTGGTCATACCGCTGTCCTGCGCCCAGGGGCCCCAGGCGACCGAGGTCGCGGCCAGCCCGGTGGCCTTACGGTGCTGGGCCAGCGCGTCGAGGAAGGCGTTGGCGGCGGCGTAGTTCGCCTGGCCGGGGCTGCCCATCACGCCCGCCACCGACGAGAAGAGGACGAACGCCCCGAGGTCCGCCGTACGGGTCGCCTCGTGCAGATGCCAGGCCGCGTCGGCCTTGGGCCGCAACACCGTGTCCATCCGTTCCGGAGTGAGGGCGTCGAGCACACCGTCGTCCAGCACACCGGCGGCGTGCACCACGGCGGACAGCGGACGCCCGGCGGGGATCGCGGCCAGCAACTCCCGTACGGCGCCGGGGTCGGCGAAGTCGCAGGCGGCGAGGGACACGTCGGCGCCGTGGGCGGTCAGCTCCTCGCGCAGCTCGGCCGCGCCCGGCGCCCCGGCACCACGCCGGCCGGCCAGCACCAGGTGCCGGGTCCCGCGCTCGGTCACCAGGTGCCGGGCCAGCAGGCGGCCCAGGCCGCCGGTGCCGCCGGTGATCAGCACGGTGCCGTCGGGACCCCACGGATCACGGGCCGGGGCCGGGCCGGATCCCTCAGCGGACGGTTCGGGAGCGGGAAGGGCTGTTGCTTCGGCGGACGGTTCGGGGGCGCGCATCAAGCGCGGGACCCGGACGGCCCCTTCCCGGACCATGAACTGCTCCTCATCCGTCCCCGTCAGACCCGGCAGCACGGCCGCCGTGGCCGCCGTGCCGTCGGCGTCGGCGAGCAGGAACCGGCCGGGGTTCTCCATCTGCGCGGACCGCACCAGGCCCCATACCGCCGCGCCGGCCAGGTTCGGCACATCGTCGCCCTCCGGCGCGACCGCGCCCTCGGTGACGAACAGGAGCCGGGTGCGGGCGAGCCGTTCCTCGGCCAGGCACTCCCGCAGCAGCGCCAGCACCCGGTGCGTCACCTCATGCACCACCGACGGACCGCGCACCGCCGATGGGCCGTGCTCCATCGGGCCGTGCTCGGTCGCGCCCGCGACGGGCACCAGGACCACCTGCGGTGTCACCACGCCGCTACGGTCGCTCAGTTCGGCCAGGGATTTCACTGGTTCCACGCCCGGGTAGGCCAAGGCGGGCGAGGAGTCCGCCGCCGACCCGCCGATGGTGTCCGCCAGCACGAACCGGCCGGTGGTGTCGGCCGGTGCTTCCGGCGCCGGCAGCGGAGCCCACTCCAGGTGGAAGAGCGAGCGCTGGTGGTCCGGGTGGGCCGGTGCGTCCGGCCGGGGTGCCGCCGGGCGCAGCACCACGGACCGCGCCGAGAGGACCGGCGCGCCCTTCGGGTCGGTCGCGGTCAGGGCGAACCCGTCGCCCTCGCGGGTCAGCCGGGCGCGCAGCACGCGCGCGGAGGCGGCGTGCAGGGTTACGCCACGCCACTCGGCGGGGAGCAGCCGTCCGGCGTCGTCGTCCGGGTCGCCGCCGGTCAGTACCGCCGCGTGCAGGGCGGCGTCCAGCAGCGCCGGGTGGATGCCGAAGCCGTCGGTGTCGCGTACCTCGTCCGGGAGGGCGACCTCGGCGTAGAGATGCCTGCCCTGCCGCCAGAGCGCGCGCAGGCCCTGGAACGTCGGCCCGTACTCCAGGCCCGCGTCGGCGAACCGGTCGTACAGGTCGGCCGGATCGATCTCGGTCGCGCCGGTGGGCGGCCACGGCGCGGCGCCGGACCCGGAACCGGAACCGGACCCGGCCCCGGTCACCGGCTCGTCCGCCGGTACGAGCCGCCCATGGGCGTGCGGCGTCCACTCGGCGTCGGGGTCGTCGGCGGGGCGCGCGTGGAACCACAGGTCACGGGCCCCGGCGTCGTCGGGTTCCGCGATCCGCGCCTGGATCTGCACCGCGCCGGTTTCCGGCACGACCAGCGGCGCGGTCAGGGTCAGTTCCGCCACGCCGTCGCACTCGACCTGGTCGCCCGCGCGGATCGCGGCCTCCAGGAACGCGGCGCCCGGCAGGATGGCCTCGCCGTCGACCGTGTGCTCGGCGAGCCAGGGGTGCAGGGCGAGTGACAACGTGCCGGTCAGGACCCGTTCCGCCGAGCCCGCGACGGTCATCATCGCGCCGAGCACGGGATGGTCGGTGGTGGCGAGGCCGAGTCCGGCCGCGTCGGCGGAGCGCAGCGAGGCCGTCGGCCAGAACCGCTGGTGCTGGAACGCGTAGACGGGCAGGTCGACGCGGCGCGCGCCGGTGCCCGCGAAGAACTCCCGCCAGTCCACCGGGACGCCGGCCACGTGCAGCCGGGCGAGCGCGGTGACCAGGGCGGCCTCCTCGGGCCGGTCCTTGCGCAGTGCGGGGACGACGGTGATGCCCTCCGGCGCGGAGTCCTCGATCATGGCGGAGAGGACGCCGTCGGGGCCGAGTTCGAGGAAGGTCTTCGCCCCGCCGTCGGCGAGGGCCCGGACGCCGTCGGCGAAGCGGACGGTCGCGCGGACGTGGCGGACCCAGTAGTCGGCGGTACGCAGGTCGTCGGGGCCGGCGAGGCGGCCGGTCAGGTTGGACACGACGGGGAGGGCGGGGTCGTGGAAGGCCAGGCCCTCGACGACCGTACGGAACTCCTGCAGCATCGGGTCCATGAGGGGTGAGTGGAACGCGTGCGACACGCGCAGCCTGCTGGTACGGCGATCCCCCAGCCCCGTCACGACATCGGCGACCGCGGTCTCGTCACCGGACAGCACCACCGAGCCGGGCCCGTTCACCGCCGCGATCGCGACCTGGCCCTTCAGAAGCGGGCGGACCTCGGCCTCGGTGGCCGTGACCGCCACCATGGCCCCGCCGGGCGGGAGTGCCCGCATCAGCCTCGCGCGGGCGGCCACCAGGCGGCAGGCGTCCTCCAGCGACAGCACACCCGCGACATGGGCTGCGGCTATCTCACCCACGGAGTGACCCGCGACGAACTTGGGCGTGACGCCGAGGGATTCCATCAGACGGAAGAGGGCCACTTCGACGGCGAACAGGGCGGGCTGGGCGATTCCGGTGTCGTCCAGCGGGTCCGGGTCGTCGCCCCAGATCACCGCGCGCAGTCGGTCCTGCCCGGAGTCCGCCTCCGCGAGCGCCGCCAGCGCCGCGTCGAGTGCCTGGGCGAAGGCCGGGAAACGGTCGTACAACTCCCGGCCCATACCGAGGCGTTGTGCCCCCTGCCCGGAGAACACCACGGCCGGCGCGCCCTCGGCGGCCACACCTCGGGCGACCTCCGTGATGCCGTCCTCGCCGGTCAGCAGGACGGCCCGGTACTCGAAGGGCGTACGGGCGGTGGCCAGCGAGAAGCCGATGTCGAGCGGTGGCCGGCCGGTGGCGTGGGAGGTGATCCGGCCGAGCTGGGCGTCGAGCGCCGCCTCTGTACGACCGGACACGGGCCATGGCACCACGGCCGGCCGGATCGGCGGCTCGTCGGCGGGGGCGGGGTCCGCCGCCGAAGGTGCCTGCTCACGTGCGTCGGCCGACGCCGCCTGTTCAAGGACGACGTGGGCGTTGGTGCCGCTGATGCCGAAAGAGGAGACCGCGATCCGGCGGGGGTGTTCCGTCCGGGGCCAGGGCCGGTTCTCGGCGAGCAGTTCGATCGAGCCGGCCGTCCAGTCGACCTGGGACGACGGCTCGTCCAGGTGGAGCGTGCGCGGCAGGGTTCCGTGCCGCATCGCCAGTACGGACTTGATGACACCGGCGACACCCGCCGCGGCCTGGGTGTGGCCGATGTTGGACTTCACCGAGCCCAGCAGCAGCGGGCGTTCACGGTCCTGCCCGTAGGTCGCGAGCAGCGCCTGCGCCTCGATCGGGTCGCCCAGCATCGTGCCGGTACCGTGCGCCTCGATCGCGTCGATGTCCCGGGGCGCCAGTCCCGCACCGGCGAGGGCCTGGCGGATGACGCGCTGCTGGGAGGGGCCGTTCGGCGCGCTCAGGCCGTTCGACGCGCCGTCCTGGTTGACGGCGGAACCCCGCAGGACGGCGAGAACGTGGTGCCCGTTGCGCAGCGCGTCGGACTGGCGTTCCACCACCAGCATGCCGACGCCCTCGGACCAGACGGTGCCGTTCGCGGCCTCGGCGAACGGCTTGCAGCGGCCGTCGGGGGCGAGTCCGCCCTGGATGCTGAACCCGGCGAAGGCGGCGGAGGTCGTCATGACCGTGACGCCGCCGGCCAGCGCCAGCGAGCACTCCCCCGCGCGCAGGGCCTGTGCGGCGAGGTGCAGTGAGACGAGCGAGGACGAGCACGCCGTGTCCACCGTGGACGCCGGGCCCTCCAGGCCGAACACGTAGGACAGCCGCCCGGAGAGCACGCTCGCCGCCAGCCCGGTGCCGGCGTGGGCGCCCAGCTCTTCCCGGGCCCGGGTCACGAGGTGTACGTAGTCCTGGCCGTTGGTGCCCACGAAGACACCGGTCCGGCTGCCGCGCAGGCCCTGCGGGTCGATCCCGGCGCGCTCCATCGCCTCCCAGGACACTTCGAGCAGTAGCCGCTGCTGCGGGTCCATGGCCAGCGCCTCGCGCGGGCTGATCCCGAAGAAGCCGGGGTCGAAGTCCGCCGCGTCGTGCAGGAAGCCGCCCTCGGTGGTCGCGCTGCCGCCGGGCAGATCGCTCGCGAGGGTCTCCAGATCCCAGCCCCGGTCGTCGGGGAAGCCGGTGATCGCGTCGCCGCCGGAGGAGATCAGCTCCCAGAACTCCTCCGGGGTGCGCGCCTCACCGGGGAACCGGCAGGCCATGCCGACGATCACCACCGGATCGTCGGCCAGGCCGCTGCGGAGCGCGACCGGGGCGAGGTCCGGCACGTCCTGCGGCTCACCCAGCAGTTCGGCGACCAGGTGCTCGGCGAGCACTCGCGGCCTCGGGTAGTCGAAGAGCAGGCTCGCGGGCAGTGCGAGACCGGTGGTCCTGGCGAGCTGGTTGCGCAGTTCCATCGAGGTCAGCGAGTCGAACCCGTGGTCCTGGAAGGCCCGGTCGGAGCCGATGGCCTCGGCGTCGGGGTGGGCGAGTACGGCGGCGGCGTAGGTGCGCACCATGTCGAGCAGCACACCCACCCGCTCGGTCCGCGCGGTGGCGAGCAGACGCGCACGCAGCCGCAGCGCCGTGGACTCGCCGTCGTGGCGCGCCTTGCGTACCGCGTGCGCGGCCTCGCTCGCGCCGGGCACACCGGTGAGCGCCGCACTGGTACGGAGACCGAACACGGCTTCCAGCAGCTGTGGTTGCCGCAGGTCGGCGACTACGGCGGTGGCCTGCGGCTCGACGACCAGCTCGGCCAGCGCGGTCACCGCGAGCCGTGGTTCGAGCACGGTCGCCCCGGCGCCCTCGGGTGCTCCGGCGCCGCGCCAGGGGCCCCAGGCGACGGACGTCGCCGGGAGACCGTCGGCGCGGCGGCGCTCGGCGAGAGCGTCGAGGACGGCGTTCCCGGCGGCCTGGTCCGCGCGGCCCGGACTGCCGACGGCGGCGGCCACCGAGGAGAAGAGCGCGAACACCGACAGGTCGAGATCGCGGGTCAGTTCGTCCAGCAGCAGCGCGGGGGCCACCTTGGCGCGGAACGCGTCCTCGACGCGGCGTGCGGTCAGCGCGTGCAGCGCGGTGGGATCCTCCGTGTGTCCGGCTGTGTGGACGACACCGGTCAGGGGGAACTCCGGCGGTATCCCGGCCAGTACGGCGCCCAGTTCGGCGCGGTCCGACGGGTCGCAGGAGACGATCGTGACGCGCGCGCCGAGTGCGGTCAGTTCGGCCTCCAGATCAGCGGCTCCGGGGGCGTCCGGGGAGGTGTGCGTATGGGGTGCGCTGGTATCGGCCGCGTTCGAACCCGGGGCGTCCGTACCGGCTGCGCTCGCACCGGATGCGTCCGTACCCGGGGTGGCGAGCAGCAGCAGGTGTTCCGCGCCCCGCGCCGCCAGTTCTCGCGCCACCTGCGCGCCCACGATGCCGGTGCCCGAGGTGATCAGCACCGTGCCGGCCGGCTGCCACCGGCGGGCGTTGTCCGCTCCGGGCGCGGGCAGCAGCCGGCGTCCGAACACTCCGGAGGGGCGTACCGCGACCTGGTCTTCCGCGCCCTTCCCGGGGAGCGCCCCCGCGAGCACCGCGATCAGCCGCCGGGCGGCAGCGTCGTCCAGCACCTCCGGCAGGTCGACCAGGCCGCCCCAGCGGTCCGGGTGTTCCAGCGCGGCGACGCGGCCGAGGCCCCAGAAGGCGGCCTGCCGCGAGTCGATCGGCGCGCCGCCCCGGGCGGAGACCGCGCCACGGGTCAGGGCCCACACGGGTGCCGTGATGTCCGCCTCGCCCAGGTCCCGGAGCAGCGCCACCGTGTCCGTGAGGCCGTCCGGGGACGCGGCGAGGAGTGAGACCACTCCGGTGAACCGGGTGCCGTCGGCGGTCAGTTCGGCCAGCCGGTCGGCCGTCCGCCCGTCGGCGAGGACGAGGGGGACCACGGCCGGGCCGAGCGCGTCGAGGACATCCCGCGCCCAACCGCCGACAGGCCCGGTGGCCTCGGTGCTCCCCGAAGGGAGCACCACCAGCCAGGTTCCCGGCAGTCCGGCCGGGGAGGCACCGCCGCCGACCGGCCGCCATGTCTCGCGGTAGCGCCAGGAGTCGACCGTCGACCGGGCCCGGCGGCGCCCGCGCCACGACGACAGCGCGGGTACGACGCCGCTGAGCGCGTCGGCGTCCACGTCGAGACTCGACGCGAGGGACTCCAGGTCCTCCCGCTCCACCGCCGCCCAGAACTCGGCGTCGAAGACGTCGCCTTCCGCCGTCACGGCTGCGGCCGCCTCCGGCCAGTACCGCTCGCGCTGGAACGCGTACGTGGGCAGATCGACCCTCCGGCCGCCGCTCCCGGCGAAGAACGCCGGCCACTCCACGTGGACCCCGGCCACATGCAGGCGTGCGAGGGCGGTGACCATGGCGCCCTCCTCCGCGCGGTCCTTGCGCAGGGCCGGAACGACGACCGTCTCCTCCGGCACCGACTCCCGGATCATCGGCGAGAGGACGCCGTCGGGGCCCAACTCCAGGAAGGTGCCCACGCCTTCGTCGGCGAGCGCCCGCACACCGTCGGCGAAACGCACGGTCTCCCGGACATGGCGGACCCAGTAGTCGGGCGTACGGAGGTCATCGGCCTCGGCGAGACGACCCGTCAGGTTCGACACCACGGGGATACGCGGCTCGTGGAATGTCAGCCCCGCGAGGGCGGCACGAAACTCCTCCAGCATCGGGTCCATCAGCGGCGAATGGAACGCGTGGCTGACCGGAAGCCTGCTGCCGCGACGCTCGCCCAGCCGCGCCACGGTCGCTTCGACGGCGGCCTCGTCGCCGGACAGCACCACCGATTCCGGCCCGTTCACCGCCGCGATCGCGACCCCGCCGGTGAGCAGGGGTCGGACCTCGGCCTCACCGGCCCGCACCGCCACCATCGCCCCGCCGGGCGCCAGCGCCGCCATCAGACGCGCACGGGCCGACACCAGCACGCACGCGTCCTCCAGCGACAGCACGCCCGCGACATGCGCGGCTGCGATCTCTCCGACCGAGTGCCCCGCCACGTAGTCGGGCCGCACGCCCCACGACTCCACCAGCCGGAACAGCGCCGCCTCGACGGCGAACAGCGCCGGTTGCGCCATGTCCGTACCGCTCAGCCGGTCCGGGTCCGTACCCCAGATCACCGCGCGCGGCGAGCCGCTTGCCCCGCCCGACCGCTCCAGCTCCGCGCACACCGCGTCGAACGCTTCCGCGAACACCGGGAACCGCCCGTACAACTCCCTTCCCATTCCGAGCCGTTGTGCGCCCTGGCCCGAGAAGAGGAACGCCGTCGCGCCCTCGCCGGCCATCCCCCGGGCCACTTCCACCACCCCGTCGGGTGTGGACAGCAGCACCGCCCGGTGGTCGAAGACGGAGCGCCCGGTGGCCAGGGAGTGGCCGACATCCAGCGCGGGGTGGTGCGCGGCGAAGGTGGTGAGACGGTCGAGCTGCGCGTCGAGGGCCGCTTCGCTCGTCGCCGCGACCGGCCAGGGGACGACCGCCGGAGCGGGCAGTGCCACAGCCCCGGACGCGGGGTCGCTCTCGGGAGCGGGCTCCGCGAGGGCCGGGGCCTGTTCGAGGATGACGTGCGCGTTGGTGCCGCTGAGGCCGAAGGAGGAGACACCCGCGCGACGCGGGCGGTCCGTCTCGGGCCACGGAATGTTCTCCGTCAGCAGGTCGATGTCACCGGCCGACCAGTCGACGTGGGACGACGGGGCGTCCACGTGCAGGGTGCGCGGCAGGACCCCGTGCCGCATGGCCATGACCGTCTTGATGAGCCCGGCGGCGCCCGCCGCCGCCTGTGCGTGACCGAGGTTCGACTTCACGGAGCCCAGATACAGCGGGCGTTCGCGGTCCTGTCCGTACGTCGCGAGCAGCGCCTGCGCCTCGATCGGGTCGCCCAGCGCCGTACCCGTACCGTGCGCCTCCACCGCGTCGATGTCGGCCGGCGAAAGGCCGCTGCCGGCCAGCGCCTGACGGATGACCCGCTGCTGCGACGGACCGTTGGGAGCGGTCAGGCCGTTCGACGCACCGTCCTGGTTCACCGCCGAACCACGCACCACCGCCAGGATCTCGTGCCCGTTGCGCACCGCGTCGGACATCCGTTCCACGACGAGCGTGGCGACGCCCTCGGACCAGCCGGTGCCGTCCGCCGCGTCGGCGAACGCCTTGCACCGCCCGTCGGGCGACAGTCCGCCGGCGCGGGAGAATCCGGCGAAGCTGAGCGGAGTTGCCATGATCATCACCGCGCCCACGAGGGCCAGCGAGCATTCCCCTGCGCGCAGCGCCTGCATCCCCAGGTGCAGCGACACCAGCGACGACGAGCACGCCGTGTCCACAGTGACGGCGGGGCCCTCCAAGCCGAGTACGTAGGAGAGCCGGCCCGAGGCCACGCTGCCCGACAGGCCCGTGGTGGCGTGTCCCTGGACGTCCGCGGCGGAGTTCATGACCACGGTGGAGTAGTCGTAGCCGCTGAGTCCGACGAACACACCGGTATCACTGCCGCGCAGCCGTGTCGGGTCGATGCCCGCGCGTTCGACGGCCTCCCAGGTCGTTTCGAGCAGCAGCCGCTGCTGCGGGTCCATGGCCAGCGCCTCACGCGGGCTGATCCCGAAGAAAGCGGCGTCGAAGTCGCCGGCGCGGTTCACGAATCCACCCGCCGCGACAAAGCCGGAGCCATCGGCGATCGCTCCGGGCCCGTCGGCCCCGGAGGCGCCGGGCCTCATGTCCCGTTCCCAGCCCCGGTCTTCGGGGAATCCGGAGATGGCGTCGCCGCCTGCCTCGATGAACTCCCAGAGTGCCTCCGGCGTGTCGAGGCCGCCGGGGAACCGGCAGCCCATGCCGACGACGACCATCGGGTCGTCGTCGGCGGCCGGAGCGTGCGAGGCGGCTTCCGTATCGGCGCCTTCCTCCACCAGCTCCCCGAGTTCCGTGAGCAGGTAGGCGGCGAGCACCCGGGGCGTGGGGTGGTCGAAGACGAGCGTCGCGGGCAGCACGAGCCCGGTGACGGAGGAGAGCCGGTTGCGCAGCTCGATGGCGGTGAGCGAGTCGAAGCCCAGCCGCCGGAAGTCCTTGTCGGCGGAGACGGCCGAGGCGGCCGCGACGGCGTCGCCCGGGGAGTGCCCGAGCACACCGGCGGCTTCCTGCCGTACGAGGTTCACCAGGTGGCGGGCCCGTTCCTCGGCCCGCAGACCGCCGAGCTGTTCGGTGAGCGCGGCCCTGGTCGCCCCGCCGGCCCGGCCGGTCGCGGCGCGGCGGCCGGTACGGAACAGGCCGCGCAGCAGCGCGGGGACGGCCCCCGGCCCGGGGCGGGGGCCCGCGCCCCGGGCCGGACCGATGGGCAGCGGGATCACCAGCGCGTCGCTCGCGCCGACGGCGGCGTCGAAGAGCGCCAGGCCCCGGTCGGTGGGGAGCAGGGGCAGCCCGGTGGAGGAGGCGCGGCGCACGTCCTGTTCGTCGAGGTGGCTGGTCATGCCGGCGCTCTGTTCCCACGCGGGCCAGGCCAGTGACACGGCGGGCAGTCCGGTGGCCGCGCGGTGCTGGGCGAGGGCGTCCAGGAAGGCGTTGCCCGCCGCGTAGTTGGCCTGTCCGGGGGAGCCCATCACGCCCGCGACGGAGGAGTAGAGGACGAACGCGGCGAGCCCGAGGTCCTTCGTCGCCTCGTGCAGGTGCCAGGCCGCGTCCACCTTGGGCCGCAGTACGGTGTCCAGTCGCTCGGGGGTGAGCGAGTCGATCACGCCGTCGTCGAGCACGCCGGCCGTGTGGACGACCGCGGTGAGCGGATGCCCGGCGGGGATCCCGGCGACCAGGGCCCGTACGGCTTCGGGTTCGGAGACGTCGCAGGCGACGACGGTGACCTCGGCGCCGTACCCGGTCAGTTCGGCGCTCAGGTCGTGGGCGCCGGGCGCGTCCGGGCCCCGTCGCGCGGCCAGCACCAGGTGCCGTACGCCGCGTTCGGTGACCAGGTGGCGGGCGAGTGTGCCGCCGAGGCCGCCGGTACCGCCGGTGATCAGTACGGTGCCCTCGGGGTCCCACTGGGGCGGCAGGGTCAGTACGAGTTTGCCGACGTGCCGGGCCAGACTCATATGACGGAACGCGTCGGGTGCGCGCCGCGCGTCCCAGGCCCGTACCGGCAGGGGCTCCAGCGCCCCCTCGGCGAACAGCGCGGTGAGGGCGGTCAGCATCCGCTGGATGGAGTCGGGAGCGGCCCAGCCCAGGTCGAAGGCCTGGTAGTGGACGTGGTCCGGGACACCGTCCGCGTCCCGGATGTCGGTCTTGCCCATCTCCAGGAATCGGCCGCCGGGGCCCAGCAGCCGCAGCGAGGCGTCCACGAACTCGCCGGACAGCGCGTTGAGTACGAGATCGATCCCGCCGTCACCGGCGACGGCGGCGAAGGCCGTCTCGAAGCCGGTGGTGCGCGAGGAGGCGATACGGTCCTCGGCGACCCCGAGTTCGCGCAGTGTGTCCCACTTGCTCTCGCTCGCGGTGGCGAACACCTCGGCGCCGAGGTGGCGGGCCAGCTGGATCGCCGCCATTCCGACGCCGCCCGCGCCCGCGTGGACGAGTACCTTCTGGCCCGGCCGCAGTCCGGCGAGGTCGACGAGCGCGTGGTACGCGGTGAGGAAGACGAGCGGCACGGAGCCCGCGGTCTCCCAGGACCAGCCTTCGGGGACCGGCGTCAGCTGCCGTTCGTCCACCACGACGGCCGGACCGAATCCGCCGGACACCATGCCCATCACCCGGTCGCCCGGCCGCAGTCCGGTCGCCTCGGGACCGACCTCCGCGACCACACCGGCCGCCTCGGAGCCGAACGCCTCCGCTTCGCCGGGGTACATGCCCAGGGCGTTGAGTACGTCACGGAAGTTGATGCCCGCGGCCCGTACGGACAGCCGTACCTGACGACCCGTCAGTGGTTCGGGAACCTCCGGGCAGGGCAGCAGGGCCAGCGCGTCCAGGCTGCCCTTCGCAGTGCTGTCCAGCCGCCAGGGCCGGCTCGCGGGCGGTACGAGCGCGCCGCCCGAGGCGCCGCGCGCCAGCCGCCCGAGACGCAACTGCCCGGCGCGGACCAGCGCCTGCGGCTCGTCGAGGTCCAGCAGCCCGGGAACGCCCGGCAGTACGGACGCGGCCGCCGCCATGTCGTCATCGAGGTCCAACAGCAGGAAGCGGCCGGGGTTCTCCACCTGCGCGGAGCGCACCAGACCCCACACGGCCGCCGCGGGCAGGTCCCGTACGTCCTCGTCCCGCGCCGCGATCGCGCCCCGGGTCATGAACACCAGGCGGGAGCGGGCGAAGCGGTCCTCGGCGAGCCATTGCCTGATCAGGCCCAGTACACGGCCGGTCAGCGCGTGGACGGCCTCAGGGCCGCCGCCGTCGTCGCCCGTCACGGGTACGGCGACGACGCCCGGCACCTCGGCACCTGATCCGGCCTCGGCACCGGTGCGGTTACCGGCGTCGGCGTCGTGCTCCGTGCCCAGCAGTGCGAGGGACTCGAGGGACGGGATGGTCACGTGGGTGGTCCCGGCCGCGTCCAGCGCCGCGCCGAGCCCGAGGACGTCCGCGCCGGGGCCGTCCGCGCCGAGCACGGCCCACCGCGTGTCCTCCGCTTCCGGGGTGGCCTGGGCGATCCAGTCGAGGTGGAACAGCGATTCGGCCGCGTCGGGGCCCGCCGACGCGGGGGCCGCGCCGGACGGGGCCCGCAGGATCAGCGAGTCCACCGTGATCACGGGCGCGCCGTGGACATCGGCGCCGGTGACCACGACGGTTTCGGGGCCGGTCCTGACCAGCCGGGCGCGCAGCACGTCGGCGCCGGAGGCGTGCAGCGAGACGCCACGCCAGGCGAAGGGCACCAGGCGCTCGCCGGAGTCCCTCGCCGCGTGCAGGACCGAGTCGAGCAGCCCGGGGTGGACACCGTAGTCCCCGGCGTCACGCACGGATTCCGGGAGGACGACCTCGGCGAACAGTTCGTCACCGCGCCGCCAGGCGGCCCGCAGGCAGCGGAAGGAGGGGCCGAAGTCCAGGCCGGACGCGGCGTACTGGGCGTAGAAGCCGTCGATGTCGACCACGGTCGCGCCGGGCGGCGGCCACTGGGTCGCGTCGAAGTCGGCCACCCGCTCGTCGGGGGCGAGCCATCCGGAGGCGTGCAACGTCCAGGCGGCGTCGGGCGCGTCGGCGGGACGGGCGAAGAACGACACCTCGCGGCGGCCCGCTTCATCGGGCTCGCCCACCTGGATCTGCACCTGCGTACCGCCGTGCTCGGGGAGCACGAGCGGCGCGAGCAGGGTGAGTTCCTCCACCCGGTCGCAGCCGGCGTGGTCGGCGGCCCGGACGGCCAGCTCCAGGAATCCGGTGCCGGGGAAGAGGATCATGCCGCCGACCACGTGGTCGGCGAGCCAGGGCTGCGCGGCCGGGGACAGTACGCCGGTCAGTGTCACCTCGTCGGCCCCGGCCACGACCATTACCGCGCCGAGCAGCGGGTGCCCGGCGGGCTCCAGTCCGGTCGCGGACAGGTCGGTGGACAGATCGGTCCCCGAGGGCCAGTACCGCTCGTGCTGGAAGGCGTACGTCGGCAGGTCGACGCGCCGCGCGCCGGTACCCGCGTAGAACTCCGCCCAGTCCACGGCGATACCGCCCACATGGAGCCCGGCGACGCCGGTGACCAGCGCGCGCTCTTCCGGGCGGTCCTTGCGCAGGATCGGGAACACCGCCGCCCGCGTCGGCAGGGACTCGCGGGCCGCCGCCGAGAGCACCCCGTCGGGGCCGAGTTCGGCGAACACCGCGGCCCCGGCGTCGGCCAGCGCCCGTACCCCGTCGGCGAAACGGACGGTCTCGCGGACGTGCCGCACCCAGTACTCCGGCGAGCAGAGTTCCCCCGCGTCGCTGACCTCGCCGGTCAGGTTCGACACCACGGCGATCCGCGGCTCGTGGAACTCCAGCCCGGCGAGGGCCTGCCGGAAGTCGTCGAGCATCGGCTCCATCAGCGGCGAGTGGAAGCCGTACGGCACTCGTAGCCGGGTGCCGCGATGGCCGCGCTCCTCCAGGCGCGCCACGATCGCGAGTACGTCGTCCTCGGCGCCGGACAGCACCACGGAGGACGGTCCGTTCACCGCGGCGATCGCCACCCGCTCGGTCAGCAGCGCGGTGACCTCGTCCTCGGTGGCCCGTACGGCGACCATCGCTCCGCCGGGGGGCAGCGCGTCCATGAGCCGGGCCCGCGCGGACACCAGTGTGCAGGCATCGGGCAGCGACAGCACCCCGGCGGCGTGGGCGGCGGCGACCTCGCCGACGGAGTGCCCGGCGACGAAGTCGGCCCGTACGCCCCACGATTCGAGCAGCCGGAACAGCGCCACCTCGATCGCGAACAGCGCGGGCTGGGCGTAGCCGGTGCGGTCGAGTGCCGCCGGGTCCTCGCCCCAGATGACCTCACGGAGCCTGCTCAGGTCCGCCGCGCCGCCCTCGGCCGTACGTACCGCATCGGAGCCCTCGGCCGTGGAAGGCCCCGGTCCGCCGGTCGTCGACAGCTCCGCGAGCACCGTGTCCAGCGCCTCGGCGAACACCGGGAACCGGCCGTACAGTTCCCGGCCCATGCCGAGCCGCTGCGCGCCCTGCCCGGAGAACAGCATGGCCAGCTTCGGGCGGTCCGGGGCGGTCCCGGCCACGACGGAGGGCGCGGCGCCGGTCTCGGTCCAGGCCGTCAGACTGTCCCGGAGCGCTTCGCGGTCGTCCGCGAGGACGGCCAGCCGGTGTTCGAGGCCGGTCCTGGTCGTCGCCAGCGAGTACGCCACGTCGAGCGGGCGTACCTCCGGCCGCTCCTCCAGCAGGGCCAGCGCGGCCGTGGCCTGGTCGCGCAGCGCGGCCTCGGTGGCTCCGGAGAGCACCCAGGGCAGCGTGGTGAGGCTCCGGCCGGGGGGCTCCGTGTTCTGCGGGGTCTCCTCGGCGAGGTCGTCGGGTGTGGCTTCGAGGATCACATGCGCGTTGGTGCCGCTGACTCCGAAGGACGACACGCCCGCTCGGCGGGGGCGGCCCGTCTCCGGCCACGCGCACGGTCGCGTCAGCAGCTTCACCGCCCCGGCGGACCAGTCCACATGGGACGACGGGGTCTCGGCGTGCAGGGTCTTCGGGACGATGCCGTGCCGCATCGCCTGAACCGTCTTGATGATCCCGGCGACGCCGGCCGCGGCCTGGGAGTGCCCGAGGTTCGACTTCACCGATCCGAGCAGCAGCGGCGTCTCGCGCTCCTGCCCGTATGTCTCCAGGAGGCTCTGCGCCTCGATCGGGTCGCCGAGCAAGGTGCCGGTGCCGTGCCCCTCCACCACGTCGACGTCCGCCGGGGAGAGCCCGGCGGCGGTGAGTGCCTGCCGGACGACCCGGCGCTGGGACGGGCCGTTGGGGGCGGTGAACCCGTTCGACGCGCCGTCCTGGTTGACGGCGCTGCCGCGCACCACCGCGAGCACCGGGTGCCCGTTGCGCCGGGCGTCGGACAGCTTTTCGAGGACCAGCACGCCGACACCCTCGGACCAGCCGGTGCCGTCGGCGGAGTCCGCGAACGCCTTGCAGCGGCCGTCGCGGGCGAGCCCGCCCTGGCGGCTGAACTCGATGAGCGGCCCCGGTGTGGACATCACGTTGACGCCGCCGGCGAGGGCCAGCGAGCACTCGCCGCCCCGTAGCGCCTGGGTGGCCAGGTGCAGGGCGACCAGCGACGACGAGCACGCCGTGTCGACGGTCACCGCGGGACCCTCCAGGCCCAGGGTGTACGACAGCCGTCCGGACACCGCGCTGGCCGCGATCCCCGTGCCGACCTCACCGGTCGCGTCGTCCAGCGAGCGCACCATCAGATAGGCGTAGTCCTGGCCGTTCGTGCCCATGAAGACACCGGTCCGGCTGGAGCGCAGCGTGCTCGCGTCGATACCCGCCCGCTCGATCGCCTCCCACGAGGTCTCCAGCAGCAGCCGCTGCTGGGGATCCATCCGTACGGCCTCGCGCGGCGAGATCCCGAAGAAGCCGGGGTCGAACTGTGTGGCGCAGTCCAGGAATCCGCCCTGCTGGCTGACCTCCATGCCGCGCTCGTCGGCCTGCCCGCCGCGCAGGGCGCTCAGGTCCCAGCCGCGGTCGGTGGGGAAGCCGGAGATCGCGTCGGAACCGGACTCCACCAGCCGCCACAGATCGTCCGGGGAACGCACCCCGCCCGGATAGCGGCAGCCCATGCCGACCACGGCGATCGGTTCCGTGGCCGCCGCGACCAGGTGCCTGTTCTGCCGCCGGAGGCGCTCGGCCTCTTTCATCGCGGCGCGAAGGGCCTCGACGACCTGCTCGCTGGACGTGCTCATGAGTTCCTCCGTCACTTGGATGACTCGTCGTCGGGTCGTGGACCTGACGCGTCGTCGGGTCGTCGGTCCGGCTCGTCGTCGGGCTGCCCCTGAAGGGCGGCCCGTACCAGGTCGTCCAGCGCCATCGCGTCGATGGACCGCTCGCCGGGCTCGTCGTCGCGCGCCGGGGCACCGGTGTGCTGGCCCACGAGTTCGAGCAGCGGTTCCAGGAGGCCGATCTCCCGGAGCCGGCCGAGCGGCACCTTCGCCAGCAGCGACCGGATCTTCGTGTCCTCGGCCGACTCGCCGTTCTCGGCCGCCGTGGCGGCCGGACCGTCGGGCGCGAGCCGCCCGGCGATGTGCTCGGCCAGCGCCAGAGGGGTCGGATAGTCGAACACCAGCGTCGCGGCCAGGCTCAGCCCCGTCGCGCCGCCGATCTGGTTACGGAGTTCGACCGCGCCGAGGGAATCGACTCCCAGCTCGCGGAACGGCCGTTCGGCGCCCACCGCGTCGGCGCCCCGGTAGCCGAGCACCTGCGCGGAACGGCTACGGACCACGTCCAGCACCGCCTCAAGGCGCCTGGGCTCCGGCAGTTTCACCAGCCGCTCCCGCAGGGCGGCGCCTTCGGACTCGGCCGGCTCGCCGCCGGGCTTGGCCACCAGCTCCTGGTAGCCGGGCAGTTCGCGGAGTAGGGCGCTCGGCCGCGTACCGCCGTAGGCCCGCGCGAAGCGGTCCGGGGCGATCTCGGCGACCAGCGCGGTGGGCTCGGGCTCCGCCACCAGCCGGCGCAGCACCTCGCTCGCCAGTCGCGGATCCATCGGCGCGACGCCGGCCCGGCGTGCCGCCTCTTCCGCCTGGGCCGATCCCGCCGTGCCTCCGCCGCCCCACGCACCCCAGGAGACCGAGGTCGCGGGCAGACCGTCCGCCCGGCGTCGCTCGGCCAGGGCGTCCAGTACGGCGTTCGCCGCCGCGTAGTTGGCCTGTCCGGGGTTGCCGACGACGGCGGACGCGGAGGAGAACAGCGCGAACACGGACAGGTCCGCGTCCCGCGTCAGCTCGTCGAGCAGGAGGGCGGAGGTGACCTTGGCGCGGAACACCGTCGCGAACCGCTCGGGGGTGAGCCGGTCGAGTACCCCGTCGTCCAGCACACCGGCCGCGTGCACCACACCGGTCAGTGGCTGATCGGCGGGTACGGCCGCCAGCAGTCCGGTCAGTTCCGCCCGGTCGGCGACGTCGCAGGCGGCGACGGTCACCCGGGCGCCGAGCGCGGTCAGTTCCTCGCGCAGGGCGTCCATTCCCGGCGCCTGCGCACCGCGTCGGCCGGCGAGCAGCAGATGCGGCGCTCCCACTTGCGCGAGCCGCCGGGCCACATGCGCCCCGAGTGCCCCGGTTCCGCCGGTGATCAGTACGGTTCCGGTCGGTTCCCAGACCGGGACGGCCGAAGTGGGCCGCGTCGTCCCGTTGACCACTGCCGACGACGGGTCGGCTGCCGGGTCGAGGGCGGGGGCCGGGACGGCGGCCGGGGCCGGGGCCGGGATCAGCCTGCGGCCGAAGACCGCGCTCCGGCGGACCGCGACCTGGTCCTCGCCGTCCCAGCCCGCCAGCACGGCCGTGAATCCGGCGGTCACCCGGTCGTCGAGTTCGGCCGGGAGGTCGATCAGACCGCCCCAGCGGTCCGGGTACTCCAGCACCGCGACCCTGCCCAGGCCCCATACCGCCGCCTGCGCGGGCGCGGTCACGGCGTCCGAGCGGCCGACCGAGATCGCGCCGCGCGTGACGCACCACAGCGGGGCGCTCACACCGGCGTCGCCCAGTGCCTGTACGAGCGCCGCGGTGGCGACCGTACCGGCCGGGGCGCCTGTCTCCGTCCCCGTCTCGTCCACCGGGAGCAGCGAGATCACGCCGGTGAACACACCTGCCTGCTCACGGAGTCGACCCGCCAGCCCCTCGCGCTCGTACGCCGCCACCGGCACGGACACCACGTCGGTGCCCAGTGCCTCCAGCACCGTCCGGATCCACGGGTCGTCCGCGTACGCGGCGGGGACGACGGCGAGCCAGCTCCCGGCCGGGCCCTCGGCGGGCACGCCGGCGAGCGGCTTCCAGACGATCCGGTGGCGCCAGCCGTCCACCGTGGACTCCTCCTGGCGCTGCCTGCGCCAGTCGAGCATCGCGGGCAGCACCCGGGACAGGGCGTCGCCTTCGACGTTCAGCGTCGATTCGAGCGCGGCGAAGTCCTCGCCCTCGACGGCATCCCAGAAGGCGTCGTCGGCCCTTCCCGACCCACCGAGCTGGTTGGTACGGGACGCGGGCACGGCATCCGGCCAGAACCGTTCGTGCTGGAAGGCGTACGTCGGCAGGTTCACCCGCTTCGCCCGCGGCGTACCGTCCGCGAAGTACGCGTGCCAGTCGACCGCGACACCGCTCAGGCGCAACCGGGCCACGGCCGTCGCGACGGACGCCTGTTCCGGCTTCTCGCGGAGCAGGGTCGGCACCGTGGTCACACCGTCGGGCAGTGTGGACGCGGCCATGCCCAGCAGTGTGTTGCCGGGGCCGAGTTCCAGCAGGGTGGTGACGTCGCGGTCCGCGAGGGTGCATACGCCGTCGGCGAAGCGGACGGTCTCACGGACGTGCCGCACCCAGTACTCCGGTGAGCACAACTCCTCGGCCGAGGCGAAGGCACCGGTCAGATTCGACACCACAGCCATCCGCGGCGCATGGAACTCCAGCCCGGACAAAGTCCGTTCGAACTCCCCGAGCATCGGCTCCATCAACACCGAATGGAACGCGTGCGACACCCGCAGACGCGTCGTCCGCCGCCCCTCAAAACGATCCATGAGCGCGAGAACGGCGTCCTCATCGCCGGACACCACCACCGACTCCGGACCATTCACCGCAGCGATCGACACCCGTTCGGTCAGCAGCGGCACAACCTCAGCCTCCGAGGCCTCCACCGCCACCATCGCACCACCAGACGGCAGACCATCCATCAGCGCCGCACGCGCGGACACCAACCGGCAGGCATCCTCCAACGAGAACACCCCCGCCACATGCGCGGCAGCGATCTCGCCCACGGAGTGACCGGCCAGATAATCCGGCACCACACCCCACGACTCGACCAGCCGGAACAGCGCCACCTCCACCGCGAACAACGCCGGCTGCGCACACCCCGTCCGATCCAGAACCTCCGGCGCGTCACCCCACATCACATCCCGCAACGCACGATCCGACACGGTGTCCAAGCAGGCGAGCACGGAATCCAACGCCTCCGCGAAGACCGGGAACCGCTCGTACAACTCCCGTCCCATCCCCAACCGCTGACTCCCCTGCCCGGAGAAGAGGAACGCCAGCTTCCCCGCCCGGGGGGCGTCCGCGCGCAGGATGTGCGGGCCGTCCTCGCCGTCGGCGAGCGCGGCCAGTGCGGCCAGCAGTTCGCCGCGGTCGGTGGCCGGAAGCGCGGCCCGGTGCTCGAACAGCGCGCGGGTGGTGGCCAGCGAGTACGCCAGGTCGGCGAGCCCGAGTCCGGGGCGGGCCTCGGTATGGGTGAGCAGGCGACGGGCCTGCGCGCGCAGTGCGTCCGGTGTGCGGGCGGAGAGCACGACCGGTACGGTCTCGCCCGTCTCTCCCGAGATCGTCTCTTCCTGAGGCGTCGCTTCCTGAGACGTCTCTTCCTGAGGCGCCTGCTCCAGGATCACGTGCGCGTTCGTCCCGCTGGCGCCGAACGAGGAGACACCGGCCCGTCGGGGGCGGCCGGAGTCCGGCCACGCGGCCGGTTCCGTCAGCAGCCGTACGGAGCCCGCGCTCCAGTCCACATGGGACGAGGGAGTGTCCGCGTGCAGGGTCCTGGGCAGCAGGCCGTGCCGCAGCGCCTGGATCATCTTGATCACGCCCGCGGCGCCCGAAGCGGCCTGGGTGTGACCGATGTTGGACTTCACCGAGCCCAGCAACAGCGGACGCTCGCGGTCCTGCCCGTAGGTCGCCAGCAGCGCCTGGGCCTCGATCGGGTCGCCCAGTGTCGTACCCGTACCGTGTGCCTCCACCGCGTCGACATCGGCGGGCGCGAGCCCGGACCCTGCCAACGCCCGCTGGATTACCCGCTGTTGGGACGGGCCGTTCGGCGCGGTGAGTCCGTTGGACGCGCCGTCCTGGTTGATCGCCGAGCCACGGAGCACGGCCAGTACGGGGTGGCCTTCGCGGCGTGCGTCCGAGAGCCGTTCGATGACCAGCATGCCCACGCCCTCGGCCCAGCCGGTACCGTCCGCGTCCTCGGAGAACGCCTTGCAGCGGCCGTCCGGCGAGAGCGCGCCCTGGGCGCTGAACTCCACGAAGCCTACCGGGGTCGACATCACCGTCACACCGCCCGCCAGCGCGACCGAGCACTCCCCCGACCGCAGCGCCTGTGCGGCGAGGTGCAGGGCGACCAGCGACGAGGAGCAGGCCGTATCGACGGAGACGGTGGGGCCCTGGAGACCGAAGGTGTAGGCCAGCCGGCCGGACAGCAGGCTCGCCGACTGCGCGGTCTCCCACCGGCCCAGATGCTCCGGCAGGCGGTAGTCGCCGCTGCCGCCGCCGACGAACGCGCCCGCGTCGGTCCCGCGCAGTGTGGCCGGGTCGATACCGGCCCCCTCCAGCGCCTCCCACGCGGATTCGAGTACGAGGCGCTGCTGCGGGTCCATGACGAGCGCTTCGTTCGGGGAGATACCGAAGAAGCCGGGGTCGAAGTCGGCCGCGTCGTGCAGGAAGCCTCCGCTGCGGGTGACGCTGCCGCCGGAGCCGCCCCCGGCGAGCAGGGCGTCGAAGTCCCAGCCACGGTCCACGGGCATGTCACCGACGGCGTCGGTGCCGTCCATGACCAGGGCCCAGAGGTCTTCCGGCGACCGCACCCCGCCGGGGAACCGGCAGCTCATTCCGACGATCACGATCGGGTCGTCGTCCGTACGGACGACCGGCGGTGCCGGGACGGCCGGAGCCCCCGGGGCGGTCCCGGCACCGCCGAGCAGCCCGGCCAGCAGATGGCCGGCCAGCTCGTTCGGTGTCGGGAAGTCGAACACGGCGGTGGCGGGCACCCTCAGGCCGGTCGCCCGGGTGAGCTGGTTGCGCAGGTCGACGGCCGTCAGCGAGTCGAACCCGAGGTCCCGGAACGGCAGACCGGCTTCGACGGCGCGCGCGTCCGTGTGCCCGAGCACCAGGGCGCTCTCCTCGCGTACCAGGGTGAGCAGTTCGCGGAACCGCTCGTCCTCGGGCAGGTCCAGGAGCCGGTCCCGAAGTTCGGTCCCGGCGGTTCCCAGTCCTGCGGCGGCGTCGCCGCCGTCCCGGTCCCGGTCGGCGGTGTCGAGCGCCGCACGGGCCTCCGGCACACCGGCCAGCAGGGCGCCGGTGCCGGATTCCGCGAAGGCGGGAGCGAAGACCTCCCACTTCACGTCGGCCAGGGTGAGCGAAGCCTCGCCGCCCGCGACCGCCCGGCCGAGCGCCGCGAGCGCGGTGTCCGTGGGCAGTACGGGCAGTCCGCTCGCCCGCAGATGGCCCGTGAGCGACCTCTCGGTGGCCTCCTCCCACGCACCCCAGGCGGCGCACAGCGCGGCCGCGCCACGGTCGCGCCGCCGCTGCGCCATGGCCTCCAGGACGGCTCCCGTCGCCGCCTCGGTGCCCCGGCCCCGTACGCCCCACACTCCGGCGACCGAGCTGAACAGTACGTACGCCTCCAGCTCCCGGCCGGTGAGCAGTTCGTCGAGGTGCGTCACCCCGGCCAGCGCCTGCTCCAGGGTGTCGCCGACGGGCTCCTCCGCGTGTACGACGGTGGTGAGTTCATCGTCCGGGAGGGCGTCGAGCACGACGGACAGTTGGTCACGGTCGGCGGTGTCGCAGGCCAACACCGTTGCCCTGGAGCCCAGTTCGGCTTCCAGTTCCGCCGCCGTGGAGGTGTCACGGCCGATGAGGACGAGGTGTTCGGCGCCTTCGTGGGCCAGCCAGTGTGCCACCCGAAGGGCGATTAGGCCGGTGCCGACGACCAGTGCGGTGCCGGAGGGGGTCCAGGTCGTGGCGGGTGCCCCGGCACGGACGAGACGCCTCGCGAAGGCCCCGGAGGGGCGGAGCGCGATCTCGTACTCGCCGGCGCGGTCGCGCTGCGCCCCGTCCGTTCCCCCGGCTCCGAGACGCTTCGTCAGGTGCGCCGCCAGGTGTTCTGCCAGGTGCGTTGCCAGGCGTTCCGGGACCGGGGAGTCCTGCGGGGCAGGGCCTGGGCGCTCGTCCGGTTCCTCCACCGCCAAGTCGATGACGCCGCCCCATCGTTCGGGGTGGTCCAGGGCGGCCACGCGTCCCGCGCCCCACAGCGCCGCCTGGCGCGGGTCCTCGACCCGGTCCTCGGGCAGCGCCTTCACCGCGCCCCGGGTGACACACCACAGCGGCGCGGTGATCCCGGCGCCCGCCAGCTCCTCCAGCAGCTCCAGCGGTCCGGCTTCGGGCGAGGCCGAGAGCGAGACCACACCGGTGAAGTCCATACGGCCAACGTCGGCCGCCCGGCGGGCCACGTGCGCGGCCTCGTCGCCCAGCGCCCCGGCGATCGCGACGGCCCACGGGTCCTCCGGCTCCGCGAGCACCAGCCAGCGACCGGGCGCGGCCTCCGTGTCCCGCTCGGTATCCGTGCCGCGTACGGCCTCCGTGTCCCGTACGGCCTGCGAGTCCCGTACGGCCTCCGTGTCCCGTACGATCACCGGCTCCCAGCTCGCCCGGTACCGCCAGCCGTCCGCGACAGCGCCCTCGCGCCTGCGCCGGTTCCACGACGACAGCGCGGTCAGCGCCGGGGCGATCGCCGTCGCCGCGTCGCCTTCGAGGCCGAGCGTCGCCGTCAGCGACCCCAGGTCCTCGCGCTCGACGGCCGACCAGAACTCGGCGTCGGCCGGGTCGACCTGGGCCGTCGGTGCCGGTTCGGGCCAGAACCGCCGACGCTGGAAGGCGTACGTCGGCAGAGCGACCCGTTCCGTGCCCGTCCCGGCGAAGAAGGCGCGCCAGTCGATGGCGACGCCGTGCACATGGAGCCGGGACAGGGCGGTCACCAGCGCGGTTTCCTCGCCGTGGTCGCGGCGCAGCACCGGTACCACCGGCGGTCCTTCGACGAGCCGGGCCATGGCGGCGGACAGGGCGCCGTCGGGGCCGAGTTCGACGTAGGCGCTCACGCCCGCGTCGTGCAGAGTGCGTACGCCGTCGGCGAAGCGGACGGTCTCACGGACGTGCCGCACCCAGTACTCCGGCGAGCACAGCTCCTCGGCCGAGGCGAAGGCACCGGTCAGGTTCGACACCACAGCCATCCGCGGCGCATGGAACTCCAGCCCGGACAAAGCCCGTTCGAACTCCCCGAGCATCGGCTCCATCAACACCGAATGGAACGCGTGCGACACCCGCAGACGCGTCGTCCGCCGCCCGAGCCCCGCAATATGATCCGCGAGCGCGAGGACAGCGTCCTCATCGCCGGAGAGCACCACCGACTCCGGACCATTCACCGCGGCGATCGACACCCGTTCGGTCAGCAGCGGCACAACCTCAGCCTCCGAGGCCTCCACCGCCACCATCGCACCACCAGACGGCAGGCCATCCATCAGCGATGCGCGCGCGGCCACCAACCGGCAGGCATCCTCCAACGAGAACACTCCCGCCACATGTGCCGCGGCCACCTCACCGATCGAATGACCCGCGACATAATCCGGCACCACACCCCACGACTCGACCAGCCGGAACAGCGCCACCTCCACCGCGAACAACGCCGGCTGCGCACACCCCGTCCGATCCAGAACCTCCGGCGCGTCACCCCACATCACATCCCGCAACGCACGATCCGACACGGTGTCCAAGTGGGCGAGCACGGAATCCAACGCCTCCGCGAACACCGAGAACCGCTCGTACAACTCCCGTCCCATCCCCAACCGCTGACTCCCCTGCCCGGAGAAGACAAAGGCGACGGGGCCGCGCGCACCGCGTGCTACGCCGCGTGCGATCTCCGTCGTCCCGTCCTCGGCGGGCAGCAGTACCGCGCGGTGCGCGAAGGCGGAGCGGGCCGTCGCCAGTGAGTGGGCGATTCCGGCGGCGGGCAGTTCGGGGTGCTGCCCGGTGAAGGAGGCGAGACGGGTGAGCTGAGCGGTGAGCGCCTCGGCGGTCTTGCCCGAGACGACCCAGGGCAGCACGGCCCTGTCGCTCGTCGGATGGTGAGCGTCTTGGGTTTCTTCGGGCTCGGGCGGCGCGCTCGGTGCCTGTTCGATGATGACGTGGGCGTTCGTGCCGCTCATGCCGAACGCCGATACGCCCGCCCGGCGCGGCCCGCCGGTCTCGGGCCACGCGGTGGGCGTGGTGAGCAGGTCGAGTTCTCCGGAGGCCCAGGCGATGTGCGGGGAGGGGACGTCGGCATGGAGCGTCTTCGGCAGGGTGCCCCGCTGCATCGCCAGGACCATCTTGATGACACCGGCGACGCCTGCCGCGGCCTGGGTGTGGCCGAGGTTCGACTTCACCGAGCCCAGCAGCAGCGGGCGTTCGCGGTGCTGCCCGTAGGTCGCGAGCAGGGCGTGCGCCTCGATCGGGTCGCCCAGCGTCGTACCCGTACCGTGCGCGTCGACGGCGTCGATGTCGGTGTGGCCGAGCCGCGCGTCGGCCAGCGCCTGCCGGATGACGCGCTGCTGGGACGGGCCGTTGGGGGCGGTCAGTCCGTTGGACGCGCCGTCCTGGTTGACGGCGGTGCCGCGGACGATGGCGCGGACCTCGTGCCCGTTGCGGAGCGCGTCGGAGACCCGTTCCAGGACGAGCACACCAGCGCCTTCCGACCAGGAGGTGCCGTCCGCGTCACCGGAGAACGGCTTGCAGCGGCCGTCGGGGGCGAGACCGCCCTGGGTGCTGAATTCCACGAAGGCGTCGGGGCGCGACATCACCGACACGCCTCCCGCGAGCGCCAGCGAGCACTCGCCGGCGCGCAGCGCCCGGGTGGCCCAGTGCAGGGCCACCAGCGAGGCGGAGCAGGCGGTGTCGACCGTGACGGCCGGGCCTTCGAGACCGAGGACGTACGACACGCGCCCCGACAGGACGCTCGCGGTGTTTCCGGTGGCCGCGTACCCCTGGACGTCCTCGGATCCGCCGCGCAGTACGTCGGTGTAGTCCTGGCCGTTGGTGCCCACGAAGACGCCCGTGGCGCTCCCTCGCAGCGAAGCGGGGTCGATGTCGGCTCGTTCCAGCGCCTCCCACGACGTCTCCAGCAGCAGCCGCTGCTGCGGGTCCATGGCCAGTGCCTCGCGCGGGGATATGCCGAAGAATCCGGCGTCGAAGTCGGCCACACCGCTGAGGAATCCGCCCTCGCGGGTGGTGGAGGCCCCGGCCGCCAGCGCGTCCAGGTCCCAGTGCCGGTCGGTGGGGAACGGTGAGATCGCGTCGCGGCCCTCGGCGAGCAGTTCCCAGAGGTCGTCGGGGGACGTCACATCGCCGGGGAAGCGGCAGCCGATGCCGACGATCGCGATCGGGTCGTCGGCCGTGTGCGCGGTGGCCGGGCCCCGCGCCGGGGCGTCCGGTGCCGTGTGTTCCGGCAGCGATCCGAGCAGTTCGGCGAGGAGGAAGTCGGCCAGCTCCTGCGGGGTCGGGTAGTCGTAGACGAGGGAGGCGGGCAGGGTCAGACCGGTGCCCGCGGCGATTGCGTTGCGCAGCTCCAGTGTGGTCAGCGAGTCGAAGCCGAGGTCCCGGAAGCTACGGTCGGCCTCGACGGCGCGTATGTCGGTGTGGCCGAGGACCGCGGCGACCTGGGTGCGCAGCAGGTCGAGCAGGAACCGGCCGCGTTCGGCGTCGGGCATGCCCGCCAGTCGTTCCCGCAGTTCCGACTCGCCGGGTGCCTGAGCGGCGTCGGTGCCGCCGCCGTTGGCGAGGATCCGCCGCGTCTCGGGCAGGTCGCCGACGAGCGGGGCGGGCCGGGCCGAGGTGTGGGCGGGGACGAAACGGTCCCAGTCGATGTCGGCGACGGTGAGCGTGGAGTCGTCGTGTTCGACGGCCGCGCGCAGGGCGGAGACGGCCAGGTCCGGGGCGAGGGGCGTGAATCCGCCGCGCCGCACGCGGCGTTCGATGTCGGCGGCCTCGTCAGGACCGCTGGTACCGCTGGTACCGCTGGTACCGCTGGTACCGCTGGTACCGCTGGTACCGCTGACCATGCCGGATCCCGCCCAGGGACCCCAGGCGATCGAGACGGCGGTGCGGCCACGGGACCTGCGGTGCTCGGCGAGAGCGTCCAAGTAGGCGTTGGCAGCAGCGTAGTTGCCCTGTCCGGCCGCGCCGATGACGCCCGCTGTGGAGGAGAAGAGGACGAACGCCGACAGCCCGGCGTCCTCGGTCAGTACGTCGAGGTTCCGCGCGGACACGGCCTTGGCACGCAGTACGGCGGCGAAGTCGTCCGGCGTCAGGGCATCGGCCACACGGTCCTGGAGCACACCGGCGGTATGGACGACGGCGGTGAGCGGAAGGTCCTCGGGGATGTCGGCGAGGACGGTGGCGAGGGCGTCCCGGTCGGCGGCGTCGCAGGCCGCGACGGTGACCCGGGCGCCGAGTCCGGTGAGTTCCCGCCGCAGTTCGGCGGCGCCGGGCGCATCCTCTCCCCGGCGGCTGATCAGCAGCAGGTGCGGCGCGCCCTCGCGGGCCAGCCAGCGGGCGACATGCGCGCCGAGACCGCCGGTGCCACCGGTGATCAGGACGGTGCCGCCCGGGGTGAACCCGGTCGCCCGGTCCGCTGTCACGGGGCTGTGCGCGAGCCTGCGGGCGAACACGCCGGAGGCGCGTACGGCGACCTGGTCCTCACCGGTCCCCGCCAGTACGCCCCGGAGCCGGCGCACCGTGGCCGGGTCGATCCGCTCGGGCAAATCGATCAACCCGCCCCAGCGGTCGGGGTGTTCGAGGGCGACGACGCGGCCCAGCCCCCAGACGGCGGCCTGGGCGGGCCGGTGCACGGACTCGGAACGGCCGACCGACACGGCGCCCCGGGTGGCACACCACAGCGGTGCGTCGATCCCGGCGTCGCCGAGGGCCTGGAACACGGTGGCGGTGCGGGCGGAGGCGCCCCCGCCGTCGAAGAGACCTGCGCCGGACAGGCCGCCGTCGAACGAATCACCGCCGGACAGGCCGCCGTCGAGCGAATCACCGCCGGACAGGTCTCCGTCAAGGGAATGACCGTCGCCGAGGGCCAGCAGGGACAGCACCCCGGCGAACTCACCGTCCGTACCGGCGCGCAACCGGCCCGCGAGGTCCTCCCGGTCCGCGTCCGCCTCGGCGACCTCGACGCGTACGGTCCGCTCGCCGAGTCCGTCGATCACGGCGGTCACCCATGCGTCGTCCCCGGACCCTGCGGGGGTGAGGACGAGCCACCGGCCCGGCAGCGCCCGGGACACCGACGAGGCGCCGGTCGGCTTCCAGACCACCTGGTAGCGCAGCGCGTCCACCGTCGACCTGGCACGGCGGCGACGACGCCACGAGGAGAGAGCGGGCGTCAGCACGCTCGCGGCCTCGGCGTCCAGGTCCAGCGTGGCGGCCAGCGAGTCCGCGTCCTCCCGCTCCACCGCGGACCAGAAGACGGTGTCCGCCGTGTCCTCAGAAGCATCGGGGGCGGAGGCCACGAGCGCCGGTTCGGCCCAGAACCGCTGCCGTTGGAAGGCGTAGGTGGGCAGTTCGATCCGTCGCGCGCCCGTTCCGGCGAAGAAACCGGACCAGTCCACGGGCACGCCCGCCACATGGACGCCCGCCTGCGCGGCGGTGACGGCGAGCACCTCGTCGCGGTCCCGGCGCAGCGCCGGTATCACCGTGGTGCGCGCTCGCGCCTCGTCGTCCAGGCACTCCCGGGTCATCGCGCTGAGCACGCCGTCCGGGCCGACCTCTACGAAGGTGCGTACGCCACGCTCGGCGAGTGTGGTCACCCCGTCGGCGAACCGTACGGTGCCGCGGACGTGCCGTACCCAGTAGTCCGGCGAGCACAGTTCCTCGTCGGTGGCGAGTTCGCCGGTCACGGTGGAGACGAGGGGGATCGACGCCGGACGGTAGGACACACGCGCGGCGACGGCGGCGAAGTCGTCCAGCATGGCGTCCATGAGCGGCGAGTGGAAGGCGTGGCTCACC
The DNA here is from genome assembly GCF_044741745.1 of Streptomyces sp. NPDC088116. Taxonomy (NCBI): domain Bacteria; kingdom Bacillati; phylum Actinomycetota; class Actinomycetes; order Kitasatosporales; family Streptomycetaceae; genus Streptomyces; species Streptomyces sp. NPDC088116. The sequence goes on along the minus strand of NZ_JBIUTF010000011.1, from coordinate 12,794 downwards.
CGGAGCCGCTTGGTCCGCCTGCCGCGTGCGGCTAGTTCGGCCGCGATCTCCTCGACGGCGTCCTCATCCCCGGAGATCACCAGGGACGACGGGCCGTTGACGGCCGCGACGGACACCCGGTGGGTGAGCAGTGGGGTGACGTCGTCCTCGGTGGACTCGACGGCGACCATCGCGCCGCCGACGGGCAGTTCCTCCATCAGCCTGCCGCGCGCGGCGACCAGCGCACAGGCGTCCGCGAGCGAGAACACACCCGCGACGTGTGCCGCGGCGAGTTCCCCGACGGAGTGCCCGGCGAGGTAGTCGGGGACCGTGCCCCAGGATTCGAGGAGCCGGAAGAGGGCCACCTCGATCGCGAACAGCGCGGGCTGGGTGTGGCCGGTGCGGTCGAGCAGCGCCGCCTCGGGGGTCCCTTCGGCGGCGAACATGACGTCGCGCAGGGGGGTGGCCAACTCGGTGTCGAGGTGGGCCAGTACGGCGTCCAGGGCATCGGCGAAGACCGGGAACCGCTCGTACAGCTCACGGCCCATGCCGGGGCGCTGGCCCCCCTGTCCGGTGAACAGGAAGGCGAGGCGTCCCCGGCCCGTGCCTCCGCCGGCCCCGCCCCGTACGACACTCGCGTCGCTCCGGCCGTCGCGCAGGGCCAGCAGGCCACGGCGCAGTTCGTCCTGGTCCCGGGCGACGACGGCCGTGCGGCGTTCGAAGGCCGACCGGTGCAGGGCCTGCGAGTAGGCGATGTCGGTGAGCGGCGTCCCGGGCCGGTCCTCGACCAGGGAGAGCAGGCGGTCGGCCTGCGCCCGCAGGGCGTCGTCGCTACGGCCGGACAGCACCACCGGCACGGTCTCCTCGTGGAGCGCGGGCGTGGGCGCGGGTGTGGGAGCGGGCGCCGACCCGGGACTCTCCGCCGTCAACTCATCTACAGACGGCGCCTGTTCGAGGATGGTGTGCACGTTGGTGCCGCTGATGCCGAAGGACGAGACACCGGCGCGGCGCGGGCGCCCGGTCTCGGGCCAGTCGGTGGGCTCGCCCAGCAACTCGACCGCGCCGGCCGACCAGTCCACGTGGGTCGACGGGGTGCCGGCGTGCAGGGTCGGCGGGAGGACTCCGTGGCGCAGGGCCATCACCATCTTGATGACGCTCGCCACGCCCGACGCGGCCTGCGTGTGACCGATGTTGGACTTCACCGAGCCCAGCAGCAACGGACGTTCACGATCCTGTCCGTACGTCGCGAGCAGCGCCTGGGCCTCGATCGGGTCGCCCAGCGCGGTCCCGGTGCCGTGGCCCTCGACGGTGTCGATGTCCGCCGGGGTCAGCCCCGCGCCGGACAGGGCCGCGCGGATGACGCGCTGCTGCGACGGGCCGTTGGGGGCGGTCAGTCCGTTGGACGCGCCGTCCTGGTTGACGGCGCTGCCCCGGACCACGGCGAGGATCGGGTGCCCGTTGCGCTGGGCGTCCGACAGGCGCTCCACGAGGACCATGCCGACGCCCTCGGCGAGTGACATGCCGTCGGCGGAGTCCCCGTACGCCTTGCAGCGGCCGTCGGGAGCCAGCGCCCGCTGGCGGCTGAAGCCGATGAAGGTGTTCGGCGTGGACATGAGGCTCACACCGCCCGCGAGGGCGAGCGTGCTCTCGCCGTTGCGCAGCGACTGGCAGGCCAGGTGCAGCGCGGTCAGGGAGGACGAGCAGGCGGTGTCCAGGGTGACGGCGGGGCCCTCCAGACCGAGCAGATAGGCGACCCGGCCGGACAGCACGCTGGAGAGCGTGCCGGTGACCGCGTGGCCGTCCACGCCGTCCGAACCGTCACCGCCGGACCCGCCGCTCGCCTGGTAGTCCTGATAGCTGGCGCCGATGAACGCGCCGGTCAGCGTGGCGCGCACACTCTCCGGGACGATCCCCGCGCGTTCGAACGCCTCCCACGCCGTCTCCAGCAGCAGGCGCTGCTGCGGGTCCATCGTCACCGCCTCGCGCGGCGAGATACCGAAGAAGCCGGGGTCGAAGTCGGCCGCCCTGTGCAGGAATCCGCCCTGCGCGCTGTAGGTACGTCCCGGGGTGTCCGGGTCCGGGTCGTACAGCGCGTCGGTGGACCAGCCCCGGTCGGCGGGGAAGCCGGAGATCGCGTCCGTCCCGCCCATGACGAGTTCCCACAGCTCCTCCGGCGAGTCGGCCTCGCCCGGGTAGCGGCAGCTCATGCCGATGATGGCGATGGGCTCGTCGGTGGTCCGCGCCGAGGCCGGGCCCTGGGCAGGCGAGGCGGTGAGCGGCTGGTCGCCGCTGATCCCGGTACGCAGGAAGTCGGCCAGCGCGACGGGGGTCGGATAGTCGAACACCATGGTCGCCGGCAGGCTGAGCCCGGTGATGGCGGCGAGCCGGTTGCGCAGGTCGACGGCGGTCAGCGAGTCGAAGCCGACCTCGCGGAAGGCGCGCCGCTCGGCCACCGTCTCGACCGAGCTGTGGCCGAGTACGGCCGCCGCCTGGCCCCGTACGGTCTCCAGCAGCAGGCGGTCGCGCTCGACGGGCGGCAGGGCGGCCAGCTTCGCCGCGAACTCGCCCCTGCCCGCCTGCCCGGCCTGCTGTTCGGCGGCCTCCACCAGCTGCCGGACCTCGGGCACCTCGTCGAACAGCGCCGTCGGCCGGACCGATCCGAACACCGGGTAGTAGCGGTCCCAGTCCACATCGGCGATGGCGATCGCGGTCTCGCCGTCGTCCATCGCGCGCCGCATCCCGGTCAGCGCGAGGTTCGCGTCCATGAACTCCAGGCCGGTGCGCCGGACTTGGTTCGGGGCGACCCGGCCGATGCCCATCTCGTTGGCCCAGATGCCCCAGTGCACGGAGGTCGCCGCCAACCCCCGGGAGCGCCGGTTCATGGCCAGCGCGCCGAGGTAGGCGTTGCCGGCCACATAGGCGGCGTGCTGGCCGCTGCCCCACATGCCCGCGACGGACGAGAAGAGGACGAAGGCGTCCAGTTCAGTGTCCGCCAGCAGTTCGTCCAGGTTCCGCGCGCCGGCGACCTTGGCGTGCATGACCCTGGCGAATGCCGCCAGGTCGGTCTGCGCCAGGGTGTGCAGCTCGATGACGGCGGCGGCGTGGATAACGGTGCGCAGGGTGTGGCCGTCGGCTGTCAGCCGGTCCAGCAGCGCTGCCAGGGCCCCGCGGTCGGTGATGTCGCAGGCTGCGACGGTGACGTCGGTGCCCTGCCCGGCCAGTTCGTCGACCAGTTCGGCGGCGCCGGGCGCGTTTGGGCCCCGGCGGCTGACGAGGACGATCCGCTCGGCGCCCTGGCCCGACAGCCAGCGGGCGACGTGCGGGCCGAGCGTCCCGGTGCCGCCGGTGACCAGCACCGTGCCGCGCGGCGACCAGGTTCCGCGCGGTTCGCGGTCACCGGTACGGGCGCGGACGACGCGCCGGGTCAGCACGCCGGAGGCGCGCAACGCGAGTTGGTCCTCGCCGCGTGTGTCGCCGGCCGGTTCTTCCCGTACTCCTGGACCTGCTTCTCGTAGTCCCGTGCCCGCTCCTGCCAGTACGGCCGCCAGTCGCTGTCCCGCGCGGTCGTCCAGGACCTCCGGCAGGTCCACCGCGCCACCGTAGAAACGCGGGTGTTCCAGCGCGGTGGTCCAGCCGATGCCGAGCGTCTGGGCCTGGACCGGGCGGGTGACCTGGTCGGAACGGCCGGTGGAGACGGCACCCCGGGTCAGGCACCACAGGGGGGTCTCGGCGCCTGTGTCCTCCAGCGCCTGTACGAGGGCGACGGTGAGGGCCGTGCCGGTGGCGAGTTCGGGATACGCCGCGCAGGGCTCCTCGGCGGCGGCGAGCAGGGACACGATCCCGGCGACGGGCTCGGTGACGCGGCCAGGTTCGGTGACGGGGCCGGGCTCGGTGACAGGGCCAGGTTCGGTGACAGGGCCGGGCTCGGTGACGGGGCTGATGGCATCGTCGGCCGGGGCGGAGGGGGCGGTCATCTCGTACGCGCCGTGGGCTGCCTCGGTGACAGCTGCCGTCAAGCGGGACGCCAACACCACGCGGTCCACGCAGGATTCGTCCAGCGTCAGCCGTCGTACGCGCGCACCGTGCGCCTCAAGCGCGGCCACCACGTCCTCGCCCTTACCGCCCTCGGCTTCGGACACGGCTCCGGCTCCGGCTCCGGAAACAGGCTCGGCCTCGGACTCGGCGGTGACGACCAGCCAGGTACCCGAGAGCGTCGCCCGGGGCAGCGCGGGCAGCGGCGTCCAACTGACCCGGTAGCGCCAGTCGTCCACGGTGGACTGCTCGTGCCGACGGCGACGCCAGGCGGTGAGGCCCGGCAGGATCGCGGCGAGCGCGTCCGCCTCGACGTTCAGGCTCTCGGTGAGGCCCGCGAGGTCCGCCCGCTCGACGGCGGACCAGAAGGCCGCGTCCGCCGGGTCGGCTGTCCCGGACCGCTCCGCCTCGCCGGGCCGTACCCACAGCTCCTGGTGCTGGAACGGATACGTGGGCAGGTCGACCCGCTTCGCCGCCGGGCCGAAGGCAGCGGTCCAGTCGACGTGCACGCCCCGTACGAAGGCCTCGGCGAGCGAGGTCAGCACCCGGCGCGCCCCGTCCTCACCACGGCGCAGCGTGCCGACCGCGACGGCCGGGACAGCGGCTTCCTCGATCTGGGCCTGGACGCCCATGGTCAGCACCGGATGCGCGCTGACCTCGATGAACGCGCGGTGCTGCTCTTCCAGCAACCGCGCTACGGCGGGCGCGAAGCGCACGGTCTGCCGGAGGTTGCGGTACCAGTACGCGGCGTCCATGCCGCTCGTGTCGAGCCAGTCGCCGGTCACGGTGGAGAGCAGGGGTACGAGCGAGGCGCGCGGGGTGATCGGCGCCAGCTCGGTGAGCAGTTCGTCGTGCAGGTCCTCGACGTGTGCGGAGTGCGAGGCGTAGTCCACCGCGATCTTCCGCGCCCGTACGCCGTCCTCGGTCAGGCGGGCGAAGCACTCGTCCAGCGCCTCGGGGTCGCCACACACCACCACGGACCCCGGGCCGTTGACGGCCGCGACCGACAGCCGCCCCTCCCACGACGCGTCCAGCCGGGCCTGTGCCTCGTCGGCGGACAGCGCCACGGACATCATGCCGCCGCGTCCCGCGAGGCGTCGGCCGATGGCCTGGCTGCGCAGCGCCACCACGCGGGCGCCGTCCTCCAGGGACAGCGCGCCCGAGACGACCGCCGCCGCGATCTCGCCCTGCGAGTGGCCGACGACCGCGTCCGGGACGACGCCGTACGACTCCCACACGGACGCCAGTGCCACCATGACCGCGAACGACACCGGCTGCACGACATCGACACGTTCCAAGGTCGGCGCGCCGGGCTTCTGGCGTACGACGTCCTCCGACGACCAGTCCACGAACCGGTCCAGAGCCGCCGCGCACTCGGCGAAGCGCTCCGCGAACACCGGTGACCGGTCGAGGAGAGCGGCGCCCATACCCGCCCACTGCGTGCCCTGCCCGGGGAAGACGAACACCGTCTTCCCGTCGACATCGGCCTCGCCGCGGACGACGGGGGCCGACGGGTCCTCCTCGGCGAACGCGGCCAGTGTGACCGCCAGTTCGGCGGAATCCGCGCCGACGGCGACCGCGCGCTGCTCGAACAGCGACCGCGAAGTCACCAGCGAGAAACCGATGTTCACCGACTGCTCGTCCGGGCGCGCCAACTCGGTGTCCCGGTGCGCCGGTTCCACGTCGAGGTGCGATACGAGGGCCGCCGCGCGGTCCCGTAGCGCGGCTCCGTCACGTGCCGACAGCATCCACGGAACGACGGCCGGTCCGGAGCCGGTGAGCCGCGTGACAGGGCCGAGGTCGTCCTGAGCAAGGGTGTCGGGGGCAGGGGAACCGAGGGCAGGGAAGTCGAGGGCAGGAGAGTCGAGGGCGTCGGGAATGGGGGAACGCTCGGCTTCGGCCTCGACGGGGGCCTGTTCCAGCACCGCGTGCGCGTTCGTACCGCTGATTCCGAACGACGACACGGCGCACCGGCGCGGCTGCCCGGCCTCGGTCTTTGGCCACGGCATCGGCTCGGAGAGCAGCCGGAGGGCGCCCGAGGACCAGTCCACGCGCGACGACGGCGTATCCACGTGCAGGGTCGGGGGCAGGACGCCCCGTCGCAGCGCCATGACCATCTTGATGACGCTCGCGACACCCGCCGCCGACTGGGTGTGCCCGATGTTGGACTTCACCGACCCCAGCCACACCGGCCGCTCCGGGGCCCGGTCCCGGCCGTACGTCGCGAGCAGCGCCTGGGCCTCGATCGGGTCGCCGAGCGGGGTGCCGGTGCCGTGCGCCTCCACCGCGTCGATCTCGGCGGGCGAGACCCGGGCGGTGGCCAGCGCCTTGCGGATCACCCGCTGCTGCGAGGGGCCGTTGGGGGCGGTGAGACCGTTCGAGGCGCCGTCCTGGTTGATCGCGGAGCCCCGGATGACGGCGAGTACCGGATGCCCGTTGCGCCGCGCGTCCGACAGCCGCTCGACCAGCAGCAGTCCGACACCCTCGGCGAGCGCCATGCCGTCCGCGCCCTCGGAGAACGCCTTGCAGCGGCCGTCGGGAGCCAGCGCGCGCTGACGGCTGAACGCGACGAACGAGTCAGGTGTCGTCATCACCGTGACACCGCCGGCCAGCGCGAGCGTGCTCTCGCCGTCGCGCAGGCTCTGGCAGGCCAGGTGCAGGGCGACCAGCGAGGAGGAGCAGGCGGTGTCGACCGTGACCGCCGGGCCTTCGAGCCCGAGCACGTACGACACCCGGCCGGACAGGACGGAGGGAATCGATCCGGTGACCATGTGGCCCTCGGTGCCGTCCCCGGCGCCGCGTCCGTAGTCCTGGTAACTGGAGCCGATGAACGCGCCGGTCAGCGTGGAGCGCAGGGTGGCCGGATCGATCCCCGCCCGCTCGATGCTCTCCCATGCGGCCTCCAGCAGCAGCCGCTGCTGCGGGTCCATCACCAGCGCCTCGCGCGGCGAGATCCCGAAGAAGACCGGGTCGAACGCGCCCGCCTCGTGCAGGAACCCGCCCTGCGTGGAGTACGTGGTGCCGCTGCGGTCCGGATCCGGGTCGTACAGGCCGGTGGCGTCCCAGCCACGGTTGACCGGGAACTCCGAGACCGCGTCGGCTCCGGAGGAGATGAGGTCCCAGAACTGCTCGGGCGAGTTGACACCTCCGGGGAAGCGGCAGCTCATGCCGATGATCGCGATCGGCTCGTCGCTGGTGTGCGCGGCCGGAGCGGCGGGCGTCGCGTCCATGACGCTCGCGCCGTCTGCGTCGCGCGCGCCGTCCGTGTCGCTCAGCAACTCCCCGCGCAGGAATCCCGCGAGAGCGGTGGGGGTCGGATAGTCGAAGACCATGGTGCTGGGCAGGGCCAGATCGGTGACCAGGCTGAGCCGCTTGCGCAGTTCCACCGCTGTCAGCGAGTCGAAGCCATGGTCCTGGAAGGCCCGGTCCGGCTTGATGGCGTCCGGTCCGGGGTGGCCGAGCACGGCCGCCGCGTGTGTACGGACCAGCTCCAGCAGCACTGCCAGGCGGCCGTTCTCGGGGGCCGCGTACAGACGCTCGCGGAGCGCCGACGCCGCCGATTCACTCTCGCGGCGCGCCTCCCCGGCCGCCCGCGCGGCCTCGCGGGCGCCGGGCAGTGTGGTGAGCGACGCGACCGGCCGCAGGCTGAACATCGCCTCCAGCATCTGCGGGTCGGCCAGATCCGCGACGACGGTGGTCGGGTGTGGTTCGGCGACCAGCTCGGACATGGCCGCCAGCGCGAGCCGGGGATCCAGCGCGGTGGCCCCCACGTGCCGAGACCGCGCGAGCGCGCCGTCCCCTGCGGCCATGCCGTCCCCGCTCCAGGCACCCCAGGCGATCGACGTCGCCGGCAGACCGTAGGACCGGCGTCGCTGGGCGAGGGCGTCCAACACCGCGTTGGCGGCGGCGTAGTTCGCCTGACCGATGTTGCCCAGGGAGCCGGCCATCGAGGAGAACAGTACGAACGCCGACAGACCGTCACGGTCGGCGGTCAGCTCGTCGAGCAGCAGCGCGGGGGCGACCTTGGACCGGAAGACCGTCTCGAACCGCTCCGGGGTCAGTCCGTCCAGCATCGCGTCGTCCAGAACCCCGGCCGCGTGCACCACACCGGTCAGGGGGAACTCGGCCGGTACGGCGTCCAGGGCACCCGCCAACTCGTCATGGTCGGCGACATCGCAGGCCAGAACCGTGACGCGCGCACCCAGGGCGGTCAGTTCCGCCTCCAGCTCCGCCGCGCCGGGGGCCCCGGGGCCACGGCGGCTCAGCAACAGCAGGTGTTCCGCGCCTCGTTCGGCCAGTCCACGGGCCACATGCGCGCCCAGGGCACCGGTACCGCCGGTGATCAGCACCGTGCCCGAGGGCTCCCAGCCGGTGCTGGCGTGGGTGTCACTCTCGCCCCCGGCGCCGGCTCGGGCGTCGGCTTCTGAGTTGGTTTCGGTGTTGGTTTCGGTGTTGGTTTCTGAGGTGGATTCGCTGTCGAGCTGGGGCTTGGGATCGGCGTCGCCCTCAGCTCCGGTACGGGATCGGGTTCCGGGGGTCGGAGCGGGGGCGGGCAGCAGTCGCCGACCGTAGACGCCGGAGGCTCGTACGGCGACCTGGTCCTCGTCGCCGTTTCCGGCACCGGTGCCGGTGCCGGTGCCGGTGCCGGTGCCGGTGCCAGTGCCGGTGCCGGTGCCGGTGCCAGTGCCGGTTGCGGTTGCGGTTGCGGTTGCGGCACCAGCAAGGACCCCGACCAGACGTCGGGCGATCAGCTCGTCCAACTCCAGCGTGCCTTGCGAGCCATGCGGATGCTGAGAGTCGTACGAGTCCAGCTGGGCCCGCGAGTCCGGGTGCTGGTCCTGCCGGTCTTGCGGGTCTTGCTGCTCCTGCCGGACCTGCTGTTCCTGAGGCAGATCGATCAGGCCGCCCCAACGCTCCGGGTACTCCAGCGCGGCGACCCGGCCGAGGCCCCATACGGCGGCCTGCGACGGGTGGCTCACGGCGTCGTCGGCTCCGACAGACACCGCGCCGCGCGTCACCGCCCATACAGGCGCCGTGACCCCGACGTCCTCCAGCGCCTGTACGAGCACCGCCGTGGCCACCAAGCCGACAGGTACGTTCGATTGACGGTCCCGTTCATCGACCGCCAACAGCGACACCACGCCCGAGAGGCGCGGCATGCCCTCCGCTTCCAACTCGGCCAGTTGGCATGTCAGTTGCTCGGCCACCACCGTACGGTCGACGCTGTCGACCACCACCCGCACCGCGTCCGGCCCCAGCGCGGCCACCACGGACCGCATCCACTCCTGCTCGGCATCGCCGGCCGGGACCACGGCCAGCCACGTCCCGGACAACGCCGTAGGCGACGCACCGCCACCCAGCGGCTGCCAGGTCTCCCGGAACCGCCACGAATCCACCGTCGACCGAACCCGGCTCCGGCTGCGCCACGCCGACAACGCGGTCACCACGCCGCCCAAGGCGTCGGTGTCGACGTCCAGCCGAGCTGCCAGAACCTCCAGGTCTTCGCCGTCGACCGCGGCCCAGAACTCCGCGTCGACCGAGTCAACGCTCGCGCCGGCCCCGGCAACCGCATCCTGGGTGGGCTCGGGCCAGTACCGCTGCCGCTGGAAGGCGTACGTGGGCAGTTCGACCTGCCCCGCACCGGTACGGGCGAACAGCGCCCGCCAGTCCACGCTCACGCCGACGACGTGCACCCCGGCCAGACCAGCGACCAACGCACGTTCCTCGCCACGGTCCTTACGCAGGACAGGCACGACCACGGCCTCGTCCGACACCGACTCCCGGACCAACGCCGACAGCACACCATCCGGACCCAACTCCAGGAAGGCACGGACACCCGCATCGGACAACGCCCGCACACCATCAGCGAACCGCACCGTCTCCCGCACATGCCGCACCCAGTACTCAGGCACGCACAGTTCCTCGGAACCGGCCAGAGCACCCGTCAGGTTGGACACCACCGGAATCAACGGCGAACGGAACTCCAACCCCGACACCACCGCACGGAAATCATCCAGCATCCCGTCCATCAACGCCGAATGGAACGCATGCGACACCCGCAACCGAGACGTCTTCCGACCCAGCTCCCCCAGCCGAGCGGCGACCTCCAGAACCGCCCCCTCATCACCGGACACCACCACCGAGGCAGGCCCGTTGACCGCAGCGATCGACACCCCACCGGGGAGTTCGGAGAGGTACGGCAGGACCTCGTCCTCGGTGGCCTGGACCGCCACCATCGCTCCACCTCGGGGAAGCTCCTGCATCAGCCGTGCGCGAGCAGCCACCAGACGGCACGCGTCCGCAAGCGACAGAACACCCGCAACATGCGCAGCCGCCACCTCACCGATCGAATGCCCACCGACGTAGTCCGGCGTAACGCCGAGGGACTCCAGCAACCGGAACAGAGCCACTTCCACGGCGAACAGAGCCGGCTGAGCGAAACCCGTCTCATTGAGGAGATCCGGGTCCTCACCCCAGATCACCCCACGCAAGCCCTCCTCGTCACCCAGCGGCCCCAGCACCGCGAACACCGCATCCAGCGCCTCCGCGAACACCGGGAACCGACCGTACAACTCCCGCCCCATACCCAGCCGCTGCGCACCCTGACCACTGAACAGAAACGCCAACGGACCCTGCGCAACCGAACCCCGCGCCGCCTCGGTCAGACCGTCCCGCGAAGCCAGCAGGACAGCACGATGCTCGAACACCGACCGGCCAACAGCCAGCGAGAAACCAACATCCAGCGCCGAACGGCCCGGCTCGTCGGCCGCGAAGGACCGCAGCTGCTCCACCTGCGCGTTCAACGCGCCCTCGGACTTGGCCGACACCAGCCACGGCACCACGTCCGGTACCACACCCGGCTCCTGTACCGCCTGCTCCACCGACGGCACAGCCTCAAGGATCACATGCGCATTTGTGCCGCTGATTCCGAACGACGACACACCCGCACGACGCGCACGCCCCACCTCGGGCCAAGCCGTGCTCTCCCGCAACAACTCCACGTCACCGGCGGACCAGTCCACGTGCGACGACGGAGCATCCACATGCAACGTGCGCGGCAGCACCCCGTGCCGCATCGCCATCACCGACTTGATCACACCCGCCACACCGGCCGCTGCCTGAGTGTGACCGATGTTCGACTTCACCGAACCCAGCAACAACGGACGTTCACGGTCCTGGCCATAGGCGGCAAGCAGGGCCTGGGCCTCGATCGGGTCACCCAACGTCGTACCCGTACCGTGCGCCTCCACCACATCCACATCCACCGGCGACAGACCACCACTGGCCAGCGCCTGACGGATCACCCGCTGCTGCGAAGGTCCATTCGGAGCCGTCAGACCATTCGACGCACCATCCTGATTCACCGCCGAGCCACGCACCACCGCCAACACCGAATGCCCATGACGCTCCGCATCCGACAACCGCTCCAGCAAGAGCATCCCCACGCCCTCACCCCAGCCCACACCATCAGCCGCATCCGAAAACGCCTTACACCGACCATCAGCCGACAACCCACCCTGCCGGGAAAACTCCACAAACGTGGACGGCGTCGACATCACCGTCACACCACCAGCCAGAGCAAGCGAGCACTCACCCGCACGCAGAGCCTGCGCCGCCAGATGCATCGCCACCAGCGACGACGAACACGCCGTATCAATCGTGACCGTCGGACCCTCCAGACCCAACGTGTACGCCACCCGACCCGACGCCACACTCGGCGCACTCGCGTTACCCCGGAACCCCTCAAACTCCCGACCCGTCAGCAACAACCCGTAGTCGTTGTACATCAGACCGGCAAACACACCAGTCTGGCTTCCCCGCAGCGACACCGGGTCGATACCCGAACGCTCGACGGCCTCCCACACCGCTTCCAGCAACAACCGCTGCTGCGCATCCGTCGCCAACGCCTCACGCGGACTCATCCCGAAGAACTCAGGATCAAACTCCGCCGCGTCATGCAGGAACCCACCCGCACGCGTCGAAGACGTACCCGGATGCTCGGGATCCGGGTGATACAACCCGTCCCGGTCCCAGCCACGATCCACCGGAAACTCCGAGACCGCATCCACACCACCGGACACCAGATCCCACAACTGATCAGGAGACGACACCCCACCCGGATACCGGCACGCCATCCCCACAATCACCACCGGATCGTCCGCCACCGGCGGCAATGCGCCAACCGGCACGGGGACAGCGGCCTCGGCACCCAGCACCTGGTCCAGGAGATGGTCGGCAAGCGCCTGCGCGGTCGGGTAGTCGAACACCAGCGTCGCCGGAAGCCGCAGCCCCGTCGCCGCACTCAGTCCGTTCCGCAACTCCACGGCCATCAACGAGTCAAACCCGAGATCACGGAACGTCCGGGCCGCATCCACCGCAGCCGCGTTCTCATGCCCCAGCACCAACGCGACCCGGCCCCGTACCAGGTCAAGCAGCACCTCACGCCGCTCAACCTCATCAAGCCCCACCAAACGCTGCACCAGACCACTCGCACCGCTGCGACCGGCCGTACGACGGGACCGCACCAGACCACGCAACAATGGCGGCACCACACCACCGGAACCGGAACGGAACGCGGAAAGTTCCAGCCGCACCGGCAGCAACACGGACTCGCCCGTAGCGAGAGCCGCGTCGAACAACGCCAGCCCCTGCTCGGCGGAGAGTGGCGGCAGACCGGCACGCGACATGCGCTCACGATCAGCCGCACTCAACTCCCCAGCCATCCCGCTGGGCTGATCCCACGGCCCCCAAACCAGCGACACACCAGGCAGACCCTGCCCACG
>NZ_JBIUTF010000010.1:0-245143 GCF_044741745.1 Streptomyces sp. NPDC088116 | reverse complement strand
CTATCAGACTCTTTCGTGTCCGATTCCCCGTCGGAGCGGGGCTTGCTTTCCAGTTCTTCGCTTTCGCGTTTCCCTTTCCAGCGGTTCCGACTCTATCAGATCCTTTCGGGCCTGATTCCCAGTCAGCGGGCGGGTGTCTTCCCGGCTGTTGGGCCGTTCCGACGAGTGAGACTTTAGCGGAATCTCCGGCCCCGACGCTAATCGGGGCTGCGTTCCTTCGAACGCGGATTCCTCATTTCGCAAAGGCACACGTAAAGCAACGCGACAAGCAGTCGCTTGCTGTAGTGGGTCGTGCGGAATGGCTGTCCGGGGACCGACCGGGGCCGGTGCTCACGTCGGACAGCTCGGAGCACATTACGGATCTGTGTATGGCGTGTCAACCTGAGGCGGCGGCGACTACTCTGGCCCCCATGACATCGCGTGTGTGCGTCCTTCAGTGGTGGCCCGCCTGACGGCGGCCGCCAGACACACGCGCGTACTCAACGGCCGCCGCTTCGGCGGCCGTTCTCGTTTCCCTCTCCCCGGAGGCCGGCCGTCAGAGGCGGCGGCTCCGATCAGGAGGGTGAGACGAGATGACGCGAATCTTCAGTGGCATCAAGCCGACCGGGCATCTGACGCTGGGCAATTACCTCGGGGCCGTACAGCGGTGGGTCGAGGTCGATCAGCACCGGGCCGACGCGCTGTTCAGCGTGGTGGATCTGCACGCGCTGACCGTCGAGCATGATCCGGGCCGGGTGCGCCGGCTCAGTCGGCAGGCCGCCACGCTGATGCTGGCGGCCGGACTCGACCCCGCGCTGTGCACCGTGTTCGTACAGAGCCATGTGGATGAGCACACGCGGCTCTCGTATCTGCTGGAGTGCACGGCCACGGACGGGGAACTGCGGCGCATGATCCAGTACAAGGAGAAGAGCGCGCGGGCGCTGGCGTCCGGGGAGGGTGTGCGGTTCTCCCTGCTGTCGTATCCGGTACTGATGGCCGCGGACATCCTGGCCTACGGCACCGACGAGGTGCCGGTCGGTGCGGATCAGACCCAGCATGTGGAGCTGACCAGGGATCTCGCGGTGCGGTTCAACCAGCGTTACGGGAACACCTTCGCCGTACCGAAGGCCACCCGGCCGCCGGTGGCCGCGCGGGTCATGGACCTTCAGGACCCGACGGCGAAGATGGGGAAGTCGCACGCGTCGGGCGCCGGGATCGTCTATCTGCTGGACGACGCCGATGTGGTGCGCAAGAAGATCATGCGGGCCGTCACCGACAGCGGGCGGGATGTCGAGTTCGACCGCGAGGCCAGGCCGGGAGTGGCCAATCTGCTGGAGATCCTCGCGGCCTGCGGTGGCGGGGACCCGGAGCGGCTGGCCGGTGGCTACGGATCGTACGGCGCCTTGAAGAAGGACACCGCGGACGCCGTGGTGGAGCTGCTGCGTCCGCTGCGCGTGCGGCATGCGGAGCTGGCCGCCGATCCCGGGTATGTGGACGAGGTTCTGAGGGAAGGGGCCGTGCGGGCCAGGAGGATGGCGCGGCCCGTGGTCGACGCGGCCTACCGGGCCATCGGGCTGTTGCCGGCCGTCGGCTGAGCGGTGGCTCCCGCCCACTTGGACGCGTCCGGGTGGGCGGCGCCCGGGTCAGCCGTTTCCGGAGGCCAGCTCGCGGCTGCGGTCTCGGGCCGCTTCGAGGGCGGCGATGAGGGCCGCCCGTACGCCGTGGTTCTCCAGCTCCCGGATGGCGCTGATGGTGGTGCCGGCCGGGGAGGTCACGGCCTCGCGGAGCTTCACCGGGTGCTCGCCGCTGTCACGGAGCATGACCGCGGCGCCGATGGCGGCCTGGACGATCAGCTCGTGGGCCTCGGCGCGGGGCAGCCCGAGCAGGATGCCCGCGTCGGTCATCGCCTCGACCAGGAAGTAGAAGTACGCCGGGCCCGAACCGGAGAGGGCGGTGGCCGCGTCCTGCTGGGACTCGGGGACGCGCACGGTCTTGCCCACGCCGCCGAAGATCTCGTCGGCGTGGTTGAGGTGCCCGGCGAGGGCGTGGCTGCCGCCCGAGATGACGGACATGCCCTCGTCGACCAGTACGGGGGTGTTGGGCATGACGCGTACGACGGGCGTGCCGGTGGCCAGGCGGCCCTCGATGAAGGCGGTGGTGATGCCGGCGGCGGCGCTGATGACCAGGCGGTCCGCGGTGACGTGCGGGGCGAGCTCGTCGAGCAGCTTCCCCATGTCCTGGGGCTTCACGGCGAGGATGAGGATGTCGGCGCGCTTGGCGGCGTCGGCGTTGGTGACGGACTCGACGCCGTAGCGGTCGCGGAGTTCGCCCGCCCGTTCCTCGCGGCGGGTGGTGACCAGGAGGTCGGCGGCCCGCCAGCCGGCCCGGATCATGCCGCTGAGCAGGGCCTCGCCGATCTTGCCGGTGCCGAGGACTGCGACTGTCTGGGGCATTTCGGGGTCACCTCGCCGGTGGAAATGGGTGCGGCTGTCGTCCGTAACCCATCCTCGCACCGCGACCGGTCGGCGGGTGTGAGGTGTCCGATGGGCGGTATGGACTCGCTCTATGCCGTACGGCGGCGGAGGGTCGCCGCGCCCAGGGCGAGGACGAATGCGGCGCAGCCCGCGACGATCAGCGTGTCGCGTACGAAGTCGCCGGTGATGTCCGGGTGGCGCAGGACCTCGTTCATCGCGTCGACGGCGTACGACATGGGCAGGACGTCGGAGATCGCCTCCAGGACGGGCTGCATGTTCGCGCGTGGGGTGAACAGTCCGCAGAGGAGGAGCTGGGGGAAGATCACCGCCGGCATGAACTGCACGGCCTGGAACTCGGACGAGGCGAAGGCCGAGACGAAGAGACCGAGGGCCGTGCCGAGCAGGGCGTCGAGGACCGCGACGAGCAGGAGCAGCCAGGGAGACCCGACGACGTCCAGGCCGAGGGCCCAGACCGCGAGGCCACTGGCGAGAGCGGACTGGACGAGGGCGATGAGGCCGAAGGCCAGGGCGTAGCCCACGATCAGATCGGCCTTGCCGAGCGGCATGGCGAGCAGGCGTTCCAGGGTGCCCGAGGTGCGTTCGCGCAGGGTGGCGATGGAGGTCACCAGGAACATCGTGATCAGCGGGAAGATCCCGAGCAGCGAGGCGCCGATGGAGTCGAAGGTGCGCGGGCTGCCGTCGAAGACGTACCGGAGCAGGACCAGCATCACGCACGGGACGAGCAGCATCAGCGCGATGGAGCGCGGGTCGTGGCGCAACTGGCGGAGCACGCGGGCGGCGGTGGCGAGGGTGCGGGCGGCGGAGAGCGGGGGCGCGGTGCCGCGTGTGACGGTGGCCGGCGGGGTGCTCGTCGTGGTCTCGGTGGTGGTCATCGGGCGCTCTCCTGGAGTGCGTTGGCCTCGTCGACCAGGTGGAGGAAGGCCGCTTCGACGGTCTCGGTGCGGGTACGGGCGCGGAGCGCGTCCGGGGTGTCGTCGGCGAGGATCTCGCCGTCGCGCATGAGGAGGAGCCGGTGGCAGCGTTCGGCTTCGTCCATGACGTGGGAGGAGACGAGGATCGTCGCGGCGCGCTCGGCGGCGATGCGGTGGAAGAGGGCCCACAGGTCGCGGCGGAGTACGGGGTCGAGGCCGACGGTCGGTTCGTCGAGGACGAGCAGCTCGGGTGAGCCGAGCAGGGCGACGGCGAGGGAGACCCGGTTGCGCTGGCCGCCGGAGAGCCGGCCCGCCAGTGAGTCGGCGTGGGAGGTGAGGTCGACGTCGGCGATGGCCCGGCCGACCGTCTCCCGGCGGGCGGCGCGGCGGGCGCGTCCCGGGTCGAGCACGGCGGCGAAGTAGTCGAGGTTCTGCCGGACGGACAGGTCGTCGTAGATGGAGGGCGCCTGGGTGACATAGCCGATCCGGGCGCGCAGGGCGGTGTCGCCGGCGGGCCGGCCCAGGACGTCGAGTGTGCCGGTGGCCTTGGCCTGCGTGCCGACGACGGCGCGCATCAGGGTCGATTTTCCGCAGCCGGAGGGGCCGAGGAGGCCGGTGATGCGACCGGGCGGTACGGCGAAGTCGAGGCCTCGCAGGACGGTGCGGTCTCCTCGTCGGACGGTGAGACCTCGGGCGAGGACGGCGGCCCCGTCAGGAGAATTCATCATGTGATGAATAATGGGCGTACGGGGTCGCCTCGTCAAGGCGCCGGGAGGTGGGGTTCGGGTGTCGTTCGGGTGTTGTCGCTACGTGGCGGAGGCGTCCGGTACGGAGCGTCCGGCGCGGAGGGTGATCGCCGGATCTACCGCGTACGCCTGCGGGATCTATCCGTAGGGAAGAGCCTGGGCGGTTCGGAGCGCTCGTCCACGCGGAAACACGGTCGTGGGCTCATGGGCTCATGGGCTCATGGGCTCATGGCCGAGCGTCAGGGATGTGGCTACTTTCGCTTGGGCCTTCTGCCCTTGTTCCCGCCTGTGCCGCGTGTGGACGGGCTGCCCGTGCGGGCGGCGCGGCGGCGCTCGTACTCGCTCACGGCCTTCTCGTACTCGCGGCGGCGCAGCCCCTCCCCCGGGGCCTCGGTGAGCGAGCGCAGGAAGTACGCGATCAGCGAGCCGATGAAGCCGATCATCCTGACGCTGCGCAGGGACTCCTCGCGGGCGGGGTCGGCGGGGCGGCGGGTGAAGCCGTCCCAGGTCGCGCGGAAGGCGATGGCGCCGCACACCGCGAACACCACGACGACGAGCAGGTCCACGAAGGCGCCCACGTCGGCGATCTCCAGGCCCTGGTAGGCGAAGCGGAGAACGAGGCAGCCGGCGACGGCGGCGGCGAGCGAGCCGACGGCGACCCCGACGCGCCGTGCCCCGTAGCCGACGTCGTGGCCGACCCACGTCGTAGCGAAGAAGCGGATGCTCTCGGGCTCCGGGCCACCGCGCCCGCGACCGCCGTCCACAGCGGTGGCGGCGGGGGCGGGCGCGGTGACGTCGGCGGATTCGGGGTGCTCGCTCACAGGGCGATTATCCCCGCTCCGGTCGGTCAGGAGCAGCGCACCGCGACATAGCCGCTGCTGCCCGTGTGCACATACGCGTCCGAGACGTACTCGCCGTTGGCGATGTTGTCCCAGATGTTCGTCGTGCCGTACGGACCCGAGACCCACTCGCCCGGCTTCTGGCAGTTGATCGGAACGCTCACGTTGTACGAAAGCACCCTGACGAGCCGGTAGTTCGTGCCCGGACCGCTGCGGACGTTCAGCCGGTACCCGGGAGCGACCGGATAGCGCTTGGCCCGGGTCGCTTCCAGTGTGGCCGTCGCCGTCGTCTCGGCGGCTGCCACGTCCCCGGCGTCCCCCACGGCGCCCTCCGCCGTGGCGCTTCCCCCCATGACTCCCCCCACGACGTTCTCAACCTCTTCGACTGCCATACGGTCCTCCCCCATTGAAGGTGCGCACTCCGCTGTCGGAGGCGCGCACTCGGCGCCGCGCAGGCTAGCAAGCTATGGCTTGATAGCACGCATCATCGACTAGGCTCCGTGCGTCGCGCTTGCGCACGAATACACGGGGGTGGGCCATGCCACCACTGCGCAACACCGGATCGGCCGCGGAAGCGGAACGTCCGGAATACGCCGGTCGCTACCTACTGGAATCAGCCCTGGGATCGGGCGGAATGGGTGTGGTCCATCTGGCCACGTCCGCCTCCGGGTTGCGGCTGGCCGTCAAGGTCGTCCACATCAGCCACGCCTCGGATCCTGAGTTCAGGGCCCGGTTCCGGCAGGAGGTCGCGGCCGCCCGCCGGGTGAGCGGCGCCTTCACCGCGCCTGTGGTCGATGCCGATCCGGAGGCGGAACGGCCCTGGATGGCCACTCTGTTCATCGACGGCCCCACTCTGTCCGAGCGGGTGAAGCGGAACGGTCCGCTGAGCGCCGAGGAGTTGGCCAGGCTGGGCGCGGGGCTGGCCGAGGGGCTGCGGGACATCCACCGTGCCGGTGTGGTGCACCGGGATCTCAAGCCCAGCAATGTCCTGTTGGCGGCCGACGGGCCCAAGGTCATCGACTTCGGTATCTCGCGGCCCAAGGACAGTCTTCTGCGTACGGAGACGGGCAAACTGATCGGCACGCCGCCGTTCATGGCGCCCGAGCAGTTCCAGCGGCCGCGCGAAGTCGGCCCCGCCGCCGATGTGTTCGCCATGGGCGCGGTACTGGTCCACGCGGCGACCGGGCGCGGGCCCTTCGACTCCGACAGCCCGTACATCGTGGCGTACCAAGTCGTCCACAACGAGCCGGACTTGGCGGGAGTGCCGGAGATACTCCTTCCTCTCATCACGCGCTGTCTGGCGAAGGAGCCGGCCGACCGGCCGACGCCGGACGAACTGATGACGGCACTGCGTACGTCGCACGTGCCGCGGGTTCCGGCGCGGCAGGGGGTGACGGCTCTCGTACCGGGGCAGCGCGGCGGGGGCCCCGGGGCCGTGGTCCCGTCGCCCACCACCGCCACTCATCCCAAGACGCCCCGGAATCGCGGCGGGAGGCTCGCGGCCGTCCGTTCGTCGGCCGGGCCGCGCGGGTACGTCCGCCGGGTGGCCGTCGGCGGGGTGCTGCTGGCGGTTGCCACCGCCGGTTTCGTCGTCGTACGCGCTTCGCAGGACGCCGGCGGGGCCGCGTCCGCGCAGTCGCGCACGGACGCGGCGCGGGAATTCCGGCCCTGGGACGTCACGTTGAGCGGTGGCGCGGGCAAGAACCGTATGCCCGTCTGTTCCACCGACGGCGCGAGCGTCTACTGCACGGCGCCGGGCGTCAAGGCGGCCCGGATCAACTCGGCGGACGGCCGTGTCGACTGGTCCGTGAAGGACGAGCACGCCACGGCGGACGCGGACCAGGACGCCGCGCCGTTCCTCTCGGGCGGGCTGCTGCACGTGGTCACGCCCGGCGGCACCCGCCTGGAGGCGCTCGACCCCGCCTCGGGCGCCAGGCGCTGGGACGTCGACATATCTTCGTACGCCGCTGTCCGGCACGTCGGCGACACGGTGCTGCTCATGACGGACGACGGGCGGGTGCGGTCCCTCGACGGCGCCACCGGGGACGAGCGCTGGACCGAGCGGCGCGGCGGGGCGGGCGCTGTCTGGGTGTCGGCCGACGGCGCGGGAGGCGCGAAGGGTGGGGGAGGCACGAAGGGTGCGGACGGCGCGACAGGTGCGGACGGCGCGGGAGGCGCGGACGGCGCGGGAGGCGCGCTCTTCGGCGCGATGCCGTCGCCCGACGGTGCGAGCACCGAGGTGAGTTCGGTCGATCCGGCGAGCGGAGCCCTGCGCTGGCAAAAGCGGCTGAACGGCACGCTGATCCCGGTGGGGGCCACTGCGAAGGGCGCGGGGAAGGGCACGGGCGACGCGCTGTTCCTGCTCGCCACCGACGCCGACGGTTATACGGACGCGGTGCTACGGGTCGACGGGGCCGGCCGCGTCGTACGGCGCGTCCAGCTGTCCGTGCCGGTCGACCAGGCCCAGGCCACCGTGGCCGGGAACACGGTCTATGTCGTCGGCTACGCGGGATCGCTGCTCGCCGTCGACACAAACGCCGGTGACACAAACGCCGCTGACCTGAGCACCGGTGACACCAGCGCCGATGACACCAGCGGTGGCGGAACCAGCGGTGGCGGAACCGGGAAAGCGGGATCCGCTCCCCGCTGGCGGCTGGAGACGTCGGTCACCCGGGCATCGCGCCCGGCCGTCGTGGGAAACCACGTCTACCTCAGCGCGGGCGACGGGCGGCTGCTCGCCGTGGACGCCGAGCGCGGGCGGCTGGTGGGGCAGACGAAAACCCGGATGAACGACGGGCGTTACACGTTCTCCGGGACGCTGCCCGCGCCCGTCACCGCGTCCGGCAAGGTCTTCGCCACCGCGCCCGACGGCTCCGTCTTCGCGGTCACCGGCCGGGACCCCGCGAGCTGGTGACACCGGGCGGGACGATCCCGCGACGCCCTCCCGCCGTACGGCTGTGCGCCCCGGTTCCCTCGGCCGAAGTCCGGCGGAGGGGATCCGGGGCGCACCGTCGTCACAAAACGTACGAGGCCGTCAGCCCAGACGGGAGATGTCCCGCACCGCGCCCTTGTCCGCGCTCGTCGCCATCGCCGCGTACGCGCGCAGGGCCACCGAGACCTTGCGGTCGCGGTCGGCCGGTGCGAACACACCGTTCAGCGACGCGCGGCGCGTGGCCAGCTCGTCGTCGCCGACGAGGAGCTCGATCGTACGGTTCGGGATGTCGATCCGGATCCGGTCACCATCGTTGACCAGCGCGATCGTGCCGCCCGAGGCCGCCTCCGGGGAGGCGTGGCCGATCGAGAGGCCGGACGTGCCGCCGGAGAAACGGCCGTCGGTGATCAGCGCGCAGGCCTTGCCGAGGCCACGGCCCTTCAAGTACGAGGTGGGGTAGAGCATCTCCTGCATACCGGGGCCGCCGCGCGGTCCCTCGTAGCGGATGACGATCACATCGCCCTCGGCGATCTCCTTGAGGAGGATCTTCTCCACGGCCTGTTCCTGCGATTCGCAGACGACGGCCGGGCCCTCGAAGGTCCAGATCGACTCGTCGACACCGGCCGTCTTCACCACACAGCCGTCGACGGCGAGGTTGCCCTTGAGTACCGCCAGGCCGCCGTCCTTGGAGTAGGCGTGGGCGACATCGCGGATGCAGCCGCCCGCGGCGTCGGTGTCGAGCGTGGCCCAGCGCTCGGACTGGGAGAAGGCCTCGGCCGAGCGTTTGCAGCCCGGCGCCGCGTGCCACAGCTCGACGGCCTCGTCGGACGGCGAGCCGCCGCGCACGTCCCAGGTCTCCAGCCAGTCCTTGATGCTCGGCGAGTGGACGGTGTGCACGTCCTCGTTGAGCAGACCGCCGCGGTACAGCTCACCGAGGATGGCGGGGATGCCACCGGCCCGGTGAATGTCCTCCATGTAGTACGTGCCCCCGGGGGCGACGTTCGGCGCGACCTTGGACAGGCAGGGGACGCGGCGCGAGACGGCGTCGATGTCCGAGAGGTCGTAGCCCAGTTCGGCCTCCTGGGCGGCGGCGAGCAGGTGGAGGATCGTGTTGGTCGAGCCGCCCATGGCGATGTCGAGGGCCATGGCGTTGTCGAAGGCCGCGCGGGTGGCGATATTGCGCGGCAGGACCGACTCGTCGTCCTGCTCGTAGTGGCGCTTGGCGATCTCGACGACCGTCCGGCCGGCGTTCTCGTACAGCGCCTTGCGCGCCGTGTGCGTGGCGAGCACCGAGCCGTTGCCGGGCAGCGAGAGGCCCATGGCCTCGGTCAGGCAGTTCATCGAGTTGGCGGTGAACATGCCGGAACAGGAACCGCAGGTCGGGCAGGCGTTCTCCTCGATACGGAGGAGGTCCGCGTCCGAGACACTCTCGTCGACCGCGTCCGAGATGGCGTTGATCAGGTCGAGCTTGCGGACCGTACCGTCCACGAGGGTCGCCTTGCCGGCCTCCATCGGGCCGCCGGAGACGAAGACCGTGGGGATGTTGAGGCGCATCGCGGCCATCAGCATGCCCGGGGTGATCTTGTCGCAGTTGGAGATGCAGATCAGCGCGTCGGCGCAGTGCGCCTCGACCATGTACTCGACGGAGTCGGCGATCAGATCGCGGGACGGCAGGGAGTACAGCATTCCGCCGTGGCCCATCGCGATGCCGTCGTCGACCGCGATCGTGTTGAACTCGCGCGGCACCGCGCCCGCCGCCTTGATCGCCTCGGAGACGATCCGGCCGACCGGCGCGAGGTGGGTGTGGCCCGGCACGAACTCGGTGAAGGAGTTGGCCACCGCGACAATCGGCTTGCCGATGTCCTCGCTCGCTACGCCCGACGCTCGCATAAGGGCGCGCGCGCCCGCCATATTGCGGCCGTGGGTGACAGTGCGGGACCTCAGCTCAGGCATCGTCTCTCGCTCCTTCAGCAGATATGACTTCTTCGAGCGTACGCCCCGGATCCAAGATCTGGACACTACGTCCGGGATACGGGACGACTGTTCAGCTTTCGGGCAGCTTCGGTCAGCAGGATCCGGGCGGTTGACGGGATCGCGGCCCGCTCAGGCCTCGGTCAGGTAGCGCTGAAGCGTGGGCGCCACCATCGTGATGATCTCCTCGGTGTCCGCCGACGCCAGCGGTTCCGCCCGGATCACATACCGCAGGAACGCGATCCCGAGCATGTGCGAGGCGGCCAGTTCGGCGCGGAACGTCGGATTCGGTACGTCGAGTTCCTCCGCGATCCGGCCCAGCAACCGGCGTAGTACGAACGTACGCAGTACGTTCGCCGCCGTCTCGTGCGTCAGGGCGGAGCGGATGATCGCGAGCAGCGGAGCCCTGGTGACCGGGTTCTCCCAGACCGCGACGAAGTAGCGCGCGAGCCGTTCGCCGATGTGGTCCGGGTCCCCGGACAGGACGGCCGGCACATCCAGGGCGGGTTCGAAGGAGACCTCGATGGCGGCCGCGAAGACCTCGTCCTTCGTACCGAAGTAGTGGTGGACGAGCGCCGGGTCGACACCGGCCGCCTTGGCGATGCCCCGGATGGACGTCTTGTCGTAACCGCGTTCGGCGAATTCGGCGCGGGCCGCGTCCAGGATCTTCTGCTGGGCGCTCGGGCCGGTGTCCGTGTCCTTGCGGGCGGGGCGGCCACGACGGCGGGGGGCCGGGTCACCGGTCATCCGGCTGTGCCGTTCATGACGGGCGCGCCCCCGAGGAGCCCGACGGACCGGACGAGGACCGGGGACGCGACGAGGACCGGGGACCGGAGGAAGACCGGGAACCCGACGAGGACCGGGAACCCGACGGAGAACCGGACGCGGAAGACGCGGAACCGGACGCGGAAGCCGTGGAAGCGGACGCGGAAGCCGTGGTGGCCTGTGGCGCGCCCGACGCCGTACGGGAAGCGCGCGCCGCGGCGGACGACGGCGCCAGGTGCTGCCTGGCGAAGGCCAGCGCCTCCGCCAGATCCGCCTCGCGCTCGGCGGCGGACATCGCGCGCCGGGTGTTGACCTCGATCACGACATGCCCGTCGAACGCGCTGCCCGCCAGCCGCTCCAGCAGCTCGGCGCACGGCTGCGTGCCGCGGCCCGGCACCAGGTGCTCGTCCTTCCCGGAGCCCTTGCCGTCCGCGAGGTGGACATGCCCCAGCCGGTCGCCCATCCGGTCGATCATGGCCATGGCGTCGGTGCGGGCGGTCGCGGTGTGCGAGAGGTCGACGGTGAAGTGCCGGTAGTCGTCCTTGGTGACATCCCAGTCGGGTGCGTACGCGAGCATCTCGCGGTCGCGGTAGCGCCAGGGATACATGTTCTCGACCGCGAATCGCACATCGGTCTCCCCCGCCATCCGCCATATGCCGGTGACGAAGTCGCGCGCGTACTGCCGCTGCCAGCGGAACGGCGGATGGACGACCACGGTCGAGGCCCCGAGTCTCTCGGCCGCCGCCCGCGCCCGCTGGAGCTTCACCCACGGATCCGTCGACCAGACCCGCTGGGTGATCAGCAGACACGGCGCGTGAACGGCGAGTATGGGGACCTGGTGATAGTCGGAGAGCCGGCGCAGCGCCTCGATGTCCTGACTGACCGGATCCGTCCAGACCATGACCTCGACACCGTCGTAGCCCAGGCGCGCGGCAATCTCGAAGGCCGTCGCCGTCGACTCGGGATAGACCGAGGCCGTCGACAGGGCGACCTTCGCAGCCGGGACGCGCACCACTGGTTCTGCCACGGAGACAGCGTACGGGTCACGCTCAGGTGCTCGGGAGTTGACCGTCCGGGACGGGCCCCGGGCGCCTCAGCCGGACGGGAGCCGGTCGAGACGGCGAAGGATGACTCCCTCGCGCAGAGCCCAGGGACAGACCTCCAGTATCTCGACGCCGAACAGGTCCATCGCCCCCTCCGCGACCAGCGCTCCCGCCAGCAACTGGGCGGAGCGGCCGTCGGACACGCCGGGGAGTTCCGCGCGCTGGAGGGAGGTCATCCCGGCAAGCTTGGGCACCCACTCCTCCAGTGACGTACGACTCAGTTCGCGCTGGACGTAGAGGCCGTCGGCGGAGCGGGCGGCTCCGGCGATCCGGGCCAGCTGCCGGAAGGTCTTGGACGTCGCGACCACATGGTCCGGGCTGCCGATCCGCGCGAACTCCCCGACCGTACGGGCGATTTGCGCGCGTACGTGACGGCGCAGCGCCTTCACGTCGATCGGGTCGGGCGGGTCGCCGGGCAGCCAGCCGGCCGTGAGCCGGCCCGCGCCCAGGGGCAGGGAGACGGCGGCGTCCGGCTCCTCGTCGATGCCGTACGCGATCTCCAGCGAGCCGCCGCCGATGTCCAGGACCAGCAGTTTCCCGGCCGACCAGCCGAACCAGCGGCGGGCGGCGAGGAAGGTGAGCCGGGCCTCCTGTTCGCCGCTGAGGACTTCGAGATCCACTCCGGTCTCGCTCTTGATCCGCCCGAGGACCTGGTCGGCGTTGCTGGCCTCTCGTACAGCGGAGGTCGCGAACGGCAGTACGGCCTCACAGCCCTTGTCCTCGGCCGCCTGGAGCGCGTCGGCGATGGTGGACACCAGCCGGTCGACGCCCTCGGGGCCGATCGCGCCGTGCTCGTCGAGGAGTTCGGCGAGTCTCAGCTCAGCCTTGTACGAATGCGCCGGCAGCGGACGGGCGCCGCGGTGGGCATCGACCGCGAGCAGATGAACCGTGTTCGAACCGACGTCGAGGACTCCGAGTCTCATGAACGGAACGCTACTGCTGTCGCGCGCATACGCTGGACCTGTGCCAAAGACGAAAAAGGCGAAGCCGGGCAAAGCCAAGGACCCGAAGAAGCAGGATCAGCGGCGGGAGACGCAGCACGCGGTGCGGAGCAAGGCGCCGAAGATCCCTGACGAGAAGGGCCTGGACTTCGCCCGCGCCTGGGTCGAGTTCCCGGACCCGGCCGACGACGAACAGCTCTTCCGCTGCGATCTGACCTGGCTCACCTCGCGGTGGACCTGCATCTTCGGCAGCGGCTGCCAGGGCATCCAGGCAGGCCGGGCCGACGACGGCTGCTGCACGCTGGGCGCGCACTTCTCCGACGAGGACGATGAGAAGCGGGTCGCCGGGCATGTGGCACGGCTCACCCCTGACCTGTGGCAGTTCCACGACGAGGGGAAGGCCACGGGCTGGACGCAGACCGACGAGGACGGCGAGCGCCAGACGCGCCGCTGGGAGGGGTCGTGCATCTTCCAGAACCGTCCCGGTTTCGGTGGCGGCGCCGGCTGCTCGCTGCACATCCTGGCGCTGCGCGAGGGGCGCGAGCCGCTGGAGACGAAGCCGGACGTCTGCTGGCAGCTGCCGGTACGGCGTACGTACGACTGGATCGAGCGGCCCGACGACACGCGCGTGCTTCAGGTGACGATCGGTGAGTACGACCGGCGCGGCTGGGGGCCGGGCGGCCACGACCTGCACTGGTGGTGCACGTCGGCGACCTCGGCGCACGGGGCGGGCGACCCGGTGTACAAGACGTACCGGCCGGAGCTGACCGAGCTGATGGGCAAGGAGGCGTACGACGTGCTGGTCGAGCTGTGCGAGCAGCGCGTGGCGAGCGAACTTCCGCTGGTGGCGCCGCATCCGGCGGACCCGGCGGGTCCGGGGAATCCGGCAGATCCGGGGATTCCGGCAGGTCCGGGGGCTGGTTCGAAGGCCTGAACGGGGCTCGGTCAGGGCCTGTCGCCGGCTCGGTCCTGGGCCTGTCGCCGGCTCGGTCCTGGGCCTGTCATGACGTGACAGGAGAGGGCAGGAGAGGGCAGGACATGACATGGCTCGGGCGAAGGTCCGGGCCGGTCTGATCGGGCCGGTCGGCTTGATCGGCTCGATCGGGATGGGCGGGCTTGATCGGCTTGATCGGCTCGATCGGATGGGCGTGCTCGGTCGGCTCGGTCGGCGGCTCGGGTCAGCTCGACGGGGACGGCGGCCCCGGGTGACTCGCCGTCGCGGAGCCCGGGGCCGACGGCGACGGGTCGCCGGAGGCGGGACCGGAGCCGGGGGCCGAGGGCCCGGGACCGGTCGGGTGCGACGGCCCCGGACCGGAAGGACGCGCCGTACCGGACGGACGCGCCGTACCGGAACCGGGAACCGAGGAGCCCGGAGGTGTCGGGCCACCGGTCCCGGGACGGCCGGGACGCTGCCCGGGATCGCCGCTGTGATGGCCCGGGTGGCCGGATTGATGACCTGATTGATGACCTGAAGGGCCCGGGTGGCCCGGGTGGTGGCCGGGTCGCCCCGGGCGGTCCGACGACGGCGGCCTGGAGCCGTACCCATGGATCTTCACCACCGAACCCGCCGGATACAGCGCGATCCGCGCGCTCCACGGCCCGGCAGGCTCGCGCCGGTGGTCGACGGCGGCACGGATCGTGATCGATTCGCCGGGGGCGAGCGTGCCGTAGTGACGGCTCAGCTTGAGCCAGGGGGCCATGGTTCCGGCGGTCCAGGAGACCGGCGCGCCGCCGGACCCGCCGAGCGTGATCGCCGTCGTGTCACCGTCCGGCCACGCCTCAACCGTGAGGTGGCCGGATGCCTGCCGCTCCGGGCCGACCGGCGGGGCGGCGGTGCCGTCGCCGATGACCTCGACCGAGACGTCGGGCGGGTGAGGGTCCTCGACGAAGCCGGAGCCGAGCCTGCTCCGGGCACTGCCGGCGTTCTCGTAGTACTCGTCGTACCCGTGGCGATAGCGATGGCGGTACTGGTTGTGCTTGTCGCGCTCGTCCGCGTCGTACGGCTGTCCGTCGAGGCCGGGCGGTCCGTCGCTCTCACCGGCGCTGACCGAGGCGCCTTCGTGCCCCTCCCCCGTCTGCGGCGCGCCGCGGTACGCCGTCCAGAGGGCGATGACGGGAGCGGCGACGACAGTCGCCACGACCGTGGTCGTCACGGCCCGCGCGCGCAACCGGTCCCGGCGGGCCGCGCGGTCCTTGGGGTCCAGGGGGAAGCCGTTGCGGCCGAAGCGCGGCGCAGCCGCGCGGGCCCGGGGCACCCGCGTCATGGCGGTGTACGCGGCGGACCTCGGCACCTCGACGAGCGGCAGGACGGCGGCGCCCGGCGCACTGCCGGAAGAGGCGGGAGCCCCGGGCGCGCCGCGCGCGCCGGGCGCGCGGGACTCCGCGTCCGGGGCACCCAGCACGTCCGTGGCGGCGAAGGTGCCGGAGGTCTCCGGGGCGTCCGAGGTCCGCGAGGTGCCCGAGGCCTCCGTGGGACTCGACGTGCCAGCCGCCTTCGGCGCGTGCCGCGCCTCCTGTGTCTCCCGTGCCTCCCGTGCCTCGTGTACCTCCTGCGCCTCCCGTGCCCCGCGCGCCTCCGGTGCTTCCTGTGCCTCCCGTGTCCCGCGCGCCTCCGTTGCCTCCCGCGCCCGTGTCCCGCGCGCCTCCCGTGTCGTCCGTGCGTGCGGCGCGTCGGAGGCATTCGGCGCGGCGAAAGAGGCGGCGAAGGAGTCCGACGAGGCCGGTGACGTACGCGACCCCGGCCACGGTCCCGCGGCCTCGGCGCGCTCGGCGGCGCGGCGGCAGCGCGGGCAGTCGTCCACGTGCCGGACGAGTTCGCGCCGGAGCGTGGCGGAGAGCAGCACCCGGCTGTCGCCGGTGAGCCGCGCGACGGAAGGGCAGTCGCCGGTGTCGACCACGGCGAGCGCCGCGCGGGTGCGTTCCACCTCGCAGGCGGCGGAGGCGAGCAGTTCACGGGCAGCCGCGGGTTCCATGGACAGCACGGCGGCGGCAGCGCGCGGGCCGAGCTGGTGCCGTACGGCCAGTTCCAGGATCTCCCGCTGTTCGGGGGTCGTACCGGCCGCCTCGGGCCAGGCCAGCAAGGAGAGTTCACGCCGACGGCGCTCGGCGGTCTC
This sequence comes from Streptomyces sp. NPDC088116, assembly GCF_044741745.1. Classification (NCBI taxonomy): domain Bacteria; kingdom Bacillati; phylum Actinomycetota; class Actinomycetes; order Kitasatosporales; family Streptomycetaceae; genus Streptomyces; species Streptomyces sp. NPDC088116. The sequence continues at coordinate 229,348 of NZ_JBIUTF010000010.1, read as the reverse complement.
GGGTGCGACGGCGACCGCCGGTGCGGGTTCCGGCTCGCGGTGACCCGAATGCGCCCCCTGCCTCCGGCGGCGCTGTTCGGTGAGCCGGCGCAGGCACGCCCAGCGGGCGAGGGCGTACAGCCAGGCCTTGCGCTCCCCCGCGCCCGAGGGGCAACGGCCGTACTGGCGCTCGGAGATGGACAGCACCTCACCGAGTACCTCGGTGGCCACGTCGTGGTCGCAGAGCACCGAGAGGCAGTAGGTGAACAGACCGTCCAGATACGGCTCGTACCGCGCGGGCGGGCGCTGCGCCGCCGGACGGGGCGCACGATGGAGTGCGCGGTGTGCGCCGGTGGTGCGAGGGGAGGTGTCGGGGCTGCGGCTCTTCACCCGGCGACGGTAGACAGCCTGAACCGCACCCTTGCTACCCCTTGAGCACATTTAATCCTTACGGGTGAATGTATCCCTCAAAAGGGGACAGGAACGCGGCATTCCGATGAGTTTCGCCGCCGTCCGGGGCCCTGCCTGAGGCGACAGCGCGGTGTACGTCCGCGATGCGCGCCCTCTCACTGTCCGGGCTGTCGGTGGCCCCCTATACGGTGACGCCATGGCTGCCCGTACGAAATCCGCCAAGGACAGGCCGTCCTACCGCTGCACCGAGTGCGGCTGGACGACCGCCAAATGGCTCGGCCGATGCCCCGAATGCCAGGCGTGGGGGACGGTCGAGGAGTACGGCGCGCCCGCGGTGCGGACCACCTCGGCGGGCCGGGTCTCCACCGCCGCGCTCCCCATCGGCCAGGTCGACGTGCGTACGGCCACCGCGCGCTCCACCGGTGTCGACGAGTTGGACCGGGTGCTCGGCGGCGGGCTCGTGCCCGGCGCCGTCGTGCTGCTCGCGGGCGAGCCGGGCGTCGGGAAGTCCACGCTGCTGCTCGACGTCGCGGCGAAAGCGGCCTCCGACGAACACCGCACGCTCTATGTGACGGGCGAGGAGTCCGCCAGCCAGGTGCGGCTGCGCGCCGACCGGATCAAGGCCATCGACGACCATCTCTACCTCGCCGCCGAGACCGATCTGTCCGCGGTCCTCGGCCATCTCGACGCGGTCAAACCCTCGCTGCTCATCCTGGACTCCGTACAGACCGTGGCCTCGCCCGAGATCGACGGGGCGCCGGGCGGCATGGCCCAGGTCCGGGAGGTCGCCGGCGCGCTCATCCGGGCCTCCAAGGAGCGCGGCATGTCCACCCTGCTGGTGGGACATGTCACCAAGGACGGCGCGATCGCGGGTCCCCGCCTGCTCGAACATCTCGTGGACGTCGTGCTGTCCTTCGAGGGCGACCGGCACGCCCGGCTGCGGCTCGTCCGCGGCATCAAGAACCGGTACGGAGCGACCGACGAGGTCGGCTGCTTCGAGCTGCACGACGAGGGGATCACCGGACTCACCGACCCGTCGGGGCTGTTCCTCACCCGGCGCGACGAGCCCGTCCCCGGCACCTGCCTCACCGTGACGCTCGAAGGCCGCCGCCCGCTCGTCGCCGAGGTGCAGGCGCTCACCGTCGATTCGCAGATCCCTTCGCCCCGGCGTACCACCTCCGGGCTGGAGACCTCCCGGGTCTCGATGATGCTCGCCGTACTGGAGCAGCGCGGCCGGATCAGCGCACTCGGAAAACGTGACATCTACAGCGCGACGGTGGGCGGTGTGAAGCTCTCCGAGCCCGCAGCGGATCTGGCGATCGCGCTCGCGCTGGCGTCCGCCGCCAGCGACACCCCACTGCCGAAAAACCTGGTCGCGATCGGCGAGGTGGGCCTCGCGGGCGAGGTCAGAAGGGTGACGGGCGTCCAGCGCAGGCTCGCCGAGGCACACCGCCTCGGCTTCACCCAGGCCCTTGTCCCGACCGATCCGGGGAAGATCCCTGCCGGTATGAAGGTCACGGAAGTCGCCGACATGGGGGACGCTCTGAGGGTGCTGCCGCGCCGGGGTCGTGCGGACGCCCCACGGGAGGACAGCGTGCGCCGGTAGACTTTGCCCTGGTCTCGCCCATCCGTACGAGCCGGAGGAGTGCAGTGGCAGCCAACGACCGGGCATCAGCACCCGGAAAGTCCGGCGCGGGCTCCGGCAACGAAGCGTTGATCCGTGCCTCCCTGAGCGCTGTCGCGCCGGGGATGGCCCTGCGCGACGGGCTGGAGCGAATCCTGCGCGGTAACACCGGCGGTCTGATCGTCCTCGGCATGGACAAGACCGTCGAGTCGATGTGCACCGGCGGTTTTGTGCTGGACGTGGAGTTCACCGCGACGCGCTTGCGCGAACTGTGCAAGCTCGACGGCGCGCTGATTCTCGACAAGGACATCACCAAGATTCTGCGCGCCGGCGTGCAGCTGGTGCCGGAGTCCTCCATCCCCACGGAGGAGACCGGCACCCGCCACCGCACGGCGGACCGCGTGTCCAAGCAGTGCGGCTTCCCGGTGGTCTCCGTATCGCAGTCGATGCGGCTGATCGCGCTGTACGTGAACGGGGAGCGCCGGGTCCTGGAGGAGTCGGCGGCGATCCTGTCGCGGGCGAACCAGGCGCTGGCGACCCTGGAGCGCTACAAGCTCCGTCTGGACGAGGTCGCGGGCACGCTCTCCGCCCTGGAGATCGAGGACCTGGTGACGGTCCGGGACGTGACGGCGGTGGCGCAGCGTCTGGAGATGGTGCGCCGGATCGCCACGGAGATCGCCGAGTACGTGGTCGAGTTGGGCACCGACGGCCGGCTTCTCTCGCTCCAGCTGGACGAGCTGATCGCGGGCGTGGCGCCGGAGCGGGATCTGGTCGCGCGTGACTATGTCCCCGAGCCGACCGCGAAGCGGTCCCGTACGGTCGACGAGGCGTTGTCCGAGCTGGACTCGCTGAGCCACCCGGAGCTGCTCGAACTGCCCATCGTGGCGCGGGCGCTGGGATACAGCGGCTCGCCCGAGACGCTCGACTCGGCGGTCTCACCGCGTGGTTACCGGCTGCTGGCCAAGGTGCCCCGGCTGCCGGGCGCCATCATCGAGCGGCTGGTCGAGCACTTCGGCGGGCTCCAGAAGCTGTTGGCGGCGAGCGTCGACGATCTCCAGACGGTCGACGGCGTCGGCGAGGCGCGGGCGCGCAGTGTGCGCGAGGGCCTGTCGCGGCTGGCGGAGTCGTCGATCCTGGAGCGGTACGTGTAGCGGGCGGTACGCACGTAAGCGGCGACAATGCCCCGGCCTCATGCGAGAGGCCGGGGCATTGTCGTCGCCGGTCGCGTCAGCGTTCCTGGTTCCTTGGTTCCTGGTTCCTTGGTTCCTGGTTCCTGGCTCTTTTTGTTCTTGGCTCCCGGATCCCGGCTCCCGGATTCTGGTGAGTTGCCCTGTGCTCAGTCCTTCTCCAGGCGGATCGACTGCTGTCCCTGCTTCACCGTCGCGCCCGACGTCTTGGCCTCGACCAGATACGTCCCCGGCCCGACCGCGCCGGGGGGCGCGGTGGCGCACTCCGGGGCACTCTTCTTGCGGTCCCACTCGACGGTGCGCGTGATGGTGCCGTCCGCCGGGACCTGGAACAGCTGCGGGCCGACCTTCGGGCAGTCCTTGGAGGACCACACCTGGTCGTCATCGGAGTTGGTGATGGTCAGCACCACGGCCTTCGGTCCGAGGTCCACCTTGCAGCCGGTGCCGGAGGTGTTCTCGGCGGTCAGTCTGAACGTGGGCTTCTCGCCCGGCCCGTACGCGACCTTGGTGGTGGTGAGGCGCAAAGTGAGCGACTTCGGGGGGCAGTTGGGGAGGCTGGACCCGGCCGGTACCTGTTGGCCCGAGGTGGTGCTGCCGACGCCTGAACCGCCCGTACCGCCGCCACCGGAAGCGCCTTCGGCGCCCGAGCCGTCCACTCCGCCGGAACCGCCCGCGCCGCCGGAGTCTGCGGTTCCGCCGCTGCCACCGTTCTTGCCGCCGTCGCCACCGGCGTCCGTACCGCCGCCGCTACCGCCGCCGTTCTCACCGGACGCGCCCGAGTCGTCCCGGCCGCCCGGCTGTTCACTGATGGCGGGCCCCGATCCGGAGGGCCCGGGGGTGATGGACGTCGCGGGATTCGCGCCGTCGGATGTGTCGCCGTCCTTCTTGCCGCCGCCTCCACCGGAGGTGACGGCCCATACGACCAGCACGGCGAGCAGCGCGATCAGCGTCGCCGCAATTGCCCTCCGTCGCCAGTAGATGGTGGAGGGTAGCGGCCCGACCGGATTGCGCAAAGATCCCACAGCGCAAACTGTACGAGAGATCGGGCCCAACTCCCGCCCCATATGCCGCTCGTCTTGGCAAGTTTTACGGATCATCATCCCGGAGTGCGACGATCACGTCTCCCGCGTACGTATCCGTACGGATACGGCAGCGTCGTCGGCCCGGTGGCGACAACCACGTCCGTACGGCGGCGGCGACCACGTCCGTACGGCGGCAGCGACCACACCCGTACCGGATCCGGCAGCCGATTCGGCCGGAAACACCCGCGAGGAACGCCCCAAGGGCCGCACAGATCCCGGCCCGTGGCGGGAACTCCCGGCGAACTCTGTACGTTCTCCTCATGAACAGCAGCGCAACCAGCGATCTGTATCGCGATATCACCGATTTCGCCCATACCACCCCATCCTGGGTGCAGCACCTGGCCGAGCTCTGGACGGAGGCCGGACTGCTGTTGTTCGGTGTGCTCTTCATTGCCGTCTGGTGGTACGCCCGTGCGGCGCCCTCACGAGCCGTCGCCGTGGCGGTACTTGCCCCGCTCGCGACCGCCGTCGCCTATGTGTGCAGCGAGGCGTTCAAGTCGGTCGTGGACGAGGAGAGGCCGTGCCGGGCGGTGGCGGGAGCCGCCGCCTCGCTCGTCCCCTGCCCGCCGGTCGGCGACTGGTCCTTCCCGAGCAACCACTCCACGATCGCCGGCGCCGCCGCGATCGCGCTGGCCCTCGCCCGGCCCCGTCTCGCGTTCTTCACCGTCCCGATGGCGCTGCTGATGGCGTTCTCCCGGGTCTTCGTCGGCGTCCACTACCCGCACGACGTGGCGGTGGGGCTGGTGTTCGGCGCGGTCGTGGCCACGCTCGTGGTCCTGGCGGCGACCCGGCCCGTGGCGGCGCTCGCGGAGACGATGCGCACCAGCCGGTCGGGCCTGGCGCTCCTGCTGGCCGGACCGGGCGACGAGGACCGGCCGCGCGGACGGCACGCGGACGCGGCGGGCGGAGTCGGCCGCCAGGACCACCCGACGCGGGCGGGCCGCCGCTAGGGCCTCTCGTTTGGATCTTGCCGGGCTCGCGTGCCCCGGCACCGCGCCTCGCCGCGTTGCCGTCACTCCACGACGCTCCGCGTCGCCTCACTCCTCCGCCTTGCGATCCACGGCACCAGACCCCGCTCCCTGATCCGGCCTGATCCAAACGAAAGACCCCAGGCCCCGTCCGGCCGAAGGTCCCGTCCGGCCGGTCTTCGCCGGGCCCGGACCGCCGGGGACCGGCCACGTACCCCTCGCGCGGCCGGGGCCGGTCCCCCTCGCCCGGCCGCCGCGACGGACAGCAGGACCGGAAACCAACACGGAATCGGGCGCGGGAACGGCTCGGAGGAGTACGTTCCCGAGCCCGAGCCGGGGTACCGACCGGGCACTTCAGGCCACCTGAGGGGCTGATCGCATGCACCCCCGCGACAACCTCGGGCGTACGCCCGCCCGCTGCGCCGTCCGCGGCACCGGACGTGCCAGGATCGGTGGTGCCATGACTGCTACCTCCGCGCATTCCGCGACTCCTCCGACCGCGGGCGATCCCTCCGCCCTCCACACCCCCGTCATCGCGTGGTTCGAGACAAACGCGCGCGACCTGCCCTGGCGCAGCCCCGAAGCGGGCGCCTGGGGTGTGATGGTCAGCGAGTTCATGCTTCAGCAGACCCCGGTCAGCCGGGTCCTCCCGGTGTACGAGCAGTGGCTCGCCCGCTGGCCCCGCCCCGCCGACCTGGCCGCCGAGGCCCCCGGCGAGGCCGTCCGCGCCTGGGGCCGGCTCGGCTATCCGCGCCGTGCGCTGCGGTTGCACGGCGCGGCCCAGGCGATAACTGAGCGTTACAGCGGTGACGTCCCCCGCGAGCACTCCCAGCTGCTGTCGCTGCCCGGGATCGGTGAGTACACGGCGGCCGCGGTGGCCTCGTTCGCGTACGGACAGCGCCATGCCGTGCTCGACACGAATGTGCGCCGGGTCTTCGCGCGCGCCGTGGCCGGCGTCCAGTACCCGCCGAACGCGACCACGGCCGCCGAGCGCAAGCTGGCGCGCGCCCTGCTGCCGGAGGACGCGCCGACCGCGGCGCGCTGGGCCGCGTCCTCCATGGAGCTGGGCGCGCTGATCTGCACGGCGAAGAACGAGGGCTGCGTACGCTGCCCGATCGCCACGCAGTGCGCCTGGCGACTGGCCGGCAAGCCGGCGCACGCGGGCCCGGCACGGCGCGGCCAGACGTACGCCGGCACGGACCGCCAGGTGCGCGGCAGGCTCCTCGCCGTACTGCGCGACGCGGTCGGCCCGGTCCCGCAGGCGGCCCTGGACACCGTGTGGGACGAACCGGTGCAACGGGCAAGGGCGTTGGACGGCCTGGTCGCCGACGGACTGGTCGAGCCGATGGAGGACGGCGTCTACCGGCTGCCGCAAGGCTGAGGCCGCCGAACCGCATCGGCCGCCATCCGGACCCCGCGGGTCCGCGGTCCGCGGTAGGCCCGGCGGCCCGGCACCGGGATTCCGTCGTCCAACGGCCGTTACCCAGCGTCGTTACACAACCGATGGACAGCCGTGCGTCCCCCGACGGCTGTCCCCCACATCCTCGTGACAACCGCTCCGTAATTTCGGTGTCGTAAGCGAACGGCATGGTTGTCACGGGGTCGGAGGCGGTTGGCATGGCGCACAGCGAGGTGCTCGGTTTCGAGGAGTACGTACGGACCCGGCAGGAGGCCCTGCTGCGCAGCGCACGGCGTCTCGTGCCCGACCCCGTCGACGCGCAGGACCTGCTCCAGACCGCCCTGGCCCGTACGTTCGGCCGCTGGGACGGCATCGCCGACAAGTCCCTCGCCGACGCCTACCTGCGACGCGTCATGATCAACACCCGTACGGAGTGGTGGCGGGCGCGGCGGCTCGAAGAGGTCCCCACCGAGCAGCTGCCCGACGCGAGCGTTGAGGACGGCACGGAACAGCGCGCGAACCGCGCCCTGTTGATGGACATCCTCGGAGTTCTGGCTCCGAAGCAACGCAGTGTCGTCGTGCTGCGACACTGGGAGCAGATGAGTACGGAAGAGACGGCCGCGGCCCTCGGAATGTCGGTGGGTACGGTCAAGAGCACACTGCACCGCGCGCTGGCCCGGCTCCGTCAGGAGCTGGAGAGCCGGGACCTCGACAGCCGAGCGCTGGAGAACCGGCGGCCGGGCGGCCACGCGCCGGAGCAGCCGAATCCGCGTCGTGCCGTTCGACGTGACAGGGGTGACGCTCGGGGCGGTCGCGACGCACGCGGCGGCCGTGAGGGTCACGAGGAAGTGGGGCGGGAAAGGTGCGCGGCCTGAGAGGTCCCGGCTGGTGGGGCCGAGGATCGTTCGCGGCGGGTGGCACGGCCATGGCCGGCCTCGCCGCGATATGCCTGCTCACGACGAGTTGTTCGACCGGGGGGACCGGGACCAGGGACGAGGGCGCGGCCGTGCACACACCGGCCCACCGAGGCGGCCCCACTCCCAAGGTGACCGCGTCGTCGCCCGCCGCCACGACCGTCGAGCCGGTGTCGCTCCTCCGGAGCGATCCCAAGGTCAGCAAGCGGATCAAGACGGATCTCAAACCGTGTTCCGGGGACGCCTATCCGGTGGACACCTCGTACGGAGACCTCACCGGCGGCCCGGTGCCCGATGTCGTGATCAATGTGATGACGTGCGACGACTCGGTCGGCATCGCGACGTACGTCTATCGCGCGAAGAGCGACGCGAATGACGCGGACGCCGCGCGTGACGGGACCGGCGCGGACGACGCGAGCGGCGCGGACAGCCCGGCCGAAGCGAGCGGTTCGGACGGCGCGAACCGCTCGGAGCGCGCAGACGGCAGAGGCGGCGCGGACGGCGCGAGCAGCGCGGGCGTCGAGAGCGGCAAGAGCCCCGCGGACAGCGCGAGCGGCGCGGACGGCACGTACCAGAACATCTTCGCCGTCGAGGAACCCGCGGTCTACGCGACGATCGACCGGGGCGAACTGGTCGTCACCCAGCAGGTGTACGGGAAGCGCGACCCGGTCTCGTACCCTTCGGGGGAGGACGTGGTGACCTACACCTGGGCCGATTCCAAGTTCACCGAGCGCTATCGCGTACACAACGACTACAGCAGAGCGGTGGGCAACGGCGACGTGGACGCCCCCACCCAGACCACGCCGAGCGAGAACTGAGAGCCGGGGGATGGCAGAGACCCATGTCCTCTTCGTCGAGGACGACGACGTCATCCGGGAGGCCACACAGCTCGCGCTGGAGCGCGTCGGCTTCACCGTCACCGCCATGCAGGACGGACTTTCCGGCCTGGAGGCCTTCCGCGCCGACCAGCCTGACATCGCGCTGCTCGATGTGATGGTGCCGGGCCTGGACGGGGTCAGCCTGTGCCGGCGTATCCGTGACGAGTCGACCGTGCCCGTGATCATGCTGTCGGCGCGCGCCGACTCGATCGATGTGGTGCTCGGCCTGGAGGCCGGCGCCGACGACTACGTGACCAAGCCCTTCGACGGGGCGGTGCTGGTCGCCCGCATCCGCGCCGTACTGCGCCGCTTCGGCCACGCGGGACGGTCGGCGGGCGAGCTGGACGGAACCGGGGAACCCGACGAGCGCGGTGTGCTGACCTTCGGCGATGTGGAGATCGACACGGAGGGCATGGAGGTACGCAGGGGCGGCGCTCCGGTGGCTCTGACGCCGACGGAGATGCGGCTGCTGCTGGAGTTCTCGTCCGCGCCCGGGACCGTGCTCTCCCGCGACAGGCTGCTGGAGCGGGTCTGGGACTACGGCTGGGGCGGCGACACCCGGGTGGTGGACGTCCATGTCCAGCGGCTGCGCACGAAGATCGGCCAGGACCGGATCGATACGGTCCGGGGCTTCGGCTACAAGCTCAAGGCATGAATCGGCACGGCTCCGGCATGAAACGGCTCACGGCATGAAGCGGCTCGCCCTGCGCACCGGCGTCAGGTGGAAGATCAGCATCGCCATCGCGGGCGTCAGCGCGCTGGTCGCGGTGGCGCTGAGCCTTGTGGTGCACAACTCGGCCCGGGTCTCGATGCTCGACAACGCCCGTGAGGTGCAGCTGGAGCGGCTGCTGTTCGCGCAGCGGATGTACGAGTCCACCAACGAGCCCAAGTTCGGCATGAAGGTCGACGACCCGACGCTGCCGCACGAGCTGCGGTCCAAGACGAACCAGGGCCGGCGCGCGACCTATGTCCAGGAGAACGTGAGCGGCGTGCCCGACGTCTGGGCGGCCGTCCCGCTGGGCAACGGGACGGTGCTCTCGCTGCACAGCAAGTTCGCCGACCGCTCCACCACGATCATGAAGTATCTGGACCGGTCCCTGATCATCGGTTCGGTCTCGGTGGTCTTCGGCGGCTGCGCCCTGGGCGTGCTGATCGGCGGCCAGCTCTCGCGCCGGCTGCGCAGGGCGGCCGCCGCGGCGAGCCGGGTCGCGCAGGGCAATACGGAGGTACGGGTCGGGGAGGCCGTCGGCGGAATCGTACGCGACGAGACGGACGACCTGGCCCGCGCGGTGGACGCGCTGACCGACGCGCTGAACGAGCGGATCGAGGCGGAGCGCCGGGTCACCGCGGATATCGCGCACGAGCTGCGGACACCGGTGACGGGCCTGCTCACGGCGGCCGAGCTGCTGCCGCCGGGACGCCCCACGGAGCTGGTACGGGACCGGGCCCAGGCCATGCGGACGCTGGTCGAGGACGTCCTGGAGGTGGCCAGGCTCGACAGCGCGTCGGAGCGCGCCGAACTCCAGGAGATCGCGCTCGGCGAGTTCGTCGAGCGGCGGCTGACCCTGCTGAACCCCGAGATCAAGGTCCAGGTGGTGCACGAGTCCTGGGTCAGCACCGATCCCCGGCGGCTGGAACGCATCCTGGGCAATCTGCTGGCCAACGCGGCCAGGCACGGCGGCACCCCGGTCGAGGTGACGGTCGAGGGCCGGGTCGTGCGCGTACGGGACCACGGCCCCGGCTTCCCCGAGGCGCTGCTGCGCGAGGGCCCGAGCCGCTTCCGGACCGGCGCGAGCGACCGCGCGGGGCACGGCCACGGCCTGGGCCTGACGATCGCGGCGGGCCAGGCACGGGTCCTCGGGGCGCGGCTGACCTTCCGCAACGTGATACCGGCGGGCGCGAAGGGCCGGGCGGGCGAGGGAGGCGCGATCGCGGTGCTCTGGCTCCCGGAACACGCTCCTACGGCGACGGGCAGCTTCCCGATGCTCTCGTTCCCGGACCTTCCGGACCATTAGCGCCTGTCGGGGCGGTCGGGGCTGTCGGGGCTGTCGGGGCTGTCGGGGCTGTCGGGGCTGTCGGCCCAGGACGGCCGAAGGCACCGTGGTGCGTCCCGTGTCAGCGGGCCCATTCCTTCTCCAGGTCCAGCTCGCCCTCGCGTGGCTGCGTGAAGGAGAACCAGTTGCCCGAGTCGTCGCGCAGGATCGCCTCCGTGCCGTATGGACGCTCCTGCGGCGGCTGGAGGAATTCGACGCCGCGCGCCCTGAGCCGCTCGTAGTCCCCGTGGACGTCGTCCGTGGCCAGCACTCCCGCGCCGAGCACGCCCTTGGCCACGAGCTTCCTGACCGCCTCGGCGGACTCCTCGTCCATCCCGGGGCCGCCGGGCACCATGAGGGTCAGCACCACGTCCGGCTGGTCCTTCGCCCCGACCGTCAGCCAGCGCATCCCGCCTTCGCCCAGGGTCATGTCCGTACGCACCTCCAGGCCCAGCTTCTCGGTGTAGAACTCCTTCGCCCGGTCCTGGTCGAGGACCCAGACGGTGGAGATGACAAGCCCCTTGATCATGATGTGCTCCCTCAGCCGTGCCGTCCCGTATGACCCACACCTACGATGCTGGCACGAGCCACTGACAACGGCCCCGGCGCACACTTTGTGCGCCGGGGCCGTTGTCAGTGGCTCGTGCCAGTGGATCTCGTGAGAATCAGTGGCTCTCGCGAGGATCAGGTACCCCTCGCGGGGATCAGGCGGACTGCGGAACCTTGCCTCCGGCCGCCGCGGCTCCGTCCCGTACCTCCGGCGCCTCCGGTCCGGCGCCCCGCAGCGGGACCTCCTTGACGAAGAAGGCCGCGACGAAACCGATCACCGCGACCGCCGCCCCCAGCGTGAAGGCCGCGTGCGTACCGGACGACACCGCGTGCTGGTACACCTCCCGTACCGCGTCCGGCAGCTTCGCCAGGCTCGCGGCGTCCAGCTGCGCGGACTTCTCGGTCACTCCGGATCCGCCGGAGGACGCCATCTCGTCCTGCACCCGGCCGTTGAACAGGGCGCCCATGATCGCGACGCCGAAGGAGCTGCCGAGCGTACGGAACAGGGTGGTCGAGGAGGAGGCGACGCCCATGTCCTTCATCTCGACGCTGTTCTGCGCGACGAGCATGGTGATCTGCATCAGGAAGCCCATACCGGCGCCGAGCACGGCCATGTAGACGCCCGAGGTCAGCCGGGAGGTCTCGGTGTCCATCTGCGCGAGCAGGAAGAGGCCCGCGACCATCAGCCCGCCGCCCATGATCGGGAAGATCTTGTACTTGCCGGTGTTCGTGGTGACCCGGCCCGCCAGCAGCGAGACGGCCATCATCGACAGGAGCATCGGCAGGAGCAGCAGACCGGAGTTGGTGGCCGAGGCGCCCTGTACGGACTGCTGGTACAGCGGCAGGAAGAGCACCGCTCCGAACATCACGAAGCCGGTCAGGAACCCGATCACGGACATCAGCGTGAAGTTGCGGTTGCGGAAGATGTGCAACGGCATGATCGGCTCGGGGGCCTTGGTCTGCACGATGACGAAGCCGATGAGGGCGACGACACCGATCGCGATCAGCTCCATGATCATCGCGGAGCTCCAGGCGTACTCCGTACCGCCCCAGGTGGTCACCAGCACGATCGCGGTGATGCCGACGGTCAGCAGCGCGGCACCGAGGTAGTCGACCTTGACGCCCGAGCGCTTCTTGGCGGGCAGGTGCAGGACGATCGTGATCATCGCGAGCGCCACCGCGCCGAGCGGCAGGTTGATGTAGAAACTCCAGCGCCAGCCGAGATTGTCGGTGATGGTGCCGCCGACCAGCGGTCCGCCGATCATGGCGAGCGCCATGACGCCGGCCATCATGCCCTGGTACTTGCCACGCTCGCGGGGCGGGACGAGGTCTCCGATGATCGCCATGACGCCGACCATCAGACCGCCCGCGCCAAGGCCCTGAACAGCTCGGAAGCCGATCAGCTGGCTCATGTCCTGAGCCATGCCGCTGAGTACCGATCCGATCAGGAAGATCACGATCGAGGTGAGGAAGACACCCTTGCGCCCGTAGATGTCGCCGAGCTTGCCCCAGATCGGCGTCGAGGCAGCGGTCGCCAGGGTGTAGGCGGTGACCACCCAGGACAGATGTTCGAGGCCGCCCAGCTCGCCGACGATGGTCGGCATCGCGGTACCGACGATCATGTTGTCCAGCATGGCCAGCAGCATCGCGATCATCAGCGCGAGCAGCACCACGCGTACGCTGCGCGGCTGCGGCGCGGCCTTCTCGGCGGCGTCGCCCTTCTCGGCAGCCTCGGCTATTCGGCCCTTACCGGTCCCGTCGGCCGCATCAGCCCTGCCGGCCTCCCCGACCTCTCCGACTTCGCCGGTCCCGTCGGCCGCCGCGGCGTTCCCCGCCCGTTTCCCGGTTGAACTCATCTTCCCCATCCCCTGTACTCCCTGCGCCCCGATACACTTACTTGCCGCCCGGCAAGTTCACTACACTGGGGAAAGTAGACCCTTCACTTGCCGGTCGTCAAGTAAGCAACTTCTCGGGAGAGCACCCATGGGCAGCACGCAGCACCCGCGGCGGGGCAACACGCGCCAGCGCATCCAGGACGTGGCCCTGGAGCTCTTCGCCGAACAGGGATACGAGAAGACCTCGCTACGGGAGATCGCGGAGCGGCTGGATGTCACCAAGGCGGCGCTGTACTACCACTTCAAGACCAAGGAAGACATCCTGATCGGCATCTTCCAGGACCTGAGCCGGCCGATCGACGACCTGATCGCGTGGGGCCGGACGCAGCCGCACACCCTGGAGACGAAACAGGAGATCCTGCACCGCTACAGCGCCGCGCTCGCGGGTGCGGCCCCGCTGTTCCGCTTCATGCAGGAGAACCAGGCGACCGTACGCGAGCTGAGCATCGGCCATTCCTTCAAGGACCGGATGCATGACCTGCTCGAACTGATCCAGGAGCCGGAAGCGGCCATGAAGGACCAGGTGCGCTGCGTCAGCGCGCTGTTCACCATGCACGCCGGGACGTTCGCGCTGGGCGACATGGCAGGAGACCCCGAGGAGAAGCGTCAAGCCATCCTCGAGGTCTCCATCGATCTGATGAGCCAGGCCCACCAGGTCACACCTTGACGCCCACCGACTTCAGGAACGGGACCGGGTTCACGGCGGAGCCGTAGTTCGCGGTCTTACGGATCTCGAAGTGCAGGTGCGGGCCGCTGGAGTTGCCGGTGTTGCCGGACAGGGCGATCTTCTTGCCCGTCTTGACCTGCTGGCCGACGTACACCTTGACCTTCGACAGGTGCGCGTACTGCGAGTACGTACCGTTCTTGTGCTTGATCACGATCGCGTTGCCGTACGCGGGACCGTCACCGGCGCCGTTCGGGCCGGCCTTGACCACGGTGCCGGTGTGGGCGGCGTGGACCGTCGTACCGACCGGCACCGCGAAGTCCTGGCCGGAGTGCTTGTGCGCCCACATGTTGCCGCCGTTGCCGAAGCTCGCGCTCAGCGTGTAGCGCTTGACGGGGTCGGTCCAGGAGGCGGCCTGCTTGGCGTTCGCCTTGGCCTTGGCCTGCTCGGCCTTCACCTGTTTCACCTTGGCGTCGTGCGCCTTGACGGCGGCCTTGGCCTGTATCGCGGCCTGCTGGTGGACGGCACCGGCGGCCGTGGTGACCGTGGTGGTGGTCGCGCCGGCGGCAGCGTCACCACCACCGGTCGCGGCGAACGCGGCCCCGGCCCCGGCCACCACGGACACACCGAGTCCGGCGGCCAGGACTCCGGCACGGGCACGCATGGCGGTCGGGCGGGAGAGACGGAACTGGTTGCGCTGCGACATACGGGAAACCTCCGGGCATGAATGGACCCGGCACTCACGCCGGGCTGGCCTCACCTTGGTAACCCGAACCCCATCTCACCCCAAAACGCCCTTTCTACGACATCGTGTCGTAGAAAACCTGACGACGATCCCCCTCTTGACGGCTCCCGGGGGATCGGTTCAAGCCTTGGTAAATAGGATGATCGCGTCCGGAATGAGCCCATGTGGGGCGATACGGGAGCACGGCTCCACCTCGGCGAGACGACACCCGGACCGCCCCGGAGCCGAAGGACCCGACGACAACAGGGCCCAAGGTCCCGGCGGATGCCCAGCGGTATGACTATTCCGGCTAGTAGCGCCGAAAACGCCTGTGCGCCTTGTCACGGCCCCCGAGCCCCGACCTCCCCGTAGGTCCTTCCGTTTCGGGACCAAGGTCCCGGTTCAACCCCGCCGCCCCGCTCACCGGCCTTGGGCCGCCGGGCCGCCCAAGGGAGAAAGCCGAGCCCCGGCGAGCGAGCCACCCGCGCCACAGGACGGCCCAAAGCCTTCGAGGAGCATCAGGAGCCGCCGAGGGCCATCGCGGCCTGGCTGGTACGGGGGGCCTGGCACGGCTCACGCGTCAGGACGCGGAACGCCAGGTCGAGGCGGCGACCGCCGGCCCCGGTCATCGGCGGCGCGCTCCTCGGCGACCGCCTGACCGTATGCGCGTAAGAGAGGCCCACGCGCACAAAAGGGGCTGCCCCGGAACCGTCGAAACGGTCCGGGGCAGCCCCTTCAGTCACTCAGCCCGAAGGCGTGAGCCCTATGCGTCCTTCGTCAGGTTCGGGCCGCCGCCGGCCGCCTGCTCGATCGGAGGGACGTCCGGCAGAGGCGACTTCTCCTCGCCGCGGAAGCTGAACTTCTTCGCCTCGCCCTCACCCTCGGTGTCGACGACCACGATGTGACCGGGGCGCAGCTCACCGAAGAGGATCTTCTCGGAGAGGATGTCCTCGATCTCGCGCTGGATCGTCCGGCGCAGCGGCCGGGCGCCCAGGACCGGGTCATAACCCTTCTTGGCGAGAAGCGACTTGGCGTTCGGGCTGAGCTCGAGGCCCATGTCCCGGTCCTTCAGCCGCTCGTCCACCTTGTCGATCATGAGGTCGACGATCTGGATGATGTCTTCCTCGGTGAGCTGGTGGAAGACCACCGTGTCATCGACACGGTTGAGGAACTCGGGCCGGAAGTGCTGCTTCAGCTCTTCGTTGACCTTGTTCTTCATTCGCTCGTAGTTGGTCTTGGTGTCGCCCTGGGCGGCGAAGCCCAGGTTGAACCCCTTGGAGATGTCCCGGGTCCCGAGGTTGGTCGTCATGATGATGACCGTGTTCTTGAAGTCCACGACCCGGCCCTGGGAGTCGGTCAGCCGACCGTCCTCCAGGATCTGGAGAAGGGAATTGAAGATATCGGGGTGGGCCTTCTCGACCTCGTCGAAGAGGACGACGGAGAACGGCTTCCGGCGCACCTTCTCGGTGAGCTGGCCGCCCTCTTCGTAACCCACGTAACCGGGGGGAGAACCGAAGAGGCGGGAAACCGTGTGCTTCTCGCTGAACTCCGACATGTCGAGAGCGATCAGCGCGTCCTCGTCACCGAAGAGGAATTCGGCGAGCGTCTTCGAGAGCTCCGTCTTACCGACACCTGACGGTCCGGCGAAGATGAACGAGCCACCGGGACGCTTGGGGTCCTTCAGACCCGCTCGCGTACGACGGATCGCCTGCGAAAGCGCCTTGATGGCGTCCTTCTGGCCGATGACGCGCTTGTGGAGCTCGTCCTCCATGCGGAGCAGCCGCGAGGACTCCTCCTCGGTGAGCTTGAAGACCGGGATGCCCGTGGCGGTCGCCAGGACCTCGGCGATCAGCTCGCCGTCGACCTCGGCGACGACGTCCATGTCGCCGGCCTTCCACTCCTTCTCCCGCTTGGTCTTCGCGGCCAGCAGCTGCTTCTCCTTGTCGCGGAGCGAGGCTGCCTTCTCGAAGTCCTGGGAGTCGATGGCCGACTCCTTGTCGCGGCGGACGCCCGCGATCTTCTCGTCGAACTCGCGGAGGTCCGGCGGCGCGGTCATCCGACGGATGCGCATCCGGGAACCGGCCTCGTCGATCAGGTCGATCGCCTTGTCGGGCAGGAAGCGGTCCGAGATGTACCGGTCGGCCAGCGTCGCGGCCTGGACCAGCGCCTCGTCCGTGATGGACACGCGGTGGTGCGCCTCGTAGCGGTCGCGCAGACCCTTCAGGATCTCGATCGTGTGCGGCAGCGACGGCTCCGCGACCTGGATGGGCTGGAAACGGCGCTCGAGGGCCGCGTCCTTCTCCAGGTGCTTGCGGTACTCGTCGAGCGTCGTCGCACCGATGGTCTGCAGCTCGCCGCGGGCCAGCATCGGCTTGAGGATGCTGGCGGCGTCGATCGCGCCCTCGGCGGCGCCCGCACCCACCAGGGTGTGGAGCTCGTCGATGAACAGGATGATGTCGCCGCGGGTGCGGATCTCCTTGAGGACCTTCTTCAGGCGCTCCTCGAAGTCACCGCGGTAACGGGAGCCGGCCACCAGCGCGCCGAGGTCGAGGGTGTAGAGGTGCTTGTCCTTGAGGGTCTCGGGCACCTCGCCCTTGACGATGGCCTGCGCCAGTCCTTCGACGACCGCCGTCTTGCCGACGCCGGGCTCGCCGATGAGAACGGGGTTGTTCTTCGTACGGCGGGACAGCACCTGCATGACCCGCTCGATCTCCTTCTCGCGCCCGATGACCGGGTCGAGCTTGGATTCGCGGGCGGCCTGGGTGAGGTTCCGGCCGAACTGGTCGAGGACCAGGGACGTGGAGGGCGTGCCCTCGGCAGGACCGCCCGCTGTGGCGGCCTCCTTGCCCTGGTATCCGGAGAGCAGCTGGATGACCTGCTGCCGCACCCGGTTGAGATCGGCGCCCAGCTTCACGAGGACCTGGGCGGCGACGCCCTCGCCCTCGCGGATCAGGCCGAGCAGGATGTGCTCCGTGCCGATGTAGTTGTGGCCCAGCTGAAGGGCCTCGCGGAGCGAGAGCTCCAGGACCTTCTTGGCACGGGGAGTGAAGGGGATGTGACCGGACGGAGCCTGCTGGCCCTGCCCGATGATCTCCTCCACCTGCTGGCGGACCGCCTCGAGCGAAATCCCGAGGCTCTCCAGGGCCTTAGCGGCGACACCCTCACCCTCGTGGATAAGGCCCAGGAGGATGTGCTCGGTGCCGATGTAGTTGTGGTTGAGCATCCGGGCTTCTTCCTGAGCCAGGACGACAACCCGCCGCGCGCGGTCGGTGAACCTCTCGAACATCGTTAATCGCTCCTCAGAGCGGTCAGGCAGTAAAGGGGTCGGTCCCCTCCCTGTCCTTCCGCAGCTTAGTCCCGCAAGCGGGGACCGCTCATTCCAACTGCCGACTACCTGTCCCAGGCTCCCAGCCCCGAACGCCGGACACCAGCTTCAACCTGATGGTGCGAGACGATGTTCCCGCAGGCCAGGCATATACCCTCACCATCAGTACGCCGATGGCGAACGTGAGACGCCCGAAACCGCGTGTCGCCCCTTCCCACTAGGAATGTCTTACCCGCAAGCACTGACACTCCATGCGGGGCACCCCTGTTCCCTCCGCTACGGGCGAACACCCTTGCGCTCCCGATCAGGCCCGCACGCCGCGTGTACGGCGACGCTGTGCGATCGGGTGCGGACGTAGCGTAACTCCGCGCCTGGATCGGGAGTTGCTCCGGGCATGGCTTTCACCGTCCCGCTCCCCCGCGACCCGCTCGAAGGCGGCCGGATCCCCTCCGAAGAAGGCTGTGCGCCTCTCGGAGAAGGCCGCACGTCACTCGAAGACGGCCGCGTCCTCATCGAGGACGGCCGCGCGCAGTGGTACGAGAACGGACTCGGCTGGGCGACGGTGTCCGGCCCTCCGGTCCAGCTGCCGACCGGGCTCCGTTTCGATGTGCTGGAGCTGCCGGCCGACGCCGGGGCCGCCGTGCTCCGGCGGATCGGCCCGACGGGGCCTGTGGCGCTCCACGAGGAGCGCATGCTGCTTCTGGTGGCGGCGGGAAGCGCCGACGAGCTGCCGGGGCTGCTCGACTGGCTGGAGTGGGGCTCGATCGCCCTCGGCCTGACCGGCGTCGGCGCCGGGGGGCGAGTGCCGGCCCCCGTACCACCGCGGTGGCCCCGCGCCACCGCGCAGGGGGCCGCCGTATGGCTGCGGCCCCCCGAGCCGGGACGCGCGGTGGAGCCGACACTGCCCGCGCTCGCCCCGTTCGGGCGGGGCAGCGGCCACGGGGGCGGTGGTGCGAGCGCCCCCGATCTCGTACGACTCGTGGACACGGCGGCGACGGAGTGCCACCGTGCCCGCTTGCTGCGCGGAAATACGCTTCGTACGAATACTCAGCCGTTGGCCTTCTCGTAGGCTTCGCGGATCTCGGCGGGAACACGGCCGCGATCGTTGACGCTGTAGCCGTTCTCCTTCGCCCACTTGCGGATTTCCGCGGTGTCCTTGTTCCCGCCCGCGGCGACACGGCCCTTGCCACGGCCACCCGCGGCACGACCACCGGTGCGCCGGCCACCCTTGGTGTAAGCGTCGAGCAGACCCCGGAGCTTGTCCGCATTGGCGGTAGTGAGGTCGATCTCGTAGGTCTTGCCGTCCAGAGCGAACGTCACGGTCTCGTCCGCCTCGCCGCCGTCGAGGTCATCGACAAGAAGGACCTGAACCTTCTGTGCCACCGGATTTCCTTTCATCGAAAATGCAGTACGCGGAAAGGAAACCGCTTTTCTCAGGAAAACACAAACCCCCGGCAGAGGTTCAGTCCCGCAAGAAGACGGGAAACGTGCGCGATTCGGACATAGGGTTCCGACAGGTTCCGGCGATCACAGGTGCAGAAGCATCCGGCTGTTACCCAAGGTGTTCGGCTTCACTCGTTCGAGACCAAGGAACTCCGCAACGCCCTCGTCATAGGAACGCAGCAGCTCTCTGTACACATCTCGGGCGACCGGAGTCTCGCCGATCTCGGCGAAGCCGTGCTTCGTGAAGAACTCGACTTCGAAGGTGAGGCAGAATACGCGCCGCACTCCGAGCCAGCGGGCCGTCTCCAGCAACTTGTCCAGGAGTTGATGCCCGGCACCGGCACCCCTGGCCGAAGCATCGACGGCGAGTGTGCGCACTTCGGCGAGGTCGTCCCACATCACGTGCAAGGCACCGCAGCCGATGACACGTGCATCCTCGTCGCGTTCCGCGACCCAGAACTCCTGGATGTCCTCGTAAAGCTTCACCGGCGCTTTGTCGAGCAGGATGCCTTCGCTCACGTAAGCGTCAAGGAGACGGCGTACCGCGGGAACATCCCTGGTCCTGGCACGCCGGATGGTGAGGGCATTTGCTTGGGCATTGACGAGTGGAGGAGCTGGGGCCATGACTGGACGCTATCGCCCCGTCCGCTGTTGACCGTCAGCGCCCTCACCGTCTTCCGGCGGATGCCCTTCCGTACGGTTCTCTTCACGGATCTCTTCCGCGCGGTCACTTTCTGTACGGATGCCTTCCGGTTCTGTGCTGATCTCTTCCATACGGATACCTTCCGTACCGATGTTTTCCGGCCGTTGGCCTTCTGTGCGGATGCCTTCCGGCCGGTCTCCCCCGACCATACGGACGGCATCTTCGAGGGACTGGCGCTGCTCGGGCGACATCATGCCGAAGAAGGCGACAAGCGCGGCGGCCGGGTTGTCGCTCTTCGACCAGGCTTCGTTCATCAGCGCGGCGGCGTAGGCGGCGCGCGTGGACACCGCCGTATATCGATAGGCACGGCCGTCCACTTCCCGGCGCACCCAGCCCTTCTGATGGAGATTGTCCATTACCGTCATGACGGTGGTGTAGGCGATGGACCGCTCCCGCTGAAGGTCTTCGAGGACTTCCCTGACGGTGACCGGACGGTTCCATTGCCAGACGCGTGTCATGACGGCGTCTTCCAGGTCTCCCAATTGACGGGGCACAGTGTCACCATAGTAGGAGAAGTTGGAACAACTAGCTATTGACGTAACAAAAAGGACGTACGACTGAGATTCAGTCGTACGTCCAGGTCATGCGCTCATACGTTTAGTTGTCCGGACGGCGAGTGCCGTACGTCAGGCGTTCACGCGTCGGCCGTCAGGCGCCGCGGGCGTCCGGAGCGGTGGCCGGCTCGGCGGATTCCGCGCGGGCGAACGCCGCGTCCACGGCCGCGTCCTCCTTCGCCTTGTTGGGGCCGCCCTGGCTCTTGACGATCGTCACGACCAGGCCGATGAAGAAGGCGGCCATCACCACGGGGGGAACAAGCGCGGATACGTAGTCCATGGTGCCCAGAGTAGCTATCCGACGGCGAGATGTTCCGGCGGGGGCGGCGGCTTGGGCCTGCGGCGCGGCGGGAACACCTCGGAGGGCTTGGGCATCGGCCGGTCCGTCGCCGGGCGCCGGGGCGGGGCGGGCTCCCGGGGCTCGTGGGGCTTCTCGGGGTTCCGGGGCTTCTCGGGACTCTGAGGCTTCTCCGGCCGCTTCGGATCGTCGGCCGCGCGTCCGCCGGGAATCGCGAGGAGCCGGGTACGGGGAGCGGGAGGCAGGGCCACGGAGGGCAGCGCGGCGGAGCCGGCGAGGCGGGCCCTTACCGTCCGGACCGGGCCGAGTGGGCCGCAGCGGTCGAGCAGGGCCGCGGCCACCGGGTTGCCGCGCAGGGCGCGCAGGGCGGCGAGGTCGTCGGGGCGCGGGACGTAACCGGTCGCCATGGCGTCCTGGAGCAGTTCCAGATAGCCGGTGACGGAGCCGGGCAGCGCCTGCCGGTACCGGGCGAGATCGGCCAGCAGGAACGCCCGCAGCCGTCCGGCCTCCCGTACCGCCTCGTCCACGGACTCGGCGAGCCGCATGCAGTCGCGGACGTCCTCGTCCGGGAGCGGGGCGGGATGAAGGGCGACGGCGAGGGCACGTCGGAGCACACGCAGCTCGTCAGCGCCGAACGCCATACCGCCGCGGGATCCGTAGGGCGTGGGCATGCCGCGACAGTACGCGCCAAAGGGACAAAATCGACTTAACGCCCCTCCCTGGGCGCGGCCCACCCGTCGAAAGGGGGACGGTGTCCGCGCCGGGCTGACGGGGCGCCGCGCGAGTGGCCCGCGGCCGTCCTGGACGGCCTCGTCACGGGCGCCGGGCCGTCCGGGGGCGGGGTGCCGGGCCGTCCCGGGGCAGCCCGTCCGCGGCCATACGCGCTACATGCGGGAGACGTTGCGCTCGTACACCAGGCGCAGGCCGATCAGTGTCAGCCAGGGCTCGTGTTCGTCGATCACCGCGGCCTCGCCGAGGACCATCGGGGCGAGGCCGCCCGTCGCGATCACCGTGACCTCTTCGGGGTCGTCGGCCAGTTCGCGTGCCATGCGCGCCACCACACCGTCGACCTGGCCCGCGAAGCCGTACAGGATGCCCGACTGCATCGCCTCGACCGTGTTCTTGCCGATCACGCTGCGCGGCCTGGCCAGTTCGATCTTGCGGAGCTGGGCGCCCTTGACGCCGAGCGCCTCGACCGAGATCTCGATACCGGGGGCGATCACACCACCCGTGTACTCGCCCCGCGCGCTGACCGCGTCGAAGGTCGTCGCCGTACCGAAGTCCACGACGATCGCCGGGCCGCCGTACAGCTCGACCGCCGCGACCGCGTTGATGATGCGGTCCGCGCCGACCTCCTTGGGGTTGTCCATCAGGATCGGCACGCCGGTCTTGATGCCGGGCTCCACGAGGACGGCGGGGACGTCTCCGTAATAACGGCGGGTCACTTCGCGCAGTTCGTGCAGGACGGAGGGGACCGTCGAGCAGATCGCGATGCCGCTGATCCCGTCGCCCAGTTCCTCGCCGAGCAGCGGGTGCATGCCCATCAACCCCTGGAGGAGCACGGCGAGTTCGTCGGCGGTGCGCCGGGCGTCGGTGGAGATGCGCCAGTGTTCGACGATCTCCTCACCGTCGAACAGGCCGAGGACGGTGTGGGTGTTGCCGACATCGATGGTGAGGAGCATCAGGCGCCGACCTCGCGCAGGTCCAGGCCGATGTCCAGGATCGGGGAGGAGTGCGTCAGGGCGCCGACGGCGAGGTAGTCGACGCCCGTCTCCGCGTACGCGCGCGCGTTGTCGACGGTGAGCCGGCCCGAGGACTCCAGCACCGCCCGGCCCGCGACGAGGGCCACGGCCTCCGCCGTCTCGGACGGGGTGAAGTTGTCCAGCAGGATCAGGTCGGCGCCCGCGTCCAGGACCTCGCGGACCTGGTGGAGGGTGTCGACCTCCACCTCGATCGCCATGTCCGGCTCGCCGAGCTTTTCGAGCGTGTCCCGTACGGCCTTGAACGCCTCGGCGACGCCTCCCGCAGCGACCACGTGATTGTCCTTGACCAGGGCCGCGTCGGAGAGCGACATCCGGTGGTTGACGCCGCCGCCGCAGCGCACCGCGTACTTCTCCAGGGCGCGCAGCCCCGGCGTGGTCTTCCGGGTGTCGCGGACCCTGGCCCCGGTGCCCTTGAGAGCGTCGGTCCACGCGCGCGTGGCGGTCGCGATGCCGGACAGCCGGCACAGGAGGTTGAGCGCGCTGCGCTCGGCGGTGAGCAGGTCGCGGGTGCGGGTGGTGACGCTCAGCAGCTTCTGGCCCGCCTCGACGCGGTCGCCGTCCAGAACGTGCCGCTCGACCTCGAACTCCTCCGTGCAGACGAGGGAGATGACGGCCTCGGCGATGTGCAGACCCGCGACCGTACCGCCCTCGCGGGCGGTGAAGTCACCGGTGGCCACGGCGTCCTCGGGGACGGTCGCGAGGGTCGTCACGTCCTCGCCGTTGGCGAGGTCCTCCTCGATGGCGACATGCGCGATGTCCTCGACCTGGACGGGGTCCAGGCCGCCGTCGGCGAGGAGTTGGGCGAGAGCGGGGTCGAGACCGCACTCCAGCTCGTCGGGGCCGTACTCCTCCTCGTCGCCGGAGCAGCCGCAGCCGTCGCCGCAGCCACCCGTGGCCGGGGCGCCGATCTGGATCAGCGGTACGTCCACGGGCTCGGGGCGGGGACTGTCTTCGGGCGTGCTCACGGTTACGGCTCCCTGGGGGCTTCGGCGGGGTGTGGGGATACGGGGACGAGCGGCGGGCTCACGGGCGGGAAGGCGGCCGTTTCGGTGCGCCGGAGCGCGATCCGGCGGTCGGGCAGCAGACGGACGACGAGATGGCGGCGCCAGTCGGTGTCGTCGCGCTCGGGCCGGTCCTCGCGCCAGTGGCAGCCCCGGGTCTCCTCGCGCGCCAGGGCGGCGGCGACCAGAGCCTGGGCAACGCAGAGGAGGTTGGAGGTCTCCCAGGAGTCGACGCCGGGGACGGCGGGCTTGGTTCCGTCGACGCCGGGGACGGCGGGCTTGGTTCCGTCGCTGTCACTGCTCGGTCCGGGAGCGGTGTCCGGTACAGGAGCGCTGTGCGGCTCGGGCTCCGTGCTGCTGTCCGGTCCGGGAGCGCTGCACGGCTCGCGCTCCGTACCGCTGTCCGGTTCGGTGGCCTGGACGGCCGACAGCTCCCGCGCGGCCGCCTCCAGGCTCCGGGCCGACCTGAGGACGCCCGCTCCCCCGGACATGATCCGCTGGACGGCGATGCGCGCCTCGGGGGCGATGAGCGGCAGGTGGACGGAGCCGATGGCCTCTTCCTCATGAGGGCGGTGTTCCCGGGGACCGCGCTCCTCCAGCGGTCGCGCCGCGATGTCGGCCGCGATCCGTTCCGCGAAGACCAGGCCCTCCAGGAGGGAGTTGGAGGCCAGCCGGTTCGCACCGTGGACGCCCGTACAGGCCACCTCACCGCAGGCGTACAAGCCCGGCACGGTCGTCCGGCCGCTCAGGTCCGTACGGACTCCACCGGACGCGTAGTGCGCGGCGGGGGCCACCGGGATCGGCTCCGTGACCGGGTCGATCCCATGGGCGCGGCAGGCCGCCAGTATCGTCGGGAAGCGGCTCTCCCACATCGGGGCGCCGAAGTGCCGGGCGTCCAGATACATGTGCTCGGCGCCCTGCTCACGCATCCGGCGCATGATCGCCTTGGCGACGATGTCGCGGGGGGCCAGCTCGGCCAGTTCGTGCTGGTCACGCATGAAGCGGACGCCGTCGGCGTCAACGAGATGGGCGCCCTCGCCCCGTACCGCCTCGGAGACCAGGGGCTGCTGCCCCTCCGCGCCCGCGCCGAGGAACAGGACCGTGGGGTGGAACTGCACGAACTCCAGGTCCGAGACCTCCGCGCCCGCCCGCAGCGCCAGCGCCACCCCGTCCCCCGTGGAGACGGCGGGATTGGTGGTCGCGGAGAAGACCTGCCCCATGCCGCCGGTGGCCAGGACCACCGCGGGGGCGTGGACCGCGCCGACGCCGTCGTGCTGTCCCTCGCCCATCACGTGAAGGGTGACACCGGACGTACGGCCGTGCGCGTCGGTCAGGAGGTCCAGCACCAGGGCGTTCTCAACCGTACGGAGCGCCGCGTCGCGTACCGCCTCGACCAGGGCGCGGGAGATCTCGGCGCCGGTCGCGTCGCCTCCCGCGTGGGCGATACGGCGGCGGTGGTGGCCGCCCTCGCGGGTCAGCTGGAGTTCGCCGGTGGCGGAGGTGTCGAAATGCGCGCCGGTGTCGATCAGCCGGCGCACGGCGGCCGGGCCCTCGGTGACCAGGGTGCGGACGGCCTCCTCGTCGCACAGGCCCGCGCCCGCGACGAGCGTGTCGTCCAGATGCTGCTCGGGGGTGTCGCCCTCGCCGAGGGCCGCGGCGATGCCGCCCTGGGCCCAGCGTGTGGAGCCGTCGTCCAGGCGGGCCTTGGTGACGACGACCGTACGGAGCCCGGCGGCGGTGCAGCGCAGGGCCGCCGTGAGGCCGGCGACACCGGAGCCGACCACGACGACATCGGCGTCCACGGACCAGCCGGGCGCGGGGGCGGTCAGTCGTATGCCGGTTGTTGTCCCGGTCTCTGCTCCGGTCTCCGGCCCCGTCGCTGTTCCGGTATCCGTCCCCGGTGCCGTTCCGGTCTCCGTCCCCGGCGCCGTTCCGGTCTCCGTCCCAGCCGCTTTTCCGGTCGCTGTTCCGGTCATGGGGAGGCTCCGAAGGTCAGGGTGATGTTGTCGATCAGCCGCGTGGCACCGACGCGCGCGGCGACGGCGAGGATCGCTTCGCCGGTGTGGTCGTCGGGGACCTCGGTGAAGTCGGCGGGGTCGACGAGTGCCAGGTAGTCCAGAGTGAGGGGTGGCACGGTACGGGCCGCCTCGCCCAGGACGACGCGGGCCGCTGCCCGTACGGCGTCCGCTCCGCACGGCCGCGACCGGGGGACCGCCGCCGCCACCGCGTGGGCGTCGGCGGCGAGCCGGGCCTCTCCAAGGGCGGAGAGCCCGGCGGCCCGGCCGTTGGCGGTGGGAGCGGACTCGGCGCGGGCGCGCAGGGCGTGCTGTGCGCCGAGGCGGTCGCGGGCGGCGAAGAGGGCCCTGGAGAGGACGAGGGCGGTACGGCGCTCCGCCACGGACAGATAGCGGTTACGGCTGGAGAGCGCGAGGCCGTCGTCCTCGCGGACCGTCGGGACGCCGACGATCTCGACCGGGAAGTTCAGATCGCGGGCCATCCGGCGGACCAGGGCGAGCTGCTGGGCGTCCTTGCGGCCGAAGAAGGTGAGGTCGGCCCGGGTGAGGTGCAGCAGCTTGGCGACGACGGTGAGCATGCCGTCGAAATGTCCGGGGCGCGACGCGCCTTCGAGGCGCTCGCCCATGGGACCGGCGCTGATGGTGACCTGGGGGGAGCCGCCGGGGTAGACCTCGTCGGCGGACGGCGCGAAGACGGCGTCGGCGCCCGCCTCCTCGGCGGTCTTCAGGTCCGCGTCGAGGGTGCGCGGATAGCGTTCGAGGTCCTCTCCCGCGCCGAACTGGAGCGGGTTGACGAAGATGGTGACCACGACGAATCCGGCGGGTCCGACACGGGCGCGGGCGGCCCGTACGAGGGTCGCGTGCCCGTCGTGGAGCGCGCCCATGGTCATCACGACGGCGGTACGGGCACGGGCGGGGGCTTCGGCGCTCACGCTCCTCGCGGCGCTGCCCGAGGCCGCGTGCCGCTCCAGGAGTCGGTCGAGGTCCGCGCGCGTGGGGGCGAGTTCGAAACTCATCGGGTGCCTTCCGCTCCGCCGCCCGCGCCGCCCCCGGGGACGTCCCCGGGCCGGCCCCTGTCGGCGAGGACGTCGAGAAGGTCTTCCGCCAGCTCCGCCTTGAGCAGGCCGTGTGCCAGCGCCCGGTCGGCGGTCGTGCGCGCCATGGCGAGGTATCCGGCGACGGCGCCGGGCGCGTGCTCGCGCAGCTCGGCGACATGCGCGGCGACCGTACCGGCGTCACCGCGCGCGACCGGTCCGGTGAGGGCCGCGTCGCCGGAGCGCAGGGCGTTGTCCAGGGCGGCGCCCAGCAGCGGGCCCAGCATCCGGTCGGGGGCGGTCACCCCGGCCGTACGGAGCAGTTCCATCGACTGCGCCACCAGCGTGACCAGGTGATTCGCGCCCAGCGCGAGGGCCGCGTGGTAGAGCGGACGGGACTCCTCCGCGATCCACTCGGGCTCGCCGCCCATCTCGATCACCAGCGCTTCGGCGGCCAGCCTCAGCTCGTCGGGCGCGGTGACCCCGAAGGAGCAGCCGGCCAGCCGCTGGACGTCCACCGAAGTGCCGGTGAACGTCATGGCGGGGTGCAGGGCGAGCGGCAGGGCGCCGACGCGCAGGGCGGGGTCCAGGACTGCGCTGCCGTACCGCCCCGACGTGTGGACGAGCAGCTGTCCCGGCCGTACGGCACCGGTCTCGGCGAGCCCCTCGACCAGCCCGGGGAGGGCGTCGTCGGGCACGGTCAGCAGCACCAGTTCGGCGCGGGCGAGGACTTCGGCGGGGGTGACGATCGGGACGTCGGGGAGCAGAACGCCCGCCCTCCGTACGGAGGCGTCCGAAACGCCCGAGACAGCGACCGGACGGTGCCCGGCCAGCTGAAGGGAGGCGGCGAGAGCCGGGCCCACCCGGCCCGCGCCGACGACACCGACGGTGAGCCGGGCGGGCCGGTCCCGGGGGTCGAAGGGGTCCTGTGCTGTTGGATTCACGCGGCGACAGCCTTCCGTTCCAGTCCGCGAGGGGTACCGGACGTACGTACACCAACATGCTACGGGAGCGGGTTCCCGCCCCGGCCCTCCGTCACAGCCCGGGAATATGACATGACCTCGCGCCCCTGCCACGAGAACATCGCCGGATGGATAAGAAAAGCGAGCCGGAACGGGAGCACGGCCTGGAGCCCGGACAGGCGCGGGAGCCGGAGAACCGGAACGAAGAGGACGGGCACGGACAGGACGGACAGGAAGAGGACGGGCACGGACAGGAGCCGGTGCGGCAGCGCCTGCGACGGCTGGCCGCCTGGCGCGCGTGCGAGCGTGTGCTGACGCGTCCCCCCATGGACCAGCGGCTGGGCGAGCGGCTGACGGCCCTGGCCGCCGACGCGGGAGCCGTCTACGACCTGGACGAACGGACCGACCTGTACGGGGACGGGGTCGTCGCCGCACTGGAGCGCCGGGTGGCCTCCCTGCTCGGCTTCCCGGCCGCGGTCTTCTTCCCCACCGGCACGATGGCCCAGCAGGTGGCGCTGCGCAGCTGGGCCGGGCGTACGGGGAACCGGACCGTGGCCCTGCACCCGCTCGCACACCCCGAGGCCCACGAG
The DNA here is from genome assembly GCF_044741745.1 of Streptomyces sp. NPDC088116. Classification (NCBI taxonomy): domain Bacteria; kingdom Bacillati; phylum Actinomycetota; class Actinomycetes; order Kitasatosporales; family Streptomycetaceae; genus Streptomyces; species Streptomyces sp. NPDC088116. The sequence goes on along the minus strand of NZ_JBIUTF010000010.1, from coordinate 201,353 downwards.
GGCGGTGCGCTGTCGTGCGTCAGCGGGCTGCGTACGGTCCATCCGACCACGGAGCCACGCCTTCCGAACGCCGAGGAGATCCACGACCTGGCCGAGCCCTTCGGCACGCTGATGCTGGAACTGCCGCTGCGGGAACCGGGGTTCGTCCTGCCGTCCTGGGACGAGCTGGTCGCGGTGTGCGCCGCGGCGCGCGAGCGGGACGCGGTGGTGCACTTCGACGGCGCGCGCCTGTGGGAGTGCGCATCCCACTTCGGGCGCACTCCGGCGGAGATCGCGGGGCTCGCGGACAGCGTGTACGTGTCCTTCTACAAGTCGCTGCGCGGCCTGTCGGGCGCGATGCTCGTCGGCCCCGCGGAGCTGGTGGAGGAGGCGCGGGTCTGGCGCCACCGGTACGGGGGCCGGCTCTTCCAGCAGTACCCGGCGGCCCTGTCGGCACTGCTGGGCCTGGAGCGCGAACTGCCCCGGCTGCCCTCGTACGTGGCGCACGCGCGCGTGGTGGCCGCGGCGCTGGCCGAGGGCTTCGCGGCGTCCCGGGTGCCGTGGTTCCGCGTACAGCCGGAACCGCCGCACACGCACCAGTTCCAGGTGTGGCTGCCGTACGCGCCGGAGGTGCTGAACGAGGCGGCGGTGCGGCAGGCGGAGGAGACGAAGGTGGCGCTGTTCCGCGTGTGGTCAGCCCCGGTCGCGGGCCCTCCGGGGGTCGCGTTCACCGAGGTCACGGTGGCGGAGGCGGGTCTGGAGTGGACAGCCGGGGACATCCGGGGAGCGGTGGAGGAGTTCGTGGGCCGGGTGGTGGAGGAGGGCGGGCGCTGATCCCCGCGCCCTCTCGCGCTCCCCGGCGTACGCCGCCGACCGGGGACACGCCTCCGAGAGACGCCGGCCAGGAGCCGCCGAGCGGCGGCCACCGACCGGGAGCCATCGTTCCGTCCACGCCCGGGGCCGCCGTTCCGCATACGCGCGCCCCCCGGGGCCATCGTTCGTCAACGCCCAAAAGCCGCCGTTCCGCGTGCGCGCCCCGGGGCCGCCGTTCCGTATGCGCGCGCCCGGGGCGGGACTCGCGCGCTCAGTCGAAGCGGATGTGGCGCAGGCCGATCCCGACCCGGCGCAGCCGGTGTCGCAGCCGCCCGTCCCTGTTCGGCGTCAGCCGCAGCCCGGCCGACCCGGCGATCGTGTCGGCGACGCGGGGCACCGTCAGCCGGTCCGTGCGGATGTGCTCGGCGAACAGCGGCCGGGCCAAGGACTCCAGGCAGTCGTCCAGTCGTCCCTCGGCGAAGGTGTCCCGCTTCAGGCCCGGCAGCCCGCGCTCGCGCAGCCGCCGCAGTACGGTCTCCCGCTCGGCGAGCAGTGCGAAGTGGCGCACGTCGTGCCCGTTCTCGCGCAGCCTGCCGACGATCTCCTCGAAGTAGCCGCTGTCCACCAGCGTCATCGGGACGATCACCGTGCCCTCGTGCCGATGGAGGGTCAGGTCGAGCATCTCGTACACGCTCCGGCGCCATGCCGGCAGATCCTGGAAGTCGCCCCGGAGCGTGCCGGGCAGCATGCGGTGCAGGCCGAAACCGACATGTTCCGGGTCACAGACGACGCTGCCCGGCAGCCGGCGCCGGATCTCGTACGCGGTCTGCGTCTTGCCGCCCCCGAAGGGACCGTTGAGCCACAGGAGCATCGATGTCACCGGGGTCAGCCCGCGTTCCCGCCGGCCCGCACCATCCCCGTCTCGTAGGCGAGGACGACGACCTGCACCCGGTCGCGCAGACCGAGCTTCGTGAGGATCCGGCCGACATGGGTCTTCACGGTCGCCTCGGAGAGCACCAGCCGCCCCGCGATCTCGCCGTTCGACAGCCCCTGCGCGACGAGCATCATCACCTCGCGCTCGCGGCCGGTCAGCCGTTCCAGCTCCTTGTGCGCCGGCTTGGTGCTGCTCGGCAGCATCGACGAGAAGCGGTCCAGGAGCCGCCGCGTCGTGGACGGCGCGACCACGGCGTCACCGCTGTGCACGGAGCGGATCGCGCTCAGCAGCTCACTCGGCGGCACATCCTTCAGCATGAACCCGCTGGCCCCGGCCTTGAGCCCGGAGAAGGCGTATTCGTCCAGGTCGAAGGTGGTCAGGATGAGCACCTTCGGGGCTCCGGGCTCGGCGCAGATCCGGCGGGTAGCCTCGACGCCGTCCAGCCGGGGCATACGTACGTCCATCAGTACGACGTCCACGGCGACGGAGCGGAGGATGGCTATCGCCTCGGCCCCGTCCCCGGCCTCCGCGACGACCTCCATGTCCGGCTGCGCGGCCAGCACCATACGGAAACCGGTGCGCAGCAGTACCTGATCATCGACGAGCATGACGCGGATCGACATCTGCGGGTTCCTTGTCCAGTAGACCGGCGGGGAGGGGAAGAAGAGAGAGGGGGACTGCGCCCGGCGTGGCGCCGGTCGCGGGAACGGGACAGGACCTAGTTCGCGGGCTTCAGCGGCAGCAGCGCGCTGATCCGGAAGCCGCCGCCGGGGCGCGGTCCGGCGTCCAGCGTGCCGCCGACCATACCGACCCGCTCCCGCATACCGATCATCCCGTGTCCCCGGCCGTCGGCGCCGCCGTCCTCGTACAACTCGTGGGCCGCTCCCCGGCCGTCGTCCTCGATGAGCAGTCCGAGCCCGTCGTCGAAGTAGACCAGCCGCACACTGGCGCCGACGTCCGGGCCGCCGTGTTTACGGCTGTTGGTGAGGGCCTCCTGCACGATGCGGTACGCGGTGAGCTCCACGCCGCTGGGCAGCTGCCGGGGCGTTCCCTCGATCCTGAAGTCCACGGCGAGGCCCGCGGTCCGTACCTTCTCGACCAGATCCTCGATCTGACCGACATCGGGCTGCGGTACGTACTCCCCGCTCTCCTCGGAGTCACCGGTCCGCAGCACTCCCAGCAGCCGGCGCATCTCGGCGAGGGCCTGACGGCCGGTGGTGGAGATCGTCTCCAGGGCCTCCTTGGCCTGGCCGGGCGCGGCGTCCAGCACATAGGCGGCGCCGTCCGCCTGGACGATCATCACCGAGACGTTGTGGGCGACGACGTCGTGCAGCTCGCGCGCGATCCGGGCCCGTTCCGCGGCGACCGCGACCTTTGCCTGCGCCTCGCGCTCCTTCTCCAGCCTGGTGGCACGCTCTTCCAGCTGGTCGAAGTAGGCGCGGCGGGTGCGTATGGAGTCGCCCAGGACCCAGGCGAGGACGAACGGCACGCTCATGACGACGGTGAAGAACACCAGGCCCGCGGTGCCGCCGCTGGTGGGCCAGCGCACCTGCGAGATCGGGGTGGCGAGCACGCCGCCGATCAGGGCGAGCTGAGAGGCCCAGCGTGGTCCGCCCTGCGCGGTGACGGTGTAGATGACGACCAGCATCGCGAAGTCGGCCGGGTTGATCTGTACGTCCAGCACGACCTGGATGATCCCCAGGGCCACCACGAGCAGCAGCATCTTCTCCGGTGCTCGGCGGCGCAGAGCCACGGTCAGGCTCAGCAGCAGGACCATCGCGATGGCGACGAGCCGTGGTGCGACGCCGGAGAAATTCTGGACCGTCCACAACATGGAGAACCCGAAGAGCATGACAGCCCAGAAGCTGTCGACGCCCGTCGGGTGTCGGCGGAGAAAGTCGTAGAAGCGCTGCACGAAACCCAGCGTAGGGAGGCGGAAAAGGCGATCAGGTCAACCGGAGGGGCGATCCGGTCGGCGGAAGCCTACTCCCCAAGGTGGAGACTTGACTCCGTGACGGATGACGTGACGGATGAGACGTGTAAACCGCGGGGGAAGCGGAACGGTGGAACCGCACGGTCCGTCCGGGCCCTCCCCGACGGCCCCGGTCCCGTCCGGTGGCGTACGGCGGCGCAGGCGGCGCTGTACGGTCCCGGCGGCTTCTACCTGCGCCCCGAGGGACCTGCCGGGCACTTCCGCACCTCCGTGCACGCCTCCCCGCTGTTCGCCGCCGCCGTCGCCCGGCTGCTGGCCGGGACGGCCCGGCTGCTGGGGACGGACGAGGTGGCGCTCGTCGACATCGGCGCGGGCCGCGGCGAGCTGCTGACCGGAGTCCTGGCCACGGTCGACGAGGGGCGCGTGAGCGGGCTCGCGAATGACTCCCCGGCCGAACGCGCGAGCGGTCGGACAAGTGGCCCCACGGTGCGTCCGTACGCCGTCGAGCGCGCCCCCCGTCCGCCGGGGCTCGACCCGCGCATCGAGTGGCGCGCGGAACCCCCGGCCGGTGTCCACGGGCTGCTCTTCGCCAACGAGTGGCTGGACAACGTCCCCGTCGACATCGCCGAGACCGGTCCCGACGGAGTCGTACGGTACGTCCTCGTACGGCCCGACGGCTCCGAGGAACCGGGCGAACCGGTCGAAGGACCCGACGCGGAGTGGCTCGCCCGCTGGTGGCCGCAGGCAGGCCCCGGCACCAGGGCGGAGATCGGCCGGCCCCGCGACGAGGCATGGGCGACGGCCGTCGGCGCGCTGGAGCGGGGACTCGCGGTCGCCGTGGACTACGCGCACGTACGGGATGCCAGGCCGCCCTTCGGCACCCTGACCGGCTTCCGGGAGGGCCGGGAGGTGCACCCCGTACCGGACGGCGGCTGCGATCTCACCGCGCATGTGGCGCTGGACGCCTGCGCGCTGCCCGGCGCGGAGCTGCTCGGCCAGCGCGAGGCGCTGCACGGCCTGGGGGTGAGCGGTGGGCGTCCGCCGCTGTCGCTCGCCTCCGCCGACCCGGCGGCGTACGTACGGGCCCTCTCGGCCGCCGGGGAGGCGGCCGAGCTGACCGCGCGGGGCGGTCTCGGTGACTTCGGCTGGCTGATGCAGCCGGTCGGCATCGCGCTGCCGGACCTCCGTCGTACGTCAGGGAGCCTGAGTACGTCGGAGGCCTGAGCCCCTCGCAGGCACGAGCACGGGCACGGGGCAACGGGGCACAGGAACGGGCACGGGCACAGGAACGGGCACGCGGGCACGAGCAGAGGCGCAGGCACGGGAACGGGAACGAAACACAGGCGCAGGCACGTCAGAGGAGCCCTCCGCGCCGGCCGGGGCTCCGTACCACCGCCCCCGAAGGCCCGGCGGCGCTCTGAGAGACTGTCGCCCATGACGGAGACCACCCGGACGACGGTCGGCATCGGCGGCGCGGCGGAGAGCACCGACATGGTGCTCAACATCGGGCCACAGCACCCCTCCACGCACGGCGTGCTCCGCCTCCGTCTCGTCCTCGACGGGGAAGTGATCCGGCACGCGGAACCGGTCATCGGCTATATGCACCGCGGCGCCGAGAAGCTCTTCGAGGCCCGCGACTACCGGCAGATCGTGATGCTCGCGAACCGCCACGACTGGCTGTCGGCGTTCTCCAACGAGCTGGGTGTGGTGATGGCCGTCGAGCGGATGCTCGGCATGGAGGTGCCCGAGCGCGCCGTCTGGACCAGGACCCTGCTCGCCGAGCTGAACCGCGTTCTCAACCACCTGATGTTCCTCGGCTCGTACCCCCTCGAACTGGGCGGTATCACCCCGGTGTTCTACGCGTTCCGGGAGCGCGAGGAGCTCCAGACCGTGATGGAGGAGATCTCCGGCGGCCGGATGCACTACATGTTCAACCGGGTCGGCGGCCTCAAGGAGGACCTTCCGGCCGGCTGGCTCGGCCGGGCCAGGCAGGCGGTCGCCGGGGTCCGCTCGCGGATGGACGTGTACGACCGGCTGGTCCTCGGCAACGAGATCTTCCGGGGCCGTACGCGCGGTGTCGGTGTGCTGTCGCCGGAGACGGTCCACGCCTACGGGGTGTCCGGCCCGATCGCCCGTGCCTCCGGGGTCGACTTCGACCTGCGCCGCGACGAGCCGTATCTCGCGTACGGCGAACTCCAGGACACCCTCGAGGTCGTCACCCGCGAGGAGGGCGACTGCCTGGCCCGCTTCGAATGCCTGCTGGAGCAGACGACCAACGCGCTGGACCTGGCGGACGCCTGCCTGGACCGGATCACGGAGCTGCCGGCCGGGCCGATCAACCAGCGGCTGCCCAAGGTGCTGAAGGCCCCGGAGGGGCACACGTACGCCTGGACCGAGAACCCTCTCGGCATCAACGGCTACTACCTGGTGTCGAAGGGCGAGAAGACGCCGTACCGGCTGAAGCTCCGCTCGGCCTCGTTCAACAACATCCAGGCACTGACCGAACTGCTGCCCGGGACGCAGGTCGCCGACATGGTGGCGATCCTGGGATCGCTGTTCTTCGTCGTCGGCGACATCGACAAGTAACCGCGCACGTCACACGCCACAGGTCACCCGGACACATGAGTCGGGCAGGAGGTCCGGAGGTCCGGACCTCCCGAGTCAGGAGCCGATCGCGTTGCGCAGCGCGCCGAGGTCGAACTGCTCGGTCTCGTCGTGCGCCGTGAGGTCGATGACCTGACCCACCGCGCGCCCCTCGGTCCTGCGGCGCTCGGCGAGGACTTCCTCGCCCACCACATCGGCGAGATCCTCATGCTCCAACTCGGCGCCCTGCGACCGCTGATCCGCGTCCGGCCGAGCCGTCCCGGCCGTTCCGGCCGTCCCGAAGGCATCAGCGGCCGTCTTCGCGGCACCGTCCTGCGTGCCCGGCTCGTCCCGCTCTTCCCGCTTGCCCCGCTCAGCCTGATCGGCGTCGTGGGCGGTCTGATCCGTGTGGGCCTGGGCTCCCAGCGTGCCGAAGAAGTCGAAGCCTCCCTCGGTCCGCCGTACCGGACGGCGCAGGGAGTACGGAGCGATCGCGGACGCGACGGGCACCTGGGTGGCGGGGAGGGCGGACGACGGGCGGCTGTGCTGCTCTTCCCCGGCGGCCGCCGCGTGCTTCCCCTGCGGCTCATCCGCCTCCGAGGCACGGCGCTCGGCCAGATCACGCTCGCGGGCCGCCTCGACGGTCCGCTTCGCCTGCTGGGTCGCGCCGTTGCGCGAGAGCTCGGACAGCGCCCGCGCGGCACCGACGTACGCCGCGCGCGAGGGCGTACTGCCCGCGGCGGTCAGGGCCTTGGGCTCGGCCGCCGCCTCCAGGGCGAGCCGACGCCGCCCCTCCAGCGCGCTGGCGCGCTCGGTCTCCGCCGTGGCGTACCGGCGCAGCAGCGCGGCGTGCTCGCCCCGCAGCCCGGCCAGCTCGATCCGCTTGGAGCGCAGCTTGGCGTCGAGCTTGAGCCGCAGCTCGCGCGACTCCTCGACGTCGGCTTCGAGTTCCGCTATGCGCTCCTCGGTCTTCCACTGGTCGCTGTCCCGCGCGCGCGTCAGTTCGGCGACGCGGCGCCCGGCGCTGCGGTCCCAGCCGCGCATCATGACCGCGCCGCCGATGGCCGCGACGGCCGTCGCGGCCACCAGACCGCGCAGCACCACGGGCTCCGAGAAGAGCCAGGCGCCCGCGGCGCAGAGGACCGCGGCTCCGGCGACCGCCGACGGCGGCAGAAGCTTGTGGAGGGGTGGGGAATGGCGGTGGCGTCCACGTGGCATGGCCTGAAATTTACCGTGCGTCGGGACCTTATGGGGCGCCGGTCGGACAATCTTTCTCAGCCCGTTGCCCGCGCCCCTACCGTCCCTCCCCTGATTCCTCCGCGGAACTGCTCTTTGCCCGCGGCCACTTCTCCCGTCGCTCAGGAGTCGTTACCAGTCCTTACCCCGCCGCCACCGTCCCACGGCTACTTCTTGACCAGGCCTTTGGACTCCAGGTACTCCTTGGCCACATCCTCCGGCTTCGCCCGCTCGGCATCGACCTTGAGGTTCAGCTCCGCGAGATCGTCCGTGGTCAGCGTGTCGGTCAACTTGCCGAGGACATCGGCTATCTCCTTCGATCCGGCGTCCTTGGCATTGACCACCGGCAGTACGTTGTCGGCGTTCTGGAGCTTCTTGTCGTCCTCCAGCACCACCAGGCCGAAGCTGTCGAGTGTGCCGTCGGTCGTACTGCTCAGGACGACTTGATCCACACCGTCCTTGACGGCCTGCTTGGACTGCGGAGTGCCGACACCCTTGGGGTCGATGCCCGCCACATCGATGCCGTACGTCTTCTTCAGACCCGGCGCGCAGAACGGCCGTACCTCGCACTCGTCGCCCGCCGCGATCTTGACCTTGAGCTTCGACTCACCAAGATCGGAAAGGGACTTGAGCTTGTTCTTCTCCGCGAATTCCTTGGTGACCGCGAAGGCATTCTGGTCGACGGCCTTGCCGGGCGGGAGTACCTTCAGTCCGCGCGGCTCGGCCAGCTTCGTCAAAGCGGCAACGGTCGCGGCCGCGTCGCTGGACGCCAGCGGCTTGGACTCGGCGGCCTTGGCTCCATTGGCCTTGGCATTGAGGAATTCCGTGATCGTCGCGGCGTATTCGGGCACCACGTCGATCTCTCCCTTCTCCAGGGAGGGTTCGTACAGCTCACGGTTCTTCACCGTGGTGACGGACGTGGCGTAGCCGGCGTCGCCGAGTATCCGGGCGTACAGCTCCGCGAGCACCTTGGACTCCGTGAAGGCCGCCGCCCCGATGACGAGCGCGCCCTTCTTCCCGGAACCGGAGCCGGAGTCGGCCCCGGAACCGCTCTTGCCCTCCTCCAGGCTGTCGCCGCCGCACGCGGCGAGCGACGCGGTCAGCGCCATCACTCCGAGTGCCGCACCCGCGAGGCGCGAGGTCTTGCTCATGAGGTTCACCATTTCCAAGAGGCCGGAAGATCTGTCATCACGCGGTCGTCACACGGTCGTACGGGAAGACGTCCCGCCACCGGAGGATCCGGAGGCGACGGAGGTGTCCGAGGTCCCGGAGGCGACGGGGGCGCCGGCCGCGAGGGACACATCGGGCGCGGCAGAGGCGTCGGAAGCGACGGCCGCCACGGAGGCGGGGGACGGCGCCGGGTCGATCACCCGGTCCAGCGCCACCAGCACACCCTCGACGAGCAGCGCGAGCAGCGCCACCAGGAGCGCGCCCGCGACCACCTGCGGGGTGTTGTACGTGTTGAAGCCGGCGGTGATGATCCGGCCGAGGCCGCCCTGACCGACCATCGCCGCGATCGTGGCGGTGGCCACCACCTGTACCGAGGCGGACCGGAGGCCGGTCATGATCAGCGGGTACGCCAGGGGCAGTTCGACCCGTACGAACAGCTGGCGCCCGGACATGCCCATCCCCCGCGCGGCCTCCACCACCGCGCTGTCCACCCCTCGCATACCGACATAGGCGTTGGTCAGCAGGGGCGGTACGGCGAACAGCACCAGCGCGATGACCGTGGGCACCGAGCCGGCGTTGCGCAGCGGCGAGACCATGAACAGGGCGAGCACGGCGAAGACGGGGATCGCCCGGCCCACGTTGGAGATATTGATAGCGAGCGCGCCGCCCTTGCCGATGTGCCCCAGGTACAGCGCCACGGGCAGGGCGATGGCGCAGGCCAGCGCGAGCGCGACCCCGCTGACGTACACATGCTCCCCGAGCCGGTTCCACACACCGCTGTCGCCCGACCAGTTGGCACCGGTCGTCAGCCAGGTCCAGGCCTCTCCCATGACACCCATGATCAGCTCCCCACCTTCGCCGGGCCTGACCGGCCGATCGCGTCCGCCGGACCGGGCTTCCCGGCCTCATGGGAGTCCAGGACCTCACCGGAGGCGGCACGGGACAGGCGCGACGTACGGGACGGGCCCGACGGACGTATTCGGGTCCAGGGCGTCAGCAGCCGCTGGACCCCCAGCAGCAGCAGATCGGCGACGACCGCCAGCAGCACGCACAGCACGGACGCCGTCAGCACCTGTGCCTTGAAGAAACTCGGCAGCGCGTCCTCGATGAGATTGCCGAGTCCGCCCCGCCCGACGATCGAACCGACCGTGGTCAGCGCGATCGTCGACACCGTCACTATCCGCAGACCCGCCATCAACGCGGGCAGCGCCAGCGGCAACTCGACTTCCCAGAGCAGCCGCCCCGGTCCGTACCCCATCCCGCGCGCCGCTTCCCGGGCCTCTTCCGGTACCGATTCCAGACCCGCCATGATGTTCCGCACGAGAATGGTCAGCGAATACAGCACCAGACCGGTGATCACGAGCCCCGCCGACAGCCCGAACAGCGGCAGCAGCAACGAGAACAGCGCCAGCGAGGGAATCGTGTAGAGCAAGGTCGTCAGCCCGAGCACCGGTCCGGCGAATGAGGGCCTGCTCCGTGCCAGCAGTGCCAACGGAAATGCCACCACCAGCCCGATGACGACGGACACCACGGTGATCCACACATGCTGGACCGTGGCATCGGTCAAGTCCTGGCTACGGGAGCGGAGATATTCCCCGCAGATCCAGTCGTTCGCCGCCAGGCATCCCTGCGCGTTCATCCACTCCGCCTCCCCCGTCTTCCGGCTTCCTTCGTCTTGCATCACCTATGTCCGGCGACCTTATCCCCGACCACTGACATTCGCGGAAGCCCGCCACATTCCAGCAACATGGCCTTCACACAACACGCCGCACAATGGGGAACCATGATCCGATTCGAGCACGTCACCAAGCGGTACCCGGACGGCACAACCGCCGTCGACGATCTCTCCTTCGAGGTCTCCCAGGGCGAACTGATCACGCTCGTCGGACCTTCCGGTTGCGGCAAGACGACCACCATGAAAATGGTCAACCGTCTCATCGAACCGACCGAGGGGCGCATATTCGTCGACGGGGACGACATATCCGCCATCGACCCGGTCCAGTTGAGGCGCCGTATCGGCTATGTCATCCAGCAGGTGGGCCTGTTCCCGCACAAGACGGTCCTGGAGAACACCGCGACCGTCCCGCATCTTCTCGGCTGGCAGCGCGGCAAGGGCCGTGAGCGCGCCGCCGAACTCCTCGACCTGGTCGGGCTCGACCCGTCCGTCTACGGCGACCGCTACCCGGAGCAGCTCTCCGGCGGCCAGCGCCAGCGCGTCGGCGTGGCCCGCGCGCTGGCCGCCGACCCGCCCGTCCTGCTGATGGACGAGCCGTTCGGCGCGGTCGACCCGGTCGTACGCGACCATCTCCAGAGCGAGTTCCTGAAGCTTCAGGCCGCCGTGCGCAAGACGGTGCTGTTCGTCACGCACGACATCGAGGAGGCCGTCCGCCTCGGCGACCGTATCGCCGTGTACGGGCAGGGCAGGATCGAGCAGTTCGACGCCCCGGCCGCCGTGCTCGGCGTCCCCGCCACCCCGTACGTCGCCGATTTCGTCGGCGCCGACCGCGGTCTCAAGCGGCTCTCGGTCACGCCCATCGAGGAGGGCGACCTCGAACAGCCGCCCGTACTCCACCTGGAAGACCCGCTCGGACGCGCCGCGGCGAAGCTCGCCGAGGACGGCGCGCGCTGGGCCGTCGTCCTGGACTCCCAGGACAATCTGCACGGCTGGATCTCCACAGACCAGACGGGGGCGTCGGGGACCGTACGCGAACACGCCCGCCGGATGGAGGCCTGGCTGCCCGTCGGCGCCTCGCTCAAGCAGGCGTTCGCCACGATGCTCCAGCACGACGCGGGCTGGATCGCGGTCATCGACAAGGAGGAGACGGGACGGTTCCTGGGGGTCCTGACCCCGGCCCGGCTGCACGAGGCGCTGCGCCGGTCGATCGACGCGGACGCCCAGGCCATCCCCCGTACCGACGTGCGCCTGGAGACCGTCGACAAGGTCTCCGCCTCCTGAGGAGAGGAACGGGAGGAGAGGGGGCGCGGGGCCTACTCCGCGCTGAGCCGCCCGCTCAGCCACTCCAGCGCCGACGGGATCTCCCGCCGCCAGGTGTTGAAGTTGTGCCCGCCGCTGTCGAGGATGATCGACGAGACGTGCGCGGGCGCCCTGACCTTGCTGATGAACCGCTCCGTGGACCTGAGGTTCCCCTCCCCCGACCTGGAGCTGGTGACGAGAAGCGACGACCTGCCCTGCGGCAGGTGGTCCAGGCTCCACATCAGGTCGGCCCGGTTGCGCAGCGCCTTCCTCCCCTGGAAGAGGTCGCCCGTCGTCGGGTCCTCGGCCGCCTTGTAGTACGCGGAGAGCCCGACGCCCGCCGCGTACCGGTCCGGGTGGTGCAGCGCGATCTTCAGGGCGCAGTAGCCGCCGGTGGAGTTGCCGATGATGCCCCAGTGCCGCGGCCCGGTCCCGACGCGGTACGTCTTCGAGATCACCCCGGGCAGATCCCTGGCGAAGAACGTCTCGGTCAGCGGGCCGCCGGGGATGTCCACGCATTCGGTGTCCCGCGGCGGCGCCACGGTGGGACGCAGCATCACCAGGACCATCGGCTGCGTCTTGCCGACCTTGGCCAGCTGCCAGGCCGTCGTCGGGTAGTTCAGCCCCTTGATCAGGTTGTCCGCGATGCCCGGGTAGCCGGTGAGCACCACGGCGGCCGGGAAGTGCCGGCGCGCGAACTGCGGCCGGAAGTACTCGGGGGGCAGATAGACGTACGCGCTGCTGTCGATCCCCGATTCCGGTCCGCCGAGGACGATCTTCTGGATCTGCCCGGCCACCGAGGGCCGCGTGCCGCCCGGGACGGGTGCCCGCCGCGTCTCCATGACCGTGAGGTGCCTGCCGCCGGCCGAGTGGTCCACGACCGCCCCCAGAGACTGCTGCCGGCCGAAGAGATCCGCCCAGGAACCGTAGAAGAGGAACGAGCTGTTCGCGGCGAGGCCGACCGCGGCGAAGAGCGCCACCTGGGTGGCGAACAGCAGGCCGACCCGGCCGAACACCGCGCGTGGCGTACGGCGGGACAGCCTCGGCCAGAGCCAGACCGTGGCGACGAACAGCAGAACGGCCAGCAGAATGGCCAAGGCCAGGACTTTACGGCTGGTAAGACCCATGGTGACCGAGCCTTCTCCTCTTGAGATTTTCCCGAATGCGGAGGAACCCGCTCCCCGAAAGCCTCGTCCTAGAGGTCGCGAAATGTCCGGCACCGCGCGGAAGAAGCGATCCTGGACGCCACAATCTCTCGCGGAGCCACGGGAAGCGATGTCTGTGACGCTAGATGGGGATAAATCGGGATCGGTTCCGGTTCGGGCCCGGCGGCCTCCAGGGATACCCCCGGGCCGGGTGACACCCCGTCTGGCCCACCGAGCGCGGCGGCTGTTCCGCGGACCCCGGCCCGAGGCCGTCCCCGCGCTGGTCGGTACCGCCTGCTCCGTCATCGGGCTGATCGACATCGCCGCCGGGGTCTTCCCCCGCTTCCGCCACAGCCGGATGCACACCCTCGCCGAGGTCCTGCCCGGGGCGCTCGGCCCCTTCGCCGCCGCGCTCTCCCTGAGCGCCGGCGTACTCCTGCTGCTGCTCGCCCACGGCCTCAAGCGCCACAAGCGCCGCGCCTGGCGCGCCGCCGTCGTGCTGCTGCCCGTGGGCGCGGTGGGGCAGTTCACCTACCGGCACTCGCTCGCCGGTGTCGTGCTCTCGCTGGTCCTGCTCACCCTGCTGGTACGGCACCGGCGCGAGTTCGCCGCCCTGCCCGACCCGCACAGCCGCTGGCGGGCCCTGGCGAACTTCGTCCTGATGGGCGCGGGCTCCATCGGCCTCGGTCTGATCATCGTCAGCGCCCATCCGCACCGGATCCTCGGCGACCCCAGCCTGACCGACCGGCTCGAACATGTGCTGTACGGCCTGTTCGGCCTCGAAGGCCCCGTCGACTACAGCGGCAGCGTGGACTGGACGGTCGGCGCCTGCCTCGGCGCGCTCGGCCTGCTCACCGCCCTCACCACCGTCTACCTGGCCTTCCGTCCCGAGCACCCGGCCGCGCGCCTCACCGAGGACGACGAACAGCGACTGCGCGCCCTGCTCGCCCTGCACGGCCGCCGTGACTCACTCGGCCATTTCGCGCTCCGCCGCGACAAGGGCGTGGTCTTCTCCCCCAGCGGCAAGGCGGCCGTCTGCTACCGCGTCGTCTCCGGGGTGATGCTCGCCAGCGGCGACCCCATCGGCGATGTCGAGGCCTGGCCCGGCGCCATCGAACGCTTCATGGACGAGGCCAAGGCCCACTCCTGGGCCCCCGCCGTCATGGGGTGCAGCGAGACCGGCGGCGAGGTCTGGACCCGCGAGACCGGACTCGACGCCCTGGAGCTGGGCGACGAAGCGGTGGTGGACGTGCCGGATTTCTCCTTGCACGGACGCGCCATGCGAAACGTACGCCAGATGGTGAAGCGCATCGAGCGCGCCGGCTACGAAACGCGGGTACGGCGCGTCCGTGACCTCTCCGACGGCGAACTGCGGCGTATCCGCCTCGCCGCCGACGACTGGCGCGGCACGGATACGGAACGCGGCTTCTCCATGGCCCTGGGCCGGATCGGCGACCCCGCCGACGGCGACTCGGTGATCGCCACCGCCCACAAGCCGGGCGAGGACACGACAGGACCGTACGGCGACCTGAAGGCCGTCCTCCACTTCGTCCCGTGGGGCACGGACGGCATGTCCCTGGACCTGATGCGCCGCGACCGCTCCGCCGACCCCGGCATGAACGAACTCCTGATCGTCGCCGCGCTGCACGAGGCCCCCGCGCTGGGCGTGGTGCGTGTCTCCCTCAACTTCGCGATGTTCCGCTCGGCGCTCGCCCGGGGCGAGCGGCTGGGCGCGGGACCCGTCCTGCGCGGCTGGCGCGGCCTGCTGGTCTTCCTCTCCCGCTGGTTCCAGATCGAGTCGCTGTACCGCTTCAACGCCAAGTTCCAGCCACGCTGGGAGCCCCGTTACGTCGTCTTCCGCCACAGCGGTGACCTGCTGCGTATCGGCTTCGCCGCGATGCAGGCCGAAGGCTTTGTGACGATGTCGCTGCCCCGCCCCCTGCGCCGCCTCGCCCGCGGCGGGCTCCCGCGCCCGTGCGCACACACCACCGGGGCCACGCCGGACCATGAGGTCCGTACGGCGTAAGGACCTGCGTACGGAGCCTCCTGCGGGGCTTTCGTGCCCGGGAAAGATCGGCGGGACAGCCCTTAGGGTGGGCGTATGAGTACGTTGCGTGGACGGGGCACGGTCGAGGGACTGCCGGAGTGGGACCGCTGCGCGGTCATGGGAGTCATCAACGTGACGCCCGATTCCTTCTCCGACGGCGGCCGCTGGTTCGACACGACCGCCGCCGTCAAACGCGGTCTCGACCTCGTCGTCCAAGGCGCCGACCTGGTGGACGTCGGCGGCGAATCGACCCGGCCGGGCGCGCCCCGCGTCGACGAGGACGAGGAGCTCAAACGCGTCCTCCCGGTCGTACGCGGCCTCGCCTCCGAAGGCGTCGCCGTCTCCGTCGACACCATGCGCGCCTCCGTCGCCGAGCGTTCGGTGGAGGCCGGCGCCCTACTGGTCAACGACGTCAGCGGCGGCCTCGGCGACCCGGCCATGGTGCCCGCCGTCGCCGCGGCCGGAGTGCCCTTCGTGGTGATGCACTGGCGCGGCTTCAGCGAGGAGATGAACAGCCGCGCCGTCTACACGGACGTCGTCGCGGAAGTCGTCACCGAACTGCGCGCACGGATGGACGCCGTGATCGCCGGCGGTATCCCACCCGAGCGCCTCGTCATCGACCCCGGCCTCGGCTTCGCCAAGCACGCCGAGCACGACCTGAAGCTCCTCGCGCACCTCGCCGACCTGCGCTCCCTGGGCCGGCCGCTGCTGGTGGCCGCCTCCCGTAAACGATTCCTCGGCCATGTCCTCTCCGGCGGCGAGGGCTCCCCGCCACCCGCCAGGGAACGCGACGCGGCCACGGCCGCCGTCTCCGCGATCGCCGCCCACCAGGGCGCCTGGGCGGTCCGGGTCCATGAGGTACGGGCCACGAGGGACGCGATCCGCGTCGCGCGCGCGGTCGAGGGCGCCCAGTGACCGCGGGTACGGAGGTCGAGCAGGTCGAACTGGCCAACACCACGTTCTACGACGCCATGGAACACGGCGACTTCGAGGCGCTGTCCGGACTCTGGCTCGACGGCGACGACGAGAGCGTCTCCTGCGTCCACCCGGGCTGGCCCGTGCTCACCGGCCGGGCCGAGGTGCTGCGCTCGTACGCCCTGATCATGGCGAACACCGAGTACATCCAGTTCTTCCTCACGGACGTCGTGGTGTCCGTCTGGGCCGACACCGCCGTGGTGACCTGCACCGAGAACATCCTCAGCGGCGGCCCCGCCGAGGAGAACGGCGACCTGGGACCGCTGGTCGGTCAACTGGTCGTCGCCACGAATGTGTTCCGTCGCACGTCCGAGGGCTGGAAGATCTGGTCACATCACGGGTCGCCCGTACTGGCCGAAACCGATGAGGAACCGGACGACGAGACCCCCGCGTGAGGGGGTGAACAACCCTGGTGGGTTGGCTGGTGGGAGCCGAGGGTAGACGCGGATTCCAACCACGGCGCGCTCCTCCGGTCACCCCCGCGGGAGAGCGCTGCCGAAGTCCGCAGGTAGATTCGAATCAGGGCATCATGCCTCCCGGACGCGGCCGGGTGCCCCGACGACCAACGACAGCAGGAGTGATTCGCGTGGATCGAGTCGCGCTGCGCGGCCTCAAGGCCCGCGGGCACCACGGCGTCTTCCCCCAGGAGCGCGAAGAAGGACAGACCTTCGTCGTGGACCTGGTGCTCGGCCTGGACACCCGTCCCGCGGCTGCCGAGGACGACCTCACCAAAACCGTCCACTACGGAATCGTGGCGGAAGAGGTTGTCGAGATCGTCCAGGGCGAGCCGGTCAATCTGATAGAGACCTTGGCGGAGCGCATCGCCCAGCAGTGCCTCGAGCACGACGGTGTCCAGGAGGTCGAGGTGATCGTCCACAAGCCCGACGCCCCGATCACCGTGCCCTTCGACGATGTGACCATCACCATCACCCGGAGCCGAGTATGACTGTGTTTTCGACTAACGGGCCGCAGAGCGACCCGACCGTACAGCCGGTGCCCGCCTCCGTGGTCGCACAGGTGGACGCGGCGGACAGCACGCTGTCGAACCCGAAACAGGCCGTGGTCTCCCTCGGCTCCAACCTCGGCAACCGGCTGGAGACGCTCCAGGGCGCCATCGACGCCCTGGAGGACACCCCTGGCCTGCGGGTCAAAGCGGTCTCGCCGGTGTACGAGACCGAGCCCTGGGGCGTCGAACCGGGCACCCAGCCGTCGTACCTCAACGCGGTCGTCCTGATCAGGACGACGCTGCCGCCGTCCTCGCTGCTGGAGCGCGGCCAGGCCATCGAGGAAGCCTTCGAGCGGGTCCGGGACGAGCGCTGGGGATCGCGCACGATCGACGTGGACATCCTGACGTACGCGGACGTCGTCTCGGACGACCCGCTGCTGACCCTCCCCCACCCCAGGGCCCATCAGCGCGCCTTCGTGCTGGCCCCGTGGCACGACGTGGACCCTCAGGCCCAGGTGCCGGGCCAGGGCCCGGTGGCCGAACTGCTGACGGACGTCGGCCGGGGCGGCGTGCGGCCCCGCGCCGACCTGGAACTCCGCCTGCCCGAGTAGTCGTTAGGCTCTGCGGAGCGGAGCAGGCGGGTGGCTCGGACCGGGTCGGTCCGGCTCGGTACAGCAAGGCGAAGGGCGGCTTTCTCGGTGAAGCAATTGCGGATCGGCGTCCTCGCCGGCCTGTTCGTGGTGGCGGGCGTGCTCTCGTGGGCCGCCGCCCGGCTCTGGGACTCGTTCGGCACCCTGCCGAGCGTGCCGCTCGCCGCGCCGATCGTCCTCGCGGCGATCGCCACCGTCCTCACCGCGACAGCCCTCTCCCTGCGCGCCCGGCTGAAGGCCCAGCGGGAACGGCGCCCGGACGCGAAGGGCGTGGACCCCATGATGGCCGCCCGCGCGGTGGTCTTCGGCCAGGCCAGCGCGCTGGTGGCGGCCCTGGTCTCCGGCATGTACGGCGGCGTGGGTGTGTTCCTGCTCGGCTCCCTCGACATACCGGCCCGCCGCGACCAGGCCATCTACGCGGGCTTCTCGGTGCTGGCGGGAATCGCGGTGATCGCCGCGGCCTTCTTCCTGGAGCGCGTCTGCAAGCTCCCGGACGACCCGGAGAACGAGAAGAACGGCGCGGCCCCGGCCGGACCCGCGTAAGCCAGGGCCCGCGCCGGAGCCAAGGCCCCGCTGTCGTGGGCGCTTCAGCGGTCGGCCGGCCGGCTCAGCGGGCCATGATCAGACTCATCGCTTCCGCACGGGTCGCGGGATCACGCAGCTGGCCACGGACCGCCGAGGTGATCGTCTTTGCCCCCGGCTTGCGTACCCCGCGCATGGTCATGCACATGTGCTCGCACTCGACGACCACGATCACCCCCCGCGGCTCAAGGATCTTCATCAGGGAGTCGGCGATCTGCGTGGTCAGCCGTTCCTGGACCTGCGGCCGGCGGGCGAAGACGTCCACCAGCCGGGCCAGCTTCGACAGTCCGGTGATCTTCCCGTCGGCCGACGGGATGTAGCCGACATGGGCGACCCCGACGAACGGGACCAGATGATGCTCACAGGACGACATCACTTCGATGTCCTTCACGAGGACCATCTCGTCATGACCGAGGTCGAACGTCGTCGTCAGGACGCCTTCGGGCGTCTGCCGCAGCCCAGCGAATATTTCCCGGTACGCGCGCGCCACCCGGCCGGGAGTCTCCAGCAGGCCCTCACGGTCCGGGTCTTCCCCGACCGCGATCAGCAGCTCACGCACTGCGTTCTCGGCCCGCTTCTCGTCGAACTCGCGCACCGGGGTCTCCCCCTTCAGCGTCACCGGGTCGGTCATGTGTGCCTCGTTCCTGTGCGGTCCATGGGGCGAGGCAAACGAAAGCCGCGCCCCCACAGGCTAAAACCTGGGGAACGCGGCATCCATTCCGGGCCTGGTGAGGCGCCCGGGATCAGCTCTCCGGACGGTCCTCGGGGACCGCTTCGGTGGGCGTTTCGCCGTTCGTCACCGCGGGGATCCCGCCGTTCGAACCGGACGCGCCGTTGGTCAACGCCAGCTCCTTGGGCGAGAGAACCGGCGGCCGCGTCGAGGGTGTACGACGCGAGGAGCCGGTCCACGCCGGGCGGGACGGGCGCTTCACGATCGTCGAGAAGACCTCGGCGATCTGGTCCTTGTTGAGCGTCTCCTTCTCCAGGAGCTGAAGGACCAGATTGTCGAGAACGTCGCGGTTCTCGACGAGGATCTCCCACGCCTCGTTGTGCGCGGTCTCGATGAGCTTCTTGACCTCTTCGTCGACCAGCGCCGCGACCTCTTCCGAGTAATCGCGCTGATGCGCCATCTCCCGGCCGAGGAACGGCTCCGTGTTGTCGCCGCCGAACTTGATCGCGCCGAGCCGCTCGGTCATGCCGTACTGCGTGACCATCGCGCGGGCCGTGGCCGTGGCCTTCTCGATGTCGTTGGCCGCGCCCGTCGTCGGGTCGTGGAAGACCAGTTCCTCGGCCGCGCGCCCGCCCAGCATGTACGCCAGCTGGTCGAGCATCTCGTTACGCGTGGTCGAGTACTTGTCCTCGTCGGGCAGGACCATGGTGTAACCCAGGGCCCGGCCTCTCGACAGGATCGTGATCTTGTGAACCGGATCGGAGTTCGGAGATGCCGCGGCGACCAGGGCGTGACCGCCCTCGTGATACGCGGTGATCTTCTTTTCCTTCTCGGACATGATCCGGGTCCGCTTCTGCGGGCCCGCCACGACACGGTCGATCGCCTCGTCCAGGAAGTGGTTGTCAATCAGCTTCCCGTCGCTGCGCGCCGTCAGGAGCGCTGCTTCGTTCAGCACGTTCGCCAGGTCCGCGCCGGTGAAGCCGGGCGTACGACGGGCAACCGCGCCCAGATCGACGTCCGGAGCGACCGGCTTGCCCTTCTGGTGGACCTTGAGGATCTCCAGCCGGCCCTGCATGTCCGGGCGGTCGACGGCGATCTGCCGGTCGAAGCGGCCCGGACGCAGCAGCGCCGGGTCGAGGATGTCGGGCCGGTTCGTGGCGGCGATCAGAATGACGCCGCCCTTCACGTCGAAGCCGTCCATCTCGACGAGCAGCTGGTTCAGCGTCTGCTCGCGCTCGTCGTGGCCACCGCCGAGACCCGCACCACGGTGCCGGCCGACGGCGTCGATCTCGTCGACGAAGACGATCGCCGGAGCGTTCGCCTTGGCCTGCTCGAAGAGGTCACGCACACGGGAGGCACCGACACCGACGAACATCTCGACGAAGTCGGATCCGGAGATCGAGTAGAACGGCACCCCGGCCTCACCCGCGACGGCGCGGGCGAGCAGCGTCTTGCCCGTACCGGGCGGGCCGTAGAGCAGCACACCCTTCGGGATCTTGGCGCCGACGGCCTGGAACTTCGCCGGCTCCTGGAGGAACTCCTTGATCTCGTGGAGTTCCTCGACCGCCTCGTCGGACCCCGCCACATCGGAGAAGGTCGTCTTGGGAGTGTCCTTGGTGATGAGCTTGGCCTTGGACTTCCCGAACTGCATGACCCGGGAGCCGCCGCCCTGCATCTGATTCATCAGGAACAGGAAGACCACGACGATCAGGACAAAGGGCAGCAGCGAGAACAGCACCGAGACGAACGGGCTCTGCTTCGACGGCGAGACCGTGTAGCCCTTGCTGATATCACCGTTCTGGAACTTTTTCTGCAGCGTCGAGGCCAGCGACGAACCCTGGTTGCCGATGTAGCTGGCCTGGATCTTGTCGCTGCCCTTGATCTTCTGGCCGCCCTTGAGGTCGACCTTGATGATCTGATCGTCACCGGTGGTCAGTTTGACCTGCTCGGCCTGGTTCTTGTCGATCGCCTGGACAACCTCGCCGGTGTCCACCGTCTTGTAGCCGCCCGACGAGCCGACGACCTGCATCAACACGACCACGGCGAGGACGGCCAGCACGATCCACATGACCGGCCCACGGAAGTATCGCTTCACGTCCATCCATACGAGGCGAAGTCGCCCCGTCCCTCCTGCCCGTAGGTAAATGCTGCTGTGTGAAAAAGAGTGTTCTTCGGACGGTACCTCAGCATCGTCACCCGCGACCGCACGGGACAGCTGACAAACCCGTCTTCCCATGCTTCAACGGCGCGAAGCGGTCCGGGGTTCCCGGCAACGGCGAAGCCTTTCCGAAATGCTTCGCCGCTCGACCGGGCTCCACGAGACTCGGCGGAGCTTCCGGAGCCGTGGGATCCGGCCGATCTTGTCGAGCCGGACCTATCCGCCGTACACGTGCGGTGCGAGCGTGCCGACGAAAGGAATATTGCGGTACTTCTCCGAGTAATCCAGCCCGTATCCGACAACAAACTCATTGGGAATGTCGAAGCCGATCCATTTCACGTCGATCGCGACCTTTGCGGCATCCGGCTTACGGAGCAGGGTGCAGACCTCCAGCGAGGCCGGCTCCCGTGAACCGAGGTTGGAGATCAGCCACGACAGGGTCAGACCCGAGTCGATGATGTCCTCGACGATCAGGACGTGCTTGCCCTTGATGTCGGTGTCCAGGTCCTTCAGGATCCGGACCACACCGGAGGACTGGGTGCCCGCTCCGTAGGAGGAGACGGCCATCCAGTCCATCGTCACGGGGGTGGACAGGGCGCGTGCCAGGTCCGCCATGACCATCACGGCGCCCTTGAGGACCCCGACGAGAAGCAGATCCTTGCCTGCGTACTCCGCGTCGATCTTCGCGGCCAGGTCGGCCAGCTTCGCGTCGATCTCTTCCTTGGTGATGAGCACCGACTGAAGGTCGTCGCCCATGTCCTTGTCGTCCACCCGCATCACTTTCGTTGTCGGCCTGGGTCCTGGGTCCGAGGACCCGGGAGACACAGCCGTAGCGCATCAGCCGTCACGCGTCGGCGCTTCAGCCCTGCCGGATGACCAGTCTGCCACCCTGCCGCCTGGCCTCCACGCGGCCGGGCAGGTTGATGGCCCCCTGGCCGCGCCAGCCCGTGATCAGGCGGTCGACCTCTTCGATGTGACGGGCGAACAGCGAACCGGCGGGGGATCCCTCGTCGATGACCGCCCGGCGCAGCACCCGGCGGCGGACGGCGGCCGGCAGTGCGTACAGCCGGGCGCACACCAGCTGCCCCGCCTCGTCCCGCACCACGCCCTCCGCGTCGGCGGCCCAGGCGTCCAGGGCGTCGGCGTCGTCGCGGGAGAGCTGTGCCGTACGGGCGAGGGCCTCGACGACGCCTTTGCCGAGCGCCTTCTCCAGGGCGGGCAGGCCCTCGTGGCGCAGTCGCGAGCGGGTGTACGAGGGGTCGGCGTTGTGCGGGTCGTCCCAGACGGGGATCGACTGGACCAGGCAGGCCTTGCGGGCGGTCTGCCGGTCGAGCTGGAGGAAGGGGCGGCGGTACCGGCCGGCCGCTCCCGCGACGGCGGCCATTCCGGACAGGGAGCGGGTGCCGGAGCCTCGGGCGAGACCGAGCAGGACGGTCTCGGCCTGGTCGTCGCGGGTGTGGCCGAGCAGGACGGCCGCCGCCCGGTGGCGCTCGGCGGCGGCGTCGAGGGCTCCGTAACGGGCGTCCCGGGCGGCGGCTTCGGGGCCTCCGTCGCGGCCTACGGTCACGGCGACGGATTCGGCGGGGTCGAGCCGCATGGAGCGGAGCCGGGCGACGAGTTCGGCGGCGCGGAGTCCGGAGCCCGCCTGGAGGCCGTGGTCGACCGTGATGGCACCGGCCCTGACGGAGAGTTTGGGGGCCTCGAAGGCGAGGGCGGACGCGAGCGCCATGGAATCGGCGCCGCCGGAGCAGGCGACGAGCACGAGAGGCGGCTCGCCGGAGGGGGGGAGCGAGGTGGTGGCGGAGGCTTCCGTCCGCCCGGTGAGAATGTCGTGGAGTACGCGGCGGACCGCCAGGCGTATCGCCGCGACCGCAGGATGGGGACCCATATCCGGTGCCCTTCGTGATGTTTTTCGGGGGGTGCCTCGGTCGGAGTCAGGACGGAGACCGTCACTCAGAGTGCGTCGATGGTGACAGAGCCGAGCCATTACCCGAGCATCGCACGCCTATCCCTCACCCACGGTCCCTCGGATGGGTGATACCTGAGGCGTTCTTATGCTCCGAGCCCGATCCGGCTCACGAATCTGCCTTACGGTGCACCCGCGCGACCCAGTCCGCCGGTTTGGCGATCTCCGCCTTTGTCGGAAGGGTGTTCGGCGAGGTCCAGACCCGGTTGAAACCGTCCATGCCGACCTCCTCGACAACGGCCCGTACGAACCGCTCCCCGTCCCGGTACTGGCGCAGCTTGGCGTCGAGGCCGAGCAGCTTGCGCAGTGCCTGGTCGAGGCGGCTGGCGCCGCGCGCCCTGCGCTGCTGGAACTTCTCCCGGATCTCGGCGACCGAGGGCACGACCTGCGGTCCGACCCCGTCCATCACATAGTCGGCGTGGCCTTCGAGCAGGGACATCACGGCGGTGAGCCGGCCCAGGATCTCGCGCTGCCCGGGGGTCTGTACCAGCTCGACGATGCTGCGGCCGGTGTCGTTCTCCTCGCCCTCGGGGCGGCCACCGGCGAGCGACTGGGCGGCCTCGCGGAGCCGTTCGACCACGGTCATGGGGTCGACCTCGGTCTCCTCCAGGAAGGACTGGATCTCTCCCTGAAGGTGGTCCCGCAGCCAGGGCACGCCGGTGAACTGGGTGCGGTGGGTCTCCTCGTGCAGGGCGACCCAGAGCCTGAAGTCGTGGGGATCGACGTCCAGTTCACGCTCGACGTGGACGATGTTGGGGGCGACGAGCAGGAGTCGGCCGCCGCCGTCCGCGGCCGACGGGAGATCACGGGTTGCGGGGGCGAACGTCTCGTACTGGCCGAGGACCCGGGACGCCATGAACGACAGCAGCATGCCCAGCTCCACGCCGGTCACCTTGCCTCCGACGGCGCCGAGCACGGCTCCGCCGGGGCCGCTGGAGCGACGTTCCTGCATCTTCTCGAACAGGGGCTTGAGCAGCTCGCGGAATCCGGCGACATTGGCCTTCACCCAGCCGGCCCGGTCCACGACCAGGACGGGGGTGTCGACCGGCTCATGCCCGTCGGGGATCATCCGCGTGTACGCGCGGACGTGCTCCTCAGACGCCTTGGCATGCCGCCGCAGCTCGGCGACGATCTCGCGCGCCTCGTCCCTGGTCACTTCCGGCCCCGGCCGCACCAGGCGGGTCGCGGTCGCCACCGCGAGATTCCAGTCGACCATCTCGGCACCACCGATGCTCGTCATGCGTCAACCGTACGTGGTCGGCCCGGAGAGCGGTGAGGTGTCGGGGGCCCGGATTTTCCCCTATGCCGACCCTGTGACACCCCTGTGCCGTGCTGTGCCGTCCCCTTACGGGATCGTCGGCCGTTTGCCGGTCGCGGGATGGTCGGCCGTGTTCCGGGGACGGAATCGCCTGCCACGTATCGGCCACGGGATCACCTGCCGCGTACCGGGGACTCCCTCTCGTACCCGTACGGCGAACGCCCCGAGCCGCACGGGCACGACCCTCGATCCGGCCCGGGTTTCGGCCCCGTATTCGGCCCCGTACCGGTTGGGCTGTCGGAGCGAGCGTGGCCGAGGGCCGCCGGAGAGTCCGCCGTGGTCGAGCGCGTCCGTCAGGAGCGCGTCCGTCAGGGCTTGCGCGGGGGTGCCTTCGGGTCCTTCGGGGCCTTCGGGGCCTTCGTGTCCTTCGGGGCCGTCTTCGGGACCAGGGCCGCGGACAGCCGGTCCAGGGCCGCCTGCGCGGCGCCCGGCTCCGGCGTGGAGCCCGCCATGAAGGCGAAGGCCAGCAGCCGGCCCCGCCGGTCGACGACCGTACCGGCCAGGGTGTTCACGCCGGTGAGCGTGCCGGTCTTGGCCCGGACGAGTCCGGCGGCGGGTGCCTCGTCCCCGTACCGGCCGCGCAGGGTGCCGCTGAAGCCGGCGATGGGCAGACCGGTCAGGACGGGACGCAGCTCCGGGTGTGCCGGGGAGGCGGCGCGTGCCAGCAGGGCGGTGAGCAGCGCGGCGCTGGCCCTGTCCTTGCGGTTCAGGCCGCTGCCGTCGGCGAAGCGGGTACCGCCCAGCGGCAGTCGGAGCTTGCCGAGCCGGGCCGTGACGGCCCGTCCGGCGCCCTCGAAGCTCGCGGGCTCGTGCGCGGCGATGGCGGTCTGGCGGGCCAGGGACTCCGCGATGTCGTTGTCGCTCTCGGTCAGGGCCCGTTCGACCAGGGCCGAGAGCGGGCGCGAGTAGGTCCTGGCGAGAGGTTTCGCGCCCTTGGCGGCCCTGCCGGAGGCGGGGGCCGCCGTGACGCGGATGCCGCGGTCGCGCAGCAGCCCGGTGAAGGCGTCGGCGGCCCCGCGGGCCGGGTCCTTCTCGCGCGGAGCGGGCCCGTTCCTGGATTTGTCGAGGCGGCCCTGTTCGACCATCAGGGGGACGACGGGGGCGATGTTGTCGTTGGGGCCGATGGAGTGTTCACGGGGGCCCGTGTAGCGGGAGGTGTCGTATCCGACCTTGACGGAGGTGACGCCCCGGTCGCGCAGGGCGCGGGCGGTGTCGTCCGCCAGGGCGCGCAGGCCCGCGCGGTCCAGGGTGGCGTCGCCGCCGCCGACGAGGGTGAGTGTCCGGCCCTTCGGGGTGGCCGCGACCGTCGTGGCGATGCGGTGGTCCGGGCCGAGCGCGGAGAGCGCGGCGACCGCCGTCGCGATCTTGACCGTGGAGGCCGGGGTCATCGGCTTGTCGGCGGCCCTCCCGTACAACCGCTCGCCGGTGACGGCGTCGACGACGGACGCCGTACGCGTCCGGCCGAGTTGGCCGTCGTCCATCAGTGGCCCGAGCTTCTTCTCCAGGTCCGCCGACAGGTCCACGGGTGCGGCGGCGCGCGCGTCGAGCGCCGGGAGTACGCCGGCGGCACTGGGGGCAGGCGCGGGCGCGCCGGGGGCGCTCGCGTCGTGATGTGCGCCACCCGTTCGGCTCTGAGCGACCGCCCAGTCCCGCTCGGCCTTACGCTGACCCGAGTCCCAGGGGCCGGCCGCACCCACCGCACCGGCGGCGAGGCTGAGACCGACGACGACAGAACCCGCCGTGAGCTGCCACACTTTCGGCTCAAGCACGGTTGACCAGCCCCTTTCGCGATCACACTGCTGCGTGGGGGACACTTAATCACTGCGCCTTGCCACGAGCACGGCACCCTGGCCCCGTGGCCGGGGGGTCTCCTCCGCGAAGACGCACCATTACCTGACAAATGTGTTGATCATGGAGGAGCCACTCGTGGAGTTCGACGTCTTCATCGAGATCCCTAAGGGTTCGCGGAACAAGTACGAGGTGGACCACGAGACCGGTCGGATCCGCCTGGACCGTCGCCTCTTCACCTCGACCAGCTACCCGGCCGACTACGGCTTCGTCGAGAACACCCTCGGCGAGGACGGCGACCCGCTGGACGCGCTGGTCATCCTTGACGAGCCGACCTTCCCGGGCTGCCTCATCAAGTGCCGCGCCATCGGCATGTTCCGGATGACGGACGAGGCCGGCGGCGACGACAAGCTGCTGTGTGTCCCGGCGTCCGACCCCCGGGTGGAGCACCTCCGCGACATCCACCATGTCTCGGAGTTCGACCGCCTGGAGATCCAGCACTTCTTCGAGGTCTACAAGGACCTGGAGCCCGGCAAGTCCGTCGAGGGCGCCGACTGGGTCGGCCGCACCGAGGCCGAGGCCGAGATCGAGGCCTCGTACAAGCGACTTGAGGCCCAGGGCGGCGCTCACTGACCGCGGACTCCACCGTGTGACCGGCGGAGAGCCGGACGGACGACGGGCGGCGTACCTCTCACGGGGTGCGCCGCCCGTCCGCGCGTGTGCCCGCCCCATGTACGTGCCCATACTGGGCAGATGCGTGCCGGGCAGCACGGTTGACGATCGAACACCAGAGCCGCGGGACCGGAAATCGGGACGCAGGAGTGACGGGACTGGCACGACAGGGAATGAGGAAGCAGACAGTGGTGGCCGAGCCGGACGGTTCCGATGACCGTAAGCCTCAGACGGACGAGGCGCGCAGTGCCTTCACCCCGCCGCCCGGGGTGGGTCAGCCACAGCTCCTCGAGGACGACCAGCCGACATCGGAGTTCGCGCTTCCCGAGGGGCTGAGCACGGAGCCGCCCGCCGAGCCCGAGGGTTCGGCCTTCGAGATGCCGGGCGGCGGGCCGGCGGGTGGACCGGGCAGCGGGCCGGGGGGATCGTACGGCGCCCGGCAGCCGTCGTCGGCGTTCACTCCGGCGCACGGCATTCCCATGATCAGGCTCAGCAAAGAGGCGCCTTGGCAGGACCGGATGCGCACCCTGCTGCGGATGCCCGCCGCCGAACGTCCCGTGGTCGAGATGATGCAGCGGCACGACGACCAGCAGGGGCCGGCCGTGCCCCGCGTGCTGGACCTGACGCTGCGTATCGGTGAGCTTCTGCTGGCCGGCGGCGAGGGCGCCGAGGACGTCGAGGCCGCGATGTTCGCGGTCAGCCGCGCGTACGGCCTGGACCGCTGCGAACCGACCGTCACCTTCACGCTGCTGTCGATCTCCCATCAGCCGTCGCTGGTGGACGACCCGGTGACGGCCAGTCGGACCGTACGCCGGCGGGGCACCGACTACACCCGACTGGCCGCCGTCTACACACTTATCGACGACATCACCACCGAGGACACGGATGTCACGCTGGAGGAGGCGTACCGGCGGCTCGCGGAGATCCGCCGTAACCGGCACCCGTACCCCGGATGGGCGCTGACCGTGGCGAGCGGGCTGCTGGCCGGCTCCGCCTCGGTGCTGGTCGGTGGTGGTGTGCTGGTGTTCGTGGCCGCGGCGCTCGGCGCGATGCTCGGTGACCGGCTGGCCTGGCTGTGCGCGGGGCGCGGACTGCCGGAGTTCTACCAGTTCGTGGTGGCCGCGATGCCGCCCGCCGCGATGGGCGTGGCGCTGACCCTGCTGAGCCCGGTCATATCGGTGGAGGGCGGGACCTCCGCGGTGATCACCGGTGGTCTCTTCGCGCTGCTGCCGGGACGGGCTCTGGTGGCGGGGGTGCAGGACGGCCTGACGGGCTACTACATCACCGCCTCCGCGCGTCTGCTGGAGGTCATGTACTTCTTCATCGCGATCGTCACGGGTGTGCTGATCGTGCTCTATCTGGGAGTGCAGCTGCACGCCGAGCTGAACCCGGACGCGGCGCTGAGCCCCTACGAACAGCCCTGGGTGCAGATGTGCGCGGCGGTCGGCATGAGCTTCGCCTTCGCGATCCTGCTTCAGCAGGAACGTTCCACCGTGCTGATGGTGTCGCTCAACGGCGGGGTGGCGTGGGTCGTCTACGCCTCGATGCATCTCACCGGCGACATCTCCCCGGTGGCCTCGACGGCGGTCGCCGCCGGTCTGGTGGGCCTGTTCGGACAGCTCTTCTCGCGGTACCAGTTCGCCTCGGCGCTGCCGTACATCACGGCGGCGATCGGTCCGCTGCTGCCCGGTTCCGCGACGTACTTCGGTCTACTGGGCTTCGCGCAGAACGACCTCGACCGCGGGCTCGCGTCACTGTCCAAGGCGGTGGCGCTGGCGCTCGCGATCGCCGTCGGGGTGAATCTCGGTGGGGAGATCTCCCGGCTGTTCCTCAAGGTGCCCGGGGCGGGCCGGGCGTCGAGCCGCCGCGCGGCCAAGCGGACGCGCGGCTTCTAGGTCCTGTCCGGCTGATCCGACAAGAACGGCGGGACAGGGCCTGGGCCCTGTCCCGCCGTGTTCCACCCCGGGCCGTCTTCGTGGACCAGGCCCGGGGCGTCCGTGTGCCGCGTCAGCGCTTGGCGTGACGGCCGCCGCGCTGGCCACCTGCCGGGTCGTCCGGACCCTCGTCCCCGGCGGCGGCGCCGGAACCGGCGCCGTCCGTCAGAGGCGCCTTCTTGGACTGGGAACGCGCCCGCAGGACCTCGATCACGATCGGCAGCACCGAGATCACCACGATGGCGATCAGGATCATCTCAATGTGCTCGTGAACGAAGTCGATCTTGCCGAGCGCGGCGCCCAGCAGGGTGACTCCCGCGCCCCAGAGGGTGCCGCCGACGACATTGAAGATGATGAACGAGCGGTAGTTCATCCGGCTCACACCGGCGATGATCGGCGTGAACGTCCGGACGATGGGCACGAAGCGGGCCAGGACCAGCGACTTGGGGCCGTACTTCTCGAAGAAGTCGTGCGCCTTCTCCACGTTCTCCTGCTTGAAGAACTTGGAGTCCGGGCGCTTGAACAGCGCCGGGCCGACCTTCCGGCCGAAGAGATAGCCCACCTGGTCACCGATGATCGCGGAGAGCACGATCAGCAGGCAGACGAGCCAGAGCGGGGTGTCGAGCGCGCCGGTCGTCACCAGCAGGCCAGTGGTGAAGAGCAGCGAGTCGCCCGGCAGGAAGAAGCCGATGAGCAGGCCGGATTCGGCGAAAACGATGACCAGGACACCGATCAGCCCGAAGGTCCCGATCAGATAGTCCGGGTCCAGCCAGCTGGGTCCGAGCGCAAGGGTGGTCACGGTTTCCGGACTCCTGAGTCATTGGGTCGGTCGATCGTCGTTCGGCGTGGTCGGCCGCGCACAAGTTATCAACGCCCGCCGACGCCCTCAGGTTCCACCCGCCTCCTTGCGGTCCCGCCGGCCGGCACACTCCGGATGCACTCCGGGCAGAGCGGTACAAAGCTGTCCGTCACAAGGCTTCGAGCAGAGCTTCGGGCGGGACTCCGAGGAGCTTCCGGGAAGGTCGAGGAAGGTGGACACGGATGGGCATCGAGGATTACGGCGGTGGGCAGGGCCCTGGGGTCGACGTCCTGGTCGTCACCACGAACGACGTGCCCGGCTATCAGGTGCGGAGAGTGATCGGCGAGGTCTTCGGCCTCACGGTCCGCTCACGGCACCTGGGGAGCCAGATCGGCGCCGGGCTGAAGTCGATGATCGGCGGCGAGCTCAAGGGGCTCACGAAGACGCTCGTGGAAACCCGCAACCAGGCGATGGAACGCCTGATTGAGCAGGCACGCGCGCGTGGCGCCAACGCCGTACTGATGATGCGCTTCGACGTGGCGGAGGCGGCCGACGTGGGGACGGAGGTGTGCGCCTACGGGACGGCCGTCGTGATCAGCGAGGCTCTGTAGCGGATCGGCGAAGAAGCTCCGTCCTCAGGAAGAAGCTCCGTCCTCAGGAAGAGGCGGCGAGGAGAGAGCGGGGCGCAAGACGGACGGGAAGGACGGGAAGGGTCCGGGAGCCCCGCGGATCCCGTCGGTCAGGGACTTCGCCTGCCACGGGCGCCGCTTTTGTCCCGTTACGGTGAGCGCGTGGCCAACGACGCTCCGTCCGCTGCTCCCGCGCCCTCCGCCCGTACGCTGCTGCCCCTCGTCGTGCCGTCCCTGGTGGTCGGAGTGGCCGCGGCCCTCCTGCTGCTGGGCGTGGACACGCTCGCGGGCGAGTTCAAGGACGTGCTCTGGGGGACGCTGCCCGACGCCCTCGGGATCGGCCGCTACTCCACGCTCTGGATGATCGTGATGCTCACGGCCACCGGGCTCGCGGTGGGACTCGTCGTCCACCGGGTGCACGGGCACGCGGGCCCCGACCCGGCCACCACCGGGCTGGTCGACGAGCCGATGCCCGCCGGGGTGGTGCCGGGGCTGCTGCTGGTCACCGGGCTGGCGCTGGCCGGAGGCGTGAGCCTGGGCCCGGAGAACCCGATCACCGCGTCCAACATCGCGCTCGCCTACTGGCTCGGCCGTAAGGCGGCGCCCGACGCGCCCGCCGCGCTCTGGGTCGCGCTCGCCGCCGCCGGCACGATCGGGGCGCTGTTCGGTACGCCCGTGGCCGCCGCGCTGGTCCTCTCCGAGACGCTCGCCACGAGGCCGGGGCCCGGCTCTCTCTGGGACAAGCTGTTCGGCCCGCTGATCGCGGCCGGCGCGGGCGGTCTCACCACGGTGCTGATCGACCATCCGACGTTCGACCTCGATCTGCCGAGGTACTCGGGCACCCACTGGAGCAGCCTCCTGGCGGCGCTGGTGATCACCCCGCTGGCAGCGGTGCTGGGCATGGCGGCGGTGTACCTGTTCCCCTACGCCCACGCCGCCTTCCGGCGCCTGGGACACCCCGTACTGGCCCTGACGGCGGGCGGGCTGGTGCTCGGCCTGCTGGGGGCGCTCGGCGGGCCGCTGACGCTCTTCAAGGGGCTGGACCAGGTGAAGACCCTGGCCGAGGATCCGGACGGCCGGTCGGCGGGGGCGCTCGCGCTGATGACGGTGGTGAAGCTGGCCGCGATGATGATCGCGGCGGCCTGCGGGTTCCGGGGCGGGCGGATCTTCCCGTCCGTCTTCGTGGGGGTCGCCTTCGGGCTGTGCGCCCACGCCCTCGTCCCGTCCGTACAGATCAGCCTGGGCGTGGCCTGCGGAGTGCTGGGCGTCCTGCTCGCCGTCACCCGGCTGGGCTGGCTCAGCCTGTTCACGGCGGCGGTCCTGGTCGCCGACCCGAATGTGCTCCCCCTGCTGTGCGTGGCCACGCTCCCGGCCTGGCTGCTGGTCACCGGCCGCCCCCAGATGCAGCTCCGCGGGGACGGCACACCGATGCGCTGACCCGCCCCGGCCGGCACGCGGGCGGCGGGCCGCCGGTCCGGCGGGCGCTCCCCGATGTTCGTTCGTATCCTCGCCAGGGGGGACCCGCCACGTCCCAGGGGGCCGTACCACCCCGAGGAGACCCGCTGATGCCACTCCACCGAGGCGCGGACCGCTCAGCCCGTACGACGACGGAGGAAGAGCGCACCGAGCTGCGCAGGCTGTCGCTCAACCCGTTCTACGGGGAGGCCGATCCGGTCAGCGGCATGACCTCGGCCCCGCCCCAGCACCGGCTTCCCGACGGGCCGATCCCGCCCGCCACCGCCTATCAGCTGGTCCACGACGAACTGATGCTCGACGGCAACTCGCGGCTCAACCTCGCCACCTTCGTCACCACCTGGATGGAGCCCCAGGCCTCCGTACTGCTGGCGGAGTGCCGGGACAAGAACATGATCGACAAGGACGAGTACCCGCGCACGGCCGAGCTGGAGCGGCGCTGTGTGGCGATGCTCGCCGACCTCTGGAACGCGCCCGACCCGGCGACGGCCGTCGGCTGTTCGACCACCGGGTCCAGCGAGGCCTGCATGCTCGCCGGGATGGCGCTCAAGCGCCGCTGGGCCACGCGTAACGCGGCGCGCTACCCGGCGACCGCCCGGCCGAATCTCGTCATGGGGATCAATGTCCAGGTCTGCTGGGACAAGTTCTGCAACTTCTGGGAGGTCGAGGCGCGGCTGGTGCCCATGGAGGGTGGCCGGTTCCATCTCGACCCGCAGGCCGCCGCCGACCTCTGCGACGAGAACACCATCGGCGTGGTGGCCGTGCTGGGCTCCACCTTCGACGGCTCGTACGAACCGGTCGGCGAGCTGTGCGCGGCGCTGGACGCGCTTCAGGAGCGTACGGGCCTCGACATCCCCGTCCATGTCGACGGGGCGTCGGGCGCGATGATCGCGCCGTTCCTGGACGAGGATCTGGTCTGGGACTTCCGGCTGCCGCGCGTCTCGTCCATCAACACCTCCGGGCACAAGTACGGGCTGGTCTACCCGGGCGTCGGCTGGGCCCTCTGGCGCTCGCCCGCCGAACTCCCCGAGGAACTGGTCTTTCGCGTGAACTATCTGGGCGGCGACATGCCCACCTTCGCGCTGAACTTCTCCCGGCCGGGCGCGCAGGTCGTCGCGCAGTACTACACGTTCCTGCGGCTGGGCCGGGACGGCTACCGCGCCGTGCAGCAGACGGCGCGGGACATCGCCGGGACGCTGGCCAGGCGGATCGAGGCGATGGACGAGTTCCAGCTCCTCACCCGGGGCGACGAGCTGCCCGTGTTCGCCTTCACCACCGCCCCCGGCGTGCGGAACTTCGATGTCTTCGACGTCTCGCGCCGCCTGCGCGAGCACGGCTGGCTCGTGCCCGCGTACACCTTCCCGGCCAACCGCGAGGATCTGTCCGTCCTGCGGGTGGTCTGCCGCAACGGCTTCTCGGCCGACCTGGCCGCGCTGCTGGTGGCCGACCTGGAGCAGGTGCTGCCCGAACTGCGGGGCCAGCAGCACCCGTTGAACCGGGACAAGTCGGCCGCCACGTCCTTCCACCACTGAGAGCCTGCCGGGTGGTCCACGCCGGCCACCCGGCCGACGCGGACCACCCGCCCCATTCAGTGGCTGAGCCTCGCGAACCTCCGTACGGCGAGCGGGAAGAACACCGCGAGCAGCGCCACCGGCCACAGGACGGCCAGCAGCCCGGAGTGCTCCGCCGCCCAGGAGCCGCCCGCCGCGCCCGGGTTGCCGAACAGCTCACGTACCGCCGTGGCCGTCGCCGACATCGGGTTCCACTCCACGACGGCGCCCAGCCAGCCCGGCATGGACTCCGGCGTCGCGAAGGCGTTGGAGAGGAAGCCGATCGGCCAGACCAGGATCTGCACCGCCTGCACCATCTCGGGACGGCCCGCCACCAGCGCCAGCTGGATCCCGAGCCAGAGCATCGCGAACCGGAACAGGAGCAGCAGACCCACGGCGCCCAGGAAGGACGCGGGTCCGTCGTGCCAGCGCCAGCCGATCGCGTACCCGACCCCGATCATCACGGCCAGACCGGCCGCCGACTGGAGCATGTCGGCGACGCTCCGGCCCACCAGGACCGCGGACGACACCATCGGCATCGAACGGAACCGGTCGACCACGCCCTTGTCGAGATCCTGAGTCACCGCGAGCATGGTCGACTCCAGGCCGAAGGCCATCGTCAGGGCGAGCATGCCGGGGACGAGGAATTCGACGTACTCCCCATCGACCCCCCGGCCGCCGCCGATCAGGTAGCCGAACATCAGCAGCAGCATCACCGGGAAGACCAGCCCGACGACGACCTGGACCGGCTGCCGTGCCCAGCGGGCCAGTTCGCGCCGGGTCATGGTCCAGGAATCGGCGAGTGCCCAGCCGAGCCCGCTGCTCTCGGCGGCTGTCCGGACCGGGGCTGTCGCGTGCGTCGTCGTCATGCCGGCATCTCCTGTCGCTCGGTGCCGTCCGGCCGGTCGGCCTCGCGGGCGGCGGTGAGCTGGAGGAAGACCTCGTCCAGCGTCGGCCGCCGCAGCGCGATGTCCCGCGCCTCGATTCCCCGCGCGTGCAAGGCCCGTACGGTCTCGGTGAGCGCCGTCATCCGGTCCGCGACCGGCGCGCTGAGCAGCCGCCGGTCCACGTCCGTACTGACGGCGTGCGTGCCGGTCGCGTGCGCCAGCGCGTGCGCGCCGTCCGCGAGCCGGTCCGCGTCGTGCAGGACGACATCGATCCGGTCGCCGCCTGCTCTGGCCTTCAGTTCGTCCGGCGTGCCCTCGGCGACGGCCCTCCCGCTGTCCACCACCGAGATACGGTCGGCCAGTTGGTCGGCCTCCTCCAGATACTGGGTCGTCAGCAGTACGGTCGTCCCGCCGCCGACCAGCGAGCGCACCGCGCCCCACACCTCCGCCCGGCCTCGCGGATCGAGCCCGGTCGTCGGCTCGTCCAGGAAGAGCACCTCCGGTTCGGTGATCAGGGACGCCGCCAGATCGAGCCGCCGCCGCATCCCGCCGCTGTAGAGCTTCACGGCCTTGCGGCCGGTGTCCATGAGGCCGAACCGCTCCAGCAGTTCGTCCGCCCGGACCCCCGCGCGCCGGGCGCCCAGATGGTGGAGCCGTCCGAACATCTCCAGGTTCTGCCGGCCGCCCAGGTCCTCGTCCAGCGCCGCGTGCTGCCCCAACAGCCCGATCCGCCGCCGCACTTCACGCCCCCGGTTCCGTACGTCGTGGCCGGCCACCCGCACCAGCCCCTCGTCGTGCCGCAGCAGCGTGGTCATGACCCGTACCGCCGTGGTCTTGCCCGCGCCGTTCGGCCCGAGCACCCCGTGCACCGTGCCGCGTTCCACCGTCAGATCCAACCCGTCCAGGGCCGGCTTCCCGCCGTACCTCTTGCGTACGCCCGCCATGACGATCACATCGTTCGACGTACTCAGTGCGCCCAATGTGCTCTCCCCTTCGGTCCCGCACCCCGTGTAGTCAAGTTTGACTACGTGCCCGAAGGTAACCCCGACCGGACCATTGGTCAAACTTGATCAGCGACGATCTCCGTCATCGGGAATCCCCGTCGCGTACGGGTTCTCCTCGCCCTCGGCGAGCACCCCGACGAACGGCTCACCCTCCCCCGCGAAGGTGTACGCCCCGCCCTCGATGCGTTTGATCAGCCCCTGCGTCCACTCCGCGCCCGAATCCGCGGAGTGCACCCAGTAGTTCATGATCTCCCCGATGTGCCCGAGCTGTTCCGGACCGTCCTCCGGTACGTAGTGCTCGGTCACCGCGGCCCGCCAGGCCTCGATCGCCCGCACCCGCTCCTTGAGCAGCTCGATCACCTCGGCGCGCGGCAGGTCGACGATGCAGCCGATGCCCGCGGACAGCACGTCCATCTTCTGGTCGTACGAGGTCAGCGCCTCGCGCAGCAGCCTGAGGTACTCCTCGCGGCCCGCGTCGGTGAGCTCGTACTCGGTCCGCGGCGGCCCGCCGGCCGTACTCGGCGCGACCTCGTGCGCGAGGAGTACGCCCTGCTTCGCCATCTGCTTCAACGCGTGATAGATCGAGCCGGGCTTGGCGTTGGACCACTCGTGGGCGCCCCAGTACTCCAGGTCGTTGCGGACCTGGTAGCCATGGGCCCGCCCGTGCTGGCGCACCGCGCCGAGCACGAGCAAACGGATCGCTGACATTGCTCCAGGTTATGACCCCGGGCCGAGACCCTCTCGGGACCCCGGCGGTCCGGAGCAGGTCCGGAGCCAGGCCGGGAGCAGGCCCAGGGCAGGCCCGGAGCCAGGCCGGGAGCAGGTCTGGAGCCAGCGGGAGCGGGTCCGGGGCAGGCCCAGGGCAGGTCCGCGGGCCCGAAGCAGGCCCGGGGGCGGTCCTGAGCCGCCCCAGCGCTCAGAGAGGGAAGTGCGTACGGCCGTGCTGCACCGAGATCCACTTCTGCGTCGTGAACGCCTCGACCGCCGAATCACCGGCCAGCCGGCCGACCCCCGAGGACTTCTCCCCGCCGAAGGCCACCATCGGCTCGTCCTGCACGGTCGAGCCGTTGACGTGCATCATGCCGGTCTCGATCCGCCGGGCGAACGAGACGCCCCGCTCCACATCGGACGTGTGCACGGCGCCGCTCAGCCCGTACGGACTGCTGTTGGCGAGCCGTACCGCCTCTTCCTCCCCGTCGAACGGAACCAGCAGCACCACCGGTCCGAAGATCTCC
Organism: Streptomyces sp. NPDC088116; assembly: GCF_044741745.1. Lineage (NCBI taxonomy): Bacteria > Bacillati > Actinomycetota > Actinomycetes > Kitasatosporales > Streptomycetaceae > Streptomyces > Streptomyces sp. NPDC088116. The sequence goes on along the minus strand of NZ_JBIUTF010000010.1, from coordinate 165,303 downwards.
TGCCGCATCAGCGCGGAGTCCTCCGCGACCCCGGTCAGCACCGTCGGTTCCACGAGATTGCCGCGCGTACGGCCCCGTACGAGCGCCGTCGCGCCCTCGGCCAGCGCCTGGTCCACCAGCGCCGCCAGGGCGTCCGCCTGGGAGGTGTTGATGACCGGGCCGATCTGGGTCTCGGGATCGCGCGGGTCACCGGCCTTCAGCGACTTCACCCTCGCCACGAACTTCTCGGTGAATTCCCGCTCGACACTTCGGTCCACCATGATCTGGTTGGCGGACGTACAGACCTGCCCCTGGTAGATGAACCGGCTCGCCACCGCCGCGTCCACCGCGTAGTCGAGCCCCTCCTCATCGAGATCGTCGAGCACGACCAAGGCACTGTTGCCGCTGAGTTCGAGAATGGCCCGCTTGAAATGGCTGCCCGCGACCGCCCCGACATGACGGCCGACCCGGTCGGAACCCGCGAACGAGATCACCTTCGGGACGGGGTGCTCGATCAGCGCGTCGCCGATCTCCGCGATGTCCGTCACCACGACGTTCAGCAGTCCGGCCGGCAGTTCGGCGTCCTCGAAGAGCTTGGCTATGAGCCCGCCCCCGACGACCGGCGCGTTCTGATTGGGCTTGACCACGACCGCGTTGCCGAGCGCCAGCGCGGGCGCCACCGACTTGAGCCCCACCAGGAAGGGGAAGTTGAACGGGCTTATCACCCCGACGACGCCGACCGGCAGCCGGTAGACGCGGTTCTCCTTGCCGTCGACCGGGGACGGCAGGATCCGGCCTTCGGGCCGCAGCGCCAGCTGAATGGCCTCGCGCAGGAACTCCTGCGCGGTACGGACCTCGTACACCGCCTTGAGACGCGTACCACCGAGCTCGTCGATGATCGCCTCGACGATCTCGTCCTGGCGCTCCTCGACCAGCCGGAGCACCCGTTCGAAGACCAGTCTGCGGGTGTACGGATTGGTCACGGCCCAGACGCGCTGCGCGCGCTCGGCGGCGCGGTAGGCCTCATCGACCTCCAGGGCCGTGGCGACCGTGATGGCGGCCAGCTTCTCCCCGTTGTACGGATTGAAGTCGATGATGTCCCACGAGCCACTGCCGGTCCGCCACTCGCCATCGATGTACTGGTGAGCCAGGTCGGTGAAGTAGGACATGCGATCCCTTACTGCAGGTGCAAACTCCTGATATGACGTCATCGTACTGATGCTTCAGATGAGTTGAAGCAGGCCACGGAGGACATCCCGGCTTTCCTCCGGTCCCGGACTGTCCTCCTGGAGCCGCGCCATCACCCGTTCGTACTGCGCCACTTCCTCGCGCTTGTCCAGATACAGCGCGCTGGTCAGCTGTTCCAGGAAGACGACATCGGACAAATCCGACTCGGGGAAGCTCAGCATGGTGAACGCGCCGCTCTCGCCCGCGTGCCCGCCGAAGCTGAACGGCATCACCTGAAGAGTGATGTTCGGCTGCTCCGAGATCTCGATCAGGTGCTTCAACTGGCCCTGCATCACGGACCGGTCGCCGTACGGGCGGCGCAGCGCCGCTTCGTCCAGTACGGCGTGGAAGCGGGGCGCCCGTTCGGAGACGAGGACTTTCTGCCGCTCCAGACGGAGGGCGACCCGGCGCTCGACCTCGGCGCAGGGCGCGTCCGGCTGGCCGCGGGTGACGACCGCGTGCGCGTACGCCTCGGTCTGCAACAGACCGTGCACGAACTGCACTTCGTAGATGCGGATCAGCGAGGCGGCACCTTCGAGACCGATGTACGTCTGGAACCAGCCGGGCAGCACATCACCGAAGCTGTGCCACCAACCGGCGACATTGGCCTCCTTGGCGAGGCCAAGGAGAGCCGCGCGCTCGCCCTCGTCGGCGACTCCGTAGAGGGTCAGCAGGTCCTCGATGTCCCTGGCCTTGAAGCTCACCCGTCCCAACTCCATACGGCTGATCTTGGACTCGGATGCGCGGATCGAGTAGCCGGCCGCTTCACGTGTGATGCCGCGCGTCTCACGCAGCCGCCTCAGCTGTGAGCCAAGCAGGATGCGCCGCACCACGGAACCGCCCGATTCGGCTGCGGTCACGTCTCCAACCCTCCCCATCGCATGTGGTTCTCCTCGGAGCACCCCCGAACTCCAAGTGCCGGATTCTGCCATCAAAACGCTTCAGCCCGTACTCGATCGATTACGGAAATAAGAAGGCTTTACGGAGAGACCGAAACTGGTCATGGGGAGAAATCAACAACAACCGGCACGGGAAGGGCCAATCCCGGCGCGTGCACGTGCATCTGCCCTTGCATCTGCCCTGCGCATTCGGAACCATGGGCCCCGCGCACCTGTGTGCTCGTACGTGATTGACGTGTTGTGACGCTGGACCCATCGCAGTATCGCTACGGCCGCGAATCCCGGGAGTGCCTCGCATGGGGATGAATGGATCGACCGTGCTCGAGCCGTTGAGGCAGGGCCTTCCCCCGATCGATCCCGCAGGAGCCGCGGGGTCCGCGTCGTGCGCTCTGCCTCCCCACTACGAAGCGGTACGCGGGGCACGGCAGTTCACCCGCACGACGCTCAAGCAGTGGGAGCTGAGCGAGCGTTTCGACGATGTCGCGCTGGTCGTCTCCGAACTCGTCACCAACGCACTGCGGCACGCCCTGCTCGATGACGGCACCGTACGGCAGGAGCCGTACGACGCCCCCGTACGACTGCATCTGATGCGGTGGACATCGCGACTGGTGTGCGCGGTACGGGACCCCAGCCACACGGGCCCGGCGGCGCGGCAGACCGAGGAGGACGGGGCGGCGGAGTCCGGACGGGGGCTGCTCCTGGTGGAGTCGTTCAGCGACACCTGGGGCTGGCACCCGCTGGCGGGGACGCTGCACGGGAAGGTGGTCTGGGCGCTGTTCCAGCTGCCGTGCGCCGCGGAACCGGACGGCCGAACCTGAGCCGGACCGCTGAACCCGATCCGGACCACTGAAGCGGACCGCCGGGCATTGAAGCGGACCGCCGGGCATTGAAGCGGACCGCGGGGCATTGAAGCGGACCGCCGGGCGTTGATCGGAACCGCGGGGCCGCGCATGCAACCGGGCCGCCCGGCGGGTCCGCACAGGGAACCGACCGCGGATCCTCGGCACCGAACCGGCACCCATCGGCTCATCGGGGGCTCATCGGGCGACTGGCCGATTCGCGCTCTTTCGCGGTGACGTTGGGCACGCATGGCCCCTACTGGTCCGTACCAATCTGGCCGTGATCCTCGCCAGATTGACTGAAACTCGCCGCTCCCGAGGCGTACCGGAGCGCGCTCCCGCCGCTGGGCGCACGCCGTAGGCGCGCCAGGCGCATGAAGCAGGCACACTCCGTGACGAGTACGCCGTCGGACCCCCGTCGGAACCCCGTCGGAACCGTGCGCCGTCGAGGCGGCGCGCACAGCCGCCGCCCGTGCGCCGTGAGGCGGTGGCAGCCGGTGGTCAGGTGGTGGTCAGGTGGTGGTCAGCCGGTGGTCAGGTGGTCGAACTCCCCGGCCTTGGCGCCGATCAGCATGGATTCGATCTCGGCCAGGGTGTAGACGAGCGCGGGACCGTCGGGGTGGCGTGAGTTCCGTACCGCCACCTCGCCGCCCGGCAGTTTGGCGAACTCCACACACGAGCCCTGGGAGTTGCTGTGCCTGCTCTTCTGCCAGACGACTCCGTGAAGCTCTGTGGCCGCTATGCCGTTGTACACGTCGTACACAGGTCGCTCCCCGAGTTGCAAGGTGCAGGTTTCAACTGTCTCGGATCATAGCTGTGTTCATGTGCCGTTGCATGAGCAGATGCACGTGCACGCGGGGTGTTCCTGCGATTACAGACTCGCAGGTGAAACGGCTGTCCGGACCCGCTCCGACCTGCGCCGACCCGTTTATGGGCCGTCCGCGGGCCGGTGCCGGACCGATTCCGGGCCGGATTCCCTGCGTTCTCTCCTGCTTCCTGAGAAGGAGACGTATTTCGAGGGCATTCGGCTCCCTTGCCGGCCCTCTCCCGTGCCGGTTTTTCCTCTCCTGTGTCGGTTATCACTCCCGCTTCCTCCGTGACGGAGGAAGCGGGAGTGAGCGGGAGGGGGCGGGACGGTCAGCGCGGGCCGTGCGGTACGGCAGCAGACCCATCTCGCGCGCGTTCTTGATCGCGCGCTCCAACTGCCGCTGCTGCTGGGCGTTCACCCGTGTCACCCGGCGGCTGCGGATCTTGCCGCGGTCCGAGATGAACCTCCGCAGCAGGTCGGTGTCCTTGTAGTCGATATAGGTGACGCCCGCGCGATCCAGCGGATTGGGGCGGGGCGCCGACGGCTTGCGGTCCCTGCGGCGGGTGGACATCAGACCTCCAGGAGGGAGTCGAAGGCGGGCGGCAGGCGCTTCCAGGCCGCGCGGCCCGCGGTGTACTCGGCGTCGGTCAGCAGGCAGGACTCCAGGAGCCGCTCGACCCCTTCGCGGTCCAGGCCGGGTGAGGTGAAGACCAGGTGCTGGCAGCGGTCGCCGTGGTGCGGATGCCAGTCCAGGGCCACCGCGGCCCGGCGCAGCGGCGGGACCGCGTCCCAGGCGGCGTCCGGCAACGAGGCCAGCCAGGGCCCCGCGCTCTCCACACAGAGCGCGCCACCCGCCGCGTCCCAGGCCAGCAGCGTGTCGGGACGGTCGGCGAGCCAGAAGCGGCCGCGGCTGCGGGCCGCGGCGCAGGTCAGATCCTCCAGCGCCTGGTAGAGCCGCTCCGGGTGGAAGGGGCGGGTGCGGTGCCAGACATACGTACCGACACCGCAGTCGTCCGCCTCCTGCGGCAGCAGCGCGCAGGCCGGGTGCTGACGGGCGGCCGCGGCCTCGATGTCGAAGCCGGCGAGCGCGGCGGCGGCCAGTTCTCCGGCGCGCACTCCGGCGCGCTCGGTGGCGGACGCGTCTTCGCCGGGGATCCGTATCTGCCGTGCGGTCGGGTGGAGCTGGGCCAGCAGCGCGCGGTCCTCGTCGTCCGCGAGCGGGTTGTCGATCACGGCGAGTACGGGCGCGTACTCCAACTGCCGGGCCCAGGTGTCGGCGATCGTCCGCTGGTCGGAGGCCGCTGCCGCCAGCCCGGCGTCGGCGAGGTCGTCGCCGTTGCCGAGAAACGGCAGCAGCAGCGCCGGATCCACGGCGGTCAGCACCTGACTGACGACCAGCCCCTCACCGTGCGCCGCGACGACCTCGGCCATCGCCCGGGGCTCGACCGAGTCCCAGAGCTCGACGACGGCCAGCCGGGTCGGTCCGCCGTCCGCGAGCCGTTCCAGCTCGGGTACCAGGTCCTCGCGCAACGCGCAGCAGGCACAGTCGTGGACCAGCGGCGCCTCACCCGTGGAGATCAGTTCGGCGGCGTCGCGGACCGTACGTACGACCGTGCCCCGGTCGGCCGTGGACAGGTCGTGGTGGAGCGCGACGCTGCCCGGCACGGTGGCGAGCAGGTGGCGCACGGCGGCCTTGCGCGCATCGGAGTGCAGTCCGGCGACGATCACGACGGGGAGCTTGCCGTCGGCGCCACCGATGTCACCGATACCGCCGCTCTCGCCGATCGCCCCGGAATCGCTGATGCCGCCCATCAGCGGGCCTCGGGGCGGCGGCCGTACCGGCGCTCGAAGCGCTCCACGCGGCCGGCGGTGTCCAGGACGCGGGCGGTGCCCGTGTAGAAGGGGTGGCTCACCGACGAGATCTCCACATCGATGACGGGGTAGGTGGTGCCGTCCTCCCATACGACCGTCTTCTCGGAGGTCGCGGTCGAGCGGGTCAGGAAGGCGAAGTCGGCGGCCTTGTCGCGGAAGACGACGGGCCGGTACGCGGGGTGGATTCCGGGCTTCATCTCAGGCCTCTTCTGGTGCTTCTTGTTCTTGTGCTTCTTGTGCTGCTTCTTGTGCTGCTTCTGCTGGTGCCGGTACTTCTGTTGGTGCCGGAGCTTCTGCCGGCGCTGCCGGGGTCAGCGCTCTTCGCGGAAGTCGACGTGCCGCCGGGCGACCGGGTCGTACTTGCGCAGCCTCATGCGGTCGGGATCGTTCCGGCGGTTCTTGCGAGTCACGTAGGTGAAGCCGGTCCCCGCCGTGGACCGGAGCTTGACGATCGGGCGTAGTTCGTTGCGGGCCATGTGGCTAGTATATGGAAATGGTTTCCATTTCCAAAGAGAGGAACGTGTGACGTTGTCCGCCCACTGCCAGCTGACCGGCGCCAAGCCGGGCTTCGGCAACCAGATCTCCCATTCGCACCGGCGCACCTCCCGCCGCTTCGACCCCAACGTCCAGCGCAAGCGCTACTGGCTCCCGAGCGAGGGCAGGCATGTCCGGCTCACCCTCAGCACGAAAGCGATCAGGACCATCGACGCGATCGGCATCGAAGCCGCGGTCACCCGGATCCGCGCCCGCGGGGTGAGGGTCTGATGGCGAAGAAGAGCAAGATCGTCCGCAATGAGCGGCGCAAGGAGACAGTCGAGCGGTACGCCGCGCGACGTGCGGAGCTGAAGGAGGTCCTCCGGCGCCCCGGCACATCCGACGAGCAAAGGATCTCGGCGCAGCGGGAGTTGCGGAGCCAGCCGCGCGACGCGAGCGCCACGCGGGTACGGAACCGGGACAGCGTGGACGGCCGACCACGTGGGCATCTGCGGAAGTTCGGGCTGTCCAGGGTCCGGCTGCGCGAACAGGCCCACGCCGGATTCCTTCCCGGGGTGCGCAAATCCTCCTGGTAGCTTGGCGCGAACTTGTCAACCAATCAGGGGACTTGTCGACCAGTCAGAGGGAACGGATCATCCGAAGTCCTGACGGCGGCGGGACCGTGAAGGAAGACAGCGGGACGGCGCGACCGGATTACGGCTACGGCTCACCGGCCGACCTCCCGTCGGCGGTCGCCCGGTTTTCGGCGCGCGGGCCGCGGATCCTTCTCGGATCCGTGGCCCGCGGCCGTTACCGCGGGAGCCGCGGCCGTTACCGCGGGAGCCGCGGCCGTTATCGCGGGGCCGTGGCCGCCACGCCTTCGGACCTACTCGTCTAGATCGTGTCCCGCCGTTCGACCCATTCCTCGTCCCACCCCTCGGCCCGCCCTTCGTTCCCTTCCGCCTCCTGCTCCTCGTCCAGGCCCTCGTCCAGCCCTTCCGACAGTTCCTCCAGCGCGTCGAGAAGCAGGCCGGCTCCGCTCCGTACGACTTGGTCGGGGACGCCCTCGCCGTCCCAGCGCGCCAGTGCCTCACGGACCGGACCCCACTGCGGGACCCGGCCCTCCTGTATGTCCTTCGCGCCCTGTTCCGTAGCCCGTCGCAGTGCCTCGGCCAGGTCGGCCGCCGCCGGTACGGGGGTGGTTCCGCGTTCCGGAAGGTGCGCCTCCATCAGCATCGCGACCCGGGACAACTGGGCGAGCGCCTGCTCCGCGTCATCGGCGGCGACGAGGGAGAGGCCGCGGTGCCGCACCGGTTCGTGAATGGCCCTCGCCTCGGCCTCGTGCCAGGCGACCCGGGCCTCACGGGTCTCCAGCAGCGCCTCGCGTACGTCCGGGCTGTCGCGGTCCGCGGGCTCGGCGTAGTGGGCGACGACGGCGGCCGCGTAACGGCCGTCCGCGACCAGCCAGTCGGCGAGCCGGGCGCGCAGGCGCGGGGTTTCCCAGGCCGGATAGACGGCGTACGCGATCATCGCGAGCAGACCGCCGAGGAGGGTGAGCAGGGCCCGCTCCCGTACGGTCTGCGTCACGCCCATGCCCGCCACGCCGAGCAGGAAGACCACGTAGGCGGCGACAAAGATCTGGCTGATCGCGTAACCGGTGCGCAGCAGCAGATACATCAGGCCCGCGCTGAGCACGGCGAGGAGGACGAGGACCTCGCGGCCGGGGTGGGCGAGTTCCACGATGCCGGTGGCCAGGGCGACGCCGACGAGGGTGGCGCCGATGCGGGCCACCGCGCGTCCGTACGTCTGGGAGAAGTCGGGGCGCATCGTCATGACGGCGGTCATCGGCACCCAGTAGCCGTGCCCGAAAGGAAGGGCCGCGCCGAGGACGTAGCCGACGGACGTGACGGCCGTGACGCGGATGGCGTGGCGCAGGATCGGGGAGTCGTGGTGCAACTCGTTGCGGACGGAGCGAAGGACGACCGGGACCAGCCGCAGCAGACTGGGGCGGTCGCGGTGGGAGGCGGCCTGCTGCCGCCTCTGGCTCCGGTCCTGGTGGAGGGTCTCCTGGGCGGGGGCCTCTGGGGCCTTGTCGGCGGACTGGGCGAGGGCCTGGGCGAGGGCCTCTCGGTCGAAGGCCTCGTCGGAGGCCACGCCTGAGGCCGTGTCTGAGGCTCTGTCTGAGGCCGTGTCTGAGGCCACGCCTACGCCCACGCCCACGTCTGCGGCCTGTCGCCTGCGGGGTGGCCAGGCCTTGACCTTGTTCTCCGGTGGCCGTCGTCGGGGCCAGGGCGCGATCCCCGCCCGGGTCTCGCTTCCCGAGCCCTTCGCCGTCTCTACGACGTCATCGAGCAGGGCGACCAGCCGGGCGGCGGCGCGGCGGGCCGGGCCGGTCAGGACCGAGCTGGTGTCAGGGGTGCTGACCAGCCCGAGCGTGGCGGGTTCCAGCCGGACGGGCTCACCGTGGCGGATGGCGCGGGCGGCCGAGTCCAGGGCGGAACCGGCGGCGGCGAGCAGTTCCCGTACGCGGTCCCGTTCCGGCCCTTCGGACGGGGCACCGACCGCCGGATCGGCGAGGGAGGCGAGCACGGGCCTGATCCGCTCGGCGACCCCGCGAGCACCGTGCAGTTCGGCGGGGCGGCGGCGGGCCTCCCACGCGGTGATGGCCGCGGCGCTGCGCGCCGTCATCAGCGGCTCGGGGTCGAACGGGGCGACCGGGTCGTACCGTAGCCGGCGGGCGTAGTCGGCCACGGCGGCGAGGGCGTCGGCCAGCGCGTCCCGCTGTCTGCCCCAGCGCCGGATCGGGAAGAGCAGGATCATCCCGGCCTGGACGAGCCCCCCGCTCGCGATCACGGCGGCGTGCTCGGCGGCGGTCGCCACGGACGTGGGGAGGGTGACCGTCACCAGCATGATCGCGACATTGGACGACGCGATGATGCCGACGGTCGGCCCGGCCACCCAGGCAAGACCGGCGAGGAAGGTCCAGACCGCCAGCAGGATGAGGAACAGCGCGATATGGGCGCCGCCCGTGAGGTAGCCCAGGAAGGTACTGACGGCCAGACTCGCCCCGGAGGCCAGCGCGAGAGTCGGCCGGGGCCGCCAACTGCGCTGAAGGGTGGCGATGCCCGCCTGAAACGCGCCGAAGGCCGCGCTGACGGCGACCGTCGCCCCGAACAGCGTGAGGCAGACTCCGACGACGACGGCGAGCCCCACGGCCCCGCGCAGTGCGACGAACGGTTCGAGCCGCTGCCGCTCGATCGTGAACCCCGAACGGGCCGTCTCCTTCAGCGCCCGGAGCCAACTCATGGACCGAGCCTAGCCATAACCGGGCAGACTGGGTGATTCGGGAAGGTGGAGTTCACCCGCCTCTCGGGTCTCAGGCGTAGCGCCGACGGGCACGGTGAGCGGTGCATTCGGACGCGAGGGCATCCGGGCACGGTGCATGGGGCATTCAGACGCGGGGGGCATCCGGGCACGGTGCATGGGGCATTCAGACGCGGGGGGCATCCGGACGCGGGGACATCCGTACTGAGGGGCAGGGACCATGGAGCGCGGTCAGCCCGCCGGACGGATTCGGCCGCGCCGGTCCTTCGTACCCGAGGCTCCCGGCACATGCGCCGCGTCCGCCGCCGAGGTGCCATGGGTCCAGCCCTCGGCGTCCGTCACCCCGCGCACCCGCGTCGCCACCGTCTCCGGGAACATCCGGTCCGTACGGTCCGCCACGGCCACATCCCGCGCCGCGAGCACGGGAAGCAACGCGTCACCGCCGTCGGCACCCCCTGCGCCGCCCTCGGCAGCCTGCTCCGTGACCTGTTCCGTGACCTGTTCCGTCGCCCTCGCCAGCCGTTCGCCGATGCGATGGGCGTACGCCATCAGGAACGACTGCCGGAAGGTCTTGGTCCGTTTGCGCCCCGACGCGCGTTGGGCCGCCTCCGCGCGGGTCATCGCCGAGGTCCCCTGCACCAGCAGGGACGTGTGGAGCAGTTCGACCGCCTCAAGGTCGGGCTCGAAGCCGACGACCGTCGAGAAGCCGAAGGCGCTGTTCCAGACCGCGCGACAGCGGTTCGCGGAGGCGACGGCATCGAGCAGGATCGCCTTGGCCGTCTCGTACGGAGCGTCCACCCCGATCCGGCACGCGCCGGGCACATCACCCCGGTGGGTCCGGTCGGCCAGCAGCGCCTCGTCGATGCTGTGCCGGGCCATCAGCTCCTGCGCCTTGGCGGTGAGCGCCTCCGCCTCCTGCGGGTAACCGGTCGCCTCCGCCTTGGCCAGCAGCGCGCGGATCCGGGTGAGCATGCGCGGCTCGCCGTCGGCGGCGGGCAGATGTACGGGCGTACCGGGCACCGGTCCCACGGACTCGATCGCGGGCAGCCGTATGAGGAGCAGGTACAGCTCCAGTACGGCGGTGGCGTACGAGAAGCGGTCGGCCCGGTAGGGCGCGGGCCCCGGACCTCGCCGCGCGCCCGGTTCCGGACCTCGCCGCGCGCCCGGTTCCGGACCTGGCCGCGCACCCGGTTCCGGCACGGGGTCGGCGCCGAGTTCGGCGAGCTGGGCGGCCCAGCGCGGCGGCAGCCGCTCGTACCGCCGCACCTCCGCCACGATCAGCTCGGTGGCCAGCCGTACGTGGTGGTCCTCCAGGTCGCGGCGTACGAGTCGTACGACATCGGCCGGCTGCCAGCCACGCTCCCAGGCCAGGCGTACGAACTGCTCGCCGCGCCGCCGCAGTTCCTCGTCGGCCGCCGGGTCGGCGGCGAGCAGTGAGGCGCCGGCGTCGATTCCGTCGAGCCCTGCGGCGCCTCGCGGGCCGTCACCGCCGCCCGTGGAACGCGCGGAGAGCACGGCGGCAAGGGCACGCTCGACGGTACGGACGGCCTCACCGGCCTCACCGGCGGCGCCCCGGTCGCCACCCTCACCGCCGGCGCCGCCATCGCGGCTGTCGCTCATGCCGTGCCCTCGGTGTGCTCCACGAACATGCGGGTGCCTCCTCTGATGTACTTCTTGCCGCGCCCTCGATGGTCCCAGGTCCACACCCCGAACCTTGTCCACAGGCTGTGGATATCGAACTGTCGCACGGGACGCCGGGTCTACGGTGGTACCTCCGACCGACGAGAGGACGTCCGTGGGCGAGAACAAGCGACGCATGCTGGCCGGCGAGTGGTATCTCCCCGACGACGAGGAGCTGGGGACGGACACCGAGCGCCGCTTCGCGCTCTGCGCGGCGTACAACGCGAACGGCGGCGCCGCACCGGCCGACCGCGCCAAGATCCTTGCGGAGCTGCTCGGTTCGGTGGGCGAGAATGTCCGTATCAGGCCGCCGTTCCAGTGCGACTACGGAAGCCATATCAGCGTCGGCGACCGTACGTTCGTCAACTTCAACGCGGTCTTCCTCGACGCCGCGCCGATCACCGTCGGCTCCGACGTACAGATCGGCCCGAACGTCCAACTGCTCACCCCCACCCACGAACTCGACACGGAACGCCGCCGTGCGGGCTGGGAGAAGGCCTCGCCGGTGACGATCGGCGACAACGTCTGGCTGGGCGGCGGGGTGATCGTCTGCCCAGGGGTGACGATCGGCGAGAACACCGTGGTGGGCGCGGGCTCGGTCGTGACGAAGGACCTCCCGGCGGGCGTGCTCGCGGTGGGAAACCCGGCGCGGGTGATACGCGAGTTGGAGAGCCGAGGCGACGCGGGCCGTGGGACATAGACGGGGACCGAGGACGCGGACGGGGACGCAGGCCGAGGACGCGGTGGTGGCCGATCGACCCCACCACCGCGCGTCTCGGCCTCACGACGACGCTATGTCACGGGCTCACGACGTCACTACGTCACGGCCTCACGATGTCGCTGCGTCACGGCGTCGCGGCATCACGACGTCACTACGTCACGGCGTCGCGGCATCAACGCGGCGCGTCATGGCATCGGCTCAACGCGTCACGCCCTCACGGCGTGATCACGAGCTTCCCGCCCGCATGGCCGCCCTCGCTGATCGCGTGCGCCTCCGCCGCGTCCGCCAGGGGGAAGACCCGCGCGATGTTCAGGCGGAGCGCGCCCTCGGCAGCCAGGCGGACATTCTCGGCCAGGCCCGCGCGCTTCTTCTCCAGCGACGTGCCCGACGAGTAGGGCACCCCGTACTTCCCGGCGTCCGGGTCGGCGATGGTGATGATCCGGTCCGTCGTACCGCCGCGCAATTCGATCGAGTCGGGCAGCGCCCCCTTGCCCGCCACGTCGAAGACCGCGTCCACCCCTTGGGGCGCGGCGGCGCGGACGCGTCCGACCAGACCGTCCCCGTACGCCACCGGGATCGCGCCCAGCGAGCGGACGTACTCGTGGTTGGCCGGGGCCGCCGTACCGATCACGGTGGTTCCACGGGCGACCGCCAGCTGTACGGCCATCGAACCGACCGAGCCCGCGGCGCCGTGCACCAGCAGGGTCTCGCCGTCCCGGACCGCGAGCTCGTCGAGCACCCGCCGGGCGGTCTCCCCCGCGACCGGGATCGCCGCGGCCTCGTCCCACCCCAGGGCGGCCGGTTTGGGTACGAGGGTCTCGGCCAGGGCGTACGGGGCGTAGGCGCCGGTGGCGGTCCATCCCAGCACCTCGTCGCCGACGGCGACCTCGGTGACTCCCTCGCCCCTCTCGTCCACGACCCCGGCGAATTCCAGACCGGGGATGGCGGGCAGGGGCGTGGCGAAGGCCTGTTCCATCCATCCGCGGCGGATCTTGTAGTCCAACGGGTTGACGCCCGCCGCCCGTACCGCCACCCGGATCTGACCGGGGCCGGGGTGCGGCTCCTCGACCTCCTTGACGTGCAGTACGTCGGGGCCGCCGAACTCCTCGAAAACGATCGCTTGCATTCCAGCCTCCATACGGCGCGCGGCCTCATACGGCGCGCGACTTCGCGAAACAGCGTGAAACCGCGTGAACCGGCCCGGATTTCCGGGCATGGCTCCTGAGTCGATCCTCCCGGTGCCCGGCCCGGCCCGCCTTTCGAACGGTTCCGTCCACCCGAAAGGTGGGCCTCCGCGCGGCCGGCGGATCGTGGGCGGCAGGAGCCGGGTGTCATACGGTCGCGGCGCGGCGTCCGAGCATCTCCCCGAGGCACGAGAGAAGGGCCGCGGCGCTGAAGGCGGCGCCCAGGGCGCAAGCGCCGGTCCACCCGGCGTGGGCCCAGACGAGGGAGGTGAGCGCCGAACCGGCGACGCCTCCGAGGAAGTACGCGGTCATGTAGAGCGAGTTCAGCCGGCTGCGCGCGGGTGGGTCGAGGGCGTACACCACGTTCTGATTGCTGATGTGCACCGCCTGCACCGCCAGGTCCAGCACCAGGACCCCGGCGAGCAGCCAGGCGAGTCCGTGTCGTCCTCCGGCCAGCAGAACCGCCCAGGAGGCCAGCAGGAGGATCGCGCCGCCGATGGTCACGGTGTGCACCAGCCCCCGGTCGGCCAGCCGTCCCGCGGCCGAAGCCGCGGCGGCTCCGGCGGCCCCGGCCAGCCCCATCAGGCCGATGGCCGCGGTGGACCAGCCGTATGGCGGTCCGGACAGCAGGAAGGTCAGCGAGACCCACAGCACCGTGAAGGCACCGAAACCCGATGCCCCGGTCAGGGTCCGCCAACGCAGCACCGGATGGTCGCGCAGCAGCAGGGCCATCGAGCGGAACGCGGCCAGGTAGGAAGCGCGTCCGGCGGCGGGGAAGAGCGGCAGTATGCGCCGCAGCAGCAGGGCCATCGCCAGCATCAGCACGGCGTTGACCCAGTAGACCGTGCGCCATCCGCCCAGCTCGGCGAGGCCGCCCGCGGCCGTTCTGGCCAGCAGAATGCCCAGCAGCAGCCCGGTCATGACGGTGCCCACCGCTCTGCCGCGCATCTCGGGCGATGCCATGGTCGCGGCGAACGGCACCATGACCTGCGCGCCGACGGAGCACAGTCCGGTCAGGGCGAGACCGGCGAACAGCAGGGGGACGTTCGGCGCGGCGGCGGTCCAGGCGAGCCCGACGGCCGTGGCGGCGCACAGCGTCACGGTGAGCCGACGCCGTTCCAGCAGGTCCCCCAGCGGTACGAGGAGCACCAGGCCGCACACGTAACCGAGCTGGCTCACGGTCACCACGAGCGCGGCCGTACCGGAACTCATCCCGAACCGCTGGGCCATGGTGTCGAGAAGCGGCTGGGCGAAATAGTTGCCCGCCACGGACAGACCGGTCGCGGTGGCCATGAGCAGCAGCGTGGAGCGCGTGAGGCCGCCGGCGACGTCGCGGCCGGTGACGTCGACGTCCACGGTGGCGTCCCGTGCGGCGCGCTTCATACGGGAGTCCCTTCAAGAGCTCCCGCTCCTGCTCCTGCTGCCCTGTTCATGAGCGGTGGAACTCCTTTCGCACTCCTGTGCCCAGGAGCGCTCCTCGACACTGATGCCCATCACTTCACCGGCGAACCGCGCCACGAGCGGTTCGCCGAGGCCTTCACCAGGTGCGCGTCCCGGTGCGTTCCGGCGCGCGTCCCGGCACGTCCTGGCACGTCCTGGCGCGCGTCCGGCGCGCGTCCCGGTCGTGCCCCCGGGCGTTGTCAGACCCTCCTGCGAGACTCGGCATCATGACCGAACGATGGGCCCTGGCCACGGCTGACGGCGGTGGCGCGCTGCTCGCTCCGCTGGGCGTGGACGGCCGACCGGCCGGGCCCGTACTGCGCGAGCCCGACCTCGTCGCGGCGGTCGGGGCACGGCTGCCGGAGGTCGGACGGTGGGTGTGGCGCTCCACCGCCGAGGTGTATCCACGCCTGCTCGCGGCGGGCGTGCGGGTCGAGCGGTGCTACGACATCGAGGCGGCGGAGCTGCTGCTGCTCGGCCACGAAGGACGGCTCGGCGAGCCCCGGTCGGCGGCGGCCGCCTGGGCCCGGCTGCGGAACGGACCGGTGCCGCCCGATCCGCCGCCGCGCTCGGCGGCACCGGGCTCGCAGTCCTCGTTGTTCGAGGCGCACGCGGGGGCGGACGTGCCGTTCGAGGGCCTGTTGGAGGTGTACGCGGAGCAGCAGCGACGGCATGCGGCAGCCGAACATCCCGGCCGGATGCGGCTGCTCACCGCGTCCGAGTCGGCCGGGATGCTGGTGGCCGCGGAGATGCACCGCGCGGGGCTGCCCTGGCGGGCGGATGTGCACCGGGAGGTGCTCAACGAGCTGCTGGGCGAGCGGTATGCGGGCGGGGGCGAGCCGCGGCGGCTGGCCGAGCTGGCGGAGGAGGTGTCGGCGGCGTTCGGGCGGCGGGTCAGACCCGACCTGCCCGCGGATGTGGTGAAGGCCTTCGCGCAGGCCGGCATCAAGGTGAGATCGACCCGGCGCTGGGAGCTGGAGGAGATCGGCCATCCGGCGGTGGAGCCACTGATCCAGTACAAGAAGCTGTACCGCATCTGGACGGCGCACGGCTGGAGTTGGCTCCAGGACTGGGTACGGGAGGGGCGGTTCAGGCCGGAGTATCTGCCGGGCGGCACGGTCTCCGGCCGCTGGACGACCAACGGCGGCGGGGCGCTCCAGATCCCCCGGGTGATCCGGCGCGCGGTCGTCGCCGACGAGGGCTGGCGGCTGGTGGTGGCGGACGCCGACCAGATGGAGCCCCGGGTGCTGGCCGCGATCTCCCGTGACCCGGGGCTGATGGAGGTGGCCGGACACGACGGCGATCTGTACACGGCACTGTCCGACCGGGCGTTCTCCGGCGACCGCGACCACGCGAAGCTCGCGCTGCTGGGGGCGATCTACGGGCAGACCTCCGGCGACGGGCTGAAGAATCTGGCGGCGCTGCGAAGAAGGTTCCCGCTGGCCGTGGCGTATGTGGACGACGCGGCACGCGCGGGCGAGGAGGGCAGGCTCGTACGGACCTGGCTCGGGCGGACAAGCCCGCGGGCGGCCGGGAGTGGGGACGACGACGAGGCCGGGATCCCCCAGGAGATGCCGTCCGGAACAGCCGGATCCGAGGACGGGAGTACGGGCGGGGGCGGCGACGGCGGTACGGGCGAACGGGCCTCGGGCGGTGGCGAGTTCACACCGGGCTACACCTCGTCGAACAGCCGGGCGCGCGGGCGCTTCACCCGCAATTTCGTCGTACAGGGCAGCGCGGCCGACTGGGCCCTGCTGATGCTGGCCGCGCTGCGGCAGGCGACCGCCGGGATGCGGGCGGAGCTGGTCTTCTTCCAGCACGACGAAGTGATCGTGCACTGCCCTGAGAAGGAGGCCGAGGCCGTGGTGGAGGCGATCCGCACGGCCGGGGAGGTGGCCGGGCGGATCGCGTTCGGGCAGACGCCGGTGCGGTTTCCGTTCACGACGGCGGCGGTGGAGCGCTACTCCGACGCGAAGTGACGGCACCGCCCCACGTACCGGCCCATGTGAGGAAGGGAGGACGCTTGGACCGGACACGAAGGCCGGGCGCGGTGCATCACTCCGCGACGACGGTCGTGGCAGCGCTGGTCGCCGTCCTGCCGGACTGATGGACGGCGCGTACGGCGACCTTGTGGGAGCCGGGAGAGAGCGTCGCCTTCGCGGACGTCGCTGAACCGGCGACGCTCGCGGCCACCTCGCCGTCGACCAGCAGTTCGTTCTTGGTGATCAGCGCCGCCGGGGTGGTCGCCGACCACTTCACGACGATGCCGCCCCCGGCGGAGTACGTCGAACCGGCGCGGCCCGTCCCCGTACCCGCACCTGAGCCCTTGCCCGATCTGATGGACTTGACGGCCAGACCGGACACGGGGCCCGCCGCCCAGGACCGGATGGCGGCCAGCTTGCGGTAGAAGGCGTCACCCGGACACTGGGTGTTGTAGCCGTCACGGTGTCCGTGGATGGCCCGGAAGGACTTCCGGGCACCCTTGGCCCAGGACCTGCCGAAGTGGTCACCGCCCCGGTCCCCCGCGGTGAGCGTGACGGTGCCGGCCGGGTCGACACCGTACTGACCGAGCTTCCAGGCGGCGACACGGGCGACCGAGGTCATGGCCGCCCTCGACGGTGCGACGGCGGCGTACGTACCGAGCACCGAGACGCCCGCCGTCTCGGTGTTGAAGCCATAGGCGTGAGCACCCGTCACCGGCCGGTCGACACCGCCCTTGCGGCCCTCGTAGACCCTGCCGCACTTGTCGACGAGGAAGTTGTAGCCGATGTCCTTCCAGCCCAGCTTCTTCACGTGGTACACGTACACCCCCCGCACCACGGCCGGGGCCTGCGCGCAGGTGTAGTCGTTGCTCTCGGCCGTGTGGTGGACGATCACCGCCTTGATCTTGCCGCCCGGCAGGTAGCCGGGCTTCTCGGGACTGATCGACTCGTCAGCGCCCCACTCGGACCGTGCGGTGATCGGCGGGCGCGGCGCGGACCCGCTGCCGGCCGCGCGGTGACCGGCGGATCCGGTATCGGCGCCGCCCCGTACGGAAGGGGAGGCGGACGACGCCACGCGCGCCGGTTCGGACGGCCTGCCGCCCTCGGGCCTCGCCGGTACCGGAGCCTTCGACGCCGGAGTCCCCGGTGCCGGGACTTGCGGTGCGGTGGCTCCCAACGCCGGGATTTCCAGCACCGGGGCCCCCGTCTCGTCAGCGGGGCCGAGGCCGAGGCCGAGATCGAGACCGGGTCCGGGTCCCCCGGACGTACCGGATTCCTGAGGGGCGGACCCAGCGGAACCGGAGGCGGCGAAAGCGGCGGTCTCCATCCTCAAGGCACTCCCCCGCCCCGGGCCGGCGCTCCCCCGACCCGGATCGATCATGGCCAGGCTGAGCCCAGCGGGCAGCCGCTCCGACGTCTTCCCGCCGCTGGTGACCCGTACCTCGACACCGTCGGAGGGCCCCACCCACGCGGGCTCGGTCCCTCCCCGCTCGGCCCCGCGCTCGCTCTGCCCGGTGTCACCGTCCAGCGTCAGCCAGCGGGACCACGCCCCGGACGCCACAGAACGAGTACGGGCCTCGACCCGGCCGTCCACGCGCGCGCCCGGGTCCCTCCACGTCACGCCCAGCATGCTGAAGCGCCCGGTGTCCCGCTGCGCGAGCACGGCGCTGCGCCCGTCCCCCCGACTCTCCAGCCCGGCCGACCGCACATACGCACGCACCGGCGCCGAACGCTTCCCGTCCTCGCCGCCACCGGACGCTCCCCGCCCGCCACCGGACGCCCCCGGAAGGACGAGAGCACCCGAGACACCGACCGCGGCAATGCCGGCGGCAATCCACAACCGACGCGACGTCACGCCGTTCCTCCCCAGTTGATACAGCGCGGAAGCATTACGCCCGACTCCTCTGCCAACCCGTTCGCCGACTGTTCGTCAACTCCTCCGCCAACTGATCAACCGGGGGCTCCGTGCTGCCGACTGCCGGAGATGGGCGCAATTCGCCGCGCACAGGAGGGAACAGGGGGACGCCTGTACGAACAGAGCCCGGCGGCGACTTCGGTACGACGCTTCCCGCATACGGTTCGAAGCTCGACAGCCCGAGCAGCCTCGTCCTGTCGGCATGGACGACCGCCCGCCTCTGCAACGGCAGCCACCAAACGGCCGCACCCGCTTCTGAGACCACAATGGAGACCACGGAAAGCCGGACGGCACGCACTCGGCGGCCGTCATGCCCGGACATGAAAAAACCCCAGGTCACGGCGAGTGAGTCCTGGGGTGATTCCGAGCCGCCTTCGGGATTCGAACCCGAGACCTACGCATTACGAGTGCGTTGCTCTGGCCAACTGAGCTAAGGCGGCGTGCCGTGTGCACCATGGTGCGATCAGCAGCGCGGCCAAGTCTACACAGTTTCGAGGGGTGCTCCGCACACCCTCGGCGTGGAGGGGTTCTCGCAGGTCAGGAGCACTTCTTGCCGGCAGTCGGAGGGGTGCCCTCCAGGAGGTAGGTGTTGATCGTCGTGTCGATGCAGTCACTGCCGCGGCCGTACGCCGTGTGGCCGTCGCCGTCGTAGGTGAGCAGGGTGCCGGAGGAGAGCTGGCGGGCCAGGGACTGGGCCCACTTGTACGGGGTGGCCGGGTCGCGGGTGGTGCCGACCACGACGATGGGCGCCGCGCCCTTCGCCTCGATGCGGTGGGGGGAACCGGTGGCCTTGGTGGGCCAGTAGGCGCAGTTCAGGGAGGCCCAGGCCAGGCCCTTGCCGAAGACCGGGGACGCCTTTTCGAAGGAGGGGAGGTCCTTGGCGACCGCTTCTGGGGCGGTGAAGCCGGGCGGGAGGTCCAGGCAGTTCACGGCGGAGTTGGCGTACATCAGGTTCGCGTACGAACCGTCGCTCTCGCGCTCGTAATAGGAGTCGGCCAGGGAGAGCAGGGCCGCGCCGTCGCCGTCCATGGCGCCGGCGAGTGCTTCGCGGAGCTGGGGCCAGCCGGACTCGTCGTACATCGCGGCGATCACGCCGGTCGTGGCGAGGGACTCCCCCAGCCGGCGGCTCTGGCCGGTCGGGACGGGCTTGGCGTCCACGGCCCTGAAGAAGGCCTTCATACGGTTCGAGGCGTCGGCGGCGGAGGTCGTGCCGAGCGGGCAGTCGGTCTGCTTGACGCAGTCCTTGGCGAAGGACTGGAAGGCCGTCTCGAAGCCGCCGGTCTGATCGCGGTTCAGGTCACGGGCCGGCAGGGACGGGTCCATCGCGCCGTCGAGGACGAGGCGGCCGGTGCGCTTGGGGAACAGCTCCGCGTACGTCGCACCGAGGAAGGTGCCGTACGAGGCGCCGACGTACGACAGCTTCCTGTCGCCCAGCGTGGCGCGGAAAATGTCCATGTCGCGGGCCGCTTCGACCGTGGAGACGTGCGGGAGGATCTTGCCGGACCGCTTCTCGCAGCCCTGGGCGAACTTCTTGAACGACCCGGCCAGCCGCGTCGTCTCGGCCCGGTCGTCGGGTGTCTGGTCGACCTGGGTGTAGGCGTCCATCTCCTTGCCGCTGAGGCATTCGACGGGCTCACTGCGGGCGACGCCGCGCGGGTCGATGGCCGCCATGTCGTACCGGGCCCGGACCTGGGCCGGGTAGCCGATGCCCGCGTACGTCTGGAGGTAGCCGATGGCCGTGCCGCCGGGGCCGCCCGGGTTGACGAGGAGGGAACCGAGACGCTTGCCGGGACCGGTCGCCTTCTTGCGGGACACGGCCAGCTTGATCTCCGTACCGTCCGGCTTGGTGTAGTCGAGCGGTGCCTTCATCGTGGCGCACTGGAAACCGGGGACTCCGCACCCGCGCCACGTGAGCTTCTGGTCGTAGTACTTCTTCAGGGCGGCCTGATCCACGGCCACCGAGCCCGGAGCCGCTCCGGAAGCCCCGTCCGAAGCCGATGCCTCGGACGGCGATTTTCCGGAGCTGCATCCGGAGATCAGCAGACCGGCTGCCACGAACGCGGTGGCGGAGAGACGGAGCAGGCGCCTGGTGTCCATCCAGGGAGACTAGCCGCCGGACCGCCCGCGCCACCTCTCCGCACTCGTACGGGTGAGTACGCCTATGATCAGCCCGCCCGCAGCGACACCGCCATGGCCTCCACCGCCAGCAGCGGCGCCACATTGCGGTCCAGCGCCTGCCGGCAGGCGCCGATCGCCTCTATCCGGCGCAGCGTCCGCTCCGGTGTCGAGGCATGGGCGATCCGGTCCAGAGCGTCCTGTACGTCCCCGTTGGCGAGCGCGACCCGCGAGCCCATCTGGAGGGCGAGTACGTCGCGGTAGAAGCCCGTCAGGTCGGTGAGGGCGAGATCGAGGCTGTCGCGCTGGGTACGGGTGGAGCGGCGTTTCTGACGATCCGCCAGATCCTTCATCACACCCGCCGTGCCCCGGGGCATACGGCCGCCCGCCGAGGCGCCGAGCGCGGCCTTCATGTCCTCGGTCTCCTTGCCGTCGACATCCTCGGCGACCTGCTTGGCGTCCTCCGTGGCGGCGTCGATCAACTCCTGCGCCGCCCTGAGGCAGCCGCCGATGTCGTCCACCCGCAGGGGCATCTTGAGAACCGTGGCCCGGCGGGCGCGGGCCCGCTCGTCGGTGGCGAGGCGGCGGGCCCGGTCGATGTGTCCCTGGGTGGCCTGTGCGGCCGCGTGGGCGGCCTCCGGCGCGATGCCGTCGCGCCGGATCAGGAAATCGGCGACGGCCGCCACGGGTGGGGTGCTCAGGACGAGATGGCGGCAGCGGGAGCGGATCGTGGGCAGGACGTCCTCCTGAGAGGGCGCGCAGAGCAGCCAGACCGTACGGGGCGCGGGCTCCTCCACCGCCTTCAGCAGGACATTGCCGGCGCCCTCGGTGAGGCGGTCGGCATCCTCCAGCACGATGACCTGCCAACGGCCGACGGCCGGGGAGAGCTGGGCGCGGCGCACCAGCTCACGGGTCTCCTTGACACCGATGGAGAGCAGGTCGGTACGGATCACCTCGACGTCGGCGTGCGTGCCGATCAGGCTCGTGTGACAGCCGTCGCAGAATCCGCAGCCCGGCTCTCCGCCGAGCGCGCGGTCGGGGCTGGTGCACTGAAGAGCGGCGGCGAAGGCGCGGGCCGCGGTGGCACGGCCCGAGCCGGGCGGGCCGGTGAACAGCCAGGCGTGCGTCATCTTCGACACCTCGGGCGGCGCGGCGCGCGAGGCTTCGGCGGTCACGCGCGCGTCGGCGTCGCGGGCGGCGGCGGCGAGCGCCACCTGAACGCGGTCCTGCCCCACCAGCTCGTCCCATACGGTCATGCGCCGTCACCCCTCCGTGCCATGTGCTGCCTCACGCCTCACGCCCCACACCTCGTGCCTCGTCGCGCGCCCGTGTGCCGTCACCTCGCGGTGGCTCCACCGCGGATCGCGTCGGTCGGTCGCCCAGATCGTTCGGTCACTCGGAATCCATTGTGGGGGCCGGGGTCTGACAGTCCGGCCCCACCGGCGCGAATACGCCCCATACGACGGAGCACCGCCGGGATCTGTCACGGCCCGGCGGTGCCCTGGGTGCCAGCGTGCCGGGGCGAAGATCCGCCCGACACGCCCTGGTGACGCCACCTGCTAGCGGTGGCGCCTGCCCCTGCTGTCGTCTCCGTCGTCACCGTCACGCGGGCCGAGCAGTTCGTCCGCCAGAGACGGGAGGTCGTCCAGCGGGGTCTCCTCCGCCCAGTCCGAGCGGCGGCGCGGGCGCTCGGGCTCACGCTCCGGCGCACGCCCGGACCCACGCCCCGGGATCTCCCGCTCCGGCGTGGCCTCCGGGTTGAAGTGCGGCAGCTCAAGCTCCCGGGTGCGCTCGTTGGGGTTCTCCTCGGACGACGACGGGGCGCCTTCGCGGAAGAAGCCCGGCGGCACACGGTCGGCCGGATCGGCGTCGCGTACGGGCGGGAGTACGGCGGTCTCGTCAGCGGCACGCGTCTCCCGCGCACCCCTGGAATCCCACGCACCCCTGGACTCCCACGGGCCTCCGGAGTCCCGCACTCCACCTGAGTTCTGCGCGTCCCTCGGATCCCGTATGCCCTGGGCGCCACCCGAGTCCCGCGAGTCCCCCGCGTTTCGTCCGTCCCGCGGACCCCGGTCCTGGCCCCGGTCCCGGTCCTGACCCCGGTCCTGGCCCCGATCCCGATCCCGGTCCTGATCCCGGTCCCGGTCCCGGTCCCGTACCGACGGAAACACCGCTGTCTCGTCCGCGTCCCGCCCCTCCGTCGGCCGCGCGTCCTCCGGACGTACCGCCGGAACCTCCTGCGTCACGTCGTCCGGAGCGATCTCCGGCTTCCGGAGGTTGTGCCGGACGACCGGCGTCGGAACCGTGATCTCGTTCGGCGAGAGCTCCCGGCCCGGGTCCGCGGCAGATTCGGCGGCTGCCGACTCCTCCGAGAGCCGACGTGCCTCCTCGGCCCTGACCAGCGCCTCCTCGGCCTTGCGCTGCTTCTCTCGGCGGCGCTCCTCGGCCTCCACGCGGAGCCTGGCCTCTTCCTGGGCCTGCTTCCTGAGGCGCTCCTGCTCCGCCTCGTACGCCTTCTCCTCGGCCTCCCGGCGCTTGCGCTCCTCCTCGGCCCTCCGGCTCTCTTCCTCCGCGCGCCGCCTGGCCTCCTCCGCCTGCCGCTCGGCCTCGCGCTGGCGCGCCTCCTCCAGCTCGCGCCGCTTGCGCTCCTCCTCCTCGGCGCGGAGCTTGGCGAGCTGCGCCTGTCGCTCACGCTCCAGCCGCTCCTCCTCCGCCTTGCGGGCGGCCTCTTCCTCGGCCTTGCGGCGGGCCTCCTCGATGGCGGCCTTCCGCGCCTCCTCCTGGGCCTTCACCTCGGCCTCGGAGAGCGGCAGCAGCTGGTCGAGCCGGTGCCGTACGACCGTGGTGACCGCCGCGGGCTCCTGGCCCGCGTCCACGACGAGATAGCGCGCGGGGTCGGCCGCGGCAAGGGTGAGGAAGGCGGACCGTACCCGCTGATGGAACTCCGCGGGCTCGGACTCCAGCCGGTCGGGCGCCTCAGTGAAGCGCTCCCGCGCCGTCTCCGGGGAGACGTCGAGCAGCACCGTGAGATGCGGTACGAGACCGTCCGTCGCCCAGCGCGAGATACGGGCGATCTCCGTCGGCGAGAGATCACGGCCCGCGCCCTGATACGCCACGGACGAGTCGATGTAGCGGTCGGAGATGACGACCGCACCGCGCTCCAGGGCCGGGCGTACGACCGAGTCGACATGCTCGGCGCGGTCGGCGGCGTACAGCAGAGCCTCCGCCCGGTTCGACAGACCGGCGCTCGACACGTCCAGGAGGATCGAACGGAGCCGCTTGCCGATCGGAGTGGCACCCGGCTCACGGGTGACCACCACTTCGTGGCCCTTGGCGCGAATCCAGTCCGCGACTGCCTCGACCTGGGTGGACTTGCCGGCGCCGTCGCCGCCTTCCAACACGAGGAAGAAGCCGGTGGCCGTCTGGACCTGCGCCGGATCGGCGCCACCGCGCAGCGCGTCACGCAGATCGCGCCGGAGCGGCACGCCGGAACGGTCGTCCGTCTTCGCGAGGACGACCGCCGCGACGGGCAGCAGCAGCGCGCCGACCAGCATCAGCGTGAAGGCTGCGCCGTCATGCGCGAAGACGAAACTGCCGCCGGCGAGGCGGTGCGGGCCGATGGCCGCGGCGACGAGGGGGGCGACGACCACGCCGAGTGCGATGGAGACCCTGACGACGGCATGCAGGTGTTCGGTGACTCGGGGACGACGGTACTCCTCCGTCTCCAGGTCGATAAGAGCGTGGCCGGTATGCGCCACGACACCGGCCGCGAAGCCCGCGAAGAGCGCGAGGAACAGCACCGTCGCCATGTCCGGTACGAACCCCATGACAAGCAGCACGATGCCGGTGACCGTGATCGCCAACGGGAGCAGACGACGCCGCGACAGCGTGGGCAGCACCTTCGCGGCACCGCGGATCCCGAGTGCCGTACCGCCGGTCAGGGCGAGGACCAGCAGGGCGAAGGCGACGGGGCCGCCGCCGATGTCCTTGGCCTGGAGTACGGAGACGGACACGGCGGCCGCGACCGCTCCGGCCACGGCGGCACAGGCGAGCACGAGCAGCGACACCGCGCCCGTACGGCCCTTGTCCGCGCCACCGCTCCCGGCACCGGCGGGGCGGCGCAGTCCTTCGAGCGGGGAACGCGGGCGGGGCGTGTGTCCGTCGGGCAGTTCGAGGAAGTACAGGACGGAGACGGACGCGGCGAACAGTCCGGCCGCGACATACGAGCCGAGAGCCGCCTGGTGCAGCGAGAACCACCCGATGCCCGTGCCGAGCAGGTTGCCGATCAATGTGGCGACGAGCAGAACCGCCGCGGCGACGGGCACCGCGAGAAAGGTCGTACGGAGAGAGAGGCGGCGCAGCGCGTCGAGGTGGTCGGGCAGCGGCCGTACGGCGGCGCCCTCCAGCGGGGGCGGCGGAAGCAGCGCGGGGGCCGCGCTCTCCTTGGCGACCGTCCAGAAACGCTCGGCGACACCGACGACGAAGACCGTGCTGAGAAGGACCGGGAGCGCGCGGCCGGGGCTCCAGTCGAGCCACAGCGGCGCGATCATGAGGAGTGCGAGGCGCAGTACGTCCGCGACGATCATCGTCCAGCGGCGGTCCAGGGGACCGCCGTCCTTGGCGGACTTGGCCGACTTGGCGGACTTGGCCGGCGCGGACGGCTTCCCGGCCGTCTCGGCGCTCGCCGCACCCTCGCCGTCCAGGGTGGGCTTGGCGCCTACCGGCGAGGCTCCGCCCACCTTCGTGGCGCCACCGGCCGGCGGGACGGCACCCGTCGCCCCGGCTTCACTCGTGGGCTCCGCCGCACCCGCGGTCTTCCTGGCCCCTGCGGCTCCCGCCGTCCCCGTCGCGCCCGTGCTCGGCGCGATCAGCGCCGACAGCGGGCCGAGGAGCACGGCTCCGAACAGCAGCGTCGCGAGAATGCGGGCGCCGAACACCGCGGCGACGGCAAATGCCACGCCCCTGTATCCGGCACCGAACGAGCCCTCGGCGATCGCCGCCTGCAACGACAGCAGCAGAAGCACGAGAAGGGCGAGTACGTCGCCGACACCGCCGACGAGTTGAGCACCCCACAACCGCCGCAGCGGAGGTAGGCGCAACAAAGATCGTACGGCGCGCTCTCGTGAGTCTGCGGCAAGTGCGTCGGAGTCGGAGGTGGGGCTCACGACCGTTGGCTGCTCGGCTCGCGTCATCCGCCCAGCCTAGCCGGAGCCACCGACAAGCCTTGCGACGGCATCCGAACAAACGACCATGTGACGGCCACGTCAGACCGCGTGACACCTGTGACAGGTGGGACGAGAGAGTCCGGGAGGGCACTGCCCCGATCTCCGGCAGAGGCCCGGGAAGGCACTGCCCCTCACCCGGCAGAGTCCGGGAGGGCACTGCCCCGATCCCCGACAGAGTCCGGGAGGGCACTTGCCCCTCCTCAGCCGACCATCCGCCTACCTGTCCGCGCCCGTCCGTCCTGCGCGCCTGCCCCTAGTGTCCGGCTTCGACACTGTCCCTACGTGTCCGACTTCGCCGAGGACGATGCCGACGCCGACTTCGCGGCCGTCTTCTTGGCGGTCGTCTTCTTCGCCGCCGTCTTGGCCGTCGTCGTCTTCTTCGCGGCGGTCTTCTTCGCCGTCGTCGCCTTCTTCGCCGGGGCCTTCTTGGCCGGAGCCTTCTTCGCCGCCTTCTTGGCCGACTTCTTCGCCGGACCCTTGGCGCGCTTCTCCGCGAGCAGCTCGTAACCCCGCTCCGGAGTGATCTCCTCGACGCTGTCGTCGGTCCGCAGCGTCGCGTTCGTCTCGCCGTCCGTGACGTACGGCCCGAAGCGGCCGTCCTTCACCACGACCGGACGCTCGCTCACCGGGTCCGTGCCCAGTTCCTTCAGCGGCGGCTTGGCCGCGGCCCGGCCCCGCTGCTTCGGCTGGGCGTAGATCGCCAGCGCCTCTTCCACCGTGATGTTGAAGAGCTGGTCCTCGGTCTCCAGCGACCGCGAGTCCGTGCCCTTCTTCAGATACGGGCCGTACCGGCCGTTCTGCGCGGTGATCTCGACACCCTCGGCGTCCTCGCCGACCACCCGCGGCAGCGACATCAGCTTCAGGGCTTCGGCGAGCGTGACCGTGTCCAGGGACATCGACTTGAAGAGGGAGGCCGTACGCGGCTTGACCGCGTTCTTGCCGGTCTTCGGAGTGCCGTCCGGGAGGATCTCGGTGACATACGGCCCGTAGCGGCCGTCCTTCGCCACGATCTCGTTGCCGCTCACCGGGTCCGTACCCAGCTCGAAGTCGCCGCTCGGCTTGGCCAGCAGCTCCTCGGCGTACGTGACCGTCAGCTCGTCCGGCGCCAGCTCCTCCGGCACATCGGCGCGCTGATGGCCCTCCTGGTCCTTCTCACCGCGCTCGACGTACGGGCCGTACCGCCCGACGCGCAGCATGATGCCGTCGCCGACGGGGAACGAGGAGATCTCGCGCGCGTCGATCGCGCCGAGGTCCGTGACCAGCTCCTTGAGGCCGCCGAGGTGGTCGCCGTCACCGTTGCCCGCGCCCGAGGCGAGGCCCGCGTTCTCGTCGCCCTCGCCGAAGTAGAAGCGCCTCAGCCACGGCACCGCCTGGGCTTCGCCCTGCGCGATGCGGTCGAGGTCGTCCTCCATCTTGGCCGTGAAGTCGTAGTCGACCAGTCGGCCGAAGTGTGTCTCCAGCAGGTTGACCACGGCGAACGACAGGAACGACGGGACGAGCGCCGTCCCCTTCTTGAACACATAGCCGCGGTCGAGGATGGTGCCGATGATCGAGGCGTACGTCGACGGGCGGCCGATCTCGCGCTCTTCCAGCTCCTTGACCAGCGAGGCCTCGGTGTAGCGGGCCGGCGGCTTGGTGGCGTGACCGTCGACCGAGAGCTCCTCGGAGGAGAGGGCGTCACCCTCGGCGACCTGCGGCAGCCTGCGCTCGCGGTCGTCCAGCTCAGCATTCGGGTCGTCGGCGCCTTCGACGTAGGCCTTCATGAAGCCGTGGAAGGTGATCGTCTTGCCGGAGGCGGAGAATTCCGCGTCCCGGCCGTCGCTCGACCGGCCGCCGATCTTGACGGTGACGCTGTTGCCGACCGCGTCCTTCATCTGAGAGGCGACGGTCCGCTTCCAGATCAGCTCGTAGAGCCTGAACTGGTCGCCGGACAGACCGGTCTCCGCCGGCGTACGGAAGCGGTCGCCCGAGGGACGGATCGCCTCGTGCGCCTCCTGCGCGTTCTTGACCTTCCCGGCGTACGTACGCGGCTTGTCCGGCAGATAGCTCGCGCCGTACAACTGCGTGACCTGCGCACGGGCCGCCGAGACCGCGGTGTCCGAGAGGACCGTCGAGTCCGTACGCATATAGGTGATGAAGCCGTTCTCGTACAGCTTCTGCGCGACCTGCATCGTCGACTTCGCCCCGAAGCCCAGCTTGCGCGAGGCCTCCTGCTGGAGGGTCGTCGTACGGAAGGGGGCGTACGGGGAGCGGCGGTACGGCTTGGACTCGACCGAGCGCACGGCGAACGAGGCGTTCTCCAGCGCGGCGGCGAGAGCCCGTGCGTTCGCCTCGTCCAGATGCAGCACCTGGTCGGACTTGAGCCGGCCGTCGGAGCCGAAGTCACGGCCCTGGGCGACACGGCGGCCGTCGACCGAGTTCAGCCGGGCGACCAGCGACGACGGGTCGGAGGCGTCACCGGCGCGGCCGGTGGAGAACGTGCCGGTCAGATCCCAGTACTCGGCGGAGCGGAAGGCGATGCGCTCGCGTTCGCGCTCGACGACGAGCCGGGTCGCGACGGACTGGACGCGGCCGGCGGAGAGGCCGCGCATCACCTTCTTCCACAGGACCGGCGAGACCTCGTAGCCGTACAGCCGGTCGAGGATTCGGCGGGTCTCCTGGGCGTCGACCATGCGCGAGTTCAACTCGCGCGGGTTGGCGACGGCGGCCCGGATCGCCTCTTTGGTGATCTCGTGGAAGACCATCCGGTGGACCGGGACCTTGGGCTTGAGGACTTCCTGGAGGTGCCACGCGATGGCCTCGCCCTCGCGGTCCTCATCCGTGGCGAGATAGAGCTCGTCGGATTCGGCCAGCAGCTCCTTGAGCTTCCTGACCTGGGCCTTCTTGTCGGCGTTGACGACGTAGATCGGCTGGAAGTCATGTTCGACGTCCACGCCGAGGCGGCGCACCTCGCCGGTGTACTTCTCGGGCACCTCGGCGGCGCCGTTCGGGAGGTCGCGGATGTGCCCGACGCTCGCCTCGACGACATAGCCGGGGCCGAGGTAGCCCTTGATCGTCTTCGCCTTGGCAGGCGACTCGACGATGACGAGTCGGCGGCCGCCGTGTGCGGTCTCGCTGGTCGGGGACAACTTCGCTCTTCTCTCCGGTCGATGCTCGGTGGGCCCGTACGGCAGTACGTCAGTACGTCATGGTGGGCGCGGTGCTGCCCAGCGGTGACGCTGCTTCGCTGCGGAGTGTGACGGTACAACCCGCCCCCGTGTCAAACGGCAAAAGCCCGCAACGGCCACTCGAACGGTAACCCGACTCCAGGCATTCCTGCCGCCCGGACCCCGTGCCCGCCACGTCGGACGACGCTCACCGTGGTTCCGCCGGAGGATACGGAGGCCGTTCCTCCGGCGGGCCCGCAGACGCGTCCCGCGCAGGTCCGGCGGCCTTGGGGCGCCGCCCGCCGACCTGTGTCGATCATGAACGGAGGTTCCGGTCCGGCCTCCCGGGGTCTGGATCACATACGACCGAAGCACCACACGCCGAGAGCGAGAAAGACCACGCCCGAGAGTGTCACCGCCGTCGTGGCCACCGCCGGCCGCATCCCGTGGACCACCGGTTCGCGATGCAGGAGGCGGCCCCCCGTCCACAGCAGCAACGCGGCGCCGAACAGGGCGAACGCCGTCCCCGCGAAGATCGCCGGCCCGCTCTCCATACGCCCGTGCCCCGTTCGTTCTGTGACGCCCTCACCAGGGCACCGGGAATCCCGGAGGCCGAGGCTGACACCCCGGGACGTCAACGGCGCGAATTCGAGGTGAACGCCACACACGGGCCCGCCAGAACCCGTCCGAGCACCTTTCGTCCGGATCAGGCAGGGGCTCCATGCCGCCCCCGGACCAGCGGCTCGCCACACGGGCCCCATACGCGTAAGAGCCGTACGGGCACGGGCTTCCGTACACACAAGACCCGTGCGGGCACGGGCTCCCGTACGGCACGGCACGGACTCCCGGACAGCACGCGCTTTCCGTATCACGCGCACGCGCCCTCCCCACCAGCACACACACCTCGTACGGCACGCGCATCCCGCACAGCGCAGGCTTTTCGAACGGCACGGACTTCCGCCGCCGCGCGGACTGCCCCTACCGCGGGGATTGCCCCTGCCGCACGGACTGCCACTGCCCCTACCGAGCGGACTGTCCCCGACCGCTCGGGCTTTCCCGACCGCTCGGGCTTTCCCGGCCGCGCGGGCCGTACGAGGTGTCCGCCGTCATCGCGGCCACGGCTCCGGCGCGGGTTCGGGGACCGGTTCCAGGAACCCTTCCTCCACCAGCAGCCGGATCGACTGAGGGGTACGGTCGCGCAGCAGCACCGGGTCCTCCCCCATCAGCTGAGCGATCGCGTCCATGATCCGCCCGGCGCTCAGCGTCCCGTCACAGACCCCCGCGAACCCCGCTCCGACCGTGTCGACCTTCGTCGCCCGCCGCATGCCGCGGTTCTGCCGCAGCACCACATGCTCCGGATCCTCGGCGCCCGGCAGCCCGACCTGCTCCTGGACGACCTCCGGCGCCAGCACGAAATGACCGGCGAGGAGCGCCGCGTCGTCGTGCGTCCGCAGATAGTCCTGCCGCTCGAAATGGGCTCGTACGCTCTCGCCGAGCGGCTGCTCCACCGGGTGCGGCCACTCCTCGACGACGATCGACGGCCGCTCCGCGCCCGACTTCCTGAGCGCGATCCACCCGAAGCCGACCGCCTTGGTCCTCCGGGCCTCGAACTCGTCCAGCCATGCTTCGTACCGCGCGGCGTACGCTTCCGGATCGGCCCGGTGGTCACCGCTGTCGCGCAGCCACAGCTCCGCGTACTGCGTCACGTCCTGCACCTCGCGCTGCACGATCCAGGCATCGCAGCCGCTCGGCACCCATGAGCGCAGCCGCTGCTGCCACTCCTCCCCTTCCACGTGCTGCCAGTTGGCGAGGAATTGCGCGAACCCGCCCTCCTCCAGCCGGTCCCCCGCCTGCCGCACGAGCGTGCGGCACAGGTCGTCCCCGCCCATCCCGCCGTCCCGGTAGGTGAGCCGGGCGCCGGGAGAGATGACGAACGGCGGGTTGGAGACGATCAGGTCGTACGTCTCGTCCCCGAGCGGTTCGAAGAGCGAGCCCTCCCGCAACTCGGCGGCGGGCGCGTCGGAGAGAGCCAGGGTCAGCCGGGTGAAAGCGAGCGCGCGCGGGTTCAGATCGGTGGCGGTGACCCGCGTCGCGTGCTGCGCGGCGTGCAGCGCCTGGAGACCGGAACCGGTGCCGAGATCGAGCGCCTTTGCGACCGGCGTACGTACGGTGATCCCCGCCAGGGTCATCGAGGCACCGCCGACGCCGAGGACCACCCCCTCGTCATGGCCGCTCGCGCCGCCGGCCCCGCCGACGGAACAGCCGAGGTCGGAGACGATGAACCAGTCCTCCCCCTCGGGCCCGCCGTACGGCCGGACGTCCACCGTCGCGCGGATCTCCTCACCGTCCCGCACGACCCAGCCGTCGGCCAGCGCCTCGTCCAGGGGCAGCGCGACTGCCGCCCGCTCCCCCGGGACCGGCCGCTGGAGCAGGAAGAGCCGCACGAGCGTTTCGAGCGGGGTGTCGCCGCGGGTGGCCCGCAGGGCGGGCACGGTCTCGCTGCGGGCCAGCGCGGCGTACGCGGGGGCGCCGAGCAGGTCGAGCAGGCCGTCGGCCGTGAAGTCGGCGGCGAGGAGGGCCGCACGGAGTCGGGGCGAGTGGTCGGGCGCGGGAAGGCTGGTCGTACTCACCCGCCCATTGTGGCGGCTCCCACTGACAACGGCCCGCGGCCCGGCCCTCCGTTCGGGAGGACCGGGCCGCGATGCCGTGTTCGAGAGCGTCCGTGAGCGGATGCCGTGGGTCGCCGCGCCGAGCGCCGACAGCGGTCGGGAAAGCGGTTACGCGGTCACGCGGTCACGCGGTCACGCGGTCACGCGGTCACGCGGTCACGGCGGAACGAGGTCGCGTGCCGCGCGATTCCCTGCCCCGTACCACCGAGCTCGTCATGACGCGGTGTCGGACGCCGGCTCGGCGGATCCGCCACCGGCCGACGGTGACGGCTTCTGGCAGCCGGGCTGCTTCGCCATCGCCTTGCCGACATCACCGGACTGAAGCTGCTGGAGCGCCTTGTCGCCGCTCTTGCTGAGCTTGTCCAGCTCGTCCGCCACACCCTTGAGGCCATCGGCGAAGTTCGCCTGGTCCTTGGTGTCGAGCTTGTCCACCTGCTTCTTGAGGTTCGCGTACGAGACCGAGGTGGCGTTGAGTTCCTTGACGGCCTCCTGCTGCGTCTTGTCGCCGTCGTCGACGGGCGGAGCGCCCGCGCTGTTCACGGCGGAGCCCAGCGACTTGTAGGCGTCGGAGATGGACTGGAAGGCCG
Source organism: Streptomyces sp. NPDC088116 (assembly GCF_044741745.1). Classification (NCBI taxonomy): domain Bacteria; kingdom Bacillati; phylum Actinomycetota; class Actinomycetes; order Kitasatosporales; family Streptomycetaceae; genus Streptomyces; species Streptomyces sp. NPDC088116. Next base: position 133,217 of record NZ_JBIUTF010000010.1, on the reverse strand, counting down.
CTGAGTCGGCCTTCTGCACATCAGCGGGCTTGCTGCTGTCCGAGGTCGCCTGCTGGATGGAGGTGTTGGCGTCCGCGATCTTCTTCAGCTGGGGCTGGACCTGGTCACAGACCTTCTTGGCCCAGTCGTTCACCTTGCTCTCGCTGTCATCACCGCTGCAACCAGACAGCGCCATGAGCAGTACCGAACCGCCGGACAGCGCGGCCACAAGCTTCTTGTTCACCGGATGGGTCCCTTCCAAGGCTCTCGGCCCCGGAACATACACGCCAAGCGGGCGACAACCTCGTGCCGAGCGTCCAGTCTGTAGGCTATTGCAGCCATTTGCACCAAGGGAGAGACACCTCACGCTCACCGCGTGTCCCCTCGGCGGAAACGGGCGGACGGCGCGTCAATCCACGCCGCCCGCCCGCTCCTTGACCGGATCCCGGGCCGACCGGTCCGGTCAGCCGGCGGTCAGGACGCCACCGCGGGATCGGACGACTTCTCGGCCCCGCCGCCCGGACCGTCTCCGCCGCCGTCCCCGCTGTCGCCACTCCCGTCGTCCACCGTGACCGAGCGCCGTTTGGAGACGTACACCGCGCCGACGATGACGAGAAGGGCGAGCACCGCCACCACCGCGCGGATACCGGCGTTGGCGTCGTCCCCGTAGCTGAACTGCACGACCGCGGGAGCGATCAGCAGCGCCACCAGGTTCATCACCTTCAGCAGCGGGTTGATGGCGGGCCCCGCCGTGTCCTTGAACGGGTCGCCGACGGTGTCGCCGATCACTGTCGCGGCATGGGCCTCGCTGCCCTTGCCGCCGTGGTGACCGTCCTCGACCAGCTTCTTGGCGTTGTCCCAGGCGCCGCCGGAGTTGGCGAGGAAGACGGCCATCAGGGTGCCGGTGCCGATCGCACCGGCCAGGAACGACCCGAGCGCCCCGACGCCGAGCGAGAAGCCGACGGCGATCGGGGTGAGGACGGCGAGGAGGCCGGGCGTGGCCAGCTCGCGCAGCGCGTCCTTGGTGCAGATGTCGACCACGCGGCCGTATTCGGGCTTCTCGGTGTAATCCATGATGCCGGGGTGCTCGCGGAACTGCCTGCGCACCTCGTAGACCACCGAACCGGCCGACCGGGACACCGCGTTGATCGCCAGCCCCGAGAAGAGGAAGACGACCGCGGCGCCGAGGATCAGCCCCACCAGATTGTTGGGCTGGGAGATGTCCAGGCTGAGCGTCAGCTCGCCCGTCCTGGCCCCCACGTCCGCGACGGCCGTGGCGATGGCGTCGCGGTACGAGCCGAAGAGCGCCGCCGCGGCGAGTACGGCCGTGGCGATGGCGATGCCCTTCGTGATGGCCTTCGTGGTGTTGCCGACGGCGTCCAGGTCGGTGAGCACCTGAGCGCCGGCGCCCTCGACGTCGCCGGACATCTCGGCGATGCCCTGGGCGTTGTCGGAGACCGGCCCGAAGGTGTCCATGGCGACGATGACGCCGACGGTGGTGAGCAGGCCGGTACCGGCCAGGGCCACCGCGAAGAGGGCGAGCATGATCGACGTACCGCCGAGCAGGAACGCCCCGTACACCGCGAGGCCGATCAGCAGAGCGGTGTAGACCGCGGACTCCAGACCGATGGCGACACCCGCGAGAACCACGGTGGCCGGGCCGGTCAGGGCGGACTTGCCGATGTCCCTGACCGGGCGCCGGGTGGTCTCGGTGAAGTAGCCCGTGAGCTGCTGGATCAGGGCCGCGAGCACGATACCGATGGCGACCGCGACCAGGGCCAGCACTCTCGGGTCACCGCCGTGGTCCAGGATCTCCCGCTCGGTGACTCCGTCCAGTCCCGCGTACGAGGACGGCAGGTAGAGGAAGGCCGCCAGGGCCACCAGGGCGAGCGAGATCACCGCGGAGATGAAGAATCCGCGGTTGATGGCGCTCATACCGCTGCGGTCGGCCCGCCGCGGGGCGACCGCGAAGATGCCGATCATCGCGGTGACCACACCGATCGCGGGGACCATCAGCGGGAAGGCCAGTCCGGAGTCCCCGAAGGCCGCCGTGCCGAGGATGAGCGCGGCGACGAGCGTCACGGCGTACGACTCGAAGAGGTCGGCCGCCATGCCCGCGCAGTCGCCGACGTTGTCGCCCACGTTGTCGGCGATGGTCGCGGCATTGCGCGGATCGTCCTCGGGGATGCCCTGTTCCACCTTGCCGACCAGGTCCGCGCCGACGTCGGCGGCCTTGGTGAAGATGCCGCCGCCGACTCGCATGAACATGGCGATCAGCGCGGCACCGAGGCCGAAGCCCTCCAGGACCTTGGGGGCGTCGGCCGCGTAGACGAGGACCACGCAGGAAGCACCGAGCAGACCGAGGCCCACCGTGAACATGCCGACCACGCCACCCGTACGGAACGCGATCTTCATGGCCTTGTGCGAGACGGCCGTCAGATCCTTTTCCGGCTCGCCTTCCGCCGGTGTCGCCTCACGCGCGGCCGCGGCCACCCGCACATTGCTGCGTACGGCCAGACGCATGCCGATGTATCCGGTGGCCGCCGAGAAAAGCGCACCCACCAGGAAGAACAACGAACGCCCCGCGCGCTGTGACCAGGTGTCGGCCGGCAACAGCATCAACAGGAAGAACACCACGACGGCGAAAACGCCGAGGGTACGCAACTGCCGGGCCAGATAGGCATTCGCGCCTTCCTGTACTGCGGCCGCGATCTCTTTCATGGATTCGGTGCCCTCGTCGGCCGCCAGTACCTGGCGCACCAGCAGCTGGGCGACGAACAGTGCCGCGAGCGCGACGACCGCGACGACGATCACGATCAGCCGGTTGTCGTCCGTGAGTATCGCGGCAGCGAGAGAAGTGGGGTGCTCGGACAGGTGTGGTTGGAAGTGCCCCGCCATTCGTCCTCCTTGACGCTCAGCGTTCAAGATGGACGGATTGTAGGGAGGGGAACCCGATCAAAACAGAGCACGCCACATGCAATTGACCTTGACTTGCGGAATGACCTTGGAACGAGTAATGAGATAAACGCGTTAATAAATGTCCGGCGATCCGGCAGAAACAAGAAAGGCCCTGCTCAGCAGGGCCTTTCCGGAAAATTGGATCACCCATTCGCGCGCCGACCGCCCGAGCGGCTCGGACGACTCGATCAGGGCAGCCCGATCAGAACGGCGCGTTCAGGGCGTCGCGACGGCCGGCGTTGTCGGCCAGCTCATCCTGATGACGCCACCGTCGTCGCCCGAGGTGACTTCCACATCGTCGACGAGCCCGCTGATGACCGCGAGCCCCATCTCGTCCTCGTCGTCGCTGTCGTAGGGGTCGCCCGAGGGCGCCCCCTCGCGCGTGCCCGAGGGCTCACCGCCGGCCTCACTGCCCGCAGCCGTCACGCCGTCGCCGACCTCGATGGAGAAGATCTTCTCCTCCTCGGTCAGCGCGACCCTCACCGGAGCGGTGATGCCATGGCTGCGGTGCAGCCCGACCGCTCGGCTGCACGCTTCACCGACCGCGAGTCTGACCTCGTCCAACACAGCTTCGTCGACGCCTGCCCGGCGCGCCACGGCGGCCGCCACAAGACGGGCCGTCCTGACGTGTTCGGGTTGGGCGCTGAAGCGGAGTTCAACGGTGGCCATGCGATCCCCCTCGAACGTACGAGCGTGCATTCTCCCAGGCGGGGGCACCCGGGCAGAACGCCCGGTGCCTCTGCCCTTCCTCCGGAAGCTGCGGCCGACCTCAGTCGGTGGCAGCCACGGCCTCGTCGACCGTGGTGTGGATCGGGAACACCTTGGTCAGACCGGTGATCCGGAAGATCTTGAGAATGCGCTCCTGGTTGCAGACCAGACGCAGCGAGCCCTCATGGGCGCGCACACGCTTGAGGCCACCCACGAGCACGCCGAGTCCGGTCGAGTCCAGGAAGTCCACGCCCTCCATGTCGACAACCAGGTGGTAGCTGCCGTCGTTCACCAACTCGACCAACTGCTCGCGCAGCTTGGGCGCGGTATACACATCAATCTCGCCACCGACCTCGACGACCGTACGGTCGCCACCAGGGCCGGACACATTGCGAGTCGACAGGGACAGGTCCACGGATCCTCCAGCACCTTGCTATCGAGCGGTCGCCCCTCGGGTCTCCCCGACGGAGCCAGGGGACGTATCGCCAGCCGCGATGGCATTCAATCACTTACCAGCAGTCATGCACGACGCCTTGAGCCCATTGTCCGTCACGCCAGTGACACACTCGATGCCGATGGCCAGGAATCAACGCCCCAGTGGCCCCCCCGAGAGCGGGGGCAACCGCCCCTCTCCCGGCATGGTCCTCGACCGGATCGCCGCAGGGGCGGGCCGTGCTGCGCGCATCACCCATACGGAGCACCTGCCCCCGCGTGCGGGTCGTCATGCAGTGTGGCCCGCACGCATCCGCCCAGAAGTGATCAACGCCATTCAGCAGGCCGGGATCGACCATCCGTGGGCGCACCAGGCGGAGGCCGCCGAACACGCCCTGGACGGCGAAGCCGTCGTCATCGCCACCGGCACCGCCTCAGGCAAGTCCCTCGCCTACCTCGCGCCCGTACTGACCACCCTCCTCGACGGCTCGGAGGCCGCCAACGGCCGGGGCGCGACCGCGCTCTACCTCGCCCCGACGAAGGCCCTCGCCGCCGATCAGCGCCGCGCGGTCAAAGCACTCGCCGCCCCGCTCGGCAACCGCGTGCGCCCCGCCGTCTACGACGGCGACACCCCGGTCGAAGAACGCGAATGGGTCCGGCAGTACGCCAACTACGTGCTCACCAATCCGGACATGCTGCACCGGGGGATACTCCCGTCCCACCCCCGCTGGTCCTCCTTCCTCCGCTCCCTGCGCTATGTCGTGATCGACGAATGCCACACCTACCGGGGTGTCTTCGGCTCCCATGTGGCCCAGGTCCTGCGCCGGCTCCGCCGCGTATGCGCCCGTTACGGGGCGAATCCGGTCTTCCTCCTCGCCTCGGCCACCGCCGCGGAGCCCGCGCTGGCCGCGGGACGGCTCACCGGTCTGCCCGTCCACGAGGTGGCCGACGACGCCTCACCCCGCGGCGAAATGGTCTTCGCCCTCTGGGAACCCCCTCTCACCGATCTTCATGGCGAGAAGGGCGCGCCCGTGCGCCGTACCGCCACGGCCGAAACCGCCGACCTCCTCACCGATCTGACCGTCCAGGGCGTCCGGACAGTGGCCTTCGTACGCTCGCGGCGCGGGGCCGAACTCGTCGCCGTCATCGCCCAGGAACGGCTGGCCGAGGTGGACCGCTCCCTGGCCCGCCGGGTCGCCGCCTACCGCGGCGGCTACCTCCCGGAGGAGCGCCGCGCCCTGGAGAACGCCCTGCACTCCGGCGAGCTTCTCGGCCTCGCCGCCACCACCGCCCTGGAACTCGGCATCGACGTCTCCGGCCTCGACGCCGTCGTCATCACCGGCTACCCCGGTACCCGCGCCTCCCTGTGGCAGCAGGCGGGCCGGGCCGGCCGAGGCGGGCAGGGCTCGCTGGCCATCCTGGTCGCCCGGGACGACCCGCTGGACACCTTCCTCGTCCACCACCCCGAGGCGCTGTTCCGGCAGCCGGTCGAATCCACCGTCCTCGACCCGGACAATCCGTATGTCCTCGCGCCCCATCTATGCGCCGCCGCCGCCGAACTCCCCCTCACCGAGGACGATCTGAAGCTCTTCGGCCCGGCCGTCCCCGAGCTGCTCCCGCAGCTGGAGACCGCGGGGCTGCTGCGTCGCCGTACCTCCGGCTGGTACTGGACCCGCCGCGAGCGGGCCGCAGACCTCGCCGACATCCGGGGCGAGGGCGGCCGTCCCGTCCAGATCGTCGAGGCGGGGACCGGCCGGCTGCTCGGCACGGTGGACGAACCCGCCGCCCACACCGCCGTCCACGAGGGAGCCGTCCACCTCCACCAGGGCCGCACCTATCTGGTGCGACAACTGGATCTGGCGGACTCGGTCGCCCTGGTCGAGGAGGCCGACCCGCCGTACTCCACCACCGCCCGTGACACCACCGCCATCTCCGTCCTCGAAACCGACACCGACATTCCATGGGGCGACGGGCGCCTCTGCTACGGCTCCGTCGAAGTCACCAACCAGGTCGTCTCCTTCCTGCGTCGCAGGCTCATCACCGGCGAGGTGCTCGGCGAGACACAGCTCGATCTGCCCCCGCGGACGCTCCGCACCCGGGCCGTGTGGTGGACGGTCACCGAGGACCAGCTGGACCGGGCCCGGGTCAATCCGGAGCAGCTCGGCGGCGCGCTGCACGCCGCCGAGCACGCCTCGATCGGGATGCTGCCGCTGTTCGCCACCTGCGACCGCCGGGACATCGGCGGCGTCTCCGTACCGCTCCATCAGGACACCCTGCTGCCGACGGTCTTCGTGTACGACGGCCATCCCGGCGGCGCCGGCTTTGCGGAGAGAGCCTTCCGTACGGCCCGTGAGTGGCTCACGGCCACCCGCGAGGCGATCGCCTCCTGCGAGTGCGACGCCGGCTGCCCGTCCTGCGTCCAGTCCCCCAAGTGCGGCAACGGCAACGACCCCCTGCACAAACGAGGCGCCGTACGGCTCCTCACCGAGCTGCTGAGGTCCGCGCCAGACACGCCGGACACCTCGACCGAGGCGGACGCACCGACCGCGGTGTAGCGCCCCGCGGACCCGTCACCCCGTCACCCCGTCACCCCGTCACCCCGTCACCCCGTCACCCCGTCACCCCGCATGATCGGCTCACGGCACGCCCCGCGCGGTGTCCGCCGGAAGCGCCACGAGCGGCGGACCCGCCCGTGCCCTGACCGTCGGGGTGTACGGGCCGAAGGCCGCACGGGCTGTCACGTCCGCGATCTCCCCGCTCAACGCACACCGCACCACCTCCGTCCCCTGCGCCGCCGCCACGTCCACCGCTCTGCGACAGGCCTCCGCCGAGCCTTTGAGCGCCTGGTCCGCAGCGGCGAGGGCCGCCAGGTCGGCGGCGGCACCCGCTCGGTGCCGCGCACCGACCGCCTGGCCCATGGCGAGCACCACCGCGAACACCGCGCACATCGTGGTCGCCGTCAGGGCCACCCACACCGTCGCCGAACCCTCGTCCCGGCCCCGGCCCCGGCCGCAGCCCCGCCCCCGTTGCCCGGTCATGGAGCCGCCTCCGCCCGCTCCGGGGTTCCAGCGCCCTCTCCCGGCGCCGCCACGGTGTCCTCCGCCGACGCGGCGGCCTCCGCCGTGAGCGTCAGGGCCAGGGTGCCCGGCCCGGGTGTCGGAGCATCCACCCGGACCCGCCACAGATCGCCTGTACGCCCCAGGGTGACCCTGGCGCCCGCCGGGGCGGCCGAACGGGCGGCGGCCATCGCCACGGCCCGTGGCTCGGCCCTGGCGGCCGCTCTCGCCCCCGCCCGTGCCGCGTCCACGCACTGGATCTGCGCGGCGGCCGCCGTCAGGGCCCAGACCAGGGCGAGGGCGAACATCACCAGCGCCGGCACCGCCACGGCCGCCTCCGCCGTCACAGACCCCCGGTCGTCCCGGACCGCACCAGATCGGACCCGGACCGCACCAGATCGCGCCACATCAGAACTGCGCACCGAGCGCCTTCCCGATCAGCGACTCCAGGGCGTCCGAGACGGGGCCGCTCGTGACCACCTTGTAGAGCACGGCGGCGAACGCGCAGGCCGCGATCGTTCCCACCGCGTACTCGGACGTGGTCATCCCCGCATCGGTCCGCGCCAGGCGCAGCCACACACGCCGCATTTGTCGCATCCTCATCCACATGTCGGCCTCCCCGTAGGAACAGTCGGAAATCTCGGAAAACTCAATTGCCTTTCAGCAGCCCGCTCGCCAGCCCGATGACCACCGGCGCCACGCCCACCGCCAGAAAGGCGGGCAGGAAGCACAGCCCCACCGGGCCGGTGATCAACACCTGGGCCCGCTGGGCCCTGGCAAGGGCGGCCCGGGACCGCTCCCCCCGGAAGCCCTCGGCCAGCCGGGACACCGGCTCCGCCGCCGGCGCTCCGGAGGACCCGGCACGCTCCAGACAGCGGGCCAGCCCCGCCGCACCAGGTATCTCGCCGAGGCGCCCCCACGCCTCTGCCGGTTCGCCGCCGAGCCGGAGCTCCGCGGCAGTCAGCGCCAGTTGATCGCCGACAGGACCGCCGAGCGACTCACCGACCGCCTCCGCGGCCTCACGCGGTCCCGCCCCGGCCGCGACACAGGCGGCCAGCAGGTCGGCGGCGAGCGGCAGCTGACGCGCCGCCTCCTCGATCCCCGTCCGGTCGTCGGGCTTCCTGGTACGCAGCCACCGGCGGACCCCGTAGGCGCCCGCGAGCCCCACCGCCCAGCCGGCCACTCCGCCGACGAGGACCCATCCGGTGACCGCCGCTCCCAGCGGCGGACCCCAATGTCGCGCCCACGTCCGCGTCTCCCGGGACGGCCGCCGCCCCTGCTGCCGTCGTCCGCGATCGGCCGCCGACAGCTCCATCAGCCGCCCACGCACCCGCCGTTCGCGCCGCCCGGCCGCCACCGTGAGGGCCAGGCACCCGACGACAGCGAGCACCGGGGCCACCGTCCACAGGCTGTGGGCGGAGAGCCCGGTCATGACGCTTCCCCGATCCGCACGATCCGCGCGGCCCACCACAGGCCCGTGCCTTCCAGCAGCCCGCCCACCGCCAGGCACCCCAGACCCGCCGGGGTGTGCAACAGCACGCGCAGTGGATCCGCGCCCAGTGCCCAGCCCATCGCCAGCCCCACCACCGGGAGCAGCGCGAGCACGACGACCGTCGACCAGGCGCCCGCCAGCTGGGCCCGTAACCCTTCCTGTTGGTCTCTCTCCGCCCGCAGCGCGGATTCCAGGCGGTCCAGGCCGTCCGCGAGCCCCGCTCCGCCGTCCACGGACACCCGCCAGCAGGCCGCAAGCCCCACGAGGCCGTCAGCTCCCGGCTCACGCGCCGCCTGCCGCAACGCACCGGGGACGTCCCCACCGAACCGCGCCGCGGCCAGCACGGCGGCCTCCGCGCCTCCCAGGCCACCGGTGGCCCTCGTGGCGGCCAGCAGGGCCTGTACGGGCTGGAGGCCGGCCCGTAACTCCGCCGCAGTCGCGCCGCACAGCGCGACGATCCCGTCGCCCCTCCGCTCTCGCACCCTTCTCGTCTCCCTGGCCTTCAGCCGCCGTCTCACCAACGGCACCGCCAGCGCGCCCCCGACGAGCGGCAGGGCCGACTCGCCGAGCACCGCGAGCACGACCGCCACCGGAAGGCAGAGCCACTCTTCCCGCACCTTCCGTGCCCATCCACGGGCCCTCGGCAGCCACCGCTCCCACGGCGGGGCCCCCGGCACGACGCTCTCCACCGCGGCGCCGTCCGCGATCAGCATCCTGGCCCGCCGAAGACCGCGCTCCTGACCTGCCGTCAGCCAGGCCACACCTCCCGCACAGAGCGCCGCCGCGCAGGCGGAGGCCGCCACGAGGGTCGTCGTCACAGCGCACCCCCGAGCAGCGTCAGCAACCGCGGCCAGCCCCGCTCGTACGCGAATCCGTCGGCACCCCAGCGCAACGCGGGCACCGGCACCACCAACCCCGCGGCGTCCCGCTCCAGCACATGCACCTCAGCGATCCGCCGCCGCCCGTCACGGTCCCGTACGAGATGGATCACAACCGACAGCGCGGCCGCCAACTGGCTGTGCAACGCTGCCCTGTCGAGCCCCGCCGCCGTCCCCAGGGCCTCCAGCCGGGCGGGCACGTCCGCCGCCGCATTGGCATGAACAGTCCCGCAGCCTCCCTCGTGCCCCGTGTTCAAGGCCGCCAGCAACTCGGTGACTTCATGGCCTCGCACCTCTCCGACGACCAGTCGGTCCGGTCGCATGCGCAGCGCCTGACGGACCAGGTCCCGCAGCGTCACCAGGCCGGCGCCCTCCTGGTTGGCCGGCCGGCCCTCCAGCCGCACCACATGCGGGTGGTCGGGCCTCAACTCCGCCGAATCCTCGGCCAGTACGATCCGCTCGCGGTCCCCGACCAGGCCGAGCAGAGTGGACAGGAGTGTCGTCTTACCCGTGCCGGTCCCCCCGCTGATCAAGAACGACAACCGGGCCTCGATCAGTGCCCGAAGCAGTCGCTCCCCGCCTGGCGGCACCGTCCCCGCTTCGGTCAGTTCCGCAGGCGAGAAAGCCTTGGGACGTACCACCCGCAGCGACAGACAGGTCGAACCGACCGCCACCGGTGGCAGCACCGCGTGCATCCTCGTCCCGTCGGGCAGCCGGGCGTCCACCCAGGGCCGGGCGTCGTCCAGCCTGCGGCCCGCCACGGCCGCGAGCCGCTGCGCCAGCCTCCGTACGGAGGCTGCGTCGGGGAACGACACGGCGGTGAGCTCAAGACCGCCGCCCCGATCCACCCACACCCGGTCGGGTGCGGAGACCAGCACGTCCGTCACCGAGGGGTCGGCGAGCAGGGGCTCCAGCGGGCCCGTCCCGACCAGCTCGCACCGCAACTCCTCTGCCGCACCGAGCACTTCCGTATCGCCCAGCAGCCGCCCCTGGGCCCGTAAGGCCGCCGCCACCCGGGCGGGTGTCGGGTCCGACCCGCTCTCCGCGAGCCGCTGCCGTACGGCGTCGAGCAGCCCGCCCGCCTTCGTCCCGGCGCTCACGACGCCACGCTTCCGTCCCCGGCCAGGGCCCGCTCCCAGAAGTCCGTGCAGAACGCGGCCAGTGGCCCTCTCGCACGGGATCCCGGCGGTGCCCCGCCATCCAGGTCCTCCGACAGGCCGGGTTCCAAAGGCAGTTCGCCCACCAGTGGCAGCCGGAGCGCATCGGCGATCCACCGCTCGTCCAGCCCGGCCGCATACGGACCGCGGACCACCGCCCGCAGGTCCTTGATCACCATGCCCGCCATCGAGGCCACCCGGCCCGCCGCCGCGACGGCACGCAACTCGGCGGGCACCACCAGCAACCCCACATCCAGCTGGGCCAGGGCCTCCGCCGCGGCCTCGTCGACGCGGCGCGGGAGATCCACGACCACGACGCCGCCGCGCCTGCGGGCCGCCGCGAGCACGGACCTCATGGCCTCCGGCCGGATGACCACCGAATCTCCACGATCCCAGCTGAGCACCCGCAGCTCATGGAGGCGGGGCAGCGACTCCTCCAGCGCACCGCCCGCCACCCGCCCTCTGGAAGCGGCGAAATCCGGCCACCGTCTGCCTTCCGCCTGCTCGCCGCCGAGCAGTACATCGAGCCCGCCACCGAGCGGATCGCCGTCGATGAGCATCGTGCGTCGCCCGGCTCGGGCCGAAGTGACGGCCAGCGCACAGGCCAGTGTCGAGGCCCCGGCGCCACCCCGGCCACCGATCACGCCGACGGTGAGCGCCTGCTCGCCCACCCCCTCGGCCGCGTCCGCGATCCGGTCGACGAGCCAGCTCTCCGCGTCGGGCAGCCGCAGCACGCAGTCGGCGCCGATCTCGACCGCCCGCCGCCATACGTCCGGGTCGTCCTGGTCCCGTCCGACGAGCATCACGCCCCGCCGACGAGTGGCGCCGCGGCAGCGGGACGCCGCGTCGTCCCCGACGAGGACCATCGGAGCGTCCTCCCAACACCCTTTCCGCTCCGGCACGGCGTGATGCACTTCCGGCTCGGCTCCCGCCGCGGCACACAGCCTCAGCAGATCGTCGAGCAACTCCACATCCTCGGTGACGATCAACGGTCCGATCCGGCGGTCGTCCGCCACTTGTGAACGATCGGAAGTCATGGATCCAGCCACGATCTTCGCCCCTTTCTCTGCTTGGATCCGGATCCGTGAGCGCTTCTCTCGGCGATCTCGAAGTGATCCGGTATCCGTGATTCCGGCTTCCGCGAACTTCGCGGCCGGAATCACCGTGCAGCGGAACGGGAAATCGTGTGGATCTTGCTCGAAAACTGTGGACAACTCGCCACTTGTGAATATCCCGGCAGCTCATACCGGTGACTTCCGGAGAGCAGTGCATCGACTACGTACAGTCACGGGCATGCTTGCCGAGAGGTCGCCGCACTCAACGCACAGAAGGAGGGAGGACCGCCGGTTTCGAGAGCCGAAAACGCGTCCGGACATGCGACGACCCCCGCCGGGGGGGAGAGCGGGGGTCGTCCCCACGGCCGACTCGGGGGGGGAGGAGCCGGACCGGGTTAGCACGGTCGCGAACGATCCGTGACTTCCATGGTGTACCCGAGAGCCTTCTCAGGCAAACCCACGCGCCACACCTTACGCCGAATGGTGGGCGCATATGCTCGGCCTCGTGGAAAACCACTCCTTGCCGCGCACAGCAGCCTTCTTTGACCTGGACAAGACGGTCATTGCGAAGTCATCGACGTTGACCTTCAGCAAGTCGTTCTACCAAGGCGGCCTGATCAACCGTCGCGCCGTACTGCGCACCGCATACGCGCAGTTCGTCTTCCTCGCCGGAGGTGCCGATCACGACCAGATGGAGCGGATGCGGGAGTATCTCTCGGCGCTCTGCAAGGGCTGGAACGTCCAGCAGGTCAAAGAAATCGTCGCCGAGACTCTGCACGACCTGATCGACCCGATCATCTACGACGAGGCCGCGTCCCTCATCGAAGAACACCACACCGCCGGCCGCGATGTCGTGATCGTCTCCACCTCGGGGGCGGAGGTCGTCGAGCCGATCGGCGAGCTCCTGGGCGCCGACCGGGTCGTGGCCACCCGGATGGTCGTCGGCGCCGACGGCTGCTTCACGGGCGAGGTCGAGTACTACGCCTATGGCCCGACCAAGGCCGAGGCCGTCAAGGCGCTCGCCGAGTCCGAGGGGTACGACCTCTCCCGCTGCTACGCGTACAGCGACTCCATCACCGACGTGCCCATGCTCAGCTCCGTCGGCCACCCCTACGCGGTGAACCCGGACCGCGCGCTGCGGCGGGAGGCGATGGCGCGGGAATGGCCGATTCTCGTCTTCAACCGGCCCGTTCGGCTCAAGCAGCGGTTGCCCGCCTTCTCCATGCCGCCCCGCCCGGCACTGGTCGCTGCGGCCGCGGTGGGAGCGGCGGCAGCGACAGCCGGCCTCGTCTGGTACGCCAGTCGGCGCCGCCAGTCCACGCACGTCTGAACGGCACCCGCCGGGGCAGACCACGGTGACGGGAAAGCACATGAGCGCTTTAGCCCTGTTTGAACCTAAAAGTAAAGAAGTGAGGCCAGGGGTTCCGCATACCGTCACGGAAGAGTAGAAAGGACTCAACGGCCCGCGAGACCAAGGACATCCGAGAGGATCACCAGTTAACGCATCAGGCCCCACGGACCGAGCATGAAAGCGGAGTACCCACGCGACGTCGACCCGTCGATTACGGGCCAGCCGCACCAGGTGACGGGCGAAGCACCCGACCTGATGGGCAAAATCACGAGGACGCTTGGTAACTCCGTGGACGTGTCAGCGGCGGCGCCGGTCACGGTGCCGCCGCAACCGCGTTCAGGCGGCGCCGCGCTGTAGCGCCTCACAGACGGCCGTCGACTCCCGCACACCCAACTCGACCGCGCGCCCGCAGTGGGTGATCCACGCCGCCATACCGTCCGGAGTCCCCGACAGATAGCCGTCGAACGCGGCCGCGTACGCCGCGCGTCCCAGTTCCGCGTGGCCGACCTCCGCCGGGCAGATGGACTTGGGATCGAGACCGCTCCCGACCAGGACGACCCGCTCGGCCGCCCGAGCCACCAGCCCGTTGTACGAACCGAAGGGGCGCAGCGCCAGTAGCTCGCCGTGCACCACGGCTGCCGTCACCAACGCGGGCGCCGCACTTGTCGCGCGCACCAGCCCAGAGAGCCCCTCCAGCCGCCCCGCCACCTCGTCCGCCTCCGGCAGCGGAGCCTCGGTCAGCGGCCCGGCGGTGTCCACCCCCGGCACCTCGACAACCGGCTCGCCCGACAGCCGGGGCCGCCCCACCCTCTCGTCGGAGACGCCCGCGCCCCCCGCGGCCACGAGATGCAGTCGCGCCAGCACACGCAACGGCGACTGACCCCAGACGGAAAGGAGTTGGCCGGCTTCGGCGTTCAGCCGCAAGGCCGCGCCGACCGTACGGGCCTCGGCTTCCGAGCCGAAGTCGCTGCGACGGCGCACCTCTTCGAGTGCCCAGTCGGCACCGGACAGCGCCGCGGATCCCCGCGCGGCACGCAAGGCCGCTTCCGAGGTGACCTCGTTGCTGCGGCGCCGCATCACCCGGTGCCCATAGACACGGTCGACGGCCTTACGTACGGAATCCACCACGTCGGGAACCCCCGGCAGGGAGGCCAGCGTGACCAGGGGGTCCTCCGGCCGCGGTGCGGAGGAGGCGTCAGAGGCAGTCGTACTCATAGGTAAGGAGGCTACGCGCCCACGGCGCACGCCCCACCTTGGAGTGGTCTTCTTCACCGAAGAACATCACCTTGAGCGAGAGAGCTACTACCCTACGTGAACATGAAGATCGCTTTCGTGGGCAAGGGCGGCAGCGGCAAGACCACGCTGTCCTCGCTCTTCATCCGCCACCTGACCGCCAACGAGGCTCCCGTCATCGCGGTGGACGCCGACATCAACCAGCACCTGGGGGCCGCGCTCGGTCTCGATGAGGCGGAATCCGCCGCGCTGCCCGCGATGGGTGCGCACCTTCCGCTGATCAAGGACTACCTGCGGGGCAGCAACCCGCGCATCAGTTCCGTCGAGGCGATGATCAAAACGACACCGCCGGGTGACGGATCGCGGCTGCTCCGGGTCGATGAGTCCAATCCCGTGTACGACGCCTGCGCCCGCACCGTGCGGCTGGACGACGGCGAGATCCGTCTGATGGCCACCGGCCCCTTCGTCGAGTCCGACCTCGGGGTGGCCTGCTACCACTCCAAGGTCGGCGCGGTCGAGCTGTGCCTCAACCATCTGGTCGACGGGCCCGACGAGTACGTGGTGGTCGACATGACGGCCGGCTCGGACTCCTTCGCCTCCGGGATGTTCACCCGGTTCGACATGACGTTCCTGGTGGCCGAGCCCACGCGCAAGGGTGTCTCCGTCTACCGCCAGTACAAGGAGTACGCACGGGACTTCGGGGTCTCGCTGAAGGTCGTCGGCAACAAGGTGCAGGGCCCGGACGACCTGGACTTCCTCCGTACGGAAGTGGGCGACGACCTGCTCGTCGCGGTGGGGCACTCCGACTGGGTCAGGGAAATGGAGAAGGGCAGGCCCGCCCGCTTCGAGTTGCTGGAGGCGGACAATCGCTGCGCGCTCCAGACCCTTCAGGACGCGGCCGAGGACTCGTACGAGGACCGCGACTGGGAGACGTACACGCAGCAGATGATCCACTTCCATCTCAGGAACGCGGAGAGCTGGGGCAACGCGAAGACGGGTGTCGACCTGGCCACACAGGTCGACCCCGACTTCGTTCTCAGCGAGGCACTCGCCGTACCTCAGCCGTCCTGAGGTACGGCTCCGGCGCCGTCAGTGCTGCTTGGCATGGGCGGCGGGCCGGCCCGCCGTGGCCGCGGGGGAAGCCGCGGCCACGGCGGCGGTGAACGACGGCCATCCGCCCTTGGGCGCCTGGCCGACGCCGAGACCGCGCAGCTTTTTCAGGGTCCCCGGGTCCTGCACGTCCAGCCAGTCGGCGAGTTCGCGGAACGACACGCACCGCACGTCCTTCTGCGTACAGACCGTCTTCATGGTCTCTTCGATGGCGCGCATGTAGGTGCCGCCGTTCCAGGACTCGAAGTGGTTCCCGATGATCAGCGGGGCGCGGTTGCCCTTGTGTGCGCGGTCGAAGGCCTCGAGCAGGCCGTCACGCATCTGGTTGCCCCAGTACTCGTGCTGCGACGGGTCGCCCTTGACCGTCCCCGACTGGTTGTACATGAAGTTGTAGTCCATCGAGAGAGTCTCGAATTCGCGGCCGGGCACCGGAACCAGTTGCAGTGGAATGTCCCAGAGGCCTTCCTTCTTCTTGGGCCAGACCTGATTGCCGATGCCGCTGGAGTCATAGCGGAATCCCATCGTCCGAGCGGCCAGCATCATGTTCTTCTGCCCTTCCAGGCAGGGGGTGCGACCGCCGACCATCTCCTTGTCGTAATCGAAGGGCAACGGGGCCTCGTTCTTCAGACCGGCATTGGTCTTCCAGCCTTTCACAAAGGACTTGGCCTGGTTGATCTCGCTCTTCCACTCATCTACGGACCAGGTGCCGACGCCACCCTCCTTGCCGCAGAAGTGGCCGTTGAAGTGGGTGCCGATCTCGTTCCCGTCGCGCCAGGCACCGCGTAGCTCCCGCAGGGTGTCCTTGATTCCCTGCGTGTCATTGAAACCGATGTCCGAGCTGCCCGGCGAGTGCTGGGGCGGGTCGTACATCTTCGCCTTCTCCTCGGGGAGCAGATAGACGCCGCTCAGGAAGTACGTCATCGTCGCGTTGTACTTCTTGCCCACGTCACGGAAGTGGGAGAAGAGTTTCTGGCTGTCCTCGCCTGCGCCGTCCCACGAGAACACCACGAACTGCGGAGGCTTCTGACCGGGCTTCAGGCGCTGCGGCTTGGTCAGGTGCGGCTGGACACCGGTGAATGCCGTCGAGCCGTCGCCGATGAGCCGTACCACGTTCTTGGGCGCCTCGGGGGCCTTCTTGTTCGCCCCGTGCGCGCCCTTCTGGGCATCCGGCGCACCGGAACATCCGGCAACGCCGACGGCGAGCGCCATGACGGCCGCGCCGAAGGCGATTCTCTTTGTGGCGGCCAGCATCCGCCCACCTCTTCCTTCAGGTTTCGGTACCGAAGTGCCGAGCGGCGATGTGCCGGCCGGCGCCGAGCGCCAACAACGTCGCACCGAGACCGATTAGAAGAAGAAATGACAAGCCGTAAGAAATTACTAATCACCAGCCCGAGTGAATGATTGGACCATTTGCCCCGAATGGACAGCCAGATTCTTTACTCTCCATTACGATCCATTTACCTGGACTTGAATAAGTGTCCCGCCACTGCATGCCGTGTCCCACGGCCGCGACCCACATTTCGCGACCGCGCCGCCCCGGAGGAGACGGGAAATATGTCTGCCTGCATCCCCACCCGCACCGACCACACGTCTCGGACCGCCCACGCCGAAACCGCGACGGATTCGCCGCGCACACTCACTTCGCGCATCTCACGCTTCCTCCGACCGCACGACCCGCCTCCGGGCGGCCGTGGGTTCCGGATCGCCGGCGCCGATCTCTCCGCTTCGATCTCCGTCTTCCTGATCGCGTTGCCGCTCTCCCTGGGCATCGCGCTCGCCACCGGGGCGCCACTTCAGGCGGGGCTGGTGGCCGCCGCCGTCGGCGGTCTGGTCGTCGGCCGGCTGGGCGGAGCGCCGCTCCAGGTCAGTGGCCCCGCGGCCGGGCTCATCGTCATCACGGCCGACCTGATCCAGCGGTACGGCTGGCGCACGACCTGCGCCATCACCATCTGCGCCGGCCTCGCTCAACTCGCTCTCGCGGCGCTGAGAGTGGCGCGTTCGGCGCTCGCCGTCAGTCCGGCCATCGTGCACGGCATGCTCGCCGGCATCGGCCTCACGATCGCCCTCGCCCAACTCCATATCGTGCTCGGCGGCTCACCTCAGAGCTCCGCTGTCGACAATGTGCGAGGGCTTCCCGCCCAGTTGGCCGATCTGCACCCGGGGGCGGTCTCCGTGAGCGCCCTGACCGTCGCCGTGCTTCTCGGCTGGCCGCGAATTGCCGGGCGCGTGGGCCGGGTTGTGCGCAAGCTCCCGGCCGCGCTCGCCGCGGTGGTCGTCGCGACCGCCGTCGCCGCCCTCGTCGGGATCGACCTGGAGCGAGTCCATCTGCCGTCCTGGCGCAGCCACGCACTGCCCGAGCTGCCGGAAGGGCCGGTGCTCGGGCTGCTCGCCGCCGTCCTCACCGTCACCTTGGTCGGCAGCGTCGAATCACTGCTGTCCGCGGTCGCCGTGGACAAGCTGATCGCCGCGCGCAAGGACCCGCGCGTCCAGATCCCACGGGCCCGCCTCGACCGGGAGCTGTCCGGACAGGGCGCGGGGAACGTCCTGTCCGGCGCGCTCGGCGGACTGCCCGTCACCGGGGTCGCCGTGCGCAGCGCCGCGAACGTGGCCGCGGGCAGTGTGAGCCGGCACTCCACGATGTTGCACGGCCTGTGGATCGCGGTCGCGGCCCTGCTGCTGGTGCCCGTGCTCGATCTGATCCCGCTGGCTGCCCTGGCCGCGCTGGTGATGGTCGTCGGGGTCCAGATGGTGAATCTCACGCGTCTGCGCAGCGTGCGGCGGAACCGCGAAATGCTGGTGTACGCGGCCACACTGACCGCCGTGCTGCTCACCGGCGTGCTGGAAGGAGTCCTCATCGGGATCGCGGTGGCTGTCGCGGTGGCGCTGCACCGGCTCACCAGGACGCGGATCACGGCGGAGGAACGAGGCGGTGTCCACCGTGTGCGGGTCCGTGGCCAGTTGACGTTTCTCGCGGTGCCGAGGCTCACCCGGACCCTGCATCAGGTACCTCAGGACGCCGACTGTGTCGTCGAACTCGACGGGTCCTTCATGGATCACGCGGCGCACGAGGCCCTGCGTGACTGGCAGACCGCGCACACCGCCCGGGGCCGTACGGCCGAGTTCACCAGCCCGGCGGGGGCCAGGATCGCCGAGCCCGCCCCGAAGTCCCATGCCTGTTGCCGGCCCTGGACCCCGTGGCGCAACCACCACTGCGCACAGAGCGGCGGGGCGAGGACCGACGGTGCGCGGTCCGGGGGCCAAGAGACCGACAATGGGCGGGCTGAGGGCGGACACCGCGTGGGCGGCGACGGGGCGGGCGGCGCGGCTCGTACGTCGGGCAGCCGTCAACTGGCCAGCGGGCTCAGCTCCTTCCAGCGCCATACGGCTCCGCTGGTGCGAGGCGAGCTGGAGCGGCTGGCGCGCGAAGGGCAGCGCCCGTCGCAGCTCTTCCTCACCTGCGCCGACTCCCGACTGGTCACGAGCATGATCACATCCAGCGGCCCGGGTGACCTCTTCACCGTACGGAATGTGGGCAATCTGGTGCCGCTGCCGGGGGCGGTCGGTGCGGACGATTCGGTGGCCGCCGCCATCGAGTACGCGGTCGAGGTGTTGCGGGTGGAGTCCATCACCGTCTGCGGGCATTCGGGATGCGGCGCGATGCAGGCCCTGTTGAACACGCCCGAGCCACAGGCGCTCACACCGGCATCCGAGCCGACACCATTGCGGCGGTGGCTGCGCCACGGGCTGCCCAGCCTGGAGCGGATGAGGAGCCGACACCATTCCTGGGCCAGGATCGCCGGGCGGCTGCCCGTCGACGCGGTCGAGCAGCTCTGTCTGACCAATGTGATCCAGCAGTTGGAGCATCTACGGGCTCATGAGTCGGTGGCGCGCAGACTGGCCGAGGGCACGCTGGAGCTTCACGGGATGTACTTCCACGTCGGCGAGGCCCAGGCGTATCTGCTGGCGGACGGCGTCGGGTCCAGCGACGACCACGGCGGGGAGGAGGAGGTGTTCAACCGGGTCTCCCCGACCGCGTTGGAGGAGTCGCGCGCCTGAACCGGTCCCGTACCGCGTCCGTGAGAGTGTGTGGCCCCCTTCCTCATCTGCCCCGGGGAAGAGGGCCGTTCTCCGTCGAACCGGACAGCACGCCCCGAAGCCCGAACCACCGCCTCAAGCTGTCACCTGCCACCCGGGCATGCGCCTGATGAGCTAGCCGGGGACGCATAGGACGCCCTGGGAAAGGGAGATGTCGTGAGCAGCGAAAGCCTGGCCAACCTGCTCAAGAAAGAGAGGGAAGAATGCCCCTTTGACCTGCGGTTATGCCGCAGCGTGGCGAGGCGGATGAATTTGACGGCACAGAGACCAAGCAGCGTTCACGAAATCGAGCGCAGCTTTCTTTGTGGCAAGTTCGTCGCCTTGGGTAGCTCGATCATGAAGTCTTCCCAGCTCCCTGAACAGCTCCAGAGACTCCGGCGGCATATCCATCCGCTCCATCTCGTGTATCAGGTTTCTCTGTCTGTCAGACGCCGGCCCCACGAACGACACAGGAAGCACCTCCTCGGCCAGGCGGCGAACTGTGTTCCACGCGATGACGATCGCCGCCACGGGAGATGTCGGCACGACATTCCCGGCGTCGGCCAATTGCTCCATCCATCCGGTCAGCCCTGCCGCTCCGTCAGTCCATGAGGAAAGCCGATGGGTGACGGGCTGTGGAGTCCGACCGTACGGGGCAGGCGTCTGGGCGTACGGCGCCGGTGCGCCCGCGTGGGCAGGTTGCGGATAGCCGTAGCCAGGCTGGGGGTAGCCGTACGCGGGCGCCGGGGCGGGCGCCGGGGGAAGCAGTGGGGCGGGCGCCGGATACGGGTACCCGTACGACGGCTCCCCCGCCGGCGGCCTCTGCGGCGCCGCCCCTCGCGCCGGGCTCTGATCCTGGCTCCGAGGGTCCACCGGGGCCTGGGCGGGACTGAGGGGCGGCGGCGCCAACTCTGGCTCCGGGGGAACCAACTCGTCAGCACGCTCACGTATGCGCCGCGCATCAACTTCGAAGTCGGCAGCTCCGAATGGGGTTTCCAGCCGCGTCAAGCGGCCAAAGGCCTCACGTAGATACGCACGTAAACCCCACACAAGGCCGAACGTCGTAACAGGCCAGATCACGGCCTCCAGGTATTTGAGAACAAGCTCGGCAATCTCCACACCCTCATCCTCCAAAGAAGATCGACTTGGTGCGGCCGGGACCGGAGATCGTTACGGAGGTGACACCCCATGGCGCGTCCCATTACCGGGAAGGACCCGCGCCGCAGTGCACCGCGGTCAGGACCTAAGGGCTGTCCCGCAATCCCCGGCGGGCGCACGGACCGAGGGCCGCCTACGTGGCCCTACCGCCCAGCGCCGGCCCCGGCACCACAGAAGGTCCGAGCCATGCCAGCACCGACACCCGGTCACCCCGTGCCCCGGCGTCGTGCTGATCACCGGTCCGGGCGACAGCCTGCTCATCGTTCACCCTGCCAAGGCGCCCCCTGGCAGCTACCCGGCGGCATCGTCGAGCAGCACGGGTCACCTCTCGACGCCGTCCGCCGGGAAAGCCGTGAAGAATTCAGCCCTGACCTCGACCCGCGTTCCCGACAACCCGCCCGAACGCTGTACCCGTCGCGTCGTAAGTGCCAGGATCGGTGGGGGTTGACCTGCCCTTGTTGGTACTTGAGCATCTGGACTATTGGTCTACACCACAAGCCGCTATCGGGAGCCGCCACTATGAACGAACCCTCTTCCCTCTCCAACCTGCTCAAGGAAGAACGGCGGTTCGCGCCGCCGGTCGAGCTGGCCGCGCACGCCAATGTGACGGCGGAGGCGTACGAGCGGGCCGAGGCGGACAGGCTTGGCTTCTGGGCCGAGCAGGCGAGGCGGCTCACCTGGGTCACCGAGCCGACCGAGACACTGGACTGGTCGAACCCTCCCTTCGCGAAGTGGTTCGCCGACGGCGAGCTGAACGTCGCCTACAACTGCGTCGACCGCCATGTGGAAGCCGGCCACGGCGACCGCGTCGCGATCCACTTCGAGGGCGAGCCGGGCGACAGCCGCGCGATCACCTACGCGGAGCTCAAGGACGAGGTGTCCCGGGCCGCCAACGCGCTCACCGAACTGGGCGTACGCAAGGGCGACCGGGTCGCCGTATACCTGCCGATGATCCCCGAGGCCGCGATCGCCATGCTGGCCTGCGCCCGGATCGGTGCCCCGCACTCCGTGGTGTTCGGCGGCTTCTCGGCCGATGCCGTCGCCTCCCGTATCCAGGACGCGGACGCCAAACTGGTCATCACCGCCGACGGCGGCTACCGCCGGGGCAAGCCGACCGCGCTCAAGCCGGCCATCGACGCGGCCGTCGCCAAGTGCCCGCAGGTCGAGCATGTGCTGGTGGTGCGCCGTACGGGCCAGGACACCGCCTTCGACGATGCACGGGACGTGTGGTGGCACGACATCGTGGGCCATCAGTCCCCGGAGCACACCCCGGAGGCGTTCGGGGCGGAGCACCCGCTTTTCATCCTCTACACCTCGGGCACGACGGGTAAGCCGAAGGGCATCCTGCACACCTCGGGCGGCTATCTCACCCAGACGGCCTACACCCACCACGCCGTTTTCGACCTCAAGCCCGAATCGGACGTGTACTGGTGCACGGCCGACGTCGGCTGGGTGACCGGCCACTCGTACATCGTGTACGGGCCGCTGGCCAACGGCGCCACCCAGGTCATGTACGAAGGCACCCCCGACACCCCGCACCAGGGGCGGTTCTGGGAGATCGTGCAGAAGTACGGGGTGACGATCCTCTACACGGCGCCGACCGCGATCCGTACGTTCATGAAGTGGGGCGACGACATCCCCGCCAAGTTCGATCTGACCTCCCTGCGCGTGCTGGGGTCGGTCGGCGAGCCGATCAACCCGGAAGCGTGGATCTGGTACCGCGAGAACATCGGCGCCGGCAAGACGCCGATCGTGGACACCTGGTGGCAGACCGAGACCGGGGCCATGATGATCTCCCCGCTGCCGGGCGTGACCGAGACCAAGCCGGGCTCCGCCCAGCGCGCCCTGCCCGGGATCTCCGCGACCGTGGTGGACGACGAGGCCCACGAGGTGCCCGACGGGGGCGGCGGCTATCTCGTCCTGACCGAGCCCTGGCCCTCGATGCTGCGCACGATCTGGGGCGACGACCAGCGGTTCATCGACACGTACTGGTCCCGCTTCGAAGGTACGTATTTCGCCGGGGACGGCGCCAAGAAGGACGACGACGGCGACATCTGGCTGCTGGGCCGGGTCGATGACGTGATGCTGGTCTCCGGCCACAACATCTCCACCACCGAGGTCGAATCCGCTCTCGTCTCCCATGCCAAGGTCGCCGAAGCCGCTGTCGTCGGCGCGGCCGACGAGACCACCGGCCAGGCCATCGTCGCCTTTGTCATCCTGCGCGGCACCGCCACTGTCGATGACGGCCTGGTGGCCGAGTTGCGCAACCACGTGAGCACCGCGCTCGGCCCGATCGCCAAGCCCAAGCGGATCCTTCCGGTCGCGGAGCTGCCCAAGACCCGCTCCGGCAAGATCATGCGGCGCCTCCTGCGGGACATCGCGGAGAACCGCGAGCTCGGCGATGTCACCACCCTCACCGACGCGTCCGTCATGGATCTCATCCAGAGTCAGCTGCCCAGCGCGAGCAGCGACGACTGAGCGACCGGTCAAGCGGCAGCCGCAGCGGCGGCAGGCAAGGGAGCGGGGCGCACCGGGTGCCCCGCTCCCTGTCCGTCCCGGCCTGCGCCGGTCCGGCCCGCGCTTGTACCGCTCCGCCCCTAAAGTGAAAATCACCCGAAACATCCCCCACGCACCCCGGGTAAGGTAAACAACGCGTCAACGGCAGCAGGAACGCCAACAGCGTCAAGCAGGTCCACAACACCACAAGTGATTCTGGGTGCGCCGGGAAGTCTGGTCGGCATGCGATGCGTCATGTCCGCCTCACCGCCCCGGAGGTCCTCCTCGTGCCCGCGCCCACTCCGACCTCGCGTAAGTTCCTCGGCCGTCTCCCGCTGCCCGAACGGAACTACCTCGCGGACGCGCTGCGTACCGAGACCGTCGGTGGAGTACTCCTGCTCATCGCCGCCCTCGCGGCCCTGATCTGGGCGAACACCCCGCTGAGCGACAGCTACGCATCCGTGAGCGCCTTCCACGCCGGACCTGCCGCGCTCGGCCTCGACCTCTCCGTACAGCACTGGGCGGCCGACGGTCTCCTCGCGATCTTCTTCTTCGTCGCCGGCATCGAGCTCAAGCGCGAGCTGGTGGCCGGTGAGTTGCGCGATCCCAGGGCCGCCGCGCTTCCCGTCATAGCCGCGCTGTCCGGAATGGTCGCGCCCGCACTCGTATATGTGCTGGTCAACAGCGTGGGCGGCGGGTCGTTGGGCGGCTGGGCCGTCCCCACCGCCACCGATATCGCGTTCGCGCTCGCCGTCCTCGCGGTCATCGGCACCTCACTGCCCTCCGCGCTGCGCGCCTTCCTGCTGACCCTCGCGGTCGTCGACGATCTCTTCGCGATCCTGATCATCGCCATCTTCTTCACCAGCGATCTGAACTTCGCGGCGCTCGGCGGCGCGTTCGCCGGCCTGGCCCTCTTCTGGCTGCTGCTGAGAAAGGGCGTGCGCGGGTGGTACGTGTACGTTCCGCTGGCCCTGGTCATCTGGGGCCTGATGTACAACAGCGGCGTACACGCCACCATCGCCGGTGTCGCGATGGGCCTGATGCTCCGCTGCACCCGTCGCGAAGGCGAGGAGCAGTCTCCCGGCGAGCGCGTCGAACATCTGGTGCGCCCGCTCTCGGCAGGTCTGGCCGTACCGCTGTTCGCCCTCTTCTCCGCCGGTGTCCCGGTCTCCGGCAGCGCGCTCGGCCAGGTCTTCACCCGGCCGGAGACCCTGGGGGTCGTACTGGGACTGGTGGTCGGCAAGGCGGTCGGCATCTTCGGCGGCACGTGGCTGGCGGCGCGCTTCACCCGGGCGGAACTGAACGAGGATCTCGGCTGGCCCGATGTCTTCGCCCTCGCCTCTCTCGCCGGAATCGGCTTCACGGTCTCCCTGCTCATCGGCGAGCTGGCCTTCACGACGGACCCCGCGCTCACCGACGAGGTGAAGGCGGCGGTGCTGACGGGCTCGGTGATCGCGGCAGTCCTCTCCGGCGTCCTGCTCAAACTGCGCGTTCGCACGTACCGCGCGCTGTACGAGGACGAGGAACGCGACGAGGATCAGGACGGCATCCCCGACGTCTATGAGCAGGACGATCCGGGGTATCACCTGCGCATGGCCTCGCTGTACGAGGCGAAGGCCGCCGAACATCGCCGGCTGGCGGAACACGCGGGGGCAACGCGCGAGGACGACGACAGTCCGGCATGATCTGACAACGGATCGGTAGACGAGCGGATCCGTAGACGAGTAGAGCGAGACGAGGGAGTCACCGATGAGCGACCACGGTAAGCACGCCGACGGCGCTGTCCGGAGCGGCACGGTGGTCGAAGTTGTCAGTGCCGACCGCAGCGTCGGACAGCTGGTCGCCGCAGCGACCGCCGAGATGTCCGCACTGGTGCACGACGAGATCGCCCTGGCCAAGGCCGAGATCCGACAGGACGTCAAGCGTGGCGCGGTCGGTGGCGGCGCCCTCACCATCGCGGGTGTTTTCGCCCTGTTCTCCCTGCCGGTGCTGAGCTTCGCCGCCGCGTACGGGATCCACAATCTGGGGCTCGGCCTCGCCTGGTCGTTCCTGATCGTGGGCGCGGCGTTCCTGCTGCTCGCCGGACTGCTCGCCGGGCTCGCCGTCCTGAAGTTCAAGAAGGTCAAGCCGCCGGAGAAGAGCATCGCCTCCGCCAAGGAAACGGCGGCCGTCCTCCAGAACGTGAAGCCTCACCCCCGCCAGGTCCGGGAAGAGACCAAGTCTGTGGCACGCTCGACTGCATGACCGCCCCCGATTCCGACTCCGGCAGGACCTCCGGCGACATCCCCGGCAAGGCCTTCGGCGCGCCCCCCGGCTCGACACCTGGTGCGAGATCCGCTTCGACACCTGGCTCGGCTCCGGGTTCGGCCGCCGGTCCGGTACCCGCCCCGGCGCCGGGTTCCGCGTCTGCCGTGACTCCGGCCTCGGCCGTACGTCTTGACGGTCCCTGGACCCATCGCGATGTGGCGGCGAACGGGGCCCGTTTCCACATCGCCGAGATGGGCGACGGGCCGCTGGTACTGCTGCTGCACGGCTTTCCCCAGTTCTGGTGGACCTGGCGGCATCAGCTGACGGCGCTGGCGGACGCCGGCTACCGGGCGGTGGCCATGGATCTCCGGGGTGTGGGCGGCAGCGACCGTACGCCCCGGGGGTACGACCCCGCCAACCTGGCACTCGACATCACCGGCGTGGTGCGCTCCCTCGGGGAACCCGACGCCGCGCTCGTCGGACATGACCTGGGCGGCTATCTCGCCTGGACCGCCGCCGTGATGCGGCCCAAGCTGGTGCGCCGGCTCGCGGTCTCCTCGATGCCGCACCCGCGCCGCTGGCGTTCGGCGATGCTCTCCGACTTCTCGCAGAGCCGGGCCGGATCGTACATCTGGGGTTTTCAGCGCCCCTGGCTGCCGGAACGTCAGCTCGTGGCGGACGACGCGGCGCTGGTGGGGCAGTTGATCCGGGAGTGGTCAGGGCCCGGACTCCCCGACGACGAGGCGATCGACGTCTACCGGCGCGCGATGACCATCCCGTCGACGGCGCACTGCTCGATCGAGCCGTACCGCTGGATGGTGCGGTCGATGGCGCGGCCTGACGGCATCCAGTTCAACCGGCGGATGAAGCGCCCGGTGCGGGTGCCGACCCTCCAACTGCACGGGTCCCTCGATCCGGCGATGCGGACACGCAGCACGGCGGGGTCGGCCGAGTACGTGGAAGCGCCGTACCGCTGGCGGCTGTTCGACGGGTTGGGGCACTTCCCGCACGAGGAGGACCCGGCGGCGTTCTCCTCGGAACTCATCAACTGGCTCAAGGACCCGGAGCCGGACCGCTGACTCCGGTCGTGGACCCTGCTCCCGGTCCCGCTGCCGGCCTTGACCGGCGGCGTCGGCACAGCTCCGGCTGACAACCGTCCACCGACCCGCGAACACTTGTCCTACGAACAGCCAATTGCCTCCCGCATAGGCCAATTGGCCCCGTCCCGGGCGGTTACCGACCACGGGGCACGGGAAAACGTCGGGGTATGGGCTGGACGCACGACTACGGTGACGCAGCACGCAACCGCCGCTCGGCCTCCGGGCCGATCACCCACAAGAGGGGCCACCCGGAAGATCAGGGCAACGATCCCCGGCTCGGCATTTCCCTCATCCTCCGCCGCAGGGCCCGCTGGGTCTCGGCCAGGCTCCGCCATCAGCGTACGTAGACGCGAACGCTCCGGCGAGGAAGCCCCGGACCGGACCGACCGGGGCTTCCTCGCCGAAGCGGACCGCGCGCCGGAGCGGACCGCGCGCCTACAGGACCTCTACAACGCGCACTGCTGCGTGTCGATCTGCTGGTTGGCCGTCCGGCCGAGCCTGATGTCCTCGCGGATCTCGTCCACCGTCAGGGCATAGCCGGTCTGGGGGTCGTCGAGCGATCGCGCGAAGATGACTCCGTACACCTTGCCCTCCGGGGTGAGGAGCGGGCCTCCGGAGTTGCCCTGGCGCACGGTGGTGAAGAGCGAGTAGACATCGCGGCGGACTTCACTACGGCGGTAGATGTCGGGCCCGTTGGCGTCGATGCGGCCCCGGACACGCGCGGAGCGTACGTCGTACGCGCCGTTCTCCGGGAAGCCCGCGACGATCGCGCCGTCGCCGCTCTCGGCGTCGGAGCCGGTGAACTGGAGGGGTTTCGCCGGGAGGTTCGGCACGTCCAGTACGGCGATGTCCCGCCGCCAGTCGTAGAGGACGACCTTGGCGTCGTACAGCCGTCCCTCGCCGCCTATCTGGACCGTGGGCTCGTTCACACCGCCGACCACATGCGCGTTGGTCATCACCCGGCGGTCGGAGAAGACGAATCCGGAGCCTTCCAGAACCTTGCCGCAGCTCTGGGCCGTACCGACGACCTTCACGATGGACTTCTTGGCGTCGGCCGCGACCTGGCTGCCGGCGAGCGCCGGATCCGGGGCACTGACCTCGGTGATGGGCTCATTGGCGAACGGGCTGAAGACCGGCGGGAAGCCCTTCTGGGCGAGCACGGAGGAGAAGTCCGTGAACCAGGTCGACGCCTGACGGGGGGCCACCTGGGAGACCCCGAGCAGCACCTTGGAGCTACGGACCTCCTTGCCGAGCGTCGGCAGCGAGGTGCCGGCGAGGGCGGAGCCGATCAGCCAGGCGACTATCAGCATGGCCACGACATTGACCAGCGCCCCGCCGGTGGCGTCCAGGGCGCGGGCGGGCGACCACGTGATGTAGCGGCGGAGTTTGTTGCCGAGGTGAGTGGTGAAGGCCTGGCCGACGGAGGCGCAGACGATCACTATGACGACCGCGACGACGGCGGCCGTGGTCGAGACCTCCGAGTCCTGGGTCATCTTGGCCCAGACCACGGGGAGGAGATAGACGGCGACGAGACCGCCGCCGAGGAAGCCGATCACCGACAGGATGCCGACGACGAATCCCTGGCGGTAGCCGACGATCGCGAACCACACGGCGGCGAGCAGCAGCAGGATGTCCAGCACGTTCACCGTCAATAGCCTCGCTTGCCTCGCGGATTCGTCTCCGGTCGACATCGACTCGACATCGACCGGCCGGCGGTACGGAGGGCCCGCCCAGCTGGTGGGACCGGGCCCGGTGCGGCCCCTCCCGGGGCCGCCATTGTCACGGCCCTGGAAAGGGCCAGTACGTCAGCCTGTCATGGGCGCCAATCGAGCGGGACCTGCCGGGCGCGGTCCCACGGCCGCTCCCAGCCGGCGAAATGCAGAATCCGGTCGATCACTCCGGCCGTGAAGCCCCAGACCAGGGCGGAAGCGACCAGAAAGGCCGGGCCCTGGTGACCGCTGGGGTGGTGGGCGGTCACGCGGTTGGCGGGGTCCGTGAGATCTGCCACGGGCACGGTGAAGACCCGGGCCGTCTCGGCGGGGTCCACGACACCGACGGGGGTGGGTGCGCGCCACCAGCCGAGCACGGGCGTCACCACGAAGCCGCTCACCGGGATGTACAGCTTGGGCAGCACCCCGAAGAGCTGGACCCCGGAGGGATCGAGACCCGTCTCCTCCTCGGCCTCCCGGAGCGCGGCCCGCAGCGGTCCCGAGGCCGCCGGGTCTCCGTCCTCGGCGTCGAGGGCGCCGCCGGGGAACGAGGGCTGTCCGGGATGGGAGCGCAGACTGCTGGAGCGCTCCATGAGCAGCAGCTCGGGACCCCGCTCGCCCTCGCCGAAGAGGACGAGCACGGCCGACTGCCGCCCGCTGCCGCTCTCGGGCGGCAGAAAGCGGCTGAGCTGCTCCGGCGCCACGGTCCGCGCCGCGCTCACGACCGGCAGCAGCCAGTCCGGCAGCCCGTCGGTGATGACGGCGATCCCGCTCGCCCGGTCGTCGTAGGTCTCTTTAGCGCGCGTCATAGGCACCCCTGTCGGACAACGCCTGCCATCGGCCGGATCGTTCCGCCCTCGTCCGGCTCCACTCGTTCGTGCCCCTGCCCCTGTCCCGTTCACGCCGGTGTTCCACCTGTGCAGCTGTCCCGCTTCATGACCTCATACGGTGCGGCTGCGCCGCGTGCTCAATGCGGCCGGAATCCCGCCGTCCGCTTGAGGCCGGTACGGAGCCTCATGCGGCGCCCAGCGGCGGGGCGGGTTTGCCCGGGTAGTCGGCGGGCGGGCTCAGCCGCTGGCCCGGGTAGCCGCCCATCTCGTACTTGAGGAGTTTCCTCGCCTTCTCCGGATCCGTCTCGCCTTCTCCGTACGAAGGGCAGAGATGCGCGATCGGGCAGGCGCCACAGGCCGGTTTACGGGAGTGGCAGATGCGGCGGCCGTGGAAGATCACCCGGTGCGAGAGCATCGTCCACTCGCTCTTGGGAAAGATCGCGGCGATCTCCGCCTCGACCTTCTCCGGGTCCTCCTGCTCGGTCCACTTCCAGCGGCGGACCAGTCGGCCGAAGTGCGTGTCGACAGTGAGACCGGCGACGCCGAAGGCATTGCCAAGAACGACATTCGCCGTCTTGCGGCCCACCCCCGGCAGCGTCACCAGATCCGCCAGCCGGCCGGGGACCTCGCCGTCGAAGCGGTCGCGCAGAGCCGTGGAGAGGCCTATGAGGGACTTCGCCTTGGCACGGAAGAAGCCCGTCGGGCGGATGACCGCCTCCAGCTCCTCCGGCACGGCCGCCGCCATGTCCTCGGGCGTCGGATATTTCGCGAAGAGCGCGGGCGTCGTCTGATTGACCCTGAGGTCGGTCGTCTGGGCCGACAGGACCGTCGCCACCAGCAGCTCGAACGGATTGCGAAAATCCAGCTCGGGATGGGCGTACGGATAGACCTCGGCCAGTTCGCGGTTTATCCGGCGGGCCCGGCGGACCATCGCCAGTCTCGACTCTGACTTGATTGTTGACCCTTTTGCGGCTTTTTTCGGTTTCGCTGAGGACTGTTCGCCCACAGCGGAATTGCTCTCCGCGGACACTCTTCCAGCCCCCTTGGCCTGCGCTGTCACCGGCGAGTTGGACACCCGGCCAGCGTAAAGCCCTCCACTGACATCCGCCCCGGCCCCGGCCGATCACCACCCGAATCGGCCCCCAGGGCACAGTGGGGCACGCCCGTACGTCAAACTTGTGACTGATCGCATGGTTTCGAACAACCGGAATTCGGCAGCGGGCGAAGCAGCCCAGGAAAACCAAGCCACCCGAGAAGAAGCGGCACGTACGGCATCATGGGGACCACGGTCCCGAGCAGGTGGGGACCACGGTTCCCTGAGCAGGTCGACAAGGAGAGAACACGTGGACGACGTTCTGCGGCGTGCCCCGCTCTTCGCGGCGCTCGATGACGAGCAGGCGGCGGAGCTCCGCGCCTCGATGAGTGAAGCGACGCTCGCCCGCGGCGACGCGCTCTTCCACGAGGGCGACCCCGGCGACCGCCTTTACGTGGTCACCGAGGGCAAGGTCAAGCTGCACCGCACCTCCCCCGACGGCCGCGAGAACATGCTGGCCGTGCTCGGCCCCGGAGAGCTGATCGGCGAGCTGTCCCTCTTCGACCCGGGCCCGCGCACCGCCACCGCCAGCGCGCTCACCGAGGTGAAGCTCCTCGGCCTGGGCCACGGCGACCTCCAGCCCTGGCTGAACGCCCGCCCTGAGGTCGCCACAGCCCTGCTGCGCGCCGTCGCCCGCAGGCTGCGCAAGACCAATGACCAGATGTCCGATCTGGTCTTCTCGGACGTCCCCGGCCGCGTGGCCCGCGCCCTCCTCGACCTGTCGCGCCGCTTCGGCGTGCAGTCGGAGGAAGGCATCCACGTCGTCCACGACCTGACCCAGGAAGAGCTGGCCCAGCTGGTCGGCGCTTCCCGCGAGACGGTCAACAAGGCGCTCGCCGACTTCGCGCAGCGCGGCTGGCTGCGCCTGGAGGCGCGCGCGGTGATCCTGCTGGACGTGGAGCGTCTCGCGAAGCGCTCGCGCTGACGGGAGCCTGAGGGCCCCCTCCTCGAAGAAGGCCTCCTCTTGAAGCCTTGAAGAAGGCACCTCTTGAAGAAGGGCCGCATCCGATCGGTCTGTCCGTCGGAAGCGGCCCTTCTTTCTGCTGTCCCGCTCGGCAGCGACAGCGGAAGTGCCGTGACGGGGCTCCGGACAGGCCCCTAGATGAGGCCGTGTTCCCTCAGGTATTCGAGCTGGGCACGTACCGACAGCTCGGCCGCCGGCCACAGGGATCTGTCCACGGCCGCGTAGACCTGTGCCACCACTTCGGAGGGCGCCCGGTGGCCGTTCTCGACGGCCGTCTCCACCTGGGCGAGGCGGTGCGCGCGATGGGCGAGGTAGAACTCCACCGCGCCCTGGGCGTCGTCCAGTACGGCGCCGTGGCCCGGCAGGATCGTGTGGACACCGTCGTCGACCGTGAGCGAGCGCAGCCGGCGGAGCGAGTCGAGATAGTCGCCGAGCCGGCCGTCGGGATGTGCCACGACCGTGGTGCCACGGCCGAGGACGGTGTCGCCGGTCAGTACCGCACGATCGGCGGGCAGGTGGAAGCAGAGCGAGTCGGCGGTGTGGCCCGGGGTGGGCACGACCCGCAGGTCGAGGCCGCCGGTGGTGATGACGTCCCCGGCCGCCAGCCCCTCGTCACCGAGGCGCAGCGCCGGGTCCAGGGCTCGGACGGACGTACGGGTCAGGGCGGCGAAGCGCGCCGCGCCGGCCGCGTGGTCCGGGTGGCCATGGGTGAGAAGGGTCAGCGCGATCCTCTTCCCCGCCTTCTCGGCGGTGGCGATGACCGCCTTGAGATGTGTGTCGTCCAGCGGGCCCGGGTCGATGACGACCGCCAGTTCCGAGTCCGGCTCGGAGACGATCCACGTATTGGTGCCGTCGAGGGTCATCGCGGAGGGGTTCGGGGCGAGCACGTTGATGGCGCGGGCGGTGGCGGGGCCGGACAGCACCCCGCCGCGCGGCCGGCCGGGAAGAGCGGCGGCGTCGGTCATCGCGGACTCCTCTCGGCCCGGCCCGCCGGATCAGAGGAGCGCTCGGACTCCACGGGACCGGCAGGACCGGCAGGAACAGCGGGCCCGGCAGAACCGGCAGAACCGACAAGGTTGGCCGAATCAGTGCGACCGTCGGGACCGACCGGGCCATCGAACCCCGTGGGATCCAGCCGCTTGGTGAACTCGTCGTGCCCCGGCCAACTCAGCACCAGCTCCCCGCCCTCCAGCCTGGCCGTGGCCAGCACAGGCGTCAGATCGCGTCCGTCGGCACCGGCGAGCGCCTCGGCGGCCGTACCGTACGACTGGAGTTCGCGCAGCGTCGAGACGGTCGGCGGCATCATCAGCAGCTCGCCCCTGTCGTACGCCTCCGTCGCCTCGGCCGGTCTGATCCACACCGTACGGTCGGCCTCCGTCGAGGCGTTCCTCGTCCGCTGGCCCGCCGGCAGCGCGGCCACGAAGAACCAGGTGTCGTAGCGGCGCGGCTCGAACTCCGGAGTGATCCAGCGGGCCCACGCGCCGAGCAGATCGCTGCGCAACACCAGCCCGCGCCTGTCCAGGAAGTCCGCGAAGGACAGTTCGCGGTCGACCAGGGCCGCGCGGTCGGCCTCCCAGCCGTCGCCCGTGGTGTCGTCCACGACCGTCCCGGCACTCTCCCCCGCGAGCAGGACGCCGGCCTCCTCGTACGTCTCCCGGACCGCCGCGCAGACGATGGCCTGGGCGGACGCGGCGTCCACTCCGAGCCGTCGCGCCCACACCTCGCGGCCGGGTCCCGCCCAGCCGACGAGCCGGTCGTCGTCCCTCGGATCGACTCCCCCGCCGGGATACGCGTACGCACCGGCCGCGAAGGCCATCGAGGCCCGGCGCCGCAGCATGTGGACGGCGAGCCCGTCGCCGGAGTACGGAACGGGAGCAGGACCACCGGGGCGCGGGGCAGCGCCACCGGAGCCGCCCGCGCCGTCGCGCAGGAGCATCACCGTCGCGGCCCGCCGGGGCGTCGCCGCGGTGATCTCACCGGCGGCGAGGGCACGGATCCGCTCAGGCCATTCGGGCGGGTACCACTGACCATTGGGCATGGCCGGATGCTATGCGCTGACGCGAGGATGTTCGAGAGGCATGTGGCGCGAGGATCTGAACGCGGTGCACACCCTCACCACCACCGTGCACGCGCTCACCGCCACGAACAGAACCTCCGCGAACAGAACCTCCGCGAACAGATAAAGATCCCGCCCGGTGCGCATCCGTACACGCACCGGGCGGGATCTCGGTGTCCCCGCGTCACTCCGTCGGTGGTCAGGGGCGAACGAGCGCGGCCTCAGGACTCCCCAGGGCTTCTCAGGACTCTCCAGGGCTTCCCGGGCCGGCCCTACGCCGCGGTCAGCTCGATCTGGATCTCCACCTCGACCGGTGCGTCCAGCGGCAGCACCGCCACGCCCACGGCGCTGCGCGCGTGCACTCCCTTGTCACCGAGGACCTCGCCCAGCAGCTCGCTGGCGCCGTTGATGACGCCCGGCTGACCGGTGAAGTCCGAGGCCGAGGCGACGAAGCCGGTGACCTTGACCACGCGCGCGATGCGGTCCAGGTCGCCGGTGACCGATTTCACCGCCGCCAGAGCGTTCAGCGCGCAGGTACGGGCCAGTTCCTTGGCCTCTTCCGCGGTGACCTCGGCCCCGACCTTGCCGGTGACCGGAAGCTTGCCCTCCACCATCGGGAGCTGGCCCGACGTGTAGACGTACACCCCGCTGCGCACGGCGGGCTGATAGGCGGCCAGCGGCGGTACGACCTCGGGCAACGTCAGCCCCAGCTCGGCGAGGGTGGCCTCCACGGCTCCGCTCATGCGGCTTTCTCCCGCTTCAGGTAGGCCACCAGCTGCTCCGGGTTGTTCGGCCCGGGGACGACCTGGACGAGCTCCCAGCCGTCCTCGCCCCAGGTGTCCAGAATCTGCTTGGTCGCGTGCACGAGAAGGGGCACGGTCGCGTATTCCCACTTGGTCATGTGCCCGACTGTAGTCGTAGCTCCCGGCAGCCTCGTGCGTAGCCCGTGGCCGTACTGGTTAGGCTCGAATACGTGAGCAGGCTCCAGGTCGTCAGCGGCAAGGGCGGTACCGGTAAGACGACGGTCGCCGCCGCTCTCGCGCTCGCCCTCGCGACCGAGGGCAAGCGCACTCTTCTCGTGGAGGTCGAGGGAAGACAAGGAATCGCACAGCTTTTTGAGACGGAGGCCCTTCCTTACGAGGAACGGAAGATCGCCGTCGCCTCGGGCGGCGGGGAGGTGTACGCGCTGGCCATCGACGCCGAGCGGGCGCTCCTCGACTACCTCCAGATGTTCTACAAACTCGGCGGCGCGGGCCGGGCGCTCAAGAAAATAGGCGCGATCGACTTCGCCACCACGATCGCCCCCGGGGTCAGGGACGTACTGCTGACCGGCAAGGCGTGCGAGGCCGTACGCAGGCGGGACAAGCAGGGACGTTTCGCGTACGACTACGTGGTGATGGACGCCCCGCCCACCGGCCGCATCACCCGCTTCCTCAATGTGAACGACGAGGTCGCGGGGCTGGCGAAGATCGGGCCCATACACAATCAGGCACAGGCCGTGATGCGCGTCCTGAAGTCCCGCGAGACCGCCGTGCATCTGGTGACGCTGCTGGAGGAGATGCCGGTCCAGGAGACCGCCGACGGCATCACCGAACTGAAGGCCGCGGAACTGCGGGTCGGCAAGGTCATCGTGAACATGGTGCGCCCGCATCTCCTTGACGAGGCCGCCGTCCGCGCGGCGTCCGGGGACCGCCGCAAGGAGGTCGCAAAGGCGCTCGCGACGGCCGGGGTGGCCGCGCCGACGAAGCTCGTCGGCCCGCTCCTCGACCAGGCCGCGGAGCATGCCCAGCGTGTGGAGCTGGAGCGCGAGCAGCGGGCCGTCCTGAGCAAGCTGGGACTGCCCACGTACGAACTCCCCCTGATCGGCGAGGGGATGGACCTCGCGGGTCTCTACCGGCTGGCGGGGGAGCTACGGCAACTTGGGAAGGTCTTCTCGTGACCCTGGACCCGGCGGCTGCCCCGCTCGAAGTCGACCCGCTGCTCGATGATCCGGGCACCCGCATCATCGTGTGCTGCGGCTCGGGCGGTGTCGGCAAGACGACCACCGCGGCGGCTCTCGGCGTACGGGCGGCGGAGCGCGGCCGGAAGGCCGTCGTCCTCACCATCGACCCGGCCCGGCGGCTGGCCCAGTCCATGGGCATCGACTCGCTCGACAACACCCCGCGCCGGGTGAAGGGCGTCGAGGGCCCCGGCGAACTGCACGCCATGATGCTCGACATGAAGCGGACCTTCGACGAGATCGTCGAGGCCCACGCGGACGCCGACCGGGCCCGCGCGATCCTGGAGAACCCCTTCTACCAGTCCCTGTCGGCCGGCTTCGCCGGCACGCAGGAGTACATGGCGATGGAGAAGCTGGGGCAGCTGCGGGCCCGCGACGACTGGGATCTGATCATCGTGGACACCCCGCCCTCGCGGTCCGCGCTGGACTTCCTGGACGCGCCGAAGAGGCTCGGTTCCTTCCTCGACGGGAAGTTCATCAAGCTGCTGATGGCCCCGGCGAAGATGGGCGGCCGGGCGGGGATGAAGTTCCTGAATGTCGGCATGTCGATGATGACGGGCACGCTCGGAAAGCTGCTGGGCGGTCAACTCCTGCGTGATGTGCAGACGTTCGTGGCCGCGATGGACACGATGTTCGGCGGG
This sequence comes from Streptomyces sp. NPDC088116, assembly GCF_044741745.1. Classification (NCBI taxonomy): domain Bacteria; kingdom Bacillati; phylum Actinomycetota; class Actinomycetes; order Kitasatosporales; family Streptomycetaceae; genus Streptomyces; species Streptomyces sp. NPDC088116. The sequence continues at coordinate 97,441 of NZ_JBIUTF010000010.1, read as the reverse complement.
TTCCGTACGCGCGCGGACGCGACGTACCGGCTGCTTCAGGCGCCGGGCACGGCCTTTCTGGTGGTCGCGGCGCCGGAGCGGGACGCGCTGCGGGAGGCGGCGTACTTCGTGGAGCGGCTGGCGGCCGAGGAGATGCCGTTGGCGGGTCTGGTCCTCAACCGTGTCCATGGCAGTGGCGCCGCCCGGCTCTCGGCCGAGCGGGCGCGGGCCGCGGCAGAAAATCTTGAAGAGATCGGCATTGTGGATCAGGAGGCCGGGAAGGCTGATGGGCGTGGCACTGCTGCCCCGGAAGGCTCTTCTCCCGAAGCCTCCGAGACGCATGAGGCCCCCCGAGCCGCCGAATCCTCACCTCTCTCCGACCCGTCCGACCCGCCCACATCCACGACGTCCGCACCGTCCGCGGCGTCTGCGACATCCATGACGCCCGCACCGTCAGAAGCGGCCGCACCCGTGTCGGAGCCCGCTTCCGAGTCCGTTTCCACGGCCCCTTCTGTCACAACTGTGGAACAGCTGACGGCGGGTCTGCTGCGTCTCCACGCCGAGCGGATGCAGGTGCTGGCGCGCGAAAAGCGCACCCGCGATCGCTTCACGGCGCTGCACCCCGAGGTGGCGGTGGCCGAGGTGGCCGCCCTGCCCGGCGACGTTCATGACCTCGCCGGGCTGAGGGCCATCGGCCGGCGTCTCGCGGCCGGTCGGGCTACGACCTGACCTGCGGGGACGCGATGGCGGACGCGGCTGATCAAGCCGCGACAACCGGCGTGGGGACCTGAGGACCGGGCACACCGACGCCGAAGTGAGGGCATCGATGTGACGACATCAGCCCCGCCGCCACGACGGCACAGGCCCGTCGCGCCTTGGGGATCCAGGCGCAACGGACCGAAACCCGCCGCCGGCAGCGGGATCGCCGTGGGCCCAAAGGGCCAATGGTTCGTACCAGGAGCCGTACGGCACTGGACCATGACGAACATGACGAACTGGCCGTACGACGCCGTAGTGGACGCAGGGCGGCGACCGGCGCCCCGGCCGGGGCGGGAGCCGCTTCGGTGTGCCCCGAAGCGCCGCCGCCCCACCAGGACCGACCGGCCGCTCCAGGGCTACCCCACCGCCGCGTACGTCTCGTACGTCTCGTCATCCTCCAAGCCCACGGGCAGCAGGCCCGCGCTGCGCTCGTACTCCGTGCGTGCCGTCTCGAGCAGCCGTCGCCAGGAGGTGACGGTCGGGCGCCTGCGCAGCAGCGCGCGGCGCTCCCGCTCGGTCATCCCACCCCACACGCCGAATTCGACGCGGTTGTCCAGCGCGTCGGCCAGGCACTCGGTCCGCACCGGGCATCCGGTGCACACCGCCTTGGCCCTGTTCTGCGCTGCGCCTTGTACGAACAGTTCGTCCGGATCGGTAGTGCGGCATGCTGCCTGCGCACTCCAGTCGGTTACCCAGCCCATGCTGGCGCCGTCCTCTCCCGAATTGAGGCTCCCCCACGGCGGCAGCGGCATATTCACCGTTGCCAGTTGAGGACGTTACGGAAGGCGGGCACAGCGCAACACCCCCTTCGGGCCCAATCTTGAATGGCCCGAACGGACTATGCGTACGCGGCAGATCACCCAGGGGAGTGACCCAAGGGCATAACCGACCAATCCGACAGAGTCGGCTATTTCAGTTGAGCGATAACGGGCATGCGCTGACACACAAGGGGAATTCGGGCATCAGCATCCCGGGCTTCATGTTCAACGGAGCTTGCACGGAGTTGCACGGAGTTCGCGTCGGAGGCTTTCGGGAGCTTGATGCACAACCGCACTGCTGTGACAGCTGGGAGCAGCTTAGGCCAGAGCCTTGACGCGTGTCCGGCGAATGAGAACGTAGGCTGCCCTCATGCCAAAGAAGCGCTCGGGCGGGGGTCTGACCGGGACCCAGCAGGCCGCCAAATTCCTCGGTGTCAGTGTGCTGGCGGGTGCGGTGCTGGCGGGAATCGCTCTGCCGGCCTTCGGGGCGCTGGGGCTCGCGGCCAAGGGGAGCGTCGAGGGATTCGACGAAATCCCCGCCAACCTCAAGACGCCGCCCCTGAGTCAGCGCACCACGATCCTGGACTCCCAGGGCGGAAACATCGCCACGGTCTACTCCCGTGACCGTACCGTCGTACCGCTCAAGGACATCTCCCCGTACATGCAGAAGGCGATCGTCGCGATCGAGGATTCTCGCTTCTACGAACACGGGGCCATCGACCTCAAGGGCGTGCTGCGTGCCGTCAACCGCAACGCGCAGTCGGGCAGCGTCTCCCAGGGCGCCTCGACCCTGACCCAGCAGTACGTGAAGAACGTGTTCGTCGAGGAGGCCGGCGACGACCCGGACAAGGTCGCGCAGGCCACCCAGCAGACCCTGGGCCGGAAGATCCAGGAGCTGAAGTACGCGATCCAGGTCGAGGAGGAGCTGGGCAAGAAGAAGATCCTCGAGAACTACCTGAACATCACCTTCTTCGGGCAGCAGGCGTACGGCATCGAGGCGGCGGCCCAGCGCTACTTCTCCAAGCCGGCCAAGGAGCTGAAGGTGGAGGAGGCGGCGATGCTCGCGGGCATCGTCCAGTCGCCGAGCCGCTACGACCCGGTCAACGACGAGGAGGAGGCCACCAAGCGGCGCAACACCGTGCTGCAGCGGATGGCCGATGTCCGCGACATCTCCCAGACCGAGGCCGACCGGGCCAAGGCCACGAAGATCAAGCTCGATGTGAGCCGCCCGAAGAACGGCTGCATCACCGCCGTCAGCGGCGCGGGCTTCTTCTGCGACTACGTACGCGAGGCCTTCCTCACCGACAAGGTCTTCGGCAAGACCCGTGAGGAGCGCGCCAAGGTCTGGAACCAGGGCGGTCTGACGATCCGTACGACGATGGATCCGAAGGCGCAGGAGTCGGTCCAGGAGTCGATCAAGAGCCACGTCAACCAGAGCGACAAGGTCGCCACGGCGGTGACCCTGGTCGAGCCCGGTACCGGCAAGATCCTGGGCATGGGGCAGTCCAAGCCGTACGGCTTCGGGAAGAACGAGACCCAGATCAACCTCTCGGTCGACCACGGCATGGGCGGTTCGAACTACGGCTTCCCGACCGGTTCGACGTTCAAGCCGTTCCTGGCTACGGCGGCCATCGAGCGGGGCGTCCCGCCGACGCAGTCGTACCCGGCGCCCTACCAGATGCCGTACCCGGCCTCGATCCAGACGTGCAGCGGCAGCCCGTGGGTCAACACCGGCAACGACACGGCGGAGAACGAGAACGAGAGCGAGGTCGGCCCGTACGCGCTGAAGGAGGCGATGGCCAAGTCGGTCAACACCTACTTCGTGCAGATGATCGGGCAGATCGGCCTCTGCCCCGTGACGGAGGCGATCTCCAAGCTGGGTGTCGTCCAGGGCGACGGCAAGAAGCTCCCCGAGTCGCCGTCGGCGCTCACGCTGGGCTCGCAGGGCATCTCGCCGCTGCGGATGGCGAGCGCGTACGCGGCGTACGCGAACCGGGGCACCTACTGCACGCCGGTCGCCATCTCCTCGATCAAGACGGTGGCGGGCAAGAGCCTCACGGTGCCGAAGTCGGGCTGCAGCCGGGCGATGTCCGAGAAGACCGCGGACACGATCAACACCCTGCTGAAGGGCGTGGTCGACTCCGGTACGGGCGAGAAGGCCGGACTCACGAGCCGGGACAGCGCGGGCAAGACGGGTACGACAGACGCCCGTAAGAACGCGTGGTTCGTCGGGTACACCCCGAACATGTCCGGCGCGGTCTGGGTCGGCAGCCCGTCCCAGCAGGTGGAGATGCAGGACATCACCATCGGCGGCGTCTACCACGATCTGGTGTTCGGTGGTGCGGTGCCGGGGCCGATCTGGAAGGACGCGGTGTCCGGCGCGCTGGACGGCAAGCCCGCTCCCGGCTTCACGACCGTCGACATCCCGGACGGGGCGAAGGACCGGGACAAGGAGAAGCCGGACGACGGCGGTGACAACGGCGGCGGCAACCCCGGCCAGGGCAATGGAGGCCAGGGCAACGGCGGCCAGGACGGCAAGCCGAACGACGGCGGTGGCGGTGGCGGTCGGGACGAGAAGCCGTCGTGGCCGGACATCGAGTTCCCGCCGGACGGGAACGGCGGACAGGACGGCGGCTGGAACTTCCCGTAGGGACGAAGGCATCCACGGGTAGGCGTACGTGAAAGGGCGCCCGGTCGGTGACGTTGACGCGTCACCGACCGGGCGCCCTTGTGTCGCGGTTCCCGAACCCGTAAGTCGGTGCGGCCGGCTCAGCCGGCGGCGAGCGACTGCTTCACGAGGGCTGCGACCCGGCCGCCCTCGGCGCGGCCGGCGACCTTCGGGTTCACGATCTTCATCACGGCGCCCATGGCACGCTGGCCCTCGGCACCGGACGCCTTCGCCTCCTCGACGGCCTGGGCGACGATCGAGCCCAGCTCCTCGTCGCTCAGCTGCTTCGGCAGGTACGCGTCAAGGATCACGCCCTCCGCCCTCTCCCGCTCGGCCTGCTCGGCACGGCCACCCTGGGTGAAGGCCTCGGCCGCCTCACGGCGCTTCTTCGCCTCCTTGGCGATCACTTTCTGCACCTCGTCGTCGGAGAGCTCGCGCGCGGACGTGCCCGAGACCTCCTCCTTGGTGATCGCGGAGAGGGTGAGCCGGAGCGTCGCGGAGCGCAGCTCGTCACGCGCCCTGATGGCCTCGGTGAGGTCGTCCTTCAGCTTGGACTTAAGACTGGTGCTGGTCATGCGGGCCAGTGTGGCAGGTACGCCGTTGGGCCTGCCCGCGGATTTCCCACCCGTACGACGTCTGCGACGATGGGCGCATGCGCGCACGCTACGGAGTACCCCTGGGAATCACGGCAGTCGGCGCGGCCGGCCTCGCCTACGCCGTCGGATTCGAACCCCGTTCGTTCCGGCTACGGCGGATCTCGGTACCGGTGCTGCCGCGCGGGATGCGTGATCTCCGCGTCCTCCAGGTCTCCGACATCCACATGGTCAGCGGCCAGCGCAAGAAGCAGCGCTGGCTCCAGTCGCTGGCAGGGCTGCGCCCCGACTTCGTCGTGAACACCGGCGACAATCTCTCCGATCCGGAAGGCGTACCGGAGGTTCTGGACGCGCTGGGCCCGCTGATGGAGTTCCCGGGCGTCTATGTCTTCGGCTCGAACGACTACTACGGCCCGAAGCTCCGCAACCCGGCCCTTTACCTCCTGGAGAAGGCCCAGGGCCGCCACGGCCTGAACGGCAACGCTCCGGCCGTGTCCGCGGTGCACAACCCCTGGGAGCCGATGCGCGACGCCTTCGACGCGGCGGGCTGGGTGGGCCTCAGCAACGCCCGCGGTCGGCTCAAGATCGACGGCCATGAGATCGCCTTCACCGGCGTGGACGACCCGCACATCAAGCGGGACAGGTACGAGCGGGTCGCGGGCGGCCCCGAAGCGGACGCGGACCTCTCGATCGGCGTGGTCCACGCCCCCTACCTGCGCTCTTTGGACGCGTTCACGGCCGACGGCTACCCCCTGATCCTGGCGGGCCACACGCACGGCGGCCAGCTCTGCATCCCCTTCTACGGGGCCCTGGTCACCAACTGCGACCTGGACACGGACCGCGCCAAGGGCCTCTCCACACACAGCTCCGGCGGGAACACCTCGTACATGCATGTCTCGGCGGGCTGCGGCGCCAACCGCTACACCCCCGCTCGCTTCGCCTGCCCCCCGGAGGCGACGCTCCTGACCTTGACGGCGCGGGCGTGAGAGGTCGGACGACAGGGGGTACGCCCCAGGCCGGGACTCGGCCGGGCCTGGGCCTCCGGCGCGCTCGTGACGGCGGGCGACCACCTGAAAACCGGATTTCGTCTCCGGCCAGCGGTGGGCTAAAGTAATCGATGTCGCCGGGACACGAGGCGACATCGGGGTGTAGCGCAGCTTGGCAGCGCGCTTCGTTCGGGACGAAGAGGTCGTGGGTTCAAATCCCGCCACCCCGACAGCAGGAACACCAGGTCAGGCCCGGTACTGAGAGATCAGTACCGGGCCTGATTTGCTGTGCGGCCGCGTTTTGACGTTCCGCCTTCCAGCGCCCTCTGTGCTGCGTGTGCCCGGAAAGGTCATCCCACGGCTTGTGCCGAGGGGAGCACAGACGGTACGACGATCGCCATGCCCCCATGATCTCCGTTAAATGACCGGCAGCTCGCACTCCTCGCCTGTATCGGGGACGGAACCAACCCCGTCACGTCGGACAGTCCCGAGTTCGCTCTTACCGCCCGCGCGCTCAAGGAACGGCGCTGATCACCATGCCCAAGCTGAGCGGAAAGTGGCGGGCGGAGATCACGGACGCGGGACGCTTCTACCTGGAGCACGGCCATCATCCGGACCGGCCGGAGCCGGCTCCGCGCAAGCAGAGGTCGACGGGTCGCGAACGGACACCAACGGCCCCTCCACCGCAGAAGCAAGCCGCAGCCCCGGCCCCGACGAAGCCGGCGCCGCAGCGCGCCGCCAAGCCCCCACAGCCGTCGCAGGCGCAAGCCGTCGCCGCTTTGATCGCGGAAATCCAGCAAGCTGGGCGGTTCCTCCGGATCCCCAACCCCGGCAAAGAGGAACGGGCCCACTACCGCAGGGCTTTCGACGCACCGCGCCAGTGCGCTCCCGAGGGGTGCCACCTGAGGTACAGCGGACGGGCGAAGGGGGTTTTCTTCCTCGGCTTGCTCAGGGTGACCGGCGCGGACGAGACCGAGTGGAACCGGATCCGGCTGACGCGCAGCCGTATGATCACCGATGTCGAGGACGTGATCGCGGCGGTCACCGGACCACAGCGCCTTCGAGATCTCGGAGGAGGACCTCCCCGGGTGCTCGCGCTGCTCCGGCTCCTCGCTGAACAAGCCCCCACATGCCACGGCGAGATCGCGGTATCAAAGAAGCGCAAGCAGCCGAGGCCACTTCTCACCGTCCACGGCAGGACGTACGAGATCAGCTTCCGCTAGAGGCAGAAGCAGGTCCGGTACGTACCCAAGCAGCCGGGCCGCCGTACGTACGACTGACAACGCGTCACCCCGGCCCACAAGTTCGAGCCGTCCGGCGAACTGGAGCTGCTGGTCGGCGAACACTTGGGCCACAGCTACGGTTGGAAGAAGGAATGGCCCGACACCGCCAAGACACCATTGGAGGATCAGATCGGTTCGGTCTTCAGGACGTTGACGGCCCGCGCGGAGGAACAGGAACACGCTCGGCTGAAACGTGAGGCGGAGCAGCAGCGCCTGCGAGAGGAGCGGGAGCGGCAGGAGACCGAGCGCTGGGGCCTGGAAGCGGAGCAGGAGGAGCGCGAGCGGCGGGAGTTGGGAAGCCGCTGTCAACGTCGCTTCGATCAAGGCGGTTCACGCGGTACGGGCCGAGCACTTCGGTACGGCCTTTGAACAGTGGCAGGCCGCAGGGGAGATCCGGGCAATCTGTGCCGCTCTGGATGAAGCCGCCGCCACGTCGGAGGACGCCTTCGAAGCCGAGAGACTGCGAGAGTGGTCGACCTGAGGGAAGACGGAGGCCGACCGGCTCGATCCCACCCTGAGCGGCAAGGGCCTGGCTTTCTCTCAACTTCCGCGCGAAGCGACAGAAGATCAGCTGCGGCCGTGCCTCGACGGCTGGCACCCGCACCGGCCGGAGAAGGAGAAGAAGCCCGCTCCACAGTCGGCGCCGCCCAAGGTGGAGCCAGATCCGTGGCGCGGTCTCATCGACGCACGTCAGGGTCGAGGCTGGAGATATGGAGGCCAGTCGCGCTCAATGGCGGAGGCGATGACGCCGTGACCGCGGTCACGTAGGGCCTTGACCGCCTTTTCGACCAGCTGCCCGATCCATATGACCTCAGCGCGCAGGGCAACCAACTCGTCGTAGCGGTCGGCCTTGTCCTGGCAACACCACGCCCGGACGGTTCGCAGGACGGCCGCCTCCGCGTCCAACATGCGCTCGTCACTCCGACTGTAGGGGTACCAAGAGGGCTGGGCACGCTCCTGCTCGATGCCCTGCTGCTTGCGATCCACCTCCAGAAGGATCTCGTCGGCGAGTCGGCCGGCCACGTTGCGGGCGATGCGCTCGGTGACCGGCCCCCCGGCCAGCACATGGCGTAGCGGTTCTCGAACACCATGGTGTCGCGGCGGAGTTCGGCGGCGTCCATACCGAGAAGCGATGCCGTCTCATGGAGGTGGCTCAACTCAAGTACCCCTGCGTCGGCCATCGTTCGGCGCAGACGCAGCCTCTTCTTCGGCCGGACAAAACCGAGGATCATCCGCGCGGCCTCGAACTCCGTGCTGCCCCGGACATGGCGGGATGCCTCGACCAGTGCCAACTCCGCCGCGTCATCAGCACGGAACGTATCGACGCCCGCCCACGATGCTACGAGAGAGCCGGGACTGACCCATTCCTGCAGACCGGTGTCGTCGCCTCCGAGAAATCGCACGTGGATCCAACCAGACATGCCAGGGCCGCCCACCTCGAACGATCTCCACCTTGCGAACCGCGGTACCCAGTTCCTTCGGCCTCGCGCGGTATGCGCAGTGTTTCGCCAATCTCCATATACCTATTGAGCCAGGTCTGTTGGCCTCGTCACCGGGCATTCGCCTCAACTGCCAGACCGAGCGGACCGCACTGGGTTGACGCTGCCCCAGCGAGGCATCGGCGCTCTCCATGCACAGGTCCGGGGGCGCCACCGGACACGGCCAGCGAACTTGCGTGGCTAACTACCCGCCGGGCGATGGTCCTTTCACCCATTCACCGCGTGCTGCCGCACGCATCAGAAGCGAAGGTTTGTCATGGCCACCACAAACGACCACTCGGATGTCCCGCAGCCGCATGGAACGCCGCCGAGCGAGCCGCAGACGCCGGACCAAGCCCCCTCGGAACACTCACGCTCACAGAACGCCCTCGCCTGGGCCACGGTCGGGCTTTCCGCGGCCTTCTGCACCACCGGAGTGGTCCTCACTCTGACCGGCCACGAGCAAGCAGGCACCGCCCTCATCACCGCCGGATCCTTGGGACAAGGCGTCAGCCCCCGGAAGTAAGGGCTCGGTCTCGGGGCCCCCGCCGCCGGCCTCACCCCGTCCGGCGGCGGGGGCCGACCTCCATGGAGAGGTACGGCGCATCCTCGACCAGCCCAGGCCAGAACCCGAGTTCGTCAGCACTCCCAGCGCAGCTCCGCGGAGTGCGTTTCCGCACCGCGTGCGGGTGGCGTGTTGATGCGGTCGAGCTAAGAAACCGGTGCTCGTACAGTGGCCAGCTGCTGCCCACCCTGGTATGGGCAAGTGGGGCCACTCCTCTCCGCACGTGCGCCCAGCCAGACCTGCCACGGTCCCGGCATGAGGTACCTGACGAACACCCTTATGGCCTTGGCTGGAACCCCAACGCTTGGCTCGCTTCGACGGAGATGTCGAGAAGCGTCTCCTGGCCGACTGACGGGATACGGAAGTCATGACGCCGCACGGTTTCAAGGAAATCCTGCGGAAGGGCGATGTGGTATTTCTCGACATACGACGCCAAGTCCACGGGCCACACATATTCCCCATCGGTGAGCAGGGACGATCCGCCCGGCACACTGAAAGCCCCACCGATGACGTCGGTGGTCAGCTCCATCACATCGAAGACAGGGTAACCGGATTCAAGGTAGCCGACCAAATTCCTGACCGAGTACTTTTCCACACCTGATTCAACTGAAGGCACGGGGGAACCCCAGGACACCGAGTACATTTCCCGATAAAAACCGATCAACTTCAACTTTGCCTCCGCCAAACGGGCAGGAAGGTCCGCCACGCCCATATCTGACGTTGTCGATCTGCGGAATCTGCGTGCGTCCATTTCACTTTGAGGGTACGTAGCATCACTCCGAATCCGGGCGACCAGCCCCGTAGACGAGTGCGGGCTACGGCATGTCGATGGCGTCAAGGTGGTCACGAAGCACGGCCCTGATCTCTTCGACGCCACCCGTGGCCGGCAAGGGCGACGGAACATCTCCGCCGTTGGCCATGGCCAGGCTGCTGGCAAAGCGCACAAGGTGCGCGGCGGGGACGAAGGAGTCGCGGAGCCATACGGCGACGACGGCGGCCTCGTCAGCGGTGACATCGGTGAGGGTGATGTAGGAGTAGTCGGGCCTGGGCATCGCCGCCGTTCCGTCCACCCATACGTCCGGTACCAGCTCGATCTCGAAATCGAGCACGGCCATGTTGTGGATTCCAGATTTCCTGTATTCCAGGGTGGGTTCGGGAAATGCCTGGCTCAGTGCCCTCTCCAGAGTGTAAAGGGTGGCGTGCCAGGCTCCGCCATCCTCCTCGGGCGGATAGAAGGAGAAGTTGGTTCGGATATTCCGCTCAGCGGTCACTGCATTACCTCGGTCTCAGGGTACGTATCGCGTCGAGCCGGGCGTACCCGTCATCGCCATCATGGACTGCCAGTAGGCGGCGTTGTCCCGCCCATTTGTGACGATCTCCAGGCCCCGGATCTCAGTGTTCGCGGGATTGGCCATGGCCTGCTTGTAGCGCACGAGTTCCTTCTCGTCACCGCCGTACATGGCGTCGACGACCGGGTCCCATGCGATCTCTCCCTTGTTGTTCGCTTTGACAGGCTTGGCCAGTGTGCCTTCGACACGGTCGAGGGAGCGGAAACTCTTCTTCTTGCAGTCCGGGTCCCGTACATGCTTCGCCTCCACAAGGTATCCATCGGCGGGGCGTATGCCGTCCACCATCAGTCCTCTCTTCTTCCCCGCCAGTGGCACCTCCCGCTCGGGATAACCGGCGATACGGAGTTGGTAGGCGTTGTCCGGATCACTCGGGCCGCCGCCACCCGCCAGCCCTCCCCGGTTGAGGGAGTTCGTCCAGGTGCGGAACTGCTGCTGCTCTGCGGCGGTGAGCAGGCGAGTCGTGCCCGGCGCCGGCGGAATGGGATCCGCGACAGGAATGCCCGGATCAACAGGATTGGCCAAGGGAAGGAGGGCCGGCGCCTGCCCTCGGTACGACGCGAGCACGAATGGCACGGGGACTGGTACGCGGATCAATGGAGGCAGAAACGGCATTCCTGGGCTTCGCGGATCGTCCGAACCGTGCGGAAGCTTGACGCGAGCCTCCGACGCGTCCAGCGCGTGGGCAACCTCGCCGAGCCGGTGGATCCACGGGTCCCCGAGCACGGCGTTGCGCAGACCGCCGTCGTACCCGTTGCCGCCGAACATCGGCTGGTCCCAGGGCATGTCGATCTCGAACAGATCCATCTGGTGCTGAAGGATCTTCTCCTTGGCGGCTTCGACATGGTCGGCATACCGGTCGCACGCCTTGCCGAGTTGAGTGCAGGCCGCCACCAGGTTCACCACAAGAGGCTCATCCTGCTGGGCGCGGTCCGAAGGGCAGGTCATCCCTACGCAATATTTGAAGTACGTCCGGAAGGAATCCGCAGCCTCGCCCGAGTGCGCCTTGTCCGCTGTCGAAGCGTAGGTCTGGGCGTCTTCGAGGAAGCGCTGCATCAGCTTCCCGGCATGCCTCCAAGAGCCGGCCACATCTCGTAGCTTCTCCGGCGAACCTCGGAAACGATCGCTCTGGCCGCCGGGCGCGTACTGGTCGGACCACGCCGTCTCGCCCACCACTTCGGGCAGTTCCTGTCCGAGCCCGAGATAGTTCTCCGTACAGTCCTCACCTGGGTCGCCCATGCCGGCCGTCAGGTCGACCTGTTTGCCGATGATGGACGCGACGACGCGGCTCTCCTGAGCCATGAACTCGCGCGCGTTGCGCATCAGCCCCCTGCCGGACTCGCCCAGTACGTACGAGCTGAACCCCATCCGGTCGAGCGTGGCCGCCGCCGCAGACTTGTACACCTTCGCGAAGTCGCGCCCCGCGTCGTCAGCACCGGCCATCCCGTTCTGCCGGTCCAACTCATGGGACAGCGCTATCGCCGTGTCGCGAACGCCCCTCATGACATCGGTCGCCAGCCCCATGGCGCTACGGATCATGCCCTCGGCGATCACTTTCACATCAGGCGCAAGCCCACCACTCATGAGCGTCCCCTCCCGTTCACCGGCTTTGCGACCACGAACCCGCCCCGGCCACACAGCCGTTCTATCTCACTGTCAGTCGTGTGTGCGAGGGGTTCACTACGCGGTCCTGACCTGTCAAACGCCACACGACCAGCTGGCGACCTCGTGAACCTCGCTCGGGACGAAGAGGCCGTGGTTCACATCCCGCCACCCCGACAGTGAAGTACCAGGTCAGGGGCCTGATCCGCATCGCGGGTCGGGCCCCTGAGTGGTTTCCGGGGTCATCCAGGGTGCCGTTTGGGTGTCGACAGGGGCCGATGAGGGGCGCTGCGACGGGGTTCAACGTCGGGCAGCATCCGGTCCAGCCGGTGCGGCAGCCACCAGGCGCGGTTCCCTGCCAGTGCGAGGATCGCCGGCACCAGGGTCATCCTGATCAGGAAGGCGTCGACGACGATTCCGACGGCGAGGCCCAGGGCGATCGGCTTGAGCGTGAGGTCTTCTGCGGTCACGAAGCTCGCGAATACGGAGAACATGATCAGGGCGGCTGCGGTGACGACGCGTGAGGCGTGCCGGGAGCCCGTGATCACGGACTCCCGGTGCTTGCCGGTGTGAACGAATTCCTCGTGCATTCTCGATACGAGAAAGACCTCGTAGTCCATCGCGAGGCCGAACAGGACCGCGATCAGGATGATCGGCATGAAACTGAATACGGGCCCCGTGGTCGGGACACCGAACAGGTCTGCGAGCCAGCCCCATTGGAAGACGGCGACGACCGTGCCGAACGCCGCCCCGACGGAGAGCAGGAATCCGAAGACGGCCTTGACGGGTATCACGATCGAGCGGAAGACCAACAGCAGCAGGATCAGGGCGAGTCCGACGACGATCGTGGCGAACGGCAGCAGTGATGAGGTGAGCCGGTCGGACACGTCGATGGCCGCGGCGGTTGAGCCGGTGACCAGCACGTCGGCATCTGCCTCGGCGGCCAGTTCAGGGGCGGCGGCGCGGATGTCGCGTACGAGCCGCTCCGTTGTCTCGTCCCGGGGCCCGTCCTTCGGCACCACGGTCAGGATCGCCGTCCGGGCGTCCTCGCCGAACTGTGGTGGGCTGACGGATATGACCTCGGGCAGACGCAGCCGGTCGATGCCGGTCGCGACCCGTGTGGCCGCCGGCTCGGGGGCTCCGCCCTCCTCGGTCCGTACGAGAACGAGCAGCCGGCCATTGCGACCGGGGCCGAACGCGTCGGAGATCAGGTCGTAGGCCTTGCGCTGTGTCGACTCGGGCGCCGCGGTGCCGTTGTCGGGCATGGCCAGGGTGAGTTGAGCGGCGGGAACCGCCATCAGGCCAAGGCCGAGGACGACGGCTCCCATGGTGACCAGAGGCCTGCGCGTGACCAGCCGGGCCCAGCGTTCGCCGCCGTACCGCCGATCGCCGGGCGCGGCCCGCTCCCGCCGGTCGGCGCGCGAGCCGGGCTTGGGGCGAAGTCGCGTTCCGGCGAATCCGAGCAGGGCGGGCAGCAGGGTGACGGCCACCAGCACCGCCGTCAGTACCGTGCCCGCGGCGGCCAGCCCCATCACGCTGAGGAATGGGATACCGACGACCGACAGGCCGGAGAGCGCGATGATCACGGTCAGGCCCGCGAAGACCACGGCGCTGCCCGCGGTTGCGGTGGCCCGTGCCGCGGACTCCTCGGCGTCCATTCCGGAGGCCAGCTGCGTACGGTGCCGGGACAGGATGAGCAGGGCATAGTCGATGCCCACGGCCAGGCCGACCATCAGCGCCAGGCTCGGCGCGGTGGACGACACCGTGGCGACGTTCGACACCAGCAGCAGCCCGAGCAGCCCGATGGCCAGCCCGACAAGCGCCGTGAGCAGGGGCAGTCCGGCCGCGAGCAGCGATCCGAAGGTGAGAACGAGCACGACGACCGCGACCGCGAGGCCGATCACCTCACCGATGCCGACCTCCAGTCCGGCGGTGCTGTAGATCGTGCCGCCGACCTCGGCCCGCAGGCCGCTCGACCGCGCCTCTTCGGCGATCTCCTCAAGGGCGGCGACGCTGGAGTCGTTCAGCGCGTCGCGTTTGATCGGGTAGAGCACCTGAGCGAGCGCCGTGCGCCGGTCGGTCGAGACGGACTTCGCCCCGAAGGGGTCCACCGCGCTCTCCACCTGCGGAGCCTTCCCGGCTTCCGCGACCGTCTTCCCGATAACGGCCCGATAGGCGGGATCGTCGACAGTCGAACCCTTGGGTGCGACGAATACGAGTTGCGCCGTGACGCCGGTGGAGGCGGGCTGCGACTTCTCGAGTAAGTCGATGCCCTCCTGCGACTGGGAGCCGGGGATGGTGGCCTCGCTGTCGAGATGTGAGCCCAGCGCGGCCAGGCCGCCGCCCACCAGCACGATCAAGAGCAGCCAGCCGGCGAGGAAGCGACCGCGGTGGCGGAACGCCGACCTGCCGAGGGAGTGGAGCAGGGCAGCCATCACAGGGTCCTTGAGGAGTCGGTACGAGGTCCGAGCAGCGCGGCGAGGACCGTGGACAGGGCCTGCTCCACGCTGTCGGCGTCGATCGCGGGATCGGCGACGCACTCGTTCGAGAGGCCGTTGCACAGGCAGTGCAGGATCAGCGCGGCCAGGTCGGCGCTGACCGTCGGCCGCACGCCGGTCCTTTCGACCACTTCGGTGATCGACCGGGCCGCCGCCGCACGCTGGGCGCGGCGCAGTGGCGTGAGAATCTCCCTCATCCGCTCGTCTCGCGCGGCGCGGGCCGCGAACTCGATCCCGAGCTGCCCGCGTTCGGCGTCGTCTACGATCCGATGGGCGACGGTCCGAGCGGCCTGGCCGACCGCTTCGGTGGGGTCGGCGGATTCGCGTATCTCGGACATCACCAGGGCGAACTCCGTGTCCGCGGCGGCTCCGAGGACCGCGCCGAACAGCTCCTGCTTGCCGGTGAAGTTGGAATAGACGGCGCCCTTGGTGAATCCGGCCGCGTTGGCGATGTCCTCCAGCCGGCTTTCCTCATAGCCCTTTTCCGCGAACGACCGTGCGGCAACGGTCAGCAGACGGCGGCGCACCTCGTCGCGCGGCACACGCGGGATCGGGCCTCGCGGATGGCTCTCCGTGACATCAGGCGAGGGTGTGGATGAATACTCGGGGTATTCGATACCCGAAGTACCGTGATTCGACCGGACTTCGGGTGCGGACGGTGAGTGCATCGTCGTTTCCTTTGCGTGAGGAAGGAAAGCAGGGCTCGACCGGCGGTGCGCGGGGTGGTTTCCGTATTCGGTCCAGGTCCTGACCGCGCGATGGCTGTTCGTGTCCACGGGCACATCGGCCTTCTCGCCACCACTGCCCGTCCTGGCCGTGGCAGTGGGCTGATCTGGGCTGAGCTGAGCTGAGGCGAGTTGAGCTGGGCTGGGCTGGGCTGGGCTGGGCTGGGCCGAGCCGAGCCGAGCCGAGTTGGGCTGGGCTGAGCTGAGCCGAGCCGAGTTGGGCTGGGCTGGGCTGAGCTGAGCTGAGCTGAGCTGGACTCATGACGCTACGGAGGAATCGGCGAGGCTTCGATGCGGTCCGCCCCCAGGATCTCGGGGGGCTAACCCCCCGTCCCGCTGTCCGGTCAGCCTCCCGGCGCGCGGCCATCTGCGTACGCGCGCGCTGCCCGGGGCCGGCGTCGACGGTGCGTCCAGCGCCTCAGGCGTCTTCGGTCTCGCAGGCGACGCAGGTGCCTCAGGCGCCTCAGGCCCCTGCGTCGTCTCCGGCGTCCGCGCTCGGGAAAATCAGGAGGAAGCGGGCCGGAGTTCCGCCTGGTCCTTCGTCACGGTCACCTGATCCCCGTCGAGGGTGTACGTCACGACGCCGGACCAGCGGCGGTTGGCTTCCTGGCGCCATTGGTTGAGTATCCCCGGAACCCAGATGCCGTCCACGCGCACCTGGCACGCCTTCGCCTCGACCGCCGGGCGATAACCGGGGAAGCAGATGATGCAGGCGCCCCTTCCGGTCTCCAACGCGATGGAGACCGCCACGGTCCGGGCGGGATGGTTCTCCCTGCCGAATCGGCGGGCCTTGCGTTGTCCGTCTTGCAGCCCTTGGCAGCTCTCGGTGCGGTGGAAGACCGAACCCCCGCTCGTGATGAGCACCCGGGCGGTGAGGCCGCGAGGAACCGGAGCGCAGTCCGTGCACTGCCCGACCACAAGTTCATGCACACACCGTTCGTCCCCCATACGCCCATGCTTCCGGCTGACCTGCGCCGACGCAAGAGCGGGCCAGGGAGGGGCTGTTGGCGCTCTACCTTCTTGTGCGTCGCCCCGCAGCGCCGGGCCTGTCCGTCGGGGGCGCCTGGGCCGGGGCGGCGGTGGGGTGCCGGGTGTCCGTTCCCTCTCTCCCCGCCTCCTCCTTCATCGCCTTGGCCTCGCTCTTGAGGATGCGCATGGACTTGCCCAGGGACCGGGCGGTGTCCGGCAGTCTCTTCGAGCCGAACACCAGGATGATCACCATGGCCACGATCAGCAGGTGCCAGGGCTCCAACCCGTTGCGCAGCATTCCGTCCGCCTCTCCACTCGTTCCGCGTCGCACGCTCTCGTCCGAGGTCGAATCCGCGCAGGTGCCATGGGCCGCACCCGCGGGTAACATCGATCAACAAGGTTGCTACATTGCGCAACTGTACAACCGTGGGGCGGGTCGGAGGGGTGAGGGCGTACATATGGCAGGCAGCCACGAGACGATGTCCACGCGTGGCGGCAGCGCTCGTCACGGCACCGGCGGGCGTACCGTCGCGGCACGCAGCCGACGGCGCGGACAGAGTCGGGCGCGGCCCGGCCTCGCGATAGGTACGGTCCTTCTCGTGCTCGTCTCGGCCGGCGTCGGCTGGGTCTATCTGAGGCTCAGCGGGAACATCGACACCTTCAGTACCTATGGGCTCTCCGACAACCGGCCGTCGGGTTCGTCGAAGGGCCAGAACGTCCTGGTCATCGGATCGGACGCGCGGACCGGCGGCAACAGCGCGCTGGGCGGCGGCGACAAGAACGACATCGGCCGCTCCGACACCGCCTTCCTGCTGCATGTCTACGCCGACCGCAAGCACGCGGTCGCCGTGTCCATCCCGCGCGACACGCTCCTGGAGATCCCGCCCTGCAAACTGCCCGACGGCAGTTGGACGACGGCGCGGAGCGACGCCATGTTCAACTCGGCTTTCTCGGTGGGCCAGACGGCCAAGGGCAACCCGGCCTGCACGCAGAACACCGTCGAGAAACTCACCGGCCTGCGCGTCGACCACACCGTCGTCGTCGACTTCAAGGGCTTCTCGGAGCTGACCGAAGTCGTCGGCGGCGTAGGCGTGTGCCTGCCGCAGGACGTCTACCAGAAGGATCTCAATCCCAACCGCACCACCCGCGGCAAGCTCATCTTCGCCAAGGGCCCGCAGACCCTCTCGGGGCAGAAGGCACTGGATTACGTACGGATCCGGCACGGCATCGGCGACGGTTCCGACATCGGCAGGATCAAGCGCCAACAGGCCTTTGTCGCCGCCCTCCTTAAGAAGGTGAAGGGCGAGGGCCTCACCCCCACCAAACTGCTGCCGCTCGCGGACGCCGCCACACGGTCCATGACCGTCGATCCGGGGCTCGGATCCGCCGACAAGCTGCTGAGTTTCGCGATGTCCCTGAAGGACATCGATCTGCACAACACCAAGTTCGTCACCGTCCCCTGGCGTTACGAGGGTTCGCGCATCGCGATCGTCGAACCGGACGCGAGCGCGCTCTGGAGCGCGTTGAAGGCCGACCGTACGATCGGCGGCACCGAAGCCGGTGGTCAGAAGGGCGGGACGGGGACACCGTCCGCCTCCCCCACGCCCACGTCGGGTTCCGACGAGTCCATGTCGGGCGCGGGCATATCCGTCGCCGTCCACAACGGCACCAGGGTCACCGGACTGGCCGCCCGCGCGGCCGGGGTCTTGACGGAGCACGGTTTCACGGTGACGGACACGGCGACCGCGAGCGCCCAGGACTACGGCACGACGCTGATCGAGTACGGCCCCGGTCAGGAGGCCGGGGCGCGGGCGGTCGCTCGGCTCTTCCCGGACGCCCGGCTGCTGGCGGTGTCCGCCGCCTCCACCGCGGGCATCGACGTCATCCTGGGCACGTCGTACGAGGGCGACTCGCCCGATTCCCACGACTCCCCGTCCTCCGGCGCGACGGGCTCGGAAGGCCCCGGCTCGGAAGGCCCCGGCTCGGAAGGCTCCGGCTCGCAGGGCTCCGGTGCCACGGGCTCCGTACCGTCCGATGTGACCGACGGTGCCCGTTCCGCCGACGACGATCCCTGCTCGGACCTCTCCTACGGCTGAGGCGCGGTCCCTGTCTCCGTCACCGTCTCGTGTGCCGCGTACCGCCGCTCGTACCAACCCCTGGCGGCGGCCAGCCCGGCCGCGTACAGGCCGAGGACCGCGGCGAGCAGTACGTAGTACTGCACGGGGAGCGCGGGCATGCCCAGGGCCGGGCCGAGCGGGGAGAGCGGCAGCAGGACTCCGGTCACGGCGAGCCCGGCGGCGGCCCAGCGGACCGGGCTCGCCGTCCGTCGACCGGTGAGTTCGATCCCGCAGCGCCCGCGACGGACACCGTCGCGCAGCAGGAGCATCACCAGCGCCTGGGTGAGCAGATTCTCGGTGAACCATCCGGCGTGGAAGGCCGCCTGGCTGCCCACGTCCGCGGCGGTGTGGAGGGCCGGCGCGAGCACGCCGAACGTCGCCAGGTCGGCGACCGCGTTGAGCAGGCCGAAGCCCGTGATGAAGCGGAGGAACGTACGGGACCGCAGCTCCGTCGGCCGGCGCAGGGCTTCGGGCCGGGGCCGTTCGTACGCGAAGGCCAACTGCGCCGCGTCGAAACACAGGTTCTGGGCCAGGACCTGGACGGGGAGCATCGGCAGGAAGGGCAGCAGCAGCCCCGCGACCAGCATCGCGATGACATTGCCGAGGTTGGAGGAGAGCGTGATCCGCAGGTAGGTGGCGATATTGCCGCTCGAATGGCGCCCGGCGCCGATCGCGTGGTCGATGGCGGTGAGGTCCTTCTCCGCGAGGACGACATCGGCGCTCTCGCGGACGACATCGACGGCGTCGCGGGGGCAGATCCCGACATCGGCCGCGAAGAGCGCGGGCAGATCGTTGACGCCGTCGCCGAGGAAGCCGGTGGTGTGTCCGTCGGCGCGTACCGCGGCGACGACACGGGCCTTGTGCTCGGGGGTGCAGCGTGCGAAAACGGTGGTACGACGGGCGAGTTCGGCGAGTTCGGCGTCGGTGAGGCCATCGATACGGTCGGCGAGGACGACGGGCCCGTCAGGACGGCGGTCCGGGGCGAGGGCGGGGGCAAAGTCCTGAGCAAAGTCCTGGGCAAGGTCCGGGGCAAGGTCCGGGGCAGAGTCCATGCCGACGTCCACACCCGAGTCCACGCCGACGTCCACACCGGAGTCCACGCCGACGTCCACACCGGAGTCCACGCCGAGGTCCCGGCACGCGCGGGCCGCCGTCCCCGGGTGGTCGCCCGTGAGGATCTTGACCGTGACGCCCCGGTCGGCGAAGACCTTCAGAGCCTCGGCGGCGGTCGGGGCAAGGGCGTCGCGCAGGGCCACGAAGCCCAGGAAGCCGAGACCGCGCTCGTCGGACGGGGTGTAGTCGCCGTGGCGGGCCCGCCGTTCCACGGAGGCGACCGCGAGCAGCCGCAGGCCGCCGTCGGTCTCGCGGGCGGCGAGAGCGGTGAGCCGTGTCCGTTCGCCGTCGTCCAGCGCACACCGCTGGAGCACGTCCTCCACCGCGCCCTTGACGACCAGGGTGTGGGTGCCGAGGCTGCCCGGCCGCCGGACGACCGCGGTGGAGAGGCGCCGTACGGGATCGAACGGCAGGGCCGCCACACCCTCGTACCGCTGCGGATCCTGTCCCCCGTCCGATGCGCCGACGTGCGAGCCCTCTGCCGCGTCAAGGATCGCCTCGTCCAGGGCGTCCGGGACCGGAAGGTCGGCCAGTTGCAGGGTCCACCAGGCGTTGACGGCAGCCCAGTTCAGCACCTCGGGAGCGGGCGCGCCCTGCCCGTCCATCGCCCGCTCGACCACCGGCCGGTCCTGGGTCAGGGTGCCCGTCTTGTCCAGGAACAGTACGTCGACGGCGCCCAGATCGTGCAGCGCGGGCAGGCGCTTGACGATCACGCCCTGGCCGCGCGCGAGGCGTGCGGCGCCCCGGGCCAGCGCGGTGGTGACGATGACCGGGAGCATCTCCGGAGTGAGTCCGACCGCCACCGCCACTGCGAACGGAAGCGTCTCCAGGCCCCGGCCGCGCAGCGCGGCATTGGCCATGAGCACGAGCGGCGGGGTCAGCAGCATGAACCGGATGAGGACCCACGAGATCCCCTGCACCGACCGGTCGAAGGCGCTGGCGGGACGCCTCCCCAGCCGGCTGCGCGCGGCCCCGAACCGGGTACGTGCGCCGGTCGCGACGACGACCGCCGTCCCACTGCCGGACGCCACGCCGCTGCCCTGGAAACACAGCTGCGGCCACGCGAACACCCCACCGCCGGCCACCGGTTCCGGCGCGTCCACGGCGTATTTGGCGACCGGAGCCGACTCACCCGTCAGCGCCGCCTGATGGACGGTCAGGCCGCTCGCGCGCAGCAGCCGTACGTCGGCGGGCACCAGGTCACCGGGGCCGAGGCGGATCACATCCCCCGGCACGAGCTGGTCGACGGGGATCTCCCTGGCCTGCGCCGGACCGCCTTCCGGGCCGTGTCCCTGACCATGTCCCTGGCTGTGTCCCTGGCTGTGTCCCGGGCTGTGTCCCGGGCTGTGTCCCGGGCTGTGTCCCGGGCTGTGTCCCGGGCTGTGTCCCGGGCTGTGTCCCGAGATGTCTCCCAGGCCGTCCTCCCCTGTGCGGCGCAGCACGGTCGCCGTCGTGGCCACCAGTTCGCGCAGCGCGGCCATGGACCGGTCGGCCCGGTGTTCCCCGGACGACCGCAGCAGGCAGCTGACGACGACCAGCGAAAGGATCACGAGGGCGGTGCCCCAGGCGGACACGGTCGCCGACACGAGGCCGAGGCAGAGCAGTACGGCGGTGAACGGATCCCGCAGGCTCCGTACGAAGCGGCGCGGCCGGGAGGCCGTACGCCACTCGGGCACCGCGTTCTCGCCGTACCACAGCAGACGCTCCTCGGCCTGCGCGTCCGTCAGTCCGCGCGGCCCGCTGTCCAGGTGCCGCAGCACTTGGAGGGAGGTGAGCACGGTCAAGTCGCGAGGGGCCTGTGTGGCCCAGGAGTTGTACGAGTACGAGGGGGTGTCACTCGCTTCGGAGGATCGGCCCCACCGGTTCTGGCCCCGCTGGTCCTGACCCCACCCGTCCTGGCCCCACCGGTCCTGGCCCCACTGGTCGTGGCCCCACCGGTCCTCGTCCTCGCCCTTGGTGGGGCCGGTATGGGCACTCGCCCCGGATACCGGAGGCTCAGGCACCAACGTCACTGATGTGCCGTACGGGAGCGTGCGCCGCGCGGTCCGTCAGCTGTCCGACCATCAGCCGCACCACGGTCACGACATCGGGGTCATCGACGAAATACACCTGCCGACGGCCTTCGCGCCGTGACCGTACGAGACCGGCCAGCTTCAGCTTGGTCAGATGCTGGCTCACGGCGGGAAGCGCGCCGCCCACCCGCTCGGCGAGCCCGCTCACATCGCACTCGCCCTGGGCCAGCACCCACACGATGTGCAGCCGCGCCGACGACGCCAGCAGCCCGAACGCGGCGGCCGCCTCGGCGAGTACCCCGGCGGGAGGGTCTCCGAGGTCGCCGACACCTGCCGTCACGATCGTTCTCCCGTCCCACGCGGGCCGTCGACCCGAATACCCGAACCCGTCGGCCCAGTCTAGGACCCGTTCGTCATCCGCCGGATCCCGTCCCTGGCCGGAGCGTCAGGGGCGCGCGGGCTGGTCGTTCCGCTCGACGATGGTGCCGGTGACGATACGACGCTCGCCCTCCCGCCCCGCGCCACCGGGGCCGGCACCATCGGCGTGGCCGGAGGCGGAGCCGGGCTCCTGGGCCGTCTTTCCGTCCTCCTTCAGCGCCTTCGCCTCGCTCTTGAGGATGCGCGCGGACTTGCCTGCGGAACGGGCCAGATCAGGCAGCTTCTTCACCCCGAGAACCAACACGATGATGATGAGGATCAGGGCCACTTCGCCAATGCCGAACATCAGGTTTGCTCTCTCCCGGGAACCGAAAGTGACCGATGGCTCGGTCGGAGCATCGGCATCTACAGTGCTGTAGAAGTATCCCGCACCGCATGGGAGCCCAACAAGCCCACATCACAAGCCCACATCCGGCCGACCCCGACCCCGACACCCTCACAGCTCCGGGGCCACCGGAACGACGCTATCGGAACTGGTCACGCGCACCGAGCGCCTTCTTGATCGCGCGGTACCGCGCCAGGAGCACCGGTCGCATCCAGCGCACCGGCACCGGGAAGTTGCCCATCATGACTTCGTACCCCGGGATCAGTTCCGGGTCCTCCATCAGCCCGAACACCAGATGCGGGCCCACGTGCGGGGCTCCGTCGACGATCGCCTCACGCAGTCGCGGTACTTCCTCGTCCGGCACCTTCGGGAACAGACTCAGCAGAACCGGTTCCTCCTCTTCGAAGTGCCTGGTCAGAAGAGCCTGAAGGCCCTGCACCGCCGGCAGCCCGGACAGGGCGGCCCGACCTACGACGACCAGAACCGCTTCGCGCTCCCCCGGCAGTTGCGGGGCGTCGATCGCGTCAACCGCCCTGGAAAGGACGTGCATCTCGACGTCGATCGCCGGATGCTCGGCGGTCACCCGGTCGAGTTCGGCGACCGCTTCGGGGAAACGGTCACGCAGGACCGGCCAGAACTGCCCGTCCTCGCTCATCTGATGGCGGTGGACGAACTCGATCAGCCAGCGGGCCGTACCGACCAGCACCTTGACGTCGACAGGTTCGCCGGCGACGAGGCGCTCGAACGACTCGGACACGAGGGCGGTCCCCCGGCGCATGATCGTGTGTACGGCCAGAAACTCTTCGTACATGTGCGCTTGCCCGGTTCGGAGTGCGGCTGGAGCAGCCATCATGGGTCCCTCGCATCTCGATGAGCGCATGGCGTACACCTTCACGCCATGCGCACTAAGTCCAATTTTACCTCCTCTATGCCATATTTCTGCCGTGAAATGTATGTTTAAAGCGATGCGACCATTTATAATCCGCGCGGCCATGCGCGCGGCTTCACGGCGCACCGGGCCCACGGGGCGCGTCGGCGGATCGTGGCCGCACATGGCCGCCCTCGGGCCACTCTCGGGCCGCTCGCGGGAGTTATCCACAGGCTGAGGGGGACGCTGACGGGATGTCGGCGGCCGGGCGCAGAATGGGGTCATGACTGAGATCACCGGTTCGACACCGGAGTGGGAGAAGCGCTTCCGGGCGCCGCGCGTATCGCTGCCCGACTGGGCGGAGGACGCGCCCGAGCGGGCGCTGTTCGTGTCCAACGCGACGGGGACGTATGAGCTGTACGCGTGGGATCGCGCGACCGGCGAGCAGCGCCAGGCGACGGACCGGCCGAACGGGACGACGGACGGGGTGCTCTCGCTCGACGGCGAGTGGATCTGGTGGTTCTCGGATACGGACGGGGACGAGTTCGGGGTCTGGATGCGCCAGCCGTTCACCGAGAGCGTCGACGAGCCGGCGGTGCCGGACCTCGCTCCCTCCTATCCGGCCGGGCTCGCGCTCGGGCGGGACGGCACGGCGGTCGTCGGGCGGTCGACCGACGAGGACGGCTCGACGCTCCATGTCGTACGGCCCGGGGAGGCGCCCATAGAGATCTACCGGCACCGGGAGTCGGCCGGGGTCGGGGATCTGTCGCACGACGGGGCGCTGCTCGCGATCGAGCACACCGAGCACGGGGACGCGATGCACTCGGCGGTACGGGTGCTGCGGCTGGACGGCTCGACGGTGGCCGAGCTGGACGACACCGAGGGCGGCACGCGCGAGCTGGGGCTGGAGGTGCTCGGGTTCGCACCGGTGGAAGGGGACAGCCGGCTGCTCATCGGCCATCAGCGGCGGGGCCGCTGGGAGCCCGTCGTCTGGGACCCGCTGACCGGCGAGGAGACCGCCCTCGCGATCGAGCTGCCCGGCGATGTCAACGCCGAGTGGTATCCGGACGCCTCGGGACTGTTGATCGCGCACAGCTTCGAGGCACGCGCCGAGCTGTGGCGCTACGACTTCGCCGAGGCCGCACTGGCCAAGGTGGAGACCCCGGCCGGGACGGTCTCGGGGGCGACGGCCCGGCCGGACGGAAGCGTGGAGTACCTGTGGTCGTCGGCGGCCCGGCCTCCAGAGGTACGGTCCACGGCCGGCGGGGTGGTGCTCGACCCGCCGGGGGCCGCGGCGCCCGCCTCGGTGCCGGTCGAGGACGCCTGGGTCGACGGACCGGGCGGGCGGGTGCATGCCCTGGTGCAGCGGCCGGCGGGAGAGGGGCCGTTCCCGACGGTCTTCGAGATCCACGGCGGCCCGACCTGGCACGACAGCGACGCGTTCGCCGCGGGACCGGCCGCGTGGGTCGACCACGGATTCGCCGTCGTACGGGTCAACTACCGCGGCTCCACCGGCTACGGACGGGAGTGGACCGACGCCCTCAAGCACCGGGTCGGGCTGATCGAGCTGGAGGACATCGCGGCGGTCCGTGAGTGGGCGGTCGCCTCCGGTCTGGCCGACCCGGCGAAGCTGGTCCTCTCGGGCGGGTCGTGGGGCGGCTATCTGACGCTGCTCGGCCTCGGCACACAGCCCGACGCCTGGGCGGCGGGGCTCGCCGCGGTCCCGGTCGCCGACTACGTGACGGCGTACCACGACGAGATGGAGGCCCTCAAGGCGATGGACCGCACCCTGCTGGGTGGCACACCGGAGGAGGTGCCGGAGCGCTTCGAGGCGTCGTCCCCGCTGACGTACGTCGACGCGGTGCGGGCTCCGGTCTACATCTCGGCGGGTGTGAACGACCCCCGCTGCCCGATCCGCCAGGTGGAGAACTACGTGGACCGGCTGGCGGCCCGTGGCGCGGTCCACGAGGTGTACCGGTACGACGCGGGTCATGGCTCGCTGGTCGTCGAGGAGCGGATCAAGCAGGTGCGGCTGGAGCTGGACTTCGCGACGAAGCACCTGGGGCTGGACTGAGGCGGGGCCGGGACCGAGAGGCGGGGCGGGCACCGAGCTTGGTACCGGGCTGAGGCCGGGCCGGGGGCCGGGGCCGGGGCCGGGCGGACCCCTTGGCCCGGTCTCCTCAGGGGCTGAAGACGGCGTACGTACAAGGCCGGTGGAGAGGAGAGACAGGCGCGACACCCGGGCCCCGGGACCGAGGGGTGGAGCGGCGTTCCGTACCGTGGAGGGGTGTACCGGTTCTTGGTGACTCCGCGATGGTGGGGGATCAACGTCTTCGTCGTGCTGGCGATCCCCGTTTGTATTTTTATGGGGACCTGGCAGCTCGGTCGCTTCGAGGACCGTGTGGACACCCACCAGGCGGCCCAGGAACGGCCCGATCCGGGGAAGCGCCCCGCGGTGGCGGTGGAGACGCTGCTGCCGGTCGACCAGGAGACATCCGGGCGGCACGCCACGGCGAGCGGCCGGTACGGGGACCAGTTCCTGGTGCCCGACCGGCAGCTGGACGGCGCGAACGGCTCGTATGTGCTGACCATGCTGCGCACCGACGGCGGCCGGGCGCTGCCGGTGGTGCGCGGGTGGCTGGCCGAGGGCCGTGAGGCGCCCGCGCCGCCCACCGGAGAGGTCACGGTGACCGGGGCGCTCCAGGCGTCCGAGTCGGCCGGGTCCGACGGGGTGAGCGCGGGCGGCGGGCTGCCGCAGGGGCAGCTGGGCATGATCAGCGCCGCGTCGCTGGTCAATATCGTGCCGTACGACGTGTACAACGCCTGGATCACCGTCGACCGGGCGTCGGACGGGTTGCGGGCGGTGCCCGCGACCGCGCCGCAGAACACTGGGCTGGACCTCAAGGCCTTCCAGAACCTCGGTTACACGGGCGAGTGGTTCGTCTTCGCCGGCTTTGTGGTCTTCATGTGGTTCCGGCTGTTCCGGCGCGAGGTCGAAGCGATCAAGGACCGGGCGCTCGGACTGGAAACGGCCGCGTAGCGCTCCGACCGCACCGGACTGTCCGACCCCCCGGCCACCGCACCCGACCACCGCACCGGACCGGCCGAGTCGGCGCGGCCAGGCCCACTGGTCCGCGTACCGCTTCCTCAGGTCCGCGGACCACTTCCTCAGGACCGCTTCCTCGGCTCCGGGCGCCGGGCGCCGTTCGCCTGGGTGCCGACCGGGGCGGCGGGCGGGCCGGGGCGCCAGGTCACCGGCGCCTCGCCTTGTCACGTCCCGTCCCGTTACGTCACGTCACGTCCCGGAGAGGATGCCCGTCCGGTAGATCGTGCCCGCGCAGGCGTTGGGGATCGTCGCCTGGGCGATCGGCTGTCCGGCCTCCGGGATGTGCGACACCGAGACGCTGCCGTCAGCTGTGCCGCCGTCGCCGCGCAGTTGGGTCTCCGCGCCCGACCCGTCCGAACCGGAGCCGGTGCCGGCGCCCGGACCCGCGCTGGTTCCGCCGGACGCGCCGTCGTCCGTGGGCGAGGGGTCGGGCGAGGCGCCCGTTGTCGGGCAGGTGTCCGCAGGCACCCAGGCGAACTTCACTTCGTACGCGCCGTTCGGCGGCAGCACCAGTGCCGCCGACTCCTGTGACGGGTCGGGCAGACCGGTCGCCGCGTCGCCCGGCGTGTGCGCCACGACGGTGATTCTGGCCGGATCGGCGGCACCCAGGGCCTGGACGCCGACCGTGCCACGGCCGGTGACCGAACAGTCGGTGCCCGAGACATTGGCGATACGGAAGGTGCCGTACACCGCGCCACCGGAGTCGGGCGCGCCCGCCTCGGCGGCGGAGATGGCGAGCTGGCCCGCGCCGCAGCTGCCCGAGGAGACGGTGTGGCTTTCGTCGGGCTTGGAGCTGTCGCCCTTTTCGCCGCCCGACGACTCCGACTCGGGCTTGTCCTTCTCGTCCTTCTTGCCGGGGTCGTCCTTCTCGGCGGACGCCTTGCCGGAAGGGCGGTCCTTGTCCCGCGCGACGCCGTCGCCGGGCTTGTCGGCGCTCGCGCCGCCCTGTGCCTCCTGGCGGTGGCCGGCATTGACGGGGTGATCGTCCGACGTACCGCCGGAGCCGGCGACATGGACGAACGCGGGGACCGCCGTACCGATCAGCAGCGCGGCGGCGGCCATACCCACGATGGCCTGGCGTTTTCTTGCCCGCCGGGTCGGTACCGCCTTGCGCAGCTGGTCGAGGGCTCCGTCGGACGGCCGTAGGTCCGCCACGGCGCCATGCATCAGACGGCGCAGTGCCAGTTCGTCCCCGTCGTCGAAGAGCCCGCTCGGGTCGCCGCCCTGCCCACCACCCGAACCGCCACTCAGCGGATTCAGGCCGCGCACTCCACCCGAGCCGCCGCCCACACCACCATGAACGCCGTGAACGTCGCCGTGAACATCGGCGTCCAGGTCACGGGTCAGGTCACCGTTCAAGTCGCTACGGGACTCGCCGCTGTGGTCGTCGCTCCGTTCGGCACCCGGCTCTCCGTCCGCACCACCACCACCACTGTCACTTCCGGTGACGTCGCTGCCACTGGCACTGCCGCTGTCACTGCCGGCGCCCGTATCACCGGGGCCGCTCAGCTCTTTCTCCGGCCCGTTGTTCACAATTCCGTTCCCAGTCAGGTCGTTCAACGACGCGTTCGGACCGGCCGGTCCACCTTCGTGGCCTTCGCCACGGCGGAATCCGCGCCGGTCCTTGCGCTCACTCATGATGTGGCGGCCTCCATGGCAACGCGAAGCGCCGCTATGCCGCGTGAGCCGTACGCCTTCACCGAGCCCAGGGATATCCCCAGGGTCTCGGCGACCTGCGCCTCGGTCATGTCCGCGAAGTACCGAAGAGAGAGCACCTCACGCTGCCGGCGCTGCAACCCGCGCATCGCCTTGATCAGCGCGTCCCGCTCCAGCAGGTCGTACGCGCCCTCTTCGGCGCTCGCCATGTCGGGCATCGGCTTCGAGAGCAGTTTGAGGCCGAGGATGCGACGGCGCAGCGCGGACCGGGAGAGGTTCACCACGGTCTGGCGCAGATACGCCAGCGTCTTCTCCGGTTCCCGTACGCGATTGCGGGCGGAGTGCACCCGGATGAAGGCCTCCTGGACGACGTCCTCGCAGGAGGCGGTGTCGTCCAGCAGCAGGGCCGCGAGACCGAGCAGCGACCGGTAGTGAGCGCGATACGTTTCGGTCAGATGATCGACGGTGGTGCCCGCTGCCATCGATTCGTCAGCGCCCTCGCGCTGCGACGGCAGACGAGCCGGACGCGCGGCGGGCATGGGAGCGATCACCGGCATACCACCGGGATCGCGGAGCCGCCGGAGCGGGCGCACCGTCGCGCCGCGAGCCGGACCGACCTCTGTGATGTCGAGAACCTCTGCCACTGCCACGCCTGTTGGACACGCTTCCCCCCGTCAGGGTTGTACGCGCATGCCGCCCCGTTTGACATTGCACCAATTGCCCTCATGCGTACCGGATCCCCCCAATGCCCCAACTCTGTGGCGCCACAGAGGGGCGCGCACAGAGACGCTTCCCGACCGGCCGGCGGTTGCGGAGCTCTCGCGGGAAGACGAACGCACATAGTCGAACACGACAACGTCCCAGTTCAAGTGCCATAAGCAAGACACTCGGTCACAGGACGTTCACAGATCCTACAAAGCCTTGAGGGTTCTTGGCTTCCAGGTTCGCGCCGATCGGCCTCGACCACGCGTCGGCCGCCGGCCGTTCGGCGACTCGGCCACGGCCTTTGCGCGACTCGGCCACCGGCCTCTGCGTGACCTGGAGTTACGGCTTCGCCGACTTCGCCAGCCCCGCGGCGACGGCCTCGGCGATCTGCACGGTGTTCAGCGCGGCGCCCTTGCGGAGATTGTCGCCGCAGACGAACAGCTCCAGCGCCCGCGGGTTGTCCAGCGAGCGCCGTACGCGGCCCACCCATGTCGGGTCGGTCCCCACCACGTCGGCGGGCGTGGGGAAGTCGCCCGCTTCCGGGTCGTCGAAGAGGACCACGCCGGGCGAGGTCGCCAGGATCTCGTGCGCCCGCTCGACCGTGACCTCGCGCTCGAAACGGGCGTGCACGGTCAGGGAGTGCGCGGTGATCACGGGAACGTGGACACAGGTCGCCGCCACCCGCAGCTCCGGCAGGTCCAGGATCTTGCGTGTCTCCTCGCGGATCGCCATCTCCTCCGAGGACCAGCCGTCCTGCCGGGCCGAACCGGCCCATGGCACGACATTGAGCGCCAGCGGCGCGGGGAAGGGGCCGGTGGTCTCGCCCACCGCGCGGCGCACGTCGCCCGGGTGCGTGCCCAGTTCCGTACCGGCGACGAGGGAGAGCTGGTCACGGAGCGTGGTGACGCCGTCCTGGCCCGTGGCGCTGACCGCCTGGTACGAGGAGACCACCAGCTCGCGCGCACCGAACTCGGCGTGCAGCGCGCCCACCGCGACGATCATCGACAGTGTGGCGCAGCCCGGACTCGCGACGATGCCGCGCGGCCGGGTCCGTACGGCATGGGGGTTCAGCTCGGGAACGACCAGCGGTACGTCGGGATCCATCCGGAACGCGGCCGAATTGTCCACGACGACCGCGCCCCGGGCCGCGGCAAGCGGTGCCCAATGGGCGGACACCGTGTCCGGTACGAGAAACAGGGCGACGTCCACGCCGTCGAAGACCTGCTCGGAGAGCCCGAGGACCTCGGTTTCCTCGCCGCGTACGGTCAGCTTGCGGCCGTACGTACGCGGTGAGGCGATCAGCCGGATCTCGCCCCAGATGTCGGCGTGCTGCGACAGGATCTGGAGCATCACGGCGCCGACGGCCCCGGTCGCACCCACGACCGCGAGCGTCGGCCTGCCGTTCATCGCGCGGCGCTTCCGCTTCCGCGCCGCGGACACCCCGGACGACCGGGATGTCCGTACAGCCGCGGAGACGGACGACGCGTCATCGTCCGGTGCCTCCATAGACCACGGCCTCGTCGGAGTCGCTGTCCAGACCGAAGGCGCTGTGCACGGCGCGCACGGCCTCGGTGACCTCGTCGGCGCGGGTGACGACCGAGATACGGATCTCGGAGGTCGAGATCAGCTCGATGTTCACGCCCGCGTCCGAGAGCGCCTCGAAGAAGCCCGCGGTGACGCCCGGGTTGGTCTTCATCCCGGCGCCGACGAGCGAGATCTT
Source organism: Streptomyces sp. NPDC088116 (assembly GCF_044741745.1). Taxonomy (NCBI): domain Bacteria; kingdom Bacillati; phylum Actinomycetota; class Actinomycetes; order Kitasatosporales; family Streptomycetaceae; genus Streptomyces; species Streptomyces sp. NPDC088116. Next base: position 67,172 of record NZ_JBIUTF010000010.1, on the reverse strand, counting down.
GGCGATCTGGTCGTCGTAACGCAGCGACTCGAACCCGATCGTCGACTTCGTCTTCTCCAGCGCGTCGATCGCCTTGCGCCCCTCGGTCTTCGGGAGGGTGAAGGAGATGTCGGTCAGACCGGTCGTCGCGGCGGAGACGTTCTGCACCACCATGTCGATGTTGATCTCGTTGTTCGCGATGGCACGGAAGATCGTCGCGGCCTCGCCGGGCTTGTCGGGGACGCCGACGACCGTGATCTTCGCCTCGGAGGTGTCATGGGCGACACCGGAGATGATGGCCTGCTCCACCTTGCGGTCCCCTTGTAGCTCGTTGCTGACCCATGTGCCTTGCAGCCCTGAGAACGAGGAGCGTACATGGATCGGAATGTTGTAGCGGCGTGCGTACTCGACGCACCGGTGCAGCAGCACCTTGGAGCCGGAGCTGGCCAGCTCCAGCATGTCCTCGAAGGAGATCCGGTCGATCTTGCGGGCCTTCGTCACGACCCGGGGGTCGGCGGTGAAGACACCGTCCACATCGGTGTAGATCTCACATACCTCGGCCTCCAGCGCTGCCGCGAGGGCGACCGCGGTGGTGTCCGAGCCGCCACGTCCCAGGGTAGTGATGTCCTTCTTGTCCTGGGAGACTCCCTGGAAACCGGCGACGATGGCGATATTGCCCTCGTCCAGCGCGGTCTTGATCCGGCCCGGCGTGACATCGATGATGCGCGCTTTGTTGTGGACCGAGTCGGTGATGACACCCGCCTGGCTTCCGGTGAACGACTGGGCCTCGTGGCCCAGGTTTTTGATCGCCATGGCCAGCAGGGCCATGGAGATCCGCTCTCCGGCGGTCAGCAGCATGTCGAACTCACGGCCGGCAGGGATCGGGGATACCTGTCCGGCGAGATCGATCAACTCGTCCGTCGTGTCGCCCATCGCCGAAACCACGACGACCACCTGGTGGCCGTTCTTCTTGGCGTCGACGATTCGCTTGGCGACCCGCTTGATGCCCTCGGCATCGGCTACGGAGGAGCCTCCGTACTTCTGCACGACAAGGCCCACGTGCGCTCCTCGCTCGGTTCATTGCTGTCGGCTCATTTTACCGAGCGGCCGTATGACGCCCCGGTTATACCGCATCGTGAGATGTCCCGCTCACTCTGTGATCACCCAGGAGGCGGACACGGCCGCTCGATGAGACAGCATGCCCCCGATGCCCGGGGGCACGCAGGAACGTGGGGCGCGTCACACGGCAGGCCCTGGCATCCGCCTGTCCAGCGCCTGTCCAGCGCCTGCCTACCCTCGCCTGCCTACCGCCCGGTAGGCGAGACCGGACGCGTTGGGCGTCATGCCGTTGTAGAGACCCGTCCGGCTGGTCTGGGTGGACAGGGTGAACCAGGAGTAGCGCTCCACGTACGACTGGCTCTCCAGCATCGCCGTCGACGAACGGACGAAGTTGGTCTGCTCCTGCTCGCTGGGGTAGCGGGGGGCGCTGCCCGAGAAGTCGATCAGCGCGTACTCGGTCAGCCAGATCGGCTTGTGGTAGCGGTTGTACACGGCCTGGAGGTAGCCGCGCAGCTGCTCGGCCGCGGCCCCGCTGAAGTCGCCGCCGTACCAGTGCAGCGGGATGAAGTCGACGCGGTAGCCGCGCGCGGCTGCCCCGGACATGAACCGGTCCAGCCAGCCGCCCGGGGTGTCGCCGCCGTAGGCGACGGAGGGCGCGCCGAGGCGCATACCGGTCGCTTGCAGCCGCGGCCACAGGTTCAGCGCCTGCTCGACCGACATATTGGCCTGTGCCGCCATGTCGGGCTCGTTGAAGCCGAGGAGCTGGGTGCCCTGCGCCTTGGCCTTGGCCAGTTCGGCGTCGGTGACCGAGCCGGCTCCCCAGATCATCGGAACGAACTCGGTGCCCGCCGGCTTGGCGACGCTGCCCGGAGTCGTGGCCCAGCTGTAGTACCAGGACGCGCCGACATCGGCGAGCGCCTGCGAGGCGCCGGCGACGGAGTTCACGCTCACGCCCTTGCGCGACGACGCGGCGACCTCGGCATTCGCGGCGGGGCCGAAGAAGGCCGCGAAGAGCAGAGCCAGCAGCGGCGCGAGGATCAGCAGCGGCCGACGGAAGGGAGAAGGAGGGGAAGAGGAAGAGGAAGACACAGTGGAAGATCTGTTCATGGAGCTTGCTCCAAACAGTGTGTGTAGGGGGCTCGGGTACGACCGGTCCCCGGCGTCAGTGGAAGGTGACGGTGAACCCGCTGCACGCCCGGCACTGGCGCATCACCTGGTTGCCCGGAACCGTGTCCTGCTTCGACCACGCGTAGGCCTTGGGGCATTGGGCGTTGATCGCCCTGCTGTAGTTGGTCTGCGCGTCACGGTTGGGATTGACGCAGAGCATCGGCGCGCCCGTGGCGGGGTCCTTGGTCAGGTTCTCGGGCGGGCAGTACGGCAGCAGTTTGTTCGAGCAGCCCATCTGGGCGCATTCACCGCCGTCCGACGGGGGCGCGACACCGACCGGGGTGATCGTCACCGGCACCGAGACCGCGTTGACGTAGCTGACGTTGTACCAGGGCGCCAGCGAGTCCCGCGGATCGAAGTTGAACTCCGCCAGACTCACGGGCTGTTCGCCGGTGCTGCAACGGTCGGCGTACGGGCCGCAGTCGGCGACCTTGCAGTGGAACGTACTGCCCGAGTTGCCGCTACAGCCGGTCCGCGCGAAGAACTTGCCGCGCCAGTGCCCGGCGCCGGAGTTCTCCGGGATGGTGACGGTGGCCGACCGCCCGTTGTCGAGCACGGGCAGATTGGTGAGCACCGCCGAACCGTCGGCGTTGACCGTACTGCCGATCCACACGCGCTGACCGGACTGATTGACGAAGGTGACGGTGTGCTCGGCGGCGACCGCCGCGTGCGCCCCGGGGCCGGCGGCCCCGGTCAGTACACAGGCGAGAGCGAGGAGAAGAGCGGACAACACGGAACGGATACGCGGTAATTGGTTACGCGGCAGTGGACGGACATCCATGTGAACACCTCTCGTGGAGTGGATTGACGAGTTGCAGGTTGCGGGCTGCGGATTACGGATTACGGGCTGTGGGCTGTGGGCTGTGGGCTGTGGATTGCGGGCTGTGGATTGCGGGCTGTGAACGTGGTGCGCGCATTAGTCATGGCCATGCCACATTGAACGGTGACAACCATGTGTCCCGCCCCAGCGCCCCGCCAGTTCCTTTTGAGCCCAGTTCCCCTTGAGCCCAGTTCCCCTTGGGCCCAGTGCCCCTTGAAGCCCCAATTCCCCGCTATTCGGCCGCCGTCAGCGCGCCCAGTGCGCTCGCCTGGGTGCGCCAGTCCGTCACATTGGGGCTCGTGCCCGCCCAGCGCTGGCCGAGCCTGTTGAGGGAATCGCGGTCGTGGGCCCACAACGTGTCCGCCTGTTTCCGGGCGAACCGTCGGTACGTGGCCGAACTCGTGGCGTCCGTGAGGTCGTCGAGATACCGCATGAAGACACCCTTGAACTGCTTCTGGTTGTCGTCGCAGGACCGCTGCCCGACATCGCAGGACTCGGTGAGCACCCCGCCGCTGGTCAGCTCCGTACTGACCAGCGCGGAATCGGCCAGACGCCGTGCGGTGGCCAGCGCCGTCGCGTGCCCGGTGCCCCGCCACAGTTCGAGCAGGCCGCCGATGGCAAGGCCCTGGTTGTAACTCCACACGGTCTGGCCATTGTTGCGGCAGTCCGTGGTCAGCCCGTCGTTGACCAGGCCGGACGCGTTGACCAGACCGCTGGACAGGAACCAGTTCCCGGCGGCGGCCGCCCGCGCGCCCCACACCGTGTCGTTGGCGACGCGCCGGTGCAGGGACGCGGTCAGACGCAGATACAGCCCGGCGGTCACGGAATTCTTGTACGTACGCTCGCGGTCCCACCACATGCCGCCGCCACAGGTGTTGGTGTCCCAGTACTGGCGCAGGTAGTCGGCGATCGTGACCGCCTCCGCCAGGTAGCGGGGGTCGCGGGTGTAGTCGTACGCCGTCACCCAGGCCATCCCCCACCACGCGGTGTCATCGATGGAGCGGCTGATGAAGTGCCCCTCGATCGGGTCCGTCGCGCGCTCGCCGGCCGCGAAGGCGCCCTTGTTCTTGTCGAAGGTGCGCGCGACGACCCAGTCGTAGTCATGCGTTCCGGTACGCCGGACGGAGTCGATCAGGGCGGTCAGGGTGGCCGCGGAGTTCCACCAACTGCTGCGCCACCAGCCCTCGTCCGTATCGTACGACGACATCAGGACGTCCACCGCCACGCGCGACCGGGTCGGGGTCGCCCGTACCCACGGCGTACAGCTTCCCTCCTGGTGACCGGTCTCCCGGCCGCAGTCGCGGACCGCGCCGTCATGGAGCAGGCCGCGTGGGTCGTCGGCGGACATCGCCGCCCGGACAGGCACGGCGGCGTGCGCCGGGACCGCGACCGACGCAGCGACCAGGGCGGCGACAACAGCCATGACCAGGAGCGGCCCGGACCACCCGGGGACGCGTCCGGCACCAACCGCCACAGGTGGTCGGGGGTGCCGGTGCGGGCGGTCATGCCGACGGTCTTCGTGCTCCTGGGACACCATGGACGGGGGGTCCTTCCTGGTGAGGGGCGTGGCGCGGGCGTGGGCACAGGGAAACGCGTGGCGCTGCACCGCTCCGACCAGGATTCACTTGTTCCGGTGTTCCGGTGTTCCGGTGTTCCGGTGTTCCGGCACGCTACCGCTGTCGCGGTACGCGATCACCGCCGTTCACTGCCGGCAACTCCCGGTCGGTGGTCGTCCGTTGGCAAGGGTCCGAGCCATTCGTACTCCTCGGCTACAACGTTGTACATACGTCCCGCGCAGACTGTGCCGCGCGGGACGTGTACGCGAGCTACGCGCGAGGCCGGGCCCGCCCCGGTCGACCCGCCGTACGGATCACCTGGTCGTACGCAGGCCCAGCGGGCCCGCGATCTCCTCCACCATCACCCTGCCGGCCTCCTCCGCCAGGATCTCCTCGGCGTCCTCGGTCAGGCCCTGGTCCGTGTCCAGGCCGTCCAGCGCCGGGAGGGGCTGGTCGAGGCGGACGTGCGCGACCAGGGACTGGAGTGCGCGCAGGGCGGCGGAGGCGGTGGAGCCCCAGTTGGAGAAGTAGGAGAACTGCCACCACCACAGCGCCTCGGTCGTCCGGCCCGCGCGGTAGTGGGCCAGGCCGTGCCGGAGGTCCGTGACGACATCGGCGATGTCGTCGGAGATACGGGACGCGACGGGCGCCTTGCGGGGCTCGTACGGGTCGAAGACCTCGGAGTAGACGTCGATCGGTTCCAGTATCAGGGCGAAGCGCTCGCGCAGGTCGTCGACGTCCGGCTCGGGGCCGAGGTCCGGCTCGTACCGTTCGTCGGGAAGGATGTCCTCGTGCGCGCCCAGACGGCCGCCGGCCAGCATCAGTTGGGAGAACTCCAGCAGCAGGAACGGCACGGTGCTGTCGGGCTCATCGCCCTTCGCCACCTCCGTGACGGCCACGATGAAGCTCTCGATCTGGTCGGCGATCTGGACCGCGAAGTCGTCCGGATCCTGGTTGACGGCGTGCAGCGTTGCGTCAGACATCGAGAAGTCGTCTCCCCTCGAAGGCCCGCCCGAGCGTGACCTCGTCGGCATATTCCAGGTCGCCCCCGACGGGCAGACCACTGGCCAGGCGTGTGACTCTCAGGCCCATCGGCTTGATCATGCGGGCGAGGTACGTCGCTGTGGCCTCGCCCTCCAGATTGGGGTCGGTCGCCAGGATCAGTTCCGTGACCGTGCCGTCGGCGAGCCGGGTCAGCAGTTCACGGATCCGCAGATCGTCGGGGCCGACGCCCTCGATGGGGCTGATCGCGCCACCGAGCACGTGGTACTTCCCGCGGAACTCGCGGGTGCGCTCGATGGCGACGACATCCTTCGGTTCCTCCACGACGCAGATCACCGCCGGATCGCGGCGCGCGTCACGGCAGATCCCGCAGCGCTCCTCCTGGGCGACATTGCCGCACACGGCGCAGAACCGGACCTTGTCCTTGACCTCCAGGAGGGAGTGGGCAAGGCGGCGTACGTCGGTCGGCTCGGCCTGGAGGATGTGGAAGGCGATCCGCTGCGCGCTCTTGGGACCGACGCCGGGCAGCCTGCCCAGTTCGTCGATGAGCTCCTGAACCACGCCTTCGTACAACGGATTGCCTTCCCTGCTGCGGTCGGTACGTACGCTAGTTGGTGTCGGGGAGTCTTAGAAGGCCGGGAGCCTGGCCGGGAGGCCGGGAGGGCTTCGGCCGGCGGGCCGGAAGCCTCAGAAAGGCATACCGGGCATGCCGCCGAGGCCCTGGGCGAGCGGGCCCAGCTTCTCCTGCTGGAGCTGCTGCGCGTTCTGGTTCGCCGCGTGGACGGAAGCCACGACGAGGTCCGCGAGGGTCTCGGTGTCCTCCGGGTCCACGGCCTTCGGGTCGATGGAGAGCGCGAGCAGCTCGCCGGAGCCGTTGACGGTCGCCTTGACGAGGCCACCGCCCGCCAGGCCCTCGACCGACATCTCCGCCAGCTCCTCCTGGGCCCGCGCGAGGTCCTGCTGCATCTTCTGCGCCTGCTGGAGCAGGTCTTGCATATTGGGCTGACCACCACCGGGGATCACGGTTACTCCTGGTATTTCGGCTGGTATGTCGACTGGCTCTTCGACATCGATGCATCTCTAAGCCGAGCCTACGTGTTCACCGCGCACCTCGCCCTACCCCGCAGGGAGTAACTCTTTCGGGTGAGAGCCTCCCGGCTCCTCCACCTGATCAAGGCCCACGCGTGGGGTGAAATACCGGGATTTCATCCACAGAGCCCACCATTCGGCGGTAGGAATTGCATGGGCATCCTCACACGCAGCGACGCGTATTGCCGGAGGGGCAGTACGTATGCGCGGAGGCGCACACCCACCGTTACGGGCGGTCGCAGGGAGTCGCAGCGAGTCAACAGTCGACCGTAGTCACCGACGTAAACGCAGACGCAGACGCAGACGCAGACGCAGCAGACCTAGCAGACGTAACCGCAGAGGAGTGCCCCGGTGAGCCAGCCGGAGATGCAGCCCGGAGGCCCCGCCCACGAGGGGGCCGCCCCGCCCGGTGCCGCGTACGGAGAAGCGGAAGGGGCCACTGAGGCCACCGAGGACGACGACGGTCCTCCGTACGGAGATCTGACCGGGGGGCCGTTCCCGCTCGGTGACTGGGGGGAACCGGCGGAACGGCTCGACGAGCTGTACCGCTGGGTCGAGACGGGGGCGCTGCGCACGGTCGGCTGGTATCTGGCCGACCGGGTACGCAAACGGCGCTTCGCGCGCGTCCTGCGGGCCGTCACCGCCGTCACCGGCACGGTGGGCGCCGCGCTGCCGCTGCTGGACCTCACGGGAGCGCTGGCGGGGGCGGCGGGCTGGGGTTATCTCTCGCTGCTGCTGGGCGCGGCGTGCCTGGCGTGCGACCGGTATCTGGGGCTGACGTCCGGGTGGATGCGCGCGCTGGCGACGGCGCAGGCGGTGCAGCGCAGGTTGCAGACCCTCCAGTTCGACTGGGCCTCGGAGTGTGTACGGGAGGTCCTCGGCCCGACGGAGGGCACGGCGAGCGAGGCGGCCGAGCGGTGCCTGACGGTGCTGCGGAGGTTCACGGAGGACATGACGGAGCTGGTGCGGGCGGAGACGGCGGACTGGATGGTCGAGTTCCGTTCGGGTCCCGCGCCGCTGGTGATGCAGTCGATGCCGATGGGCGGGGGGCGCGGCGAGGGCGCCGTACCGCACCCGGGGCGCTTCCCCCTGCCGCCGGGCGCACGCCCCAACATGCCGAGGCAACGGCCGCCCGAGCCGAGGTGAACGGGGAGAGGTCGTCCCCGGAGCGCGGGTGACCGGGGAGCGGGGCGGGTGACCCGAGGCTGAGCGGGATGACCGGGGAGCGGGGCCGACGCGAAGTGGGGCCGACGCGAAGTGGGGCCGACGCGAAGCGGGGCCGACGCGAAGCGGGGCCGACGCGAAGCGGGGCCGACGCGGATCTCGTCGGCCCTCACCCCGCGTCGGCCGCCCATCGGTCGACGGGCGGCCCGGCGGCGGCCAGTCAGTCAGTCAGTCAGTCAGTCAGCTGAAGATGATCATCGAGCCCTGTCCCAGGCTCCGGGTGGCCGCCGCGTGCAGGCCCAGCCAGACGTGGCGCTCCCGGGCGAACGGGCTGTCGTCGTACGGGATCGAGGTCGCCGGTTCCTCCAGGGACGTGGGGCGGTCCGGCGGGATCGGGGCGGACGGGGGGTTGGCCGGGTCGATGCCGATCGACGGGCCGACGAACTCCAGCTCACGCAGCAGGCCCTGGGTGGAGCCCAGCGGGCCGCCGCCCGCGAGGAGTTCCTCGTTCGAGAGGGGCGAGGCATAGTCCACCGGGACGTAGGCGCCCGCGTGGTCGTAGTGCCAGACCAGATGCGACTGCTGGGCCGTCGACTCGAACATCTCCAGCAACTGCTCGTAGTCACCGCCCAGTTCACCGACCGGCGTCACCGCGAGGCCGCAGAGCTGGAGCAGATACGCGCGCCGCAGGAAGTGCAGCGCGTCGTAGTCGAAACCGGCGACCGGGGCGACATCGCCCGAAAGGCCCGGCATATAGGCGAAGACGGGAACGGACGGCAGCCCGGCGTCGCCGAGCGCCTTGTCGTACACGGCGATCTCTTCGGCGAAGGGATTGTCGGGGCTGTGGCACAGCACATCGACGAGGGGGACCAACCACAGGTCACAGGCCAAGGGAGGCTCGCTCTCCAACGGATTCGTACGCGTGCGCGCGATGGTCGGGACAGCGTAATTCGGGACAGCGTAGTGCGGCGGGCTCGTTCGGCGAAGGGACCGGTCAGCCAGCGTGAGGGCGTCCCGGTCGGCCAACACCGTGTGTCTCGGTCAGGTGTCGCGCTCAGCGAACACCTACCCGCCCCGGGCGGCCACCATCCACATCCGACGATCGGCCCACCGGTGACGGCGACCTCCACGCGACAGCCGACCCACGCATGACGGTCAACCAGCACCCGTACGTCGCGACCAGCGGACACCCGCACGTCATGGCCGACGGGCGCGTGCCTGACCCAACCTCTTGTGCACACGTCACCTCTTGTGTGCTCACGTCCCGACCACTCCGCGCGCACACGTGCATATCTTCCCAGCCCTTCGGTCCGCGCGCGCTCCCGGTCACCGTGCAGGCGGCAGGTCCCAGATCCAGACCCCGCCGACCTTCTTCGCGGGGCGTCCGAGCAGCTTCTCCACCGTCTCGTTCAGCACCGCGTCGTTGGGCTGCGGCGCGAGCACCACCACACCCGCCTTCCAGAAGGCGAGGTCGAAGCGCGCCTGCGCCCGCCACTGGGCGTTGATCTCCGGGACCTGGCCGCTGTTGCGGACATCGCGCAGCAGATTCGAGGTGTAGCGGGCCGGGGCGCCGTAGATGCCCCGGCGGTCCTCGCCCCACGGGCCGTTGAAGTAGCCGCCGGGCACGGAGAAGCCGGGGCCGCTCGCGGACTGCCAGTGCAGCGCCTCGGCGTTGCCCGGGTCGGGCACCGGTACGGGCACGACGGTCTCGCCCTTGGAGACGTACGAGCGGTACATCCCCTCGGCGATGAAGGGCGGGACGTCCGGGCGCTCCCGTACCGGCAGGGTCGTCGGCACGATCGGGAGCAGGGCCGCGGCCACCGCCAGGAGCCCGATGGTCCGGATGGTCCGCCGCTGGCGCCGGTACGCCACCTCCAGAGCGCCGAGCCCCGTCGCGGCTCCCAGCTCTCCGGACTCTCCCGGCTCTGCGGACTCTCCCGGCTCTGCGAACTCTTCCGGCTCTGCGAACTCGCCCGGCTCTCCGAACTCGCCCGGCTCTCCGAACTCGCCCCACTCTCCGAACTCTCCGATCTCTCCCCGCCGGTCCACGAGCCGGTCCACCGCCAGCGCCAGCATCGCGCCCAGCGCCGGTGCGCAGATCATCCCCACCCGCGACTCGATGACCGACTCGAACAGCGGCTGATGGGCCAGCATCAGCCAGGGGCCCGGCAGCACCACGTCCGTGAACGGGATGCGGATCCGCTGTCCCAGCGAGAGCAGCGCCGCCAGGAACGCCGTGCACGCCAGCGCCCGGACCGCCGCGGACCGCCACAGCCACACCAGGATCCCGACGGAGAGGGCGATCAACGGCCAGCCGTAGAACGCGTTCTGCTCGGTACGGTTCATCGCCAGCGCGTCGGCGGTCCGCTCGTCACCGAACAGCGCGCGCCCTGAGTACTCCAGGAAGGCGAGCGGGCTGTTGCCGGCGTTGTCGCCGTGCAGCACGCTGTGGTAGCTCTGCGGCCCGAAGAACTGCCAGTACAGCGGAAACGCCAGCAGCGGCAGACAGACCAGCGTGGCGATGCCCAGCCCGCGCAGCAGGGGCCGCAGCGCCGCCCGTGCCACATCGCGGCGGACGGCCGCGTACGAGAGCGCGAAGAGCAGCATCCCCATCACGGCGAGGAGCAGCGCCTCCTCGCCGAGGAAGATCTGGTACGTCGCGAAGAGGCCGAGCAGCACACCGTTCCGTACGACCCGCTCGCCCTCGCACAGCCTCAGGGCCCGCTCGATGAGCACCGGAATCATGAAGAGCACAAGGAAGTTGGGGTGCGCGTTGCCGTGCGACATCATCGGCGGCGCGAAGGCGGCGAGCGCCGCGCCGAGGGCGGCCGCCCAGCGGCTGTGGACGATGAGCCGGCGCGCGAACAGCCGGTGCCAGCAGAAAGCGGTGGCCGCGAGGCCGAGCGTCAGGACGAGCGCCCAGGTGACGGCCGGGCCGAAGGCGAGCGTGACGGGGGTGAGGGGGACGGAGATCCCGAGCATGACGGTGTTCGCCATCAGGTTCACGCCGTCGGGGAAGTTCTGGAGGGTGGTGAAGAGCGGGTTGCGCAGATGGACGACGTTCTCGGCGGTGACCCGGAAGAACCACTCCCACTGGTTCTGGTCCGACCCCGCGTCCGCGAGGTACGCGTGGTGGAGGTCCGCCCACAGTCCCTTGTAGAGGAAGAAGGAGGCGAGGAGGAAGAGTCCGGCGACGGCGAGATCCGTACGGAGAACACCACGGCTCCCCGCGCCGCCGCCTCCCGCCGCCCTGAGCCGTACCAGCTCCAGCAGCACCTTGCCGTAGTCCAGCGGCCGTACCTTGGAGCCCGGTTGGTGCGACCAGCGCACCGGCACCTCCGTCACCGGCCAGCCCGAGCGCCGGAAGAACCGCAGTATCTCGACGTCTATGCCCCAGCCGTCCAGCCGGGATCCGGCGAAGGCGGCCCGCGCCTGCTCGCCGTCGAAGAGCTTGAAGCCGCACTGGGTGTCGCTTATGCCGTTGACCGCGACCAGCCGTATCAGCCCGTTGCCGAGCCGGCCGAGCCACTCGCGCAGCGCCAGCTGACGTACCTCTATCCGCGCGTCGGGATGGGCGCGCGAGCCGATCGCCGCGCCGCCGCCGTCGGCCGTGAGCTGCTGGTCGAGCCGGTCGAGTTCGTCGATCGGGGTGGCCAGGTCCGCGTCGGTGACCAGGACGCGGCGGCCTCGCGAGGCCAGTACGCCCTGCCGCAGGGCGTATCCCTTGCCGTGGTTGCCGTCGCCCGTGACCAGCTGGACGCGCGGCTCGTCGGCCGCGGCCTCGGCGGCGATCGCGGCCGTCGCGTCGGTCGAGCCGTCGTCCACGACGATCAGTTCCCACGTGCCCCAGCGGTCCGGATCGGCGCGCAGGTGGGCGCGGATGGCGTCCAGGGTGGGGCGGAGCCGGTGCTCCTCGTTGTACGCGGGGACGACGACGGTCAGATCCACGCTCCCGGCGTCCTTCTTCCCGGCGTTCTTGCTCGGGCCCACGGTCGTCACGTCCGTTCCTCCGGCGGGCGCGTGCGCCATGTCCGTATCCGCGCTGTTCAAGCCGTTCGCATCCGCGCTGTTCAGGTCCACGCCGTTCCGCTCCACGCTCGTACCGTCCCCGCTCACCGGCGCGGGCTCCCCAGCCGGTCCGCCCACTTGAGCGAGTGATCGTCGTACTCGCCTATCACCGCCCGTACCGCCACCACGTCGCCGAGCGTGAACGCGTCGACCAGCTGCTCATGTCCGTGCCACAGCCACTTGCCGCCCTCGTCGTCGTCGCGGAGGAACGGTACGGAGAAGACCCAGGCCTGGACGCGCAGCCTGTGCAGGAAGTCGGCGACGTAGCGGTTGGCCACCAGGGCGCCCAACTCGCGCCAGAATCGCAGGTCGTAGCCGATGAGAATGTTCAGGTCGCCGCTCCGGGCCGCGCGGGTGGCCTCCTCGGCCCGGCGTCGTACGGACACCAGCGTCGCGCCGTGCACTCTGGCGGCGAGGTACTCGCTCTCCAGCTCGCGGAAGACGGCGTCCACGATCAGTGAGCGGGCCTCGACCATCCCCCGGAAGTCCTCGAGGGAGAACTGATGCACCCGGAAACCGCGGTGCTGGTCGGAGTCGAGCAGGTCCTGCGCGGAGAGATCGACCAGCGCTTCCCTGACCGGGGTGGCGGAAACTCCGTACTGCTCGGCGATCTGCTTGACGGTGAACTCCTGCCCCGGCAGTAAACGCCCCGCGAGCACCTCGTCACGCAGCGCGTCCGCGATCTGCTGCCGCAATGTACTGCGGGTCACAGCTCCGCTGGCGGGCATGGTTTTCTGTCCCCTCGTCCGGCTTCGGACACCTTAAGCCAGGGTTTGGCAGGGGTGGTGTGGACCGCTTGTGAGGCGCGCGGGGCCGACGGGATCCCGCCGGCCCCGCGCGTGGCGAACAGCGCGTACGGCTCTCTCCGCTCCGCGCCGTCGGGCAACTCGCCGTCAGCCCGTGGTGTGCTCGTCCGCGACCGCCAGCGCGGCGTCCAGGATCGCCAGCCCCTCCTTCGCCTCGGCCTCGGTGATGTTGCAGGCCGGGACCGCGTGCGTACGGTTCATGTTCACGAACGGCCACAGGCCGCTCTTCTTGCAGGCGGCGGCGAACGCGGCCATGGGGGCGTTCGCCTCGCCCGTCGCGTTGTACGGCACCAGCGGCTCGCGGGTCTCCTGGTCCCGCACCAGGTCGAGGGCCCAGAACACGCCCGTACCGCGGACCTCGCCCACCGAGGGGTGGCGCGCCGCCAGCTCGCGCAGCCCCGGACCGAGCACCGTCTCACCGATGCGCGCGGCATGCTCGACCACCTTCTCCTCCGCCATCACACCGATCGTGGCGACGGCGGCGGCGCAGGCCAGCGGATGGCCGGAATAGGTGAGTCCCCCCGGGTAGGGGCGGGTGGCGAACGTGTCGGCGATGGCGGCGGAGATCGCGACACCGCCCAGCGGGACATAGCCGGAGTTGACCCCCTTGGCGAAGGTGAGCAGGTCCGGGACGACGTCGAAGTGTTCGGCGGCGAACCACTTGCCCGTCCGGCCGAAGCCCGCCATCACCTCGTCGAGGACGAAGACGATGCCGTGCCGGTCGCAGATCTCCCGTACACCCGCGAGATAACCGGGCGGCGGGGTCATGACACCGGCCGTGCCCGGGATCGTCTCCAGGACGATCGCCGCGATGGTCGCCGGGCCCTCGTGGGCAATGGTCGCTTCGAGGTGGTCCAGCGCGCGGGCGCACTCCTCGGCCTCGGTCGACGCGTAGAAGGGCGAACGGTAGAGGAAGGGCGCCCAGAAGCGGACGACGCCCGCCGAGCCGGTGTCGGAAGCCCAGCGGCGCGGGTCGCCGGTCAGGTTGATCGCGGTGGAGGTACCTCCGTGGTACGAGCGGTACGCGGAAAGGATCTTGGGGCGGCCGGTGTGCAGCCGGGCCATCCGGACGGCGTTCTCGACGGCCTCGGCGCCACCGTTGGTGAAGAAGATCTTGTCCAGATCACCGGGGGTGCGCTCGGCGACAAGACGCGCTGCCTCGGAGCGCACATCGATGGCGAAGGCGGGCGCGAAGGTGGTGAGGCGGCCGGCCTGCTCCTGGATGGCGGCGACGACGGTGGGGTGCTGATAGCCGATGTTGGTGAAGACGAGGCCGCTGGTGAAGTCGAGGTAGCGGTTGCCGTCGTAGTCCCAGAAGTACGAACCCTCGGCGCCTGCGACGGCGAGCGGATCGATCAGTTCCTGGGCGGACCAGGAGTGGAACACGTGCGCGCGGTCGGCCGCCTTCACCGCCGCACCGGCCTGCGGGTGGGCGTGAAGGGCGTGACCGGCGTGACCGGCGTGATCGGGATGAGGGTTCATGCGGCCAGGGTAAGGAGGCGCGGGCGGGCGGCGGTACGGCCAGGGCGTATGGACTCGGCCACTTTGATCGACAAGGTGTCGGGGCGGGGCGTGGCGGGGGTACGGCGTGTGTCGGGGGTTCATGGACGGACGGACGGGCGGACGTGGCGGGCGCGGGCGCGCCGGACGTGGCGAGGCCGGGCACGGGGGCTGAGAGTGGGGAGAGATACCGGGGTGTGTTCCGCTCCGGACGCCGCTCCCGACAGTCCGAAAGGCAGGGCCGCCATGTCATCGACACCTCCCACGTCCTCGGCTTCCACCGCTTCCTCCGCTTCCACTGCTTCCTCCGCTTCCACTGCTTCCGCTGCTTCCGCTGCTTCCTCCGCTTCCGCTGCTTCCTCCGGCGAGCGCATCGCCGATATCGAGATCCCCGACAGCGCGCTCGCGAGGGAAGCCACCGAACTGGTACGGGACACCACGAGCCCGCTGCTGTACGACCACTCCCGCCGGGTCTTCCTCTTCGGCTCGCTCCAGGGACGGCGGCGCGGGCTGTCGTACGACCCCGAACTGCTCTACGTCGGCGCGATGTTCCACGACCTCGGCCTGACCGAGGCGTACCGCGCCTCCCAGCAGCGCTTCGAGATCGACGGCGCCGACGCGGCCCGCGACTTCCTGCTGCGCCACGGGCTGTCCGGGGAGAGCGCGCGCATCGTCTGGACCGCGATCGCCCTGCACACGACACCGGGGATCCCGGCCCACATGGAGCCCGAGGTCGCGCTGGTGACGGCGGGGGTGGAGTTCGACGTGCTGGGGATGGGACTGGACTCCGTACCGGAGAAGGTCAGGGACGAGATCGTCGCGGCGCACCCGCGTCCGGACTTCAAGCGGCGGATTCTGCGGGCGTTCACGGAGGGCATCGAGCACCGGCCGGACACGGCGTTCGGGAATGTGAAGGCGGATGTGCTGGCGCGCTTCTCACCGGGGTTCGTACGGACGGACTTCGTCGACGTGATCGAGAACTCGGCCTGGCCGGAGTGAGCGAGGGCTGCTGAGCTGAGGGGCCGGTGAGCTGCGGGGTCGGTGGGGCCTGCGGGGCTGGTGTCACGACAGCAGCCGCCGCTCATTGGCGACCGCCACCGCCCCCGCCCGGGTGTCCACCCCCAACTTGCCGTAGATCCGGCCCAGATGGGTTTTGACGGTGGCCTCGCTGATGAACAGGGCGCGGGCGATCTCCCGGTTGCCCAGGCCGCGCGCCAACTGCTGGAGGATGTCGCGCTCCCGCTCGGAGAGGGCGGGGCGCGGGCTGCGCATCCGGGCCAGTACGCGTTCGGCGACGGGGGCCGACAGCGCGGTACGGCCGGACGCCGCGTCGCGGATCGCGGCGAACAGTTCCTCCGGCCGTTCGGCCTTGAGCAGGTAACCGGTGGCGCCGGCTTCGATGGCGCGGGCGATGTCGGCGTCGGTGTCGAACATGGTGAGCACCAGCACGCGCGGCACCGGTACGCCGGGATCCTCCGCGCTCCCCGCCGACCCGCCATCCGCCAACAGATGGCGCGTGGCTGTCACGCCGTCCATGCCGCCGCCGAGTTGGAGGTCCATCAGTACGACGTCGGGCCGGACGCGGGCGGCCGCGGCGAGGGCTTCCTCCCCGCTGCCCGCCTCACCGACCACCTCGATGCCGTCGGTGCTGGACAGCAGCGCGCGCAGCCCGGCACGCACCACGGCATGGTCGTCGCACAGCAACAGCCGGATCGGTGACGAGGGTTCGCAGGGGCTCATGAGGTGGTCTCCTTCAGGGGATCGGAAGCGCTCAGCGGCCCGAGGTCACCGCGAGCGCCGGGGCCACCGGGAGCGCCGAGGTCACTGAGGTCACCGCGAGCGCCGGGGCCACCGAGGCCACCAGGGTCACCGGGGCGACCGAGGTCACCAGGGTCACCGAGGTCACCGAGGTCACCGAGGTCACCGACGGGAACAGCCACCGACACCACCGTGCCCTCGCCCGGCGTGGATTCCACGGTGAGGGTTCCGCCCGACTGGCGTGCCCGGATACGCATGGCCGGCAGCCCGTGCCCGCGCGCCCGGTCCGCTCCGGAGGCCGGCGGGCCTGCCGGGTCGAAGCCCCGGCCGTTGTCGGCGATGTCCAACGAGACCTGATCATCGAGGCAGGTCAAGGTCAGCGCGGCCCGCGTCGCCGCCGCGTGCTCACGCACATTGGCCAGCGCGCCCTGCGCGATGCGCAGCAGCGCCGCCTCGACCCGTTCCGGCAGCGGGCCCGGGGTGCCGTCGAGCCGGAAGACCACCGTCAGCCCCGCACCGCTCTCGCGGTCGGCGAGCGTGCTCAACGCCTCGGCCAGGGTGCGCTCGGCGAGGTCGGCCGGGGACAGGTCATGCACGAAGCGGCGGGCCTCGGCGAGGCTGCGGGACGTGCTCCCGGCCGCCTCCCTGACATGCCCACGGGCCGCGTCCGGGTCCGTACCCCAGACGCGTTCGGCGGCCTGCAACAGCATCCGCTGGCTGGACAGGCCCTGCGCCAGGGTGTCGTGGATCTCCGAGGACAGCCGCTGCCGCTCCGCCAGGATGCCCGCCCGCCGCTCGGTGGAGGCCAGGTCCCGGCGGGTGCGGACCAGGTCGTCGATCAGGACGCGTTGCCGGGCGGCCTGGCGCTGGAGGTGCACCAGGACGGCCGTGGCGACCGCCGCGACGGCCGGCGGGGCGATCACCATGTTGGGGTTGATCCCACCGTCCGACACACGCAGCTGGGAAGCGACGACGAGCGTGGTGAGCACGCCCACCACCGGCACCGCGATCCGCGCGGGCAGCGTGTGCAGTCCGGCGAACAGCAGCGGCATGGCGCACCATGTGGCGCTCGGCGCGAGGGCGAGCAGGACGATCCAGACGGCCGACACCGTACCCAGCCAGGCCAGGTGCCGGGCGGTGGGCCGGGCGCCGGGGCGCGGCGCGGGGGCCAGCAGCCGCCCGAGGACGTACAGCAGCCAGAAGACGGCGAACAGCGTGAGGACCCATGCGGTACGGGTCCCGCTCTGGTCGCGGGTCAGGTAGCGGGCGAGCGAGGAGCCCAGCAGCAGGAAGAACGCGACGTGCATGACGGCCGTCAGCCACCGCCCGTCCGGATCGTCCCGCTCGCCCCGCCCCTGGGGACGGTCCTCGCCCAAGTCCTCGCCCAAACCCTCACCCAGGTCGCCGTGCGGCACCGACCATCCTCCTCACCACTCACACCACTCACCTCACGCACGCCACTCACATCACGCACGCCACTAACGCACCCGGCGTAGCACCGCATCAACCGATCAGCTGATACCGGCATCCCCCGAACCGTCTCCGTACCCCAGCCGGTCAGCGGTGGCCGACTCCCTCCCGTACGCCGAGGCTGGTACGAGACCACCGAGACCACCGAGACTCCGAGACTCCGAGACCACCAAGACCCGCACCGAACAGCGAGGGAACCGACATGCCCACCAAGAATGTCACCGTCAACCGCGCCTCCCTCAGCCACCGCATCGGCTACGCACTGCGCCACCCCGGCCGGGTGCCACGCCACCTGTCACGCGCCACCCGCGACGCGTGGTTGCGTTACCGCTGGCCGGACCATGTCTCGTACTACCGCGCGGTGATGAAGTCCGACACCCGCGCCGACCCGGACGCTGCGGTCGGCAGCCGCAGTCACGAGCGGTGGCTGGCGCTGGGGGCGATGCAGTTCGACTACCTGCTCGGCCACGGCCTGCGCCCCGAGCACCGGATGCTGGAGATCGGATGCGGCAACCTGCGGGCCGGCTGGCGGTTCATCCGGCACCTGGAGCCGGGGCACTACTACGGCATCGACATCTCCCCCGACATCCTCGCCGCCGCCCAGGACACCATGGTCCGCATGGAGTTGCAGAAGCGGCTCCCCACCCTGACCCCGGTCCGCGACCTGACCCTGCGCTTCCTGCCCGACGCCCACTTCGACGTGGTGCACGCGCACAGCGTCTTCTCGCACTCCCCGCTCCCGGTCATCGAGGAGTGCCTGGCCCACGTCGGCCGGGTGCTGGCGCCGGGCGGCTGGTTCGACTTCACCTTCGACCGTACGGAGGGCAAGGAACACCAGGTGCTGCGGGAGGACTTCTACTACCGCACCGAGACGCTCATCGCCCTGGCCGAGAAACACGGCCTGTCGGCCCGCTTCATGACCGACTGGGAGGACCTCCCCCACGGCCAGTCCAAAATCCGCGTCACCCACGGACCGGACCACGCGGCCGGACGGTGACCACGGACGACAACCACAAGGCCGGACGGTGACCACGCCCCCGGCCTCGTGCCCCAGCGGCTCCGACACGTCCCGGGTTTCACGCGGTGACCCCGACGCCGGGGGCCGACAGCGCAACGACGACTGAACGGCCATACATGGCCGAAGAGTTGGTCTACGCCAGACGCACCCGTCCCGGTACTCTCACCCGTAGCCAGTAGCACACACTCCCCCCACCCAGGTTGCGTGCTGGCACGGGCGACACCCGCACCACTCTGCCCCCAGCAGCCGGGTCACCCCCATTCGCCGCCTCCAGGAGGTCACGGTGAACGTTCGCACCAGAAGCACAGCGATCATCGGCACCATCTGCCTCGTCGCTTCCCTCGCCTTGACCACGGCGTCCGCCGACGAGCGAACAGTCCCACGCCAGAGCGCGGAGGTCGCGCTGAAGCAAGTGGCCACGGCCAAGAATCCGGTCGCCGGCACCGCCGGGCCCGGTGGCACGGTCTGGATAGCCGAACGCGCGGGCACCGTACGGGTTCTGGACGGTCAGGGGCTCGGCGAGACCGTCCTCGACATATCCGGCGACACCACCACCGACGGCGAACGCGGCCTGCTGGGCATCGCGTTCGACAAGGAGTTCGCGCACTTCTACGTCTCGTTCACGAACCTCGAAGGCACCAGCACCGTGGACGAGTTCGCCGTGCGGGACGGCAAGATCCAGCCGGACACCCGGCGCACCGTCCTCACGCAGACGCAGCCGTACGCCAACCACAACGGCGGCGACATCCAGTTCGGCCCCGACGGCTACCTCTACATCGCGCTCGGCGACGGCGGCGCGGGCGGCGACCCGCACGACAACGGGCAGAACCTCGACACGCTGCTCGGCAAGGTGCTGCGGATCGACCCGAGCGGCGGCGACCCGTACGCGATTCCGCCGGACAACCCGTTCGTGGGCGACCCGAACGCGAAGGACGAGATCTGGGCGTACGGGCTGCGCAACCCGTGGCGGTTCTCCTTCGACTCGGGCACGGGCGACATGCTGATCGGCGATGTCGGCCAGAACGAGTGGGAAGAGATCGACTGGGCCCCGGCGAACAGCAAGGGCGGCGAGAACTACGGCTGGTCCGACATGGAGGGCACCCACCCCTTCCGGGGCGGCACGGAGCCCGCGAACCACGTACCGCCGGTGTACGAGTACGACCGTAACGGGCCGGGCTGCTCGGTGACCGGCGGATACGTCTACCGCGGCGACGCCATCCCGGCCCTCCAGGGGCAGTACGTGTTCAGCGACTACTGCGACGGCACCGTCCGCGCCCTCCGGATGGAGAACGGCAAGGTGACCGGCCAGAGCGACCTCGGAGTCAACGGCGGCGAGGTCGTCTCGTTCGTGCAGGGCGGCGACGGCGAGTTGTACGTGCTCGCCATCGGCGGCACCGTCTCCCGCCTCGACCCGGCATAGCTGTTGAGAACCCACGGGGCCCCCGGAGCCGCCACTTCGACGGTGGCGGCGTTCGGGGCCCCGTGGTGGACGCGGAGGTACGGAGAAGTCCTGCCTAGGCTCCTCCCATGAGCCCCGATCCGCAGATCGCCTGGCGGCAGTCCACCCTCCAGATCACCCGCGTCCACCCGCCCTGCCCCACCCCCTACGACCAGCGCGTCGTCCACCACCTGCCGGTCCACGACCCGGTCCGCGCCCGCGCTGTCGTCGCCGAACTCTCCACCGTCGCCACCGTCGCCGAAGAACTCGATCCCGTACTCCGCCGGGACATCGACTACCCCCGGGACATGGGTGACCTCGACTACGTCGCCGTCGGCTGCTGGGGAAACATCGTCCAGATCAACGACCCGGCCTTCGGCGAGGACGGCATCCTCTCCACGAACCTCGAAGACGCCTTCGACGCCCAGGTAGAGGCTCACCCCGAGGCCCGTATCACCGCCGTCTGCGAGATGTACTCGGCCGAGACCTACGGCAAGTACCTCGCCCATGTCCCCGGACAGCCCCGCCTCTGCGCCGAGGGCTGGGAGGACCAGGACGTCACCGGCGACCCCGCGCAGCTCCTGCGGGCCGTCGGCGTGGGCCCCGGCGGCCCCGGGGCCGAGTACCTCGACGCCGACATCACCGACAGCACCGACAGCACCGACAGCACCGACGGCACCGGCCAGGACGAGCCCTTCATCGGCATCGAGTACCTCGATCTCCTCGCCTACGGCCTGCACTCCGTCTACACCTCGGAGAACGCGATGGTGTCCCTCTTCAAGGTCACCCGCACCAAGGACGTCCAATTCGAGATCGACGAGGTCTGGCGCCAGGACTGAGGCCGGCGGCCTCAGGTTCCGCCCCGGTGCACTCGATCCGCTCAGGGGGCGGCCTGGGGTTGCGCCGGGCCGAAGTAGTACACCTCGGCCTGTTCCGCGTGCGGGATGAGCAAGCCTTGCAGTTCGTCCGCCGCGGCCTTGAGGAGGTGGCCGTCGCGGATCGCGTGGAGGGTTTCGAGGAGGAAGGCGACGTGGGTGGAGTCCTCGGTAACGCGGGTGCGGTGGGCGTCGCGGTGATTCCAGTGACGGGTCAGGACGCCTGTGCTGTCGGCGTAGACGATCTCGCCGTGCTTGGGGTGCTCGACGGTGCCGGGTTCGCCGAGTGGGGTGAAGGACTCGGTGCCGTCCGCGTACCGGATGTCGATGTCGCCGGTGACGTGGGCCAGGTCGAAGGCGCCGGCGGGCAGGCCGTGACGGACGGAGACGGCGTTGTAGGAGTCGACGGCGGGGTTGATACGCGGCAGGGTGCCCCTTTTGGCGAAGCGGCGGCCGAGTGCGTCGACGCTGGGGCGGATCCGGCGGGGGTTGGTGCCGAAGGAGCGGTAGGCGGTGTGCCACGCCTCGATACGGGGGTCGGTCTCGTCGGCGGGCTGCCAGGTGCCGTCGGCGAGCTGCTTCTCCAGGTCCTCCACAGCCGCGGCCGTACGGGGCCAGGCTTCGTGGGCGCGCAGGCCGGTGGCGGTGACCAGGGCGATGAGGGTGTCGGGGAAGGCGTCCGCGACAGCGGGGGCGATGCGGAAGGCGACCATGAGAGGGCTCCTTTCTATTAGAACGACCAGATCGTACAATGCAACGACCGTCCCATGTCAACCAAGCGACCGGGCGGTGCATTGAAATGGTCCAGCTGTGAGGATGGTGCCCAGATGGCCGAGACGGTCGCAGCCCTGCGGACGGTCGCCAACAACGTCAAGGCGGCCCGCACCCGCGCGGGACTGTCCCTGGATGAACTGAGCCGACGTGCCCAGGTCAGCAAGGGGGCCCTGGTGGCCCTGGAGAAAGCCCAGGGCAACCCCAACCTGGCCACCCTGGTCCGGCTCGCCGACACCCTTGGCATCTCGGTCTCCGCACTGATGCAGGGCCCACCCGAAGAGCGCGTCCGTGTCGTGACCGCCGACGCCGTCGCGCCCCTGTGGACCGGAGAGCAGGGCAGCGAGGCCCGGCTCATGCTGACCACGTCAGGAGCGGCCCCCGTCGAGGTCTGGCGCTGGCACCTGGAACCGGGCGACGCATACCCCAGCCACCCCCACCAGGCCGGAGTCGTGGAAACCGTCAACGTCGTCTCCGGTGAGATGACCCTCGTCGTCGACGGCACCGAGCACACCGTCGAAGCCGGACAGACCGCCACCTTCGACGGCGACACCGCCCACACCTATCGCGGCGCCGGAGCCACGACCTGCCACCTGATCATGACGGTCCACCTGCCGCCGGGCCCTGCCTCCTCGCCTGCGGCCTTCACTCCATGACCTGACGTCGGCCGAGACTCCCGGAACACCCAGCTCCGCACGGGAGTTCAGGGCGGGCGCGCTGCGCGTGGGCGAGGAAGCCGGGCTGCCGTTGCACCGCTTCACCCTGGAGCGCACCGCCGACGCCCACGCCGCGCTCGAACAGGGCCTGACCGGGAAGGTCTTGCTCGACATCCCGTGAGTGCCACGGCAGGCACTACCTGCCGCGGACACGTTCGCGGCCTCTCAGTCGAGACAGAACTCGTTGCCCTCGATGTCCT
The DNA here is from genome assembly GCF_044741745.1 of Streptomyces sp. NPDC088116. Lineage (NCBI taxonomy): Bacteria > Bacillati > Actinomycetota > Actinomycetes > Kitasatosporales > Streptomycetaceae > Streptomyces > Streptomyces sp. NPDC088116. Next base: position 44,716 of record NZ_JBIUTF010000010.1, on the reverse strand, counting down.
GCATCAGGAGGCACGACTCGTTTACGCCATCGGCACGCAGGAGTTGACCGCGTACCGCGCCGAGCGGGACCAGTCGTGCGCACTCGGCCTCAAGGGCGGCGAGGCGCTCTTCCCCCACGAGCCCGGTCCCGACCCGCACGTCAAGATGCACCCGGTTCTTGACGACCTTGCCTTCGGGAACGCGCTGGAAATACAGTCGCGGGCCCACACCTGAGGGATCACTGCACGCGAACCCTGAATCCTGCTCCTCAGGTGGCTGCGAGCGCTTGAAATCGTCCCACGTGGCAAACCCCTCCGGCGGCGGCGGTGCGACATACCCCAGCACCTCGCACCAGAAACGAGCGACGCGCTCAGGTTCCGCGCAGTCGAAGGTGATTTGGACCTGCTTGATCGACGCCATCGGTCCACCCTATGGCGTGCTGTTCAGCGGCCCCACTGGTTTTCATCGCCGCCAGGAGTTCGTCAGGGCGCGCCCTCACCCGGGACCCGGGTCGTTCTCGGCCCGCTGCTCTTGGCGGCCCTCGTGCTCCTGCTGATCCGTGGACAGCCGGTAACCGATCGCCGCCAGGTCACGCAGCCCCACCGCCTCACCGAAGAGCGCGGTCGCCGCGTTGAGGAGCAGCACCGGGTGTACAAACCGTTCGGGCCCGGTCGGCGGGAAGTACCAGGACACCGGCCACGTATGCCCGCCCAGCGCGGGCACCGGTACGTAACTCCGGCAGCCCGAGGCCGAGTTGAACGGCACCACGCCGGGCGGCCACGACCGGAACGCGGTGCTTCCCGGGGGTACGAAGAAGTACATTCCCCGCCGCCCGTTCGCCTCGCTGACGACCGGGCCCGGTTCGCAGCCACAGAGTGCCTCCAGCATGTCGGCGAGACGGCGCCCGTCGTCGCCGTCAACTCGCACGGCATCGAATCGCGTTCCTACCTTACGGAGCTGGAATCCGGAATACGGAATCCAATCAATGCCTGCTAATTGGCGAGTTGTCGCATCCATGGGGACATTTTGGCGGTCGTTGACTAGCGTTTTCCAGGTCTGCACTGGGTACGTCGGACAGGGGTTGACCTGCCCGAACGCCCTTTGCGGAAGGTTGAATTCCGCAAGTCTCGGTTGAGACCGGTTGAGTCCGGTCGAGTCGAAAAGGTGATCGCGATGGCGCGAGCGGAGAACAAGGAAACGGCAGGTCCGGCGACACGGCTGGTAGCCGATATCGCCCGGCAGATGCGCGTACGGAAAAAATTGACGCAAGAACAACTCGGCAGCGAACTGGGCTTCTCGGGCGCAGCGGTGAGCGCGATGGAGACCTGCGCGCAGCCCGCGAGCGACGACATGCTGGTGCAGCTGGAGCGGGTGCTCGGCGACGGGTTGGGCATCTTCGATCAGGCGCGGGAGTACGTACGGCTGGACAAGTACCCGGAGCAGTTCAAGGACTACGTACTGCTGGAGCAGAAGGCGGTGGGCCTACAGCTGTACGCGACGCTGGTCGTCCACGGCCTGTTCCAGACGGAAGAGTACGCGCGGGCGCTGATCGGCGGTGGGTACCCGCCGCTGTCCGAGCAGCGGGTGGAGGAGCTGGTCGAGGTCAGAATGGCGAGGAAGAAGCTGTTCGACCGAGAGCCGACCGCGCTGATCGAACTGATCGTGGACGAGTCGATACTGCGTCGGCCGATCGGCAACCAGGGGATCATGCGTGGGCAGTTGCGGTATCTCGCGGAGTGCGCGCGGCGACGCAACGTCACGCTCCAAGTGCTGCCGCTGGACTGCGGGTTGAGCGGCGAGCACGCGGGCTTGCGTGGCGACATGAATCTGGTCGAGACTCCAGACCACGACCACCTGGTCTTTCTGGAGATCCAGGGTGAGAGCATCCTGCTCAGCGACCCCGCAAAGGTGAGCTCACGCGCGCAGCGTTATGCGAAAATCCGGTCACAGGCCCTGGGTCCTCGTGAATCACTGGGCCTCATCGAGCAGTTGGCGGGAGACCAGGAATGAGCAGCACCCTGCGGTGGTTCAAGTCCAGCTACAGCGACGACGGCGGCGGTAACTGCATCGAAGTCGCCTTCGACTGGCACAAGTCCAGCTACAGCAGCCCCAGCGGTGGCGAATGCGTCGAGGTCGCCACCTGCCCCCACAACACCGTCCACATCCGCGACTCGAAGAACCTCGACCGCGAAGGCCCCACGTTCGCGGTCGCGCCCGACGCCTGGAAAGCGTTCCTCACCTGGGCGGGCTGAGTCCGTACGTCCGGTGCGGGGCCGGGGATTATCCCGTCCCCGCATCCGGATCGACGGATCGACTCAGTCGGCCCAGGCGCGGGTCAGGCAACGGTTCCGGGACGGATCGGCGTGGTCGGTAAAGGATGTCCGGCCGTGCAGAACGGTGTTGTTGTCCAGCACGAGGAGATCTCCTCGGCGTAGGGGCAGGCGCAGGAACTGGCTTTCGTCGCCCAGCACTTCCTCGAACGCGTCGAGCGCTTCCACCTGCGCCGACGTCAGCGGCTCGCCGACCGCTTCGTGGCCGCGTTCAATCTGGTACCGGTTGAACTGCACCTTGAGCTGACCGCCGGTCCGGGCGAAGACGGGACCGGTGCGCGCAAGGTTCTGTTCCGCGCCGAAGTGGAAGTCCTGGTAGAGCGTCGACAGGGCCCCGGGCCGATTCGCCGACAGCTGCGCGTGCACGGTGTGACCGCTGATCAGCAGGGACTCGCCCCCGCTCAACGCCGGCCTGACACACAGAAGAGCGAGGAGACGCGGAGGCCCGGGTGGCCCGGCACGGTCGGTATGCGGAGCCAGCGCCGCCTCTTCGACCGGAGCGTGAGGAGTGTTCCGTACGGTGGCGAGGAGGTCGTCCATCGGCGCGGCGGATTCCCTCGGCCGGACCGTACCCACCAGGGAGATCACCGACCGGCACAGCTCCGCGCACTCCTGATCGCTGAGCCCGTCCAGCGGAAGCCCGCGCAGAACGGCCAGCCCCGGCCCGTCACACAGGGCTGACCGGAGTCGGCGCGTCACGCCTTCGGTCAGTGCGGCGGGCCAGGACGAAGAGCCCGAAGGCAGCGGGATCAGCCAGGCGTCTTCCTCCAGCGTGGCCGGGTCCCACGCGTGAAGCCGTTCGGTGGCGACGGATCCTTCTTGCACGAACACCCACCCCTGCGTCTTGAGATCACTCGCTGACAGCGTTCCCTGTCCGAGTTCCCTGGACGACGAGCGCGAAGCACGTGGATTGGTGCGGGACCGGAGTGCACCCGGCCCCGTACCAATCCCGCACCCTCAGGCGGCCGGAGTTACTCCTCGATACGGATTACCCGTACGCCCGTGCCCCGGTACCGCATCGGGTCGAGGGTGAAGACCGGTCGCCCCCTCGGCCACTCGACCGACGGGTGGGCGAGGTACATCGCGTGCGCGCCGCTCCAGTCCGCTTCGGTGGTTTTCTGGCTACGGAGGCGCTTGCCGACCGCAGCGGCGCCCGCGAAGTCCAGCGCCGTGATGTCCACGGACGGCAGGGCACCCACGTGCTCAGCCACACCCGCCCGGTCGCTCTCCGCGACCGCGAGGCACAGCGCGGGAATGTAGATCCGTAACGTCGGGTCCTTCTCGGCCTCGACCACCAGGCGCGAAGCCATCCGGTTTCCCGCGCCGAGCGCGAGGGCGGCCGTCTCGTCGAGAACAACCGCACGCGGCAGCGGGTACGTCTCTTTCTTCACTGGACTTCCCCGATCCGTCCGGACACGACATCGGCCCAGAGCTGTTCCCCGGCCTTCTCGTCCTCTTCGGTGTAGGGCCTGCCGAGGAAGTGCTCCTCGACGTACGCCTTGGTCTCCTCGCGCCGCTGCGCCAGCTCCTCCTTCGTCGGAGTCGCACCGGCCAGCTGGGTCAGCAGATCACGCATGGTGATCCCGCGATCCCGGGCCAGCTCCTGAAGGCGGTCACGGACGGCAGGGTCGACCTTGATCGTGGTGTCAGCCATAGCGATAGTATACCTGCGGTATACCACCTCTGGGCGTTCGAGTGTGACTGTCATGGCACTCCGTTTCTCTCGATTTCTCTTGACGGAACCGGCCTCAGAAGTGAGGACCGGGGGTCTATGGGCCGCGTCCGTCAGGCGGGACCGGGCGCGGCCGACAGGGCGGGTGCGCCCAGGGCCGCGCGGACCTTGTCGCGGCCCCTGCGGGCGGCTTCGGCAAAGCCGGTGGTCGCGGGCGAGGCGGGCGGCGGCGTACAGGCTCGGCAGTCGCCGGAGGGCGCGAGCGGTACGCCGCACTCCTCGCACTCGTTCTTCGCCCGGGAGGGCGAGGGTTCCGCCGAGACGGAGGCGGCCAGGGGCAGCGGCGGGGGCAGTGGCGCGGGCAGTTTGCGGCGCAGCCGGTCGGCGAGCAGACCTGGCGCCGAGAGGACCCGCTCCGGCAGTCCCGCAGTCAGCGACGTCCGCAGCTGCGCGTCACTCGCGCCCGCCGCCCGCCACTGCTCGACCAGCGGCGCCAGCCGTACCGCTTCGGCCGCACCCAGGGCGAGCCGGTGCTCGCGGCGGCCGATGGAGAGCAGTAACTCGGTTGCGGATCGCAGCTGTTCGGGAACGGACAGCTTGGGCAGCCCCCGCCCGCCGGGCCGGTTTCCGCGCCGGGGGCACTTCCCGTACCACCGGAGCCAACTCCCGTACCGGGGAGGGAGGTTCTTGTTCCCCAGTCGTTTCTCCCGTAGGGAGCGAGCCCGACACGCCGGTGCGCTCCTCGCCGGAGGCCAGGTTTCGGCCATTCTCACCACCCCCACCAGGTCCCCCGTCCGAGTACGGGCAATCGAACACCTCGTACAGGGTGCGGAGTTGGCCATTCTCCGGGTCCTTCACGACCCGGCGCCGCAGATAGCGGGATTCCTCCAGCTCACGCAGCGATTCAGCGATCCGCGCCCGGCCCTCCTTACGCTGCTCGGCCAGCGACCGGATGGACGCGCGGGCGCCGGGCGGGAGGCTCAGGAGGTACATCAGTACGCCTGCCGCACACCACGAGATGCTGCGGTCGCGCAGAAGGACGTTGGCGAACGTGGAGAAGGCGCGCGTGGGCGTTGTACGGTAAATGCGCATCGGAGTGACGGCTCCTGGTCTCTGGTGGAAGCCGTAGCCTCCGGTGCCAGGCCCCCGGGTGGTCGCACACCGCGGGGGCAACTCATGTCTATGGACTCTGGACTGATCTCAGACCTGAAGACATCCGTGACACTAACGCCACACACAGTCACGAGTGCAAGTGCCAACGGCGGGTCCCTGCGCGGCTGTTCGATTCCCCCGTACCCGACCACCGAACCGCCCACGACCTGCGGTTACCGCCAGAACCGAAGCCCCTTCCCCGCTCCCTCGCGCCCTCCCCCGAGCGGCCGCAGTTTCACCCGCCGGAGTGATGGAACAGCAGGGTCGTCGTCATCACCGGGGCCGGCGAGCCCGAACGAATCGTCCAGGAGGTGCTGACGGCATACGGGCGGCTGGACGTACTGGTCAACAACGCAAGCATTGTGACGCGGGCATTGTGAGCAGCTGAACCGGGTCGGCCGGCCGGAGGAAGTGGCCTGGGCCATCACCCAACTCGCCTCTCCGGAAGCGTCGTTCATCGCCGGAGCGATCCTCCCCGTCGACGGCGGAGCGGTCGTGGCGTGATAGGAGTGACGAACAGGGTCGGGCAAGGGGAGAAACGGTGCGGATCGGCGAACTGGCGAAGGCGACCGGGGCGACCGCCCGCGCCCTCCGCCACTACGAGCAGGCGGAACTGATCTCGTCGGAACGCGCCCCCAACGGCTACCGCGTCTACGACGAACGAGCGGTGGTACGGGTCCGCAACATCCGCTATCTGCTGTCCGCCGGGCTCACTTTGGACGACGTACGGGTGTTCCTGCCCTGCCTGGACGGGGATGTGGCCACGGTGCCGCCCTCGCGGAAGGGGCTGCGGGTCGCGTACGAGCGGATGGCGGTCCTCAACCAGCGCATCGCGGCCCAGACTGAGGCCCGCGACCGCCTGGAATCCGCACTCCGACGAGCGGCCACGGTCCGCCCCGACGCCTGAATCCCCCGTCCCCCTGCCGGGGCCCCGGGGCGGCGTGTCATGCGGCGGGCCGGGCGGCCTTCCACGCGCGGTAGTGGCGGGTGGGGTCGTCGGTGAAGGAGGTGTGGCGGGGGCTCCAGCCCAGGAGGCGGCGGACCTTGGCGCTGGTGACGAGTTCGTCCTGGTCGGCGGCCATCTGCATCATGCCGCCTGCCTCTGCGCTCTCCAGCGCGATCTCGCCGGTGTAGCCGACGGCTCGTACGGCGGTGCGCTGCATGTCCAGGGCGGCCAGCCGCTGGTCGTCGGCGATGACGAAGGTCTCTCCGTCCACGGCGGCGGGGTTGTCGAGGATGCGGACATAGGCGTCCGCGAGGTCGTCGACGTGGACCCAGCTCCAGCGCTTGGCGGTGTCACCGTAGAAGACGGGGCTGCCCGCCTCGGCGGCGGCGAACCACTGGCCGGTCATGGAGGTGCTCGCGGGGCCCCCGTACATGAACCCGGGACGGACCACGGTGTGGGCGAGGCCGGAAGCGGCCAGCTCCTTCTCCAGCGCGAAGCGGAAGCCGATGGGGCTCTCGGGGTCTCCGGGGGGTGTTCTCGTCCATGAGAGGCAGGCCGGTGCGGCCGCAGGAGGAGATGCCGGTGGTGAACACCAGGTGGCGGCGGCGGCCGTCACGCTCCTGGGCGGCGAGCAGTTCGGCGAACAGGCGCCGGTCACCGCCGACGGGGTCGCTCATGTCCAGCAGCAGGTGGACGACCGCGTCGGTGCCGTCGAGGTGTCCGCGCCAGGTCTCCGGCTTGGCGAAGTCCCCCTCGACGGGGGTGACTTCGTCCACGGTGAGCGCGCGGGCCGCGGGGGCGGAGGTGTCGCGCGCCAGGCCCAGGACGGTGTGCCCGGCGCGGGTCAGAGCGGCTGAGACACGGCGGCCGGCGTAGCCGGTGGCGCCGATGACGAGGATCTGCATGAGGAGTGCTCCGTGTGCCGTGTCGTGCCGCGGGTCAGGCGGCGGGGGTGGTGGAGAAGAACCGGGCGAGCCGGTCAGCCGTCCAAGCCGGGTTGTCGGCCGCGAAGGTGTGCGCGGCCCCGGGGACGGTGTCGCGGCGCACGTCGGCAGCGGCTGCGCGGGCGCCCTCCAGCAGGACGTCCTGGGGCAGGCCGTGCTCACCGTTCAGGACGAGGACGGGCATGGTCAGGCGGCCACCGGCGCGGGCCGCCTGACCGTCCTGGACGAGGGTGACGTAGTGCTCGAAGCCGCCGCGCATCGCGTCGGGGCGGGTGTAGGCGCGCAGCAGGTCGGCGCGGTCGGCGGCGGTGATGCCGCCGCCGGTCATCATCGACCAGAAGCCGGACAGGTACTGCTCCTCCTTGCCGGCGGTGAGCATGGCTGCCAGGTCGCTCTGGGCGTGGAAGCCGAAGTGCCACGAGCCGCCGGTGGCGGGGTTCATGTGCTCCTCCAGGCCGTAGCCGGGCAGGAACGCCTCGCTGAGCACCAGCCGGACCACGTCGTCGGGACGGCTCTGGGCCCAGGCGTGAACGGTCATCGCACCCACATCGGTGCCGACCACGAAAGCCCGGTCGTGGCCCAGGTGCCTCAGCAGGCAGTGGAGGTCCTCGGCCTCCTGGCGCTTGGTCCAGTGACCGGCCGGGATCTGTGAGTCGCCGGATCCTCGCAGGTCGGGCGCGATGACCGTAAAGCCTCGTGCCGCGAGCAAGGGCATCAGCGCCCGCCACTCGATCCAGCTGAACGGCCAGCCGTGCACAAGGACAACGGCGGGTCCGGATCCGCCGGTCACGTAGTGGAGCCGGATCCCGTCGACATCGGCGACACCGTGCTCGAATCCGTCCGGTGCGGGTGCCCGGGGAGACATGTGACCACCTCACATTGGCTTGCTCAGCAGGCGTCACACTCCACGCCTACTTGCCTAGTCAAATATTGACCAGGCAAGCATCACACTGGTTCCTTGCCTAGTCAAATACAGTGGACGCATGGAGCCCACCGCCACAGCCACCACTGATCCACTGACTGCCGATGAGCTTGTGCTGTGGCAGAGCCTGGGACGTCTCGTCCACTCCCTGCCGCGCGTTCTGGAGGAGGACATGGCCGGGACCGGCGTGATCATGACCGAGTTCGCCGTCCTGCTGCTGCTGAGCGAGGCGCCCGACCGCCGCATGCGCATGTCCGCGCTCGCGGCGGCCTCCGGCCTCACCCCGTCGCGCATCACGCGCGTCATCGACGGCCTGTCCCGCCGCGACATGGTGCGCAAGGAACGCCACGGCGTGGACGCACGCGGCAGTGAAGCAGTCCTCACCGATACCGGGCTGCGAGCCATGCACGCGGCTCAGCCCGCTCACCTCGCCAGCGCCCGGCGCCGGGTCCTCGACCACATCCCGGCCGACCTCCTGCCGGGCATCGCCGAAACACTGGCCAAGCTCGCCGGGGGCCGGGCCCTCCCCCGGTAGCCGCGCCGTGCCGAGACGGCGGGAGGGGACCGGGGGTGCAGGAAGTGCGTGTCCGGACACTGAAGCGTGATGTGTGGCGCAGGCCGGGCCGCACCCAGGCACGAGACCCGCACGCGCCGTAAGTCATGCCGTCCGGACATGTATCTCCGGAGGCCCCGGCCCCCGCACCTCGCAGCCCGCAGCCCGCACCCCGCACCCCGCACACGCCGAAGGGCGGTGAGCACCAGCCCACCGCCCCTCGAAACACAACCCGCAACCGCGACCCGCGCAAGCGACCCGCTGCTTACGAACCGCTACTTGACGATCTTGATCCGGTCCGCCGCCGGCGGCGCCAGCGGCGCCTCCGCGCTGGAGTTCGCCTTCAGGTACGCGTTGAGCATGTCCAGGTCCGCCGCGCCGACCAGCTTGTTCTTGCCCTCACCGAGCGCCGGGAAGCCGTCGCCGCCGCCCGCGAGGAACTCGTTCATCGCGACCCGGTACGTCTTCGCCGGGTCGATCGCCTCGCCGTTCAGCTTCACCGTGTCCGTGACCACGCGGGCCGCGCCCGACTTGGTCATGTCCAGGGTGTACGTCAGGCCCTTCGAGGGCTGGAGGATCTTCGGGGACGCCTCGTTGGACCCGCTGACCTGCTGCTGGAGCGCCTTGATGACCTGCTCGCCCGTCAGGTCCACCGCGTTCATCATGTTGGTGAACGGCTGCACCGTGAAGGCCTCGCCGTACGTCACCACTCCGTCGCCCTCACTGCCCGACGCCTTGTGCACCAGGTCCGACCTGATCCCGCCCGGGTTCATGAAGGCGATCTGGGCGCCGCCCTTGTCCGCCGGGGACATGCCCGCGAGCTGGGCGTCCGCGATCAGGTCGCCGAGCGGGGACTCCGGGGTGGACGCGCCACGGCCGTTGATGTCCGCCGCGATGTAACCCTGGGGAGCCGCCGCGATCGGCGCGGCCAGCTTGTTCCAGCGCCCTATGAGCGAGGTCAGGTCCTTGGCCTTGGGCTGCTCGCGGCTGACGACGTGGTTCGCCGACTTCACGCTCGTACGCACGATGTCGTTGGTGCGACGGTCGTAGGTGAGCGTGGTGTCCGTGTACAGCTTGCCGAACGACGACGCCGACGTGACCAGTCGCGGGTTCCCCGCCGGGTCCGGGATCGTGCACGCGTATGCCTGGTGGGTGTGCCCGGTCACCAGCGCGTCGACCTTGGGTGTGATGCCCTTCGCGATGTCGCTGATCGGCCCCGAGATACCGTCACCGGCGCCGGGGCTGTCGCAGTCGTAGTTGTACGCGGTCGAGGCGGGCGAGCCGCCCTCGTGGATCAGCGCGACGATCGACTTGACGCCCTGCCGCTCCAGCTCCTTGGCGTACTTGTTGACCGTCTCGATCTCGTCGTGGAACTTGAGCCCCTTGACGCCCTCGGCGGTCACGACGTCCGGCGTGCCCTCCAGGGTCACACCGATGAAGCCGACCTTGACGCCGTTCTTCTTCCAGACGGTGTACGGCTTGAGGACCGGCTTGCCCGTCTTCTCCGTCGTCACGTTGGCGGCGAGGTACGGGAAGTCGGCGCCCTTGAACTTCTTGCCCTTCTCGTAGCACCCCCCGGTCGGGTGGCAGCCGCCGTTCTGGAGGCGGGCCAGTTCGGTGGCGCCCTCGTCGAACTCGTGGTTGCCGACGGTCGTCACATCGAGGTCGATCTTGTTGAGCGCCTCGATGGTCGGCTCGTCGTGGAAGAGGCCGGACAGCAGCGGGCTCGCGCCCACCATGTCGCCGCCCGCCGCGGTGATGGAGTACGGGTTGCCCTTGCGCGCGTCGCGCAAGGAGGTCGCCAGGTACTCGACACCACCGGCCGGGATCGTCTTGGTCGTGCCGTCGGCCTGCTTCTCGGTGACGGTCCCGGCGGAGCCCGCGGGCGCCTCCAGGTTGCCGTGGAGGTCGTTGAAGGACAGCAGCTGTACGTCGACGGTGCGGGGCTTCTGGTGACCGTGGCCGTGGCCCTTGCCGGACGCCTGGTCCTGGGCGGTGGCGGCCGGCATCGTGGCGACCAGGGCGCCGACGGTGGCCAGACCGGCGGCAGCGGCGAGCACCCGCCGGGCCGCGCGGTTCTTCTGCGGTGCTGACATGGGTCCCCTTGTGAATTGAGCGTGAGGCGTGAGGCGTGAAACGTGAGGGCGGTGCGCCGGGTTGCGCCGGATCCGCCGAGGCGAGGTGCGGGAGGCCCGGGGAGGAACCCGGGAATCTCCCAGAGGCTGCGAGCGGCAGCCTAGAGTCAACGCGCGTAGCCCAACAGGGGGTACCGGGTTACGAGCCGGTTGCCTTTCGGGGCGCCCCGCCGGTCACGGCCCGCCCGTACGTCCGCTCACGGCCCGCCCGTACGTCCGCTCACGGCCCGCCCGTACGTCCCTCTCGTACCCCTCCCGCCGTACCCCCGCCGTACCCTCGACGCATGACTGACGCAGCAGCCCGCGAGTCCGGCCGGCAGATCCAGACCCTCGACGCGCTCACCCCCGAGCAGGCCGAGGATGTCCTCGGCCTGCTCGCCGAAGCCGCCGCCACGGACGGCGTGCAGGCCGTGTCCGAGCAAGGCAGGCTCCAGTTGCGGGGCGGACACCGCCAGGGCGTACGGCACTTCCTGCTCACCGCCGACGACGAACTCGTCGGGTACGGACAGCTGGAGGACACCGACCCCATCGAGGCTCCGGCCGCCGAGCTGGTCGTGCACCCCGGGCGCCGGGGGCGCGGTCACGGCCGGGCGCTGGGCGTCGAGCTGCTGCACGCGTCCGGGAAGCGGCTGCGGGCGTGGGCGCACGGCGGGAAGTCGGCCGCCCGGCATCTGGCGCAGGTCCTCGGGCTGACCCTCTTCCGTGAACTGCGGCAGTTGCGCCTTCCGTTGAACCCGCCGTCCATCCCGGAGCCGGCCCTGCCCGCCGGGGTCACCATCCGTACGTTCGTCCCCGGGCAGGACGACGCCGCCTGGCTCGCGGTCAACGCCGCCGCCTTCGCGCACCACCCCGAGCAGGGCTCGCTGACCCAGCGGGACCTGGACGACCGGATGGCCGAGCCGTGGTTCGACCCCAAGGGCTTCTTCCTGGCCGAGCGCGGCGGCGAGCTGATCGGCTTCCACTGGACGAAGGTGCATGCCGAGGAGCAGTTGGGCGAGGTGTACGTGGTGGGCATCAGGCCCGACGCGCAGGGCGGCGGCCTCGGCAAGGCGCTCACGGCGATCGGCCTGCGGCACCTGGCGGCCGAGGGGCTGCCGACGGCGATGCTCTACGTGGACGCGGACAACACGGCGGCCGTGACGGTGTACGAGCGGCTGGGGTTCAGCACGCACGAGGTGGACCTGATGTACCGGACGGAGTCCTGACCGGGGCCTGACACGACCGCAAAGTCGCTGGCCGCAAAGTCGGTGGCCGCAAAACCGTAAGTAAGTGACGTAAGGGGCGGCGGCCTTGACGCCGCCCCTTACGTACATCACCCTTTCCCTACTTCCTTAGTGAAAGGGTGTTTGCGGGTGATCGAATACCGCATCGACCGGCGCAGCGGGGTCGCCACCTACCTCCAGATCGTCCAGCAGACGAAACAGGCTCTGCGCCTCGGACTGCTGGAGCCCGGCGACAAGCTGCCCACCGCCCGCGAAGTGGTGGAGGCCACCGCCATCAACCCGAACACCGTGCTCAAGGCGTACCGCGAACTGGAGCGCGAGGGACTGGCCGAAGGCCGGCGCGGGCTCGGCACCTTCGTACGGGGCACCCTCGGCCGCGGTTCGGCCGACAGCGCGCTCCGGGCCGAGCTGGCCGCCTGGGCCGATCGCGCACGGGCGGAAGGCATGGACAAGGACGACGTGACCGCGCTCTTCACATCCGTGGTCGAGGAAAGATTCAAAGGGGACGGCGCATGACAGTGACGGCGATCGAGGCGACGGGCCTCGGCAAGCGGTACGAGACGCGCGGAAGGCGGCGCGAGAGCTGCTGGGCACTGAGCGACTGCTCCTTCCGTCTTCCCGTCGGACGCGTCTGCGCCCTCGTCGGGCCGAACGGTGCCGGCAAATCCACCCTCCTCGCCCTCGCGGCCGGGCTGCTGCCTCCCACTGAGGGCTCCCTCCGCATCCTCGGCACCGACCAGGGGTCCGCCCGCGCGCGCCTCGCGTATGTCGCCCAGGACAAGCCGCTGTACCCACAACTGACGGTCGGTGAGACCCTGCGCATGGGCAGCGAGCTGAACCCGGGGAGCTGGGACGCGGAGACCGCCGAGCAGATCGTCGAAGACGGCATGCTGGATCACGGATGCCGGATCCGTACGCTGTCCGGTGGCCAGCGCACCCGCATCGCCCTTGCCCTCGCGCTCGGCAAGCGCCCTGAACTGCTCCTGCTGGACGAGCCGATGGCGGATCTCGACCCGCTGGCCCGCCAACAGCTGATGGGCATCGTGCTGGCCGGCGCGGCGGAGCACAACACCACCGTCGTGATCTCCTCGCACGTCCTCACCGAGTTGGAGGATGCCTGCGACTTCCTGCTGCTCGTCGACGGCGGCCAGGTACGCCTCGGCGGCGAGATCGACGACCTCATCGACGCGCACAGGCTGGTGACAGGGCCGGTAAGGGACCTGTCACCGCACACCGTCGTCGAGTCGCGTGCGACAGGGCGCGGGTTGACATCGCTCATCCGGCCGGAAGGACCTCTGGACGACGGCTGGCAGACGGACGCCCCCTCACTCGAAGAACTGCTGCTCGCGCATCTGCGCTCGCCCGACGCGCCCATCATGCTCACGCCCAGCGCGCGGTCCCTGACGGCGGTGGCCGCGTGAACATGTCCACCTCGCGCATCCCGGAAGGGCTCACCGCTCTCATGTCCCGGATCCCGGAATGGCCGGCCGCGCTCACTCCGCGCGGCCCGGCCTGGCTGGCGATACGTCAGCACCGCTTCGTACTCCGGATCGTCCTCGCGCTGACCGTCACCGGCGCACTGATCCTCATCCACCACCGGATCTCGATAGGGAAAGCGGCGGCCGCGTTCGCGGCCACGGGCTGCTCCACCTCGTACGAACCGGTGAAGTGCGACTACTACCTTCGGGAGTATCCGGACAGTGAAGAGGCATTCCACGCACTGCTGCAAACGTCGGCCTTCTGGATCATGGTGCTGCCCATCGCGATCGGCGCGTTCGTCGCGGGACCGCTGATCGCCCGGGAGATGGAGTCGGGGACGTACAGACTGGCCTGGACCCAGTCCGTCACGCCCGCGCACTGGCTGGCCGCGAAACTGCTGGCGGTGGCCGCCGCGGCGCTGGGGTGCGTCGCACTGCTGACGACCGTCCAGTCCTGGGCCTGGGCGACGGGCCCGAGGGACTATTACGGCTTCCCCTGGTGGGACTCGTTCACCTACGCCTCGATCGGCATCGTCCCTCTCGCCTACACGGCGCTCGGCATCGCGGCGGGCGCGCTCGTCGGCCTGCTGGTGCGGCGTACGGTCGCGGCGATGTCCCTCACCGGGCTGGCGGTGAGTGCGGTGCTGATCGTCCTCGGCGCGGCGCGAAGCATTCTGTGGCCGCTCGTCACGGTCACGAACAACGATGTCCCCGAAGAGGCCGATGGCGGCTGGCGGATCGAGGAAGGCCTCCTGACCGCTTCGGGCAAACGGCTTCCCACCGACTTCTGCGAGTCGAGTCCGGACGTCGGGCGGTGCATGGCGGACCACGGTGTCAGCGGCAGGTACCTCGACTATCACCCCGACCCACACTTCTGGCCGCTCCAGATCGTGGAATCGGGCCTCGTCCTGGCCCTGGCGGCCGCCGCCTCCTATGGAGCGTTCCGAGTCCTCCGCAGCCATCACGGCTGAGCCGCGGTTCACCGCGCGGCTCCCCGAGAGTCGGGTATGACACCCTCGGGGAGCCGCGCGGCCCCTCGGGAAGCACGAATCCATGGTGTGACGTCTCCGGGGAGCCCCGCCCCGCTTTCCTTCACGTCATGTCGCCGTTACCGGCCATTCAGAAGAGATTGCGACCCTCTCTGAATGCAGCCCGCTGTGCCCCCCATTCCGAACGGCATCCCGAACGGCAGGACCAACGGCAGGACCAATGGCAGGGTCCACCTCACCCCTGCTCTCTCCGACGCGCCTGTCTCGCCCTCCGCGCGGAACAATAGGGACATGAGCCAGCAGCCCGCCGAGGTACCGGTCCAGCACTCCCAGCACCCTCAGCAGCCATCCGTCGGTTTCATAGCCGCCCACCGGCCCCATACGGTCGCCTCGCGCGGAGGTTCCGACCTCGAACCCGATCTCGACTCGGACCTCGACGCGTACGAGGAGGACGGTGGCCCGCACGGCACCGAACTGCCCCAGGGGCGGTTCCTCGACCGCGAGCGCAGCTGGCTCGCGTTCAACGAGCGGGTTCTGGAGCTGGCCGAGGATCCGACGACACCACTCCTCGAACGGGCGAACTTCCTCGCGATTTTCGCGTCCAACCTGGACGAGTTCTTCATGGTCAGGGTGGCCGGACTCAAGCGGCGCATCGCGACCGGAGTGGCCACCCGCTCCGCGTCCGGCCTCCAGCCCCGCGACGTACTGGACCTGATCTGGACCCGCTCGCGCGAGATCATGGCCCGGCACGCCGCCTGCTACCAGCAGGACATCGCCCCCGCCCTCGCCGACGAGGGCATCCACATCATCCGCTGGCCCGAGCTGACCGAGAAGGAGCAGGCCCGCCTCTTCACGCTCTTCCGCCAGCAGATCTTCCCGGTCCTCACGCCCCTCGCGGTCGACCCCGCGCACCCCTTCCCGTACATCTCCGGCCTCTCCCTCAACCTGGCCGTCGTCGTTCGCAACCCGGTCAGCGGCCACCGCCACTTCGCCCGCGTCAAGGTGCCGCCGCTGCTGTCCCGCTTCCTGGAGGCCTCACCGCAGCGGTACGTACCGCTGGAGGACGTCATCGCGGCCCACCTGGAGGAGCTGTTCCCCGGGATGGAGGTACTGGCGCACCACATGTTCCGGGTCACCCGCAACGAGGACCTGGAGGTGGAGGAGGACGACGCGGAGAACCTCCTCAAGGCGCTGGAGAAGGAACTCATGCGGCGTCGCTTCGGCCCGCCGGTGCGCCTGGAGGTCGAGGAGTCCATCGACCCGTACGTCCTCGACCTGCTGGTCCGCGAGCTGAAGGTGTCCGACGCTGAGGTCTATCCGCTGCCCGGACCGCTGGACCTGACGGCGCTGTTCGGGATCTCGGCGCTGGACCGGCCCGAGCTGAAATACCCCAAGTTCATCGCGGGCACGCACCGTGACCTCGCCGAGGTGGAGTCCGCGTCCGCGCCGGACGTCTTCGCCGCGCTGCGCGAGCGCGACGTCCTGCTGCACCACCCGTACGACTCGTTCTCCACCTCCGTCCAGGCCTTCCTGGAGCAGGCCGCGGCCGACCCGGACGTACTGGCCATCAAGCAGACGCTGTACCGGACGTCCGGCGACTCCCCGATAGTGGACGCGCTGGTCGACGCCGCCGACTCGGGCAAGCAGGTCCTCGTCCTCGTCGAGATCAAGGCCCGCTTCGACGAGCAGGCCAACATCAAGTGGGCGCGCAAGCTGGAGGAGTCCGGCTGCCATGTGGTGTACGGCCTGGTCGGGCTGAAGACCCACTGCAAGCTCTCGCTGGTGGTCCGGCAGGAGGGCGACATCCTGCGCCGCTACAGCCATGTCGGCACCGGCAACTACCACCCGAAGACGGCCCGGCTGTACGAGGACCTCGGCCTGCTCACCGCGGACCCGCAGGTCGGCGCGGACCTGTCCGACCTGTTCAACCGGCTGTCCGGCTACTCCCGCCGGGAGACCTACCGCCGGCTGCTGGTCGCCCCGAAGTCCCTGCGCGACGGACTGATCTCCCGTATCAACAAGGAGGTCGCGCACCACCGCGCGGGCCGCCCCGCCTATGTCCGTATCAAGGTCAACTCGATGGTCGACGAAGCGATCATCGACGCCTGTTACCGGGCCTCGCAGGCGGGCGTACCGGTCGACATCTGGGTCCGCGGCATCTGTGCCGTACGCCCCGGGGTCGCCGGGCTCTCCGAGAACATCCGGGTGCGCTCGATCCTGGGCCGCTTCCTGGAGCACTCGCGGGTCTTCGCCTTCGGCAACGGCGGCGAGCCCGAGGTCTGGCTCGGCAGCGCCGACATGATGCACCGCAATCTCGACCGCCGTATCGAAGCGCTGGTCAGGGTCGTGGACCCGGCCCACCGCGCGTCCCTCACCCGGATGCTGGAGACCGGGATGTCCGACACCACCTCCTCCTGGCACCTCGGCGCGGACGGCAACTGGACCCGGCACTCGACGGATCCGGACGGCCAGCCGCTGCGGCACGTACAGGAAATGCTCATAGACGCCCGGAGGCGCCGGCGTGCAGCACCATGAAGTGGACACCGACCGGCTGACGGCGGGGGAGGTACTGGCGGGGTATCTGCACTCCCGCGCCGGTGACTTCCTGCGCAGCCTGCGGCAGTACGGCGAGAGCGGCTCGGACACGGCCGCGGCCGAGGCCGCGGCCCGTGCGCTACGGGGCGCGGCCCGCAGAATCGGCGGCGGGCTGCATACGTTCCGGCCGCTGCTGGACCAGGGCTGGGCGGATCAGCTCCGTACGGAACTGGGCTGGCTCTCCGGCACCCTGGCCCAGGAACACGCCTGTACGAACCGGCTGACCCGGCTGCTGGGGGCGCTGGCGCGGCTGTCGGGCGAGGCGCCGTCCGGACCGGGTTCCGCGTCGATGTCCGCGTCCTCCGCGTCCACGTCGGCGTCCGCTTCCGTGCCGGCCACCGCTTCGTCCGTTCCGTCCGCGCGTACGGAGAAGGAGGCCGCGGCACGGCCGACCGGTCCCCTGGCCGTCGGGGCGTCCCGGGCCGGCGCGCTGCTCGAACGCCAGCTGACCCTGGCCCGGACCCGCTCCCACTCGGCGGCGCTCCAGGCGCTCGGCTCGTCCCGCTTCCACGCGGTGGCGGACGCCGTGGCCGTACTGGCCTCCGAGGTACCACTGGCACCCGTCGCGGGCGCCCCCGCCGCCGAACTGCTGGCCGGGCCGGGCGCGGCCGCCGAACGGCAGCTGCTGGATGCCGTGGCCGCGCTGCCGCTGGCCCGCGCCGCGCATCCGTACAACGCGGAGGCCCTGGTCAGCGGGTTGGCCACCGCATCGGACGGGGAGGCGCAGGACACCCCCTGGCACCAGGTACGCCACCTGCTCCGGCTGCACCGGTACGCGCAGGAGGTGTGGTGCGCCGACGGCCCCGATCCACTGCTGGCCGGCGCGGTCCAGGCCCTGGACCGGCACCGCGACGCGGCCGAGGCGGCGGCAGCGGCGGCGAACGCGGCCCGCACGCCCCGCATCGCCCCGGCGACGGCGTACGCGCTCGGGGTTCTGCACGCGGACCAGCGCCACGAGGTGGAGGCGGCGCGCTTCGCGTTCCAGCAGGTGTGGCAGAAGACGACGGTGGGCGCGATGGGTTCGGTCGGACCGGTGGGTTCGGTGGGCTCGATTGGTTCGGTGACCGCGCCATGACCGGGGCGGAGCCCCCTTCGGGCGCCTCGGACAGACCGGGCCCGGTGCTCGCGGCGGGCTGCGTGCTGTGGCGCCGGTCGCCATCCGGCTCCGGCATCGAACTGGCCCTGGTGCACCGGCCCAAGTACGACGACTGGTCCCACCCCAAGGGCAAGCTCAAGCCGGGAGAGACGTTCGAGGACGCGGCGATACGTGAAGTGCGCGAAGAGACCGGCATGACCTGCGCCTTGGGCTCCACGCTCCCCACCGCCTGGTACCTGGTCGACGGCGTCCCCAAGGAAGTCCGGTACTGGGCGGCCGAGGCCACCGGTGGAGCGTTCACGGCGAGCAAGGAAGTGGACCGGATGCTCTGGCTTCCTCCCACGGCCGCCCAGGAGCGCCTCACCCACGAGAGGGACAAGCAGCTCGTAACGGTCCTGACGGACGGATGACCCGGCGCCGGCGTGCGGTCATGAGGACTGCTCGCCCCGGGGGAACATGGCCAGCCCTTCCAGGTGAGCCTGATGGACCGCCTCGGCGGCGAAAAGGTACGCGTCGAGCAGTCGCGCCACCTGCGCGAGTCGACAGAAAACCCAGGCGTCACCCTCCAGGTCCAGTCACAGCAGCGAGCACCCCGAACTGACCGCAGACAGCGGACCGGCGGGAGGGGGCCGGGGTCGCAGGAGGTGACGTGTCCGGACGTAAAGCGTGATGTGTGGCGTACGACAACCCGCACCCGGAAAACGAACCCGCACACGCCGTAAATCATGCAGTCCGGACATGCGCCTCCGGAGGCCCCGGCCCCCGCACCCCCAACGGCGCGCACCAAACCGCACCCCCACCCGCGACCACGCCGGACGGCGCACCACACCCGCACCCGCCACCACGCCGGACGGCGCAGCGCACCCGCACCCCACAGAGACACCGCACCCCCGCCGGACGGCGCACCACACCCGCACCACCCGCCACCCGGCGCCCACTCCCGAACCTCAGCCGTCCGACGAGGTTCACCCGCCGTTCACTCTCCCCCGTCGGCCGATTCACCTGATCTGCCTAATTTCGGCCTTACACGGTGACGGTCACCGCACCGCACCGGCCACCCCGATGCACGCCGCCGTACAACAACCGAAGACCCCGGCGGCTCCTGGAAGGAACACCCGAAGTGAAGCTTCAGCGCAAGAACGGGCTGCGCGCCACCGCGCTCGGTGCCCTCGCCGTCTCCGGCGCCCTGGTTCTCACGGCGTGCGGCTCGGACGACAACACCGGCGGCGACCCCGGGAAGAAGGCCTCGGCCGCGTCGAAGGCCGTGTGTGACGACGCCAAGGGCCAGCTGCTGGCGTCGGGCTCCAGCGCCCAGAAGAACGCGATGGACCTCTGGGTCAAGAACTACATGACGACCTGTACCGGTGTGGAGGTCAACTACAAGTCGTCCTCCTCCGGTGAGGGCATCGTCGCGTTCAACCAGGGCACCGTGGGCTTCGCCGGTTCCGACTCGGCGCTCAAGCCCGAAGAGGTCGCGGAGTCGAAGAAGATCTGCAAGGGCGGCCAGGGCATCAACCTGCCGATGGTCGGCGGCCCGATCGCGCTCGGCTACCACCTCCAGGGTGTGGACAACCTGGTCCTCGACGCCCCCACGCTCGCCAAGATCTTCGACAGCAAGATCAAGAAGTGGGACGACCCGGCGATCAAGGCCCTCAACCCCGACGCCAAGCTCCCGAGCAAGCCGATCCAGGCGTTCCACCGCTCCGAGGACTCGGGCACCACGCAGAACCTCGGCAAGTACCTGGGTGCCGCGGCCCCGTCCGACTGGAAGTACGAGGCCGAGAAGAAGTGGCCCGCCCCCGGCGGCCAGGCGGCTTCCGGTTCCTCCGGTGTCGCGAGCCAGGTGAAGCAGGTCGACGGCTCGATCGGTTACTTCGAGCTCTCCTACGCCCACTCGCAGAAGATCCCCACGGTCAAGGTCGACACGGGCGCCAGCGCCCCGGTCGAGGCGACCTCCGCGAACGCGTCCAAGGCCATCGCCGCCGCCAAGATCAAGGGCACCGGCAAGGACCTGGCGCTCGACCTCGACTACGCCACCAAGGCCGACGGTGCCTACCCGATCGTCCTGGTGACGTACGAGATCGCCTGCGACAAGGGCAACAAGGCCGAGACGCTGCCGACGGTGAAGTCCTTCCTGAACTACACCTCCAGCGCCGAGGGCCAGAAGCTGCTCTCCGAGGCGGGCTACGCCCCGATCCCGGCGGAGATCAACGCCAAGGTGCGCGAGACGGTCAAGTCCCTCTCGTAACACCCGTGACGGCCGCCGGCCCGGTGCCGGCGGCCGTCCCCCATCCGGTGCACCGCCGCCAGGGGAGTCCCGCCTCCCTCAGACAGACCGGAAAGATCATGGCTTCCACCACCCCCATAGACACCCCGCCGGCACCGCCGGCCGACCCCCCACCGAACCGCTCCACCGGGAGCGCGGGTGACACGATCTTCTCGGGCCTCTCGAAGGGCTCGGGCATTCTGCTGCTTGTCATCATGGCGTCGATCGCGGGGTTCCTGACCTACCGCGCCGCCATCGCCATCTCGAAGGACGAGGGCAACTTCCTCACCACCTTCGACTGGAACCCGTCCGCGACCCCGCCGGTCTTCGGCATCGCGGTCCTGCTCTTCGGTACGGTCGTCAGCTCGATCATCGCGATGGTCATCGCGGTTCCGATCGCTGTCGGCATCGCCCTGTTCATCTCGCACTACGCGCCGCGCAAGGTGGCCTCGCCCCTCGCCTACGTCGTGGACCTGCTCGCCGCCGTGCCGTCGATCATCTACGGCATCTGGGGCGCCCTGGTCCTCGTGCCGTATCTCGACGGCCTCAATGTCTGGCTCGACCAGTACTTCTCCTGGACGTACATCTTCGACCAGACCCACCCCGGCGTCGCCCGCAACATGCTCACCGTCGGCATCCTGCTGGCGATCATGATCCTGCCGATCGTGACCAGCGTCAGCCGCGAGGTCTTCCTCCAGGTTCCGCGGATGAACGAGGAGGCGGCGCTCGCGCTCGGCGCCACGCGCTGGGAGGTCATCCGGCTGTCCGTGCTGCCCTTCGGCCGCTCCGGTGTCATCTCCGCCTCGATGCTGGGACTCGGCCGCGCGCTGGGCGAGACGATGGCCGTCGCCACGGTCCTCTCGCCGAACTACCTGATCTCGCTCCACCTGCTCGACCCGGGCGGCGGCACGTTCGCCCAGAACATCGCGGCGAAGTTCGACGAGGCCAACGAGTTCGGGCGGGACGCCCTGATCGCCTCCGGTCTGGTCCTCTTCGTCCTCACACTGCTGGTCAACGGCGCGGCCCGCCTGATCATCGCGCGCCGCAAGGAGTACTCGGGGGCCAACGCATGAGCCACGCAGCCGTCACGGACACGCCGGCCCCGGCGCCGCCGGAGGGTCCGAGGAAGAGCCTGAGCCGGCGGGGACTGCCCCGCTGGGCACCGGCGGGCTTCGCCGCCGCCGGACTCGCCATCGGTATCGGCGTCGGAGCGGGCGCCGGACTGAACAGCAAGGTCCAGTGGGGCCTGATCGCCGTGGTCGCCTTCCTGGCC
Organism: Streptomyces sp. NPDC088116; assembly: GCF_044741745.1. NCBI lineage: Bacteria > Bacillati > Actinomycetota > Actinomycetes > Kitasatosporales > Streptomycetaceae > Streptomyces > Streptomyces sp. NPDC088116. The sequence continues at coordinate 23,162 of NZ_JBIUTF010000010.1, read as the reverse complement.
ATCTCGTACGTCGTCACCTCGGCGGTCGAGAACCAGCGCCAGGCCAAGGACCGCCTCGCCACCAGCGTCGTGTGGGTCTGTTTCATCCTGGCCGTCATCCCGCTGTTCTCGCTGCTCTGGACGACGATCAGCCGCGGTGCGAAGGTCGTCGACCCGTACTTCCTGACCCACTCCATGGCCGGAGTGCTCGGCTCCGACCCGACCGGCGGTGTCTACCACGCGCTGATCGGCACCCTGGAGCAGGTCGGCATCGCCACCGTGATCTCCGCGCCGATCGGCCTGCTGACCGCCGTCTACCTGGTGGAGTACGGGAAGGGCGCGCTGGCCAAGGCCGTGACGTTCTTCGTGGACGTCATGACGGGTATCCCGTCCATCGTCGCGGGTCTGTTCATCCTGTCGATCGTGCTGATGGCCAAGATCGAGCCGTCGGGTCTGCTGGGCGCGCTCGCCCTCGCGATCCTGATGATCCCGGTCGTGGTCCGCTCCACCGAGGAGATGCTCAAGCTCGTCCCGAACGAGCTGCGCGAGGCCGCGCTCGCCCTGGGCGTACCGAAGTGGCGGGTGATCCTGAAGGTGGTCCTGCCGACCGCGATCGGCGGTATCACCACCGGCGTCATGCTCGCCATCGCGCGTATCGCCGGTGAGACCGCGCCGATCATCCTGCTCGTCTACGGCAGCCAGCTGATCAACTCGAACCCCTTCGAGGGCGCCCAGTCCTCGCTCCCCTTCTACATCTACGAGCAGTACAAGGTGGGCGAAGTGGCAGCCGTCGACCGTGCCTGGGGCGCGGCGCTGGTCCTGATCGCGTTCGTCATGATCCTCAACCTGGTCGCGCGGGGCATCGCCCGCTGGAAGGCCCCGAAGACCGGCCGCTGAGGCCCGATATCCGGCTCCGCCGCGCGGGGCCACGAAAGAAGCAGTGAGTGACATGGCCAAGCGAATCGACGTCAGCGGACTGACCGCCTACTACGGCTCCCACCGGGCCATCGACGACATATCGATGACCGTGGAGCCCCGCTCCGTGACGGCCTTCATCGGCCCGTCCGGCTGCGGCAAGTCCACCTTCCTGCGCACGCTGAACCGGATGCACGAGGTCACCCCCGGTGGCCGGGTCGAGGGCAAGGTCCTCCTGGACGACGAGAACCTGTACGGACCGGGTGTCGACCCGGTGACCGTGCGCCGCACGGTCGGCATGGTCTTCCAGCGCCCGAACCCGTTCCCGACGATGTCGATCTTCGACAATGTCGCGGCGGGGCTCCGGCTGAACGGCCGGTACGGCAAGAGCCAGCTCGCGGACATCGTGGAGAAGTCCCTCAAGGGCGCGAACCTCTGGAACGAGGTCAAGGACCGCCTGAACAAGCCCGGCTCCGGTCTCTCCGGCGGCCAGCAGCAGCGCCTGTGCATAGCCCGCGCGATCGCGGTCGAGCCGGACGTCCTGCTGATGGACGAGCCGTGCTCCGCGCTGGACCCGATCTCCACCCTCGCCATCGAGGACCTGATCGGTGAGCTGAAGGAGCGCTTCACGATCGTCATCGTGACGCACAACATGCAGCAGGCGGCGCGCGTCTCGGACCGTACGGCGTTCTTCAACCTCGCGGCCGTCGGCCAGCCCGGCAAGCTCATCGAGATCGACGAGACCGAGCGGATCTTCGCCAACCCGTCCGTGCAGGCGACGGAGGACTACATCTCCGGCCGCTTCGGATAGGGCGACTGAGCCGTCCTGCGGTGCTGCATGGCGGTGCCACCGCAAGGCGAAGGGCCCGCCCCCTCTCCCAGGGGGGCGGGCCCATTCATGTCTGCCGGCGGGTACGCCGGGGGTACGGGCGCGGCGGCACGAGCACGGCGTACGGACACGGCGGTACGAGCGCTGCGGTACGAGTACGGCGTACGGACACGGCGGTACGGCGGTACGGGCGCGACGTACGGATCCCCCGAGCGGATTCCCCTGACGCGGATTCCCCCGACGGGTCTTCCGGCACGGCCCCCCGATACGGCTACGGGCCTCCGGTGCGTGCACCCGATACGGAGACGGGCCCTCCCGTACGGGTCTACGGGCGTAGATTCCGTAACGTCCACAACCCCCGGCAAGCGCCGGATCCGGGAGGTCCCGTACGGATCAGCCGAAGGCCAGGTTCACGAGCCAGAAGCTCACCGCGGCGACCAGTGCCGCCGCCGGCATCGTGATGAACCAGCCGAGAATGATGTTCTTGGCGACACCCCAGCGGACCGCGTTCACCCGCTTCGTCGCCCCGACCCCCATGATCGCCGAGGTGATCACATGCGTCGTCGAGATCGGCGCGTGGAACAGGAACGCCGAGCCGAACATGATCGACGCGCCGGTCGTCTCCGCCGCGAATCCCTGCGGCGGGTCCAGCTCGATGATCTTGCGGCCCAGTGTCCGCATGATGCGCCAGCCGCCCGCGTATGTCCCGAGGGACAGCATCAGCGCACAGACGATCTTGACCCACACCGGGATCGCGTCGCCCGAGTCCTCCACATCGGCGATGACCAGCGCCATCACGACGATGCCCATCGTCTTCTGCGCGTCCTGGAGGCCATGGCCGAGCGCCATACCGGCCGCGGACACGGTCTGGGCTATCCGAAAACCACGCTTGGCCTTGTGCGGGTTGGAATTCCGGAACATCCACATGATCGCGACCATCACGAGATAGCCGACGACCAGACCGATGACCGGCGAGATGAACATCGGGATGACGACCTTCTCCAGCACCCCGGTCCAGATCACCTCGGTCCCGCCGGCCAGCGCCGCGCCCACCATGCCGCCGAACAGCGCGTGGGAGGACGAGGACGGAAGCCCGAAGTACCAGGTGACGAGGTTCCAGACGATCGCGCCGACGAGCGCCGAGAAGAGGATGCCCATCCCCCGCGACCCGTGAGGCGTGGCGATCAGGCCTTCGCTGACGGTCTTGGCGACTCCCTGTCCCAGGAACGCGCCCGCGAGGTTCATCACCGCGGCCATCGCCAGGGCGGCACGCGGGGTCAGTGCCCGGGTGGAGACCGAGGTCGCGATGGCGTTCGCGGAGTCGTGGAAGCCATTGGTGTAGGTGAATCCGAGCGCGACACCGACGGTCACGATCAGTGCAAAGGTGTCCACGAGGTTCAGGACTCCTTGACCGCGATGGTCTCCACCGTATTCGCGACGTGTTCGAACGCGTCGGCGGCCTCTTCAAGCACATCCACGATCTGCTTGAGCTTGAGCACCTCCATCGCGTCGTACTTGCCGTTGAAGAGATGGGCGAGCAGCTTGCGGTGGATCTGGTCGGCCTGGTTCTCCAGCCGGTTGACCTCGATCCAGTACTCGGTGAGGTTGCTCATCGTCCGCAGGTGCGGCATGGCCTCGGCGGTCAGTTCGGCGGCCCTGGCGAGGACCTCGATCTGCTGCTCGACGCCCTTGGGGAGTTCCTCGACGTTGTAGAGGACGACAAGGTCGACGGCCTCCTCCATGAAGTCCATGATGTCGTCGAGCGAGGACGCGAGGTTGTAGATGTCCTCGCGGTCGAACGGCGTGATGAAAGAGGAGTTGAGCTGATGGAAGATCGCGTGGGTCGCGTCGTCGCCCGCGTGTTCCGCCGCCCTCATCCGCTCCGCGATCTCGGCCCTGGCGGAGGAATCCGCCCCGAGCAGTTCCATCAGGAGCTTGGAGCCCGTGACGATGTTGTCCGCGGATGCGGCGAACATGTCGTAGAAGCTCGTCTCCCTGGGGGTCAGACGAAATCGCACGTGGGGTCCTCGGGTTACATGGATTCGGTCAAAGGCTGATGCTAGGCGCATCATCCGGCCACGGCTAACCGGCATCTCAGTGTCACCCATGGCGCACGGGGATCATGACGGGGCCCTGCCCCAAGGCTCACAGACGGGTACCATATACCCACGTGGGGTATATGGCCCCTTTCGGACAGTATTCCGGACGGCATTTACGGGAGGACGCGATGACGACCACCGAGGCGGCCGGCGCGGCGACGAGCGACGCGCCCTCCACCACCGGCGACACCGACGACGAGGCGGTGACCGGCGGAGCCGTCACCACCGACCACGACCGCGGGGTGCACGGCTACCACCACCAGAAGGCCGAGCACCTCAAACGACTCCGCCGGATCGAGGGCCAGATCCGCGGACTCCAGCGGCTGGTCGACGAAGACGTCTACTGCATCGACATACTCACCCAGGTCTCCGCCTCGACGAAGGCCCTCCAGTCCTTCGCGCTCCAGCTCCTGGAGGAGCACCTGCGCCACTGCGTTGCGGACGCCGCGGTCAAGGGCGGGGAGGAAATCGACGCGAAGGTGGAGGAAGCGACGAAGGCGATCGCCCGGCTGCTCCGCACCTGACCCGGCCGCTCTGCACCTGACCCCGCCGCTCTGCACCTGACCCCGCCGCGCCGTACCTGACCCCGCCGCTCCGTACGCGACGCGGCGGCCCCTTCGCACATTCCGTACGCGACGCGGCGGCCCCTTCGTACATAACGTGGCGCCCCCTTCGCACATGAGCCGGTGACCGCTCCTCACCCACACCGGCCGTCGCACCGCCCCGCCCCGGCGGTCACTCGCCGCGCGCCCCGGTCCGCCGGGCGGGCCGGCTCGTCCGGGCGGGGCAGGCCGAGCCCGGCGACCGAGCGGGGGCGCGGCGCTCGACCGTGACGTTCAGCACCTCGTCGATACGGTCGGCGCTGAGCCGTTCACCGTCCGCCGCCGATGCCGCGATGATCAGCTCCCCGCACAACTCGATCTCGGCGAGAGCCACGTGGTCCTGGACGGTCGGCCTACGCAACTGAGCCACGTGCTATCACCTCTTCCTCACCGAGTCGCCTTCCTGGCGTTCGCGTTCCTAGCGTAGGGAGCCTGATACACACCGCGCATGGCACGTCCGGACCATTTCCGTCTTGGTCCTCTGTGGTTACGGCTTGATCTGATCTTGCCGACGCGGGCCGCCCGGACGCACCCTTCGCCCGCACACCTCGCATGTCATGTCTTGATCTCCCCCGCGAAGATGTCGCCCCGCGGCGGCAGCGTCACGACGACCTCGGCCCCGAACGCGTACAGCAGTGTCGTGGACGCGACGGCGACCGTATGCCCCTGATTGACATAGCTGAACCGGTGCCTGACCTTCCGCAGTCGTCCCGATTCATCCAGATACGCGTCGAACGGCACCGCGTCCTCGCCGAACCCTTTCGCCGCCGCGGCCAACGCCTCGCGCGCGTACGGCGACGCCGCCTTCGCGGCCCGGCCGATGTCGGTAACCCCGCGGTAGTGCCGGACCCGGCTTCCGGCCAGATCCTGTTCACCGACAAAGGTCACATTCCGGGCGGCGCGCAGCAGTTCGGCGGCGGTCAGCGGGTCAGTGGCCCCGCCCGTGACCAGATTCCCGTCCTCCAGGACGGTCGAGTCCACCCGGACCCACTTGTCGGCGGGCACCCCGGCCCCTCGATTCTTCATGTACAGGGCGGCGGGGGAGAGCAGTTCGGTGATGGGCCGGTGCTCGTTCGCGCCCGCCGGGTCCTTGGGCAGGACGACCCTCAACCGTCCCATCCGCTTGCCGAAGTCGTATCCGCCCTCGCCACGGATGGTGACCCGGGTCCCGCCGGCCGCCATCTCCAAGGACGTACGGGCCTTCGAACTGCCCGACGCCAGGAGCACATCGGCCGCCCTGCGCACCGCGGTGGAGTCACGGCCCGGCCGGTCGTCGGCCACCGCGCCGCCGTCTCCGGAGCATCCACCGGTGGTGGCCACGACCCCCGCCACGGCCACGACGGCGAGTGTCACGCCCTTGCGTCTGTGCTCCCTCGCCACCATCGCCAGCCAACCCCCAACGCCCAACCGCCGCTTGTCCGAAATCCACCCGCTCCGGATAACGACCGCCCGCGTCCCCCGTCACGCCGGGCCCTGTTCCACGGCGCGAACACGGCGGTACGGTGGAGACGTGCGCGAACAAGAAACCTCCGGTTCCCCCACCGCCACCGCCCCCCGCCCCCACACCGCCTCGACCGTCGAACGCGGCGCGTTCTGCCTGGCCCGCTGCAGTTGCGGATGGTGGGGCCCCGCGCGCAGAGCCCGCGACCGGGCCCGTGCGGACGCGACGTCCCACACGTCAACCACCTGAAGGCCGAGGCGAAGCCGAGGCGGCGGTCGTGACCGTGACCGCAGCCACGACCGTGGCCGCAGCCATGAAGGTCGCCGCAGCCATGACCGTGGCCGAGAAGTGACGACGACAGGTGATCCCAGCATGGGTGATCCCAGCATGGGTGATCCCTGACGGCTGATCCCTGACGGCTGATCCCCCAGGGCCCGCTCCCCGGCCGTGAGGCGAAACACCACCCGCCCAACGGAACCCCGTACCCCTGTGACCCGTCCCGTTCCCCAGGACGTTGTCCGCGCTGCCCCCTCCCGGGGTCGCCAACAGGAGGTCGCCACATGGAACGGCGCACACTGCTCACCGCTGCCTTCGGCGCCGCCACGGCCGCCGCCACGACCGCCTGTTCCGGCGGAAGTTCGGGCAATACGGTTAATTCAGGCAAGACGCCAGGCGGTATGGGCAGTTCGAGCGCTTCAGGTGCTTCGGGTGGAGCAGACGTGGCGGGCGCAACAGGCCTGTCGAGCAAGGGATCGGCGGGCACATCCGCCTGGAACGCGCTCGCGAAAGGGCTGGACGGGGATCTCGTACGGCCCGACGACGCCGCGTACGCGACGGCACGGCAGCTGTACAACACCCGGTTCGACTCCCTGAAGCCCGCGGGCGTCGCCTATGTCTCCGGCGAGGACGACATCAAGGAGTGCCTCGCCTTCGCCCGTACCCACCACACCCCCGTCTCCATCCGCAACGGCGGCCACTCGTACGCGGGCTGGTCCAGCGGCAACGGCCGCCTCGTCATCGACATATCGAAGCTCGACTCGCTCAGGCGGGCGGCCTCGGACGGCACCGTCGGCGCCGGCGCCAAGCTGTCCGATGTCTACCGGACCCTCGCGGACGGGGGCCGTACGATCCCCGCCGGATCCTGCCCCACCGTCGGCGTGTCCGGACTCACGCTCGGCGGCGGCCACGGCGTCGCGGCCCGCGCGTACGGCCTCACCTGCGACAGCCTCACCTCGGCGACCGTCATCACGGCCGACGGCAAGCGTCTGACCGCCGACGCCGAGCAGAACAAGGATCTGTTCTGGGCGCTGCGCGGCGCCGGTAACGGCAACTTCGGCGTCGTCACCGAGCTGCGTTTCCGTACGCACCCGGCGCCCGCGACCGTCACGGCCTACCTCAGCTGGCCCTGGTCGAAGGCCGGGACCGTACTGAGCGCCTGGCAGAAGTGGGGCCCCGACCAGCCCGACGAGATATGGTCCTCGCTCCATCTGGCGGCGGGTCCGGGCGGCGCCGCCCCCACCGTCTCCGTCTCCGCCTTCTCTCTCGGCGGCGAGGCCGACCTGAAGAACGCGCTCGACAGGCTGGCCGACGGACCGGGCGGACCGGGCTCCGCGCGCTCCGTCTCGGTGCGCCCGCGCGGCTACGAGGACGCGATGCTCGTGTACGCGGGCTGTTCGGGCATCACCGAGGAGCAGTGCCGACTGCCGGGCACGACGCCCGGCCGCAGCACCCAGGGCGCGCTCCAGCGCGAGACGTACTCGGCGGCCTCCGACTTCTACGACCGGTCCCTCTCCCCCGCCGGAGTGCGCGCGCTCGTATCCGCCGCCGAGGCGTTCACACGGATCCCGGCGTCCCAGGGCGGTGGCGGCTCGATCACCCTGACCGCGCTCGGCGGCGCGATAAACCGCGTGGACCCGCTCGCGACGTCCTTCGTGCACCGGAGGTCGCGGATGCTGGCGCAGTACATCGCCGGCTGGAAGCGGGGAAGCTCCGGATCACCCCAGCAAACGTGGCTGAAAACCACTCATACCTCGATGCGCAGGTACGCGTCCGGCGCGGCCTACCAGAACTACGTCGACCCGACGCTGAAGGACTGGCGGACCGCCTACTACGGAGCCGCTGCGGACCGTCTGACGCGCCTGAAGAAGCAGTACGACCCTGGCAGGCTCTTCGACTTCCCGCAGGCGCTGTAGACCCGGCAGGGGCCTGTGGGGATGCTCGGAGTGACCTCGGTAGGCCGTACGGCCCACCGAGGTGGCCGTACGGCCCGCGGGGCGATGGCCTGTACGCAGCAAGGAGGGGGAGAAACCTGACTTCGAGGGCGTACCGATGTATCGACACGGATCCGGGATAGCCGCGCTCGCCACAGCCACCGTCTTCCTTCTGTCGTTGAGCGGCAGCGCCTACTTGACCGCCGCGAAGGCGCCGTCCCCTTCGGCGTCGGAAACGATCTCTTCCACTTCGAGGCCGAAGCCGTCGGCGTCTGCGCCTGCCTCCGCGTCATCGTCGGCATCGGCGCGGACACCGGCGTCGGCGGCGGCGCGGGCCTCGTCCGCCTCCGCGTCCCGGTCACCGTCCATGGGCGCCCTTCGCGTCACACCGTCCGGAGCGGCGAGGGGAGGCGCGGACCACATGGCCACGGCCGACTCATCGGGCCGTTCCGGCGCGGCCCAGCTCGCCCTCGCCATCGGGACCACCGCCGCGGCCTCCGCCGGCACGATCCTCGTGGTGCGCCGCCTCCAGCGTCGCGTCGCGGGTGAGCACCACTGAACGGAAAAGCGGGGCGCGCGGACAGGCCGGGTACGGGTGCGGGTACGACGGGCACGGGTCCGGGCACCCCGGATACGGATACTCCGGGCACGCGTACGGGCACTCCGCCTCCGACAGATACGGGTACGAACAGGGCGGGCACCGCGGTCAAGGTCCTCCTCACCGTCGCGGTCCTGTGCGCGGTGGCCGCCGTACCGCTGCATCTGTCCGCGCGGCACCCCGAGGCCCGGCCGACGGCCACCGGCCACGAACCCCGCGCCGTGCGGGTCACGGACCCGCCCTCCGCTCCCGTACGGCTGCGCATACCCGCGCTCCGCCTCAGCGCGGATGTGCTGCCCCTGGCCCTGGACGCCGAAGGCGCGCTGGACGCGCCCGGTTTCCGGAACGCGATGAAGGTCGGCTGGTACGCCCTGGGCCCCCGCCCCGGCGAACCGGGCCCTGCCGTGCTGGTCGGCCACCGGGACGCCCCGGCCAACCCCGGCACCGTCCCGGTCCGCAACGGCCGCGACAACATCCGCAACGCGGTCTTCGCCAAGCTCGGCCGGCTGCGCTCCGGCGATCTGGTCGTGACGGAGCTGGGTGACGGCCGGCGGCTGCGGTTCCGCGTGACGGCGGTCGACACGTACCGGACGAGGGAATTCCCCTCGTCACGGGTCTACGGTCCGGTGCCCGATCCGCAGCTACGGATGATCACCTGCGGCGGAGTCATCGACGCGAACGGCCACTGGGATTCGAACGTGGTGGTCAGCGCGTCAGCACTGCCGTAAAGGTCGTTGGAGGAGGGGTGGTCAGGCGGCGAGGTTGTTGTCGTCGGGGCGCGGCTCGGGGATGCCGAGCGTCCGCGTCCCGCCGACCGTGCCGCCCCCGGCCGTACGGTCCGCCTCCCGCGCGGCCCGGGACCGTACGAGCAGGCCGAGCCGCGCCGAGCGGGAGACCGACGACACCAGCGGCGTCAGCAGGGCGATGGCGAGCGGGGTGAGCAGCAGGGCGACCGCCGTACCGAGGGCGAAGCCGCCGATCACGTCGGTCGGGTAATGGACGCCCATATAGACCCGGCAGAAGCCTTCGAGAAGCGCCAGTCCGATGGTGACAAGGCCGAATTTCCGGTGCGCGACAAAGACGCCGACGCCGATGGCCATCGCCATCGTGGCGTGGTCGCTGACGAACGAGAAGTCCGTCTTCCCGTCCACCAGGACATCGAGGCCCTTGTGGTCCAGGAAGGGCCTGGGCCGTTTGACGAATTCGCGGATCGGAATATTGATCAGCAGCGCGACCGCGGCGGCGAGCGGCGCCCAGACCAGCCCGGCGACAGCCGTGACCGAATCCTCGGCGGACCCGCGCTTGCGCACGCTCCACCAGCACCCGAGCGCGACGAGCACCATGGCGAGCATGATCCCGTACTCACCGACGAACTCCATGACGCGGTCGAACCACGACGGGGCTTCCTTGGCCAGTCCGTTGATGTCATAAAGCAGACTGACGTCGGGGTTCGACCCATCCAGTACGAGTCCAGCCATCTGCTGCGGCCCCTTGCCTTGTCGCCGACCGCGCCACACTCCGTGTGCGCAGCCTCACCAACCCCCGTGGTCGGTACGGAATATGCTGCGCGATCAGTACCGCAGCTCTCGTCCAGGGAACGGCCCACTCACCGCGAGCGTTCCACTCTCCACCGAACGATCACCATGACGTTATCGAAGAGTGACACATCGTCGCAGCTCAGGGCCCCGGCCCGACGAAGAGTTCCGGCCACCGCGGCCCCGGCGAAGGCGTCCGGAACCACCCGTGGCCACCGGGCCCGGGTCAACTCGCGGAACGGCTCTTGGGCAGATCCGTGGGCAGCGATTTCGCGCCGTCCTCGGTGACGCGGGTGGCGCCGAAGTAGTCCGGGGTGTCGATCTTGTCGAACCGGATCACGGCCCCCGTGTACGGCGCGTTGATCATGTACCCGCCGCCCACGTACAGCCCCACGTGCCGAATCGCCCGTGAATTGGTGAGATCGTCCGAGAAGAAGACCAGGTCACCGGGGAGCAACTCGTCCCGCGACGGATGTTCGCCCGCGTTGTACTGATCGTTGGCCACCCGCGGCAACTCTATGTCCACGGTCCGGTACGCGGCCTGAGTCAGCCCGGAGCAGTCGAACCGCCCACCCTGATCGGCGGTCCCGTTCCCGCCCCAGAGATACGGCGTTCCCAGCTTCTGCTGCGCGAAGTAGATGGCCGCCGCGGCCTGCTTGGACGGCTCAACCCGCCCGACGGGCTTGGAGAAACTTTTCTCCAAGGTCCGGATGATCTTTACGTAGTTCTGTGTCTCGTTGTACGGCGGCACACCCGAGTACTTGATGACCGCGTACGCCCCCGCGTTGTACGAGGCCAGCATGTTGCTGGTCTGGTCCCCGGGCACGTCCTTGACGTACTTGGCCAGCTCACAGTCGTACGTCGCGGCGGAGGGAATGGCATCGGCCGGATCCCAGATGTCCCGGTCCCCGTCCTTGTCCCCGTCTATCCCATGAGCGGCCCAGGTCCCGGGGATGAACTGCCCGATGCCCTTGGCGTCGGCAGGGCTCTGAGCGGTGGGGTTCCACCCGCTCTCCTGGTACAACTGCGCGGCGAGCAGAGCGGGGTTGATGGCAGGGCAGAGGTTGCCCCACTTCTGCACAAGCGGCTGATAGGCAGCGGGCACGGCCCCCTTGGCCAACCCAACGGCCCTCCCGCCCCCACCACCCGCGAGCCCGGAGGCGGCGGAGTAGGTCCCGACGACGAGCAGCCCGATAAAACTCATACACAGCCCCCCGACGGCGGCCACGACCAGCCATGCCTTACGCACCGTCAAACACCCTCCGCGTCAGGGCCACTGCCACTGTCCTGCGCCAGTGTAGGCGGGGAGGGAGCTGATCAGGGGGTGGACGGCGATGCGGCTGGTAGAGGGGCCTTGGATGACCAGAAGTCGTCGTGGACGTTGGGGCGGGGGATGGGCCCGCCTGCGTAGTTGGGACCGTTGGGCTTTGAGCTGGAGTCAGCGACAGCGGACTCCTCCACGCAGGGGCTATCCACCTCAAAGAACACCTGGCCTCCGGCGCCGACGCTAAGGCTGACGCCGAAGCCCTCGGCCGACTGTGCGTAGACAGCCGGAAACTTCCTACTGGCATTCACAGACTTGATCACATAGCCGTTCTGTCGCCAGAAACGCTCGACCACTCCGAGGAAGCTACCTCGGCGCACCTCCGAGATCTCGGTCATAACTGCACGCCTTCGCGTCACGTCGCACCTCCCGACCGTTGTTTGACCATGAGTCCAATGAACTCCGGGATGGATAGCCCTCAGGGTGGAGTCGAGGATTGCGTCAGCATTGTCTGCCGCGCCTTGAAGGTTCACATCGAATCCCCTTTCAACATCAGATCCCGATTGTTCCCAACCAACACATCCAGCCAGGAGGGCACTCGTCATCACGAAAATCAGTGCAGATCTTCCTTTGGAGATCACCGCCACCTATCCGCCTTAATCTCACTGGAGTTTCCCGAGGCAATCAGAGCAATATTGTCCGCCGACACAGCATCCCTCACGGGGGTGAAGTAATTGGAGTGTGCGGGCGTGACACCCTCACCATCCACAATCGGTCGAGGACCGTCATCGACCTCGAAGCGCCTCGCGCCGAAGGCCTTACTCGCCGGATCCTTACCGAACCAGAGGTCGTCGTCGCCCACATCCCCGACCTCGCCGGCGAGGTACGCACCGGGCGGCCCCGCTACGCAGAGTCCCGCAACGGCAAGCGCGGACTGCTGCTTGGACGGAAGTTTGGTCACTGGATCGTTCTCGGCAGCCCCGACGAAGACGTGACCTCTTTCGACACCCAAGTCCTGCGCATGGTCCACACCGACTCCCGGACTCCCGACCAGGACGATGTCGTCCACGTCAGGAATACCACCCTCCTGCTGAGCCGCGGCACCCACCGTACGGGATCCATAAGAATGACCGATGGCAGTCAAATGAGTATCGTCGTGTTGATTGGTGGCCGCCAGACCGCTCATGAAACTGTTGAAAGCAGGTGCTCCTTCCTCGGCCCTCTCAGGCCCCGCCACCGCGGCGTTTCCCAACAGGCTCTCGGAATCAGGAATCTGGGGCGCGTCGTAGCCCAGCCAAACGATCGCCGCACTGGACTCATCATATTTCTGCGCCCCAATCGCCGTGTCCCGCGCCCTCTTCAAGTCGCTCCTCGCGAATTCCTCATCGAGCGCCGTCCCCAGCCCCGGCACATACGCGGACACGTTCCTCGCCGTGTCCGGATTCCCGTACGACACAATCGCCCGCCCGTTCCCCTCGTCCCCGATGCCCAGCAAATACATCGGCGGATTTCCTCCGTCCCGCAACTGCTCACCGATCGCCCTCAGCCCCGCGAGCTGTGTCTGCGACCTCTCGTCGTCCCGCCCCTCCAACCTCCCGATCAACAACTGCAGGTTGTCCCTGTTGGCCGCGTCCCTCACCTCCGCCGGGATCCCGTCCAAGTTCCCGATCAGGTCCGGGTAGACCGCCAGATACTCCTCTCGCTCCTCCCGCGTCAGGCCCTCCCACCACGATTTCCGTTCGGCGGGCGGCCTGTCCTGGGGGATGGCGTCCCTCAAGTACTCGTCCGCCAGCCCCCGCACGGCCGTCGCGTCCCCGCTCACGTCCGCCCACATCGCGTCGGTGACCTTCAGACCATCCCGCGCCGCCAGTTTCCGCAGCGTGCCCGTGTATCGCGCGTCGATCTCGCCGGCCTCGCCGAGCGCCCGCGCGATCCTGTCGGCGATCTCCTGGGCCATCGCGGCGTTGGGGTTCTGGCTCGTCAGGGGCCGGGGCTGTGCGAGAAGCCGCGGTACCGCGCTGCCGGCGGCCGTTCCGCCCGGCAGTTCGTCGCCCGTGATCCGGTTCTCGCCGGCCGCCGGATAGCTCACCGAGCCGTCCTCATGCACCGTGAACTTCAGGCCGCCCGCATCCTCCAGCGCGTCGCGCAGCTTCCGCTGAGGTGCTCTCAGTTCCTGGGCGAAGCTGTTCAGTGCCGTACGGACCAGGCCGCATTCGGTGTACACGTACTGGAAGTTGCGGCTCAGATCCCGCAGCCGCGTCACCGCGGCCTCAGCCGCCTCGCCCTCCTGGGATGCCTCAAGGCCCACGAGCAGCTGCTTGTCGATCCGATCCCGCGCCGCATCCGCCCGGTTGCTCGCTCTGCCCCAGCCGTCGGCCGCGTCCTCCAACTCGGAGCACTTGACCTCACGTAACTGTGCCCACGTGAGCGTCCCGTTCACAGCCCACCACCACCGGCACCCGTACCAGAACCAGAACCAGCCGCACCCACCCGCCCGAACGCCGACCGAATCGCCATCTCGTTCTCACCCTGGTCCTTCGCGGCCGCCCGCAACTGCCCTGCAAGGCTTCCGCACTCCCCCATCGCGGCCTCGATCCGCCGCTCCCACGACGTACGCACCGTCCGCAGCACCGCCGCGACGCCCAGGCCCTCCGTACCAGCGGCCAGCCCCTCATGCGCGGCGGCGAATTCGGTCCTCACCTGCCCCATGTGCGTACGCAGCGCCTCGGCCGCGCCCGCCGCACGGGTCCACGGCCCTCCGCTGTGCTTCAAGCCCCCGCCGGACCGAGAAGCCGGCCCTCCGTCGGTCATGTCGATCAGCCGTTGCCAGTTCTCCGGATACCCCGTCATGCCGTACGCCCCTGTCCCTCAGCCCCTTCACCGACGGCACTGTCGCAAAGCCGGACGCACATCCATCCCACGCACGGGCGCGGCGAGAAGGAGGCACGAAGGACGAAGTCGCCAGTTCCCAAGGGCATTCGGGGGGCTCACGGCCGACAGGACGGGGACGTCAAGTTCACCCGTACGGTGGGAACGGATCAGGGGGTCGCGACGGACCGTCATACGGACCGCCCCACGCAGCCGTCCGCAAAGGTGTCACCGTGTCACCGTAAGGGTGCATCAACGACAGTCATTGCTCGGAGTCACTCTCCGTGATACACAGAGTAACCGTGCGCGTACACGCATACGCGATCCGCGCCTGGTCAGAGCAATTCAGAGCAATGACGTCGGTCATATGTGCGGGGATCGGGTAAAGAGAGCGGCCAAGCGGCCCACTCGGACGGTTCCATCAGCGAAGATAGAGCGTGACCCATGCCATGGGGGCGTGGGCGTGAACGACCCAACAGGGGCGGTGAGTTACATGTACCTGGCGGCCGAAAAGGGCGACATCACCACCATTATCGGTGGCATCGCCCCTAATTGGGGGCCTTTCGGGACACTCGGGAACGAGGCTCGGATCATGATCGAGGTCGTGATGGCCGTGGCCATCCTTCTCTGCCTCGGTATCGCGATCTGGGGCGCGGCCAAACAACGGATCGGTGCGACGGCGCTCAGGGACACGTTCAGCGCCGAGCAGGGCAAGGGCCTGATCGTCGCCGGCCTGACCGGTGTCTTCATCATCGGCTCACTGGGAACGCTCTTCACGATCGTGTACGGGATGGCGGTCTGACCCGCCGCCCCGTCAGTCCGCACCGGGCGCGCCCCGGGACCACCCTCAACACCACCTGTCCGTCGCACCCACCGGCTGAGGTTGCGTCTCCCTGATGTCGAGTCACCACACCGCGCCCGCGCGGCCACCAGCACGGCTACCGTCGTACTACGCGGAGACCGCGGAGAACGTGGACACCGCGGGATCGCGAGCGAAACCGCACGTGAGACCGCACGCGGCACCGCGACCGGCGGCGTCACTGGTGGTGCTACACGCGGAACCGCACGCGGCACGGCAATCGGCTGAGGGGGCGTACGCGGCATGAGCTTCGGCGACGAGCACGGCTACGGCAGCGACTCCGGCCGTACGGACGAGAGTTTCGGCGGCTCGGGCCAGACCCGCACCCGCCTGCCCGACGGCAAGGGCACCGACGAGTACGGGACAGGCGCGCGCCGCCCCGCCCGTACCTCGCGCTCCCTCATCACCGTGGTGGGTGTGGTGGTCCTCCTCATCGCGGCCATCGCGTTCGCGAACCGCGGTGACGGGAGCGGGGGCGGGAGCGGGGGCGGTTCCTCGGACAACGGCAATGGCACGTCGGCCGGACCGGGGTCCGATCCGACGGCGGCCACGGGCGTGGAGCCGGTGACGGGGAAGAACGGGGCGATCCCGTCGGGCTTCGCCCAGGACGAACAGGGCGCGGCGAGCGCGGCGGCGAACTACGCGGTGGCGCTCGGCTCTGACGGCATGTTCCATACCGCTCCCCGGCAGGACATCGTCCGCGCAACGCATGATCCCAGCACCGCCGACGGGCTCCTGAACAAGCTGGACAAGGCCTATTCACCTGCCTTCTTGAAGCGCGTCGGGCTCAACGAGGACGGCTCCACCCCCTCGGGCCTCACCTTCGTATCCAGGACCATGCCTGTCGGCACTAAGGTCACCGACCTGAGCTCTGGCGCGGCGACCGTGGAAGTCTGGTCCACCGGCCTGGTGGGACTGGCGGGCGAAGGGTCCACCAAGCCTGTGACCGCAACCTGGTTCACCATCACCGAAAAGCTCAAGTGGATCGACGGTGACTGGAAGATTGCCTCTTCGAGCCAGTCCGAAGGTCCCACGCCGGTCAACGGTGACAACAGGGCTTCCTCCGCCGACGAGATCGCCAAGGCCGTTCAGGGATATGGAGGCTTCACCTATGCCCGGTAGCCGCCGTCACAATCTGTCTTCGTTCACCGCGTCGTTGGCGGGTGCGTTCGCGCTGGTCCTGACGCTGACCACCCGCGCGTCCGCCGCACCGACCCCCAGCCCCTCCCCGAGTACGAGCGACAGTCCATGTGACCTCATCGCCGGTCAGGCAAGGGACTACTGCGAGGACGGCGAAGGGTCCTCCGGCGCGCCACGCACAGGCGGAGTCTCCGACCCCTCCGACGCCCTGGACCCCCTCTCCTCCCTGGCCCGCGGCTGCGCCGACGCCGCCGCCTGGATCGTCGGCAAGCTCAGCGACGCCGTGAAGGAGACCGCCAACGTCGACTTCACCAACGCCGCCTTCCTCCGCCAGTACGCCGTCGTCTTCGCCGCCTCCACCGTCCTCACCCTCGTCCTCTGGCTCCTCGCCGTCGCCAAGCGCGCCATCCGCGGCGTGCCCCTCACCACCGCGATCTCCGAAGCCATCGGTTTCCTCTGGCTG
The DNA here is from genome assembly GCF_044741745.1 of Streptomyces sp. NPDC088116. Classification (NCBI taxonomy): domain Bacteria; kingdom Bacillati; phylum Actinomycetota; class Actinomycetes; order Kitasatosporales; family Streptomycetaceae; genus Streptomyces; species Streptomyces sp. NPDC088116. Next base: position 6,360 of record NZ_JBIUTF010000010.1, on the reverse strand, counting down.
ACGGTCCTCGCCTCCGCCTTCACGCCCCTCATCCTCTATACGGTCGTCTCCGCGACCGACGGGGTCACCGAGGTGATCGCCACCTCCACCGGCGGGCAGACCGACGCCTTCTTCGGCGGCTTCGCCGAAGCCCTGAAGAAGGGCGACGACATCGGCGGCGGCCCGATCATGCTGATCGTCGTCTCACTCGTGTCGATCCTCGCCGCCGGTGTCCTCTGGCTGGAGCTGGTGATCAGGGCCGCGCTCCTGTACGTCGGCGCGCTGCTCGGCACCGTCGTGTACGCCGGGCTCGTCGACAAGAACATGTGGGGGCACGTCCGCCGCTGGGCCGGGATCATGATCGCGGTCATTCTCGTCAAACCCGTCATCATGATCGTGCTGGGCCTCGCCGGCGCGCTCTCCGCGGACGGCGGACCCGACGCCTTCTCCGCCGTGGTGTCCGGCCTCGCCATCATCCTGCTCGCGATCTTCGCCTCCGCGATGATCTACCGCTTCGTGCCCGGCTTCGGCGACGAGATCGCCTCCGCCCGCAGCAACCGCTCGCAGGCCACGGACGGTTCGAAGGCCGCCGCCGTCATCAGCTCCCCCGCCGCGCTCGTCTCCCAGGGCATCAAGACCCACAGCAGCCGCAACCACGGCCAGGGCAACGGCGGTGACGGCGGAGGCGGCGCCCGGCCCGCCAACCCGATCTCCGGCGGCGTCGCCGCACACAGCTCGCGCGGCTCCGGAGGCGGAACAGGCGCCGGAGGCGGCGGTGGACACATCCCCACCGCGCCTCCGCCCCGTAGCAGCAGCCCGACCAGCGGTACGCCGCACAGCTCCCGCGGTGGCGGCGGCTCGCGCGGATCCGGCACAGGTAACAACAGCACAGGAGGTGGCGGGCGTTGACGACCCAGTCCCAACCGATGGCGCCCCGCCGTACGTATCTCATCGGCCGCGCCCGGCCGAACGCGATCGTCGGCAAGAACCGTGAGACCGGCGAGATCGCGCTGATCATCGCCGGCGCGTTCATCGGCATGATGTGCGGTCTGCTCGTACCCGTCCTGTCCCTGCGGATCGCGACGCTGACCGGCTTCCCGCTCCTCGCGCTGGCCGTGGTGTACGTCCCGTACAAACACCGCACGTTCTACAAGTGGTTCGAGATCAACCGCAGCTTCAAGCGCACCCTGCGCAGCGGCACGGCCTACCGCTCCACCGCCATGGAGTCCGGTACGAGCCTCGACGGCCGTGAGGTCGAGGTCGGCCCGCCGCCCGGGATCGGCCGTATCAACTGGCTGGCCGCGCCCTTCGGTCCGGATGAGATCGCCGTACTGCTGCACGCGGACCGCCGTACGGTCACCGCCGCCATCGAGATCGAGGGCCCCGGCGTGGGGCTGCGCGACAGCGAGGACCAGGAAGCCCTCGTCGACCGCTTCGGCACGCTGCTCAAGCATGTCGCCAACGGCGACGGTTTCGTCACCCGGCTCCAGATGCTCGCCCGTACGCTGCCCGCCGACCCCGACGCGCACGCCAAGGACGTGGCCCAGCGCGGCGACACGTCCTCCCCCGGCTGGCTCCAGGACTCGTACGACCAGCTCCAGTCGATGGTCTCCACCTCCAGCGAGCAGCATCGCGCGTATCTGGTCGCCTGCATGCACTACACCCGCGAACTGGCCGCCGAGGGCCAGGCCATGGCCCGAGCCGCCCGCCAGGCCGCCGGTACGAAGAAGCTCGACCGGGACGCCGGGCTCGCCGTCGTCATGGCCCGCGAGCTCACCGACATCTGCGCGCGGCTGGCGGAGGCGGACATCCGCGTACGGCAGCCGCTCGGGCAGGGCCGGCTGGCTTCCCTCGTGCACTCGATGTACGACCCCGACCACCCCATCGACCACATCCAGGCCATGACGAAACGAAACGCCTGGCCCGCCGAGCTGGACGCGATGGAACCGACGTACCTCCAGGCCAAGACACGGGAGTCGTCGACCCGCGCGCCCTGGTGCCACTCCACCGCCTGGGTGAAGGAGTGGCCGATGACGCCGGTCGGCGTGAACTTCCTCGCCCCGCTGCTCGTCCACACCCCCGATGTGATCCGTACGGTGTCGGTCACCATGGACCTCGAACCGACCGAGATCGCCATCGAGCGGATGCTCACGGAGAAGACGAACGACGATGCGGAAGCCAGCCGCGCCGCCAAGATGAACCGCACCGTCGACCCCCGCGACATCGCCGCGCACGGCCGTCTGGACCAGCGGGGTGAAGATCTGGCGAGCGGGGCGGCGGGCGTCAACCTCGTCGGGTACATCACCGTGTCGTCCAGGTCGCCCGAGGCCCTGGCCAGGGACAAGCGGACGATCAGGGCCTCGGCCGGCAAGTCGTACCTGAAGCTGGAGTGGTGCGATCGCGAGCACCACCGCGCCTTTGTGAACACGCTGCCGTTCGCGACCGGCATCCGACGCTGACGACCGACCAGCCCGAGCAACCCAAACAGCCCGAGCAACCCGAGCAACCCGAGCAACCCGACCAGTCGCGGAAAACCCGACCAGCCCGACCAGCCGAAAGGGGCCTGTGGTGCGAGATCCGCTGTCCGTCCTCACGGAGGCCTTCACCAGCTTCCTCTTCGGGAAGGTGGAGACGACCCGGCTGCCGGTCCGTACGTCGACCGGCCAGGCCCAGGCCGTCTACCTGCCCACCGCGGCCCCCGGCCTCGGCGACTCGGGCGTGATCATCGGCCGCGAGGTCTACAGCGGCAAGGGGTACATCTACGACCCCTTCCAGCTGTACGGGCAGCAGCTCCCCGCCCCCCACTGGCTGGTGCTCGGCGAGTCCGGCAACGGCAAGTCGGCGCTGGAGAAGACGTACGTCCTGCGCCAACTGCGCTTCCGCGACCGCCAGGTCGTCGTCCTCGACGCCCAGGGCGAGGACGGCGCCGGCGAATGGAACCTCATCGCGCAGGAGCTGGGTATAACCCCCATCCGGCTCGACGCGATGGCCGCTCTCGACGACGGGATCCGGCTCAACCCCCTCGACCCGGCGATCACCACGACCGGGCAGCTCGCCCTGCTCCGTACGATCATCGAAGTCGCGATGGGACACGGCCTGGACGAGCGCTCCGGCTTCGCGCTCAAGGTCGCGCACGCCTACGTCAACGAGACCATCGTCGAGCGCCAGCCCGTGCTGATGGACATCGTCGAGCAACTGCGGCACCCCGAGCCCGAGTCGGCCGAGGCCATGAATGTCGACCTGGACGACGTACGGGCCTGGGGTCTGGACGTGGCGCTGGTCCTGGACCGGCTGGTGGACGGTGACCTGCGCGGCATGTTCGACGGCCCGACGACCATCGGCATCGACCTGGACGCCCCGCTGATCGTCTTCGACCTCTCGCACATCGACCGCAACTCGATCGCGATGCCGATCCTGATGGCGATCGTGGGCGTCTGGCTGGAGCACACCTGGATCCGCCCCGACCGCAAGAAGCGCATCTTCCTGGTCGAGGAAGCCTGGCACATCATCAACTCGCCCTTCGTCGCGCAGCTCTTCCAGCGACTGCTGAAGTTCGGACGGCGACTGGGCCTGTCGTTCGTGGCGGTGGTCCACCACCTGTCCGACGTGGTCGACGGGGCGGCGGCCAGAGAAGCCGCGGCCATCCTCAAGATGGCCTCGACCCGCACGATCTACGCCCAGAAGGCCGACGAGGCGAGAGCGACCGGCCTGGTCCTCGGCCTGCCACGCTGGGCGGTGGAGATCATCCCGACGCTCACCCCCGGCATCGCGGTCTGGGACGTCAACGGCAACGTGCAGGTCGTCAAGCATCTGGTGACGGAGGCGGAACGGCCGCTGGTCTTCACGGACCGCGCGATGACCGAGAACTCCCAGGCCTCGGACGCCGCGGATGCCGCGGGCGCCATGGAGCGGGGAGAGCTTCTGCCCGAGGACATGCGGGCCGCGGAGTGGGAGGCGGAGCAGCGGGCGGCCCTGCTGGAGCGACAACGGCAGTTGGACGGGTCCCCCGAGTCGACGGTGGCATGACGTGCCGCGCCACCATGACGCTCAGGGCAGCGGTACGGGCCCCGGTCCGGGCGGTCGCGACAAAGCACAGGGCGGCCAGGGCGGGATCCCCGACGGGCTGCTGGTGGGCCTCCTGGCCTTCCTGCTCGGGCTGACGCTGCTGGTCTGGACGGCCACCGGGCTGGCCGGTCTGTTCACGCACGGCGGCTGGCCGGACGCGGTCACCTTCGCACGTACACCCCTGGCGATACGCCAACTGGCCTCGGCACCGCACGACCTGCCGGCGGCCTGGCCGGACACCCCACCGGGGCAGCTCTCCGGATACGGGCTGTTCTGGGGCCTGTTGATCAGCCAGTTGATGGTGCTGATCGTGCTCACGGTCTTCGGGCTGGGAGTGACGGCCCGCTATCGGATGGTACGAGCGCGACGGCGGGAGCAGTCGCGTGAGGAACGGTACGAGAAGTACGAGCAGGAGACCGCAGCGGAATCCGTACCGGCCCCGGAAACCGCACAAGACCCGGAGCCCGCGCCGAAGCCGACGGGAACCAGCGACATCGCGGCCCCGGTTCCGCCGGCAGCGGCGGCTCCCCGACTCGCACCGACGCCCGCGCCCACACCCACACCCACACCGGCACCGGCACCGGCACCGGCACCGGCACCAATCACCCCTCCCGCACAAGTCACCGCTCCCACCTCCGGCGTTCCGTCCCCCCGCCCGGCACCGGGCGTGCGTTACGGCGATCCGCGTGTGCGCCGCCCCACCGCGGTCCAGGCCATCATCGAGGCCACGGGCCCCGCCCTCGTCGTCACCTCCGACCCCGCCGTGTGGACCGAGACCAAGGACGTACGGGCCAGGCTCGGCCCGGTCCTCGTCTACGACCCCAGCCACCTGTGCGACACCCCGGCCCGCCTCCACTGGTCTCCCACCGCCGGGTGCGAGGACGCCACCACCGCCGCCGCGCGGGCGGCCGCGCTGCTCGCCCCCGTACGCCCGCGCGCCCTCCTGGACGCAGCCCTGGCCGACACCGCCGAAACCCTCCTGCGCTGCTGGCTGCACGCGGCGGCCGTGGACGGACGACCGTTCAAGCAGGTGCTCCGCTGGGCGCAGGGCGGCGGCGCGCAGGAGGCCGTACGGATCCTCCGTACCCACCCCAAGGCCACCTCCGGCCTGGCCGGCCTGTTGGAGTCCGCGCTCACGGCGTATCCCGAACGACGCGATGCGGCACAGCAGTTGACGGCCCGTGCGCTGTCGGCCCTTTCCTCGGTGCACATCCGCGAGGCCTGCACACCCAACCGAACCGATTCGCTCACGCTGGATTCTTTTGTGGACGAGGGGGGCACGCTCTATGTGGTGGGCGAGCCGATCGAAGATCCGCGCTCCCGCCCGGGTGCGATGCCTCTGCTCACCGCACTCACCACAAGCGTGGTCGAGCACGGCCGCCGCATGGCCGCACGGTCATCTGACGGTCGGCTCGACCCACCAATGACGCTTGTCCTCGACGATGTCGCCGCCGTGGCGCCGCTTCCCCTCGTTCCCGAGCTGCTGGCCACCGGTCAGGACCAAGGTCTGCCCACCCTGGTCCTGCTCCGCTCGCGCCAACAGGGCAGGGACCGCTGGCCGCACCACGAACTCCCGGACCACCAACACGCCTGACGGCTGCCCCCTCTCCCCACCGCACTGCGGTGCCTAGGGACGTACGTACTCCATCTCCAGGTCCTTCTCGACAGCCAATCCGGTCGGTACGAACCCGAGCTTGCGGTAGGCGGCGAGTGCCCGCGGATTCTCCTCGTGGACGAAGAGTCGTACACGCGCCGCCCGGGGCTCGCGAACCGACCACGCCCAGTCGAGCGCCGCGGCGACGAGTTCCCCGATGAGTCCGGTGCCGCGCTGCTCGGGGCGTACGTACACACCCACGAGATGCCCCTGAGCCTGGTCGGCTGTGATCTCCATGAAGTCGGTCTCACCGGCCTTCTCGATCAGTACGGCCACCGAGCCCGACCACGTACCGTCCGGCGCCTCGGCGATGAACTGCCCACCGGTGCCCGTCTGCTGCCAGAAGGAGTCGGGGCGCTCCAGGGCCTCTTCGTATGTTGTCAGAAAGGCCACCGGCGCCGCCGGATCCTGTAGCGCGGCCAGCCGGAGTTCCTTGGCCTTGGCCCACTCGTCGGCGCGTACCGTGCGGATCAGATGGCTCATGTCTTCGATCCTCGGCGCGCCCTCTCCCGCCCGCAACGCGTTTTCCGCCGGCAGACCCGCCCCTATTAGGGAAACGGGAAAGGCCCCTGAACGCAGGAATGCCCCGTACCATGACTGGTACGGGGCATTCCCACAACAATTGTTCGGCGGCGTCCTACTCTCCCACAGGGTCCCCCCTG
>NZ_JBIUTF010000009.1:204743-299586 GCF_044741745.1 Streptomyces sp. NPDC088116 | reverse complement strand
GTTCTGGGCCACACCGCCGGCGAAAGCATCGACGCCGACGCGGCATTCCGCGATCTGGGCTTCGACTCGCTGACCGCCGTCGAACTCCGCAACCGCCTCACCACCGTGACCGGACTACGCCTCCCCGCGACGCTGATTTTCGACCACCCGAACGCGGACGCGCTGACCGCTCACATCCTGGACGAACTCGCCACCGGGAGCCCCGCCGAAACCGCTTCCACGGAAGTGGTCCGGCTGTCGGACCTCGCCGAGATGTACATGCGCGCCGAGGCCGAGGGCAAGGGCGCTGTCTTCCTGGATTCGATGGAGAACCTCGCGCAGTTCCGGCCGACCTTCGGTGCCGACACCGCCGGTACGGCGATCCGGCCGCCCAAACGCGTCGCCACCGGCGACCAGAAGCCGAAGCTGTACCTGTTCCCGCCGTTCATGGCCCCGGACGAACTGGCGTACGTACGGCTGGCGTGGGCCTTCCAGGGCAGCCGGGAGGTGTCACTGCTGAAGCTGCCGGGCTTCCACGTCGGTGAGGCATTGCCACAGGATCTGGAAACGATGACCGCCGCCTACGCCGAGGCGATCCTCCGGGACAACCCGACAGGGGAGGAATTCGCGCTCGGAGGAGCGTCCAGCGGCGGAATGATCGCGCACTGGGTCGCCGCCGAACTGGTACGCAGGGGAGTGACCCCGGTGGGCATCACCCTGTTCGACACCGTCTCCCAGGAGGACCTCACCGCTTTCGAAGAGGATTCGAACGCGCTGCTGGCGGCACTGTTCGAAAACATCAAGCAGGCCGGCGACAACGGCGACGACAGCTGGATCTCCGCCATGGCCCACTACAGGTCGTTCCCGTGGTGGTCCCCGGACCACCTGGACGTCCCGACGCTCCAGGTCCGGGCGACCGAACGGATGGGTGACCCGGTGGACCACGAGGACTGGATGTTCACCTGGAACAGCTCTTCGTCGGTCACCTTGGCCGACGTGCCGGGAAACCATCTGACGATGCTGGACAAGTTCGCGACGGTGACCGCACAGGTGGTCAACGACTGGTTCGCCCAGCCGGCCGCGGAGCGCCCTGCGTTCATGGACTACCGCGGCGCCGTATAGGGCTTCTTCACATACCGCGCGGCCGAGCACAGAAGAAAGGAGACATCGCTGGATTCCACAAACGACTCCACAAACGACTCCGGAAGCGACATCCGGAAGCGACATCCGAGGGCGAACCTGCTCCCAGCATGACGGAGGAGCGGCGGGTCCCCACCCGCTTCCTCCTTGTTCACGGTGGTTCCGGCAACCGTGCCGCCCACCCTGCGAACCGAGGTTCCCATGCGCACGCTCCTGTTGTTCGGATTGGCCGGTCTGCTGGCCCAACTTGTCGACGGCACCCTGGGTATGGCGTTCGGGGTGACCGCGACGACCACGCTGCTGGCCGTGGGCACAGCCCCGGCGACCGCCTCGGCCGCCGTGCACCTCGCCGAGGTCGGCACCTCGCTGGCCTCCGGCCTGTCCCACTGGAAATTCAAGAACATCGACTGGAGAACCGTCGGTATCCTGGCCGCACCGGGCGCGATCGGCGCGGTGCTCGGCGCGTACGTACTGACCTCACTGTCCACCGAGAACGCAGCCGTGTGGATTACCACCGTCCTGCTGCTGCTCGGCCTGTACGTGCTGATCCGGTTCTCGTTCCTCAAGCTCGGCAAGCTGATCACCGGCAGGCGTCCCGGCGCCAAGTTCCTCGCGCCGCTCGGCCTGGTGGCCGGGTTCGTCGACGCCACCGGTGGCGGCGGCTGGGGTCCGGTGGCCACCACCACACTGCTGTCCTCGGGCCGGCTGGAGCCCGCAAGGTGGTCGGTTCGGTGGACACCTCGGAGTTCATCGTCGCACTGGCCGCCAGCGTCGGCTTCCTGTTCACCCTGTCGCAGGAGGAAAACCTCAACTACACCGTGGTCCTCGGCCTGATGATCGGTGGCATCATCGCCGCCCCACTGGCCGCCTGGCTGGTCCGGCACCTGCCGCCGAGGTTGCTCGGCGCGCTGGCCGGTGGGCTGATCGTGTTCACCAACGCCCGCACGCTGCTGGGCGAGTTCGAGGCCACGGCCTGGGTGTTCACGGTCACCTGCACCGCCATCGTGGCGTTGTGGACGGCCGGGGTGTTGGTCGCGATCCGTTCACTGCGTGAGGAACGCCGACAGGACCCCGCGGCACCCGAAAGAGAGTTCGCCCTATCAGCAGCGGAGGATCACAACACATGACGGCGAGCACTTATCAGCTCTCCCATCTGCACACACTCGAAGCCGAATCAGCGCATGTCTTCCGCGAGGTCGCGGCCACCTTCGAGCGGCCGGTGCTGCTGTTCTCCGGTGGCAAGGACTCGGTGGTCATGCTGCACCTGGCGCTGCGTGCGTTCTGGCCGGCGCCCCTGCCGTTCCCGGTGCTGCATGTGGACACCGGCCACAACTTCCCCGAGGTCATCGAATACCGCGACCGGGCGGTGGCCCAGCACGGCGTCCGGCTGGAGGTCGCCTCCGTCCAGGACGACATCGACGCCGGGCGGGTGGCCGACGAACCCAGCCGGAACCGGTTGCAGACCACCGCCCTGCTGCGGGCGATCACCGAGCACCGGTTCGACGCCGTGTTCGGCGGCGCCCGCCGCGACGAGGAGAAGGCCCGCGCGAAGGAACGCGTGTTCAGCTTCCGCGACGAGTTCGGCCAGTGGGATCCGCGCAACCAGCGGCCGGAACTCTGGCAGTTGTACAACGGCAGGCACCGCCGCGGTGAGCACATCCGGGTCTTCCCGCTGTCCAACTGGACGGAACTGGACATCTGGCAGTTCGTGCTCGACGAGGAGGTCGAACTGCCCTCGCTCTACTACTCCCACCGGCGTCAGGTGTTCCAGCGCGACGGCATGGTGCTCGCGGTCAACCCGTTCCTGACACCCGGCTCCGGGGAGCAGCCGTACGAGGCCACGGTTCGTTTTCGTACCATCGGCGACGCGACCTGCACCGGCTGTGTGGAATCCGCCGCCGCCACCCCGGAGGCCGTCGTCGCCGAGGTCGCCGCCAGCCGGATCACCGAACGCGGTGCCACCCGAGCCGACGACCGGATTTCCGAAGCGGGCATGGAAGACAGGAAGAGGGAGGGCTACTTCTGATGGGCATCGACCTGCTACGGATCGCCACCGCGGGCAGTGTGGACGACGGCAAGTCCACGCTCATCGGCCGGCTGCTGTTCGATTCGAAATCGTTGTTCTCCGATCAGCTGGCCGCGGTGGAACGCGCCAGCCGGGACCGTGGTGAGGCGTACCCGAACCTCGCCCTGCTCACCGACGGCCTGCGCGCCGAACGCGAACAGGGCATCACCATCGACGTCGCACACCGCTACTTCGCCACGCCGAGGCGGCGGTTCATCATCGCCGACACCCCGGGCCACCTGCAGTACACCCGCAACATGGTCACCGGAGCGTCCACCGCCGACCTCGCGCTGGTCCTGATCGACGCCTCCAAGGGCGTGCTGGAGCAGTCCCGGCGGCACGCGCTGCTGGCGTCCCTGCTCGGCATTCCGCACCTGGTGCTGTGCGTGAACAAGATGGATCTGGTGGACTTCTCGCAGGAGCGGTTCGAGGAAATCCGCGCCGAGTTCACTTCGTTCGCCGCCAAACTGGACGTGCACGACCTGAGCTTCGTCCCGATGTCCGCGCTCACCGGCGACAACGTGGTGCACCGCGGCGACGCGATGCCCTGGTACGAAGGCACTTCGCTGCTGCACCACCTGGAGGAGGTGCACGTCGCCTCGGACCGCAACCTGATCGACGCGCGCCTGCCGGTGCAGTACGTGATCCGCACGCCCGGCGAGTCCGGGTACTTCCGCGGTTACGCGGGCACCGTCGCGGGCGGGGTGTTCAAACCGGGTGACGAGGTGCTCGTGCTGCCGTCCCGTGCGCGCACCACGATCACGGCGATCACCGGGCCCGGCGGCACGCCACTCGACGAGGCATTTCCGCCCCAGGCGGTCACCGTGCAACTCGACGGCGAGCACGACATCGGCCGGGGCGATCTGATCTGCCGCCCGCGCAACCAGCCGCAAGCGGTCCGCGAGCTCGACGCGATGGTGTGCTGGCTGACCGAGCGCAGCGAGCTGGCCGCGGGCACCCGGTATCTCGTACGGCACACCACCCGTACCACCCGGGCGCTGGTGAGTTCGGTGGACTACCGGCTCGACATCAACACACTGCACCGCGACGAGGCCGCGGATTCGCTGGCGCTCAACGAGATAGGCAGGGTGAGCCTGCGGACGCAGGAGCCCCTGTTCGTCGACGAGTACCGCCGTAACCGCGTCACCGGCAGTTTCATCCTGATCGACGAGCAGACCAACAACACCGTCGCCGCCGGGACCGTGCTGGCCCAGTCCGCCCGGCCGGACGTGGTCTGGCACACCACCGCGGTGAGCCGGGACGAGCGGATCTCGAAGGGCGCCACGATCTGGTTGACCGGGCTGTCCGGGGCCGGGAAATCCAGTGTGGCGGTGGAGATCGAGCGGCTGCTGATAGCCGCCGGCCGCCCCGCCTACCTGCTGGACGGGGACAACCTGCGGCACGGGATCAACGCCGGGCTGGGATTCGGCGAAGCCGACCGCGCGGAGAACGTGCGGCGCGCGGGCGAGGTGTCCAGGCTGTTCGCCGACGCCGGACTGGTCGCGGTGGTTTCGCTGATCAGCCCGTACGCCGAGGACCGGGCGAAGGTACGGGCGGCACACGAACTCGCCGGGCTGCCGTTCCTGGAGGTCTTCCTCGACACCCCGCAGGCGGTCTGCGAGTCCCGGGACCCGAAGGGCCTCTACGCCAAGGCCCGCGCGGGCGAGATCACCGGTTTCACCGGGATCGACGATCCCTACCAGGCACCCGAGTCGCCGGAGCTGGTACTGCGGCCCGAGGACGGTGATCCCACCGCGATGGCCGCCCTCGTGCTGAACCGCCTGGCGGGCGGAATTCCCGAATGACACGACTGTGAGAGCCGCAGACGACCCAGAGGAGTACCACTGTCATGACGACATCCCAATGCCCGGCCGCGAACGCGATCCCCGATTCCGGCGACGGAGTGGTCGATCTCGACGAAGCCTTCATGAACGATCCCTACCAGCTCTACGAACTGCTGCGCACCCAGCGCCCGGTGACCAGGGTGCGGGTGCCGATGGCGCCGCCGTTCTGGCTGGTCACCAAATACGCGGATGTGCGCGCCGGAATGACCGATCCTCGGCTGAGCAAGGACGGTGGCGAGATCGCCAGGATCCTCCGCCGCGCCGCCGAACTGCCCGAGGACGCCGTGGACTTGGACATGGGCCTGCACGACCACATGCTCAATTCGGACCCGCCCAAGCACACCCGGCTGCGCAAGCTGGTGAACAAGGCGTTCACCGGACGGGCCATCGACCGGCTTCGACCGGGCATCGAGCGGCTGGCAACCGATCTGACCGAGGCTATGGCGGCGAAGCTGGCCGCCGGGGCGGACTCGGTCGACCTGATCGAGGAGTACGCGTTCCCGCTGCCGATGACGGTGATCTGCGAGATCCTCGGCGTGCCGGACGACCGGCGACGTGAGTTCGGCGAGTGGTCCCACACGATGCTGACGTCGGCGACGCCGCAGGAGCAGATGGCGGCGGCGGCTGCCATGCGGGAGTACCTGGACGAGCTGGTGGCCGCCAAACGTGCGGCTCCCGGCGAGGACATCTTCTCCGCGATCCTGGCCCCGGGGGAGGGCGCCGACCAACTCTCGCCCGACGAGGCCACATCGATGGCGTCACTGCTGCTGATGGCCGGGCACGAGACCACGGCGAACCTGATCAGCAACGGGGTGCTGGCCCTGCTGCGCGACCCGCACCAGCTGGCGCGGCTGCGTACGGACCCGGCGTTGCTCTCCGGCGCGGTGGAGGAGTTCCTCCGCCTGGAGAGCCCGGTCAGCATGGCCACCACGCGGTTCACCGCCGAGCCGGTGACCATCGGCGACACGACGATCCCGGCAGGCGAGCTGGTCCTGCTGGGCATCGGCTCGGCCAATCGCGATCCGGAGGTGTTCGACCGGCCCGGCGAGCTGGACCTTGGCCGCCCGAAGAGCGGTCATCTCGCTTTCGGGCACGGTATCCATCACTGCCTGGGAGCCGCGCTGGCCAGGGTGGAGGGCGAGATTGCCTTCCGCGTACTGCTGGCCCGGTTCCCCGACCTCACCCTCGCGGTGGCCCCGGGCGACCTGAGGTGGCGCAGCAGCATCCTCCTGCGGGGGCTGACCAGCCTGCCGGTGCGCGCGGGCGGGCACTGACAGCCTGATGACCGGAGTGTGGCTTTCCCTGCGAAATTCGCAGGGAAAGCCACACTTTTGTCATCCGGTGTCACCTCTGTGCTGTGGGATTGGCGACGTAGCGGAATAGCTGTTCCGGATGCTAGGTTGATTTTACTCCGGCTTGACCCGGAGATGAATCGGCTCATGCCCGGTTCCGCGATATCGGCGACCCGTGAGGAGGCTGTGATGGATTACTCGGCGAGTTGGTGTTTGGTCCATTTAGGCGGATGTCCCGGCGTTTCCTGGAGGGGAAATGGCGGATCCAGGCTCTCACAGCATATGGCATCCAGAGATCGCCACGCCCTGTCGGCACCTGGCCGGTCCTGGTTCGGGTGGAACAGATCTTCCAGCCGGCGTTCCTTTGCCGGCAACCGTCACCCGATGATCATCGACCCTGGCCGCGCACTCGCGCGCCGAGGATGCTCCTCGACTGCCCGCGTTGACGGCTGCTGGAAAGCCATGACAACCAACGGTAGTTGACATGAAGCCACAAGCACGGCACGGGGTCGGGAATCGGGCCTGGCTCGTCCGCGGAGGAAGTGTGTGCCTGTCGGGTCATAGCCGCTGGCCACCGGAGCTTTACCTCAATCCGACGCCGCCGGTCTCGGGGGTTCATCCCAGACCTCATCCGTCGCCGCCCAATCCTTTCCCACTCGCTATCGAATCGCCTCGTGCTGACGCGTTCATCGTGGGAAATTAATGAATCGTTCATGGCGTTCTTGGATCGTACGTGAACAATGCGACGCTTTGCCACCGTCCTGCCGCCGAATTGGCCGGGGTGCATGCTTCCTTTCTGGCCCGGCAATTCCCGGGCTGAAGCACGCCTAATCGTGGCACGAGTAAATTTCACGTTAAGATTGCATTCGCCTCCGGTATGACATGCGGCGAATTTCCCCCGTGCGCTCCGCGACGCCTGTTATGGCTGTCCGCCTGGCCGGGACTCGAAGGGCCGGCCATTGGTGCACCCGGGTAGCTGATCTTGGCATCTGTGACGGGATTCATTCACCGTCGAACGTATCGAACATTCTACCTAGTCCGGCGCATACGGGCGTGAAGTTGCCCATTCTTGACCCGAGTTCGCGATTCGCGGCCGGGTGCTCATTACGGGCGTGAATTTCCGGTGAGACAGATGGGTGAGGCAGATGAACAGCAGGCGAAATGTTGTTCGGGGGCTGAGTGGGCGGGAGGCTGAGCGAGCCCGTGTCTCCACGGCCGCCCGCCGCCTTCCGCAGGGACTGACGACAGCAGATGTGCACTGCCGACAGGGAGAGAATGTGGAGCCTCGGATTCTCGACAAGCTTGCGGAGCCGACGACACCGCAAGCGCAGTCGGTCAGCTGGTCGTTGCACGGCCGGGACGAACAGGTGGACCGCATCGAGCAGTTGATGCGCGCGACGGCCGAGGGCAACCAGGGACACCTGATCGTCCTGGAGTCCGGCATCGGCACCGGCAAGACCAGACTGCTGTCCGAGTCGATGGTGCTGGCCGAGCGGAACGGGTTCGCGGTGCTCAACGGCGTGCCGAAGTCGCTCACCATGGTCGGTGCCCGCCAGGGCCGGCACGACACCGACCGGGTCGGCTGGCTGGCCGCGCAGGTCGAGGCGAAGCTCGACGGCGACCTCCGGCGTGGTCCGGTGCTGATGGTGCTCGACGACGCGCAGTGGACGGACCCCGCGGTGCTGCGGGCGCTCGGCGCCCTGATGTCGAAGCTGGACGACTCGCCGGTGCTGTGGCTGTTCGCGCTGCGTGCCGAGCTGGGCGAGTCGGCCAACAGCCTGGTGCTACGGGGCATGGCGCGGGCCCACCGCAGCGACTGGCTCGGGCCGCTGGGCCCGCTGCCCGGTGACGCCGTCGTCGGCCTCGTCGGTGACCTCTTCGACGCGGTTCCCGACAGGGACCTGGTGGAGCTGTGCGAGAGCGTCGGCGGCACTCCGCAGGCGATCGTGGACCTGGTGCACCGACTGGGCGAGGAGCACTGTGTGGCGATCAGCGACGGGGTCGCGTCGCTGGCTTCGGGGCCGATGACCTCGGGCATCGCCGTGGCCGTCGCGGAGGACCCGGTCGGGCGGCTGCCGCAGCCGTTGCTGCGGTCGGTGCGCGGTCGGCTGGGCGAACTGTCCCAGCGGGCGCAGAACATGTTGCAGGTCGCAGCGGTGCTGGGCAACGGATTCTCTCCGCGCGACCTCGCGGAGATGCTGGGCGAGCTTCCCGTCCAACTGCTGGGGCCGTTGCAGGAGGCCATGGGTGCGGGGCTGCTCAGCAGCGACGGCGACGGATTCGTGTTCCACCGCGAGCCGGTGTGGCGTGCGGTGCTGGGGACCGTCCCGGCGCCGTTGCGGTCGATGCTGCACCGGCAGGCGGCCACCATGCTGCTCGCCAGGGCGGGGGAGCCGACCGTGGACGTGGCGGTGCATCTGGTGCACTGTACGGAGGTCGGTGACGCCGAGGCGGTGGCCACCATCGGCGAGGCCGCGCGGCGGTTGCTGCCGTCCTCACCACAGTCGGCCGCGGCGCTGGCCACTCGCGGTCTGCAGGCCACCGAGCCCGGTGGCCCCGACCACCTCGCGCTGGGAACCACGGCCACCGCGGGCCTGGTCCGGCAGGGCAAGCTCACCCAGGCCGCCGAACTCGCCGAAAAACTGCTGCAGATGGCCGGGCCCGCCCCGGCGGAGTCCATTCGCCCGCTGCGCACCTGGCTGGCCATGGCGCTGATGCTGCGCGGCGACGCCTCCGCCGCGCAGCAGGTCTCCCAGGAGCCCTTCTCCGCCACGGCTCCCTCGGACGGCGGGGACCCGACCCTCGAACTGTTGGTGCTGAACACGTTCTCGCACGACAACGAGGTCGCGAAGGTCGGCCTGGCCGACCGGGTGCTCGCGGTCACCGGCGCGTACAGCGTCGAGGTGCGGGTGGCGGCGTTGAACGTGCGGGCGATGGCGATGTGGCGTGAAGGCCGGATCGACGAGGCGCTCGCCTGCCTGGACGAGGCGGTGGGGCTGCGCGGGCAGCTCGCCGAGACCTGTCAGAGCGATCCACTGTGGACCAAGGCGTGGATGCTGATCAGGCTCCACCGGCTCGACGAGGCGCTGGAAGCGGCCGACGCCGGCCGCCGCACCATCGACTGGGACGGCATGGGCGTGCTCACCCCGGTCCCGCTCGCCCTGCGCGCGATGATCTTCTTCTCCAAGGGAGACATCGCCGCGGCCGAGACGGAGGCGGCCGCGGGACTCGCGGCATCGCAGAGGGCGGAGATGCCGCTCTACGACCCCCCGCTCCGCGCGGTGCTGATCTTCTGTGCGCTACGGCGTGGTGACCTCGCCGCGGCCGCCGAGGGGCTGCGGCGGCTGGACGAGTCGATCCCCTCGGAGCTGGTTCACTGGTGGTCGGCGATGCGGCGACTGCTCACCGGTCTGGTGTCCTCGGCCAAATCGGGCGCGAACGCGGCGATCGACGAGATCCGCGAGCTGGCACAGGACTCCTCCCTGCGCATGCAGTTGGTGCTCGAGGCCCCGTTGGGCGCCGCATGGGCGGTACGCACCGCGCTGGCTGCGGACCAGCGGCCGTTCGCCGAGCAGATCGTGGTCACTGCCGAGGAGATCGCCTCGGTCAATCAGCTCCATGGCCCGGTGGTGGCGGCGGCGAGGCACAGCCGGGCGCTGCTGGACGGCGATCTCACCGCGCTCGCCGGGCTCGGGGAGCTCTACGGCGATCCGTGGGCGGTTGCCTCGGTCGCCGAAGACCTCGGCTCACTCCAGCGTGAGACCGACCGCGAGCAGGCCGTGAAGGAACTGAACCACGCGATGGTGATCTACGAGGAGGTGGGTGCGGAATGGGACTCGGCGCGGGTGCGGCTCAAGCTGCGGCAACTCGGAGTCCGACGCCGGCACTGGAGCCACGAAACCCGGCCCGAGACGGGCTGGGACAGCCTCACCAGCACCGAGACCAAGGTCGCCCGGCTCGTCGCCCAGGGGCTGACCAACCGCCAGGTCGCGAGCGAACTGTTCATCTCCCCGCACACCGTCGGCTTCCACCTGCGCCAGATCTACCGCAAGCTCTCCATCCAGTCCCGAGTGGACCTGGCACGCATCGTGCCGTGACCGCACCGCGCGCGTCGTACAGGGGCCGTTCTGGCCGGCGTTCTCCGTCGCCGCGGTGGGCACAGCATCACTGACCCGTTTCGGCCCGCCGCCCAACTGCGGGCCGCGTAGGGCGCCTGACGGGCAACTGCCCTTGTCAGGCGCCCTTTTCTGGGTCTGGAAGAAGACCGCCTGCTTCGGCGAGTACGCGACCAGGAGGTTCCGGAGGCGCCGTCGCGACCCCAGGGCGGCGGCCGACGTCGTCACGGTGACCGCGAGGTCATGGCGGAGACGGTGTTCGTACCCCGGGTGTTCAGCGCGCGGTGGTCTCCGGCCGCGGCAGTGACGTCGCGGAGCCGACTCCCGCCGCTTCGCCGCGATCTGCTGCGTCCGGGTGCCGCGCCGGACGATCGGCGTCCGGACGGTGGGACTGCCCTGTATCTTTCCGTGGCGCAGGGCGAGGTCCGCTGTGCGGAGCTTCTGCCGGCGGCCGGAGCGTCGCCGAATCTGGAGTCCCATGGCCCGCGCGACGGGCTCCCGCTGGCGGCTGCGGCGGCCCATGCCGACCCCGCCATGGCGGGGTTGCTGCCGGCTCATGGCGCCGACTCTGAGCTGAAGGAGCGTGACGGCGCCGGGGGCGGTGCGCTGGACTGGGCCCGTGGCCGGCGGGAGCCCGGCATGCGACGAACTCGAAAACGGCGGTCACGAAGTGGGTCACATCGAGTGGATCGACTACCGCAAGACGGCCGGACTGCCGATCTTCCCGCCCATCGGCCCGGCCCTCGCCGGACTCACCGGCCCCCACGCCCCAGTGATCGACACCGTGCCCCGGCCGTCACAGACGACAACTGCGTATGGCTGTAGCAGCGCCGCTCCGTGGCCAGGGGAGACGCTGCGAGCCCGCCGCGTCGGGGCGGCGGGCTCGGGCCCGTCTTTTGGATCAGGCCGGACCCGAGACCTACCGGGTGAGGTCGAGCGCCGCCCGGATGATGCTGTCGGTGTCGATCCCATGGTGGCGGTAGACGTCCTCCAGCGAGCCGGACTGCCCGAAGTGGGTCACTCCCAGGGTACGTACGGGCACCTGGCGGATCGTCGCCAGGAACGCCAGCGTGTGCGGGTGGCCGTCCAGCACGGTGACCAGGGGGGTCGCGCGGGCGGGCGGAAAGACCTGGTCGAGGATCCAGCCGGCGGCGTCCGTGTCCTGCCCCGTACGGGAGTTCAGCGCCCGGAAGAGCAGGCCGGGACTGGTCACGCAGACCACGTCCGCGGCCACACCCTGCGCCGCCAGCCGGTCCGCGGCGGCCAGCGCCTCGGTGGCCATCACACCCATCGCCGCGATGGTGACCTCCGCGCCCACCACTCGCCGGAGCGGGTAGGCGCCGGCCACCACCTGGCGGCGGCGGCGCTCACGGGCGGCAGGATCGGTGGGTACGGCGGCCAGTGACTGGTCGACGGGCCGGGTGGACAGCCGCAGATACGCCGACCCGCCGTCCGGCCTGCCCAGCCGGGCCAGCGCCGCCAGCAGGGTCCACTCGACGTCGATGGCGAAGGCCGGCTCCCAGGTCGTACAACCGGGCTGCTCGACGCCCAGTGACGGCGTGGTGATCGACTGGTGGGCGCCGCCCTCCGGCGCCAGCGTCACCCCGGACGGCGTGCCGACCAGGACCGACTGGCCGCCCGCGTAGATACCGAACGACCACGGCTCCAGGGCGCGTTGCACGAAAGGGTCGTACAGCACGCCGATCGGCAGCAGCGGCCGGCCCCAGCGACTCCAGGTGGCGCCCAGTTCGCCGAGCAGGCCGACCAGGTTCGTCTCCGCGATACCCAGTTCGATGTGCTGACCGGTCGGCCTCTCCCGCCAGTGCAAGATGGTCTCAGCGTCGTCCGCGAACCAGTTCGTCCGCTCGGTCGCCGACCACACGCCGACCTTGTTCACCCAACCCCCCAGGTTGGTCGTCGAGCTGACGTCCGGGCTGACCGTCACCACCCGCGCCGCGGCCTCGGGTGCCTGCCGCGTCAGATCGAGCAGCACCCGGCCGAGCGCCGCCTGGGTGGTGCCGGAGCCGGTGGGGGTACGGCCGATGTCGGTGGGCAGAGTGGGAGGCGGCTGGAGCGCCGGGTCGTCCCGGCGCAGCCGCTCGGCGGTCTCCGCGCAGAGCACGGCCGCCGGGGAACCGGGCGCGAAGTCCGCCCAGGGCCGGTCGGTGTCGCAGCCGAGCCGGTCGGCCAACTGGTCCATCTGCTCCTGGGTGAGGAGCGAGGAGTGGTTCTGCGGGTGGCCCTGGACCGGCAGACCGTGACCCTTGACGGTGTACGCCAGGATCACCGTCGGCCGGTCGTCGGCGACCGCGGACAGGGCGGAGTCCAGCATGGTCAGGTCGTGGCCGCCGAGGTTCCCGACGGCCCCGGCCAGCTCCTCGTCCGTCAGCCCCGCGACGAGCGCGGCGATCCCGGCCGCGCCCGGTTCCGTACCGGGCAGCCGACGGCGCAGCTCCGCCGGCGCGCAGCGCAGCAGCCGCTGGTACTCGGCGTTCGTCATCGCGTCCAGCCGGGCGCGCAGCGCGTCGCCGCCGGGGCGGGCGAACAGCTCCTCCAGCACCCGTCCGTACTTGACCTCCAGCACCTGCCAGCCCGCCGCCGTGAACATCCCGCGCAGCCGGTCCGAGGCCGCCAACGGCACGACGCGGTCCAGCGACTGGCGGTTGAGATCGACGATCCACACCAGCTCGCCGAGTTCGGCGACCGCCGGGTCGAGCACCGCCTCCCACACCGCGCCCTCGTCCAACTCGGCGTCGCCCACCAGCGCGTACTGCCGACCGGTGAAACCACGGTCACCCGGGGACGGTGCCGCGTCGGTCAGCCCCGCCGGCGCTCCGGCGCCCACGCCGTCCCCGGCGTAGCGGCGGGCCAGCGCGCCCCATATCGTCGCGGTCGCGCCGATACCCACCGATCCGGTGGAGTAGTCGACCGGATCGGGGTCCTTGCTCCGGCTCGGGTAACTCTGGAGGCCACCCAGCTCGCGCAGTGTCGTCAGATACGCCTCGGGAAGCTCACCGAGCAGGTAGTTGATGGCGTGCAGCACCGGCGAGGCGTGCGGCTTCACCGACACCCGGTCCTGCGGGCCCAGATGCCGGAACCACAGCGCGGTCATGATCGACACCATGGAGGCGCACGACGCCTGGTGGCCGCCGACCTTGAGGCCGGACGGGTTGGAGCGCACTCGGTTGGCATGGTGCACGACCGCGCTGGAGAGCCAGAGCAGACGGTCCTCCACCTCACGCAGCACGCCGAAGTCGAAGGGGCCTGATCCGCCGGATCCGGCACGTTCCCCGAGTCGAGTCGCGGTCGTCATGGCGTGCTGCCTCCTGGGCTCTGAGCCGGTCGTCACCGTACGGGGGCGTACGGGCCCGTACGGTGTGCGTTCGTTGCCAACGAGGAGACCAGCAGGCCATCATGTGCACAAGTGCGGGCCGGTCGACTGGGCACAATGCATGGTCTCCACCTGCCCCGTCCCACGGAAGGTGCGCACCATGACAAGCCGCGACCGTCTCGACGCGACCGACGCGCGCCTGCTCCTCGAACTCACCGACCGCCCGCGCGCAACGGCCATCGCGCTCGCCGAGCGCACCGGACTGAGCCGCAACACCGTCCATGCCCGGCTGACCGCCCTGGACAGCGGCAGCGCCCTGGGCGGCTTCGACCAGCGGGTCGACCCGGCGGCGCTCGGTTACGGACTGACCGCCTTCGTCACCACCCGGGTCGTACAACGCCGGCTGGACACGGTGGCGGCGGCGCTCGCCGCCATACCCGAGGTTCTCCAGGTGCACGGCCTGACCGGGGAGAGCGACCTGCTGGTGCACGTCGTCGCGACCGACGCCGAAGACCTCTACCGCACCGCCGGACGGATCCTCGGCATCCCGGGCGTGGAACGCACCGACACCGCCCTGGAGATGCGCCGACTGGTCGACTACCGACTCACCCCGCTACTGGAACGCACGGCGGCCCGTCGGCGCTGAGCGCACTCCGGGAAGCGCTTATCCGTGGACACGCGCAGACCTTCTTCTGGTCAGCGGTCGTGAACGGCGCATGGAACAGGCGGCGTTCGCAGACGTGCGGGTGCCCGGCTTTCGCTCAGCCCTTGACGGCGGAGCTCGCGACGCCCTGGACGAACCAGCGCTGGAAGAAGGCGAAGACCACCAGGACGGGCAGGACCAGAAGGACGCCGAAGGCCAGGATCTGGCCCCAGTCCGGGGGCTGCTGGCTCTGGAAGACACTCATCTCCAGCGGCAGCGGACGCACCGACGGGTCGGAGACCATCAGCACCGGCCACAGGAAGGAGCCCCACTGGATGAGGAAGGTCAGGATCGCCACGGAGGCGAAGGCCGGCTTCGACATGGGGACGACGATGGCGAAGAACGTGCGCCAGGGGCCCGCACCGTCGATGCGGGCGGCTTCCTCGATGCTCGGTGGGATCGAGCGGAAGAACGTGTGGAACTGGTAGACCGAGAAGGCGTTGGCGATGAACGGGAGCGCCAGGATGTAGAGGGTGTTGCGCTGGTCGTTGAACATGTAGAAGAGCGGCACGGCCACCGACTCGAACGGGACCAGCATCAGCAGCAGGATGAGTGTGAAGACGGCTTCCCGGCCGCGCCACTTCAGCCGGGAAAGGCCGTACGCCGCCATCGAGTTGACGAACAGGCCGCCGGTGACGACGACGAATGCCAGCAGCAGCGAGACGCCCATGAAGCGCCAGAAGTAGCCGGTACTGTCGGAGTCGAGGCTGCTCAGGACGGCGGAGTAGTTGTCGAAGGACAGGTTGGTGGGAAGGAAGCCCGACAGGCCGCCCAGGACCTCGTCGGACGGCTTGAGGCTGCCCAGGAACAGGTAGATCACGGGCAGCACGAAGACGAAGGCCAGCACACTGAGTACGGCGTAGTCCATGAAGCGGCGCAGGGACGTAGGGGTCGTACCCATGGGTCAGTCCTCGTTTCCGGGCCGGACGACGCGGCGCTGGATGAGCGTCAGGACGACGACGATCAGGAAGAAGACGACGGTGATCGCGGACGCCTGGCCGATGTTGTTCTGGTCGAAGGCGGTGGTGACGGCCTGGTACATCACGGTACGGGTGGCGTCCTCGTCGAGGCCGCCGCCGCGGACCAGGACGTAGACCTGGTCGAAGACCCGGAAGGAGAGCACCGAGGTGAGCATGGCGACGAAGACGAGGGTGCCGCGGATGCCGGGCAGGGTGACGTGGCGGAACTGCTGCCGGCGTCCGGCGCGGTCGAGCTCGGCGGCCTCGTAGAGCTCGCCCGGGATCTGCTGGAGGCCGGCGAGGAGGATGACCATCTGGAAGCCGACGCCCTGCCAGATGGACAGGACGATGATCGAGGCCATCGCGGTGGCGGAGTCGCCGAGCCAGTCGAAGGCGCCCCAGTTGCCGAAACTCACCGCGTGCAGCGCGGAGTTGAGCATTCCCTGGTCGCTGCGGGCGAGGATCAGCCGCCAGATCACGGCGACGAGCGCCATGGGGAAGACGACCGGCATGAAGAACAGGGACCGGAACAGGCCTATCGCCTTCAGCTTGCGGTTGAGCAGGATCGCCAGCCCGAGGGCCAGGGCCGTCTGGACGGGTACGACGACCACGGCGAAGGTCAGGTTGTTCAGCAGCGCCCGCAGGAACGGGCCGGACAGGTCGGGGTCGGTGAACAGCCGCCGGTACTGCTCGACACCGAACCAGGTCGGTTCCAGCGGGGAGCCGAGGCGGACGTTGTAGAAGGAGAGGACGACGGCGTAGCCGAACGGCACGCCGACGAAGACGATGAGTCCGACGACGGCCGGGGCGGACATGAGCAGTCCGTGCGGCCAGCCGCGGTTCTTGCGGCCCGGCCGCGCTGATCGCGCAGACCGCGCGGGCTTCACGGGTGTCACGGACGGGCTCTGCTCCGGGCCGGGCGGCGCGGAGTGCGCGGGGTCCACGGATATCACGGGAGGGTCCTGTTCCCGGCGGGCACGGTCGCGGCAGCCGCGCCCGCCCCGCCGCTGGGTCCTACGGGATCTTGTAGCCGGCGTTGTCGGAGAAGTCCTGGTCGATGGCGCGGGCGGCCTTTTCCAGGGCGCTCTTGGGGTCGGCGCGGCCGTAGATGGAGTTCAGGGCCTCGCTGAACTTCGAGGTGATCACGGGGTATCCGGCGCTCACCGGACGGGTGACGGCGACACAGGACTTGGTGATGTCGCTGTCGCCGCACGGCTTGGCAAGCTGGTCGGCGAGGAGCTGGAGCGGGCCGCCCTGCTGGTAGAGGCTGCTCGTGGCGAGCGCCGTCCTGGTGGCGGGCACCGCCCCGTTGGCGGTGGTCATGGCGGTGACGTTGGCATCGTCAAGGAGGGTGTCCAGGAACGTGCCGGCGGCCTTGGCGTTCTTGGTGTCGGCGCCGATGCCCCAGGCCCAGGAGCCCTGGCCGGTCTTGGGGCCGTTGCCGAAGTCGGGCAGTGGCAGCACGACGAGTTCGTCGCCGAGGGCCTCGCTGTAGGCGGGGTACATCCAGTGGCCGGCCCAGCTCAGGGCGACGCGGCCCTTGGCGAAGGCGTTGCCGTCGGTGTTCGGGTCGACGTGGGTCTTCCAGGACTGGAAGGTCTTCATGGCCGAGATCACGGCCGGGGTGTCGAGGGCGCCTTGTGCCTTGCCGTCCTTGAGGAGGGAACCTCCGGCGGACCAGACGATCGGGGCGAAGCCGTAGGTGCCCCACTCGTAGGCATAGCCGCCGGTCTCCTGGAGGTCGAGGGTCTTGCCGTCGGAGTCCTTGGCCTTCAGCGCCTTGAGCGCGGCGGTGAACTCCCCGGCGGTCCAGGCGTCGGAGAGGCTGGTCGGGTACTTCACCCCGGCCGCGTCGAGCAGCTTCTTGTTGCCGTAGATACCGAGTCCGGAGTCGAACATGCCCAGGCCGTAGTGCTTGCCGTCGACCTCGCCCTGCGCCTTGCTCGCGTCGGTGGCGTTGTCCATGGTCCTGGCGGAGACATAGGTGTCGATAGGGGCGAGCTTCTTGTTGTAGACGAAGTTCGCCATGGTCGGGCCGTCGAACTCCAGCACGTCCGGCAGTTCGGCGGCGTCGGTGGCGGTGATGGTCTTGGTGTAGTCGGCCTCGGGGATCAACTTCAGGTCGACCTTGATCTTGTTCTGCGAGGAGTTGAAGGACTTCACCGCGTTCTGCAGCGCACTGGCCTCGTTCTTCTGGCCCTGGTGGGCCCAGACACTGATGGTGCCCTTGCCGCTGCCGGCCTCGGCGGAGGCGTCGGTGCCGCCGCCCGAGCCGCAGGCGGTCAGTGCCACCAGGGGGGCCAGGGCCAGGCCGGTACATACGGCGCGGCGGTACTTTCTGCTGATTGAGGTCATGGCTGTGCCTCCGTGCTGGGCGAGGGGTCGAGGTGCTGACGTGTTTTCCGGGCGTGGGGCTCAGGGAGTTACTGCGGTCCGCGCGGGCGCGGCGGGGCGGTGGTCTCACGCAGGACGAGGCGGATGGGCATCTGCACCTGTTCGGCAGGGGGTTCGGCGTCGGGCTCGTCGAGCTGGCGCAGCAGCAGCCGGGCGGCCTCGGCGCCCTGCTGGGCGACCGGCTGGGCGACGGTGGTCAGGCCCACCACGTCGGCGAGTTCGTGGTCGTCGAATCCGACGACGGACACGTCGTCCGGCACCTTCAGCCGGTGGCGGCGCAGGGCACGCAGGGCGCCCATCGCCATCTCGTCGGACTGCGCGAACACCGCGGTCGGCGGGCGGGAGGCGGCCAGCAGCTCGGTCATGGCCCGCTCGCCGCCCTCGACCGTGTAGTCGCCGTCCGCCTCCAGCGCCGGATCGTGCTCCACCCCGGCGTCGGCCAGAACCTCCAGGTAGGCGTTGCGGCGCTCGATGGGCGTCGTCCAGTGCAGCGGCCCACTGGCCCCCGAGATCATGCCGATGCGGCGGTGGCCCAGGTTCACCAGATGCCGTACGGCACTCTCGGCGCCGGCCCGGTCGTCGATGCCGACCACGGTGAAGCCGGGCCGGGTGCCGCCGACCGTGGTGGCCAGCGGTACCCCCAGCGAGCGCAGCGCGGCCGACTCCGCATCGTCAGGAATGAGGAGCGACAGCACCGCGTCCACTCGCTTACGGACCGGCAGCCTGGTGAAGAAACGCTTGCGTGTCTCCGGCGAGCCCAGGTTGTAGAGCAGTACGTCGTAACCGGCGGAGCTGAACTCCTTCTCGGCGGCGTCCAGCACGGTGCCGAAGAACCAGCGGCCCACGTACGGGACCACCACCCCGATGGTGAAGGTACGCCCGCTGGCCAGGCTGGAGGCGGAGCGTGAGGCGGTGTAACCGAGCTGGGCGGCGAGCGCCGCGATCTGCGCCCGTACATCCTCCGACACCCCCGGCCGGCCGCGCAGCGCGCGGGACACGGTGGACGCCGAGACCCCGGCGGCGCGGGCGACATCGGTGATGCTGGCCGTCACGGCGGATTCCTCCCGTTGATTTCACGTCGGTGTGATCTGTGGGTGACGTGACCGTAAACCCGCCCATGTTGTTGCGCAAGCGTTTGCGTTCATATTTACTTGGGCCGGTTCTCGGGAGACCTTTCTGGTATCAAGCATCAGCGCATACGTTTGGGCGCTGTGGAGCGACAGGAACTGTGCATGCGATACGCGCCGCCCGGCCTCTGCGTGAACGACTTCGCCGTCCTGCGCGACGAGGACGGCACGTATGTGGTGCTGCATCTACAGGGGCCCTGGACAGCGGAGTTCGACCACCTGCGGATGGAGACCTCCTTCGGCCGGGCCACCTCCACCGACCTGATCCGCTGGCAGCCGCAGGGCTCCGCTTTCGGCAACGGACTGCCCGGCCGGTTCGACCAGCAGGCGGTGTGGACCATGCATCCGATCCAGTACGGCGACGGAATGGCGATGTTCTACACAGGCGTCTTGGGTCTCACGCGGGACGGCTGGCCGCTCCAGTCGGTCGGGCTGGCGTACTCCGACCGCACGGACGGCACCGGATGGCGGCGCCACGGGACCGTGCCGGTCGTCGAGGCGGATCCGCGCTGGTACCGCACCGGTGAACGCATGGGCTGGCGCGACCCGTTCGTCGTACGCGACGACGAGTCGGACGGCTGGGTCATGGTCGTCTGCGCCAGTGACGCCTCCCTCCCGGTCGAGGTCAGCGGCTGCGTCGCCTGGGCCACCTCCGACGACCTGGAGCACTGGACCGTCCACTCGCCGCTCATCTCCCCAGGCGACGTCGACGAGTTGGAGTGCCCGGTCCTGGAACGCCTCGATGACGGAACCTGGCTGCTGCTGGGCTCCATCGGCGCGACCCGTGGCTTCGAGGCATGGACTGCACCGAGTCTGCGAGGCCCCTGGACCCGGCGCGGCCTTCTTGGCCCGACCGGCGCCTACGCTCCGCGCGTGATCGCCGCGCCCGACGGCTCCCGCGTCGTGCTGCACACCACGCCCCGCCAAGTCGGCCTCACCGATACCGGGGAACGCTGCCGCGGCATGCTCGCCCAACCCAAGTCTCTTGTCACACCCTTCGATTCGGCCCCCCGCCTGGAATGGTGGCCCGGCCTGAACCCATGGCTCGGCGAGGAGACGGACCGCCCCGTCCCGCACGCGGTCGGCGACATCGGCATAACAGGGCCGGTCGCCATCACCCTGCGCACGAAGGTCCCGGACAGCAACGATCCCGCACTGGCCGTGGGCTGCGACCGCAAGAGCCTCTGGGTCACCGGCCCCGACGGGACCCGCCTCGGCGAAACCGTCCTGACGGACCCCGCCACCACGCTGCGCATCCTCACCATCGGCGAATACGTCGAGATCTACGCCGACGGCGTGTTCGTCCTGACCACCCTGTGCTACTCCGGGCACCCCGTCACCTGGACAGCCGTCACGGGGGGACGCGAACACACCATCCCGGTCCGCCCGGTCCGGCTGCCCGACCCGCACCGCGACGACGCCTCGGCCATCTGGCCCGGCCCGTCACCGCGCTGACCCGAACTCCCCTCCGGAAAAGCCCGGCCATGCCCGCCGTGGACGTCACCGCCGACGGTCTCCGCTTTCCCGACGGATTTCTGTACTGCGCGCCACACGTCGGGTGGGACCCGGTGGCCGATTGTTGATCTTGCGCGCGCAAAGGACCGTTTGTGAGGGGCCGAGGCCGGCCGCCGAGCGGACGCCACCCCGGTACTGGGTAGACTGACCTACCTAGTAACCGGGAGGGAATGCGATGAGCGAGACCGGAACGGCGCAAGCGCGCCCCGGCCGGCGGCGAGGGGCCGCGCGCGAGCGGCTGCTCGCCGCCGCGGCGCGCCGCTTCTACGCCGACGGCGTGGCGGCCACGGGGATCGACACGATCACCGCCGAGGCTGGTGTGGCGAAGATGAGCCTGTACAACAACTTCTCCTCCAAGGCCGATCTGGTGATGGCCTACCTCGACGCGCGGCATGAGGAGTGGCTGGGCCTGTACCGGCGGCGGCTGGAGGAGGCCGCGGGCGGTCGCGGCGGCGTGCTGGCCGTCTTCGACGCGTACGCCGATCACGCCGCCTTCGCCTACGAGCACGGTTTCCGCGGGTGCGGGCTGCTGAACGCAGCCGCCGAGCTGCCTGCCGCGGACGAGGGCCGGGCCTCGGTGCGCCGCCACAAAGAACAGGTCGAGGACCTGCTCGCCGGGCACCTTGAGGACCTGCTGCCCGGACGGCCGGAAGAAGCGCGCACGACGGCGGAGCACCTGTCGTTCCTGCTGGAAGGCGCGATGGCGCGCGCCGGCCTGGAAGGGGCGGGTACGCGTCTGGAGCACGCTCGCACGATGGCGGCCGACCTGCTGGACCGGCTGTGACGCGGGCAGCCGGACACGCGGTCGGCACGACAGGTGGGGGAGCGGTCTGCGTGCTGCTGGCGTCGGTCCTGTGGGGCACCACGGGCACCGCCGCGACCTTCGCCCCTGACGTGGGGCCGCTGGCGATCGGGGCAGTCGCCATGGGCCTGGGCGGACTGCTCCAAGCCCTCATCGCCGCCCCCCGTATCCGCCGGGAGGCCCCTCGGCTGCGCGCGCACAAGGGCGTGGTGCTCCTCGGCGCGCTGTCGGTGGGGGCCTACCCGCTGGCGTTCTACAGCTCCATGCACCTGGCCGGGGTCGCGGTCGGCACCGTGGTGTCCATCGGATCGGCCCCGCTCGCCTCGGCGTTGATCGAGCGTGTCGTCGACGGGCGCCGCCTCACGCGCCGCTGGATGATCGGCGCCGCCCTGGGCCTGTCCGGGACGGTGTTGCTCTGCGCGGCCGAAGCGGCAGGCGCCCCTGACGGCCCTGGTGCCCGCTCCGCAGGACAGACCGTGCTCGGCGTGGGGCTCGGCCTGGTCGCCGGGCTCACCTACGCCCTGTACTCCTGGGCGGCCCACCGTCTGATCAGCCGCGGCATCACCTCCGGCGCGGCCATGGGGACCGTCTTCGGGATCGGTGGGCTGCTGCTGATGCCGGTGTTGCTGGTCACCGGTTCCCCGCTCCTCGCCTCCTGGTCCAACGCGGCCGTCGGCATCTACATGGCCCTGGTGCCCATGTTCGCCGGCTACGTCCTGTTCGGCTGGGGCCTCGCGCACGTCCCGGCGAGCACCGCGACCACCCTCTCGCTGCTGGAACCGGCCGTCGCCGCCGTCCTGGCCGTCCTCGTCGTCGGCGAACGCCTGCCCCTGCTGGGATGGACCGGCATCGCCCTGGTCGTCGGCTGCCTCGCCGTCCTCACCATGCCGACCCGCGCCACGGCGAGGCCCCGGGCAACGACCGCAGAGGTACACGGCGCCGCCCACACGGACCCCGCCGGGCTTGCAGGGCACAGCGGGAACTCATGAGCCCTAGCTCCCGGCCGCAGACGCGAGGACGCACCGTGGGTGGCCGGGCGTACGGCGGGGGGCATGGCCGGGCGGACGCGCCGCCGCGCGGGAGCCGAGCCTGCCGGGCCATGAAGGTCCGTCGGCGGGCGCATCACCCCGCACACGTGACGGGCTGGTCGGGCCGGCGACGTTCCCGAGTGGGCATCCGCCAACCGGTTGATCTGCATGGCAGGTCACGGCCCGGTTGTCCATGACCGTGGCGACAATACGGTCATGACACCCAAGGCGGACACGCACGAGAGCACCACATCGACGCGGGTCGTCCTGCTGACGCTCGCGGCGGGCCAGTTCCTGATGGCACTCGACAGCTCGGTCATGAACGTGTCGATCGCGACCGTGGCCGACGACGTGGGCACCACCGTGACCGGGATCCAGGGCGCGATCACCGCGTACACGCTCGTGATGGCGATGCTCATGATCCCCGGCGGGAAGGTCGGCGCACTGATCGGCCGCAAGCGGGCATTCATGATCGGCTGTGGCATCTACGGATGCGGTTCGCTGACGACGGCGCTCGCCCCGAACCTGGCGGTGCTGCTGGTCGGCTGGGCGTTCCTGGAGGGGGTCGGGGCGTCGCTGATCCTGCCCGCGATCGTGGCGCTCGTCGCCGGGAACTTCACCGTGGAACGCCGCCCCAGCGCCTACGGACTCGTCGCCGCCGCCGGGGCCATGGCGATCGCGGTGGGGCCGCTCATCGGGGGTGTGGCGACGACGTACTTCTCCTGGCGCTGGGTGTTCGCCGGTGAGGTGGTGCTCGTGCTCGGCATCCTGGTGCTCGCCCGGCGGGTCGCCGACGCGGCGCCCGCCAAGCGTCCGCGCGTCGACTTCGCCGGGGCCGTGCTCTCCGCCCTGGGGCTCGGGATCTTCGTGTTCGGCGTCCTGCGCTCGGACCAATGGGGCTGGTTCCGTCCGAAGCCTGACGCTCCCTCGTGGCTGGGAGTCTCGCCGGTCGTATGGCTGACGCTGGCGGGTCTGTTCCTGATCTGGGTCTTCCTCCGCTGGGAGGCCCGGCTTGTCGTACAGGGCAAGGAGCCGCTCGTGGACCCCGAGCTGCTGGGGAACAGGCAACTCACCGGCGGCCTGACGATGTTCTTCTTCCAGTACCTCGTACAGATGGGCGTGTTCTTCGTCGTACCGCTCTATCTGTCGGTGGCGCTCGGCCTCTCCGCGCTCCATACCGGCGCGCGCATTCTGCCGCTCTCGCTGACGCTGCTGGCCGCCGCGATCCTGATCCCGCGACTTCTCCCGGACGTCTCACCGCGGCGGGTGGTGCGGCTCGGGGTCTTCTCCATGTTCGCGGGGGCCGTCGCCCTGATGGCCGCGCTCGACGTGGACGCGGGCGCGGAGATCGTCACGATTCCACTGCTGCTGATCGGACTGGGAATGGGCGCGCTGGCCTCCCAGCTCGGCTCGGTCACCGTGTCCGCGGTGCCCGACGAGCAGAGCGCGGAGGTCGGCGGCATCCAGAACTCCGTCACCAACCTCGGGGCCTCGATCGGTACGGCACTCGCCGGGTCGATCCTGATCGCCACGCTGACCACATCGTTCCTGACCAGCATCGAACAGAACCCGGCGGTCCCGGCCGAGGTCAAGAGCCAGGCGAACGTCAAACTCCAGAACGGCGTGCCCTTCCTCTCGGACGCCCAGCTCAAGACCGTCCTCAACGACGCCGACGCGAACGCCGACGTGACCGCCGCCGCGCTCGACGCGAACGCCGCGGCGAGACTCGACGGTCTGCGCGCCGCACTCGCCGTCCTCGCACTCAGTGCCCTCATCGCACTGTTCTTCACCCACCGGATCCCGACGGCCCAGCCCGGTTCGACCGGGCTGTAGCGGCGGCCGGCGAGGTAGTCGGCGACCCTACGCGGACGGGCGCGGCGGGCGCGCTCCTGCTCCACTCCCGCATCCCCGTCTCGGAGTCCGGCGCGGTCGCGACCTGCCTGTCACACCGAAGCGTGTGCGGGGCAACAGGGCCTGGCTCAGGGCGAGTTCGACGAATGGCCGACCGGACTCTACCCGTCGGTAACCTTTGGCTGCCACGATGTGCCCGACCCATCGGCCCCACCCCTCACCCAAGGAGACCGATATGGCGGCACTCGGCCTGCTCAGAACCCTCACCACGACCGCGGTTCTCACCACGATGATCGCGGCGGGCACAGCTCTTCCCGCCCTGGCCGCTCCGCCCGCCCCGGCGGCCACCCCGGCCGCCACCGGCACCGCGGCGGCGGCGAAGCCCGACTACGCGACCTGGCAGGCCGACATCGCCGCTGTCATGGACCAGGCCGACTCCTACGTCGCCGGACGTCTTGCCTCGGTGCCCGCCGGCCAGAAACCCGCCATCGTCCTGGACATCGACAACACCTCGCTGGAAACGGACTATTCGTCAGCCTTGCCGACCCCGGCGATCCGGCGCACCCTCGCCCTGGCGGACTTCGCGCACGACCGCGGCGTCAAGATCTTCTTCGTGACTGCCCGTCCCGACCTCATCCAGTCGGTCACCAAGTACAACCTGACGTCGGTCGGCTACACGGTCGACGGGCTCTACGGCCGGTCGACCGGCGACCTGTTCACGGAGGTGAGCGCGTTCAAGACGGCCCAGCGCGTGAAGATCGAGAAGGACGGCTACACGATCATCGCCAACATCGGAAACAACACCACCGACCTGACCGGCGGCCACGCCGAACGCACCTTCAAACTCCCCGACTACGACGGCCAGCTCTCCTGACCTGAACACCTGACTCACGTCGTCGTTTGCCGGACGAGTGCCGGACGAGTGCCGGACGAGGTCCCGGAACGAGTGGCGACGGTCGCGTCCGGTCGCGTCCCTCAACTCGCCCGCCCTGTTGGTGGTTGGCGTCGAGGAGTACGCCACTCGCAGGAGCCGCAACTACCGGACCGCTACGGGACCGTTCTCGTGGACGTCGAACCCCGCCGGTCCGTCGACCTGCTGCCCGACCGGGAGTTGTCGACCCGGGCCGTCTGGCTGGCCCAGCGGCCCGGGATCGAGGTCGTGTGCCGGGATCGCGCGCCGTTCTTCGCCGAAGGTGCCACCGTCGCCCCCCCGCAGGCACCGGACGGAACTTCGGCATCCGGGCGTGGAACGTACCGACACCGCCCTGGAGACAGTCCGACTGGCCGACTACCGACTCACCGCTTCCTCGGCGTCATCACAACCGGCGAGGAACCTTTGGGGCGCTGGGCGTGATAACGGCCGAGGATCGCACCAATCCGGGCCGGACCGGGCTTGCGTGCCGGACGCGCGCCAGGCCACCCCGAGGACAGTTTCTTCTCACCGTCATCAAGCGGCCGACACCCCTCGATCAGTGACAGAACTCAGAAGTTGGACCACCACCGCTGCCTTGAACAAGGTCACGGGTCATTTCGGGCAGGGACACATCCCGTGAGAGCGGGCATCTGAGCCATTGTCACACCAGGGTGGATGTTTCGCCTTGATCACGGCAATATAGTGGGCATTCTTGCCGGGAAGCGGAAGTGGGCAGCTCTGCGAAGCGCTGAGGCCGGCGATCAATTCAAGCCAGACTCCAAAAGATGAGCGCGACCGATCGGGCGCGAATGGTGCCCGAACGAGATGACGAGCGGGCCCGTTCGGCGCCCGCGCCGAGTAGCCGGCGTAGCTGGAAATCCTTCGCGACCACCGCCTGAAAGGCGACGGCGCGCCCCACGTCACGCTCGGCATCGTCCGCCTGTACAACCTCACACAGGCCGGATAAGAGGCGGTGGCGCTGGTCAACCGGCCTGCCGCAGTCATCTGCGGGACAATTCTCGGCTGCGACCAATGAGGAGGATCCGGGATGGGGAGTTACATGAACCTCAAACCTCCCAAGCCGGTGAAAAATTTGATCACCATCGACAACCTGAGCTCGGCCGGGTCGAACATCTGCCGGCGATCCTGGATGAGGGGCTCAAAACACATCGTCACCCCGTGACCTCCCCTGATTCCCATTGCTGCATCGTTGACACGACTGGGAAAGATCAACCAGACTCAAATCCGGTAGCGCTGATTCGGAGTTATGTGGAACTCGGGAGCAGCGTAACCAGTGACCAGCGGTGATGCCGGGCGATTAGGAGCTTTTGGATAAGCCTCCATTTACCGGGATGTCACTGCACGGCTACGTGGAACAGGAGGTGTGGAGAGGTGTGAGGACGCGCATGCGGAACAGTCATCACATTGACGGGAGCTTGGTCGTTAAATTCCCGTACGATTTGTGCTTCACTTGCGCGGCCGGTGGAGAATCGTGATGAGTGCACACGTCGCTCGTCCACTGGTTCTCAGGCCCTCCTGTCGCCGAGGGTGGTGCGATCCACTATATTTTCCCGTTATTCAGCAGTGGATTTCTGTGCAGTAGCCGACCCTGACCCGGAGTTGCGGTTGCCACTTGCGCCTCATTGACGAGCATGGCGACCCCAGCAGTGGAGGGGACGGCAAACCGACCCGCGCCGGCCCCTCGTGACGGCGGCGGCAGACACCCGCGGCGTGCCACAGAAATAATATGAGTTCGTTCACCGTCGAGTAATCGCGGAGAAAACAGACGCGCAGTGCCATGGACCATGGGTTGACGATTGCCGAGAAACTTGACGCACGCTGAGTGGATTCCCTGGACAGTTGATGGAGCGTCACCTGGCGTGCTCGACTCCGGGAGCGGTCGGCCGAGAACAAGAGGCTCAATTCGCTGATCTCCGGCCGACCGCATTGCGGTCGGTGAAATTCCGTTGCCCCTGATCCGGGCTGTCTTGCCATCAATGCCGATCCGGATGGGCGCGACATCGAGTTCCCGGCCGCGACATCGAGTTCCCGGCACGGTCGCCCCTTCGCACCAGCCCTGCGCCCCCACCGAGAGGAAGCTATCCGTGACCACCCTGCCCGACGTCGTACGGTCCGCGACAAACGCGGTCGCGCACGAACTCACCACAGATTCGCTGCTCCAGCTGGCCAACCGAGAGATCGCCGCGATCCACGTGCGCGGCTATTACCCGATCGAGATCGCGGCCGAGGCCGCCAAAAAAGCAATCAATCACCAGGAACTCGGCCATTACCACAAGCAGTACACCAGCAGTGTCGGTCGTGTCTACATGCCTCACATCGACACCAAATGGGACAAGGAACTGACGGACAAGTACCACGAGCAGGCACTCCCTGCGATTGAAGACGTCCGCTCCCTGTTCCATCCCTACATAGCACCGGTGGACCGCATCCGGCTGGAACTGCAGGAACTGTGGCCGGCGGGCGCCAACCTGCTGCGCCTGCGGGACCGGACCTGCTTCGTCGGTGCCCTCCGCGTCTTCCAGCCGAACACCTCGGAGTTCTGGCCGCACAACGACGCGATTGATCAGGAGACCGACGCCCCCGAGATCGAGGGCGTACTCAACCAGCTCGTCGCCAACATCTACTTGCAGTCCGCGGACGAGGGCGGCGACCTCCAGCTCTGGTTGCGTGAGCCCACTCCGGAAGAGACGGAGCAGATCCTGGAGGTCGAGGGCCTGGACCCGGACTCCATCGAGAAGCCGGCGCTTCAGATCCACCCGGAAGCCGGGGACCTCATTCTCATCAGCCCCCGTCAGCTGCATGCGGTGACGCCGGCCAAGGACCAGCACCGGGTCGGGGCCAGCACCTTCATCGTCACCAAGGGCCCGCAGGAACCGCTCCTGTTCTGGAGCTGACGCACCACCACCAGCCGCCCGGCCACGAGTCGACACCCAGAGGACGACAGTAGATGCTCCCGGCTCACGTCCAAGCGCACGCGAGAGCCCACCCGAACCGTACGGCTGTCGCCGTGGGTCACGATCGTCTGACCTACGCACAGCTCGACGTCCGGGTCTCGCGACTGGCCCGCCGTCTGCGCCACCGAGGCATCGGCCGCGGGCACCTCGTCGGCGTGTACCTGGACCGTACGCCTGAGACTGTCGCCGCGCTCCTGGCCGTGCTCTCCGCTGGTGCGGCATACACGGTGGTCGACGTGACCGATCCGGTCTCCGAGGGGGCGGGCCGTCTCGCCGCGGCCCGCCCCGACCTGGTGCTCGGCGCGGCACCATACCTCGAAGAACTACGTCGACACGGACTCGACGTGGTCGATGTCCACGAGACCGTCCCCGGGGACGCCGGGGAGCCCCCGGAGGGGAGTGTGAGCACCCCCGCCGCGCAGGACACCGCGTATGTGCTGCACACGTCCGGCTCCACCGGGCTGCCCAAGGGCGTCATGGTCTCGCACGCCAACATCAGGCACTACACCGAGTCTTTGCTGGAGCGGCTCGACATCACCGAGCCGCTCCAGTATGCCCACGTCACCACGCTGGCCGCCGACCTCGGCAACACGTGCGTCTTTCTCGCCCTGTGGACCGGTGGCACCCTGCATCTGGTGGACGACGCCACACGGCGCGACCCCGCAGGTCTGCTCCACTATCTGCACGCTGAGGGAATCGACGTCCTCAAGACCACGCCTTCGCACTGGAGCGTCCTGTTCCAGGCTTACGGGCTCGACGGCGCCACCCGGCCAAGGCTCCGGCATCTGTTGCTCGGCGGCGAGATCCTGCCCCTGCCGCTGGCCCGAAGAGTCATCGCTTCCGGCATCACCGCCACGTTGGTCAACCATTACGGCCCGACCGAGACGACGGTCGGCGTCTCCGTCCATCTCCTCACCTCCGAGACCGACCTCGACGCCCTGGGCGACGCGGCGTCGGTACCGATCGGCCGCCCGCTCGGTACGAACCGGCTCTTCGTCCGCACACCTGACGGAGCCTTCCACGAGCGGGATGCTACCGGCGAGCTGTACGTGGTCGGCCCATCGGTCGCGCTCGGCTATCGCGGCGCTCCGGAAGCCACCGCGGCGGAGTTCACCGGGGAAGTGGCCGAGCGACACCCCGGTGCCGGCGTGGCCTATCGCACCGGCGACCGGGTCCGGGCCGACACCCACGGTGTGCTGGAGTTCCTCGGCCGCGGCGACCGGCAGGTCAAGGTGCGCGGTCACCGAGTCGAACTCGGCCACGTCGAGGCAGAGTTGCGACGGATGCCCGGCGTCACCGACGCCCTCGCGATGCTGCTGACCGGCGAGCACGGCCGACTGGTCGCCGTGGTCGGCGCACCGGGTACCGGTGAGCGAGGGGCCTCGTTCCGAGCCCGAGCCCGGGAAGTACTGCCTTCGTACATGGTCCCGGACCGGATCGAGGTACTCGATGCCTTCCCACGGACCGCGAACGGCAAGACCGACCTTGTGACGCTACGTCAGTTGGTCGAGGAGAGCCCCACCGAGGGCCGAAGGAGCCGTTGTTCCTCGGAGGATCCTCTGCTCGACGAGGTGCTGACGGCTTGGCGACGCCAACTGGGGCACGACGACTTCACCCCCCACGACGAGTTCTCGTCGGTCGGCGGCAACTCCATCGATGCCATCCAGGTGATAGCGGATCTGCAGTCCCGCGGCCATCGGGTATCCGCTGCCGCCTTTCTGGCCGAACCCACAGCAGCTGCCCTGGCCACCCTTCTACGGGCGGGCGCCGCGGACGAGGGGCTATCGACCACGGACCGGCCGGTGGTCCCGTTCGTGGCCGAGGACACCGCGCTGTCTCCCGCCCAGGAATGGTTCTTCCGGCAGCACTTCGCCCAGCCCGACCAGTGGAACCAAGCGTTGTTGCTGGACGCCGACCCGCCCGTCCGGCCGGAGATCATGGCCGCCGCGGTGGCCGACGTGATACGTCTGCACCCGTTGCTCCACACCGCATTCCGCCCCGGACCGGGCGGTGTCCGCCGCGTGCTCACCGAGCCCGGCACTCCCTTCACCAGTTCCACCCTGCCCGGCACCGCCGCAGAGGCCGAACGGCACATCGAGGAGACGGCGACCGCCTGCCAACGGAGGATCCGGGTCGAGGACGGCACCCTGTTCCAGGCCCACCTGTTCCTCGGCTCGCAACGGAGCCACCTGTTGCTGGTCGCCCATCACCTGTGCGTCGACGCCGTCTCCTGGCGCATTGTCACCGGCGACCTGGCCCACTGCTACGCCGAACGGCTGCGCGGTAGGGCTCCGTCCCTTGCTCCCGCACCCACCGACTTCGGCGACTGGGCGACCCACCTGCGCGTCCAGGCCCCTGTGCTGGCCGACGACCTCGTGCACTGGGCCGACATCACCACCTCGGCGCCGGCCTCTGCCGCCATCGGCGACAACAGCGAGGGCAACGCCGAGACGGTCTGGTTCCATCTCTCCCGCGCCCAGACCGACGCGCTCCATCGCACCAGGCTGCCCCCTCATGCTGTCCTGCTCGGCGCTTTCGCCCAAGCACTCGCCACAGCGCGCGGCACCGACGAGGTCCTGGTGGATGTCGAGAGCCATGGACGACTCCCACTTGACGAGGCCCTTGACGTCTCCCGCGTTGTGGGCTGGTTCACCTCCACGTTTCCGGTCGGCATCGCTGCCGTCGCCGACGACATGACGGCTACCGTCAAGGCCGCTGACGTCGCGCTGGCGGATGTGCCCCGACTCGGCATCGCCTACGGGCTCCACGGCCGGCCGACGCGCACCGACGTGTGCTTCAACTACCTGGGCACGCTTGCCTTCCCTCAGGACGACGAGCTTCGGCTGTCGCCCTCACGGCACCGGCTCGGCCCGGTCCGCGGACCGGAGAACGACCGTGGTTACGCCCTCAAGCTCACCGCGCGCCTGTACGACGGCCAGTTGGTCGTCGACTTGTCCTACCCCTCACGCCCGCACGACGTCAGGCAGTTGGCCGACCTGGCACGCGACACCCGGGCGCACCTGCTGGAGGCGGCAGGGCTTCCGCCGGAGGAGGGCCAGTTCGTGGTGGAGCCCGGCTCCTCCACGGGTCTGCTCGTCCAAGTCCCGCGCACGCTGCACTTCGAGCAGCCGGCCGGCGGCGGCCTCGGACGGAGCGGCGTTCGTGAGTACGGCACCGTGCTCCTCACCGGGGCCACCGGCTTCATCGGTGCCCACCTCCTGTACCTGTTGCTCACCCGTACCAGCGGCACGATCCACTGCCTGGTCCGCGACCGCGACGGCAGCCCGGCCGCCGAGCGGCTGCGCGAGACGCTCGCCTGGTACCTGCCCGATGTCGACTTCGACCGTTACGCCGACCGGCTCACGGTGCTGGCCGGTGACCTCGCCGAGCCCGCGCTCGGCCTGGCCGACCAGGAGTACGAACAGCTGGTCCGCGAGGTCGAGGCCGTCTACCACCTTGCCGCCGACACCCGCTTGTTCGGCGACCGCGAGACCTTCACCCGTCTCAACACCGAGCCGGTGCGCGCGGTCGTCGCTCTCGCCTCGACCGGTCGGCCGAAGGACCTGCACTACGTTTCCACTCTCGCGGTCTGCGGTACCGGGCCGGAGGGCGAAGAGGCGGTCTTCTCCGAGGAGAACCTCAACATCGGCCAGCGCTTCCTCAACGAGTACGAGCGCAGCAAGTACGACGCGGAGCGGATCGTCCACGAGTTCGCCGCGGCCGGCGGCGCGGGTTTTGTCTACCGGTCGGGCAACGTCACCGGCCACTCGGTCACCGGCCGCTTCCAGCGCAACGGCGGTGACAGCCGGCTGGTCCAACTCCTGCGCGCCGCGGTACAGATCGGCCGTGTGCCCAGGCTCGACGCGCGGACGGTCGCACTCAGCCCGGTGGATGTGGTGGCTGAAGGCATCCTGGCGATCTCGCGGAGCGAACGGGTGCCCGGCGGCACTTTCCATGTCGACACGCACCACGAGGTGCCCTACGCGGACCTGTTCGCCGCCCTGCGCGAGCTGGGGTTTGTCCTGGATCCCGACGAGGTCGCCGACTTCGCGCCGCTGTTCGCGGACCATCTGGCCGACGGCGACGAACAGATCGCTCTGGCGCACTTCTGGGCGAGCCGTCCGGAGCGCAATGTCCGCTACGACCACAGCCGCACCCGTCGCCTGCTCACCCGCCTGGACGTGCTGTTCCCCGCACCGGGCCGTACCTGGCTGCACGCCTGGTTGACCGGCCTGATCGACCGGGGTGAGCTGCCGCACCGACCCGTTACGCCCTCTCCACGAGCCAGCCGATCGATGAATCACAGGGACTCAACATGACAGACCGACGCATCGCAGTCGTGACCGGAGCCTCGTCGGGGATCGGGCGGGCCGTCGTCCGTCACCTCGCCCATCAGGGCGCCCACGTGGTGGCCGCCGGCCGACGCGCCGAACGACTGACGGAACTGGCCGAAGAGCTGCGTACGGCGCCCGGCCGGGCCGTACCGGTGGCCGGCGACATCGCGCAGGCCGGCCATACCGAGGAACTGCTGGCCGCGGCCGAGCTGGAGTGGGGACCGGCCGACGTGTTCGTCGCTGCCGCCGGGCAGGGCCTGCCCGGCACCGTGCTGGGCTCCGACCCGGAGCGCTGGCAGCAACTGCTGGAAGTCAACTACCTCGCCATTCTGCGCCAACTCCGTGTGGTCGGTGCCGAGTTCCGTAAGCGGGCGGAGGCCGACGGCGGCGAGCAAGTGCGGGACATCGTGGTCGTCGGCTCGACCGTCGGCCGGCAGGTGTCGGCAGCGAATCCGGTCTACGGCTCGACCAAGTTCGCGGTGCACTCGCTGGTGGACGCACTGCGGCAGGAGGTGTGCTCCTACAACATCCGGGTGACCCTGATCGAACCGGGCTTCGTACGCTCCGGGTTCCAGGAAGCCGCGGGATACGACGCGGCGTGGTTCGAGGCGATCGCCGAGGAGAACGGGCCGCTGCTGGTCCCGGAAGACGTCGCCGACGTCGTCGGGTACGTGATCGGACGCCCGACGCATGTCCACCTCGACGACATTCGTCTGCGCCCCACTCGCCAGCGGGCCTGACCGGTCGTTCGGCCCGTAAGCCGGACCAGCACGGCCACCGCCCACCGTCGGCCGAGTCACGCTTCTCGCGCACCGGATGACAGCCGCAGTCTCAGGGGCGTACCCGATTTCTCGCGCGGGCGGTCTCGGTGCGCGGGGCCCTCACCGACCCCACAACATCCTGCTGGCCGGGCCCATGGGCATGGGCAGTGCGGAATGGAGTTCCGATGTCTTCGAACGAGAATTACGCCCGCCGGGTGCTTGAGGCGTTGGCGTCCGATCCCGACCGGATCGCCCTGTGGCGGGAAGGCGAGGAGTTCACCGCGGGCCAGTTCACCAAGGCGGTTCTCGCGGCGGCGGAAGTCCTGCGCCGGCACTTCACGGAACGCCGGTCTCCGATGGCGGAAGCCAAGGATCCGGTCGTTGCGGTGCTGACCATCGCCAACAGCCCGGCTACCATCATCTTCCGCTACGCGGCCAACCTCGCCGGGGCCACCCTGGTCCACCTGCACTCCACGAACGCGGTGGATCCCACCGATCAACTGGCTGCCGCCGCCCGGCAGCAGATCCTCAGCAGGACCGGGGCGACCTTCCTGGCAGTCGACAAGGAGAACGCCGACGCGGCCCGCGAACTGTGCGACCGGCTGCCCGAGCCACCGCGTCTTGCCGCACTCGGCGCCCTCGGTCCCGATGTCCTGGACCTCTCGTCGGGCGACCCGGACGCCTTCGACCTGGACACCGTCGAGACCGACCCCGAACGGCCGGCCGTGGTGATCTGCACCAGTGGTACCAACGGCACCCCCAAGGCCGTCACGATGCCCTACCACGTCCGCAGCCGCTACCTCGAGGTGGGCCTCAAGGTGGGCTTCCAGTCCCCGGAACCCATCGTGTACCTGTCGACCCTGCCGGTGAGCAACTCCAGCGGCTCCATCGTCGACCTCGCGCTCGCCTCCGGCGGAACGGTCGTCCTGCACGACGGGTTCGAGGCGGGCGAAGTGCTGCGGGCCGTGGAAACCCACCGCGTTTCCACGCTGACGATCACCCCGCCGCAGCTGTACATGCTGCTCGATCACCCCGACATCGCCACCACCGACCGGTCGAGCATCAGGACCCTCACCTACGTCGGCTCTCCTGCGGCCCCCGCCCGCCTGGCCGAGGCGGTCGAGGTGTTCGGCCCGGTGCTGCTCCAGATCTACGGGACCACGGAGACCAGCCCCATCAGCATCCTGAGCCCGCCGGACCACCTGGACCCGGAACTCCGCCGGACTGCCGGACGCCTGGCAGCCGAGGTCCGCATCCGCGACCTGGATAACGACCGTGACGTCCCGCCCGGCGGGATCGGCGAGGTGTGCGTACGGAGCCCGTCCACCATGCTCGGCTACTGGGGCGAACCGGAGCTGACCGCCGTGACCGTCCGCGACGGCTGGGTGCACACCGGCGACCTCGGTTCCATCGACGAGAAGGGCTTTCTGAGTCTGCACGGCCGGATGGGCGAAGTGATAAAGACCAACGGCATCAAGGTCCGTCCCACGGATGTGGAGAACGCGCTGCTGACCCACCCGGAGGTCGCCCAGGCCGCGGTGTACTGCGTGGTCGACGACGATCGCGTGGAGCACATCCACGCCGCCGTCGTGGTACGGACGGGCGGCACCGCCGACTCCGGGACTCTGATCGGTCACGTCGCCGCCGAGTTGTCCCCGAAGCACGTACCGGCCGTGGTGACGTTCCATGACGCGCTGCCCCTCACCGTGGCCGGCAAGCCGGACAAGCGGATGCTGGCCGCACGGCACAGCGGCGCGGCATGACACCGACCGCCGCGTGCGTACCGGGTACTGGCCGAGTCCGCTGAGCAACACCCCGACCACCCCGCGCTGGTCTTCGGCTCCGAGCGGATCACCTGCGCCGGGCTCTGCGTGCCGCCCGCCGACACCCGACGGCGTCGCGGGACCGCGAGTGTGCGCTCGGGCGGATCGGTCACCGCGGGGACCGCGCGAGGCGTTCCAGCGGGCGTTGGTAGATGCGGTACTTCTTGATCACCCGGGCCCCGGTGAGTTTCATCGCCCGGTTGGCACGGTGGTTGTCGGCCAGCACCCAGGATGCTTCGATGACGGGATAGCCCAGCCGCTGTGCGGCTCGTGACAGCTCCATTCCCATGCGCAGTTCGATGCCGCGGCCGCGATACTCCTCCCGTACGCCCAGGACCATCGCGCGTACCCGGTCAAGCCCTCGGCGCGCCCACAGCAGCCGCACCAGGCCCAGCGGGATGCCCCAGGTGTGCAGACTTCCGTTCGCCGCCGCGAGCGCGGGGGCGAAGTCCGGTACCGCCAAGGCGAAACCGGCCGGCTCGCCGTGCACTTCCGCGACAACTCCCAGCCCCGGCCTGAGGAGTGGCCGCAACTGCCTCGCCATGGCGTCGAATTCACGGTCGGTCATCGGACTGAACCCCCAGTTGCGTTCCCAGGCGGCGTTGTAGATCTCCTTGACCAGGTCCGATTCGGCGCCGAAGTTCCGTGGTTCCAACGGGCGGATCCGGACTCCCCGGTCGCTCCCGGGCGGCAGGAGCCGCAGCAGTCCGCGGTTCTCGTGAACGGTGGCGGGAAGTTCCCAGGCCAGCAGTTCCATTGCCGTGGTGAATCCGCAGCCGGACATCAACCCGGTGTAGTGCGGTGCGTTGTACGGCATGTGGATGGCGGGCCGAAGGTCGTATCCCTCGGTCAGTACTCCGCATTCGTAGTTGGTCGAGAGACTGACCGGGCCGAGCAGCGTGACGAGGTGCCGCGCCCGTAGCCAGGACGCGGCGGCGGTGAACAGCGCCTCGGCCACATCTGGATCGTCGACGCAGTCGAACAGCCCGAAGAAACCGTCCTTCGAACCGTGGAAGAGATTGTGATGGGGGTTGTGAACGGCCGCGATGCGGCCCACGACGTGACCGCCTCGCCGAGCCAGGAAGAACCGCACCTCGCCGAACTCGTAAAAGGGATGGGACCCGCGGTCCATGAGCCTGCGCTGTTCGCTGCGCAGCGGAGGAACCCACAAGGGCTCATGCCGGTACAGGACGTGAGGGAAGCCGATGAACGCCGACCGGTCCGAGCGGGTACGGACCACTTCCACGGCGTACGCGTCAGATCTCTGCATGCCCTCGCAACTCCTCCTCGGCCGATACTCGTCCCGCGCTGCGCAAGCTCAACAAGGCTAGCACGTAGGGTAGTTGAGCAATTACCATTCGTGATGGCATGTGCTATGACTGACTCCGTCACGAGGCACGAGGCACGAGGCACGAGGCACGAGCCACGAGGCATGAGCCACGAGACGCAGACGGAGGGAGGCGGGTCGGCCCGTGAGGCAAGAGCCCTTGAACGGCTTCGACCGCCGGTCGCTGCGGCGCGCACGACTGGTCGTGGCGCTCACCTGCCTACTCGGTCTGCTGGCCTGCTGGTACGCGCTGGGTCTGGCCCGTCTGTTGTCTCCCGGGGGCTGGACCCCGCCGTCGGCCGACTCCGTGCGCGCCGAGGCTCAGCTTGCCTCCGAATTCCACGCCGGGCCGCCGCAGTTGATCCTGCTCGCCACAACGCCGGACTCCGTCGATACTCCACAGGCGACCGCCGCGGGCCGCGGCCTGACCCGTCGGCTGGCAGAGGACCGCCGGGTCGTCTGGGTGAATTCGTACTGGCAGCAGCCGCTTCCGTCCCTGCGTACCGAGGACCGGAGCTCGGCTCTCGTACTGATCCGCTTCCGGGGCGACGAACAGGCCACCCGTGACGCGGCGGGTGACATCATCGACCGGTTCACCGGCACGAGGGGGCCGTTGCGGGTATCGGCGTCGGGCGCGGCGGCGGTGATGGACGAGACGGAGAAGCTGAGCGAGGAGGGCATGCGCTACGCCGAATTCGTGGCCGTGCCGCTGGTTCTCCTCATCCTTCTCTGGGTTCTGGGCAGCGTCGCGGCGGCTCTGCTGCCCGTCGTGGTGGGTGTGGTCGCGGTCGCCGCCACGACAGCGGTCCTGCGCCTGCTGAGCACCGTCACCGAGGTGTCGCTCTTCGCCTTGAACATCACCACCGCTCTGGGCTTCGGGCTCGCGGTGGACTTCAGCCTGCTGCTCGTGAGCCGATACCGGGAGGAGCTGGCCGGTGGCGCCGGAGCGGACCGGGCGCTGCGACGGACTCTGCGCGGTGCCGGCCGCACCGTGGTGTTCTCCGCGGCGACCATCGCGGCTTCCTTGTGCGCACTGCTGCTTTTCCCGCTGCCGCTGCTGAGATCGCTCGCCTACGGCGGAGCGACGGTGGTGTGCGCGTCGGCCGCCGGAGCACTGACGGTACTTCCCGCCCTGCTCATCCTTCTCGGTGACCGCCTCGACTGCTGGGATGTGTTCGCCGGTCTCCGTCGCCCTCACCGCGCCCTGCGGTCGGGCGCGTGGTTCCGGCTCGCGCGCGCGGTGATGCGACGCCCGGTCCTGGTGACCGTCGGGGCGCTCGCCCTCCTCGTCCTGCTGGCAGCCCCGGTGCTGCACGTGCGGTTCGGAATGTACGACGACCGGATCCTCCCGTCGTCCTCACCCGTCGCCGAGACGTCCCAGCGGCTGCGCGCGGACTTCGGGTCGGAGTGGGTGGACGCGGCCGGCGTGGTGCTTCCGGCATCCGGCGCCGGGCGCTCCGGCACGGTGCCCGACCCGGTGCTCGACGCCTATGCCCGTCGGCTCGCCCTGACGCCAGGTGTACGACGGGTGGATGCCAGAACCGGCACGTACCGCGACGGGCGCCGGTCGGCGGCGCCGGACGCGTCGTCCGCCCGGTTCACAGGTCCCGGTGGCACCTGGCTGTCGGTGATCCCGGAG
Organism: Streptomyces sp. NPDC088116; assembly: GCF_044741745.1. Classification (NCBI taxonomy): domain Bacteria; kingdom Bacillati; phylum Actinomycetota; class Actinomycetes; order Kitasatosporales; family Streptomycetaceae; genus Streptomyces; species Streptomyces sp. NPDC088116. The sequence continues at coordinate 261,669 of NZ_JBIUTF010000009.1, read as the reverse complement.
GGCAACGACCCGCTGTCCCCTCAGGGCAGCCGCCTCGCCGCCGGGCTACGCGCGGTGCCCGCGCCCGGACCTGTCCTGGTCGGCGGCCCCGGTGCCAGACTCGCGGACACCGAACACGCCCTGGCCGGCCGCCTGCCCCTGGTCGTCGGCGTCACGGTGCTGGCCGCCTTCGCGCTGCTGCTGGCGTTCACCCGGAGCGTACTCATTCCCCTCAAGGCGCTCCTGCTCAACGCACTTGGTCTGGCCGCCACTTCGGGAGTTCTGGTCGCCGTCTTCCAGCAGGGGCACCTGTCACCGCTGCTCGGTGACATCACCGCGGGCGGCATCACGGACGTGGTCGTGCCGAGCCTGATGTTCTGCGTGACATTCGGTCTGTCGATGGACTACGAGGTGTTCCTGCTGTCCCGCATCGTCGAGGAGCACCGCCGCGGGAGCGACACGGCGACCGCGGTGGCCATCGGTCTGCAGCGCACGGGCAGGCTTTTCACGTCCGCAGCCCTGGTCTTCGCCACGGTCACGGCGGCGCTCGCGCTCTCCTCCCTCGTCCTGTTGAAGGTGATCGGCGTGGGGCTCGCCTTCGCCGTACTGCTGGACTGCACCGTCATCCGCGCCCTGCTCGTCCCGGCCGTGATGCGGCTCGCCGGGCGCGCCAACTGGTGGCTGCCGCGGTTCGGGCGTGAAAAGGACCGTCCTGTCTCTTCAGGAACTCCCGTTCCAGCGGCACTCACGGAGGACCCATGACCACCGCACGCCCCCGTTTCGCGGTCACCGGGGCGACGGGGTTCATCGGCCGGAGGCTGTGCCGGCGGATCATCGATGAGGGCGGCGAAGTGGTCGCCCTGGTACGAAGCACCTCCGCGCACCGGGTCATCGCCGCGGCGGGGGTGCGCCCGGTGACCGGCGACCTCGTCACCGGGGAGGGTCTGCGCGAGGTCGTACGCGGCGCCGACTACGTCGTACATCTCGGCGGCCTGGTCAAGTCGCCCACAGACGAGGGATTTCGCCGGTGCAACGAGGGAGGCACACGCAGACTCGCCGAGGAAGCGGCCGCGCTGACGCCCCCGCCGCCGCTCGTCCTGTGCTCCTCCCTGGCCGCCGCGGGCCCCTCGCACAGGGGCCGGCCGCGCAGGGAGGAAGACCCTCCCCGTCCGGTGTCCCGCTACGGACGGAGCAAGCTCGCCGCGGAGGAGGCGGTTCGCGCACTGTCCGACCGGTTGCCCGCGACGATCGTCCGCCCTCCGATCGTCTACGGCCCGGGGGACCCGGCGTTCGTCCCCTCGCTGCTGCCCATGGTGCGAGCGGGAATTGTGCTCAAGGCCGGGTTCGGTCCGCGCGGATACTCCGTGGTGCACGTCGACGACGTCTGCGAGGCACTGCTGGCGGCGGCGCTCCGGGGCCGCCGGCTCAGTGTGACGCGGCCCGCCGACGGCGTCTACACCGTGTCGGACGGCACCACGCACACCTGGGAGGAGCTGTGCGCGGCGCTGGCGAGGGCACTCGGCCGCCGCCGCGGTCCGCTGGTACTGCCGGTGCCCCTCCCTCTGGTCGGGACGGTGGCCAGGGGCGCCGAGCTGGTCGGCCGTGTCCGTGGCGTACATCCTCCGCTCAACCGCGACAAGGCCGTCGAGCTGCGGAACGCGTGGTGGACCTGTTCCACGGAACGGGCGCGCCGTGAGCTGGGTTTCGTTCCCGCCGTCCGTCTGGAGGAGGGGTTGGCCGACCTGCTGGCGCGGTAGCGGGCACCGGAGCCCCGGTCGTCACGTGGTGAGCGCGCCCTTGAGCGCAGTCCATTCGGCTGACAGAGTCCGGACGGTTTCGTCGATCTGTCGTTCGCTGTGCCGGGCGGTCACGAAGAACCGCAGGCGTGACTGGTGGTTCTCCACCGCCGGTGGGGTGAACGGCTGTACGTTGACGCCGCGTCGACGCATCCGGTCGGCCAGCCGCAGCGCACTGGCAGCGTCACCGGTGACGACCGGCACGACACAGGAACCGTCGGTGCTGAGGCCGGTGTTCAGCCCCGTCTTCCCGGCGCGTTCCCTGAATCGTGCGGCACGGGCACGGGCCGTCGCCGCCAGTGCGGGTTCCTGGCGGAGCCGTTCGAGCGCGGCCAGTGCCGCGGCCGCCGCACTCGGCGGTATGCCGACGCTGTAGAGGAATCCGGGTGTCGTATGCCTGAGGTGGGTGACGAGTGGTTCGGCGCCCGCGATATACCCGCCGCAGCTGGCCAGTGCCTTGGAGAGTGTCCCCATACGGAGGTCCACTTCGTCTCCCGGGACGCCCCAGTGCTCGGCGGCGCCGGCTCCCGTGGCGCCGAGGACGCCCACGCTGTGCGCCTCGTCCAGGTACAGCAGGATGTCGTGGCGGCGCCGCAGCTCGATCAGGGCCGGCAGGTCCGCGAGGTCGCCGTCCATGCTGTAGACGCCTTCCACCGCGACGACGACGCGCTGGTGCAGCGGCCTCTGTTCGGCGAGCAGACGGTCCAGTGCGGCCATGTCGTTGTGCGGGAAGATCCGTCGGCGGGCACCGGAGAGCTGGGCTCCCTGCACGATGCTGTTGTGCGCGAACGCATCATGGACGATGAGGTCGGCCGGGCCCAGCAGATGTCCCAGTACGGCGACATTGGTGGGGTGCCCGCCGACGAGGGCGAGGGCCCGTTCCGCGGTCAGGTGCCGGGCGAGCGCCTCTTCCAGCAGGCCGTGCACCGGTCGTTCCCCGGAAGCCGCGCGGCTGGCCGAGACGGAGGTGCCGTACCGGTCGATGGCCTCCTTCGCGGCCGTGGTCACCACGGGATCCCTGGCGAGCCCCAGATAGTCGTATCCGGAGTAGTTGGTCAGGCGCACGCCGTCGACCACCGTGGTGGCGCCGAGGAGTCCGTCGTGAACGGCGAAGTAGGGACTCGGCAGGCCGAGCAGACGCAGCCGGCCGGCGACGCCGGGGAGCCCGTCGGTCTCCGGCGGCCTCTCGGCTAGCGGGGACGGGACCGGTGGCGGGGACGGGATCTGTTCCGGTGCGAACCCGTGGGCATGGGCCGTGATCCAGTCCGCGATCTCCCGCACCGTGGTCCCGGGCCGCGGTACGCGGGTGAGCGGTGGCAACTCGGGCCATTCATGGGCCAGTTGCTCGGCGAGTTCGGCGACGAGCAGGGAGTCGAACCCCAGGTCGTCGACGAGTGCCTGGTCCGGTCCGAGTACGTCCGGCGGGAAGTCCGACACCCGGGCGATGGCTGCCAGCAGGCGTTCGGTCACGGAGCCGTCGGGCGCCGTGGTGTGCTCGGGGTCGCCCAGCGCCCAGTATGTACTGGTCTCGACCGGACTGGGAGGCAGGTTCACCAGTCGTCCGGCGCCCACGGACGGCGGCCGCCGCGAACCGAGCAGGCGCCCGGCCTCCAGGGGTGGTGGTCCGCCGCGGCCGCGCGGGAGGGAGCCGGGGCACCGGAGCCATGCGCCCGGCGGCGCGGCGGTGTCGTCGCGCAGTGCGCTCGCCAACTCGCCCAGCCGCTCCGACAACTGGGTGCGGGTGGCGGCGGCCACCACGGCTCGGGCCCGCAGCGGAGTCCGCGAGGCCAGGGTGTACGCGACATCGGCGAGCGCCGGCGGCTCCGGCTCGCCCAGTGCCCCGGCGAGCCGTTCGGCGTACTGGGCGAGCAGAGTGCCCGATCCTGCGGTCAGGAGAAACAGCAGGCCGTCGGCGTCCTGTGAAACCGCTCGTCCCGCCGACGGCTCCGGGGCCTGCTCCAGCACCAGGTGCACATTCGTGCCGCCGAATCCGAAGGCGCTGACACCGGCCCTGCGCGGCGCGTCCCGCTCGGGCCGCCAGGCCCGTGGCTCGCGTGTGATCGCGAACGTGCCCCCGTCCGGGAGCAGCGCGGGTTCGGCCTGTTCACAGCCCGCTTGCGGCGGAACGACACCATGATGGACGACGAGGGCCGCCTTCAGCAGACCCGCGATGCCCGCGGCGGAGAGCGTATGGCCGATGTTCGCCTTGACCGAGGAGACATAAGCCGGCGGCCCGGCGGGCGATCCCGACCGGAGGTCACGCAGTGCGGCCATCTCCACCGCGTCGCCGGTAGGGGTGGCCGTGCCATGGCACTCGACGAACCCCACGCTGCCCGGTGAGACGCACGCGTCGTCGTAGGCACGCTCCAGACAGGCGGTCTGTCCCTTCTTGCTCGGTGTCATGGGTCCGCTGGAACGGCCGTCGTTGGTGCAGGCGCTGCCGCGGATGACCGCGTACACCCGGTCGCCGTCGCGCAGGGCGTCGGTGAGTCGTTTGAGGACCACCATTCCGGCGCCCTCGCCGAGCACGAATCCGTCGGCACGCCGGTCGAAGGGGCGGCAGACGCCGGTGCGGGACATGACGCCGATGCGGGAGAAGCCGATGAGATTGTCCGGCACCAGATTGAGGTAGACCCCACCGGCCAGGGCCACCTCGCACTGACCGGCGCGCAGATGCGTGACCGCCTCGTGCACGGCGGCGAGGGACGCGGAGCACGCCGAGTCCACCACGAAGCTCGGGCCGCCCAGATCGAAGACGGAACTGACGGATGCCGCCGCCATGTTCAGCAGCGTGCCCGGCACGGTGTAGGCGTTCATCGGCGCGACCGCGTCGGCGGCGGCCGTCAGACGGTCCGCGTCCGCCGCGTCCACGCTCCCGAACTCCCCCTGGGCGAGCTGACGGGCCCGGATCCGGGAGGTCAGCATGTCCTTGTACTCGGTCACCGAGGCGCCGACGTAGACCCCCGTACGCTCCCTGGGGAACGGGCCGCGTTCCAGTCCCGCGTCCTGCAGCGCCACCCGGGTCAGCTCGATCAGCAGCCGGTGCTGAGGGTCGGCGACCTCCACACGTCGTGGAGGGAGTCCGTAGTGCAACGCCGCGAAGGAGCGTACGTCGTCGAGGTGAGCCACCCGGTCGGTGTAGGAGCCATCGGGATCGCGGGGGTCCTGCGGGCGGTGGAACGGCTCGTGATTCCACCGCCCGCCGACGGGGCCGCCGACCACGACGCCGCGGTGGATGAGCCGCCAGTAGCCATGGAGGTCAGGCGCCCCGGGAAAACGACAGGCCATACCGGTGATCGCGATCGGGACCATGGCTCAGCCCTCCGTGCGGGTGGAGGCGCCCGATGCCGGCCGGACCGGGACGGAGAACAGGTCCTCGCGGGTGAGCCCCAGCGCGGCCAGCAGGGGCAGCACCACCTCGGTGAAGAACACCCTGGCGTCCACCCCCGCCGTACGCATGACGGCGGTGCGGTGGGCGTAGTCGGGCAGCAGATCCTGGGCCGGCATGCGGAAGGTGCGTACCACATGCGCGAGATCGGTGAGTGTGCCCGCGCGGTCGACGTCCAGGTGCAGAGCGAGCATGCGTTGGTAGAACCGGGCGTGCGCCATCTCGTCCCGCCCGATGAACCGGTACACCTCGGCCAGTACGGGATCGCCCGTCCGTCGCGCCAGCTCTCGCTGCTTCTGGTAGATCACGAAGGTGGTCAGCTCCTGCACGGCGAGGTAGAGCGTCATCTGCCGCGGCTCGCTGTGCGGTGCCCGCCACCGGCGGGCCATGATCTCCTCGGCGTAGTCGTGCAACTGCTCCTCGGTGCGCTGCCCGCTGCGGCGCAGATACTCGCGCAGCACCAGAGAGTGTTTGGCCTCCTCGTAACCCCAGTTCGCCGCGAACCACGCCTGGCCGTAGTCGCCGGCCAGCAGCGACAGATGCTCGCGCAGATAGTCCGGGAGGAACATCTCCACGCCGCAGAACGTCTCGGCGCACAGCGCGAGCCGCTCGTCCCTGGGAGCCCCGTCGAGCCGCTCCCAGGGCACATCCTCGAAGAGATTCCAGCGACGGGTGCGTTCCGCCCGTTCGAAGAACGACATGTACTCACGGTGGAACGCCTCACGCAGCGCACGGGAGGTCATCGAGTGCCCGCTTGCCGCTCCGGGGCCGCCGCCATGAGCACCTCGCAGAGATCACCGACCGTACGTACGCGTCCGAATGCCTCGTCCGGCAGGCGGAGTCCGATGCTGTGCTCAGCCACCGTGATCATTTCGAGGAGCTGTACGGAGTCGAGGCCCAGCGCCTGCAGTTCCGCTTCAGCGGTCAACGGTCCCAGCTCGTGATGACTGACGTGTTCACCGGCGCTCTGCAGTACCGCGAGTGCCTCGGCACGGTTCATGCCACTCTCCTGATCAGTCGATACGCCGCAGCGACCACTGGGCCAGGGAGTGGTACCCCTGCTCGAAGGCGCGTATACAAAAAGTCAGATATCGATCGAAATCGATAAAAAGTTCATCACCCCACGTCGCGCGGATGAGCATCTCGTTCCGCCGCAGGCGTGCGCGCCAGTGGCCACAGGTACGCGCGTAGTCCGAACGGCGTGTACGGAGGCGGACGATCTCCCAGTACGGGCCGACCGCGCGCACGATGTGCTCCATGCGCGGAGCGAATCCGCCGGGGAAGACACGGCGGCTGTACCGGCCCAGTTCCCGGATGTCCGCGATGTCGCGCGGGACGCGGTCGCCCAGGATGTGCTGGAGGGCGAAGGAAGCGCCCGGCACAGCCCATTCCCAGGCCCTTCGGAAGTAGTCCCGGTAGACGTCCACCGCCTCGCCGGCGCGGACCTGCTCCGGTCGGCACGCGTGCTCGATCATGCAGATCGAGATCAGCGCGTCGAACCTGCCCGGTGGCTCGTAGTCGCGGTAGTCCACACAACTGACCGTCACGTTCGGCAGGTTCAGCCGCTCGATCTCCGCGTGCTGATCGCGGGAGAGCGTGATGCCGTGCACATCCCCGACCTGTCGGTCGACCGCCAGATGCGCGAGAGTGCCGCCCCAGCCGCACCCGATGTCCAGCACTCTGGAATCCGGCCGGACCTGGGCGTACTCGTACATCACGGCAAGCTTGGCGAGCTGCGCGTCGTGCAGGTCGTCGGTGTCGTCGAACACCGCGCAGGTGTAGTGCAGTTCCTGACCGAGCCACAGGCGGAAGAAGTCGGGGCTCACTCCATAGCTGATGTCGATCTCAGCCGCTGTGGACATCATGTGTCTCCGCGTGCGGTTTCGCGACGGCCGGTTGTCCGGCGAGGTATCTGCCGCGCATCTCCTGGCGGCGCGGTTTCCCCGACGTCGTCCTGAGGATCGTCCCGGGCCCGGCTGTGACGACCTCACCGATGGTCAGCGCCAGGTGCTCTGCCACGACTTCCCGGATCGCGCTGTCCAGCCCGGGTGCGGCGTCCGGGTGGCACTCCACGATCACGACAACCTCTTCCGTGGACGACGAGGGCCGGGTGAAGGCCACCACGCCTCCGGCGCGGGCCCCGGGCACCGCCTCCACCAGCCATTCGAGGCGAGTCGGGTCGATATTGCGGCCGTTGACGACCAGTACGTCCTTCACCCGCCCCGTGACGTGCAGTTCGCCGTCCGCGAGATAACCCCGGTCCCCGGTACGCAGCCAGCCGTCCTCGCGGAAGGTCCGCGCGGTGGCCTCGGCGTCACCGACGTACCCCGCGGCGACCGAGGGACCACGGACCCAGATCTCTCCGACGGAGCGGTCGGGGCTCTGCGCCCCGAGACCGTCGACCACAGCGACCTCGTGCCCCGGAAACGGCCTGCCGCAGTTCATCACCTCCAGCGGCTCTTCCTCGCCGGCGGGCGGAACCGCCCGGTCCGTATCCCGCAGGACGGCAGGTGACACGGCGTCGGTCCGTGCACCGCGCCCCCGCGTCCCGAAGGTCACCGCGAGAGTCGACTCGGCCAGCCCGAAGCAGGGGAGCACCGCGGCCGGATCCAGTCCCGCGGCCGCGTACACCTCGGTGAACCGACGGAGCGTGCTCGCGTTGACCGGCTCTCCTCCACAGCCGAGGACGCGCACCCGTGACAGATCGAGACCGGCGATGTCCTCGGGACGATTCCGCCTGGCGGCGAGCCCGAAGGCGAAGTTCGGAGCGAAGGTGATGGTGGCCTTCACCCGGGACATCGTGCGCATCCACACCCCGGGGTCGCGGACGAACGCCTGCGCGGGCAACAGGGTCACCGGCACGCCGACCACCAGCGGGGCGAGCACGAATCCGACCAGCCCCATGTCGTGGTGGAGCGGCAACCAGCTCACCGCCTGATCATGGTCGGGGTCGGCGGCCAGCCCGTCCCGCATGATGGCGTGCGCGTTGGCGTTCACCGCACCGGCGGTCGCGGCCACCGCACGAGGACGGCCGGTGCTGCCACTGCTGAACTGGAGATACACGATCCGGTCGGGACAGTAGGGGACAGGCTCCCGCGGACCGGCCGCCTCGGCGGTACCGAGGAATTCGTACGCGTATGAACGGGGGCACGGACGCAGGCCGGACAGCAGCGGCAGTGTCGCCTCCGGTGCGACGACGATGCGCGCATGGGCGACGGTCAGGGCTTCGTCAAGTGCCTCGCGCCAGGCGTCTCGGCGCCCGAGTTGAGGCGGCGGAGGAACCGGCACCGGCACAAGGCCGGCCCAGACGGCCCCGAGGAACGCGTGCACGAAGGGCCCTGGCTCACCGGCGACAAGCGCGACCCGATCCCCTGGGTCCAACCCGGCGGCGACCAGCCCACCGGCCGAGGCGCGCACTGCCGCGAGCAGTTCGGCGCGCGATAAAGAGACCATCTTTCCGTCCACGCCGACATACGCATGAGCGAAACGCGAGTCCCCCTCGTACATCTGGAGTGTCGATGTGATCCATCGGTCATGCACCGGGCACTCACCTTTCAGTCCTTCACGGAATTCAGGTGGCACTCATGATAGTCAGACGGTCCCATTCCGAGAAGTGAACCAAAATCCTCATAATGAAGTATTCAGCCATGGACCGATTAACCGATAATCATTCGCGGCAGAGGGTTCGGCCGCACAGTCATTGATGCCTACGCACCGCTTGAAGCAAGCAGGCTCCCCCTTTGTCTCGTCGATCAAGAAGGCCAACACGGCGTACAAGAGCGGCAACTTGACCGATTCCCGGATAGAGGACGTCAATCGCGCGGGCGGTCTGTGAACGAAGTGGGCCAGCCGCAATACCCGTGACACAGCATTCAGTTCGGCCACCTGAAGGGCGAAGACGCGCCCTTTCGGCCCCATGGCCAGCGGTGGCATGCGCGTGCGTGATGCCCCGTCCTCATCTCCGAGGAGCGAGCGCAACACAGACCACGATCGCCGGTTGGCCAAACCGGCGCCGTACGCTGCGGAGGGCGCCTGACAGGTGTCCTGCCTGTCAGGCGCCCCTTTTTTCTGGGTCTAGAAGAAGCCCAGCTTCTTCGGCGCATACGACACCAGCAGATTCTTCGTCTGCTGGTAGTGGTCCAGCATCATCCGGTGGTTCTCGCGGCCGATGCCGGACTGCTTGTAGCCACCGAACGCGGCATGCGCCGGGTAGGCGTGGTAGCAGTTCGTCCAGACCCGGCCCGCCTGGATCGCGCGTCCCGCGCGGTAGGCGGTGTTCATGTCCCGAGTCCATACGCCCGCGCCGAGTCCGTACAGCGTGTCGTTCGCGGTCTTGATCGCGTCGTCGAAGTCGCTGAACGACGTCACGGCGAGTACGGGACCGAAGATCTCCTCCTGGAAGATCCGCATACGGTTGTGGCCCTCGAAGATCGTGGGCTGGACGTAGAAACCACCGGCCAGTTCGCCGCCGTGCTCGATCCGCTGACCACCCGTCAGGACCTTGGCGCCCTCCTGCTGTCCGATGTCCAGATACGAAAGGATCTTCTCCAGCTGGTCGTTGGAGGCCTGGGCGCCGATCATCGTGTCGGTGTCCAGCGGGTTGCCCGGCACGATCGCCTTCGTGCGGGCCACACCCGCCTCCAGGAACTCGTTGTAGTGCCCCTCCTGGATCAGCGCCCGCGACGGACAGGTGCACACCTCGCCCTGGTTCAGCGCGAACATGGTGAAGCCTTCGAGCGCCTTGTCGCGGAATTCGTCGTCCGCGGCCCACACGTCGTCGAAGAACAGGTTCGGGCTCTTGCCGCCCAGTTCCAGGGTGACCGGCTTGATGTTCTCGGAGGCGTACTGCATGATCAGCCGCCCCGTCGTGGTCTCACCGGTGAAGGCGACCTTGGCCACGCGCGAGCTGGACGCCAGCGGTTTGCCCGCCTCTACGCCGAAGCCGTTGACGATGTTGACGACGCCCGGCGGCAGCAGATCGGCGATCAGGCTCATCCAGAGGTGAATCGAGGCCGGGGTCTGCTCCGCGGGCTTCAGCACGACGGCGTTCCCCGCGGCCAGTGCGGGCGCCAGCTTCCACGTCGCCATCAGGATCGGGAAGTTCCACGGGATGATCTGCGCGACCACACCGAGCGGCTCGTGGAAGTGGTACGCGACGGTGTCGTCGTCGAGCTCGCTGAGCGTGCCCTCCTGGGCGCGCAACGCGCCCGCGAAGTAGCGGAAGTGGTCGATGGCGAGCGGGATGTCGGCGGCGAGGGTCTCTCGTACCGGTTTGCCGTTCTCCCAGCTCTCGGCGACCGCCAGTTCCTCCAGATGTGCCTCCATCCGGTCGGCGATCCGGTTGAGGACGGAGGCCCGGTCCGCGGCGGATGTCCTCGCCCAGGCCGGGGCCGCGCCGTGTGCCGCGTCCAGCGCGCGCTCCACGTCCTCGGCGGTGCCACGGGCGATCTCGGTGAAGGGGCGGCCGTTGACCGGGCTGGGATTCTCGAAGTACTGGCCGCGGGCCGGCGGAACGTACTCACCGCCGATCCAGTGGTCGTAGCGCGATTGGTACGAGACGATCGCGCCCTCACTGCCTGGCGCTGCGTAACGGGACATCTCTGTGGCCTCCCGGGGTCCGGCGCCGCCCGCCGTTGGACGGCGCCCACGCCACAGGCTAGAGACCGGGACGTTGCGAGTACGTTGCGTCGGCCCGATGCCGACCGTTCGGATCGCATCGGCGCGATACTCAACGCGGGACGCTGCCGGCCTTCACCATGTCCGCGCACTTCTCGCCGATCATCATCGTGGTGATGCAGGGATTGACGGCCGGCAGGAACGGCATCACGGACGCGTCGGCCACGCGCAGCCCCGTGACGCCCTTGACCCGCAGTTCCGGGTCGAGCGGCGAGTCCGGGTCGCCCGGCGCCCCCATCCGTACCGTGCCCGCCGGGTGGTAGACGGTGTTGTGGGTCTGCCGGATGTACGAGAACAGCTCGTCGTCGCTCTGCGCGGCCGGCCCCGGTGCCAGCTCGGCGCCGGTCCAGTCGGCCATCGGCGCCTGGGCGGCGATCTCCCGGGCCAGCCGCAGCCCGTAGGTCATCACCCTGATGTCGTGCTCGTGGGTGAAGTAGCGCGGGTCGACCTCCGGCTTGTCCCGGAAGTCGCGGGTGCGCAGCCGGACCGTTCCCAGGGACCGGGCCCGGGTGACATTCGGTGTGAGACAGAAGGCGTTGTCGGTGGTGGGATAGCCGCGCCGGTAGGTGTTCATGTCGAACGGCACCGAGCCGTAGTGGAACATCAAGTCCGGGCGGTCCAGGCCCGGTTCGGTGTCGGCGAAGATGCCGATCTCCCACCACTGGGTGGAGGAGGTGACCATGGGCCGCTTCGCCTCCCACATGATCACGCCCTCCGGATGGTCCTGGAGGTGCGAGCCGACACCGGGGGAGTCCACCCGTACATCCACGCCGACGTCCCGCAGATGCCCGCCCGGCCCGATGCCCGACAACATCAGCAGCTTCGGCGAGTCGATGGCCCCGCAGGAGACGATCACTTCGCGCCGTGCCGCGACAGCGCCGCTGTGGATGGTGTCGGGCTCCAGATATTCGACGCCCGTACAGCGCCGGTCGTCGTCGAACAGCAGCCGTCGGGCCTGGAGACCGGTACGGATCTCCAGATTCGGCCGCTTGCCCAGAACGGGGTGCAGATACGACACCGAGGCGGAGGAACGGGTGCCGTCCGTACGGGCGTTGATCTGGAACCAGTGGGCGCCACGCACCACCGTGGAGCCGGTGTTGAAGGGCGTGGTGGGAATACCGGCGGCGGCGCAGGCGGCCAACAGGGCCGTACCGCACGGGTCGTGGGGAGGGACGGTACGGATGGTGACCGGTCCGGAGCGGCCGTGGTGGTCCCCGGGCGCGTCGTTGGTCTCCAGCCGCCGGTAGAGCGGGTAGCAGTCCGCGGCGCTCCACCCCGTACAGCCCAGGGCGCCCCACTCGTCGAGGTCCTCGGCCGGGGCCCAGAAGGCGATGCAGGAGTTGTGCGAGGAACAGCCGCCGAGCACCTTGGCACGGGCGTGGCGCATGAAGCTGTTGCCGTTCTCCTGCGGCTCGACCGGGTAGTCCCAGTCGTATCCGGACTCCAGCAGGGCCATCCACCGGTCGAGCACGAGGATGTTGTCGTCGCCGACGTCGGAGGGACCGGCTTCCAGTACGCAGACGGTGACATCCGGGTCCTCGGTCAGCCGCGCGGCCACCACCGACCCGGCGGTACCGCCGCCTACCACCACGTAGTCGAACTCGTGCAGAGGGTTTTCCGCTGACATCGCTGCTCCAGATCGAGAGGTCCGACTCAGGCCGTGGGGGCGGCGGGTGGCGGTTGCGTCGCCGCTGACCGGTGTGCTTCGAGGGTGCCGGTGCGCCCCCGCTGGACCAGCCAGTAGTAGGCGAAGCCGCCACCGGCGACGATGCCGACGAACAGGAACGCGCCCCAGCGCAGATACCAGTGGAACGGCGCGGTCGCGTTGTACACCTCGGGGCGCGGCCAGGCGAGGTTGAGCGACATGGCCAGACCCCACAGCACTGCGAGGACATTGACCGGCAGCCCGAATCTGCCGAGCGTGAAGTGCCCCTCGGCGGGCTTCCAGGTGCCACGCAGCCGCTGGATCAGCATGGGTGTGGTGACCAGGAGATAGGCGACATAGATCATGATGATCGCGATGCTGGTGATCACCGAGAAGATCTGTGGCTGGTTGATGTTGATGACCAGGATGGCGATGGCGACCAGCCCGATGAAGATCGCGGGCACCACCGGGGTGCCGAACCGGGGGCTCACCTTGGCGATCAACGAGGATGCCGGGAGACAGTTGTCGCGGGCCATCGCGAACGCCAGCCGGATACCCGCGGCGTGCACCGCCAGCGCGCAGACGGTGATGGCGACGACCACGCACCACAGCACGATCTGGCCCACGGTCGAGCCGAGCGTCGAGAGCACCACGTACTGGAGTCCGTCCACGGACAGGCTCTTGGAGTGCAGATCGGGCACGGCCAGCAGCGCGAAGAGAAGGATGAGCCCGCCGATGAGGAAGGAGGCGATCAGGGCCCGCAGGATCGCGCGCGGCGCGTTGCGCCTCGGGTTGTGCGACTCCTCGCCCAGCGAGGACGCCGTGTCGAATCCGTACATCACATACGCGGAGGCCAGCGACGCGGTCAGGAAGGCGCCGAAGTAACCGAGCGGCTGCCCGGCGCCGAAACCGTCGGTCCGGACGAGCGCGGCGGGGCCGCGGGTGATGTGCGCGGCCAGCAGTCCGATCAGTACGACGGCGGCGATCAGCTCGACCATCACCCCGGTGGAGTTGATGGTGGCCATCAGCTTGACGCCGAAGGCGTTGACCAGAGTGGTGAAGACGATCAGTACCGTGCCGAGCAGGACGGCGTTCTTCGCCGCGTCGGTCGATCCGCTGCCGTCCCCGACGAACTGGAAGGCGCTGGAGATCTGCGGCAGCGTGATCTGGTACGCGAGGGCGACCGCGGAGAGCGAGACCATGGTCGCCGTCACCATCATCCAGCCGCCCAGCCAGCCGACATGAGGTCCGCCGAGCTTCTTGGACCAGTTGTAGATCGAACCGGCGACGGGATAACGGGCGGCCAGCTCGCAGAAACACAGGGCCACCATCAGCTGACCGAGGAACACCATCGGCCAGGACCACCAGTAGCCGGGCCCCGCGAACTTGACTCCGAAGTAGAAGAGCTGGAAAGTGCCGGTCAGGATCGAGATGTAGCTGATCCCGGCCGCGAAGGTGTGGAAGTTGCCGAGGGTACGCTTCAACTCCGGCTTGTAGCCGAAGGCCTTGAGCGAATCGTCGTCGTCCTGGCTCTGGATGTCCTCGGGGGTACGGCCCTTCGACGCGGGCACCGACGGCTCCGACGGACCGGGCCCGGACGGCTCCGAGGGCCCCTGGCCCTCTCCCGTACTCACTCGAACCACCCCAGCGGCCGCGGGGCGAGATTGCGCCACACATGTTTGGCCTCCTGGTACTCCGCCAGCCCTGCGGGCCCCAGCTCGCGGCCGAAGCCGGACTGTTTCATCCCGCCCCACTCCGCCTGCGGCACGTAGGGCTGGAAGTCATTGATCCATACGGTGCCTGCCCGCATCCGGGAGGCCACCCGGTGCGCCCGGCCGGCATCCTGCGACCAGACCGCCCCCGACAGCCCGTAGACCGTGTCGTTGGCCAGCGCGACGGCCTCGTTCTCGTCCCGGAACCGTTCCACCGTGAGGACCGGGCCGAACGACTCGTCACGCACCACGGACATCTCCGGGGTGCACTCGTCCAGCACGGTCGGCAGATAGTAGAAGCCGTCACTCAGCGCCGGGTCGTCGGGCCGTGCGCCACCGCAGCGCAGCACCGCGCCCTCGGCCAGACCGGCCGCCACATAGGCCTCGATCTTGTCGCGGTGAGCGGCCGAGATCAGTGGCCCGGTGCGGGCGTGCTCGTCGAACGGACCGCCCAGCGGGATGGCGCGGGCGCGCACCACCACGTCCTCGACGAACGCGTCGTGCATCTTGTCCTGTACCAGCAGTCGCGCGCCTGCCGAGCAGACCTGACCCGAGTGCAGGAACACCGCCGTCAGGGCGTAGTCGACCGCGGCCTCGTAGTCGGCGTCGGCGAAGACGACATTGGGGTTCTTGCCGCCCAGCTCCAGGGCGATCTTCTTCACGGTCCCAGCCGCGGCGGCCATGATGCGCCGGCCGGTGACCAGCCCGCCCGTGAACGACACCATGTCGACGCGCGGGTCCTCGGTGAGTGGCGCGCCGACGGCCGGGCCGGTGCCGAGAACGAGGTTCGCTACGCCGTCGGGCAGCCCGGCCTCGGCAAGCAGCCGCATCAGGAGAACGGCGGTGTGCGGGGTCAGCTCGCTCGGTTTGAGAATGAAGGTGTTGCCCGCCCCGAGCGCCGGGGCGACCTTCCAGGCGGTCTGGAGGAGCGGATAGTTCCAGGGCGTGATCAGCGCGCACACACCGACCGGCTCGTGCACCACCCGGCTGTCCACCTCGGGGTTGCCGGTGTCGATGATCCGGTCGGTGCCGCCCGCCGCCGTCAGATTGCCGAAGTAGCGGAAGCAGTCGGCGATGTCGTCCATGTCGTACTCGCTCTCCACGAGCCGCTTCCCGGTGTCCAGGGATTCAGCTCGGGCGAGTACCGCCTTGTCACGTTCCAGCAGGTCGGCGACGCGCAGCAGCAGTCGGCCCCGCTCGGCGGCCGGGGTGGCCGGCCAGGGACCCCGGTCGAAGGCGTCACGCGCGGCGGCGATCGCCGCCACCGCGTCCTTCGGCCCGCCCTCGTCGACGGTCGCGACCAGGGTGCCGTCCGCGGGGCAGCGGATCTCGCGCACCTGCCCGCCGACAGCCGCGGTCCACGTACCGCCGATGAACAGCTCCGGCATGAAGGTTCCTCCTGTCCGGCTGTCCGGATGGGGACACCCGGGGAGGTCCGGCCGGTCCTACGGGCCACGCACCGGGGGTGCTCTATCCCACGACAGTAAGGAGGTATGCCCGGTTTCGCCTGCGGGAAGGCCTCCACAGGCGTGCGGGCCGGGACAGGGCGTCGGCGGGTCGGGGCCGTCGGGAACGCGTCGTGCGGAGCGTGCCGGTCAGGCGTGCGGTGCGTGCCGGGGGCAGGAGCGCTGCCGCCGGAGACCGGGCGTCAGGAGCCGTGCCGCGCCTCGAGTTCGCCGACACGTGCCAGCGCGGCCGGACGCTGCGGTAAGGGCAGTACGGAGGCGAGCGCGCGCCATACGGGCAGGTCGTCCTCGCCCCACGGGCTGTACGCCCAGTCGGCCAGCAGCCCCGGATCCCCGCGCGCGATGAGCGCCGCCCGGAGCTGGTCCGCGAGCCGCCGCCGCAGCCGTACCACCCTGGGCGCCCGCGAGGAGGGCAGCAGAGGACCCGCGTACACGCTCATCGCGGAGGCCACCGCCCCGGAGGCCAGCCGCCGGGCCACGGCGTCGGCGTCCGAGTCGACCGGCGCGGCCAGCCGGTACGGGCGCGAGCGCAGCAGTCCGGGGCCGAGCAGACCGCGCAGCCGGGAGAGTTCGGCGCGCAGGGTGACCGGGGTGACCGACTCGTCCTCGTACAGATCCACCAGCAGTTCGTCCCCGACGACGCCCTCCGGGCGGCGTGCCAGCAGGGTGAGGATCTCGCTGTGCCGGCGGCTCAGCCTGACCTTGCGGCCGTCCGCGACCAACAGCGCCTCGTCCCGCCCCAGCGCGGCGAGCCGCACGGATCCGGTCGTCGGCGGTGGCGCGAGCAGGGCCAGCTGTGATTCCGCGGCCCGCGCGACCGCGGAGACGAACGCCAGGCTGTGGGGGTGTGCCAGCCCGTCCCCACCGGTGATGTCCACCGCGCCGAGCAGCCGTCCACTGTGCGGATCGTGGACGGGCGCCGCCGCGCAGGTCCAGGGGTGCACGGGCCGCTGGAAGTGCTCGGCGGCGAAGACCTGCACGGGCCGGTCCACGGCGAGGGCCGTGCCCGGTGCGTTCGTACCGGTAGCGGTCTCCGACCAGCGGGCTCCCGGTACGAAGTTCATCCGCGCCGCGAGCAGCCGGGTCGCCCGGTGGCCCTCCACCCAGAGCAGCCGGCCGTGCGCGTCGCAGACCGCCATCAGATGCTCGCCGTCCATGGCGTACGCGCCCATCAGCTCACGGAAGACCGGCATCACCCGCGCCAGCGGATGAGCGTCCCGGTACGCGACGAGTCGCTCGTCCGACAACTCGACGCTCGCGCCGCCCTCCTGGCTGACACGCGCGCGGGCCGACCGCAGCCAGGAAGCGGCGACGACGGGCCGCACGGGCCGCTCGACCCGTCCCGCCGACGCGAACGACTCGTACGCCCGGCGCAGCGCACCACGGCGTCGCGCCGGATCGGCGCCCGCCTCCAGCGCCACCCATGTGTCGGTCAACACGGCCTCCCGGTCGGGATGTCACCGGACCCGACCATCCTCGCTCCGGCGGCCCCGGCCGGGCAACCGTGCCGCGGAGCGCCTTCAGTCCTCGTTCCACACGCCCTGCGGCCGGGGCGGGGCCTCGTTCAGTCGATGCTCTCCTCGCTCAGCAGGCCCGCCAGGGCCTCGGCGGGATCGTGACCGGCGGGGCCCGCCGGGACCCAGCGGCCGTGCTCCTCGCGGTACGGCCACCAGCGTCCGTCGGGTCCGTGACGCAGCTGGACGCGCGCGTCGCCCAGGGTCCAGCGACCGCCGCCCGGAGCCCTGCTGTCGGCGCGCAGCCGTGGGCGGTCACCGTCCTCCCAGGCCGCTTCGAGAGCCGCCGTCGCCCGCGCGAGGGCGTCGGGCCCCGGCGTCCATTCCTCTTCCAGCACGGCGAGCGCCGCCGCGCCCCCGTACCGCCAGGCGCGCACCGCGAGGTCCAGTTCGGGACGCTGCCGGCCGCTGCCCGAGGCCAGACGGGCGGCGAGACGGGGATCGGAGGCCGAGGCGGCGAGTCGCACGGCATCCTGACGCTCCGTCAATTCCGGTTCCAGCGGCTGTAGTCCATGATCAGGTGACAGCGCGTCGGACAGCAGCCGCAGGGCCCGTGTCGCCGTGTCGGCGGCCAGGAACTCCAGGGTGTCCGCGTCGACGCCCGACGGCGCCGCGCCTTCCGTGTCGAGGGCCGGAGGATGTCCCGGCGCCGACGGCAGCGGCGGGGGAGCGGGAAGGGGCGGCAGCCGGTCGCCTGCCGCGAAGGCCTCCGCGGCCGGTACGCCAGGTAGGCCGGACATCTCGTCGGCCGGTTCCTCCACGCCCCGCTTCTCGGGGGACGTGCGAGCGGCGCGCGCGATGCTGCGTACCTGCAACTCGTCGAGGAGCCGCCGCTCGCCACGGCCGCGCATCAGGAGCAGGACGAACGGATCCTGGTCCAGCAGCCGGGCCATCTGATAGCACAGAGCCGCGGAGTGCGGACAGTGGTCCCAGGCCTCGCAGCCGCATTCCGGCTCCAAGTCACCTATGCCCGGGAGCAGTTCGACCCCGGCGCCGGCCGCGTCCTCCACCAGGTGCGGCGGCATCTCCCGGTCCAGCAGCGCCGCGATATGGCCTGCCCGGTCGACCGCCATGTCCAGAAAGCGGTCCCACTCCTCCTCGCTCAGCGGCTGCCACAGCACATCGCTGCGCTGCGCGGTGCCGTCCCGGTCCTGTACGACCGCGGTGATCCGGCCCGGCCGTACGGACACGGCGCCGACGGCGCCCTCGCGGGCACGCCGGCGCCCCATCTTCAGTTGCGCGCCGTCGAGCGCGGTGTCCTCCAGCGCCTTCAGCCAGGCCCGGCCCCACCAGGTCCGGGCGAAACCCCGGCCGGGGACGGGTGCCAGCGCGGCGAACGTGCGCTCGTGGTCGTCGGGAGCGACGGCACCGACCGCACGGTCGCTCCCGACGGTGTCATCCGTACCGGCGTTGTCTTCCGTACTGGCGTTGTCTTCGTCGATGTCGCCATACGCACGGTTCGTCGAACGGCTCATCGCTCGCCCCCTCGCAGTTCCACCAGGTCCGCCAGTTCGGCGTCGGTCAGTTCGGTCAGGGCCGCCTCGCCGGAGCCGAGTACGGAATCGGCCAGCGCCTGCTTGCGGGCCAGCATGCCGGCGATCCGGTCCTCGATCGTGCCTTCGGTGATCATGCGGTGCACCTGCACGGGCCGGTGCTGTCCGATGCGGTACGCACGGTCCGTCGCCTGCGCCTCGACAGCGGGGTTCCACCAGCGGTCGAAGTGCACGACATGTTCGGCGCGGGTGAGATTGAGCCCGGTGCCCGCCGCCTTCAACGACAGCAGGAAGACCGGCACTTCACCGTTCTGGAAGCCTTCGACCATCGCCTCGCGCTCGGCGATCGGCGTCCCGCCGTGCAGGAACCGGGTCGGTACGCCACGCGCCGCCAGATGCCGTTCGAGCAGCAGCGCCATCTGTACGTACTGGGTGAAGACGAGCACGCTCGCGCCCTCCGCCAGGATGGTGTCGAGCAACTCGTCCAGCAGCTCCAGCTTTCCCGAGCGGTCGGCGAGGCGTGGCAGCTCCTCCTTCAGATACTGCGCCGGGTGGTTGCAGATCTGTTTGAGTGCGGTGAGCAGCTTGACGATCAGCCCTCGGCGTTCCATACCGTCGGCCTCCGCGATCGCCGCGAGGGTCTCCCGTACCACCGCTTCGTACAGCCCCGCCTGCTCCGTGGTGAGGGAGACGGCCCGGTCGGTCTCGGTCTTGGGCGGCAGCTCGGGGGCGATGCCCGGATCGGACTTGCGGCGGCGCAGCAGAAAAGGGCGGACCAGCGCGGCGAGCCGTTCGGCGGCCGCCGGATCCTCGCCGCTCTCGACGGACCGCGCGTAGCGGCTGCGGAAGGTGCCGAGGCGGCCCAGCAGGCCGGGAGTTGTCCAGTCGAGGATCGCCCACAGCTCGGAGAGGTTGTTCTCCACGGGGGTGCCGGAGAGTGCGACCCTGGCCCTGGCGCCGATGATGCGGAGCTGCTTGGCGGTGGCGGAGAAGGGATTCTTGATGTGCTGGGCCTCGTCGGCGACGACCATGCCCCAGTCCGGCCCGTCGAGTTTCTCCGCGTCGAGCCGCATCGTTCCATACGTGGTGAGGACGAACTCCCCTTCCTCCAGGGCTTCCAGGCCGCGCGAAGCGCCATGGAAGCGGCGCACGGGCGTACCGGGCGCGAACCGCTCGATCTCGCGCTGCCAGTTGCCCATCAGGGACGCCGGGCAGACGACCAGAGTGGGTCCCGCGGCCGACGCGTCGGTCTGCCGGTGCAGGTGGAGCGCGATGAGGGTGATGGTCTTGCCGAGCCCCATGTCATCGGCGAGTGCGCAGCCGAGACCGAGCGAGGTCATCCGGTGCAGCCAGTTGAGGCCGCGGAGCTGGTAGTCGCGCAGCGTCGCGTCGAGCGCCGCCGGTTGCGCGATGTCCTGCTCCGGGTGTCCGGTGCCCTCGGGGTCGGCGATGCGCTCGCGCAGCCGGGCGAGCGGGCCCACCGCCCGTACCTCGACCCGTTGTCCGTCCACTTCGGTGGAGCCGGTCAGTACGGCGCCGAGCGCGTCGATCGGCGCGATGGCGCGGTCCCGCTTCTCCCGGGCGCGCCGGGCCTGCGCCGGATCGATGAGCACCCACTGGTCGCGCAGCCGTACCACCGGGCGGCTCGACTCGGCAAGCCGGTCCAGCTCGGCACGGCTGAGCCGCTGATCGCCCAGTGCGAAGTGCCAGTCGAAGGCGAGGAGCGCGTCGGCGGAGAGGAAGGAGGGAAGATCCGCTTCGGTGCGACCGCGCCGGCGGCTGTCGTCGGGGTCGTCGTGTGCGCCGTGGACGTCCTGGCCTTCCGTGCCGGCAGTGGTGTCCGGCAGGCCGATGACCGCGCGCGCCGTCAGCGCGCGTGCCAGCTCCTTGGGCCAGTGCACCTGAACGCCGGTCGCGGCGAGTGCCTCGGACGCCTCGCCCAGCAGTTCCGTGATCTCCTCGTCCGCGAGCTCGATGGAGTCGGGTACGGCGGCCGAGAGCAGCGGGGCGAGCGGTGGCCAGACACGGGCGGCGCGGCGCAGGGCCAGCAGGGCGTCCATCCGGGCGCGCGGGCCGAACGCCGCACCGGCAGTCGCTCCGGTCCATACGTCGGTCGCGTCGGCGACGACCGAGGGGTCGCTGACGCTGTGTATCTGAGGCACGGCACGGAAAACGGACCCTCCTGTCATGTCGCCGTCCCGGCCGGGGAGTTCGCCATCCGCCGGTTCGCGGTCGGCCTGCGAATCGCCCCGGACCTCGCCGTGCGGGAGGCCGGGCAGCTCCACCCGCAGGGAGAGCCGTACGCCCGCGTCGTGCCCGGCGGCCACATCGGCGGCCCAGTCCCGCAGCCCGGGAAACCGGCGCGGTGATACGGCGGTGAAGGCGGATCCCGCCGTTGCGATCGGCGCGGCGGGTGTGCGCGGAAGCCCGTCGATGATCGCGTCGAGGAAGTCCTTCAAGAGCCGTGCGGGCTCGGGCAGAAGGAGTGGTCCGCAGGACGTCGGGGGCAGCGGGGCGGCGTGCGCGGTGGGCGGCATCGAGGCGGCGAGCGCCCGGATCCGCTCCCGGTCCTCGGCGGTCAGCGGGCCGGCCCGCCACGCGTCGTGATCCGTACCGCTCAGTCCGGGCAACAGCCGTCCACGGGCAGCGAGTTGAAGGCCGAGCAGTGCGGCGGCGCCCCAGAACGCCGCCGACGGCGAGGCGCCCGCCGCGACTCGGGCCCTGGTCAGGAGCGGCAGCGCGTCGGGTACGGGGATCAGCAGCGCCCTGACCGTGAGAGGCCTGGCGTCGGTGCCGACGACGGTCAGCTCCGCCACGGAGCCGAGAGCGGACAGCGGCTCCGTGCCGGACGGTGGTTCCGCGCTGTCGGGTTGCCAGTAGCTGTCGGGATGCCAGTAGGCGATCCGGCCGGTGCGGGCGGGATCCGCCGGGATGAAGACCGTGGAACAGCGGGCGAGTTCGGGGATCCGGGAGAGCGTTGCCGCGGGAAGCCTGTGCACAGCGAAGACGCATTCCTCAAGTTTGACTACTGTGGGTCGGAGCCGCCGAGGGTACCTCACGGTGAGGGCATCCGGGTCGGGGGATCCCCGTGACCTGACTCACGGTGCGGCGTGGGCGTTCCGGACTGTTCCTCGGTGGGCTGAACTACCAGATCGAGCACCACATCTTCCCCGGCATGCCGCGCCCCCACCTGCGGTTCGCCCGGCCGCTGGTGGGCGCGCACTGTGCCTCACCCGGGTCCGGTACACCGAGACCGGGCTGATCGACTCGTACCGCCAGGCCCTTGGACATCGGCACGATGTCGGCGAACCGCTGCGCACGGGCGCATAGTGGAACTGGCGGACGACGCTGTGCGTTCACTGATCAGGGAGCGGCCTGGCCGCGAAGGAGGCGTCGAGATGTCGACAAGAGCAAAGATCGCCATCGGGGGAGTGGCCGTAGGCCTTCTGCTGATTCCGCTGATCGGATTCTGGTTCTCGCTGCTGGTGGTGCTCGGAGTGCCGGCGGTCGCGTATCTGATGCTGGACCCGTCGCAGCGGCAAAGGCTGCGCCGGATCAGCCGCAAGGAGATAGGCCGCTGAGTCGGCGGGACGCCGCGTCGAGCGCGCCCTGAGGGCTGTCCGTGGGACCGATCGTCCGTGGGGCCGTGGATCGGAGGGTCCGCGCCCCGCGGACGGCTGTCGCGACTCCGCCGAAGGAGGTGCGTCGCCTCGGCGCGGTGCGCAGGTCGCTTTGGCGCTGAGCGGTGTCGCGCACCGGAGCCCGGGAGCGCTCCGCGGCGAAGGCGGCGACGGGTGTCACGCCGGTCGTACGGCCGTCTCGTCGAGCGCCTTGAGCAGCCCGGGAAGTTCGCTGCCCCGGCCCACCGGCAGCACCTCGCCCGGTTCCTCGTCCAGCAGGACGAACGCGATGTCGTCGGTCCGTGCGACAAAGGACCAGCCGGGCCCGTCGGCGCGCAGCATCCGCGCCTCGTCCGGGGCGAAGCCGGAACGGACCCGGCCGGGCGGCGGAGCCGTTTCCACATAACCACGCAATTCCTTCAGCACGCGCAGAACCCCTTCGTGGGAGGGTGCCGCGCCCGGGGAGGCCTCGGGGGTGTCCGTTGCGTTGTCGAGCTGTTCCCGCCACGCCGGCCAGTGCTTGGCGATCTCGTCCGCGCCGAGGCGCCGCTGGGCCGGTCCCCAGGTGCCGGTGTCGGGCGGTACGAGCGCCGGGCGTGCGCCGTACCCCTCCTCGGAGCCGGGTTCGGGCTCCGGATCATGCGGGGCCGGTATTCCGGGCGCCGCGACCGCGAGAGCGATCGGCCAGCCGGGCAGCGCGGCAACCACGGAGCGCTCGTCCGGCGACAGGTCGTGCTCCATACCGCAGTCCCAGGACGCGATCGCGACGGCGACCAGCGACACGTCGTCCACCACCACGGTCCAGCGGGCGCCGTCGCCGTCCTGGCCCATGATCAGGCCGTATCCCCGGGGGTACGGCTCGACTCCGAGGGCGGCGCAGGCCTGCGGATAGTCGTCGCCGAGCGCGGCCGGGAACCGCGCGGGTGTCAGCAGCGCGGCGGTCAGCACATACAGCGCGTCGTCGTCCACGGACTCGCCCGTGGAACTGTCCATGGAGTCGTCCGTCCCGGCCACAGCGTCTCCTCGTCCGATCGGTTGTCGGCGCACCTTAACCAGTGAGTAACCTGGACGTCGAGGCTTTGGAAGGGCCCGGTTCCGCAGGCTTCGAGGCGCCCCGACGCGCGGGCCGCGCGACGAGGGGCAGCGGCTGTCCCGGGCTACCGGGAGCCGGGCCGTCACGCGGCCGGCAGGCCGAGCAGGCTGCGTGCCACGGTCTGCGGCGACTCGTCCCGTTCGCGGGCGAGCGCGATGACCGCCCGGCAGGCGAGTTCGCCGACACCGAAGGAGAGCGCCTCCGGCGAGACCCAGCCGGACGACTCGTCGATCTGCCGCTGATCGTCCTCCGCACACGCCGACACATAGGTGGCGGCGGCCTCGAATATGTTGTGCTGTCGCGTCCGGGGATGCTTCGCGGACGGTGTGCCGGCACGGTCCGACACAAGGATCCTGCGCAGTCTGCTGAACACCGGGACCACCTTCTCCCTGCTGCCTGGCGAGGTACGGCCCGTACGGCTGTCACGGTCCGCTCCTCCAACGTACGGTCGGCGGCCCCCTGGCAGAAGAGGCCCTGTCGCGGCCCCGGCCCTGACCTGCCCGAAGGCCTGCCAGGAGTCGGTCTCACGGTCATGTTCAGGGGCGCGCGCCCGGGTGGTTCACCGGAGCTACGTCCTGGCGGGTGGCCAGGGCCAGAAACCGGGAGTCCTCGTCGGTGTACGACTCCAGTCGCCAGCCCGAACCGGCCAGCAGGGGGCGCAGATTGGGCTCCGCGCGCAGATCGTCGTCCGTGATCCGCCGTCCCTGGCGGGCGGCCAGCGCGGCTCTGCCGATGGGATGGAACAGAGCCAGCCTGCCGCCGGGTCGCACGACCCTGGCCAGCTCCGCCAAGTTCTCGGCCGGTTGCGGCAGATGAGAGATCAGTCCCGCGGCGAACACCGCGTCCAGCGCCTGCGCGCGCAGCGGCAGCCGGCGAACGTCGGCGAGCAGCAGCCGCCCGCTGTGCCCACGACCGGCCCGTACGGCCGCGTCGAGCATCGCCGGAGTCAGATCGGCGCCGAGTACGGTGCCCCGGGAACCGACGGCGTCCCGCAAGGGAGGCAGCGCGCGTCCCGTCCCGCACCCGGCGTCCAGCACCGCGTTGCCGGAGCGCAGTCCGAGATCGGCGACGGCGGCGGCAAAGGCGGGACCGTCGTCGGGGAACCGCGTGTCCCAGCCCGCCGCCCGAGAGCCGAAGAATTCCCGCACCTGCGTGTGGTCATGAGCCATGGAGACATGATCCCGCAGCCGGACGGTGCGAACAGCGCCACCGGTGCGGGCGTTGCGGGGAACTGGACGGCGGGCGGGTCAGTCCGCCACGTCCGCGTAGGCAGAGACCTTGTCGATCCGTACCCGCACGACCAGCTCGCCGGGTACGCCGTTGCGCTCCCCGAACTCCTTCGCCCGCTCCTCGCCTACGTACCGTTCGGCGATCCGGGTCGCCCAGGTGCGCAGCTGCTCCGGTTCCTCGTCGATTTCGGCCTGCCCCTGAATCACCACGAAGGCGAACGGCGGCCGTTCGTCGTCCACACACAGCGCGAGCCGGCCGTCCCGCAGCAGGTTGCGGCCCTTCACGGATTCTCTGCCGGTATTGAAGACAAGATCATCACCGTCCAGTACGAACCAGATGGGCGCGATATGAGGGCTCCCGTCGGCTCGTACCGTGGACAGCTTGCCGGTGCGTGTGCCGTGGGAGACGAAGTCCTGCCATTCGGCCTTGCTCATGTTTGTCGCCATGCCGCCATTTTCCGACGCCCGCGCATCCGGCGCGATACGGCGCGACGTGAAACGGCGCGAGGTGGGACGGCACGGCGCGACGTTCCGGAGACGTGGGGACCAAGGGATCCGGGGAGCCGGTGTCCCGGGACCGCTTGCCCGCAGGCGGCCGGTGCGAAAAGCTACGGACGTTGTGGGAGCGGGGGACAAATGGAGGGGGAGGAACGGCAATGCCGCTGGAAAAGGGACTCGACTGGCTGCTGGACGACTTGACCGAACGGGTCGAGCACATAAAGCACGCACTGGTGCTGTCCAACGACGGCCTGGTGACGGGAGCCAGTACGGGTCTGGCGCGTGAGGACGCCGAGCACCTCGCGGCGGTCTCCTCGGGGCTGCACAGCCTCGCGCGGGGATCAGGGCGTCACTTCAAGGCGGGCAAGGCCCGGCAGACGATGGTCGAGTTCGACGAGGCGATCCTCTTCGTCACCGCGGCCGGTGACGGCAGCTGCCTGTGTGTCCTGACGGCGGCCGAGGCCGACGTCGGCCAGGTCGCCTACGAGATGACTCTGCTCGTCAACCGGGTCGGTGAACACCTCGGTGTCGCCGCACGACAGCCCGGTAATACCAGCCTGAGCGGTCTCTGAGCCTGCTCCGAGCTGGGCCGATCAGGCTGGTGAACAAGTCTTCGAACCGAGGTTCCCGCTCGGCCCGGACGTTATCCACAGGCCGCGCGAAGAATGCCATTGCCGCGCTACGGTCGTCACCGAGAGTAGTTACGACTCACGGGGGAGGACCAGTATGTCTGTCGGTGATGTCCGGAGCGGAGGACTGAGCGGTGTACGGAGCGGAGTCCGGAGCCAGTCTCCGGCCGTCGGGCCCGCGCCCGGAACCGGTGTCGGAGCCGGAGCGGGGGACAGGGCACAGGCCGTCGGCGTCACGCGGGCCGCTCGGGAACTGTGCCTGAAGCGCGGCGAGTTCGAGCTCGCCGCGCAGCTGGGTCATATCCGTACCACCTCCGGGGCCACTCCGGGCCGGAGACAGGTCACCCGGCGGGAGATCGACCGTCTGCGGGCGGCGGAGGGATTCCCGGCCACTTTGCGCGAGCGGGTACGGACCGTGGGCACGGCCGAGGGGGCGGCGCTGATGCCCGTCAGCCCCGGCCGCTTCGCCCGGCTCGCCAGGGCGGGATTCATCACGCCGGTCAGGTTCTATCTGAATCGCTATCGCGCGGTCGTATGGCTCTATCTGGCCGATGAATTACGGGCGTTCGCGGACCGGGAACCGGAGCTGCTCACCGGACGGCTCCCACGGGCGCTCTGCGCCGGACCGGCCGCGGGCGACGACCTGCGTCCTCGGAACTGGCGGGGCAGGCGCATCGGCCATCTCCTGCACGAGAGCGAAGGCC
The DNA here is from genome assembly GCF_044741745.1 of Streptomyces sp. NPDC088116. Taxonomy (NCBI): domain Bacteria; kingdom Bacillati; phylum Actinomycetota; class Actinomycetes; order Kitasatosporales; family Streptomycetaceae; genus Streptomyces; species Streptomyces sp. NPDC088116. The sequence continues at coordinate 235,227 of NZ_JBIUTF010000009.1, read as the reverse complement.
CCTGGGAGCGTGCGGCAGTCGTGAGCTGTGTATTCGACCCGGCCCAGCTCGCAGAGCTGGTGCGTGACCCGTACGAACGGGCCCAGCTGAACCGGCTGCGACCGGATCTCGCCCACGGCTACCCGGAGTCGGAGGCTGCGCTGGCAACGGTGCGGCGCCTGGTGACGGCGGATCAGCCGGACGAGATCCGGTGGCACCGGGCCAGTCTGCACACGCTGTTGGCGGAAGCCCGGCGCGCACATCCCGCTCCGCGCCCGCAGGGCCCCGATCCCGAGGAGGGCAGCGCCCCTGACGGTGACGGAGCAGGGCCCTTGCCGGCGAGGGCGGGCCGGCCGCCACGCGGAGGTGACCGCAGAGGCCTGCTGCCCCGGCTGCGTATCAGGAAGGGCCGCCGGCCCGGAACCGCGTTCCGGCCATGAACCGGAATCGTGTTCCGGCCGAGCGCCGGATCCATGGTCCGGCCGTCGGCCGGAGGGCGGGCATCGGGTCCGGGGACCGGACGTCAGGAGGCGACACGCAGGACGAGCTTGCCACGGGTGCGTCCCGACTCACCGCGGCGGTGGGCCTCGGCGGCGTCCGCCAACGGCAGTACGTCCTCGACCTCGACCTTCACGATGTCCTCGTCGATCAGCCCCGCGATCCGGGTCAGGGCCGGCCCGTCGGGCTCCACCAGGAAGGCGCTCGCCCGCAGCCCCTGAGCATGGGCCGCATCCACAAGCTCGGGAGAGACTCCCGAGGGGACGGCGACGATGATGCCGCCGGGCCGGAGGGTCTTCAGCGAGCGTGTGCTGGTCGCGTCGTGTTCGTCCCCGACGAGGTCGATCACGACGTCGACATCGCCTACGGCATCCTCGAACCGGACCGCCGTGTAGTCGATGAGTTCATCGGCTCCCAGCGAGCGCAGCCAGTCGTGCTTGGCGGCGCGCGCGGTGCCGATGACCCGCGCGCCGAGGTGCTTGGCGATCTGCACCGCGAAGTGGCCCACACCACCCGCGGCGGCGTGGATGAGGACCCGTTGTCCCGGCTCGACCCGTGCGGCGTCGACGAGCGACTGCCATGCGGTGAGCGCGGCCAGCGGCACCGCGGCGGCCCGGTCATGGTCCACGGTCTTCGGCTTCAGCGCGAACTGGCGAGAGGGCGCGGTCACATACTCGGCGTAGGCCCCGGCCTGCCGGGGAAACCACGGCATGCCGTACACCTCGTCGCCCACCTCGAGGGTATGGACACCGAAGCCGACCTGGGTCACCACGCCGGAGACGTCCCAGCCCAGTACGAAGGGAGGCTCGCCCAGCAGGCCGGCCATCCCGCCGCCCTCGCGGGTCTTCCAGTCGACGGGATTCACCCCTGCCGCGTGGACGCGCACCTGGACCTCGGTCGGCAGCGGTTCCGGCCGTGCCTTCTCGGTGAGGTGGAGGACCTCAGGGGCGCCGAAGATGTCCTGGCTGATCGCGCGCATGGTCGGGCTGCTGCTCATCGCGTTCTCCTGAGGTGCTGGCCGGGGCACGTACGGAACCGTCCGGCCGGTTGTTGATCGACACCTGCACGCTAGTCCCGGGGTAGTGGTATCCCGCAAGGATGATTACTATCTTTGGGAAAGTATGCAGTTCAGTGCAGTATGGAGGGAGACATCATGGCCATCGCCTGCACGACGGGCCGACATGCCGAGCACGATGTCTATGCGGCACAGTGTCCGTGCCGGCATGTGCTCGATCTGCTGGCCAACAAGTGGGCCGCGCTGGCCATCGGCGCGCTGGAGGACGGCCCACGACGCTTCGGCGTGCTCCAGCGACGGCTTCAGGGCGTGAGTCCCAAGGTTCTGACGAACACCCTGCGCCGTCTGGAGGATCACGGATTCGTCGACCGCACGGTGTACCCGGCGGTTCCGCTCCATGTCGAGTACGCGCTGACGGAACTCGGCCACGGTGTGGCCGAGCCGCTCGGGCAGGTGCGTGCCTGGGTGGAGAACAACCTCGACGAGATCAGGTCGTCAGGTACGGAGGAGGGGGACTGTGTCACCGCCGGGGATGGCTCATCACATTGACCACCCGGCCGTTCGGGTCCATGACGAAGAACCGTCGTACACCCCAGGTCTCGTCCCGCAGGGGGTGCACGATCTCGGCGCCGCCACCGGCCACGGCCGCGTACACCGCGTCCACGTCGTCCACCTCGATGCTCAGGTCGGGGACGATGGCGGAGGTCTCGTCGTGCCGCAACAGCGTGATCTGGGCGGTGGGCTGCGAGGGCGAGGCGAGTGTGATGACCCAGCCCTGGTTCATGACCTCCTCCAGCCCGAGAAGCACGTAGAAGTCCCGGCTCTCCTCCATGGCTTCGGTGCGGATGTCGGGAACGACCCTGCGGATGGTCATCGCCATCTCCTCTCGGGGAATTGCGGGGAGCCCGAGCGGCTCGGGGGTACGGGTGGCCCCGCGTGTCACATCCTTCCCCGGTGTCGCCCACAGCGCCCGGCGCGGACCGTCGACCCGGGCACCTCTCGTGTGCGGACGCGGTCCGCGGGGAGGTCAGGGCCGGCCGCCGCCGGTGGTGACGGTGAGTTCCGTGGAGAACGCGCCCCAGTTGCCGTCGGGCAACTGGGCGCGCAGCTTCACCCGGTAGGTCCCGCCGCTCTTGCCGACCTGCATGCTGTGGGTGGCCCGGCCCCGGGGAGGCTCGCCGCCCCAGGCCAGTGTGGTCGCGAACGCTCCGTCGAGATGGATCTGATACGAGGGGACCCCGGTGCCGGCGCCGGTCCTCGGAGCCAGCCACGACAGATCGAGGTAGTACGCGCCGTCGGCGGTGTGCGTCGTGGCCCGGAACGCGGTCGGTGCGGTGTCGGGATCGTCGCCGGAGCCGCGCGGGGTGGTGATCTCGACCGAGCGGCTGGCGGACGAGATATTGTCGGCGGCATCCCGGGCGGTGACCGTGAAGCGGTAGTGGGTACCCGGCCGCAGCCGGGTGACGCGTGCGGTGGTCGTGTCGCCACGGACGCTGTGGATCCTGGTGCCTCCCTGACGGATGTCGTACGAGGTGATGCCCTGGTGTCCCGCGGCCTTGCCCCACTTGAGCAGTGCGCCCCTCGGGCCGTCACTCTTTCCTGTCAGCCCGGTCGGCCGGGCGGGTGCCTTCCTGTCCTCGGCGACCGCGCCCGGAGTGGTGACGGGGGTGTCGGCGCTGTGCGGCGAGAGCGTGCCGTCGGTGTCCCGGGCGCGGACGGTGAAGGTATAGGCGGTAGACGGCTTCAGCCCGGTGACATCGGTCATGTTCCGTGTGGCCGGGACGTCCTTGACCTTCTTTCCGCCCCGGTACACGGTGTAGCCGCCGAGACCGGCCTTGGCCGGGGCCTGGTTCCACATGACATGGACGGAGGTGGCGCTCGCGGCCTGGGCCGTGACCCCGCTCGGCGCCGAAGGCGCCTTCGGTTCCTCGTCGTTCGAGCCGCAGGCGGCCAGAGTGAGGACGGCGGTGGATATGAGCGTGGCAATCCTGAGGATCTTTCGCATGGCCGTGTCCTCCACCCGGGGGAAATGGTCTAGACATATATGGCACAGGTGTGGGGCCACATCAAGGGGGCGGGATGTACCGACCGCAGGCGTGGCCCTGGAGCGGCTCCGCTCGGAGTTCCCTGCTCGGGGTCGCCCGGGGTTCCGTGAGGCGGCGGGCAATGGAGTGACCGTCAACTCCGCGCTCGCGGGCCCGACCCGCACGGGTGGCGTCGAGGACTTCGGCTGTGAACCGGTGGACTCCTCGCCGCCCATCGTGTCCTGACCGAAGAGCCCCTGACCGAAGAGCCCCTGACCGAAGAGCACCCGACTGAAGAGGCCTTGTCCGAAGAGGCCTTGACCGAACGGAGGCTGTCCGTGACAGCCTTGGCCACTGATTGGTGCTGGAGCGATAGTTGTCTCACCCTTGCATCAACTGCCCGTCGTACAGCAAGGGTTCACCGTGCACGCAGTGTGGTGTCGGACGTCGTCCGATCACATTCCCCATGACGGGTCTGTCTTATGACTCGCTGTGGAGTGAGGCGGATGAGGCAAGGGCAGCCGTCGATTGTGGTTGCATGGTTCGGTGAATCGACAGACTATGCCGACGGTAGATGACATCCCGATGTGCGAGGTCCGGCGGCGCGACGAGGGCGACCTCGAAGAGTGTGTGCGGATGCTCGCCGAAGTGCATAAGAGTGACGGTTACCCGGTGAACTGGCCCGCGTGCCCCACTGACTGGCTCGCACGGCCGACGCAGTTCGGGGCCTGGGTCGCCGAACTGGACGGCCGGATCGTCGGCCATCTGGCCCTGTCCCCGGCCTGCCCGGACGATGTGGCGCCCGCGCTCTGGGGGAGCCGTGCCGGAACGGGCGCGGAGGCCACCGCGGTGGTCAACCGCCTTTTCGTCTCGCCGTCGGCACGCGGCCACGGGATCGGTGCCCTGCTGATCGCCCAGGGCGCGAAGGAGGCCCGGGGACGGGGACTGCACCCCGTACTGGACGTCGTGGCCTCGGACACGGCGGCGGCAGCGCTCTACGACCGCCTGGGCTGGAACCTGTTGGCCGTGGTCGACCAGCGCTGGAGCCAGGACCGGACGGTCACGATCCAGTGTTTCGCGGCCCCCGCCTGATCGACGAATGACCCGAGTGCCCTCCGGGCGACAGGAGCCGGTGGCCCGGAGCCGGGCCACCGGCACCCCGCTCAGTGACGCCGTCCGCCGCGCTTGAGTCCCTCCGCCGACTCCAACCGCACCAGCGCCGCTTCGAGTTGCGGGGCGACATGGCGCCAAGTCCAGTCGACCCCGTCGTCCGGAGCGGCACGAGGGACCACCTCCACCAACATGATCAGATAGAGGTAGCAGCGGTAGAGCGCCATCCGTAGCCGGGCCGACGCGCCGAACACCACCCGGCCACCCGCCGCCGCGTATCCGGCCAGAAAGTCGGTGTCGTCCTCGATGTCGCCGAGCAGTGCCAGTGAAGCGAACTCCGCGAGCGGATCGCCCCAGAACATCCGCTCGCCGTCGATGATCCCGCTGACCGAACGGGCGCCGGCCGCGCCGTCGAGCAGCACATTGCCCTGCCACAGATCGAAGTGGACCGCGACGGGCACAGTGACCTCGTCGAGCACCTCCGACACCTCGGCCGTCAGGGCGCGGATCGCGTGGGAACTCCGGGGCAGCCGCGCCCCGTAGTGTCCGGCGTCGTCCAGAAGCCGTTCCATCATTGTGGTGAACGCTTCCCGCCACGTTCCGGCGAGCGGGCCCAGGGGCTGCCCCGGATAACCGAAGCCGGGCCCGGTCACCGTATGCGAACGCGCGACCAGTCTTCCCAACTCCCCGCGCAGCGCGGCCCGTTCCTCAGGAGTCAGCTCCCCGTCCGACGCCCGCCACGGCGTACCCGGCCGCTCGGACATGATCAGGAACGCCCCCGTCGCCGCGCCCGGATCGGTCTCGTACCGCACGACCTCCGGCACCGGCACGCCGCCGACCGCGCCCACCGCCGTGTAGAACGTCACCTCGCCGTGGAGCAGTCCGCGCTCGTAGCCGAGACCGGGAAGTGACACGGGCGGGGGAATCTTGACCACCCACCGGCGCCCGTCGCGCAGGACGATCCGCAAGAGCGCGTTGTACGTGCCGCCCGGCAGAGGCTCGCGCAGCGACACGTCCCCGGGTCGGACGCCGACGGCTCCGAGCGCCGCGTCGACAGCGGACAGGAGTGTGGAAGTGAACACGGACTGCCCTCTTTCCCTGCTTTGCTGATGATCCGTCAATCTCGTTCCCAGATGGTACGGATGGGTGTACATCGGCTGAACGACCTCATAGCGTGCAACCGTCTGCTTTCCGGCATCGTCCAGAGTCATGGAAGGCCCAGAGTCATGGAAGGCACGGAAGAGATGGATCACGCGACAGCACGGCAGAAGGACACGGAGAGAAGCATGGTGAAAAGGATCAGGACGCTCACATCGATCGGTGTCGGCGTGCTCGCCACCGGTCTGTTCCTCGCCAGCGGTACTGCCACGGCCCAGGCCGCCGCGGCAGGTCTGCCGTACGGTGTCACGGCGTACACGAATGTCAATGTCCGCGCCGAGGCCACGACGGCCAGTCCGGTCACCGGACACGTCGCGGCCAAGGAGACCCGTGGCGCCTCGTGCTGGAAGACCGGCCAGAACATCACCGACAACGGGTACTCCAACGACGTCTGGGTGCGGCTCGCCGAGGGCTATGTCAGCGCCGTGTACCTCAAGGGTGACAAATACGGTGGGCTGCCGGTCTCCGCGCGCTGCTGACTCCTGTTCGCCCCACGGCCGGAGCGGGCGCGGCGTCGCGGGGGAGTGGGGAGCCGCCCGCCCGTCCGGTGCCCGTGAGGACACCGGACGGGACGGAACGGTCAGCCCTCCGAAGCGGATGCCCCGGCCCGGTCCGGGCCCAGCCTGCGCGTCGAACTGCGCACCACCAGCTCGGGCTGGAGCACGACCGAGCGATGAGTGTGATGTTCCGCGTCCTGGCCCGTCTCGTCCATCAGCATCTCCGCGGCCGCGCGTCCCATCGCGTCCGCCGGCTGCCGTACCGAAGTGAGGGGTACGACCGCCGCCGCGGCGAACTCGATGTCGTCGTAACCGACGATCGACACATCGCCGGGAACGTCGACTCCGGCCCCGTACATGGCTTGCAGCACTCCCAGCGCCAGCAGGTCGTTGGCGCAGAAGACGGCCGTCGGGCGCTGCGCGAGACCCAGCAGCCGCGCCCCGGCGTCTATGCCGGACGCCACGTCGAGACGCGCCGACTCCACCTGCCACAGGGCCTCTTCGGGCAGACCCGCCTCGCGAAGGGCGGCCAGCGCGCCGGTACGACGGTCGCGGCACTGCGGGAGGAACATCGGGCCGCTGATGTACGTGATGGAGCGGTGCCCGGCCGCGAGCAGATGGCGGACCGCGAGCGCGCCGCCGGCCACATCGTCCACCGAGACGGAACAGCCCTCGGCGGCCGGTACGGCCCGGTCGACATGGACGTACGGAATGTTCTGGCGCGCGAACTCCCGCACATTGCGGCCGGTCGTGTCGGCCGGCGTCAGCAGCACTCCGCGTACCCGCTGTTCGGCGAAGAGCGACAGATACTCCGCCTCCTCGGCCGAACTGCCCGCGCTGTTGCAGAGCATCACCCCGAGCCCGGCCTCGCGGGCCGCGCGCTCGGCGCCCTTCGCTACGGCGACGAAGAACGGGTTCGCCATGTCGAGCACCAGGATGGCCAGAATGCGGCTGGTGCCGACCCGGAGCTGCCGGGCCGTCTCGCTCCGGACGAATCCGAGCTGGTCGATCACCGCCCGAACCCGCACGCGAGTCTGCTCCGACACCTTCTCGGGCCGGTTGAGCACATTCGAGACGGTGCCGACCGAGACCCCGGCCAGCCGGGCCACGTCCTTGATGCCGACCGTCTGCGCCACGCGTCCTGCCCGTCCTGTCACATCGTGTTGGGACCCCTGATCGGTGTGACCATCATATGCGCGGTGGGTGCCGCGTCGACGGGCGGCTCGGAGCCGCCCGTACGCGTCACGGCCGGGCCGTCTCGACGCCCGTCGACGCCGCCGCCCGGTCCCAGTCCGCCCGGTCGCCGGTGGGCTCGTACCGGCGCAGTTCCAGCGTGCCCCGGAGCAGCGCGCGCAGGTCGGCGAGGTCGCCGCCGACGGAACCGGCCGCGCGTGCCTGGACGAGTACGTTGCCGAAGGCGGCGGCCTCCGTGGGGCCCGCGACCACCGGCAGTCCACAGGCGTCGGCGGTGAGGCGGCACAGGAGTTCGTTGTGCGCGCCGCCACCGACGATGTGCACGGTGTCCACGACACGGCCGGACAGGCGCTGGGCGTCCTCGATGGCGCGCCGGTGGGCGAGGGCCAGCGAGTCGAGGACACAGCGGGTGATCTCGGCGGGCCCTTCCGGAGCGCGCCCGCCCGAGCGGCGGACGGCGTCCGTGATGCGTCGGGGCATGTCGCCGGGCGCGAGGAACGCGGGGTCGTCGGCGTCCACGGACGACCGCAGCCCCGGCACATCGGCCGCCTCGCGCAGGAGCCGGTCCAGCCGTTGGGGTGTGCCCTCGGCCTCCCAGGTACGCAGGCATTCCTGGAGCAGCCACAGGCCCATGATGTTGCGCAGGTAGCGGACGGTTCCGTCGACGCCCAGTTCGTTGGTGAAGTTGGCCGCCCTGCTCTCCTCGGTGAGCACCGGGGCGTCCAGCTCCAGCCCCGCGAGCGACCAGGTGCCGGTGGCCACATAGGCGAACCGGTCGCCCGACGCGGGGACCGCCACCACGGCGGAAGCGGTGTCGTGGGAACCGACGGCCGTCACCGGAACCGGATCCGTCAGCCCGGTCTCGGCCAGGACCTCGGGGAGCAGGTGTCCCGCCCGGTCCCCCGGTCCGCGCAGAGGCGCGAACAGCGTCAGATCGATACCGAGGGCGTCCGCGACGGGCCGGGACCAGTCCCGGGTGCGCGGGTCGATGAGTTGTGTCGTGGAGGCGTTGGTGATCTCGGTCCCGGCTTCGCCGGTGAGCCAGTACGCGATCAGGTCCGGGATCAGCAGCAGCCGGCGCGCGGCACCGAGCGCCGGACCGCCCCGCGCCGCGGTCAGCTGGTACAGGGTGTTGAACGGCAGGTACTGCAGGCCGGTGGCCGCGTAGAGGACATCCGGCGGCAGCACCGCGGCGACCTTGGCCGCCTCGCCCTCGGTGCGGGTGTCGCGGTAGTGCACCGGGTTGCCGAGCAGCGCACCGGACGCGTCGAGCAGCCCGTAGTCGACGGCCCAGGTGTCGATACCGATGCTCGCCGGCGCCCGCCCCGCTGTCGCACCGGCCGCCCGCAGCCCGTCCAGCACGCCCCCGTACAGGGACAGGATGTCCCAGTGCAGTGTTCCGGCCGTGCGCACCGGGCGGTTGGGGAACCGGTGGACTTCCTGGAGGCGCAGTGTGCCCGCGCCACGGTTCGAGACATGACCGACCATGACACGGCCGCTGGACGCGCCCAGGTCGACCGCGGCGAAGGGGAGCGGTCCGGTCCCCGAGGCTGGTGAGGCCCCCAGAACCGGTGAGGTGCGTGAGGTGGGTGAAGTGGGTGACACGACGGACCTCGTTGGTCGGCTGGCCGGTGGATCGGTGGATCCGCCGATCGATGGATCGGCGGTCGGGCAGGCAGCCGGGCAGGACGGAGCCCGGTGGCCGGAGCCGGTCGGGCCCCGGCCCGACGCCGTACGGAGACGGACGTGTGCGACACGTCCTGGCGTCAGCGCAGGAACGCCGCCGCCACCCCCGCGTCGACCGGGATGTGCAGCCCCGTGGTGTGGCTGAGGTCGCCGCCCGTGAGGACGAACACCGCGTTGGCCACATGCTCGGGCAGCACTTCCCGCTTGAGCAGGGTGCGCTGGGCGTAGAACTCGCCGAGCTTCTCCTCCTCCACGCCGTACACCGCCGCGCGTTCGGCGCCCCAGCCGCCCGCGAAGATCCCGGACCCGCGGACCACCCCGTCGGGGTTGACGCCGTTGACCCGGATCCCGGTCCCGCCCAGCTCGGCGGCCAACAGCCGTACCTGATGGGCCTGATCGGCCTTGGTCGCGGAGTACGCGATGTTGTTGGGCCCCGCGAACACCGCGTTCTTGGACGTGATGTAGACGATGTCGCCGCCGAGGCCCTGGTCGGTCATCACCCGCGCGGCCTCGCGGGAGACCAGGAAGGAGCCGCGGGCCATGATGTCGTGCTGGATGTCCCAGTCCCCGGCGGTGGTCTCCAGCAGTGGCTTGGAGATGGAGATCCCGGCGTTGTTGACGACCAGGTCCACTCCGCCGAAGGCGCGGGCCGCCGCGTCGAACGCGGCCCTGATCTGCTCCTCGTCGGTCACATCGGCGGTCACCGCGATCGCCTTGTCCGGGCCGCCCAGTTCGCCGGCGACCGTCGCGGCGCTGTCGGCCTTGAGGTCGGCGACCACGACACACGCGCCTTCCGCGGCCAGCCGGTGCGCGACGGCCCTGCCGATCCCGGAGCCCGCCCCCGTCACCAGCGCGATCCGGGTGGCCAGCGCCTTGGGCGCGGGCATCCGGCGCAGCTTGGCCTCTTCCAGCTCCCAGTACTCGATACGGAACTTCTCGGACTCCTCGATGGGCGCGTACGAGGAGACCGCTTCGGCGCCGCGCATCACATTGATGGCGTTGAGGTAGAACTCCCCGGCGACCCGGGCGGTCTGCTTGTCCTTGCCGAAGGAGAACATGCCCACGCCCGGGACCAGCACGATCGCCGGGTCGGCGCCGCGCATCGGCGGCGAGTCGGGGGAGGCGTGCCGCTCGTAGTACGCCCGGTACTCCTCGCGGTAGGCGCGGTGCAGCTCGGCCAGCCGCTCCCTCGTCCGCTCCAGCGGCGCGTCCGCGGGCAGATCGAGGACCAGGGGGCGGACCTTGGTGCGCAGGAAGTGGTCGGGGCAGGAAGTGCCCAGGGCCGCCAGCCGCGCGTGTTCGGCGCGGGAGACGAAGTCGAGGACCGGACCGCTGTCGTCGAAGTGGCCGACCTGGGGCCGGTCGGTGGAGGCCAGACCACGGATCAGCGGGGCGAGCGCGGCGGCCCTGGCCCGCCGTTCGTCCTCGGGCAGCGGCTCGTAGCCGGGGAGTACGGGACCGAAGGGCTCGGGCGTGCCCCGCTCCGCCAGGAAGGCCTCGGCGGTACGGATGATGTGCAGGGAGTTGCGTTCACACTCCTCGGAGGTGTCGCCCCAGGCGGTGATGCCATGGCCGCCGAGGACGCAGCCGATCGCCGCCGGGTTGCCCTCCTTGACCGCGGCGATGTCCAGGCCCAGCTGGAATCCGGGGCGCCGCCAGGGCACCCAGACCACGGTGTCGCCGAAGCACTCGGCCGTCAGCTTCTCGCCGTCCGCCGCGCAGGCCAGGGCGATGCCGGAGTCGGGATGGAGGTGATCCACGTGAGGGGCGTCGACCAGACCGTGCATGGCGGTGTCGATCGACGGGGCGGCACCACCCTTGCCGTGCAGGCAGTAGTCGAACGCGGCGACCATCTCGTCCTCGCGCTCCACCCCCGGATAGACGGCGGTGAGCGCGCGCAGCCGGTCGACGCGCAGCGCGGCCAGTCCGCCCGCCGTGAGGGTGCCCAGATCGCCGCCGGATCCCTTGACCCACATCAACTCGACGTCGTCGCCGGTCACGGGGTCGGTGGCGGATCCCTTCGCGGAGGTGTTGCCGCCGGCGTAATTGGTGTTGCGCGGGTCGGCGCCGAGCCGGTGCGAACGGTCGAGCAGCTGAGCCGCCGCGGGATGGAGGTGAGGCTGGTCGGTCATCATGTCCCTCTGTGATGTGCGGTCCGCGGGCGAGGCGGACGTACGAGGCGGGTGTACGGGGCGTACGGGGCAGGTGTACGGGCGTGTGTCGGAAGATGGCCGTATGTGACGGCCGTTCAGGCTCCCCAGCCCGCCTGGGTGCCGCCGATCCGCTCGGCGACGATCTTCTTCCCGTAACCGGAGGCGTGATAGGCGCCGACCGGGTCGGCGTCCGCGCCCAGTTCGGCGCGGGCCTCGGCCACCAGCGGGCGTACATCGGTGTTGAAGGCGTCCATCAGGACCGCGTTGGCCGCCAGTACGTCCCCGCCGCGCTGTGCCGCGTCCAGCGCCTCCGCATCCACCAGCAGCGCCTTGGCCGTGGCCTCCTGGACATTCATCACCGACCGGATGATCGCGGGGATCTTCTCCTCGATGTTGTGGCACTGGTCGAGCATGAACGCGGTGTCCGGAGTGAACCCTCCGCCTCTGATCACCTCGTACATGATGCGGAACAGCTGGAAGGGGTCGGCGGCGCCGACCATCAGGTCGTCGTCCGCGTAGAAGCGGGAGTTGAAGTCGAATCCGCCGAGCTTCCTCTCGCGCAGCAGGACCGCGACGATGAACTCGATGTTGGTGCCCGGCGCGTGGTGCCCGGTGTCCACGACCACCTGGGCCTTCTGCCCCAGCCGCAGGCAGTGCGCGTACGCCGTCCCCCAGTCCGGTACGTCCATCGCGTAGAAGGCGGGCTCGAACAGCTTGTACTCCAGCAGCATCCGCTGGCCCTCGCCGAGCCGCTCGTACACCGCCGTCAGTGCCTCGGCGAGCCGCCCCTGGCGCGCCGAGATGTCGTCCTGGCCCGGGTAGTTGATCCCGTCGGAGAACCACAGCTTCAGATCGCGTGACCCGGTGGCGTCCATGACGTCCACGCACTCCAGCAGATGGCCCAGTGCCTTGCGGCGCACCGCCGGGTCCGGATGGGTGACGGACCCCAGCTTGTAGTCGTCGTCCTGGAACACGTTCGAGTTGATCGCCCCGACGCGCAGTCCCAACTCCCGGGCGTGGGCGGCGAGCGAGCCGTAGTCGTCCACGCGGTCCCACGGGATGTGCAGGGCCACCGACGGGGCCACGCCCGTGTGCGCGTGCACCCGCGCGGCATCGGCCAGTTTCTCCTGCGGTGTCCGCGGCACACCCGGCTGCGCGAACACCTTGAACCGCGTGCCCGAATTCCCGAACGCCCAGGACGGCGTCTCGACGGCCTGCGATTTCAGCGCCGCCTTCACAGCGGACTCGGCGGATTGACCCGTCATCTCTCAGCGCTCCCGTGGTGCGGACTCGCGGCGCGAGTCAATGATGCGATCAGTGGCGCGACGAATAAGGCAATCAGTGAGGCAATTCCTTATGAATCGTTTCATCGCGGTGAAGCTATGGGAGTCGCGCGGGCGTGTCAACCCCTCGTGCGACACATGTGGTTGCCCGGGACGCACCGCGTGAATTCACCGGAAAATGTCGCGCACGGACCATTGACGCCGTCGGCGAACGACGTTTAGCTTCCGTGCAATCTCGTTGAAACCTTTCATGGCGTTGATGTCACGAGCCCCGCCGCCGAGGAGCCTCCATGAACCAGCCCGCCCCGGGTCCCGCCCCGGTCCTGGCGCTGAAGGGTGTCAGCAAGTCCTTCGGCGCCGTACGGGCCTTGCGGGACGTCTCCCTGCGACTGTTCCCCGGTGAGGCCCACGCCCTCGCCGGGGAGAACGGCGCGGGCAAGTCCACCCTGATCAAGACGCTCGCGGGCGTGCACCGGCCCGACACCGGCGCCGTGCTGCTCGACGGGGCGCCCGTCGTCTTCCACGGCCCGGCGGACGCCCGGGACGCCGGGATCGCCGTCATCTACCAGGAGCCGACCCTCTTCCCCGACCTGTCCATCGCCGAGAACATCTTCATGGGCCGTCAGCCGCGCCGGTCCCTGGGCCGTATCGACCGCGCGGCCGTACGGGACACCACCGCCGCCCTCATGAAGCGGCTCGGCGTGGAACTCGACCCCGGCCGGCCCGCCCGCGGACTGTCCATCGCCGACCAGCAGATCGTCGAGATCGCCAAGGCGCTCTCCTTCGACGCGCGCGTCCTCATCATGGACGAGCCCACGGCGGCCCTGACGGGCAGTGAGACCGCCCGGCTGTTCTCCGTCGTACGGACCCTGCGGGCCGAAGGAGCGGCCGTCCTGTTCATCTCCCACCGGCTGGAGGAGATCTTCGGACTCTGCCAGCGCGTCACCACCCTGCGCGACGGCCACTGGATCTCCTCCGAGCCGCTGGCCGGACTCACCGAGGACGATCTGGTACGCGGCATGGTCGGCCGTGATCTCGGCGAGCTGTATCCCAAGCAGCGGGCTGAGGTGGGGGAGACGGCCCTGTCGGTGCGCCGGCTGACCAGGGAAGGCGTGTTCCGCGACGTGTCGTTCGATGTGCGGCGGGGCGAGATCGTCGCGCTGGCGGGGCTGGTCGGCGCCGGCCGCAGCGAGGTGGCACAGGCGATCTTCGGTGTCGACCGGGCCGACGCGGGCGAGGTGCGGGTCAACGGACGTACGCTGGCCGCCGGTTCACCGACCGCCGCCATGGACGCCGGGCTCGCGCTCGTCCCCGAGGACCGGCGCCAGCGCGGTCTGGTGATGGACATGTCCATCGAACGGAACATTGCCCTCACCGGACTCGACCGTCTCGGCCGGGGCGGCATGGTGCGCCGCACGCTGGAGCGGGGCCGGGCCGCGGACTGGGCCGTACGCCTGCGGCTCAAGTACAACCGCCTCGCCGACCCCGTCGGCGTGCTCTCCGGCGGCAATCAGCAGAAGGTCGTCCTCGCGAAATGGCTGGCCACCGAACCGGCCGTGCTCATCGTCGACGAACCGACCCGCGGTATCGACGTCGGCACCAAGGCCGAGGTGCACCGACTGCTGTCCTCGCTGGCCGCCGAGGGACTCGCGGTCCTCATGATCTCCTCCGACCTGCCCGAAGTCCTGGGCATGGCCGACCGGGTGCTCGTCATGCACGAGGGCCGGCTCACCGCGGAGATCCCCCGGACCGAGGCCACCGAGGAAACGGTCATGGCGGCCGCGACCGGGCGCAACACGAAGGCGGCGGCATGACCACCACGCTGGACAAGCCCACCACGACGAAGAAGGACGACGGCTCGGCCCGCTCGCTGGTCGACGCGGTGTTCCGGGCCCGGGAGATCAGCATCGCCGGAGCACTCGCGCTGCTCGTCCTCGGCACCTGGATCTCCAACCCGCGCTTCCTCGACGACCAGGGCGTCAAGGACCTTCTCCTCAACGCCTCCATCCTGGTCCTGCTCGCCGTCGGACAGTCCGTGGTCGTCGTCACCCGCAACATCGACCTCTCGGTCGGCTCGGTCGTCGGGCTCTCCGCCTTCGCCTGCGGCAAGTTCGTCGCCGGCACCGACCACGGCGTACTCACCGTGATGCTGCTGGGCATCGCCCTCGGCGTGGCCTGCGGACTGGTGAGCGGCGCCCTGGTCAGCTTCGGCCGGGTCCCCGCGCTCGTGGTCACCCTCGGCATGCTCTACATCATCCAGGGACTGGACTACTGGTGGGCGCAGGGCGACCAGATCAGCGCCGTCGACGTCCCCGACCCGATCCTCGACCTGGGCAGCGGGAGCGTCCTGGGCATCCCCTACCTGCCGCTCATCGCCGTGCTCCTGCTCGCCGCCACCGCGTACTTCCTGCGCGGCTACCGCTCCGGGCGTGAGCTGTACGCGATCGGCTCCAACCCGGAGGCCGCCCGGCTGGCCGGTGTGCCGATCCGCCGCCGCATCCTCGGCGCGTACGCCTTCTCCGGAGCCGTTGCCGGTTTCGCCGGCGCCCTGTGGCTCGCCCGCTTCGGCACCGTCGTCGCGGACAACGCCCACGGCTGGGAACTCACCGTCGTCAGCGCCGTGGTCGTCGGCGGCGTCGCCATCACCGGTGGCACCGGCACGGTTTGGGGCGCGGCGCTCGGCGCGCTGCTGCTCACCACCATCGGCAGCGCGCTGGTCGTCCTCAAGGTCGACGCGTTCTGGCAGGGCGCCATCACCGGCGGACTGCTCCTCCTGGCCATCAGCGTCGACCGGATCGTCACCCTGCGCATGACAGCCGCACTGAGGAAGAGGAGCGCCCGGCATGGGAATGGCGCCTGAGACAGAGACAGGCAAAGCGACCGGGAAAGGGGCGGGGGCAGCGCCCGCGCCCCCTGCCGCGACGGTCCGCGAGTCCGTCAAAGCCGTGGGGCTGCGCTGGGACACGGCGGTCGGCGTCCTGCTGGTGGCGGTCTTCACCGTCGGCCTCGGCACCACCGACGGTTTCGGCTCCGGCGAGAACCTCGCCTTCGCCTTCAACGACATCGTCGAAGTCGCCCTCATCGCCCTTCCCATGACGCTGCTGGTGGTGGCCGGGCAGGTCGATCTGTCCGTCGCCTCCATGCTGGGTCTCGGCAGCGCGCTGACCGGGTCGCTGTGGAGCGCGGGCTGGGCCTTCGAGCTGATCGTGCCGGTCGTGCTGCTGGTCGGAGTCGCCGGAGGCCTCCTCAACGGCTGGCTGGTCACGCGCGTGGGCCTGCCCTCACTCGCCGTCACCATCGGCACTCTCGCCCTCTACCGGGGCCTCGCCTCCGTCGTACTGGGCAGCGACGCGGAGACCGGCTTTCCCCAGGCGTACGCCGACTGGGCCGTGGACACCACCACCATCTCCGGAACCTTCCTCACCTACCCCATCGCCCTGTTCATCGTGCTGGCCGTCGCCACGGCCGTACTGCTGCACTCCACCGCCTTCGGACGGTCGCTGTTCGCCATCGGCGCGCAGGAGGAGGCCGCGTACTTCGCCGGGATCAGGGTCAAGCGCTTCAAACTGATCCTCTTCGTCGTCACCGGACTGTTCTCCGCCTTCGCGGGCATCGTCTTCACCCTCCGGTACGGCAGCGCACGCGCCGACAACGGCCTCGGCTTCGAGATGCTCGTCATCGCCTCCGTCCTGCTCGGCGGCGTCGACTTCGACGGCGGCAGGGGCACGCTCTTCGGCGCGGTCGCGGGTGTGCTGCTCGTCGGAGTCCTCAAGAACCTGCTCACGCTGAACGATGTGCCGAACGAGGTCCAGGTCATCGTCACCGGGCTGCTGCTCGTCGCCTCCGTCCTCACCCCACGGGTCATCGCCTCCGTGGTCGAACGCCGGCACCGGCGCGCGGCCGTCGCCGTCCCCGGGGCCTGAGCCCACCGGGCCGCCGAGTACCCCGGCCTCCTGCTTCCCCGCGAGCCCACCGAGTCCACGAGCCCACCGAGCCCCTCCCCGCCCGAGCGTCCGAACCTCCCGAAAGGCCCACGCCCGCCATGATGATCCGTACCGCCGCCCGGCGCCGCGCGGCCGCCACCGCCGCCACCGCCTGTGCCCTCGCGCTCGCGCTGACCGCCTGTTCCGGAACCACCAAGGACAGCGTGGAGAAGGACACCTCGAACGCGGGCAACGCCGCCGAGGCCGACCCGAACGCGCCCCTGAAGAAGGACCTCAAGCTCGCGTTCCTGCCCAAGCAGATCAACAACCCGTACGAGAAGATCGTCGACGAGGCCGGCATCGCCGCCGCCAAGGAGTACGGCGGCACCGGCAAGGAAGTCGGCCCCTCCGACGCCAACGCCTCGTCCCAGGTCTCGTACATCAACACACTCATCCAGCAGCGCCAGGACGCCATCCTGATCGCGGCCAACGACCCGAACGCGGTGTGCGGCCCGCTCAAGCAGGCCATGAAGAAGAACATCAAGGTCGTCGCGTACGACTCCGACACCGCCAAGGACTGCCGGCAGGTGTTCATCAACCAGGCCGGCTCGGAGGAGATCGGACGCAGTCTCGTCCAGCACCTGGGCGAACAGGTCGGCTACCAGGGCAGGGTCGCCATCCTCTCCGCCACCCAGAACGCCACGAACCAGAACACCTGGATCGAGTTCATGAAGGACGAACTGAAGCTGCCCAAATACAAGAAGATGCAGCTGGTGAAGGTCGCCTACGGAGACGACGCGGACCAGAAGTCCTTCCAGCAGACCCAGGGCCTGCTCCAGGCGTACCCGGACCTCAAGGGCATCATCTCGCCCACCACCGTCGGCATCGCTGCCGCCGCCCGCTACCTCAGCGACTCCTCGTACAAGGGCAAGGTCGTCCTCAACGGGCTGGGCACCCCGAACCAGATGCGCAAGTACGTCAAGGACGGCACCGTCGAGCAGTTCTCGCTGTGGAACCCCGAGGAGCTGGGCTACCTGGGCTCCTACGCGGCCGCCGCGCTGGCCTCCGGCCAGATCACCGGCGCCCAGGGCGAGAAGTTCAAGGCGGGCAAGCTCGGCGAGTACACCATCGGCAAGGACGGCGAGGTCATCCTCGGCGAGCCGACCGTCTTCGACAAGAAGAACATCGACACGTTCGACTTCTGAATCGTCACGTCCGCCTTCCGAGCCGAGGTTGCCCCGTGGAACGCGTCTGTTTCCTGCTGAAGGTCCGTCAGGACCGCATCACCGAATACCGCGAGCGGCACGACGCCGTCTGGCCGGAAATGCTCCAGGCCCTGACGGAGTGCGGCTGGCGGAACTACTCGCTCTTCCTGCGCGAGGACGGGCTGCTCGTCGGCTATCTGGAGACCGAGGACTTCGCGGCGGCGCAGGCCGCCATGGCCGCCACCGAGGTCAACGCCCGTTGGCAGGCGGACATGGCGCCCTTCTTCGAGAACGACGACGCGCCGCGAACCATGGGCGCCGCTTTCGCGACACGCCCCGGGCCGGACGAGGCGATGAAGCCGCTCACCGAGGTGTTCCACCTCGCTTGAGCCACACCGAGCCACACACCGAGAGGCATCGACATGAGGAACATGAGGCCCAGGACACGCCCCAGGACCACCGCGGGACTGGCCACCGCACTCCTCACCGCCGCCACCCTGCCCGGCGCGGCCGGCACGGCCCGTGCGGCGGACCCGGCGCCCGCGGTCACCCGGCTCGCCGACACCCGACTCGACAGCCAGGCCGTCTACTTCGTGTCGTACGACGGCCTGGTCAACAACAACTCGTTCCAGAAGAACGGGCTGTTGACCTACCGGGGATACCAGTACGCCGCCTGGTACACCGGTGACCGCACCGCCGTCATCGCCCGCCGTGCGCTCGGCGCGGCCGCCTGGCAGACGGCGCGGCTGCCGCACCAGCTCACCGTCAACGACTCCCACAACGTCATCTCCATGGGCATCTCGCGCGTCGACGGCCGGCTGCACATCAACATGGACTCGCACAGCAACGGCTTCTTCTACGTCAAGTCGGCGGCCGGGCTGCTCGACGACCCCGCCACACGCGCCTGGAACAGCGGTCAGTTCGGCTCCGTACAGACCACCCTCGACGGTCTCGCCCTCACCTCGCAGTTCACCTATCCGCAGTTCGTCGCCACCCCCGAGGGCCGCCTCCAGCTCAGCTATCGCGTCGGTGTCTCCGGCAACGGCCGCAACGCGCTGGCCGAGTACGACGGTTCCAGATGGGCCGGCCTCGGCGAATGGTCGAGTTCCACCGGCGCGTACACCAGCGAGCACGGTTCCAGCACCGCCCGCAACATGTATCTGCACGGTATCGACTACGGCGCCGACGGCAGGCTGAACGCCTTCTACACCTGGCGCGAGCAGAGCAACGCCGTGATGTGCGACAGCGGCGGACTCACCAACCACGACACCGGTTACGTCTACAGCACCGACCGCGGCCGCACCTGGCGCAACGCCGCCGGCACGGTCGTCGGCACCACCGGCGGCTCCGACAAGGTGGCTGTCGACGACGCCGGTACAGTCGTCGACCCCCTCAACCCCGACCACTCGCTGATGAACCAGGAGAGCCAGGCCACCGACCACGCGGGCCTGCCGCACGCGATCATCAGCTATGTGCCCGGCCGGTTCGGCCAGTGCACCACGGACTACGTGAACGACCGGAGGGTGAACGGCCGCGCCTTCCATGTCCTCAAGAACGCCGCGGGCACCTGGAAGAAGACGGAGATACCGGTCGCGCCGAACTCCACCCAGCGCACCCACCTCGTCCTCGACCGGTACGACAACGCCTACGCCGTCATGCCGTACGGACGGATCGTCGCCGCCTCCAAGTCCTCCGGGTACAGCGACTGGAAGACCGTGTTCGACGGCGCCGGTCTCAACGCCTTCGGCGAGGTGGTCGTCGACGACACCCGCCTTACCCAGGACGGGGTCCTGTCGTTCATGTACCAGCAGAAGTCGAGCGGCACCACGCCCTCGCCACTGCGCGTCATCGACTTCCGGCTCCCGTCCTGAGGAACCTCGGGACCCCCACGGCAGTAAGGATCCACCATGACCGCTCGCACTCCCGCAGTCGCCCGCAGGCCGAGGATCGGCCTGGTCGCCGGGGGACTCGGCGCCTACTGGCCGCAGTTCCCCGACCTGCTCCCGCAACTCGAACGCTCCGCGTCCCGGGTCACGGAACGCATGCGGGAGTTCGACGCCGAGGTCGTCGACGTCGGCTTCATCTCCGACGCGCAGGAGGGGGCCGAGGCCGCCGAGAAGCTGCGCGCGGCCGACTGCGACCTGATCGTCGGCTTCCTCACCACCTACATGACGGCCACCATGCTCGTCCCCATCGCCCAGCGCAGCGGTGCGCCCGTCCTGCTGATCAACCTCCAGCCCACGGCGTCGATGGATCACGCGTCCTTCGACACCGGGCAGTGGCTGGCGTACTGCGGCGCCTGTCCGCTGCCGGAGATGGCCAACGCCTTCGAACGCGTCGGCGTACCCTTCCGCTCCGTCTCCGGGCACCTGGAGGACGAGCGCGCCTGGCGGCGCATCGGCCGCTTGATCCGCGCCGCCGGTGTCCGCTCGGTCCTCCGCAACGGCCGGCACGGCCTGATGGGGCATCTCTACCCCGGGATGTACGACGTCTCCACCGACCTCACCATGGTCCCCGGCCAGCTGGGCGGCCATGTGGAAGTAGTGGAATTCGACGATCTGCGGGTACGGGTCGAACAGGTCAAGGACGACGAACTCACCGCCAAACTGGACGAGACCCGCGAGACCTTCGAACTCGCCGACTCCGTGGTGGAGGACGACCTGAGGTGGGCCGCCCGTGTCTCCGTCGGTCTCGACCGGCTGGTCGCCGACTTCGACCTGGACTCGCTCGCGTACTACCACCGCGGGCTGGACGCCGAGATCCACGAACGGCTCGGCGCCGGCATGATCCTCGGCTCCTCGCTGCTGACCGCCCGCGGTGTCCCGGCCTGCGGTGAGTACGAACTGCGCACCTCACTGGCCATGCTGATCGCCGACCGCCTGGGCGCCGGAGGCTCGTTCACCGAACTCCAGGCGCTCGACTTCACCGCCGGCGTGGTCGAGATGGGACACGACGGCCCCGGGCACCTCGCCATCAGCGAGCGCAAGCCCCTGCTGCGCGGGCTCGGCGTCTACCACGGCAAGCGCGGCTGGGGCGTCTCCGTCGAGTTCGACGTACGGCACGGGCCGGTCACCCTGGTCGGGCTCGGACAGAGCCGCGACGGCCGGTACCGCCTGATCGCCGCCGAGGGGGAGGTCGTCCCGGGGCCGCACCTGGAGATCGGCAACACCACCTCCCGCGTCGACTTCGGCTGCGACCCGGGGGAGTGGACCGACGCCTGGAGCGCCAGCGGTGTCGGCCACCACTGGGCCCTGGCCACCGGCCGGCTGCTGCCGGAACTGCGCGCACTGTCCGGACTCGGCGGCCTGGAGCTCGTGGAAGTCTCCGTCTGATGCGTCGCCCGGTGGGAATCAAGGACGTGGCGGGCGCGGCCGGTGTCTCGGTGGGCACCGTCTCGAATGTGATCAACCGCCCCGAGTCCGTCACCGAGGAGACCCGCCGGCGCGTCCTGTCCGCCATCGACCGGCTCGGCTATGTGCGCAGCGAGTCCGCACGTCAGCTGCGTGCGGGCGGTAGCCGAATTCTGGCCATGCTCGTGCTCGACATGGCCAACCCGTTCTTCGTGGAGGTGGCCTCGGGCGCGGAACGCTCCGCGCGCGCGGCCGGGCTCGGCGTGATGCTGTGCAACAGCGCGGAGAGCCCGGCGGAGGAGGCCGCGTACCTCACGATGTTCACCGAGCAGCAGGTACGGGGAGTGCTCGTCACCCCGGCCGACATGACCGGCCGCAACATCGGCATGTTCCGGCGCCATGGCATCCCCTACGTCTTCGTCGACCGCATCGTGCCGAGCGCGGAAGGCTGCTCGGTCTCCGTGGACGATGTGGCGGGCGGCGCCCTGGCCGTACGGCATCTGCTGCGGCGCGGGTGCCAGGACATCGCGTACGTCAGCGGTCCGATGCGTCTGGCGCAGTGCCAGAACCGCCGTGAGGGCGCGCTGCTCGCCCTCGCGGAGGCGGGACTTCCGCCCGGCGCGCTCCGGCACGTGGAGGCGGCGCGCCTCGATGTCGCGGCGGGCCGCGACGCAGGGGCGCGGCTGCTCGGCATGGCACGGCGGCCCGCCGCGGTGTTCTGCGCCAACGACCTGCTCGCGCTCGGCGTTTTGCAGACGCTCTACCACGCGGGGATACGGGTTCCCGAGGACGTGACGCTGGCCGGTTACGACGACATCGAGTTCGCGTCCGCCGCCGCCGTACCGCTGACATCGGTGCGCCAGCCCGCCGTGCGGCTCGGCGAAGCCGCGGCGGATCTGCTCATCGAGGAGACCGGCGAGGGGGCCGCCGGACACACGCACCGGCGCATCGTGCTCCAGCCGGAGCTGGTGGTGCGCGCCTCCACGCTCTCCAGGCCGCCCTGCTGAAGAGGCCGGGAAGAGCCCTCGACAACTCCCCGACTTGGTCTAGACCTTGACAAGGTCCGCGCAACTCGGCTTTGGTTCCATCACCCCCCATGGCGAGCGCCGGAGACGGCTGCTCGCGCGAAGGAGTGAGTCATTTGAGACCGATCTCGGCACGGTCGGGGCAGCGCGTTCTGGCACTGCTCACGGCGATGGTTTCAGCCCTTGTGATTTTCCTGCCCACATCTTCCGCCGCCGCGGACAGCCCAGGGGCGAGCAGTTCCGGGGCCGACCGGGCGGCAATGGCCTGTGACTACCCGGCGTGGGTCGCGGGCCGCTGGTACAACACCGGTGACATCGTCAGGTACACCGATGGGAACTACTACCGGGCGGAGCACGAGAACCCGGGGTACGACCCGGTCATCAGCACCTGGTACTGGGAGCCGTTCAGCTGTAACGGTGGCGGGAATCCGACCGGATTCGTCGTCAGCGAGGCCCAGTTCAACCAGATGTTCCCGGGCCGGAACCCCTTCTACACCTACAGCGGGCTGACCGCCGCGCTGTCCGCCTACCCGGGCTTCGCGAAGACCGGCGGCGACACGGTCATGCGCCAGGAGGCCGCGGCGTTCCTGGCCAACGTGGGCCACGAGACGGGTGGACTCGTCCACATCGTCGAGCAGAACAGCGCCAACTACCCGCACTACTGCGACTGGTCGCAGCCGTTCGGCTGCCCGGCGGGCCAGGCCATGTACTACGGCCGTGGACCGATACAGCTCAGCTGGAACTACAACTACAAGGCGGCGGGCGACGCCCTGGGCATCGACCTGCTCAACAACCCCCGCCTGGTGGAGACGGACGCGGCCGTGGCCTGGAAGACGGCCCTCTGGTTCTGGAACACCCAGACCGGCGCGGGCAGGATGACCCCGCACAACGCGATGATCAACGGCAGTGGCTTCGGGGAGACCATCCGGAGCATCAACGGAAGCATCGAGTGCAACGGTGGCAACCCCGGGCAGGTGCAGAGCCGGATCAACAGCTACCAGCGCTTCGTACAGATCCTCGGAACCACCCCCGGCAACAACCTGAGCTGCTGAACTCGTGAGCCGCTGAACCCCGAGTGACCCGACGTCGCGGAGGGCCGAGCCGCCGGGCGGCCGAGTCTCCCGGTGGCCGAGCCACTCAGGACATGTGACGGGCCGGTCCGACGGCATCCACATCGTCGGACCGGCCTTGGTAGGTTCCGGGCGGCCCGACGGCCGGTGGCGGTACGGGGACGGGCGCGGCGCTCCGCTCGTTGTCGCCCCGGACCAGCTCGGCGTTGAACTGCGCACCGGCCAGCAGGGACAGGTTGGTGACCCAGAGCCAGACGAGGAACACGATGGCACCGGCGAGCGATCCGTACAGCCGGTTGTACGTGCCGGCGTGCGCCGTGTAGACGGCGAAGCCGGCGGAGGTCAGCAACCAGAGCACGACCCCGAGGATCCCTCCCGGCAGGGACCGCCGCAGCCGGCGCGTCCCGGGCGGACCCGTACGGAACACGATGAGTACCAGAACCGCCGCGAGCGCCAACAACAGCGGCCACTTCAGCACATTCCACACCACAGTCACCGTGGTGCCCATCCCCAGCACATGCCCCAGCGCGACCGCCGCCTCACCACTCAGCACGAGCGTGAAGGCGCTGGTCACCAGAAGCGCCAGCAGGGCACAGGCCGTGAGCGCGATCCGCGGCGCGGTACGCCACGGCGGCCGGTGGTCGACCGCGCCGTGCATGGTGTGCAGCGCGCGACGGAACACCCCGAGATAGCTGGAAGCCGACCACAGCGCGCCGACCGTGCCGAACGACGCCAGTAGCCAGGCCGCGGCGCGCTGCCGCGCCATCTCCTCCAGCGCGTCGTGGACCAGGATCCGGGACTGTCCCGGCACGAGTGCCGACACCTGGCCGACCAGCTTTCCGCTGGCGTCGGGGCCGGCGAGCCCGATGGAGCAGAGGGTGACGAGCAGCGCCGGGAAGATCGCCAGGACGGCGTAGTAGGTCAGGGCCGCGGCCCGGTCCGTGGCGTCGTCGCGCCACAGCCCGATCGGTGTACGTCGCAGCGCGCGGGTCAGCCGGCCGTGGCGCGTCCCGTCGGCCGCGCGTGGCCGACGGCGCTCCGCGGGGTCCGCGCCGCCGCCGTGCGACGAGATCGTGCGCCCGGGTTCCTCGGCGGACACGCTGCCTCCCACTTCCTCGATCGTGCGGTCCGCGATCCCGCGGACCCGGCCTACCTTGCCTCATCGCGTCCGGGGGCAACGACCCGCACCCGCCGCGCCGGGCCGTCGGTGGCCGGCACTTCGCCTCGTACCCGTTCCGCGGCGGATCAGGGCGACAGGTACTACGGGAATCCGAACATCTCTCCATCTCTCCATCTCCGCGGTGCGCGGCGGTTCGCCCGCCGAAGAACTGTTTGGCCCCCGTCTCGTTGTCCTGCTCGGGGCGGCGGCCGGCCTCTGCGCCCCCGTCGCACACCGGAGCCACCGCCCCGAGCAAGCAGTGTGTCCGCGCCCGTTCCGGATTCCGGCAGGCCCAGCGGGTTCCGCCGGATCCCGTACGTACGGCGTGGGCACCACCGACGAACGGAGGTCGTTCATGCCCAGCGGAATTCGGACGGAGCCGGAACGCGCACGGACAGAGCAGCCCGCACCCGTGTGCGTCTTCCCCGAACCTCCCCGCGAGGCCGAGCCGTCCGTCACCGGCCGCTCCCGGCGTCGTCTGCTGCGCGCGGTGTTCTCCCTCGGTGTGGTCGCGAGCGTCTCGGCGGCGCTGGCGCCTGTCTTCCTGGCGGGCCGCCGGGTGGCCCGGGGCGCGGCCGGGGGAGGAGCGGCCCCGGGCGCGGGCGCCGAAGTGAGCTGGATCCTCGACGAGATGTACCGGGGACGGCGTATCCAGATCGGTCCGGGTGCGGGTGCGGGTGCGGGTGCGGGTGCGGGTGCGGGTGCGGCGCCCGCGCACCTCGCCTCCAAGCCCGTCGCGTCCGCGCCGGCATCCACGTACGGCATCCGGATCGACGGCCGCCCCCTGGAGGTGATGCGGCGCGCCGACGGCAGTTTCCTGAGCGTGGTCAATCACTACGAGTCGTTCCCGACGCTGCTCGAAACGGCCCGTGCGGCGGTCGACGACCTCGACGGTGCCCAACTGTCGCTCTCCGGACCGATCCACCACATCTGACAGGAGGAGGCCCCACCGGTGTACACCAGAAAGAACCAGCGCAAGCTCACCAGCGCCGAGAAGAAGAGGTTCGTCGGCGCCGTCCTGGAGCTCAAACGCCGGGGTGAGTACGAGGAGTTCGTCCAACTGCACGTCCAGTACTACGTCTCCGACGCGGAGGACGGGCCGCGCGCCGGGCACATGGCTCCGTCGTTCCTGCCCTGGCACCGGCATTTCCTGCTGGAGTTCGAGCGCGCGCTCCGTCGCGTGGACCCGAAGGTGACCGTCCCGTACTGGGACTGGACCGCCGACAACACGCCCGCCGCCTCGCTGTGGTCCGAGGACTTCCTCGGTGGCAACGGCCGGTCGCGCGACCAGCAGGTCACGACCGGTCCCTTCGCCTACAGGACGGGCAACTGGGAGATCAAGGACGCTGTGACGGAGGGGAATTACCTCACCCGCAACTTCGGCCGCCCCTCCGCCCCGATCTCGCTGCCCACCAAGGACGAACTGGCCTGGGCGATGAACGAGAAGGTGTACGACGCGGCCCCCTGGGACTCCACGGTGGCCTCGGGTTTCCGGAACCGGCTCGAGGGCTGGGCGTCCGGCGGCACCGAGCGCTGGCGCAATCACAACCGGGTCCACCGATGGGTCGGCGGGCACATGCTGGGCGGCTCCTCGCCCAACGACCCGGTCTTCTGGCTCCACCACGCCTTTGTCGACCTGCTCTGGGACCGCTGGCGGCAGAAGCACCCGAAGGCGACCTATCTGCCGAGGAAGAAGCTGCGTGCCGGTGATCCCCAGCGCGGGCGGGCCATCAGCCTGGAAGAACCCATGCCGCCGTGGAACGTCAAGCCGTCCGAACTGCTCGACCACAGCAGGCTCTACCGCTACGAGGCCTGACGGACACGCCCCAGGCGGCGACGGCCTCCCGCGCGACAACGCGGGAGGCCGTCTCTCACCGGAATCGCACGGCCCCGTGGCCGTGCGCCTTCAGCGGGCAATCAGTTGCCGTAGCCACCCTTGTGGTGATCGGCCTTGTGGTGACCACCCTTGTGGTGATCGGCCTTGACGTGGGGGGCCGAGACGTTGGCGCACGTGTTGCCGAACGACGGGTTGAGCAGACCGACCACGTTGATGCTGTTGCCACAGACGTTGACCGGGATGTGCACCGGCACCTGGACCACGTTGCCGGACAGGACACCGGGCGAACCGATGGCCGCCGCCCCGGCGCCGGCGTCAGCAGCGGCCATACCGGCGCCACCGGCCAGCACGGCACCCGTGCCGACGAGAACAGCGGTTGCCTTCGCGATACGCGACATCAAGTTTCTCCTTGAACGTGTGAATCACGACCGCACGATGTGCGGCCTTCGCACGTTCAACGCCGCGACTCACGCTGGGTAACGGACAACCCGCGATTCGATGGGGGATCTTTCGAAACAACCACTGGATCAGCGCAGCGCCGCAGGCGCCCCAAGCGTTCGATCGCGTCACCACGTGTTCTTCCCGAGGTTCCCCCGAACCCCTGGTTCATTGGCGTGTGCACGGCAATGCTGGCGGCTGACAGCGCTTGCCCTACGTACGTCCCGTCCTTCAGGAGAAGTTGTGGGCCCAGGCATCGCCAAGCGGTCCGCCGTGCTGTTCGCGGTGGTGACCGCTCTGACGGCGGGGACGGTATCGCCGTCCTCCGCCGACTCCACCCCCGACCCCCGTCCAGGTACGTCCGCGGAGATCCTGCGGCCGATCGCGCCCCCACCCGCCTCCGCGCTCCGCACGGAGCCCGGATCCGTCGGTCCCTCGCGAGCCGACGCCGACGGGATCGAGACCGCGCGGGCTTCCCGTCCGGTCGCCCCCGGCATCCGGCTGACCTCGTACGACCGTCTCGAATCCGACAAGTGGCTGCGCGTGAACGCACTCTCCGTCGATCTCGACGGCAAGGGCGCACGGGCCGACTACCTCTCCACGGGCAAGGTCTCCGACCGGCGTACGGTCTCCGACCTCGCCGCCCGCCACGATCCCGGACCGGGCCGCCGTACCGTCGCCGCGATCAACGCGGACTTCTTCGACATCAACGAGACGGGCGCGCCCCAGGGCCCCGGCATCGCGGACGGCAAGGTCGTCCACTCCCCGGCGGCCGGGGCCGACCAGGCCGTCGGCTTCGGTCCGTCAGACGCCGGGCGCCTCCTGAAGCTGTACTTCGACGGCACCGTGACGCTCCCCTCCGGACCGCGCGCGCTGGCCGCGTACAACGCGGCGAATGTGCCGGCCGGCGGCATCGGCGCCTATACGGCGGGCTGGGGTGAGGCCGACCGCGCGCTCACCGTCGACCGGGCCACCCCCGTCGCGGAAGCGACCGTACGGGACGGCAAGGTCGTCTCCGTGACGGACAGACCGGGCAGCGGGCCGGTCGCCGAGGGCGCCACGGTGCTCGTCGGCCGGGAGGCGGGCGCCAAGGCGCTCGCGGCGCTGCGGCCCGGCGACCCGGTCAGCCTGGAGTACCGGCCGCGCACCGACGGCGGGCCGGTGCCGCGGACCGCCGTCGGAGGCCGCGAACTGCTCGTCGTGGACGGAACGGCACAGAACCACGACGGCGAGGGCAACAACACCGCGGCGCCCCGCACCGCCGTCGGGTTCTCCCGTGACGGCGGCACGATGCAGGTGATCACCGTCGATGGCCGGCAGGCCGACAGCGGTGGGGTCACCCTCACCGAACTCGGCCTGATGATGCGACGGGCCGGAGCCCACAGCGCGCTCAACCTCGACGGCGGCGGCTCCTCCACGCTGGTGGCCAGCGGGCCGGGCAGTGACGCGATGCGGGTGGTGAACAGCCCCTCCGACGGCAGCGAGCGCGCGGTTCCCAACGGCCTCGCCCTCACCGCACCGGACGGCAGCGGACGGCTCGACGGCTTCTGGGTCGAGACCCGTACACCCGCCGCCGACGCCCCGACCACCGACCCCGTCAAGGGCGGTCACCCCGAGCGGGTCTTTCCCGGGCTGACCCGTCGGCTCACCGCCACCGGGTACGACGAGACGTACGGCCCGGCCGCCGGCGCTCCCCACTGGCGCGCCGTACGGTCCTCGGTGGGCCGGGTCGACAGCCACGGGGTGTTCACCGCACGCTCCGGTGGCACCACCGAAGTACGGGCAGAACGCGGACGCGCCCACGGCGGCGCACAGTTGACGGTGCTCGACGCGCTCGACCGTATCCAGCCGACCACACGCCGGGTCGGACTCGCGGACGCGGCGGCGACCGGCACCTTCGGCATCGTCGGACTCGACGCCCACGGTGCCGGCGCGCCGATCGAACCGCAGGACGTGCGGCTCGACTACGACCGCTCGCTCTTCACCGTCGCCGACAACGGCAAGGGAGCGTTCACCGTGAAGTCCCTGAAGGGGACCGGCGCCGGACGGATCACGGCGACGGCCGGCGGCGTCACGACCGTCCTCGCGGTGAGCGTCGGACTGGAGGAGCGGCAGGTCGCCGATTTCGACGACGCCGCGTCCTGGACGTTCAGCCAGGCACGGGCGGGCGGCTCGGTCGCGGCCACCCCGGACGGCCACCACGGCACCGGGCTCGCCCTCTCGTACGACTTCACCCGGTCCACCGCCACCCGCGCGGCCTACGCGAATCCGCCGAAGCCGGTCCCGGTGTCCGGTCAGCCGCAGTCCTTCAGACTCTGGATCAAGGGGGACGGCAAGGGCGCGTGGCCCATGCTCCATCTCAAGGACGCGGCGGGATCGGACCAGTTGCTGCGCGGTCCATACCTCACCTGGACGGGCTGGCGGCAGGTGACCTTCGCCGTACCCGCCGGGGCGGCGATGCCGCTCAGTGTGAACCGCTTCTACCTCGCGGAGACGGCGGCCGCCAAGCAGTACACGGGTGAGATCCTGATCGACGATCTCACGGCGCAGGTGCCGCCCACGGTGGAGCTGCCCGAACAGCCCCGTGCCGTCGATCCGTTGATCGACACGGCTGCCGGGACGGCGGGCAGGGACTGGCGGTTCGCGGTGATGTCCGACGCCCAGTTCGTCGCCCGCGACCCGGACAGCGCGATCGTGGCACAGGCCCGCCGTACCCTGCGGGAGATCAGGGCCGCGAAGCCGGACTTCCTGGTCGTCAACGGCGACCTGGTCGACGAGGGATCGCCCGAGGACCTCGCCTTCGCCCGCAAAGTGCTGACCGAGGAACTGGGGGACTCTCTGCCCTGGTACTACGTACCGGGCAACCACGAGGTGATGGGCGGCTCCATCAAGAACTTCACCGACCGGTTCGGGCCCGCCCAGCGGATCTTCGACCACAAGGGGACCCGCTTCCTCACGCTCGACACATCGAGTCTGAGCCTGCGCGGCGGCGGCCTCGCCCAGATCAAGGCGGTGCGCGAGCAGTTGGACGCGGCGGCACGCGACGACCGGGTCCGCTCGGTGATGCTCATCGAGCACGTGCCGCCGCGCGACCCGACCGTCCAGAAGGCCGGCGAGCTGACCGACCGCAAGGAGGCGGCGCTCGTCGAACACTGGCTCGCGGATTTCCGCCGTACAACGGGCAAGGGCGCGGGGCTCATCGGTAGCCATGTCGGAGTCTTCGACGCCTCGCGCGTGGACGGCGTCCCGTATCTGATCAACGGCAACTCCGGCAAGGCGCCGTCGGCCCCGGCGGGCGAGGGCGGTTTCACCGGCTGGTCGCTGGTGGGAGTGGACCGGGTGACCCGGGGCGAGTGGACGGCCGCGCGCCTCGAACCGTGGAAGGGCGGACCCGACTGGGTCTCCGTGCGGACCCGCGCGCACGCGGACGCGCTGACCCTGGACGCACCGGCCGTTCTGACCCCCGGCCAGGGCGGGCGGGTCACGGCGGCCGTCGGTCAGGGGAGCAGGACCGTGCCGGTGCGATTTCCGCTGAGCGCCGACTGGTCCGGGTCTCCCGACCTCCTTATCACGGACACCGGGAGGACCGGGGCAGCCGAGAGCCGGCACGGGGCCCGACCACGCCATACGGCGGTCTTCGATCCGGCCACGGGCACCCTCACCGCGCTGCGGCCGGGGACGGTCATACTCGCGGTGACGGTCGGTGGTGTGACACGAAGGGCCGAGGTCAGGATCGCCGCCGCGTCGGGAGCGACCGCTCCCGCGGCGTGAGGGGATGAGTACGGTCGGGGGCGCCCCCCCCCCCCCCCGGGGGGGGCCGCCCCCCCCCCCCCCCCCCCCGGCCCCCCCCGGGGGCCCGGGCCGTGTTAGTGGTTTGGCC
>NZ_JBIUTF010000009.1:0-204735 GCF_044741745.1 Streptomyces sp. NPDC088116 | reverse complement strand
CCGGGGGGGGGGGGGGGGGGGGGGGGGGGGGGGGGGGGGGGGGGGGGGGGGGGGGCCGGGGGGGGGGGGGGGGGGGGGGGGGGGGGGGGGTGTGGTGGGGGGCGCCCCCCCCCCCCGGGGGGGGGCCCCCCCCCCGACCCCGGTCCCGGCCGAACGGGAGACCTCAGTCGTCAGGGCAGTTGTACGTGGTGTCGCCCTGCCGCCAGCGCCGTCCGGCGTCGATGTTGTTTCCCGGCTTCCCGCACACCAGGACCACGCTGGAGCCGTCCGTGTCGTGATGCAGCATGACCAGCATCTTGTTGAACGGACGGAGGGCGCCGTTGCTGTACTGGACGAGTCCACTGGCTCCCTCCATTTTGAAGGAGCCGTTGATGATGTACTGATGGACACCGGAGATGTCCAAGTCCCCGTCCACCGCGTGTGCTTGGCTCGCCGCCTGCGCGAACACCCTTACGGCGTCATGGGCGAGCGCCGCGTGCCCGTCGTGGAGCCACAGGTCGTCCATGCCGAACGCGCGGATGTACGCGCTGTTGTAGGCCCTCGCGGTCGCGCTGCGGTCCGGGTGGCCGACCGGTAGCGTATGGGCCGTGTGGTAGAGATGCAGCCAGGACTCTCCCGCGTACGTGCCACCGAGCGCGGCATCGGTGAGTTCGTTACCGCCCATCACGGTGAGGTCCTTGTTGGCGCATTCGCCGTTCTGGAAAGCGTCCAGGAAGGTGACGAACTCCCGGACCCGGGACGTCCAGTAGACCAGCGTCCGAGGCTCCTTCACGAGTCTGTTGCACACGGTCTCCGCTACTTCTTTCATGCTGTACTTCATGTCGAGTTCGGTCTCGTCCGAGACGTTGTTCCCGTTGATGTCGCCGGGCGTGTAGCCGATCCGCGCTCCGGTGGGCAACTGGCTCCGGGCCACGAACTTCTCTCCCAGCTCCTTGCTGTAGACGTCCGTGGGGTCGGTCACGACGACGACGTGGCCGGCCGGTGCGCAGGAGCCGCCGCCGAGCCGGATGGTGTTCGCCTTCCTGGCGAAGTCGGCGACCACGCGTGCTTCCCGTTCGTTGTTCGGCCCGGCACCGTGATACTGACGCCCGACCTCCATCTTCTTCGCGGTGGCCGTGGAAGTGACGATCGGGATTCCCGCGGCGTCGAGTCTCTTCAGCGCGGCGACCGTGCTGGTACGGCTCTCGGTGAAGCCCGTGACCCCGATGAGCTTCGGGTCCCTCCTGGCGTCCTCGATGACATGCTCCGCCATCTCCGGGGCTTTCGCGTACTGCACCCCCGCGTCATACCGCTTGACGCGCACCCAGATGCCGTCGTCGTCCCGGGGCGCCGAGCGGTTCAGCAGTTGCAGGGCCAATCCCACACCGCGCAGATCGGGGATCGTGGCGCCGGAGCGGAGTTCGTTCTCGTTCGACGGCGGCGTCGGGTGGATGAGCGCGATGGTCACGGTCCGCTCAGGCTTGCCCGCGGTCCTCGCGACCTCGCTCTCGGCGTCGATCATCCTGGTCGCGGCCCTGTACTGCTCGGCGAGCGTACTCTCGCCGTCTCCCCGGCCCTGCCGGACGTGGTCGGAGCCGGTGAGGCAGGCGGTGTAGTCGGTCGGGAACGGCCCCGGGGCGATCCCCGGCAGGAAGGAGAGCAGCCCGGCGAGCCACAGGGAGATCGCGAGAGCCGCGCCTTCCAGGATCAACTCCGTGCGCGGACGGACGCGCAGCCAGGGCCGCCAGACCGGGCGCACCTCCTTGGTGACTCCGCCGGGGGCCGGGAGTGTGACGTCGAAGGATCCCAGTGCCTCCCTCCTCGCCGTCGCGAGCTTTCTGGCCGCGTCCGCCAGGGTGTGCGTTCCCGCTTCGGCACCCGGCTCCGGTGGCAGCGCGGCGATGAGGACCATGGCCGGGTTGGGGCAGGTCCGGTGCTTCTCGTCGTACAGCGTGAGGAAGCTCCGGACGACGTCAGCCCCGCTTGGGCAGCCGTTGAGCAGCACGGCGTGACGCGGACGCCTGCGTCGCCGCCCCGGATGCAGCAGCCCCTGGCGTGCCTGGCCGTACAGGTCGATCATGAGCGCGGTCAGCAGCAGCCCGTCCCAGGCGTCGGCACCGGCCCGATGCGTCGCGCCGAACCTGCGCAGGGCCGAACGATACGTGCGCTGCCCTCCGTCGTCCTCCGGCCACAGGTGCCCGTAGCGTCGCCCGCGGCAGAGGCGCAGCCCCCAGCACCATTCCCACCAGTGCCGGTGCACCTGACGGGCCAGCGCCAGCAGCGATTCGAACGGGACGGTGAAAAAGGCCGCCGTGACCGTGGGGCCGTCGGCCGACCGGGACGGCCGGTCCGCGACCGCTCGCCCCCGGCGCCTCGCGTACACCTGATCCGCCACCGACACGTCCTGGCCGGCGGTGGCGCTGTGCGCCACCAGGTCGTACGTGCACAGCCGGAGCCTGCCCATCTCGGCGGGGGTGTTCTCCCGCAGTGCCTCGGCGATCCTCTCGATCAACCGCGTCCTGGTGCCGTTCCCTCCCTCGACATGGGCATAGGGAACGCAGGGCACCATGCCGCCCGTCGTGGAGGAGCGCCGCAGCCCCTCCTCCAGCGCCTTGAGGGCCTGGAGCGCTGTGTCGGGGCCGGTTCGCAGCACGATGGGAGAGTGTTTCGGTACGCGTTTGAATAATCGGGACCGCGTGCGCACAGCGGTGCGATAAGCCTCGACGAATTCATCTCGACGGTCCCATCCAGGAAACTCCGGCACCTTCGACCTCTCCCAACGTGACGTGCGGATCCCGCTGCTTCCCCGCTCCTCAGCCGTGTGTCCGTCAGTGTCCTCGGTCCGCTCGGGACCCCTCCCGGTTCCGGCCCGCCCGGCCCTCCGGGATGCCCGTACGATGGTGATCGTGAATGTGATGGACGCCGAGGACGTGCGCCGTATCGCGCTGTCCCTTCCGCAGACGGTGGAGAAGGAAGCGTGGGACATGCCCACGTTCCGCGTGGCGGGGAAGATGTTCGTCACGGTCCCCGACGATCAGACGTCATTCGCCGTGCGGTGCCCCAGGCACGAGCGGACCGAGTTGATCGCGGCGGAGCCGGAGAAGTTCTGGGTGCCGCCGCACGAGGCGAGTTCCGCGTGGGTGCGCGTACGGCTCGGCGCTCTGGAGGACCTGGACGAGTTGCGCGACATCCTCGTGGACTCCTGGCAGCAGGCCGCGCCCGAGGATCTGCGGTCCGCGTCCTCATGACAGCGAGAGGTGGGGTACGGGAAGGCTGTCCCGTACCCCACCTCGCCCGTACCTCACCTCTCCCTTAGCTCACGCGACGGTCAGCGGATCTTCCCGGCGCCGGCCCGGCCGTCGACCAGGCGAGGGACCGCACGCGGGTCGTCGACCCGGGTGCGCCGGGCCGGGGTCCAGCCCGCGTCGGGCCGCAGGGTCTCCTCGGGGATCTCCGCGTTGTGGACGGCGAGCAGGTCGACGTACGACCCGTTGACGTGGTTGCCGGCCGTGGTGACCGGCGAGTCCTTCCACTTCTTGAGGATCGTCCCGGCGCGCACACCCGCCGGAACCGTGAACGCGTTCTTCTCCGCGACCAGTTGGGATTCGATGCCGATGCCGAGGGAGTACGCGTAGCCCGACTCCGGGACGACGAAGTGGTTGTTGTACGCGTCGACCTTGCCGAAGCGCACCCGGGGCGCCCGCTCGATGACGTTCTTGAACTGGTTGTGGTGCAAGGTGACATTCAACTTGCCACGATCGGAGGCGGCCGCGCTGTCGCTGTTGCCGATCATCAGTGTCTTGTCGTGGTCGGCGAAGACGTTCCAGGAAGCGGTGACCAGGTCGGCGCCCTTGACGATGTCCAGCTCGCCGTCGTGCTGCTGGTACAACTGGCCATAGTAGTAGGGCTGTTCACTGTCCGGGTGGCGGCCGTCGGTGAACGTGTTGTGATCGACCCACACATGCGTGGAGCCATACACCACCAGATTGTCGTACTCGGAGTTCCAGGCGCCGTTCTCCCCGTCCGTCGGATCCCACTGCGGGAAGCAGTCGAACGCGTCCTCGAAGGTGAGGTTGCGGATGATGACATCGCCGACGTCCTTGACCTGGAGGCTGCCGCCGAGAATCCGGGCGTTCCCGCCCACACCCACGACGGTCGTGTCGGCCGGGACATACGCCTTGATCTGCGCGCTCTGTACGGCGGCCGACGCGGCCCGAAGCTCCTCCTGCTCGCCGCTCACCGGATTCTCGTGGCCCCAGACCGCCGGATCGTACGCGGCGAGGTACTTGTCGAAGGAGTAACCGGCCACGGCGTAGTCGTCGCAGGTACGTTCATTGCCGTCGCTGTCGGAGAGAGCGTCGAGTGTGCCCTTGACCCGGATGATCGACGGACTGCCCTCGGCGGCGGCCAGCGCCGCCTTGAACTGGGCCCAACTGGTCACGGTGTAGACATGATTGGCGTCGGCCGCCCGGCCGCCCGTGGTGCCGCCGTCGGCCGAGGCCCAGCCGTCGTTCGCGGGGAGCACGGACCGTTCCAGGGATGGGCCCGAGAGCCGGCCCTGTGCCTGGGCCGGTGTCGTGAGGGTGGCCAGGGCCAGCGCGGTACCGCACGCCAACGCTGTCCTGGTGCTGAGTGCATGACGTCTTCGCCTGTGCATAGCCGCTCCTCGGTCTTCGAATCAGGGATGGTGACGGGAAATCAGGCGAGCCAGGTGAGCCAGGACTCGGGAATATCCGCGTCGAGGCGGCGCACCTCGTCGGGCGCCAGCACCCGCTGGTCCCGCAGGGCGCGTGCCACCAGACGGGCAACAGCGATGGCGCCCGGCGGGCGGAAGTGCGTGTTGTCCGATGCGCCGTCGGGATAGTTGGGCGACTCTCCGGGTTGGAGCCAGTTGAAGTACGCCTTCGTCGCCTCGGCTCCCATCCGCTGCCACAGCGCCAGTGAAGCGGCCTGAATGTCGAGCACCGGAATACGAAGGCCGGCGGCCAGCGCGCGCATCGCCGCCGGGTAGTCGCCATGTGTCGCGAGTGCGTTGCCCGCGGCGTCGTACCTGCGACGCTCCACGGAGGTCAGCAGAACCGGTCGCGCGCCACGCTCCGCAGCGCCCTTCACGTACCGCTTCAGATACTCCTGGTAGGTCGTCCACGGCTCGGTGTGGCGCGTGGGGTCGGCGGTCTTCTCGTCGTTGTGTCCGAACTGGACGAGGAGCACATCTCCCGGCCGGATGACGCGGAGGATCGGGGCGAGCAGCCCCTCGTCGATGAAGCTCTTCGAACTGCGGCCGTTCATCGCGTGGTTGGAGACCCGGAGGTGTCGCCCGAGCAGGAAGGGAAGGGCCATGCCCCAGCCGGTCTCGGGGGCGGCCGTCGCGTACTTGTCCGCGGCCGTGGAGTCCCCGGCTATGTACACGGTCCTGCCGGGGCGTGGGCCGTGCCCGCTCGGAACGTCGGCCGCGGCGGGGGTGGCGGCTGTCGTGGCGGCGGCCAGCGGCAGCGCCGAGAGCGCCGCGGCGACCTGTCTTCGGGAGATGGACACGCTGATCTGCCTCACATTCCTGGGCGGGCCACCGGGCCATGGGACGGGTGGTTACGGGGTACCTAGCATGGTGCCGGGGGCCGCGGGAGGGGCCGGGATGGAGCGCGTCTGCTGGGACGTCCACCACCGATCGGCCGCCCCCCCACGACCGGCGGCGTCGGGCGACCGGCGGTCAGGTCTTGTTCTGTTCCTTCCATTCCGCCTGGGCGTCATTCAGCTCCTTGGCGATCTTGTCCGCGAAGTCCTTCGCCGACATGTCACCGAGAAGCACCTTCTGGAAGTTCGGCTCATTGCCGCTCTTGCTGATGGTGTTCCAGTCGGGCAGGTAGTACGGCAGGTTGACGATCTTCGTCGTGCCGTCGCCGAGTGCCTTCATCGCGGCGGCGGTCGGTTCGGCCTTACGAACCCAACTGTCGTTCGCGGCATCGGTGTTCGCCGGTATGGAACCCGCCGACTCGTTCCACGCGCTGTTCGACTTGTGCGAGGCCGCGAACTCGATGAGTTTCCAGGCGGCCGCCTTGTTCTCGCTGTTCTTGAACAGACCGAGGCCGTCCACCGGGTTGGAGACCTGGACGCGCGAGCCGTCCTCCCGGGTCGGATAGGGAAGGCCCTTGAACTTGTCCCGTCCGAGCGCCTTCACATGGTCCTGGTAGGAAGCGAGATTGTGGGTCAGCATGCCGATCGAGCTGTTGTCCCACTGGGCGACCATCTTGATGAAGTCGTTGTTGACGTCGGCCGACGGTGTCACCTTCTTGTACAGGGCGACGTACTTCTCCAGCGCCGCCACGTTCCGGGGGTCGTTGACGGTGGTCTTGTCGCCGTTCCAGAAGGACGTGATGCCGGACTGCCCGTACATCGCGTCCATCGCGGGAGCGATGGAGCCCGATCCGCCACGCATCGTGTATCCGAACTGGTTCTTCCCGGCCGCGGTGAGCTTCTGAGCCGCCGCGTAGAACGTGGTCCAGCTGGTGGGCGCCGCCAGATCGGCCTGCGCGAACAGATCCGTGCGGTACCACAGCGTGCCGTTGTTGCTGGAGGTCGGCACCGAGTACATCTCGTCCCCGCGACCGCCGGCCGACTTGACGCCGTCGACCATGACGGGGACGAGCTTGCCCTTGAGGCCGCTCGCGTCGATACGGTCGCCGACCGGCTCCAGGACGTCCCGTACCACGAGGTTGGAGAGGTAGGCGGTACCGACGCCACCGACGTCCGGCAGCCCGCCGCCGTCGATCGCCGTGTCGTACTTCTGCTGGACCTGGTCGATCGGGATGCCGACGTACTTCACACGGATGTCCGGGTTCTGCTTCTCGAAGTCCTTGATGATCTGTGACCAGATCTCCCGCCGCTCACCCGTGTTGTTGTCCCACAGAGTGATCTCGCCCTTGCCGGAGCCCTCGCTGCCGCTTCCGCCGCTTCCGTCGTCACCGCACGCGGTCGCCGTCAGGGCGAGCACCGCCGTCAGCGAGACGGCCGCGGCCGTCCGCCCTCTGTACACCTTGGGGGTCCTCATCGTCGGCTCTTCTCTCTCGTGTCTCGCCCGTGTCCCGGGATGGTGCCGTGTTCGGGCGTGTTGTGTTGTGGGCCGCCGCCCGTGCGGCTCGTACGGACCGTGTGGTCCGTGTGGTCCGTGTGGCTCGTACGGACCGTGTGGCTCGTACGGTCAGGAGCGTGTGCGGTGCGGCGCCCAACCGTCCTCTCCCGCCAGGTAGTCGGCCACCTGGTGGCGAGCGGCGTCGGCGTCCGTCATCTGCGGTCGGTCCGCCGTCACGGCCGCTCCGGGACCGTAGGTGCGGTACTCGGAGAAGCGTGCCTCCCGCCAGGGGAAGCCGCTCATGTCCGTCCACGGAGAGGACTTGACGGCCGCGGGAAGTTCGGTGTTCCGGATCAGCACCTGACCGACGGCGTCCGGTTCACCGCCCGGGTGCCAGGGCCGGCCGAGGTGGAAGGAGCGCGCGGGCGCGTCACTGACGATCCGGCTGTCGGTGATCAGAATGCCGTACGGATTCCCCTTCCAGGTCGAAGCGGCGGTGATGTAACCGTTGTTGGAGGACAAGCCGCGGCTGAGCGCCCTGATCACGGAGCGTTCGATGACGGTGGTGGCCCGTCCGTAGATGAAGTCGACATCACCCTCGATGTACGAGTCGCGGACGTAGACCCGGCTGACAGCGGTCAGTTGAGGGCTGTCGGTCATCAGTGTGTCCTGGTTGCCCTGGAAAGCCGTGTTGTCGAAGACGATCCGGTCGCCCGTCGTCTTCATCGCCAGGGCCTGCTCGGAGGCGAGGTCGTGCGCCGCCTCGTCGAAGTCGTTGACGAAGGTCAGATTGCGGGCGGTGACGTCGTTCGCGGCGATCAGTACGGTGGCGCTGCCGCTCGAACCACCGTACTCATTGGGGGTGTCGAAGACGATGACCGTCTTCGAGCGGTCGCTTCCGGTGCCCTGGAAGACCAGATGCGGCTTGTTCGCCGGGACCCGTACCTGCTCCCGGTACGTACCGGGAGCGATGGAGACGGTGACCTGGGCGCTGTTGCCCGCGGGGACCGCGTCCACGGCAGCCTGCACGGTTCGGTAGTCGGCCGGGACACGGAGCACGGTGGCGCGCTCGGCCGCCGCAGGCCGGTCCGTGGCACGGGCGGGGGCCGTGGCGAGGCCCGCGAGCAGGGTGGCCAGTGCGGCCATGGAGGCGGTGGCTCCGGCCCGAAAGCGTTTGCTGCGCAGGTGCGTCATTGCGGCTCTCCTCACAGGCGTTGCGTTCTGGAGTTCTGAAGGGGCGCGGTATCAGCCGGTGATGCGGAAGTCGGTGTCACCGAGGCCGGCCGGCCACGGCGGGGTCACGCCGCCACCGCCTTGCGGACGAGCGCGGCCGCCGCCGGGCGGTCGAGCCGGCCGTCCGCGACGACGGTGACGATGCGCCGGGCGACACTCCCGCCGGCGGGCAGCGGGAGCCGTTGCCGCCAGGCCAGTGAGGAGCCGACCCCCGGGTACTCGGTGGTGCGGACGAACCATGGGTCGTCCCGGGTGTCCCCGTTCGCCCCGCCGAAGATCAGGGTCCAGTCCCGTCCGGCGAGCGCCAGCCAGCCGGCGGTGTGACCGTGTATCGCGTCCTCGCCCGTCCCGTCCTCGGTGAACACGTCCGGCGCCGTACCCGCCACGCCCTCCTTGGGCGCACGCCAGAAGAATCCGCCGTAACCCGCTCCCGGACGGCCGTTGGTGGCCGGGCTGCCGATGGACAGGTCCGCCCCCGACACATTGGTGAGCGCCGAGGTGAAGTCGAGGACCCAGGCGTCGCCGGAGAGCGCGAGAGCGCTGATCGTGCGCCGTTCCCTGAGGAGTTCGCGGCCCGCGCGCGTCCAGGACAGCTCCTCGACACAGCCGTCGGGGTCCCGCAGCAGCCACCCCGTGTGTTCCTGCGCGCCGTGATTGTCCAGCGCGACCGGGCCCCGGTCGCGCACATAGGTGCGTCCGCCCCAGAAGTTGACACCGGAGACGTCCGGCACGGCCATCGACACCCCCAGGTGGTGCACGTGGTCGGGAGGCCGCAGCTCGGTGACGGTGACACCGCCGAGGGTGCGTACGGGATGCAGATACGGCCGGGACGGGAACCCCGCGGGCACCCGGGGCCGGTGCACGTAACGGGCCACGGGACGGCCGTCGCACCGCAGCACGGTATTGCCTCCGACGCCGGAGAGCGTTCCCGCGCCGGACGCGCCGGACGCGGCGGTCATGCCGGACGTGCCCGGCAGGCGGCCGGACGCTCCGCCCCTTCCGGAGATCCCGCCCGCCCTGGACAGCCCTCGTGTTCCGGAAACCTCCTGGTCGGTCATCGCGGGTGCACCTCCGCCGGGGGCACGGCCCAGCCCGCGCCCAGTTCGGAAAATGTGGAGAGGGATTCCGCGCTCGCCGCGATCAGCGCGTCGATGCCCTTGACGATCCGGCGCGGCGGTAGGTCGCCCGGTGCGCGGTACCAGGCGTCGGCGGGCAGCGGCTCGGGCGGCGGCCCGCTCCTGATGGCCTCGACGATCCGCATGAAGGCGCCCGTGCGACGGGGCGGTACGAGCAGCTCGTCGCCCTTGAGGCGGTGCGCGACCAGATTCTCCAGCAGATCCGTACGCCCGTGGACGGTCTCGACCGGATCCCGGCCTGTGCGCTCCACCAGCACCCGGTCCTGCTTGTACCAGAAGGTGATCCGGCCGCCGGTCCCGTGAACCACGACGTACGGCTCGCCGGCCTGCTCCGCGCACAGGGTGACGGCGACCGTGACCGTGGTGCCCCTGGCCGTCCTCAGGCTGAGACAGGACGTGTCGTCCGCCTCGATGTCATTGGCCCGGAACTGCTCCAGCCGCAGCTCGGAGATGTCGTCGGCCCGGTCGCTGCCGTCGATCCGCAGCGCGGTCGCGACCGCGTGCGCGAGCGGGTTGGTGAGCACCCCGTCCACCACGTCCCGGCCGTTCAGGGAGCGGCGCCCGGCCCAGGGGACACGGACGTAATAGGCGTCTCCACGCACCCATGCCCCGGCGGCCCCGATCCCCCGGAGCGACCCGATGGCGCCGTCCGCGATCAGCTCCCTGATCGCCTCGACGGCATGGGAACCGAGCGACTGGAACCCGACCTGACAGTGCGTTCCGTACTCCTCCAGGCCGGCCAGCAGCCGCTCGTACTCCGCGTACGACGGTGTGGTCGGCTTCTCCAGCAAGGTGTGCACGCCCCG
The DNA here is from genome assembly GCF_044741745.1 of Streptomyces sp. NPDC088116. Lineage (NCBI taxonomy): Bacteria > Bacillati > Actinomycetota > Actinomycetes > Kitasatosporales > Streptomycetaceae > Streptomyces > Streptomyces sp. NPDC088116. The sequence goes on along the minus strand of NZ_JBIUTF010000009.1, from coordinate 194,515 downwards.
CGCGGCCGCGGTGAGCGCGAGTTCGGTGTGGGTGTGGATGGGCGTACAGATGACGGCGATCCGCGCGCCCGTGTGTTCCAGCAACTCCCCGAAATCCGAGGACTGTTCGGGAGAGCCGCAGCCGTCCAGCTCCTCGTCGCTCAGTGGTTTCAGCTCGCAGACGCCCACGAGCCTTACCAGCCCCGCCTGTTCGAGACGGCGGATGTTGTGCAGGTGGGTGCGGCCGTGCCCACGCGCGCCGGCGAGTACGACGGGCAGGGCCGTCCCGCTGTCGTCACTCACGCTGTCGCTCGTCTCCACGCCCGTCATCTCGCGGATCTCGTCGCTCATCCCTTCACCGCCCCGGCGCTGAAGCCGGTGATCAGCCACTTCTGGATGAAGGCGAAGACGATGACGACCGGCACCGCCGAGATCACACCACCCGCGGCCAGCGCGCCGAAGTCCACACTGTCGGCCCCGATGAGGGTGCTCAGCCCGACCGGGATCGTCTGCTTCTCCTGGTCCATGAGGAACATCAGGGCGAAGAGGAAGTGGTTCCAGCTGTTGACGAAGGCGAAGGAGCCGACGGCGATCAGGCCGGGCCGCAGCATCGGCAGCACGACGATACGGAAGGCCTGGAGCCGTGAGCAGCCGTCCACCCAGGCCGCCTCCTCCAGGGAGTACGGGACATTCTTGATGAAGCCGCTGATCAGGATGATCGACAGGGGCAGCTGGAAGACGGTCTCCGCGATGACCACGCTCCCCAGGGAGTTGATCATCTGGAGGTTCTTGAAGATCTGGAAGAGCGGGACCAGCATCAGTGCGCCCGGGATGAACTGCGAGCACAGCAGCGCCAGCATGAAGCCCTGCTTGATACGGAAGTTGAAGCGTGCCAGGGCGTAACCACCGGCGAGCGCGACCCCCGTCGTGCAGATCAGGGTGAAGACCCCGATCAACGCGCTGTTCTGGAAGAAGACGGAGAAACTGCGGTCGTTCCAGACCTTCGAGAAGTGATCGAAGGTCATCGGCCAGGGCACCAGCGAGGTGGAACCGGCGGGCCGCAGCGAGAACAGCAGCATCCAGTAGAAGGGGACGAGAGTGAAGAGCAGGTAGAACCCGACCGGCAGGTAGATCTGCCACCGCGGCACCTCGTCGAAGCCGCGCCGGCGCTTGTTCCTCCGTACGGGCGGCGAGGTCGGGCTGTTGTTGCTGGACACGGTGGGGGTGTCCTTCTCGGCGATCGCCGTGGTCACTTGTCCTCGCCTCCGAACTTGCTCAGGCGCAGATAGAGAATCGAACAGAAGAGGAGGATCGCGAAGGCGACGGTGGTCAGCGCGGTGGCGTAGCCGAAGTCGTGTGCCTCGAATCCCGTGACCGCGACATACAGCGGCAGTGTGGTGGTGACGCCCGCCGGACCGCCCTCGGTCAGCGTGAGGAGCAGGTCGACGTTGTTGAACTCCCACACGGCCCGCAGCAGTGTGGTGAGGATGATCGCGTCCTTGAGATGCGGCAACGTGATGTGGAAGAACTGCCGGAAGCGGTTCGCCCCGTCGACCGACGCCGCCTCGTAGAGATCGCCGGGAATGGACTGGAGATCGGCGAGGATCAGGATCGCGAAGAACGGTACGCCGCGCCAGAGTTCGGCCAGTACGGCCGCCCAGAAGACGGTGCCGGTGTCGGACAGCACGGACGATCCGTACGTACCGATGCCCGCGTCGGCCAGATAACGGCCCACACCGGTCGACGGGTTGTAGAGCAGCAGCCAGATGGTGGTCGTCAGGACGCCGGAGACCGCCCAGGGCGAGAAGACCAGGGCGCGGGCGACGGCACGGCCCGCGAAGGTCTGGTTGACGAGCAGCGCGAGAATCAGTCCGAGGGCGAGCTGGAGTGTGACCTCGGTGACGACCCACTTGCCGCTGAAGACGAGGCTGTCCCAGAACAGCGGGTCATCGGTGAAGATCCGCTTGAAGTTGTCGAGGCCCGCGAAGCCGTTCCGCCAGGGCTTGGTGGGGTTGTAGTGCTGGAGGCTGTAGTAGAAGACGCTGAGCATCGGATAGGCGATGAAGCCCAGCATCAGCAGTCCGGCGGGGGCGATCAGCAGATAGGGGAGACGGCGTGGCGTCGCGCTCGTACGGCGCCCCGGCTTCCTGGCCGCTACCGGGGTCCTGGGTGCTCGGGGCGGCGCCCCTGGTGAGTCCTGCGCCACAGCTGAGGCCATGACTGCTTCTCCGTTCCTTTGGTGAAGCGCTTCGCAGACGGTGTTCGGTATACCGAACTGACGAGGCGGGTGGTGCGGACCTGCTGTCTCAGCCCACGTACGGGTCGGGCACCTCGCCCGGCCTGGACAGGAAGGCGAAGTCGCAGCCGGTGTCGGCCTGGGTGATCTGCTCGTGGTAGAGGGCGCCGTACCCGCGTTCGTACCTGACGGGAGGCGGTGTCCACTCGGCCCGCCGCCGCTCCATCTCCTCGGCGGTGATGTCCAGATGGAGGCTCCGCGCCTCGACGTCCAGCGTGATCGGATCACCCGTGCGTACGAGCGCGAGCGGCCCGCCGATGTACGACTCGGGCGCGATGTGCAGCACGCACGCACCGTAACTCGTGCCGCTCATCCGGGCGTCGGAGATCCGCACCATGTCCCGGACCCCCCGCTTGAGCAGGTAGTCGGGGATCGGCAGCATCCCGTACTCGGGCATGCCGGGCCCGCCCTTGGGTCCCGCGTTGCGCAGCACCAGCACATGCTCGGGGGTGATCCCGAGCTCCGGGTCGTTGATGGTCCGCTGCATCGTCCGGTAGTCGTCGAACACCATGGCGGGACCGGTGTGTTTGAGGAGCTGGGGTTCGGCGGCGATGTGCTTGATGACCGCGCCGTCGGGACACAGGTTGCCGCGCAGCACCGCCACCCCGCCCTCGGGCGCGAGGGGCTTCTCGCGCGGCCGGATCACCTCCGGATTGTGTACGAGCGCGCCGTCGAGCTGATTCCGCAGGGTGGTGTGCGCGACGGTCGGCCGGTCCAGATGCAGGACATCGGTCAGCCGCGTCAGGAAGGCGGGCAGCCCGCCCGCGAAATGGAAGTCCTCCATCAGGTACTGCCCGCCCGGACGCAGGTTCGCCAGCACCGGCACGGTGCGGGCGATCCGGTCGAAGTCGTCCAGACCGAGCCGCAGACCCGAGCGCCCCGCCATCGCGATCAGATGGATCACCGCGTTCGTAGAACCGCCCAGCGCGAGGACCGTGGCCACCGCGTCCTCGTACGCCTCCCGGGTGAGGAGCTTCGAGAGCCTCAGGTCCTGCCACACCAGGTCGACGATCCGCCGTCCGGCGGCGGCGGCCATCCGGTCGTGCCCGGAGTCGACGGCCGGGATCGAGGAGGCCCCGGGCATGGTGACCCCCAGCGCCTCGGCGGCAGCCGTGAGGGTGGACGCGGTGCCCATGGTCATGCAGTGGCCGGGCGACCGGGCCAGACCGCTCTCCAGCTCGGCCATCTCGGCGTCGCCGATCAGCCCGGCCCGCTTCTCGTCCCAGTACTTCCACATGTCCGTCCCCGAACCGAGGACCTCATTGCGCCAGTGCCCCGGCAGCATGGGCCCGGCGGGCACGAAGACGGTCGGCAGATCCACGCTCGCCGCGCCCATCAGCAGCGCCGGCGTCGTCTTGTCGCAGCCGCCCATCAGCACCGCGCCGTCGACCGGATAGGAGCGGAGCAGTTCCTCCGTCTCCATCGCCAGCAGGTTCCGGTAGAGCATGGGCGTCGGCTTCTGGAAGGTCTCGGAGAGGGTGGACACAGGGAATTCCAGCGGGAAACCGCCCGCCTGCCACACCCCCCGCTTCACCGCCTGCGCGCGCTCACGCAGGTGGACATGGCAGGGATTGATGTCCGACCAGGTGTTGAGGACCGCGATGACCGGCTTGCCCAGATGCTCCTCGGGGAGATAACCGAGCTGGCGGGTGCGGGCGCGGTGGCTGAAGGAACGGAGCCCCGAGGAGATTGCGCTTCCGTACCACTGGTGGCTGCGCAGGTCCTCGGGCCGCACGGTCGGCCCGCCCGGTCCCTCGGGCCCCGCGTTCATATCGCCCACCCGGCCACGAGCGAGGCCACGGCGGCCCGCTGGTCCTCGGGCAGCGCACGGCTCGGCGGGCGGATGTCGCGCCGGCACAGGCCGAGCGCGGCCAGCGCCTCCTTGACCACCGTCACATTGTCGGCGGACTGCCGTGCGGCGCGCAGCTCCTCGAAGGGCCTGATCTGCTCCCACACCTTCATGGCCGCCGCGTAGTCACCGGCCCGCAGCGCCTCCAGCATCCCCAGCGAGACGGCCGGGGCGACATTGACGAGTCCGGAGGTGAATCCGGTGGCTCCGCCGGCGAAGTACGAGGGCGCGTACAGCTCGGCGAGCCCCGCGACCCAGACGAAGCGCTCCAGGCCCGCGTCTCGCGCGAAGGCCGCGAAGCGCGCGGCGTCCGGCACGGCGTACTTCACCCCGATGACATTGGGGCACAGTTCCCCGAGCCTCGCCATGCTCTCGCCGCTCAGCTGCGGATTGCGGATGTACGGGACGACTCCGAGCTCCGGCACCGCCTCGGCGATCGCGCGGTGATAGTCGATCCAGCCGTCCTGCGACACATAGGGGTGCACCGGCTGATGGACCATCACCATCGCGGCCCCGGCGTCGCGTGCGTGCTTCGCGGCGGCCACCGCGGTGGGCACCTCCAGACCGATGCCGACCAGGACCGAGGCCCGCTCCGCCGCCTCCTCGATGGTCAACTCAGTGACCGCGCGCCGCTCGTCGGGGCTGAGAGCGTAGTACTCACCGGTGTTGCCGTTCGGTGTCAGGGTGCGCACACCACCGTCGAGCAGGCGGCGCAGCAGAGCCCGGTGGGTGTCGGTGTCCATGGTGCCGTCGCCGGCGAACGGCGTTACGGGGATCGCCACGACATCCGCGAGCGCGTCCCGGGACAGGGTGAGATCAGGGTTGTTCATACGTGGTCTCCTTCGGGGAACGCCCGCCGTACAAAAGAGGCGATGTGGTCGTGCAGGGCGCGCGCCGCTCCGTCGGCGTCGCCCGCGAGCGCGAGCCGCAGGACCTCCCGGTGCTCACCTGCCTCCCGCTCCCAGGACGGGACGGCGGCCCACGCGACGGTGGAGACGAGGGCCGCCTGGTCGCGTACCTCGTCGAGCATCCGGGCCAGCAGCGGATTGCCGCAGGGCAGATACAGCGCCCGGTGGAACTCCCGGTTGGCCAGGGAGCGTTCGGCCTGGTCCGCCGCTTCGTCGGCCCTGACCAGGGCCTCCCGCGCCGGCTCCAACGAGGCCCGCCGGGCGAGGGAGCGCCGTAGCGCCGCCGGTTCCAGCAACAGCCGTACGTCGTACACCTCGTGGGCCATGGCGGCGTCGACCGTGCGTACGGTGGCGCCCTTGTACTGGCTCATGACGACGAGACCGGTACCGGCCAGAGTCTTGAGCGCTTCTCGCACCGGAGTCTTCGACACCCCGAACCGGGCAGCCAGTTCGGTCTCGACCAGGGCCTGACCCGGGCTGAGGCCACCGGTGAGGATGCCGTGTTTGATCGCCTCCAGAACGTACTGGGTGCGGGAGGGGATCGGACTCGGGGCGAAGGCCATGGGCGCTCTCACATCTCGTGTCTCATATATGACGTACGAAGTACGACGCGATGAAGCTAAGACCGCCCTGATGTTTCGTCAATGCTTCGCGCAGAAGTTGCGGGGCCTCTCCGGACGTCCGGTGTGAAGCGCTTCGACTGATGTCGTCCGAACCGTTGACGTACTCCCCGGGGGTCCTTACCTTCTAGCGGAAAGCGCTTGCCTAAAACGATTCAATATGCAACGGGAGGGCGAACTGTGCCTACGACCGGGAGAGTTGACCGGCGCGGCCTGCTCAGAATCGCGGGCGGCTCAGTGGCCGCTCTCGGTCTGACGGCCGCAGGGTGCGGAACGGGCAGTGGATCGGGCGACGGCAGTGTGACGATCCGGTACGCGTGGTGGGGGTCCGACGACCGTGCGAAGAGGATCAACCGGACGATCGCGCTGTTCGAGAAGAAGTACCCGAAGATCAAGGTCAAGACGGACTTCCAGCCCTATCTCGACTTCTGGAAGAAGTTCAACACCCAGGCGTCGGGCGGCAATCCACCCGATGTGTTCCAGAACGCGATCGGCTTCCTGCGCAAGTACGACGATAGGAACGTCCTGCTCGACCTGAACCAGCAGGTGAAGGCGGGAAACCTCGGCATGGAGAACTTCCGGGCCGGTCTGGAGAAGTTCGGCGAGGTCGACGGCAAGCTGCTCGGCGTCCCCGTCGGCAGCAACTCGATGGCTCTGGTCATCGACAAGAAGGTGTTCGAGCGGGCGGGCATCTCCCCGAAGCCGGGCTGGACCTGGGACGACTTCGACGCCGCGATGCGCACGATCCGGGACACCGAGGGCCGGGCGGGTGACAGCGGACTCTACGGGGTCATGTACCTCTACGACCTCTATCTGCGCCAGCACGGCAAGGCATTCTTCACCAAGGACGGCCTCGGATTCACCGAAGGCGATCTCGAGCGGTGGTGGACCAAGGCGCACGCCGGGGTCACGTCCGGCGTCTACACCGACCCCAAGAGGATCGCCCAGATCAAACCCAAGTCCGCGGTGGCCGCCGAGATCGCGGGCTGCGAGTTCACCTGGGACAACTACACCGTTCGCTACAGCGCCGAGGGAAAGAGCAGCTACGGCCTCGCGCCGATCCCCACCACCGACGGCAGGAAGACGGGCCAGTACCTCGGCTCGCTGATGCTGAGCGGCTCCAGGCGCACCGAACACCCCAAGGAAGTCGCGCAGTTCATCGACTTCATGGTCCATGACCCCGAGGTCGCCAGGATCATGGGCTACGACCGCGGAGTGCCCACGACGACCGAGCAGTACGAGGCGTTCCAGCCGGCCGACGAGGTCAACAAGGGGATCGCCGCGTACGAGAAGCAACTCGTCGACACCGGAGTGCTGGAGCCGATCACCCCGCACCCGGCGGGGGCCGACGTCGCGGAGGCGGCCTTCCTGCGCCTCGCCGAGGAAATGGCCCTGGGCAAGCGGTCCGTGGACGACGCGGTGAAGCAGTTCTTCACCGAGTCGAAGACGGCCCTCGGCTCCTGATGGGAGCCACGGTGGTACCCACCCGGACCGCCCCCGCGGAGCACCTGTCCGAGGACTCCGGCCCGCGGGCCGGCCAGGGCCGCCCCGGCGGTCCCGCCATGCGGCGGGGCCGCCGGGAGAACCTGGCCGGCTATCTCTTCATGTCCCCCTGGATCGCGGGGTTCCTGCTGCTCACAGCCGGGCCGATGGTCGCTTCGCTCTACTTCGCGTTCACGGACTACAACCTCTTCGACGCCCCGAAGTGGATCGGCACGGCGAACTTCACCGAGATGTTCGGTGACCCGCGCTGGCGCCATTCGGTGTCGGTGACGCTGTGGTACGTGATCATCGGCACCCCGCTCAAGCTGGCCGCCGCGCTCGGCGTGGCCCTGCTGCTCAGTCAGCAGCGGCGGGGGCAGGCCTTCTACCGGGCCGCGTTCTACGCGCCGTCCCTGATCGGCGCGAGCGTCTCGATCGCCATCGTCTGGAGGGCGATCTTCTCGGACGACGCCATTGTCGACCGCGCGCAGCGGTTCTTCGGCGCGGATGTCGGCGGCTGGATCGGCGATCCGGACTGGATCATCTACAGCCTGGTGGCGCTGACCGTCTGGCAGTTCGGGGCGCCCATGGTGATCTTCCTCGCCGGGCTGAAGCAGGTGCCGCGCTCGCTGTACGAGGCCGCCGAGGTCGACGGCGCGGGACCGCTGAGGCGGTTCTGGAACATCACCCTGCCGATGATCTCCCCGGTGCTGTTCTTCAATGTCCTGCTGGAGACCGTCCACTCCTTCCAGATCTTCGGCTCGGCCTACATCCTCGGCGGCGCGGGCGGCAGCTGCGGTCCGGCCGACGCCACGCTGGTGTACACCTGTTACCTCTACGTCCAGGGCTTCGAGAACAGCCGGATGGGCCTCGCCTCGGCCATGGCCTGGATGCTGCTGCTCGCGGTCGGTCTGGTGACGGCGGTGCTGTTCTGGTCCCAGAGGCGCTGGGTGCACTATGAGGAGGCCGCCCGATGAGTACGCAGAGCACGCGGGACACACAGCGCACGCTTGCGGAGCGGAGCGTCCTGGCCGCCGTCCGCCGGCGCGGTGCCGGTTCGCTCGCCTGGCACCTCGGCTCCCTCGCGGTCCTCGCGGTGGTGCTCTACCCGGTGATCTGGGTGATCGGAGGTTCGTTCAAGCCGAACGACGAGATCATCGGCAGCCTGGAGCTGTTCCCGTCCTCTCCCCTCACCGAGAACTACCGCCGCCTCGCCGACGGCATAGCGGACATCCCGATCTCCTCGTTCTTCGTCAACTCCACCGTGCTGGCACTCGGTTCGGTCCTCGGCGTGCTGTTCTCATGTTCGCTGGCGGCCTATGCCTTCGCCCGGATCAGGTTCGCGGGGCGCAATCTGCTCTTCGCGCTCATGATCGGCACGCTGCTGCTTCCCTACCACGTCCTGCTGATCCCGCAGTACGTGCTGTTCCAGAAGCTGGAACTCATCAATACGTACACGCCGTTGCTGCTGGGAAAGTATCTGGCCACCGACGCCTTCTTCGTCTTCCTGATGATGCAGTTCATGCGGAATCTGCCGAAGGAGCTGGACGAGGCGGCGCGGCTGGACGGCTGCGGACACCTGAGGATCTACTGGTCGATCGTGCTGCCGCTGTGCCGGCCCGCGCTGATCACCAGCGCGATCTTCACCTTCATCAATGCCTGGAACGACTTCATGGGCCCGTTGATCTATCTCAACGATCCGGAGAAATACACCGTTTCGCTCGGGCTGAAGATGTTCGTCGACCAGGACGGCGTCGCCAATTACGGCGGCATGATCGCGATGTCCCTCATCGCGCTGCTGCCGGTCCTGCTCTTCTTCCTGGCCTTCCAGCGTTACCTGATCGACGGTATGGCCACGTCCGGGCTGAAGGGCTGATCGGGGCATGAGCGCGGTCACGAGGCCAGGTACCAGGGGCGGGAGGAGTGCCGCACGGTGGAAATCGGCCCGGCAGGAGTCCCTCCGGAGAAAATCCGGCCGGCGGGAGTCCGTGCGGTCGGAACCGGACCGGCAGGAATCCGTCCTCATGCGGGGTTTCGCCGTCTTCGCCGAATGTCTGCTCACCGGCGTGTGGATCGCGGTGGCGTCGCTGCCCCTGCTCACCCTGCCCGCCGCCGTCGCCGCCGGCGCGGCGCATCTGCGGCGCGTGCTGGCCCATGAGGTCTCCACCTGGCGGGAGTTCACCGCCGACCTGCGGGCCGCGGTCCGCCGCGGCTGGCTCGTCGCGGTGGCCGGCTGGGCGTCGGCCTGGCTGCTGTGGGCCGACCTCGCCGTCGTACGGGCCGGGCTGCCCGGCGGTCCGTTCGCCGGCACGGTCGGGGTGCTGGCCATGCTCGGCCTGCTGGTCGCCGGACTGCGGGCGGCCGCGCGCTGGCGCCCCGGCGACTCGTGGCGAGTGCTGCTGGCCGGGGCAGCCCGCCGTACGCTCCGCGATCCCGCCGGATCCCTGTCGTTGATCTGCGGGATCGCGGTCGTGGCGGCGTCGGCCTGGTTCGCCGCTCCACTGGCCGCGCCCGCGCTCGGGGTGGTCACCGCGTGCGCGCTGGCCGTCGAGCGCCGCGTCGAACGCCGCTCCCGCGACCGCTGATCCGCCCGGCCACACCGGCAGCGTGCTCTCCCGCCTCCGCCCCTCCACGTCTTCGACTGTCATGTGCATGGAAGGAATGTCGATGTCTCCGATCCCTCGCAGATCTCTGCTCAAGGCGGCCGCCGTCGCGGGCGCCGCCGCACAGTTCAGCTGGGCGCTCGGCCGGGACGACGCCCACGCGGCAGGTGCCCGCGCCGCCACGGCCGAGGATCCCGTCAGCGTCGGATGGCTGGAGGACCACGGACAGGGAGCCGCGCCCGGCAGCACCTTCGGGGTGCCCTGGCCCCAGGGAGCCCATGCCGCCGACACCACGTTCGCCCTGGCCACCACGGACGGCGAGGACGTTCCCGTACAGAGCTGGCCCACCGCCTACTGGCCGGACGGCTCGCTGAAGTGGACGGCCCACGCGGTCGGTGCGGCGGCGGCCGGAGCCGCCGCCGAACGGTTCACACTGACCGCCGGCGCCCCCGCGACAGCCACGAAGAAGGTCACCGTCACCGAGACCCACCGGAAGATCACCATCGACACCGGAGTGGTCAAGGCGGTCATCGCGAAGAGCGGCGACCAGCTCGTCGAGTCCGTGACCCGGGGCGGCACACCCATCGCCACCGACGGCCGCCTCGTCCTCCTGCGCCAGGGCGAACTCGACGACGCCGACCGTCACACCGCGTGGGAACAGTTCGACGGAGAGATCGGCGCCACGAAGGTCGAACAGGACGGGCCGGTACGCGCGGTGGTGCGCATCGACGGCAAACACCGCCGCGGCGGCCGCAGTTGGCTCCCCTTCAGCGTCCGGCTCTACTTCTACGCGGACGCCGAGTCGTTCCGGATGGTGCACACCATCACCTACGACGGGGACCAGCGGGCCGGCCGGAAGAAGGGGGACTTCATCCGGGGCCTCGGCGTCCGCTTCACCGTGCCGATGCGTGACGCCGCCCACGACCGCCACATCCGTATCGCGGGGGAGGACAAGGGTTTCCTCACCGAGGCGGTCAAGGGCATCACCGGGCTGCGCCGCGACCCGGGCGCGGTCGTCCGTACCGCCCAGGTCAAGGGCGAGAAGCTGCCCGACCCCGCCACCTGGGACCAGCGGGTCACCACGCGCCTGCAGTACATCCCCACCTGGGGCGACTACACGCTCTGCCAGCTCTCGGCCGACGGCTTCGCCCTGCGCAAGCGGACCAAGCCGGGCCACGGCTGGATCGCGGCGGGCGGCGGTCGCCGGGCGGCCGGCTTCGGTTACGTCGGCGGGGTGAGCGGGGGCCTCTCCTTCGGGCTGCGCGACTTCTGGCAGAAACACCCCGCCCAACTGGACATCCGTGGCGCGGCGGGCGACGAGGCGGAGGTCACCCTCTGGCTCTGGTCGCCCGAGGCCCAGCCGATGGATCTGCGCTTCTACCACGACGGCATGGGGCAGGACACCTACCCCGAACAGCTCGAAGGCCTCAACATCACCTACGAGGACCATGAGCCCGGCTTCGGCACCCCGTACGGCATCGCGCGCACCAGCGAGCTGATGTTCTGGGCCAACGCCGCCACTCCCAGTGCCGGCACACTGGTCGCCCAGTCCGCCGCGGTACGCACTCCGCCGCAGCTCGCCGCGAGCCCCGAAGCCCTCAGCAGGGCAGGTGTGTTCGGAGGTCTGTTCGCGCCCGTCGACCGCTCCACCCCCGCCAAGGCGGAGATCGAGGACCACCTCGACTTCCTCTTCACCTACTACAAGGACCAGGTGGAGCAGCGCCGTTGGTACGGCTTCTGGGACTACGGCGACATCATGCACAGCTATGACAGCGACCGGCACCAGTGGCGCTACGACGTCGGCGGGTACGCCTGGGACAACTCCGAACTCTCACCCGACCTCTGGCTCTGGTTCGCCTACCTGCGCTCGGGCCGCGCCGACATCTTCCGCTTCGCCGAGGCCATGACCCGGCACACCGGCGAGGTCGACGTCTACCACCTGGGTGAATGGGCGGGGCTCGGCACCCGGCACGGCGTACAGCACTACGCGGACAGCGCGAAACAGCAGCGCATCTCCACCGCCGTCTACCGCCGCGCCTACTACTTCCTCACGGCGGACGAACGGGTCGGAGACCTGATGCACGCACTGGTCGACTCCGACGAGACCTTCCTCGTCCTCGACCCCATCCGCAAGATCCGCACCGAGCCCTACGAGCCCGACCGCAACGCCCTGTCGATCGGATTCGGCACCGACTGGAGCGGGCTGGCCGCCGCCTGGCTCACCGAGTGGGAGCGCAAGGGCCCCAAGGCCGCGAAGGCCGAGGCACGGCTGCGCTCCACCATGGAGACCATCGCCGCGCAGCCCAACGGCTTCGTCCAGGGCTCGGCCCTCTACGACCTCGACACCGGGAAGTTCGCGATCGCCGACAAGCCCGTCGTGAACGTCTCCCATCTCTCCTCGATGTTCGGCGCGGTCGAGATGTGCGCCGAGCTGATCGGCATCATCGACATGCCGAAGTTCAGGGAAGCCTGGCTGGACTACTGCCGCTACTTCAACGCGACCAAGACCGAACAGAAGGCACGGTACGGCTCCGACTTCGGCAGCCTGCTGCTCTTCCAGGGCCACTCGCGCCAGGACGCCTACGCCGCCGCGCAGTTGAAGGACGACAAGCTGGCGGCGCGTGCCTGGCAGAAGTTCTACGACAGCGACGCCTACACGGCGGACATGGTCTGGGACAAGACGCGCCTCGAAGGCCCCGACGTCCTCGAACCCGGCTACGAGAACGTGCGGATCAACACCAACGACACGGCGCTCTTCGGACTCGCCGCCATTCAGAACCTCGCCCTCGTCGGCGACCGCATCCCGAAGTGACCACCGGCTCAAGGACCCCTGAGGAAGAAGGAACTCGCCCATGAGACGTGTGAGCACCGCACTGCTGGCCGCGCTCGCCGCTGTCGCGGGTCTGTCCGCCGTGCCCGCCGAGGCCCAGACGCTCCGGCACGGCCGGCCGACGGCGCCCGCGGGCTGCACCGGAACCGCCCCCGTGGTCTGCCACTTCGATGTCGCACCGGGCACGTACGACGTCACCGCCGTGCTGGGCGGCGCGACGGCGGGCAGCACCGCCGTCACGGCGGAGACCCGTCGTACGATGCTCGCCGAGACGACGACCGGGGCCGGGCGGACCGTGCGGCGCGGGTTCACCGTGAACGTACGCGAGCCCGAAGGAGAGCCGACGGGCGCGAGCGGAAGCCCCGGCCTCGATCTCCGCTTCGAGGGCTCGGCGCCCCTGCTCGCGGAGCTGCGGGTGACCCGCGCGCCGCGCACGCCCCAGCTCTTCCTGGCCGGGGACTCGACCGTCTGCGACCAGCCGGGCGAGCCGTACTCCGGCTGGGGGCAGCAGCTCCCGCAATACCTCGGGGCAGGGGTCTCGGTCGCCAACTACGCCGACTCGGGGGAGGGTTCGCAGTCCTTCCTCGACAACCCCGCGCTCTTCGGCGCGGTCGAGTCCCGGGTGAGCCGTGGCGACCTGGTGCTCATCCAGCTCGCGCACAACGACAAGCAGACGCCCGCGGCGGACTACCGCGCGAACCTCACGGCGATGATCGAGCGGGCACGGGACCGGGGCGGGCGGCCCGTCCTCGTCACGCCCATCGTCCGCCGCTGGTTCAATGCGGACGGCACCCTCGACAACGCGACCGCCCTCAACGTCAACGGACTCGGCGTCGATCTCCCGGCTCAGATGCGTTCCCTGGCGGCAGAGCTCACCGTACCGCTCATCGACCTCACGGCCCTGACCAAGAGCCGGGTCGAACAATTGGGCCCCGAGGCGTCCAAGTCGCTCTTCCTGTACGACGAGAAGCGCGACAACACGCATACGTCGGCGCGGGGAGCCACCGAGTTCGCCGCGCTCGTCCTCGGCGAACTGCGCACGCAGAGGCTTGTCCCCGGACACCTCATACGCTGACACCCGTCGTCCCGTACGGAGCCCCGGACCGTCCGCCGCCGGCGTCAGCGGTCCGGGGAGCACCGGCAGTTGCCTAGACTTTGGCCAAGGCTTCACCTGAGACCGGGACCGGTGCGACGCTCCGCGTGACACGTGACGACGCACCCGTGAGGAGTGAGATGGCACCGCAGCGCTACACAGGAGACCGGTTCAACACGGGGGAGGCGCACTCGGCGCGCGTCTACGACTATGTCCTGGGCGGCAAGGACAACTACCCGGTGGACCAGGAGGCCGGCGAGTCGATGATCCGGGAGTGGCCCGCCTTGCGGGTCCACATGCGCGCCAACCGGGAGTTCATGCACCGCGCGGCCGACTACCTGGTGCGGGAAGAGGGCATCAAGCAGTTCCTGGACATCGGCACCGGACTGCCCACTTCGCCGAACATGCACGAGGTCGTGCAGAAGGTGGCCCCCGATGCCCGGGTCGTGTACGTCGACAACGACCCGATCGTCCTCGCGCACGCGCGCGCACTCCTGACCAGCGCTCCCGAGGGCCGGACCGCCTATGTCGACGCCGATATGCGCGACCCCGCGGCGATACTCGGCTCCCCGCAGTTCCAGGACCTTCTGGACCTGCGGGAGCCGGTCGGTCTCATGATCATCGGCATGCTGCACTTCATCCTCGACAACGACGACGACCACGGTCTCGTTCAGCGTCTCCTCGAACCGCTTCCCGCGGGCAGCTTCCTGGCCATGACCATAGGCACGGCCGACTTCGCACCGGAGGAGGTCGGCCGAGTCGCCGCCGAGTACGCGCGCCGCGGCATGCCCATGCAGCTGCGCACCCATGCCGAGGCCGGGACGTTCTTCGACGGCCTCGACCTCGTCGAGCCCGGCCTGACACAGGTCCACCACTGGCGGCCCGACGCGGGTCAGGAGGACATCGACGACCGCGACATCGCCATGTACGGCGCTGTGGCCCGGAAGACCGGCTGAGCCGGGGCGGTACGGGGGGCCCGCGGCCCCGGGCCCCCCTGAGTCGCCCCCCCCGCCTTCGCCGGAGCCGGCGGTATCGCGACCGGGCCGGCGGTCAGACCTCGGGGCTCGCGGGAATCGCCGCGGCCACACGCGCTCCCCGGTCGGGCGTGATGTCCATACGGGGGATCAGCCCGGGGAGCGCGATGCTCGGCAGGATGTGTTCCCACATCAGGGAGATCCGGCGGCCCAGGTCCTCGTGCTGGGTGAGCGCCCGGGACATCAGCTGGATCCCGGTGAACGAGCCGACCAGCAACTCCACCGTGTCGCGCGGTCGCACACTGGGCAGCAACTCGCCCTGATCCCGGGCCTGTTCCATCAGGTAGATCGCGAGTTCCGGCCACTGGCGGAACGGCCCGCTGTGATCGACACCCAGAGGCGCGCCCTGGTCGACCGTGAGCCGGAGGCTTCCCCTGAGAAGCGCGCTCTCCAGAAGCCGGTGGGCGAGCGCGAAGGTGATGTCGATGATCTCCTGAAGCTTGGACGACTGCGGGGGAACGGTGCCCAACTGCACCTGTTCGTCCAGTACGGCCTGGGCCAGCGCCTCCTTCGACGGGAAGTGGAAGTAGAGCGCGCCCTTGGTGACTTGGGCCCGCCGCAGCACCATGGCGAGGGTGGTCGACGAATAGCCGTACTCGTCGAAGACCGCGCCCGCCGCCTCCAGGATCGCCGCGCGCGTTCTGATGGCGCGCTTCTGTGTTGCCACGAAACCCCCCTTGTACAGAGCCAGGTTGGCCGAACCACCCTTGCCGCGCATTCAGGATTGAGTACGTGGAACGGGCATCGACGCAGCAGAAACATACCGTCTGCCCCGAACGATAGTGCGCGGTGGGGGCCGGAGCGAAACCTGTGCGGCCATCGATGTGGTGCGGAGGAGAGGCCTCGTGGACCGCGCTGACCCACGCCTGGGGGAGCTGTCGGCTTCCGCACGCCTTCTCTCCGCAGTGACCGGTCCCGTCGCTGGCATATGCATATACGGGGCGGACGGTCTCCTTCTCTTCCTGCTCGCGCAGGGGTCTGGTGGAAGCATGCTCGATTTCAGGCCGGGGGAGCGGCGTCGGGGTTGCCGCCCGTGGTCAACATGTCGTTCGAGGGGTCACCCACCTGGATCAATACGCCACACGTCTCCATCTCGGTGTACGTGTTCGGCACCGTGTGCGAGCCGCTGACGGCGTCTTGGGCGGAACGGTTCCAGCGTCCCGCCGACAGTGCCGATTTGCCGCGTCACAACCCCCTGAACGGACGATGCGTCCCGGGTCGACCCTACGTTCCGTAGCCACCCGGAAGGTCTCTGACGGTTCATTGGATCGTATGTTGATACTTCCGGAACGCCTTCCTCCGCCCCTTTCACCTGCACATCTCGGGTTGCGGCGAGGTTGACCACCAAGGAGTGTGGGCAGCAGTTCAGAGCGAACACAAATAAAGGAGAGCGCGCCGTGGCGACTCTGTGTAAACCCGCTGTCTCGGTTCCCGAGCATGTGATCACCATGGAAGACACACTCGCTCTCGCGCGCTCGCTGCACGCGGACCATCCGCAACTGCCCCTGGCGCTGCGGCTGATCGAGAACACCGGTGTGGCCAAGCGACATATCGTCCAGCCCATCGAGGAGACGCTGGAACACCCCGGCTTCGAAGACCGCAACATGCTGTACGAGGCCGAGGCGAAGGCGAGAGTTCCCGCCGTGGTCCGCACGGCGCTCGACCATGCCGAGCTGCGCCCCGCGGACATCGACCTCATCGTCTATGTCTCGTGCACCGGCTTCATGATGCCGTCGTTGACGGCCTGGCTGATCAACACCATGGGATTCCCCAGCCACACCCGGCAGCTCCCGATCGCGCAACTCGGCTGTGCGGCGGGCGGCGCGGCCATCAACAGGGCACACGACTTCTGCCGGGCCTACCCGGAGTCCAATGTGCTCATCGTCGCGTGCGAGTTCTGCTCGCTCTGCTACCAGCCGACCGATCTCGGGGTCGGCTCGCTGCTGTCCAACGGCCTGTTCGGCGACGCGGTAGCCGCCGCCGTCGTCCGGGGCCAGGGCGGCACCGGCATCCAGCTGGAGCGCAACGGCTCGCACCTCGTGCCCGACACCACCGACTGGATCGCCTACAGCGTCCGGGCCACCGGCTTCCACTTCCTGCTGGACAAGCGCGTGCCCACCACGATGGAGCCGCTGGCCCCGGCGCTCCGGACGATGGCGGCGCAACACGGCTGGGACGCCACGGGTCTCGACTTCTACATCATCCACGCCGGCGGCCCGCGCATCCTGGACGACCTCAGCCGGTTCCTCGAAGTGCCGCCCGAGGCCTTCCGGTTCAGCCGGGGCACCCTCACCGAGTACGGCAACATCGCCAGCGCCGTCGTCCTCGATGCCGTCCGCAGACTTTTCGACGAGGGAACGGCCGCCGACGGCGCGCGCGGCATCATCGCCGGGTTCGGCCCCGGAATCACCGCGGAGATGGCGCTGGGCAGCTGGACCGCGAGCGGGATCCTCGCCGAGGCAGGTGCGACGGAGCGCCGGCTCGTGGGAACCTCGGCACGGAACTCCCATCCCGCCCCCGCGAACGAACCGGTGAGGTGACGGTGACCAGCGACAGGATGCAAGCACTTCCGAAAGGCGGCGGCCGAATCGTGGTGACCGGCACCCGGTGACCCCCATCCGATGTCCCCGCGCGCGCCCGGCTGCACGACCGCCGGGCGCGTCCGGCCGTACCACCGCATCCCATCGCTCTGGAGCCACCGCATGACCCAGCTGACACAGACCGAGGGGCTGATCGTTCCCCCGGGTGGCGGTACCACCATCCGCACCCCGGCCCAGCAGGTCACCTTCAAGGTCACCGGAGAGCACTCGCGGGTCTCCTCAAGCTTCGAGGTCGTCGTCCCGCCGGGCTTCGATGTCGGCGCTCACCGGCATGTGCACAGCGAGGAGCTGTTCTACGTCCTCGACGGCGAGCTGGATGTCCTCGCCTTCGAACCCCGGGTGATGAGCGAGGACTGGCGCCACTGGGAGTCCGAGTCGGGCCTCACGGTGGTCCGGGCCACTCCGGGCACGGTCATCGTCGTCCCGCCCGGATGCCCGCACGCGTTCGCCAACCGGGGGCAGGCGCCGGCCAAGATGTTCTTCCAGTCGTCCCCGCCGTCCGATCACGAGCGGTATTTCGAAGAACTGCTCGACATCCTCAAGGACGGGGAACCGCCGGCCCCGGACGCGATCGCCGACCTGCGGTCGCGGTACGACATCGACCAGATCACTCCACTGCGCCACGACGGATAGGCAGCGGGCGGATGAGCGATGTCGGCTCCTGGCGTCCGCCACGGCGACCGGAGCGAGCCGCGCGGGCCCCGGTTCTCGGCGTCCTGACGCTGATGGCCGCCCTGACGGCGGGGTGGCCGCTGATCGACCGCGCCCTGAACGACCACGAGCCGGTCAGGAACGGCGCGGTGCTTCAGCTGGGACCCGATGACGACATCGCACTGCTGCGGGTGGTGGGGGAGGGCTGGGAGCTGAGCAAGTCGGCGAGCGATCCCGACACCGCGTACACGCTCTCCCGCGACGGGGTCGATGTGGTGGCCGGCTATGTCGACCTCTCCGGTGGCGGAGAAGCCGGAGAGCTGTGGTCGGGCCTGCGCAAGGTCCAGTCCGTCGCCGACGGCGACAGCCGCCTGGGCGGTCCGCGGCCCGTCACCGGCACCCGGGGCGCCGAGGGCCGGACAGGGACACTGACCCGGGACGGCCGCACCGGCACGGCCACCCTCTGGCTGCCGCCCGACAGGAGTTACGCCGTGGAGGTCACCGTACTGGCGAAGCCGCGAACCGGTCCGCGCGCACGGGCCGACGCCGCGGCCATGGCCCGCGGTGTCTCCTTTCCGCAGGGGGCGCCATGACGGGGCCCGTCGCCTCCTCCGCGTACGCGGCGGTGCGCGGATCCTGGGGACGGTGGCCGATCGGCTGGCTGTGCGGCGCTCTGTACGTCCTGGGCGCGGGGCTGATCGTCTTCGAGTTCGGCGCCGTCATCCGCGTGTTCCCAGGAGCCGCGCTGCTGGCCTTCGTCCTCCTCCTGATCACGGTAGGGGCCGGGGTGGCTGTTCTGAGGCGGGTACGGCCGTTCCGGCCGCCGCCGCGCCGGTGGGCCTGGAGTGGTGTCGCCTGGGGTGCCACGGCGGCGACCGGCTGCGCGATCGTGGCCAACACGGGTCTCCAGGGCATCTGGTCGAAGACGAACGGCATCGAGTTCGCCTCCCGGTGGGCCGCCGCACTCACCGCGCCGCTCAACGAGGAACTCCTCAAGCTGTCCGGCGTCGCTCTGATCGCTCTCGGTGCCCGGCAACTGTTCCGTGGCCCGCTCGACGGGTTCTTCCTCGGCGCGTTCACCGGACTGGGCTTCCAGGCCGTGGAGAACTGGACGTACGCGATGAACTCCATCCTGAGCGGCGGGGGCGTGAACGGAGGCACCGATGTGCTGCGATCCTTCACCACCCGGGCCGTACTGACGGGCCTGGGGTCCCACTGGGCGATGAGTGCCGTCGCCGGGACGGGCATCGGAATCCTGCTCGCCCACGACGCCCGGCCGGTGCGCCGACGGATCGTTCCGGCCGCACTGTGCGTGCTGACCGCCATGGGCATGCACGGGCTGTTCGACGCGCCGTTGCTGGACTCGGTCGCGGGCATCGCCGCCAAGATGGCCGTCAACTTCCTTGTCGCCGTGGGCTTCTTTCTCCTGCTGCGGCACGCGGCGCGGCGCCGGGCGCGCGCGTTCCTGCTGTCTTCGCGGACCGTCCTCTCCATCGAACTGCTCACGCGCCGGTCCCGGCATCGAGCCCTGCGCGGAGTCCCGCCGGTGTCGCGTTCCGCCCTCGCGCTGCGGGCCTCCGCCTATCTCGACGTGGTGGAGGAAGAGGCGGCGAACAGCACGGGAGAGCGGCAGCGGCGGGACGCCCGCCCGGGGAACTGAGCTTCGTTGCCGACGGAGTTCACCGTCGAGGAGAACACGGTGCGACGAGCGTGAGTATGAACCGCGTTGCTGGCGTGGCCGGTTGCCCAAGACCGCCACGCGGGTGATCAATTCGTGGTCATGGCCTCGGGAGTACCGTCCGTCGCCGCTACTGTGTGCGGACCGTATGCGCATCCACGCAGTGAGCGACTCGAGGAAGGACCCCCGCCATGGCGCCTGAGACCGCGGACCGTCCACACCACCCCCGGCCGGGCCCACGTGCCCTGACGGGCGACGGGCGGCGCTCGTTCTCCTTCGAGTTCTTCCCGCCGAAGACCGAGGCGGGTGAACGCACGCTCTGGAACGCGATCCGCCGTATCGAGGCGCTCCGCCCGTCCTTCGTCTCCGTGACCTACGGAGCCGGCGGCTCCTCGCGCGACCGTACGATCGAGGTCACCAAGCGCATCGCCGCCGAGACCACCCTGCGCCCGGTCGCCCATCTCACCGCGGTCGGCCATTCGGTCGCCGAACTGCGGCACATCATCGGCCAGTACGCGGACGCCGGCATCCGGGACGTCCTCGCCCTGCGCGGCGACCCGCCAGGTGACCCGCGAGGCGAGTGGGTCCGGCACCCGGAGGGCTTCGCCCAGGCCAGTGAACTCGTCACCCTCATCAGGGAACTGGGGGACTTCACCGTCGGCGTGGCCGCCTTCCCCGAGCGGCACCCCCGCTCGGCCGACTGGGACAGCGACATCCGCCACTTCGTCGCCAAGTGCCGTGCGGGCGCCGACTACGCCATCACCCAGATGTTCTTCCACGTGGACGACTATCTGCGGCTCCGTGACCGGCTCGTGGCGGCGGGATGTACGACGCCGATCATCCCGGAGATCATGCCGGCCACCGATGTACGGCAGATCCGCCGCTTCGCCGAGCTCAGCGACGCCCGGTTCCCCGAGGAACTCGCCCGGCGGCTCGAAGCGGCGCGCGACCAGCCGGGGGAAGGGCATCGCATCGGCGTGGAGTACGCCACGGTCATGGCCGAGCGGCTGCTCGCCGAAGGCGCACCCGGCCTGCACTACATCACCCTCAACCGTTCCACCGCCACGACGGAGATCCACCAGAATCTCGGCGTGGCCGTCCAGGAAGACCGGGCCCTGGCCTCCACGCCTCGCTGACGTGCCGGGCGGCTGAGGCAGGGCCGCGTACACCGCCGGCCCCGGTCGCACCCATGGGGCGCGGCCGGGGCCGACAGTGAGGCCGGTGAATCGGAGACGGGGGTCAGCCCACGGGGGCGGCCGGAGCCGTCTTCGCCTCGGCGCCGGCATCGTCGGACTTGCTCTCCTCGGCGAGACGCTCCAGTCCGGTCGTCGTCTTGAGCGGCTTCTCCTTGAGGAAGACCACCGCGACCAGCGCGAGCGCGGCGAACGGGGTTGCGACGAGGAAGAGTTCCGCCGTGGCCACACCGTAGGCGTGCTCCACGATCTCCCGCATGGGCGCCGGCAGCTCGGAGATGTCCGGTACGGCGCCGTGGCCGCCGGACGCCGCCTGACCCGCCCCGCCCAGGCTCTTCTCCATCTCGGCCGACACCCGGTTGGCCAGCACCGCGCCCAGCACGCTCGTACCGATCGTTCCGCCCATGCTGCGGAAGAACGACAGGACGGAGGTGGCCGTACCGAGATCCGCCGCCGGCACGTCGTTCTGCGCCACCAGGACCAGGTTCTGCATCAGCAGTCCGACGCCGATGCCGAGAATGGCCATGTAGAGGCTGAGGAGGGCGAAGCTCGTGCCGGCACTGATGGTGGCGAGCAGCCCCAGGCCGGCCGTCATGGTCACGGCGCCCGCGATCAGAAAGACCTTCCACTTGCCGGTGGCACTGATGAGCTGGCCGGCGACCGTGGACGACACGAGCAGACCGAGGATCAAGGGCAGGCCCATCAGGCCGGCGACCGTCGGGGACTTGCCGAGCGAGATCTGGAAGTACTGCGAGAGGAAGACGGTGCCGCCGAACATGGCCACACCGACCAGCAGGCTGGCGACCGTGGTCAGCGAGACGGTGCGGTTGCGGAAGATGGTCAGCGGGATGACGGGTTCGGGCACCCGGGACTCCACGAAGACCGCGGCCACCAGCAGCACCACACCCGTGCCGGTGAGAGCGAACGTCTGCCACGACAGCCAGTCGAACTGATTGCCCGCCAGGGAGGTCCAGATGAGCAGCGCGCAGACGCCCGCGACGATCAGGAACGCGCCCAGGTAGTCGATCTTCACTTCACGACGGACGGTGGGCAGCTTGAGCGTCCGCTGGAGCATCAGGATCGCGGCGAGGGCGAATGGCACGCCGATGAAGAAGCACCAACGCCAGCCCAGCCACGAGGTGTCCACCATGACGCCGCCGACCAGCGGACCGGCGACCGTACCGATGGCGAAGACGGCGCCGAAGATACCGGCGTACTTGCCCAGCCGCCGGGGCGGGATGACCGCGGCCATGACGATCTGCGCGAGGGCGGTGAGTCCACCGGCGCCGATGCCCTGGACGACACGGCTGAAGATGAGCAGCCCGACGCCCTGCGAGAACCCGGCGAGCAGGGACCCGACGACGAACATGCCGAGGGACAGCTGAAGCAGCAGCTTCTTGTTGTAGAGGTCGGAGAGCTTGCCCCACAGAGGCACCGTCGCGGTCATGGCGAGCAGCTCGGAGGTGACGACCCAGGTGTACGAGGACTGACTGCCGTCGAGGTCGGCGATGATGCGGGGCAGGGCGTTGGCCACCACCGTGCCGGCCAGGATGGCGACGAACATACCCGCCATCAGCCCTGACATGGCCTGGAGTATCTGGCGGTTGGTCATGGAGGTCGGCGCCTGGTCGGGCGCCTGCGTTGCACTCAAGGTGTCCTTCTTCGAATCCATGGGTGGGATGCGGGGCAAGGTCGAGCGGCGGGTCAGCCGTCCGCCTGATGTCGGGTGGGGCCGACGTCCGGGGGTTCGGGAAGTCCGGCGGCCAGATGGGCGAAAACGCGCCGGAAGGTTTCGGGAAAGGAGACGCCCGGCTTCTGTGCGCACCAGTGCTCGACGGCGACCCGTACGGCGGTCGTCGCGACGGCGGCCAGCAGCCGCGGGTAGAGACCGAGCGCCGAGGTGTCGGGGACATGCTCGCAGGGCGCCCGCCTGCCGGACTTCTCGCCGTCCGGCAGGAACGGAGCCGCGCCGAGCCGTACGGCGATGGCCTCGGCCAGTTGGAGTTCGTCGGCCATGTGCGCGCCCATGCCGCGGAGCAGCAGATGCGGAGAACGCTGGAACACCTGGGCCCGCAGGTTCCAGAACTCCTGCTGCTCCTCCACGTTCGCCAGTTCGGTGGCGAGTGCCTCGCGCACCACATCAAGCGGGGCCAGCGCGGCCGGTGCCTCGCGCACCGTGCGCCTGACCCGCTCCCCGGCCTCTGGGTCGATCATGACGAACGCGTCGTCGTGACTGTCGAAGTAGTTGAAGAACGTACGCGAGGAGACCCCGGCGGCCTCGCTGATCGCCTCCACGGTGACGTTCTCGGCGCCGTGCTCGGCGGCCAGTCGCACCGCCGCCTCCGCCAGGGCCGCTCGGGTGGCCCGCTTCTTGCGCTCGCGGAGCCCTGGACGAGTCATTCCGCGTTCCCGTCTGCTCGGCGGTGTCCGTCCAGCGCCATACCTTCGCGTCTCACATATTGCAGAGTATGCAAAAGTGCACGATCCGCAAAATTATGCCCGGCAGTCGCCGTAGCATGATCCGTATGGAGCAGCGCGTATGTGGCAGGACCGACCGGCAAGTCTCCGCCGTCGGGCTGGGGACGTGGCAACTCGGCGCGGACTGGGGGCAGGTGGCCGAGTCGGACGCCTTCGCCGTCCTGGACGCGGCGGTCGAGTCGGGGGTCACGTTCTTCGACACGGCGGACGTGTACGGCGACGGCCGGAGTGAGCGGCTGATCGGCCGCTATCTCAAGGACCGGCCCGATGCCGGGGTGTTCGTCGCGACCAAGATGGGCCGACGGGCCGACCAGGTGGCGGAGAACTACGTCCTGGACAACTTCCGCGCCTGGAACGACCGTTCACGGGCCAACCTCGGCGTGGACACACTCGACCTCGTACAGTTGCACTGCCCGCCCACGGCCGTCTATTCGTCGGACGAGGTCTTCGACGCACTCGACACCCTGGTGGCGGAACAGCGGATCGCCGCGTACGGGGTGAGCGTCGAGACCTGCGCCGAGGCGCTCACCGCCCTCGCCCGTTCCGGCGTGGCGAGTGTGCAGATCATCCTCAACCCCTTCCGGCCCAAGCCGCTGGAAGAGGTGCTGCCGGCCGCCCGTGAGGCGGGCGTCGGCATCATCGCGAGGGTCCCGCTCGCCTCCGGACTGCTGGCCGGGAAGTACACCAGGGACACGGTCTTCGCCGCCGACGATCACCGTACGTACAACCGGCACGGCGAGGCGTTCGACCAGGGCGAGACCTTCTCCGGCATCGACTACGAGACGGGGCTGGCGGCGGCCGTGGAATTCGCCGGGCTGACGCCCGAAGGGGCCACGGCGGCGCAGACCGCGCTGCGCTGGATCATCCAGCAGCCCGGTGTCACCAGCGTCATCCCCGGTGCCCGTTCGGTGGAACAGGCACGTGCCAATAGTGCGGCCGCGGACCTCGCTCCCCTGCCGCGCCCGACCCTGGACGTGGTGCGGGAACTCTACGACCGTCGGCTGCGCGCTTCGGTGCATCACCGCTGGTAGTAGTACGAACAGGTGATCATGCCCCGTTTTGCGGCCTGATCGCGCGGCACAGACGTAAGAGTTGGTCGTTTCTGTGGCTGTATCGCTTCGCGCCCTGTAGCGTCTTGATCAGCTGTCGTGGTTCCGAAGTACCGCTCGCCCGTGACGTGCAGTCACGGGCGTTTGTGCTGTTCAGCGTCTCTGCGGACCAGGGCGATCACCTCCGGTTCCCGCACGGTGCGGGAACCACGCGTCCCTCGAAACGGAGACTGAGCATGGCCAGTGGAACAGTGAAGTGGTTCAACTCGGAAAAGGGCTTCGGCTTTATCGCGCAGGACGGCGGTGGCCCCGACGTGTTCGCGCACTACTCGAACATCTCGACGTCCGGCTTCCGTGAGCTCCAGGAAGGCCAGAAGGTCACCTTCGATGTCACTCAGGGCCAGAAGGGCCCGCAGGCGGAGAACATTCTCCCCTCCTGAGGTCTGAGCTGATATGTCCCTCCCGCTCCCGCGGTGCCCGCGGGGGTACGGACGGACAGGGCGCCGGCCCGGTGGAATTCCCTTCCACCGGGCCGGCGCCTTTTCGCCGTCCCGGCCGGATTCGCGGTCCGGGCCGGACCGGCGTCTCTTCGCGGTCCCGGCCGGATCGCGTCAGGCCGCGTTCTCCCGTGCATCCGGCGTGGCGTGCAGGATGCTCTCGGGCAGCGTGAGATTCCACGCGGTGATCACCGGCCGGTCGTGCTCCGTGCCGAGGCGGGACAAGGTCCCGGTGGCCAGTTGGAAGAGCGCTCCCGCGGCCGGCGCCAGCCCGAGATAACGCGCGGTGAGCACGCGGAGGAAGTGGCCGTGCGAGACGAGGGCGATGTCGCTGTCACCGGCCTGCGCGAGCGCGTCCAGCGCGCCGGCCAGGACGCGGTCGGCGCGACGGCCGACTTCCGCCGGGCTTTCCCCGGGCTGGTCGGGACCTGGGACGCCGCCGTCCGTCCAGAGATCCCAGTCGGGGCGGGTGCGGTGGATCTCGGCGGTCGAGACGCCCTCGTAGCGGCCGTAGTTCCACTCGTGCAGATCCGGCGTGATCCGGAGCGCGTCCAGTCCGGCCAGCTCGGCGGTGCGCCGTGCCCGGACGAGGGGGCTGACCAGCGTGAGCCCGATGCGGCGCTCGCCGAGAAGAGGCGTCAGAGAGCGTGCCTGGTTCTCGCCCCGCTCGGTCATCGGAAGGTCGGTGAAGCTGGTGTGCTGCCCGGACAGGGACCAGGCGGTCTCTCCATGCCGTACCAGGATCAACTCGCCCATCTGCGCCGCCCGCTTCCCGCTCGTGCTCCGTCACCGGAGCTGTCTTCTCCGTCCAGTGTCTCCCGATCCGGCGGCCGGGACCTGCCCGTACGGCCGGGCCGGTCACCCGGTGGCGTCGAGTGACTCGACCGTCCTGACCAGCTGAGCCAGTTCGGGGTTCTTCGCCGCTTCGCCGAGGGCTTCCCGCAGCGCCTTGTCGTTGGTGGGCCGGGCCTGTGCGAGCAGCCGCAGCCCCGCCTCGCTGACATTCGTGTAGATCCCGCGACGGTCGGTGGGGCAGAGGTAGCGGGTGAGCAGACCACGGTCCTCCAGCCGGGTGACCAGACGGGTGGTGGCGCTCTGGCTGAGTACGACCGCGTCGGCGACCTGCTTCATCTGGAGGTGTCCGCCGTCGCCGTCGTGCTGACGGCTGAGGACATCGAGCAGTGAGTACTCACGGACGCTGAGATCGTGTCCGGCCTGAAGCGCGCGCTCGATATGTCCCTCGATCCTGCTGTGCAGCAGCGAGAGCGCGCACCAGCCCTGAGCGAGCCCGGTGAGTGCGGTGTCCGTGGCGGTCATTGCTTCCTCCTGTGGAAGTGAGGGCGGCGCGAACGTGCGCGGGGCCGAGGGGCGGCGGGGGACGGCCGCCCCGGAGCCCGTGGGACTCAGGATAGAGCACGTCCGCAATAGCATGCGGTTGCAATTAATCGGCGCCTGCAAGTAGTGTCCACGGCCCCTCCCCGGCTGCGCTCCACCGCGTGCCTGTCGCGCTGAGCGCACCGAGAGCCACGTCGTTACGTTGGTCATCGGTGTGCCCCTCTGTCCGCAGTGCGCTTCTCGCCCCGCGGAGAACTCACGGAGAACTCACGGAGAACCCACAGAGAACCCACAGAGAACCCGCAGAGGACCGGCAGAGATCCCCACAGGGAACCCGCAGAGATCCCCACGGAAGAACCCCGACGGGAAACCCCACCCCGCAAAGAAAAGGAACACCATGACCTCCGTCCCCCACGTCGTACTCAACAACGGCGTCACGATCCCGCAGCTCGGCTTCGGTGTCTTCCAGGTCGAGGACGACCGGACCACCGACGCCGTCCTGTCCGCCCTCGAAGCGGGCTACCGCAGCATCGACACCGCGGCCGTGTACGGCAACGAGGCGGGTGTCGGCCGTGCCATCGCCGCCTCCGGTGTGCCCCGCGACGAACTGTTCGTCACCACCAAGCTGTGGAACGACGACCAGGGGCACGACGCGACCCTCGCCGCGTTCGAGGCAGGCCTGGGCAAGCTCGGGCTCGACCATGTGGACCTGTATCTCATCCACTGGCCCACGCCCGCGCGCGACCGCTACCTGGACACCTGGCGTGCGATGGAGAAGCTGCTGGCCGACGGCCGGGCCCGCGCCATCGGCGTGTCCAACTTCCAGCCCGCCCACATCCAGCGCCTGATGGACGAGACCGACGTGGTCCCCGCCGTGAACCAGATCGAGCTGCACCCGGGCCTCCAGCAGGCCGCCCTGCGGGACTTCCACGCCCAGCACGGCATCGCGACCGAGGCCTGGAGCCCGCTGGCGCAGGGCGCTCTGCTCCAGGAAGAGGCGATCACCGAGATCGCGGGCCGGCACGAGAAGAGCGCCGCGCAGGTGGTCCTGCGCTGGCACCTCCAGCTCGGGAACGTCGTGATCCCCAAGTCCGTCACGCCCGCGCGTATCCGCGAGAACATCGATGTCTTCGACTTCGAACTGTCGGCCGGGGACATGGACGCGCTGAGCACGCTCGACCGAGGCCTGCGCACGGGCCCGGACCCCGACACTCTCAACTGATCGCCGGTTCCCACCGATTCGGCGGAGAAGGCGGTTCCCGCCGACGGCGATCGCGCCGCCCTCGCCCACCTCACGGGTGTGAGGGCGGCGCAGTGTCGTTCACCGGAGCGGCTCGACCGGCCGCCCGGCACTGGCGGATGACGCTCCGTCAGGTCGCGGCGTCAGGATTCCAGTCCAGGAGGCGCACCTTCGCCACCGTCCGGACATGGCGTCGCATCGCGGCGGCGGCGGCTTTGCCGCGCCGGGTCTCGATCGCGTCCAGGATCGCGCGGTGCTGAGCCAACGACCGCTTGGGGCGGCCGGGTTGGCGCAGGGATTCGTTACGGCTCTCGGCGATCTGCTCGGTGATCGAGTGCATGAACTCCGCGAGCAGGGCGCTGTGCGCGGCAGCGGTCACCGCGGTGTGGAAGAGCCGGTCGCCCTCCACGCCGTAGCCGCCCGCCTCGATCTCGTCGGACATATGGTGCAGCGCGTCGTACAGCGCGGCCAGATCCAGGTCCGTGTGGCGTTCGGCGGCGAGTTCGGCGAGTTTGGTCTCCAGCGCCTCGCGCGCCTCCAGCACGTCGGGGAGCCGGCGCTTGCGCTCCACCAGGCGTTCGACCGGCTCGGGGTCGAGGCTGTCCTTCGCGAGGTAGGTGCCGCCGCCGTGCCGCACCTCAACCAGGCCTTGCACCTCGAGGACGACTATCGCCTGCTTGACGGAGGCACGGCTGACGCCGAGACGCTGTGCCAACTCCCGTTCGGGCGGCAGCCGGTCGCCCGCTCCGAGGTCTCCCTCGGTGACATAACTGCGCAGCCGGTCGAGGACCTGTTCGTACAGCCGTGGCCGGGCCATCGGCCGTAGCGCGTCGGACATCCGGACCCCCAATCCCTGCCCATCCCGCCCTGATATCACCCGGTCCCTGCGCCCCGAGCCTAGCACCGGGCGGTCAAGTGGCTGAGCCAATTCCTGTCAGATCCCTTGACGCTCCCGTCGGCCGACGGCCAATGTGGTCCAGCCACTTGGCCAGTCGTCCAGTAAGCCAGTTGGCCAGTCGGACCGGTCAGTTGACCGCTTGCGGCCGGCCAACTCCGCCATGCCCCGCGCATCAAGGGACCCAGGGACGGGAGCCCCCGCCATGTCCGCCGAACTGATCTCGATCCTTGTGCTGGTGGTGGTCTTCGTGATCGCCACCACCCGCTCCATCAATATGGGCGCGCTCTCCTTCGCCGCCGCGTTCGGCGTCGGCGAGCTGGTCGCCGGCCTCGACGCGGACGGTATCTTCGCCGGATTTCCCGGCGACCTGTTCGTGGTGCTCGTCGGCGTCACCTACCTCTTCGCGATCGCCCGCGCCAACGGCACCACGGACTGGCTGGTCCACGCCTCGATCCGGCTGGTCCGCGGCCGTATCGCGCTGATCCCCTGGGTGATGTTCGCGATCACCGGCGCGCTGACCGCCATCGGGGCCGTCTCGCCGGCGGCCGTGGCGATCGTCGCGCCGATCGCACTGAGCTTCGCCGCGCAGTACGGGATCAGCCCCCTGCTGATGGGCGCGATGGTGGTGCACGGCGCCCAGGGCGGCGGATTCTCCCCGATCAGCATCTACGGGTCGATCGTCAACGGAATCGTGGAGCGCGAGAAGCTCCCCGGCAGCGAACTCACCCTCTTCCTCGCCTCCCTCGTCGCCAACCTCCTCATCGCCGGCATCGTGTTCGTACTCTGCGGAGGGCTCAAGCTCTCCTCGAAACAAGGAGGACCGCAGGTCGACGGCGAGGGGAAGGAGACGGACGGAGAACGGGAGAGCTTGAGCCTCACCCCGGCCCGTATCGCCACCCTCGCCGCCCTGGTCGCGCTCGTCATCGCGGTCCTCGTCCTCGACCTGGACGCCGGACTCACCTCCGTCACCCTCGCCGTCTTCCTCAGCGCCTTCTGGCCGGACACCAGCCGCAAGGCCGTCGGCGAGATCGCCTGGCCGACCGTGCTGCTCATCTGCGGTGTCCTCACCTATGTGGGAGTCCTGGAGGAGATGGGCACGATCGACTACGCGGGCAACGCCGTCGGTGACATCGGAATCCCGCTCCTCGCCGCCGTGCTGCTCTGCTACATCGGAGCGCTCATCTCGGCCTTCGCCTCGTCCGTCGGCATCATGGGCGCGCTCATTCCGCTCGCCGTGCCGTTCCTGGCCCAGGGCGAGATCGGCGCGATCGGTATGGTCGCGGCACTCGCGATCTCCGCCACGGTCGTCGACGTCAGTCCCTTCTCCACCAACGGCGCCCTGGTGCTGGCCGCGGCTCCCGATGTCGACCGTGAGCGTTTCTTCCGGCAGCTCATGGTGTACGGAGGGATCGTGGCGGCGGTGGTACCCGCTGCCGCCTGGCTCCTGCTGGTGGTGCCAGGCTTTGGCTGACCCGGACCGATCGGCCGGACTCGAAGTCCGTCGACAGACAGCAAGGAGAACGACGCGTGTCCCCTCTCTTCCCGGCGCTCACCGCCCGCTCGGAGCAGCCCGCGCTCCAGTTCGGCGACCGTAACCTCACCCACGCCGAACTGGCCGACGCGGCCGGTGCCCTGGCCGTCCGTATCGCCGGAGCGCGGCGGATCGCGGTCTGGGCCACCCCCACCCTCGGCACCGCCGTGGGGGTGGTGGCCGCGCTGCTGGCCGGGGTCCCCGTCGTACCGGTCAACCCCAGGAGCGGCGAACGCGAGCTGGCTCACATCGTCGCCGACAGCGCCCCCGAACTCGTCGTCGCCGAACCGGGCGTGACGCTCCCACCCGCCCTGGCCGCGCTGGAGCGGGTGGACGCGGTGACCGGCGGCGCCCCGGAGCCGGCCGCCACCGGACCGTTCCCCGAGCCCTCGCCCGAGTCGCCGGCCCTGGTCGTCTATACCTCCGGCACCACCGGGCCGCCGAAAGGCGCCGTACTGCCGCGCCGCGCCCTCGCCACGACGCTGGACGCGCTGGAGGACGCCTGGCAGTGGACCGCCGACGACGTACTCGTCCACGCCCTGCCGCTCTTCCACGTCCACGGGCTGATCCTCGGCATCCTCGGCCCGCTGCGGCGCGGCGGGTCGGTCCGCCATCTGGGACGGTTCGACATCGAGGGTGTCACCCGGGAACTCCTCTCCGGGGCCACGATGCTCTTCGGCGTACCGACCATGTACCACCGCATCGCCGAGGCGCTCTCCGGCGATCCCGCACTCGCCAAGGCGCTGGCCGGGGCGCGGCTCCTGGTGTCCGGCTCCGCCGCGCTGCCCGTGCACGACCACCGGCGGATCGCCGCGGCGACCGGCCGCAGGGTCGTCGAGCGGTACGGCATGACGGAGACCCTGATGAACACCAGCGTGCGCGCGGACGGCGAGCCGCGCGCCGGTACGGTCGGTGTGCCGCTGCGGGGCGTCGAGTTGCGGCTCGTCGACGAGTCGGGCACCACGATCGAGGCGTACGACGGTGAGACGGTCGGCGAGATCCAGGTCCGCGGCCCGAACCTGTTCACCGAGTACCTGAACCGCCCCGACGCGACCGAGGCGGCCTTCACAGACGGCTGGTTCCGCACCGGGGACATGGCGATCCGTGACCCCGACGGCTATGTCCGCATCGTCGGCCGCAAGGCCACCGACCTGATCAAGAGCGGCGGTTACAAGATCGGGGCGGGCGAGATCGAGAACGTACTGCTGGAGCACCCAGGGGTTCGGGAAGCCGCCGTGACCGGCGAGCCCGACGCGGACCTCGGCGAACGGATCGTCGCCTGGATCGTTCCCGCGCGTGCCGAAGAGCCACCGTCCGCGGAGGAGTTGGCGGACCACGTGGCCGCACAGCTCGCCGCGCACAAGCGCCCGCGTGTCGTGCGCTATCTGGAGGCTCTGCCCCGGAACGACATGGGCAAGATCATGAAGCGTGCGCTCCATGACTGAGCGGGAGCGGGAGCGGGAGCAGGGGCCGCCGACCGGGCGGGTGCGGTGGAGCGCGCGGGAGGCGATCGAGGCCGTCGCCGACGCCGGGACCTTCGCCGAACTGCCCGCGATGAAAGAGCCCTCACCGTCGAAGGGCGCATCCCCGCCCAACGGGCCCCTCGGCTGGGAGGGGTACGACGCGATGCGCGTGCGCGCCGGTGAACGTACCGGCGAGGACGAGTCCGTCGTCTGCGGAACCGCGTGGGTCGGCGCCACCGAAGCGGTGCTGATCTCCTTCGAGTTCGGCTATCTCGGCGGATCGCTGGGCGAGCGCACCGGCGACCGTCTCGAAGCCGCGCACACCCGCGCGCGCGAGCGGGGCCTGCCGGTCGTCTCGTTGATCGCGACCGGCGGCAGCCGTATGCAGGAAGGCATGCGCGCGCTGCTCCAACTCCAGCGGGTGGCACGGCAGTCCGCGCTGACGCGCGCCGCCGGTCTGCCCCAGCTCGCGGTGGCCCGCGACCCGACGACGGGCGGCGGCTGGGCCACTCTGGGCGCGGGCGCCGACGTCGTACTGGCCCTGCCGGACGCCCAGATCGGCTTCGCGGGCTCACGGGTGCGCCCGGCCGATGCCGATCCGGACGCCTACACGGCATCGGCGCAGCTCGCCGCGGGCCATGTCGACGCGCTGGTGAGCGAGGACGGCCTGCGCGTGGCCCTCGATCGCTGGCTGACACTGCTGACCGGCGGTACACGGCGAGCGGCAGCGCCTCCCGCCGGCCTCGGTCCCGCCCAGCCGCCCGCCACCGGCTGGGACGCCGTCCTGCGGACCCGCTCACCCCAACGCCCGCGCGCCTCGGCCTACTTGGACACCTACTTCAGCCACCGGGAGGCGATCGCCGGAGACCGCTGCGGTGGTACGGACCCCGGGATGCTGTGCGGCTTCGGGGAGCGCGAGGGCCGGACCGTCGCGTACGCGGCACAGTGCGGCACCCCCACTCTCCCGGCCGGTTACCGCACCGCGGCCCGGCTGATCCGCCTCGCGGACCGGCTGGGCATCCCCGTACTGACCCTCGTGGACACCCCCGGCGCGGCCAATGACGCCGAGGCGGAGCGCGGGGGAGTGGGCAGCGCCATCGCCGACCTCTTCGCGGCGGTGGCCACCGCCCGGGTGCCCGTCACCACGCTGCTGATCGGCGAGGGCGGCTCGGGCGGGGCCCTGGCGCTGTCGGCGCCGGACAACACCTGGGCCACACCGGACAGTTACTTCTCGGTCATCGCACCGGAACTGGCCACGGCGATCCTCAAGCGACCACCCGACCGGACCCGGGCGACAGCCGACCAACTCATGCTGCGCCCACAGGATCTGGTGAAACTCGGCGTGGTGCGCGGCATGGTGCCGGTCGTCTGAGGCGGCCGTCCG
The DNA here is from genome assembly GCF_044741745.1 of Streptomyces sp. NPDC088116. Lineage (NCBI taxonomy): Bacteria > Bacillati > Actinomycetota > Actinomycetes > Kitasatosporales > Streptomycetaceae > Streptomyces > Streptomyces sp. NPDC088116. The sequence goes on along the minus strand of NZ_JBIUTF010000009.1, from coordinate 161,824 downwards.
GTCCGTCCCCACAGCCGGTTCACGCCGTCCTGTGGGGACGGTTCCACGTAACGGATTCTCATGGGTCTCTTACCAGCTTTTAAGACAATGTGCTTAAGGTGAGGACCGTGACGTACACGACTCCGCCCGGCTGGCATCCCGATCCAGGTCACTCAGGTGACGGCCCCCGCAAGGAGCGCTGGTGGGACGGTGCGGCCTGGACCGACGAACTCCGCGACACCGCCCCGGCCGAGTGGGGTCCGCCCGCGGCGCCGCCCTATCCCGTCCCGCCGCCGCCCGGCCCGTCGAACCGCGGGCGGCGGATCGCCGTCGGCGTGGTGGCCTCGGTCGTGGTGCTGGCCATCGCGGGCGGCTTCTACCTGCTGGGGCGGAGCAGTGACAGCAACGTCACGACGGGCCGGGCCGGTTCCGGTCCCTCCCCGGTGCCCTCGCAGCCGGGACAGCCGGGACAGGGGAGTCCGGGACCCGACGGGCAGCAGGACCCGGGCGGTCCCGGCGGCGGGGAGAGCGGCGCGCCCCAGCAGCCGGAGACCGAGGACGGTTATGCCACCGACGCGGCCAGCGGTATCAGCATTCCGGTACCGGACGGCTGGACCGGCGAGTCCGGGACCGTCGGCGCCGGTGTGACGACCGGGAAGTACGCCTGTCCCGGGGACACTTCCACGGAATGTGTGCGCGGCGGGGTGTTCTCCGCACCCGCGGCGGCGCTGAAGATCGAGGCCACCGGGGCGAAGGCGGCCGCCGAGAAGGACATAGAGGCCAACGCCGAGGAGTCCTACGGCGGTGCGACATACGGGAAGATCTCCTCGCACGAGCAGTTGAAGTCCGAAGCGGTCACCGTGGCCGGGCAGAAGGGCTATCTCGTGCGGTGGAAGGTCATCACGAGCAAGGGCGACGACGGCTATGTGCAGTCGCTCGCCTTTCCCTCGCCCAACTCCTCCAAGATGATGGTCATGGTCCGCTCCGGCTTCGACGTCAACGACAAGGCGCCCAAGCTGTCCGTCATGGACGAGATGACCAAGGGCATCAAGGTGGCCGCGGGCAGCGGTGGCGGTGGCAACGGCCAGGGAGTCTGACACTCCGGAGCCCCTTTCCCTGATTGCCCAGTGATCGTTCAGTGATCGTCCGGCGCCCGAGCGCCGTGACACCCCGGGCGGGCCGCACTCCGCGGCCCGCCCTGTGTTTCAGGTCCTGCGGCGATCCGCGCGTCTTCAGGCCGGATCGCCGGCAGCGCGGCGCCGCGAACGTCCCGGCGGCCTTACACTCCACACATGGGTTGTACACGTGAACCGGGGGAGTGCCTGCCGCGGGCTCTCTGCGCGCTGTGCGCCGACGCGGGTGTGTCGGCCTCGATGCCCGGCCCGGTGCCCGCGTCGGAAGCCGGCTGTCGCGCCGTGCACGGCCACGGCTAGCAACCTCCACGCCCCGCTCCGCCTCTCCGGGGCCCGTCGGCTCCCGGCACTCGCGCGCATCCTCGCGGCTCGCTTCCTCCCGCCGCTTCCCTGAGTCCCGTAACGCCGTAGGGCGCTGACCGCCGGGCCGGTCCGCGGCACTCGCGCCTTGCGGTCCGCTCGCCCTCACCTTCCACCCACCGCGTTTCCCGCACCGCGCACCCCCCCCACCACTTCCGTGGCGCCGGGCCGTGCCGTCGGCGCCTCCTCGGCGACCGCCGGAGACCGGCCGTGCGCCGCGCTTTCGAGAGGATCCCTGTGAAGTTGAGCGAGTTGCTCGCCGGGCACGACCACGAGATTCAGCAGGGCGATCCGGAGACCACGATCACCGCGGGCATCTGTTTCGATGCCCATCGGGTCTCACCGGGTTCGCTGTTCATCGCGGTGCCCGGTCACCGTGAGGGCGGTCCCGAGTCCATCGGCCCGGCCCTCGCGCGCGGAGCGGTGGCGGTGCTGGTGGACGCCGGGGCACCGGATCCCTCGGCGGCGGTGTGGGCGGACACGGAGGTGTGCGTCGTACGGGTACGGGACACCCGCACGACCGCCTCGGTCGTCGCCTCCCGCTACTACGGCGAGCCGGGGCGGAGCATGGACATGGTGGCCGTCACCGGCACCAACGGGAAGACCTCGGTCTCGTACATGGTCGAGTCCGTACTGCGACTCGCCGAGGGTGCGACCGTCGGGGTCATCGGAACGGCGGGCAGCCGGGTCGGCGACGAACTGATCCCCATGCCGAGGTCGGTACTGACCACTCCCGAGGCACCGGACTTCCAGTATCTGCTGGGACGCATGCGTGACCGGGAGGTCGGCACCGTGGTCCTGGAGGCCACCTCCATGGGGCTGTTGACCCACCGGGTGGACCACGCGTTCATCGATGTCGGGATCTTCACCAACCTGACGCAGGATCATCTGGACGACCACGGAACGATGGAGAACTACCGGGACGCCAAGCTCCGTCTGTTCCAAGGGCTTTGCCGACGCGCTCTGGTCAACGCCGACGATCCGGTGGGCGTCGGGATCAGCGCGATGATGCCGGGTGCGGTGACGACGTACGCCCTCGACACCGAGGCGGACTACCGGGCGACCGACCTGACCATGGACGCGTTCGGCACGCGGTTCACCCTTCACCACGAAGGGCGCAAGTACCCGGCGGCGATCCCCGTGCCCGGCCGGTTCTCGGTGTCCAACGCCCTTGCCAGCGTGGCCGCCTGCCACCTCCTGGGGCACGATCTGCGCGCACTGGTCGGCGCTCTCGACCGGATGCCACCGGTCCCGGGCCGGTTCGAGCGCTTCGAGACGCCGAACGGCGCCTCCGTCATCGTGGACTACGCGCACTCACCGGACTCGCTGGACAAAGTGCTCTCCGCCATCCGTGAATTCGCCCGCGGCCGGGTCATCACGGTCTTCGGCTGCGGTGGCGACCGTGACATCACCAAGCGCGCGCAGATGGGGAAGATCGCCGGGGCGCACTCCGATCTGTGCGTCCTCACCTCGGACAACCCGCGCAACGAGGACCCCGGGGCGATCCTCGACCAGATCGCCCCGGGCCTCGAGGCCACCGGCACGCGCTTCGAGCGGCTCGCCGACCGCCGTCGTGCCATCGCCTTCGCCCTGGACGAGGCCGGGCCCGACGACATCGTCCTGATCGCGGGGAAGGGCAGCGAGCCGTACCAGATCGTCGGCGAACAGCTCATTCCGTTCAGCGACATGGCGACGGTCCGCGAACTGGCGCGTTAGGGGACGAGGCAGGGCAGTGCCGCCGTCATGGCCGTGGTCGGGAAGGTCGGGGTGAAAGGCGTCGCGCGCGCCGACGCGGTGCCCGGACGTGGAACCTTTCGATCCGGAACAGGGCGTGGCAGCGGGCACTTGGTCGGGCCGGACGCGGTCGGGGCGTGCGAAGCCATGGAATTCCTGCTCGTCGGAGCGCTGCTGGCGCGTGGTCGTGGCGCCGATCGTGGAGAGTGCGGCGAATGGATGCCAAAATCGTCCATTACCGCCGAGCCGGCCCTTCCCGGTCGCCTGACGGCATGCGGACGGCATTGCGGCACGTGGACAACCCCCGGGGAGACGGTGCACATGCAGATCTCGGCGAAGGCGGACTACGCGGTACGGGCGCTGGTCGAACTCGCCGCCGACAGCGGACAGCCCCTGACCTGTGAAGGCATCGCGTCCGCCCAGGACATCCCGTTCCGCTTCCTCAAGTCGGTCTTCCGCGACCTGCGGCATGCCGGACTGGTCCGCAGTCAGCGGGGCTGTGAGGGCGGTTACCGGATCGGCCGCGACCCGGCCGCGATCAGTGTGGCCGAGGTGATGGCGGCGGTCGACGGTGAGTTGCTCACCCTGCGAGGCGAGCGGCCGGACACGCTCCGGTATCCCGGCGCGGCCAGGGGACTCCCCGACCTGTGGCGTACGGTCGAGGCCGCGGCGCAGTCGGTGCTCGGCGGGACCAGCATCGCCGAACTCGCCGCCGAGGGCGCACGGGCGGCGCAGGCGCACGCCCCGCGGACGCACGATGCCGGGACGCGAACCCCGGCAGGAGACGCTTCCCCGGTCGTTCCGGCATGACCGGAGAACGTACCGCCGTGGCAGGGGGAACGTACGGCACGGCCAGGGAACGTACAGACGCCGGCGGGGAACGTCCGGGCGGGGGCGCCGACGCGCGACAGCCGCTGTTCGGCGTCACCGAATTCACCGGACCGGCCCGCCCCTGGGCCTGGGGCAGGCCGGGCCGGTGTTCCCTCTGCTGAGGCAGACGCTCGGGCCGCGCGCGGTGGCGGACCGTGTTCGGCATCCTCTTCCACGACGACGATGACGATCCGGCTCACGCCCCGGCCGCCGAGGCCCGTTGGTACGAGCGGTTCATCCGTGACGTCATCGTCCACACGAACGCGCCGTACGCGCCCCGGCCGCACTGGCTCACCCGTACCAGTCGGCGAAGCCATCCGCATCGACACGAGAAACGGGCCGGTGTGGCTGCGTCCCGACGAGGCCCGTGACCACCCCGGCCTCTCGCGTCCCTCAGAGTTGGCTGAACAGGACAATCAGGAGAACGGCGGCGAGCGGCAACGCGATCCACCGCAGTGTGCGCAAGGAGCCGTTCGTGTGGTGTCCGAGCGCGCGGTCGGCGTCGTGTGCGGCGGCCAGATGCTCGCCCGCGATGTCCTGGAAGGTCTGGCGGAAGCTGAGCGAACCGTAGGACCAGTCGCAGTGCGCGCAGACCAGGAAGTCCCGGTGGGGCTTGTACTGGACATTACGCTCGACGTTGACGGTGAAGGTCTGCCCGCCCGCGTCGTCCGCGGTGATGTGGTGAACGGCGGCGCCCATGGGCGGCTGCTCCTTACCGGGGGTTCACGAGCGGGTACGCGTACCGGCCCATGGGTGAGTAGTGGGTGATCCATCCAAGCCGATCATGAGGCGCGGCGGCAACTGCCCGGCGCGGGCGCGGTGATGAAAGACCCAGGTCGTCAAGGTCCGTCAGGTCTCGGACGATGAGACACCTGGAGGTGTCCATTGACACCGCGTTGTGCGGCCGTGAGGATACTGGCATGCATTCGATGCACCCCGGTGTGGTCTGCCGCTACGTGGATTACCGGCGCACCTCCAGCGCCCTCTGTCGCTGACCCGACCGCCGAGACGGCCCTCCAGGCAAGCCTGGGCGCTCCCCTCCGGCCCACGTCCTTGTCCGCACCGCCGCCTGACGCGACGGCACGGGACGGCTCGAATCCGGACTCCGGCTGACCGGCGGGCGGGGGCGCTTCCGGGGTCGGAGATCGGCCACGATCGACCGATGACCGGCAGCCCGTCCGGTCCCGCGTCGCCCCCTCGTGTCCGGTCCGTGTCCGGTCCGTGGGCGGCTTCTCCCGCTCGCCGTATGCGCTTCGCCATATCCGCTCGTCGTGACTCCGGTGCCGTTCCCGCCCCAACGCCGTGGCGGTGAGCGGATCCCCGCGTAGCCATGCGCGCTTCCCCCCCATCCCCAGTCTCGTCCGGGCGCCCCACGACCCGCCCCGCGTACCCGAGTGTCCGGCCCGGAGCCGGCACAGTCCTCCGACGTGCCACGTCGGAGACACATCACCTCAAAGGAAGGGAAGCGGCATGACCGTGTCCGCCGAACGCAGCACCATCGCCACCGCTGTCACCGACCCGAGTGTCACCCCCGCTCGTGTTCCCGCTCCTGTTCCCGGTGCCGAGATACTGCGCCGTACCCTGCGGCGGCACGCGGCCGGGGTCACCGTGATCACGGTCCCGGGGCCCGCCGGATTCACCGCGACCTCGTTCACCTCGGTCTCGCTGGAACCCGCTCTGGTCTCCTTCTGTCTCGGTGTCACGGCGTCGACAACCGCTGCCGTACAGGCCGCCGACCGCTTCGCCGTCCATGTGCTGGGGACCGAACAGGCCACGCTCGCACGGCAGTTCGCCCGCAGTGGCATCGACCGCTTCGCCGGTGTCCCCTGGACGGAGGGACACGACGGGCTGCCCCTGCTGGGCGGTGTACCGGCGTGGCTCACCGCCCGGGTGACTCTGCGGCAGCGGGTCGGCGACCATCTCCTCGTCGTCGGCGAGGTCGACTCCGGCGGTGGCCACGGCGAGGGGCCCGCACTGGTCCACCACGACGGCGCGTTCGCCACGGCCGTACACCTGCCACCGCACACCGCGGAGTGACGCCGCCCGGCCCCGGGGTACGGCCCGGCCCGCCCCGGGGCGCACCGAAGCCGCTGCTCACGCAGTCCCGGCCGGGGCCGGTGACGGTGCGTTCAGGACGCCGTGTCGGCACCACGGTCGGCGGTGACGGCGGTTCCGAACGTCTCCGGCCTGCTGGTGTACGGCAGTTCGTCCAGCGGGCGGTCGGCACAGAAGCGCGCCATGAGGTCGGCGAAGTCCGCGATCCGCTCCACCGGGGCCAGATGGTCGGTCTCGTCGATGGTCATGAACCGTGCCTCGGGCAGCTGGGCCGCCACCTCACGCCCCATCGTGGGTGTGCACAGCGTGTCGTGCTCACCGGTGACCACCAGGCTCGGCACGGCCGGCAACGGCTCCGGCCGGTACCACTCGTGCCGCATCAACCGCGTGTTGTGCTCCGCGGACTTGCCCAGCTGCTCGGGGTCCTGCCCGACGATCTGCTGGTAGACGAGCCGGGACACGGCGGCATGCTTACGGACACGGCCCGTACCGGGCGGCGACATGAAGTGGTCGGCCAACTCGCGCGCGATGGTCTCCGTCTCACCTCGGTCGATCATGACTGCCCAGCGTGCCATCGCCGCCGCGTAGTCCGCCGGGATCCGGGTGGTCATGCCGACGAGCATCAGCCGGGCCAGCATGTCGGGGTAGTGCTGGGCGAAGCGCATGCCGACCGCACCGCCGTAGCAGGCGGCGATCAGATTGACCCGCGGCACTCCGAGTTCGCCCAGGAGATGCCGGATGGTGGCGGCGAGGAAGTCGACGCCGTAGAACGCGGGCAGGAAGTCCGCGGTGCCGTAGCCCGGGAGATCCACGGTGATCACTTGTCCCACGGGGCTCAGCCATTTCTCGTGCCGTGCCCATGAGTAGCGGTCCTGGGAGGAGCCGCCCAGCACCAGAATCGGCTCGGTCAGCGGACGTCCCTCGGGGTGGACGATGCGACAGGTGTAACGGAAGCCGTCGAAGGTGAAGTCACGCTCCTCGACCCGGTCGCCCGCCCCGCTCTCATCGGTGGCCTGCCCGGGGATCACCGGGCTACGAGGCGATTCCTGGCCGTGGGTGAGAACGGTGTCGACGGGCATGGCGTACTCCAGGGTTCCGGAACGGGCGATAGCCTCCCTGCCTAGCAGTTGGGCCGTTCCGGGCACGCATCGATGACCCGATCGTGGGCGGGTCGCGCCTCGCGGTCCGCAGATGGATTCGAGGGCCGCTCAGCAGGCCGAGGCGGGCCGCCGCGCCGGCAGGTGGCGGGCGGAGTGAATCCGGAGTGGGGCGGCCCGGTGCGCTTGACTTCGAGAGCGCTCCAATTCGTACGGTCGGAGACATGACCACTCCTCAGCACACGATCGGATCAGGGTTCGGAGCCCGGAACACCGCGGCGGACGTCCTGCGCGGCATCGACCTCACCGGACAGCTCGCCCTCGTCACCGGCGGATACTCGGGCCTCGGCCTGGAGACGACGCGCGCGCTGGCCGGCGCCGGCGCCCATGTCGTCGTGCCCGCCCGGCGGCGCGAAGCTGCCGAGCAGGCCCTCGCCGGTATCGACCGCGTCGAGGTGGACGAGCTCGACCTCGCCGACCTCGACAGCGTCCGCCGATTCGCGGACCGCTTCACCGCCACCGGACGCACCATCGACATCGTCATCAACAACGCCGCGATCATGGCCTGTCCGGAGACCCGGGTCGGCCCCGGCTGGGAGGCGCAGTTCGCGACCAACCACCTCGGCCACTTCGCCCTCGTCAACCGGCTCTGGCCGGCGATCGAGTCCGGCGGGGCTCGGGTCGTCGCGGTGTCCTCGTCCGGCCACCGTAACTCGGACATCCGCTGGGACGACGTGATGTTCGAGCAGGGATACGACAAGTGGCAGGCCTACGGCCAGGCGAAGACGGCCAACGCCCTGTTCGCCGTCCAGCTCGACGCGCTCGGCCGGGACGCCGGCGTACGAGCCTTCTCGGTGCACCCCGGTGGCATCCTCACACCGTTGCAACGCCACCTCGCCAAGGAGGAGATGGTGGCCGCCGGCTGGATCGACGAGGAGGGCAACACGATCAACCCGGCGTTCAAGACACCCGAGCAGGGCGCGGCCACGCAGGTGTGGGCGGCGACCTCGCCGCAGCTGGCCGGCGCGGGCGGGGTCTACTGCGAGGACGTCGACATCGCCGGTCCGGCGGCGGCCGACACGTCGGTCCCCGGCGGTGTGCGCGCCTATGCGACCGACCCCGGGCAGGCCGCACGCCTGTGGCAGCTCTCCGCCGAGCTGACCGGGGTGGACGCGTTCGCGAAGAGCGCCTGAGCGCTTCTTGGTACGAGGTCACCGGCCGCGTACTGCTTCACGATCACGGCCCGGCGGGCTCGGCACAGTCCGCCGGGCCCAGCCGTGAGGGTGAGCCGAGGACATCGGCTCACCCCGGCCGGCCGAGTACGTCGGTGCTCACGCGCTGTGGCGGCGCGTCAGCGTCGTCGGCAGCGTGAGGTGCCGGCGGGACGTGGCCGGATCGTTGATCTCCTCGAGGAGAAGCCGGGTGATGGCCCGTCCGATCTCCTCGCTGGGCTGACCGACACTGGTCAGGGGCGGCACGGTGTGCCGGGCGACGATCGAGTCGTCGAAACCGACCACCGCCACGTCGTCGGGCACCCGCCGCCCCCGCTCCCGCAGTTCCGTCAGTGCCCCCGCCGCCATGACGTCGGACGCGGCGAAGACGGCGTCGATGTCCGGCCGCCGTTCGAGAAGTTCACGCAGGGCGGTACGCCCGCCCTCCTCGGTGAAGTCGGCGGGCGCGACCAGCGATTCGTCCGGCCGCACGCCCCGTTCGGCATGGGCGTCGCGCCATCCCTGGAGCCGGGTGTGGCCGACGTCCATGTCGAGGGGGCCGGTGATCGTGGCCACGGTCGTACGCCCCAGGCCGAGCAGATGCCGTACGGCCTCGGCGGCCCCGCCGGCATTGTCGGCGTGGACATGGCTCAGCGACTCGGCGGGCGAACGCCGCCCCGCCAGGACCGTTGGTATCCCCACCTTCTCCAGGAGCGCGGCCAGCGGGTCGTCGTGATGGACCGAGATCAGCAGCACACCATCGACCCGTCGCGCCTCCACGAACCGCGTCAGCCGGTCGAGCTCACGCTCGTCGCGTACCAGTATCAGCAGCAACTGCATCTCGGTGTCGGCCAGTTCGGTGCTCACACCCCGGATCACGGCGGTGAAGTACGGCTCGGCCGTCAGCCGGCTCTCCGACTCGGGGATCACCAGCGCGATACTGTCGGTCCGGCTCGTGACCAGACTGCGGGCAGCGGGATTCGGTACGTAGTTGAGCTCAGCGACGGCCGCTTCCACCGCCGCCCTGGCCTTGGCGCTCACGCCCGGCGCACCGTTGACGACCCGCGAGACCGTCCCCCTGCCCACCCCCGCCAGTCGCGCGACGGCTTCAAGAGTTGGCCTCCGGCCCGGCCGTTCACGGCTGCTCATCACGTCTCCCTGACTCTTGCCGCTCCTGCTGAGCGCACAGCTCACCAGGAGATTGTCAGGGGCGGCCGGCGCGGGTGCGCCCCGGGGGCCGGTATCCGGGAACCCTCACACAACGGAACGGGCTTCGAGTCTTGACAGCGATCGACATCTGCGGAGAGTCTTCAACCACTGACTGGGAGCGCTCCCATGGGTGGGAGCGGCGCGCGACTTCACGCGCGCCCCACCGACTCACCGTCCGACTCGCCGCCGTACGTGCACCGTTCGACCTCTGCCTCTGCGGAAGGACCCCTTGTGGCGACCTCCACCTCCGTACCCTCCACACCCTCCACCGGGCCGGCCCCGGACCCCTCGGCATCCCTGACCTTCCCTCCGGGCTTCCTCTGGGGCACCGCGACCGCCGCGTACCAGATCGAAGGCGCCGCCCAGGAGGACGGCCGTACCCCCTCCATCTGGGATGTCTACTCCCGCACTCCGGGCAAGGTGCGCGACGGCGACACCGGTGACATCGCGACCGACCATTACCACCGCTGGCGCGAGGACATCGGGATCATGTCCGAACTGGGCGTCGGCGCCTACCGTTTCTCGGTGTCCTGGCCCCGTGTCCTGCCCACCGGCGGCGGACCGGCCTCGGCGAAAGGGCTGGACTTCTACCGGCGGCTGGCCGACGGGCTGCTGGAGAAGGGGATCCAGCCGGTCGCCACGCTGTACCACTGGGATCTGCCCCAGTACCTGGAGGACGCCGGAGGCTGGCCCACGCGCGACACCGGCTACCGCTTCGCCGAGTACGCGGGCATCGTCGCCGACGCCCTCGGCGACCGGGTCAAGACCTGGACCACCCTCAACGAACCGTGGTGCAGCGCGTTCCTCGGCTATGGCTCCGGCGTGCACGCCCCCGGCCGTACCGACCCCGCCGACGCGCTGCGGGCCGCGCACCACCTCAACCTCGCCCACGGGCTCGCCGTGCGGGAACTGCGCGAGCGGCTGCCCGCCGACGCCCAGGTGTCCGTCACGCTCAACCTGCACCACGTGAGGCCCCTGACCGACCACCCGGCGGACATCGACGCGGCCCGCCGTATCGACGGCATCGCCAACCGGGTGTTCACCGGCCCCATGCTGGCCGGGACGTACCCGGCCGATGTCATCGAGGACACCGCGTCGATCACCGACTGGTCGTTCGTCCGGCAGGGAGACACCGAACTCATCCATCAGCCGCTCGACTTCCTCGGAGTCAACTACTACTCGCCGACCCTGGTCTCCCACCACACGGGCCCGGCCGCCCACGGGTCGGACGGACACGGCGCGAGCGACCACACCCCCTGGCCGGGGGCGGACCGGGTCGCCTTCCACCAGACCCCGGGCGAGCGCACCGCCATGGGCTGGACCATCGACCCGAGCGGCCTGTACGAACTGCTGATGCGCGTACGGCGGGACCACCCCGGCCTGCCCGTGATGATCACCGAGAACGGCGCGGCCTTCGACGACCGCCTCGGGCCCGACGGCGAGGTCGACGACCCGGAGCGGATCGACTACCTGCGGGAGCACCTCGCGGCCGTCCGGTCGGCCATCGAGGCGGGCGCCGACGTCCGGGGCTACTTCCTCTGGTCGCTGCTCGACAACTTCGAGTGGGGGTACGGCTACAGCAAGCGCTTCGGGGCGGTGTACGTGGACTACGCGACCCAGCACCGCACCCTCAAGTCCAGCGCCCACTGGTACGCGCGACTGGCGCGCACCGGCACCTTGCCGGCGCGGCGGTAACGCGGCGGAACACCGGCCGGGGGCGCGTCGGTGAAGCGCGGTGAGCGCCCGCCGCTCCGGCCCGCCCGCTGTCCCGGCCGTGAGGCCGGGACAGCGGGAGCGGGACCGTCAGCAGATACGCGGCAGTTGCTCACCCAGCGGGACATCCACCACCCGGGTCCCGCCGAGGCCTGTCCTCGCCACGACCATGCCCGGATGCTCCGCCGTACAGCTGCCGATCACCACCGCCCCGCCGCCCTGGGGATGCGCGCGCATCGCGGCCAGCACCGCGTCGGCGCGCCCCGGCGGGACGAACGCCACGAGCTTGCCCTCGTTGGCGACATACAGCGGGTCCAGGCCCAGGAAGGCGCAGGCGTTGGCGACCGCTTCCGGTACCGGAAGGGCCTGTTCCTGGAGAGTGACACCGACCCCGGCCGCCGACGCGATCTCGTTGAGCGAGGTCGCCAGCCCACCCCGGGTCGGATCGCGCAGCACATGCAGATCGGGACAGACGGCGAGCATGGCCTGGACGAGCGAGGCCAGCGACACCGTGTCGCTCTCGATCTCCACCCCGAACTCCAGGCCCTCACGGACGCTCATGACGGCCACGCCGTGCTCACCGATCGGCCCGTTCACGATGACCACATCGCCCGGCGCCGCGCGCCGCGGCCGGATGTCGATGCCGTCGGGGATCAGCCCGACGCCCGCCGTGTTGATGAAGATGCCGTCGCCGTGACCGGACTCCACGACCTTGGTGTCACCGGTGGCGACGACCACGTCCGCGGCTCTGGCGGCGGCGCCCAGCGCCTCGGCGACCCGGCCCACCGTGGCGAGTTCGATGCCCTCCTCCAGGATGAAACCGCAGGACAGATAGGCGGGCCTGGCCCCCATCATCGCAAGGTCGTTGACCGTTCCGTTGACCGCGAGATCGCCGATGCTTCCGCCGGGGAAGAACAGCGGACGCACCACGTACGAGTCGGTGGAGAAGGCCAGCCGCGCCCCGCCGAGGGTGAAGGTCGCGGAGTCGCCGAGTTCCGCGAGCAGTTCGCCGCCGAACGCCGGGGCGAAGAGATGCCGGACGAGTTCGGCGGACAGCTGACCGCCGCCGCCGTGCCCCATGACGACCCGCTGATGGTCGCGGAGCGGCACGGGACAGGTCCACCCCGAGAAGTCCGGGGCGGTGGTCCGTGATGGCCGCGAGGCGTGTGCGGGCGGTGCGGGCTTCTCGGGGGGCGCCCCCGGGACGACACCGTCCACGTGCCGGATCCCGGTCGTCTCAGCCAACGGGAGTCACCTCGTCCCGCGCGCCGCAGGTGCCCGCGGGTCCGGCCCCCGGAGCCGACAGCCTGCGGTACAGGTAGTACGCGGCACAGGCGCCCTCGCTCGACACCATCGTGGCGCCGAGCGGATTGCGCGGGGTGCAGGTGGTGCCGAAGGCCGCGCACTCGTGCGGCTTGATCAGCCCTTGGAGCACCTCGCCGCTACGGCAGTCCGTGGACTCCTCCGTACGGATGCCGGTCACCGAGAAGCGGTACTCCGCGTCGTACTGCCGGTACTTCTCGGACAGCCGCCAGCCGCTCGCCGGGATCATGCCGATACCGCGCCAGGACCGGTCGGTGACCTCGAAGACGTCCGCCAGCATGGCTTGCGCGGCCGGGCTGCCCCCGGCCTGGACGGCTCTGGGGTAGGCGTTCTCGACGGTGTGCTCGCCCGCCTCCAACTGGCGCACGGAACGGCGGATGCCCTCCAGGATGTCCAGCGGTTCGAAGCCGGTGACGACGATGGGAACGCGGTGCCGCTCGGCGAGTTCGGGATACTCGCCGAGCCCCATCACCGTGCAGACATGACCGGCGGCCAGGAACGCCTGGACCCGGCAGTCGGGGGAGTTCATGATGGCGTCGATCGCCGGTGGGACGCGCACATGGGACACCAGCAGGCTGAAGTTCTCGATGCCCAGCTTCCTGGCCTGGTGGACGGTCATCGCGTTGGGCGGGGCCGTCGTCTCGAACCCGATACCGAAGAACACCACCTGACGGTCCGGGTTCTCCCGGGCGATCCTGAGCGCGTCGAGCGGCGAGTAGACGACCCGTACGTCCGCGCCCTCGCTCTTGACCTTGAACAGGTCCCGGCCGCTGCCCGGCACGCGCAGCATGTCGCCGAAGGAGCAGAAGATCACGTCGGGGCGGGAGGCGATCTCCAGTGCCTTGTCGATGGTGTCCAGCGGGGTCACACAGACCGGGCAGCCGGGACCGTGGATGAGTTCGACCTCGTCGGGGAGAAGCTGGTCGATGCCATGACGGATGATCGAGTGGGTCTGGCCGCCGCAGACCTCCATCAGGGCCCAGGGGCGGGTGACGGTGGCCCGGATGTCGTCGAACAGCCGCGCGGCCAGAGCGGGATCGCTGAATTCGTCGAGGTACTTCATCGCCGGGCCTCCTCCGGAGTGTCGGGATCAGGACGGTGGAGTGTCGGGGGAGGCGAGGGAACGCCGGGGAGCGGCGTGGTGCCGGCGGGACGGTCGGCGCCCGCTTCCTTCGCGGCCCGCCCCCACGCGTCGCCGAACTCCTCCTCCAGGACGCCCAGATTCTCGAACAGCTCCAGTGTCCGTCTCGCGGACACCTCGTCCAGGCGTTGCAGCGCGAAGCCGACATGCACGATCGCGTAGTCACCGACCTCCATCTCCGGTACGTACTCCAGGCAGACGTCCTTGACGACGCCGCCGAAGTCGACGTGCGCCATGCGCGTTCCGTCACGCTCCTCGATGTCCAGCACTCTGCCGGGCACGGCAAGGCACATTGCTCCTCCTCTCGGCTGGTCCTTCAGATCCCTTGGTCGTTCGGATCCCCGTCCGGGTCACCGCTCGCTCGCCGTCACCCGGGCGGCGACCATCAACTGGCCCAGCGCCAGCCCGCCGTCGTTCGGCGGAACCCCGCGGTGCCGCAGCACCGTGAACCCGTCGCCCTCCAGCCGCCGCGTACAGCCGCTGGTCAGCAGGGCGTTGCAGAACACCCCGCCGCTCAGCGCGACGGTGGCCAGGCCGGTACGGTCACGGGCCGCCCGGCACACGTCGTGCACCAGGGTGATTACTGCCCCGTGGAAGCGCGCGGCCACTGTCGCGGCGCCGGCCCCCGCCCGTATGTCTGCGGCGGCGGCGCTCAGCACCGGTCCCGGGTCGGCCAGGAGCGAGGCCCCGGCGGCTGACAGAGGGGAAGCTCCGGCGGCTGACAGCGGAGGAGCCCCGGCTTCGGACCGGCCTGAGACCAGCCGGAAGCGGTAGCCGCCGGATTCCATGTCCCCGGCCGCCACCGCCGCGCTCTCCAGCTCCATCGCCGCCTGGGCCTCGTACTCCACGCGGTGACACACTCCCGCGAGCGACGCCACGGCGTCGAAGAGCCGCCCCATGCTGGAGGTGGGCACGCAGTTGATCCCCCGCTCCAGCTGACGCTCCAGCAGCCGCCGCTCGCCGGGGGCGCACACGGCGGCACACGGCAGGTCGTCGGACCAGGGGATGCCCGCCGACCGCAGGTGGGACAGCGCCATCCGGTAGGGGTTCCGTACGGCCGCGTCGCCGCCCGGCAGCGGGACATACGCCAGATGCGCGAACCGCCGGAAGCCGTCGTAGTCCGCGAGCAGTACCTCGCCGCCCCACACCGCGCCGTCGTCGCCGAAGCCGGTGCCGTCGAAGGCCACGCCGATCACCGGCGCCGAGCCGTCCAGTCCGTGCTCGGCCATCGTGGACGCCACATGCGCGTGATGGTGCTGCACGCGGCGCACCGGACGACCCGCCGCCCGGCGCTCGGCCCACTGACCCGAGCGGTAGCCCGGGTGCCGGTCCGCGACCAGCACCCGGGGGGTGACCGAGGTCAGCTCCGACAGATGGCCGACGGCCGTCTCGAAGGCGGTGAGGGTGGCGAGGTCGTCCATGTCGCCGACGTGGGCGGACAGCCAGGCGTAGCCGCCCTCCGCGACACAGAAGGTGTTCTTGAGATCCCCGCCGACGGCGAGCGCCGGTTCCACCGGGACGGGCAGGGCGACCGGCATCGGGGCGTAGCCGCGGGAGCGGCGTACGGGAAGTTCCCGGCCGTCGCAGATCCGTACCACCGAGTCGTCGCACGGCACATGCACCGGCCGGTCGTGCGTCAGCCACGCGTCCGCGAGCCCGTCGAGCCGGCTCAGCGCCTCCTCGTCATCGGTGACGATGGGCTCGCCCGACCGGTTGCCGCTGGTCATCACGAGGACGGGCGGGCCGGCGGGATCGCCCGGAAGCCCCAGCAGCAGGTGGTGCAGCGGGGTGTACGGCATCAGCACGCCGAGATCCGGACTGCCGGGCGCGACACCGTCCGTGACCAGGGACTCGCCGCCGTCGCGGCGCCGCAGCAGCACGACGGGCCGGCGCCGGCCGAGCAGCAGGTCGCGTTCCTCGGGGCCCGTGAAGGCGAGCCGCTCCACCGTCTCCAGGGAACCGGTCATCACGGCGAACGGCTTCGCGCCCCGGTTCTTGCGCTCGCGCAGGGTGCGTACGGCGGTGATGTCGGAGGCGTCGCAGGCGAGATGGTAGCCACCGAGCCCCTTCACCGCGACGACCGCTCCGGCGGCCAGCAGCCGACGGGCCCCGGCCAGCGCGTCCTCGCCCGTGAGCGAGGCGGCACGGCCCGGTCCGGTGATGAGGCCGAGCCGGGGACCGCAGGCATGGCAGGCGACCGGTTGCGCGTGGAAGCGCCGGTCGGCCGGGTCCTCGTACTCACGCGCGCAATCGGCGCACATCGGGAACCCGGCCATGGTGGTCAGCGCCCGGTCGTACGGCAGCCCGGTGACGACGGTGAACCGGGGCCCGCAGTGGGTGCAGCTGATGAAGGGATGCCGGTGACGGCGGTCGGCCGGGTCGGCCATCTCGCGCAGACAGTCGTCGCAGGTAGCGGTGTCGGGGGAGACGAGGGTGCGGCCGGCCCCGCCGGCCGAGGGGCGGATGGTGAACCCGCTGCCCCCGGTTGCCCGCACGGCCCGGTGCGTCACGGATTCCACGACGGCGAGCGGCGGCGCGTCGCTGGCCAGACGCGTACAGAACGCGGTCACGTCCCTGTCCGGTCCCTCCACCTCCGTCTCGACACCGTCGGCGTTGTTGGTGACCCAGCCCGTCAGGCCCAGCTCACTCGCGAGCGTGTAGACGAACGGACGGAAACCGACACCCTGCACCACTCCGCGTACGACGACGCGACGGCGTGTGCGCGGGGTGGAGCGCGCGTCCGCGACCGTGGCGATGTCGGTGACCGGTCCGCTCATGGCGTCTGTGCCGCTCCACGAACGGCGGGTGCCACCTGCTCGTGGCCGTGACCGTGGCCATGGTCATGGCTGTGCTCGCCGTCGTGGCCGTGTTCGTGCCCGCCGTCCTCGTCGCCATGACGATGGTGCAGATACCGCTCGTGCTGATGCGCCAGCACGGGCCGGTGCACGGGGAGCCCGTCGGCACACCCGAGGACGAAGGCCAGCAGCTCGTCGACTCCGGCGCCGGTCCGCGCCGAGGTCTCCAGCACCGGAACGCCCGGATTGACCTGCCGCACATTGCGGTGGAACGCCGCCCCGTCGAACTCGACGGCCTCGGCGATGTCGGTCTTGGTGATGACCACGAGATGGGCGAGGCCGAACGCCGTGGGGTACTTGAGCGGCTTGTCCTCGCCCTCGGTCACGGAACCCAGCACGATCCGCAGGCTCTCCCCGATGTCGTACGACGCGGGACAGACGAGATTGCCGACGTTCTCGATGAACAGCACCCGGGTCTCGGCCGGGAGCCAGCCGTCCAGATGCCCTCGGAGCATCCCGGCCTCCAGATGGCACAGCCCGTCGGTGAGCACCTGCTTGACGGGCGCCCCGGCGCGCGCCAGGCGCCGCGCGTCGTTCTCGGTGGCCAGATCGGCGGTCACGGCGGCGACGGGGACGCCCGCCGCCACCGCTCTGCCGAGCAGCAGCTCCAACAGGGCGGTCTTGCCGCTGCCGGGACTGGACAGCAGGTTCACTTCGGCCGTGCCCTGGGCGGCGAGATGTTCGCGCAGTTCCAGGGCACTGGCGTCGTTCTTGGCCAGTACCGCCTGGCGCAGATCAACGACTCGGCACATGGGTTGCCTCCTCGGACGTATCCCGATCGTCGCCGCTGACCGGACGGGCCGCATCCGAGGAGTCCACGAGGACGACCTCGGCGATCTCCAGTTCCCGGCCCGACAGCAGCTCGCCCAGCGGCCGCGCGCACGCCTCGCACCACAGCAGGGGCGGCACGCCGACCTCACTCTCCCGGCCGCAGCCCTCGCACCGTCCCCGGCCGGGGACGGTGTCCATGTCCAGCCGGGCACCGGCGAGGACGGTGCCCTCGCTCGCCAGCTCGAACGAGAAACTGAGCGCCTGCGGGACCACGCCCGCCAGTTCGCCGATCCGCAGCCGCAGCGAAGCGACCCGGCCGCCGCCGTTCGTCACGACGGCTTCCTCCACCTGGGCGACCACGGCCGTGGCGATGGACAGTTCATGCACGGGTCTCACCTCGCGTGACTGACGTAGCGGGCCCGTACGGCGCCCGACGGCTGGCCCGGCCCGTACGGGCTGGTTAGCGTGGAACGGGCGTCCGCGCCGGACCGTCGCACGGCCACCTCAGGAGATCGCAGCCATGACGACGCACGACACCGAACGACGGGCGCTGATGACACCCGTCATGCTGTTGCTCCTCGCGGAGCGGCCGGGACACGGGTACGAACTCACCCAGCGCCTGGGCGCCTTCGGCTGGGCCGAGGCGGAGTCGGCGCATGTGTACCGGCTGCTGCGAGGGATGGAGAAAGGCGGTCAGATCTCCTCCCAGTGGCGGGCTTCGGCCTCGGGACCCGCGCGTCGCGAGTACGAGATCACCCCGGCGGGATCGATGAGTCTGGCGCTGTGGTTCGTCCGGCTGGGTGAACTTCACAGCACGCTGCATCGGTTCCTGGAGCGCTATGTCCAGCTGAAGGGACCGGGCCTCGCCGACGCCGACGTACAGCCGCTGTCCGGTCCGCTGTCCGGTCATCCTCCGGCCGGTGGTTAGGCCCTCCGCGCGTCGCCCCACGCCCCTTCACATCCGCCGCATCCGCAGATAGCGGCGCAGGTCCGGGACGGACTTCGCCGTTTCGTACGCCATGGCGGCCGCGACCACACCGGCACAGACCCACAGCCATGTCGTGTCCGGGTGCTTGACGGGGGCGGTCCCCTTCATCGGGTGCGTCAGGTGCATGGAACTCAACTCCTTGTGTGTGCCGTGGTGGTGCCGGGTTCTGTGGCCGGGGCGGCCGACGCGGCCGGTGGCCGCCGCACGAGATCGAGGACCAGGTCGGCCGCCGGTCCCACGGCCGCGGCCACCGGCGGGCTCAGCCCGATCCCCTCCGCCGTGCTGAGGGGCCGGCAGCCGATCACCAGCACCTGCCCGGGGAGGGAGCCGCCGGCCCCGGCGCGCAGGTCGCGGACCAGCCGAAGTACCGACGCCGGGTCCATGCCGTGACCGTCCATCGGGGCGGGCGCGGCGGTGTCCGTGTCCGGTCGCTCCATGTCGAGGGGATCGACCTCGATCACCGAGAGGGTGCCCGGGGAGTCACCGCGGCCGACCGTGTCGACGAGGACGAGCCTGCGGTATCCGTCGAGGAGCCGGTAGGCGAGATGGACCCCTCGGATCCCCGCGTCCATCAGGTCCACGCCGGGCGGCAGCGGTCTGCCCGTCAGCCGGCGGACGGTCTCCACTCCGAAGCCGTCGTCGCCGAGGAAGATGTTGCCGATGCCCGCGACCAGGGTCCGGCCGTGCCGGCCGTCGGGCAGGGAAACGGAGACGGAGTCCATGTCAGCGCCCTCCTTCCGGGGTGCGCGCTCTCGTGTCCCGGGCCGGGGCACCTTCGGGACCGGCCGCGAGATCGCCCCCGGTGTCCTCCGCGGGATCGACCTCGTCCGGCCGGAAGTACAGGAATCGACCCTGCTGACGGCGTACGTCCACGCCCGGATCGCCGTCGACCGTGACCGCGATGTGCGTCTCGCCGTCGAAGTCCTGGAGCACCGCTTCGACCGTCGCCGTACGGCCCGTCAGGAAGATGTCCTGGGCGTCGGAGCGGCGCAGTCCGGGCCGCAGGACGACCCTGCTGCCCGCCGCGACGAGCTGCCCGTCGACGGTCACGGTGCTCTCGCCGGGCGCGAACCTCGTGTCCTGGGCGGGGTCCCACCAGGGAAGTTGCGACCCGGTGGGCAGCGGCAGCCCGGCGGACGGCGCGGCGCTGGGGCCCCGGTCCTGTCCGGCGGCCACGTCGCCCGTCACCTCGCGCAGACCGCGGATCGCGCCGTGCAGGCGCTCCATGACCTCGGCCGGCATCCCGTCGACCAGGTCGATCACCTCGGCGGCGCGCGCGTCCGTCCCGCGTGCCTCGCGCTTCTCCTGGTCGGTGAGCGCCGCCGTCCGCAGCGAGAGGATCTCGTCGATCTCGGTGGCGTCGTAGAGCGGTCCCGGGCTCTCCGCGGCGAGGGAGGGATGGTCGTCCAGGATGATCGGAGAGGACAACAGGACGTCGTCGCGGCCTTCTTCGCAGGCCAGCACCGGCCAGGTGTGCTCATTGCGGCAGACCTGGGCTGCGGGCCGTGCCCATTGAGGCGGGTCCGTCATCGACAGGAACCGGCCTCCGGGCAGACCGAGCAGCAGATGTGCCCCGATCAGGCTGTGGGGCAGGGCCGCCGCACGGTCGCCGCCGTCCACCGTCCGGTCCGGTGCCCAGGGCGACACATTGCGTACGGTCGCGGTCAGCCGCAGCGCTCCGTAAGGACCCGGCAGCGGTTCGGTGGCCAGATGGATCTCGCCCGCCAGCGGCCGGACGCGCCGCACCAGCCGGCCGATGACACGGCGTCCGCCGTCGTCGATGGGCTCGTGGTCCACCCCGCCGGGCCGGTCGAACCGTACGGTGTGCCCGCCCCCAGTGAGCCGGTCGAGCGGAACCTGGACCTCGATCCGCTCCTCCTCCGCCTCGTCCCACGGCACCAGCACCCGGTCGGGCAGGTCCAGTTCGGCCACCTCGGCCCAGCTCTCGCCGTCGGACAGGAGACGCTCGACCGTACGGCGGCGTACGTGAAGGAAGCGCAGCTCGACCAGGAGTTGGCCGGCGCGGCGGGGTTCCACGAGGCATTCCGTACGCTGCCAGGCGTGCTCGCTGTGCGCGTCCTCCCAGGAGGGCGGCACCAACACGCCGAACTGCCACCGCAGTTGGTTCTTGCGCGCGGAGGCCCGGTACGGATACAGCACATACCCCTCGAACAGCAGGGCGTCGGCGACCCGGCGGGCCTCGGTGAAGCCCGCCGTCACACGGTCCACGGTGGTGTCTCGCGTCATGACTGCCTTCCTCGGGGGCCGGGTTCGGCCGGGGCCGACATGGGGTCGCGGGCGGTGCGCAGCAGCTCCTCGAAGACCAGCTCCCAGGAGGGCAGGGCCCGCTCCGAGCGGTAACGACGCAGCGATTCGAGGCAGTCGTCGCGGATCCGCAGCCAGCCGGAGCCGGGGAAGTACTGCTCGATCATGTGCTGCCAGACCTTGACCGGCATCCGGAATCCGGTCTCCTTGTGCCAGGCGATCGGCTCCGCCGTGAAGCCGCGCTCGCCGCAGAAGACGGTGCCGGAGAACAGCAGGAGGAGCGGGACCTCGCCGTCCGCGAGAGCGCGGAAGTACTTGGCCGAGGCCACCTCCATGTCGTACGTGCAGATCACCGGCAGGTCGATCTCGGTGGACCCGGTGAAGCCGGGCACGGTCAGCGAGGCGTGGGCGAACTGGAGCGGCTTGAGCGTGGTGCTCCAGCGGTCGGGCTCACCGAAGAGATCGCCCAGCATCTCCACCTCGGCCGGTGCGTAGCGCCGTTGAACGGGCTCGATGCGCATCTGACAGCGCAGTGCGACGGCGTGGACGCGCTCGCCCGGCTCCGCCTCGATCCGCAGGCGGAACAGCAGGGTCGGGCCCGCACCGTACGGTTCGGGCCGTACATCGACGCAGGAGAACGCCAGATCGGTCATGAACCGTCCTCCTCGGTCACCGGGCGGGCCGCCGCGCGGACGCGGGTGAAGAAGTCCGTCAGGTCGGCACGGGCCTCGGCTCCGCCGTCGAATCCCTGCCAGTGCAGCCGCATCCGGCCCACCAGCTCGTAACAGGTGTCCACGGGCACCAGATAGCACTCGGTGCTCCCCGCGCCGGTACCACTGGAGGCACCGTCGGAGCCGCGTTCACGCCGAATCAGCAGTGCCTCGGTGTCCGGCCGGAGCAGCGCGGCGAGCCGGCTGTGACCGAGGACCTCCCGCCAGGTGCCGGGATCCAGCTCGCTCTCCGTGGCGCCGGCGGGGCTGGGGTAGAACGCGGCCAGCCGGTCCAGTTCCGAGTTGCGGAAGAAGAACGCGAGCCCGACGGGGATCTGGAGGCGGTTCCAGCTCGCCTCGTCCAGGGTGAAGTCCGGATCGACCAGATACCGGTCGGGGACGGCCCGGAAGTGGCCCGCACCGGCTCCCGGCCGGGTGAAGAGCAGATAGCAGCCGGTGCAGGCGCACAGCAGCGACCGCTTCCTGGTGTCCACCAGGTGCCGGTGTTCCGGGGCCAGTGGCTCGGCGCACAGCTCGCAGCGTTCCTGAGCGGGCGGCGGGCGCCGGGTGAAGCCTCGCAGCGCGGCCGGTACGGACGCGATGGACGAGGGAGGAGCCGTGTCAGGGACCGTTCCCGTTCCCGTGTCCGGGTCCGTTTCGGCGTCCGCGGCCGGGTTCGTGCCGCCGCTCGGGCCACGGGCGGTGAAAGCGCCCCCGGTCGGCGCGGGCCGGGCCCTCATGACCCCGCCGGCAGCAGGACGCCCGGCAGCGCCACCCGTACGGAACCGTTCTCCTCCAGCAGGGGCACCGGCTCCAGATGGCCGCGCTCGCCCCGGCCGGCCCGGCGGATGTCGTACTGCGCCGCACAGTCCGGGCAGCGCAGTACGTCCCCGTCCACCACCGCGTCGCCCAGCCGGCCCGCGCAGAGCGGGCAGTGGTCGCGGTACGCGTAGAGGTTGCCGGGCAGCCGGACCAGCAGCAGGGGCGTGCCCGCCACCTCGTGGACCACGCTCTGTCCGTCGGCCGACGGCGGCGGCGCGGGCAGCGGGTGCCACTGGACCGGAGCGTCTCCGGCCGGTCCGGCGGACGTCGCGGAACCGGGGGACGGCGCCTCCACGGCAGTGGTGTCGTCCGGCGGCCGGGACCGGATCTGGAGAAGCTTCGGCTGCGGCTCCTCCTCCGTCACGCCCTCGACCTCCACCCGCTCGATCTCGGGGGCGCGGCGGGCCACGGCCTCCTCGATGGTCCACCGCACGGTCTGAGCGGAGGACGGACAGCCGTCGCAGCTGCCGCGCAGCCGTAGCCGCAGCGTCATGCCTTCGGCTCCGCCGACGTCGGCTCCGTCCGCCCTGTCGTCCGCGGCCGACTCGATTCCGGCGATCTCCACATCGCCCGCGTGCGACCCCAGATACGGGCGGACCTCGTCCAGCGCCCGCCCCACCCGGGTCATGGTGTCCTCGGGGTGGAGATCGTGCAGTACCAGCAGCCCGCCGACGAGTTCGTCGCCGCCGAGCAGGTCCAGTGGATCGGTGCCGTCCGGTGCGTCGCCCAGCAGCTCGACGACACGGGCCAGGCCGGTCCCGTAGAACTCGACGATGCTGCGCACGAGTTCGTCCGCGAGGTCGCGTCCCGCCGGGCCCATCGACCTGCCGAGTTCGTCGAGCAGCGCGGCGATGTGCTCACCGGCCTGCTGCTCCTTGGCCGTTGCTGCCATGTCACGGTGCCTTTCCTCCGGTGGTTCCGGTGGTTTCCGGTGTTCCGGTGGTGCCGCCGCTCCGGCGGGGACGGCCACCTCGTCGCGGCCGTCCCCATGCGTTCCGCTGTGCGGCGTCCGGCGTACGGTCAGCCCGCCAGTCCGCTGAGCCCGGTGGGCATGTGCATCTCCTGCACCGTCCGGCCGCCGCCGACGTACATGTGCACGCCGCAGGGCAGACACGGGTCGAAGCTGCGCACGGCCCGCATGATGTCGATGCCCTTGAAGGTGTCCGGGGGGTTCTCCTCGAAGATCGGGGTGTTCTGCACCGCGTCCTCGTACGGGCCCGGCGTGCCGTAGGAGTCGCGCACGCTCGCGTTCCACGGGGTCGGCGGGTACGGGTGGTAGTTGGCGATCTTGCCGTCCCTGATCACCATGTGGTGGGACAGCACACCCCGTACCGCCTCGGTGAAGCCGACGCCGATGGACTCGTCCGGCACCTCGAAGCTCTCCCAGGTCTGGGTGTGGCCGGAGCGCACCTCCTCCATCGCCTGCTCGGCGAAGTGCAGGGCGCAGGCCGCCGCGTACGCCTGGAAGTAGGTCCGGGCGCGGTTGCGCTCCAGGGCGTTGCTCCACCGCGGGATGCGCCACTCCAGATGGGCTTCCGGCTTGGTCATCGTGCGCGGCAGGTTGATCTTGACGCTGTGGCCGGTGGCCTGTACGTAGCCGAAGTCGACCAGCCCGGAGAGGGCGGTGGACCACAGCCGCGCGATGGGACCGCCGCCGGTGTCCAGCGCCAGATGGTCCGTACCGTCGAACCAGCGCGGGGACATCACCCAGCTGTACTTGTCCGCGAAGTCCCGCTTCTGCGGGGCCGGGATGGTGTGCTGGTTCCACGGATGGCGCGCGTCGACGGGGTTGCCCAGCGGGTCGCGGTCGACGAACGTCTCCTGGCCCGCCCAGTCGTCGTAGTACGAGCTGCCGAGCAGGATCCGGATGCCGAGGTTGATGTCGACGAGATCGTTGGTGACCAGCTTGCCGTCGACGACGATCCCGGGGGTGACGAACATGCGACGGCCCCAGTCGGACATGTTCCGGTACGTGAAGTCGCAGTGCTCGGGGTCGTTGAGCGCGCCCCAGCAGCCGAGCAGCACGCGCCGCCGGCCGACCTCCTCGTACCCGGGCAGGGCCTCGTAGAAGAAGTCGAACAGGTCGTCGTGGAGCGGGACGACGCGCTTCATGAACTCCACGTAGCGCATCAGCCGGGTCAGGTAGTCCGTGAACAGCTGGATGGTGGCCACGGTCCCGACGCCGCCCGGGTAGAGCGTGGAGGGGTGGACGTGCCGCCCCTCCATGAGGCAGAACATCTCCCGGGTGTAGCGGCTGACTTGCAGCGCCTCCCGGTAGAACTCGCCCTCCAGCGGGTTGAGCGAGCGCATGATGTCGGCGATCGTGCGGTAGCCGTGGTCGGCCGCGTGGGGTGCCTCGGTGCGTTCGGCCAGCTCCAGCACGCCGGGGTTGGTCTCGCGGACCATCTTCTCGCAGTAGTCCACCCCGACCAGGTTCTCCTGGAAGATGTTGTGGTCGAACATGTACTCCGCCGCCTCGCCGAGGTTCATGATCCACTCGCCGAGGTGCGGAGGCTTCACGCCGTACGCCATGTTCTGCGCGTACACCGAACAGGTCGCGTGGTTGTCACCGCAGATGCCGCAGATGCGGCTGGTGATGAAGTGCGCGTCCCGCGGGTCCTTGCCCCGCATGAACACGCTGTAGCCGCGGAAGACGGACGAGGTGCTGTAGCACTCGGCCACCCGCTTCTGCTTGAAGTCGATCTTCGTGTGGATGCCGAGGCTGCCCACGATCCGGGTGATCGGATCCCAGGACATCTCCATCAGGCCACTGCCGTCCTCGGCTCGCTTCGTCTTCGGCGCCATGGGGTGCGCACCTTTCCTGGGCGGTGGGGGCTTCTTCTGCCGTGCTCTGCCGCCTGTCGCCGGCGGCTGTGCGGCGTACCTTCATCGCTGCGGCCGCGACTCGATCCGCGGACCGATCACGTTCCCGTGTGGCGTTTCGTGTGTGGCGTTCCGGTGCGGACGGATCACCACGGAGGGTGGTAGCCGGTCAGGATCTTCTCTCCCTTGCGGCGCCACTTCGGTTCCTTGTCGACGGTCCTGGCCGTGACACCGCGCAGTTTGCGGATGACCTTGCCGTACGCGCCGCTGGCCGCCGCAGACACATGGCCGCCCGGTGGCTCGTCCATGAAGGGCATGAACTTGTCCGGGAAGCCGGGCATCGTGCAGGCGATACAGATGCCGCCCACGTTGGGACAGCCGCCGACACCGTTGATCCAGCCGCGCTTGGGGACGTTGCACTTGACGACCGGACCCCAGCAGCCCAGTTTCACCAGGCACTGCGGTGAGCCGTACTCGGTCGCGAACTGGCCCTGCTCGTAGTAGCCGGCCCGGTCACATCCCTCGTGCACGGTGGCGCCGAACAGCCAGGACGGGCGCAGCTGTTCGTCGAGCGGGATCATCGGCGCGGATCCGGCGGCCTGGTAGAGCAGGTAGAGCAGGGTCTCCGAGGCGTTGTCCGGGTGGACCGGGCAGCCGGGGATGCAGACGATCGGGATGCCCGCCTGCGACTTCCAGTCCCAGCCCAGGTAGTCGGGGACGCCCATCGCGCCGGTCGGGTTGCCCTCCATGGCGTGGATCCCGCCGTAGGTCGCGCAGGTGCCGATGGCCACGACGGCCAGCGCCTTCGGAGCGAGCCGGTCGATCCACTCGCTGGTGGTGATGGGCTGGCCGGTCTCGGGATCGTCCCCGAAGCCGCACCAGTAGCCCTCGTTCTTGATCGACTCGTTGGGAATGGATCCCTCGACGACCAGCACGTACGGGTCTATCTCGCCGCGCTCCGCCTTGAAGAACCACTCGATGAAGTTGTCGGCGCCCTGGACGGGGCCGCATTCGAAGTCGATCAGGGGCCAGTGCACGGCCACCTTGGGCAGTCCTGGCAGAGCGCCGAGTGCGAGTTCCTCGATGCTCGGCTGGGTGGCCGCGGTGAGCGAGACGGAGTCTCCGTCGCAGCTCAGCCCCGCGTTGATCCAGAGAATATGGACCGTCGGTGCTTCTTCCGTGTTCTCTCCGCCGGGCGCTGTGCTGCCCTCGGATACCGGTGTGGCGGTCATCATCCCCTCCTCGTTGGGAACTCCGGCGAGGCCTCGGGAGAGACACACGCGCACGATATGAGGAGCTTTGTCCCTACCTGGATAGCCGAATCCGGCGCGTCCGGTAAGTGCGGGATGGTCCTATGAACGTGGTGCGCGAGGGGAGGCGCGGGGCGGTCCGGCCGGCCGCCGGCCGCGCGTCCGCACCGCCCCACCCCGGATCAGGCCGGGCGGGATCGGCGCGGGCGCGTGCGCCGGCAACCCGGTCAGTGGAACTGCGGCACGATCAGATACAGCCCGTACCCGACCGCTGCCGCGCACGCGGCGAAGCACAGCCCGGCGACGGCCCTCGACAGCGCGACCGGCCGTCCCTCCTGCGGTGAGAGAGCCCGCACCCCCAGTGCGAAGACGATCATCACGCCCACGGTCGCGCCGATACTGACGAGCACCACTTCGCCCAGGGAACTCCACTCCAGATCCATCCGGTCCTCTTCCCCTCAGACGTTCGCCTTGGCCGTGCTGGGGCGGATCGTCACGGTGTGTCCGTCGTTGACGTTGCGAGCGTTGACCGGGTTACGGCGGGACACGATCACGATGAAGGTCGCCACTGCGGCGGCCACCAGGGCGGCCACGACGGTGCCGATGGTTCCGCCGTACACGATCACGGTCGCGGCGAGAGCCCCGACGGACGCCGAGGCGGGGAGGGTGACGCCCCAGGCGAGGACCATGCGCGCGGCGGTGCCCCAGCGCACGTGTGCCGGCTTGCGGCCGAGCCCCGCGCCGATGATGCTGCCGGAGCAGACCTGCGTCGTGGACAGGGCGAAGCCGAGGTGGGCGGAGGTCAGGATGACGGTCGCGGCGGAGGATTCCGCGGCGAAGCCCTGCGGGGCGCGGATGTCGGTGAGGCCCTTGCCCATGGTCCTGATGATGCGCCAGCCGCCCAGGTACGTACCGAGTCCGATGGCCAGCCCCGAAGCGCCGATGACCCACATGGGCGGCCCCGCGCCCGGCGGGAGCGCGTTCACGGAGATCAGGGTGAGCGTGATGACGCCCATGGTCTTCTGGGCGTCGTTGGTCCCGTGGGCCAGGGACACCAGCGAGGCGGAGGCGATCTGCCCGAGCCGGAACCCCCGGTTGACCGAGGAGTCCCGGCCCCCCGCGGTCAGCAGGTAGGCGAGATACGTGGCCAGCAGCGCGGCGACGGCGGCCACCACAGGGGAGGCGAGTGCCGGGATGACGATCTTCTCGAGCACCTTGGCGAAGTGCACGCCGTGCTCGCCCGCGCCCACCCACACGGCGCCGATCAGGCCGCCGAACAACGCGTGCGAGGAACTGGACGGGAGCCCCACCAGCCAGGTGGTCAGATTCCACAGGATGGCGCCGATCAGACCCGCGAACACCATGCCCGGGGTGATCAGACCATCGTCCACGATGCCGCCGGAGATGGTCTTGGCGACCTCCGTGGACAGAAAGGCACCCGCGATATTGAGGGCACCACTGATGAGCACGGCGACCCTGGGGCGCAGCGCCCTCGTGGCGATCGACGTGGCCATGGCATTCGCGGTGTCATGGAATCCGTTGGTGAAGTCGAACGCCAGAGCGGTCGCGATCACCACTCCCACAAGAATCGTGATGTGGTCCATTGGCCCTATACAAGCGCAGGTGTCGGCGCCCCAGGGAAAGGCGTGCCGATGGTCCGCTCGGCTTCGTGTCAATCGTGGTCACCTTCCGGTCACTTGTGATCGTCCGTCATCGACGGGCCCCTTATTTCCGCCGTCGGGCGTTCAGAGGGGCGTGGCGGCGACGTCGTCTTCCGGTCACCCCCTGCTGCGAGCCTCCACGGATGTTCGCCCTGACCACCGACGTGGACCCGAACCGATGCCGGACGCTGGGGCTCGTGGGGTCCGCCGTGCTCACCGCCGGTGGGCTGACCGCGGGCGCGCTGCCGGTACGGGAAGCCTTCCTGCCCTCGTCGGGCCGGGCCGCGGTCGGCCTGCTGGGCGCGTACTTCGGACTGGTCCTGCTGATCGCGGCCTGGTGGTGGCTGGGCCGCGCGGTACGGGGCCCGCGCCCGCCGGCACCGCGCGAACTGCTCGTGACCCTCGGACTGTGGGCGACGCCGCTGCTGCTCGGGCCGCCGCTGTTCAGCCGGGACGTGTACAGCTATCTCGCGCAGGGCGCCATGGTCGACGCGCACATCGACGTGTACGCCCACGGACCCGCGCATCTGGGCGGGCCGCTCGCGACCGAGGTGGCCCCCGTGTGGCGGCACACTCCGGCCCCGTACGGCCCGGTGTTCCTCGCCGTCGCGGAGAAGGCCGCGGGCCTCGCCCGTACCGACCTGTCCGCCGCCCTGCTCGGCATGCGGCTCGTCGCGCTGCTCGGCGTCGGGCTGATGATCGCCTTTCTGCCGCTGCTCGCCGACCGCTGCGGTGTCGACCGGTCCGCCGCGCTCTGGCTCGGCGCGCTCAACCCGCTCGTACTGCTGCACCTTGTCGCGGGAGCGCACAACGACGCCCTGATGATCGGGCTGCTCGGCGCCGGACTCGTCGCGGCCCTCGGGGGTGTCGCGAAAGCGGCGCCGTCCGCCCGCGGGGCGGGGCCCGTGGGCCTTTCGCGCTACGCCCCAGGTGGGTGGTCCGCCGGTGCGGCGGTCCTCGTCACACTCGCCGCGCTGGTGAAGGCACCCGCAGCGCTCGGCCTGACGGCGGTGGCCGCGCTCTGGGCGGCCCGGCTCACGGGACGCGCCCCTACGCTCAGAGCCGCCGCGCTGACCTGCGCGGTCGCCCTGGCCACCACGGCCCTGGTGACCGCCGTGACCGGCACCGGCTACGGCTGGCTCAACACGCTCTCCACCCCCGTCTCGCCCGACAACTGGTCGCTGACCAGCGCGCTCGGCCGGCTCACCGGCGCGCTGCTCGACACTCTGGGCGGCGGACTCGGTGAGTCGGCCGTACCGGCGTGGCGGTGGTTCGGTCTGCTGGCCACGGTCGTGGCCGTGGTCGTGCTCTGGCTGCGGCGGGTGCGTCTCGGCCCGGTCTACGCGCTGGCGCTGAGCCTGCTGGCGGTCTTCGCGCTGGGCCCGGCCTTCCGGCCCTGGTACGCGCTGTGGGGGCTGTTCCTGATCGCCGCCGCCGCGCCCGACGGCCGTGTACGGCGCTGGGCCGCGGTGGGCAGCGGAGTCCTCGCGCTGGGCCTGCTGCCCAGCGGATCGCCACCGGACGGGGCGCAGTTGACGCTCGCGGTGGGAGGCGGCCTGCTCGCTCTGCTCGCGCTGTGGTGGATGATCCAGCTGTCGGGTACGGGCGCCTTGTCCTCCTCCTCGCGTGACCTCTCGTACTCCCGCGCCGCCTCCCGTACACGGACCGTGTCATGAAGTGGCCCCGCCGGGCCGTGGCGACCGCGGGCGGCCGGGCGGCCGTGGCCGTGTCCCTGGTCGTGACCACCGCCGTCTTCCTCGCCACCGTCCCCCTCCACCGGGACTTCTTCGATGTCGGCGTCTACTACGGCACGGTCGACGACTGGATCCACCGGGGCGGCCGGATCTACGACTACGTCAGGCCCGGCACCCACTACGGCTTCACCTACCCGCCGTTCGCCGCCGTGTCCATGGCGCCGATGGCGCTGGTCCCCTGGCCCGTGGCCGTCGGGATCAGCATCGCGCTGAGTGTCGTGGCGTCGGCCCTGCTGCTGCGCTGGCTGGCCGGACCTGTCATCCAACGCGCGCGGTGGCGCCCCTGGTTCGCCTTCACCGTGGTGGGCTGCCTGTTCGCCCTGTTCGAACCCGTCCGCGACACCTTCAGCTTCGGGCAGGTGAACCTGCTGCTCGTCGCGCTCGTCTTCACCGACGCGCGACTGCTGGCCACCGGGCGCGGCCGGTACGCGGGCATCGGCATCGGCCTGGCGACCGCGATCAAGCTCACGCCGGCCCTCTTCATCGGCTATCTGCTGATCACCGGCCGCCGACGGCAGGCGGCACTGGCGACGGCCACGGCCGGTGCGGCCACGCTGGTCGCGGCCCTGATCGACCCCGGGGCCTCCCGGGCCTTCTGGACCGACGCCCTGTGGAACACGGACCGCGTCGGCTCGCTCAGCTATGTCTCCAACCAGTCGCTCCAGGGAGTCCTCGCACGGCTCCAGCCGGACCATCCGAGCCGCGCGGTGTGGCTGGCGTGCGCCCTCGCCGTCCTCGCGGTCTGGGCGTACCGCTCGCGCGTGGCCGTACGCCAGGGCGACGACCGGACCGGGTTCGCGCTGACCGGTCTCACTGCCTGCCTGGTCAGTCCCGTGACCTGGGTGCATCACCTGGTCTGGCTGATCCCCGCCCTGATCGTCCTCGCGGACACGGCCCTGCGCCGCCTCGACGAGGGACACCGGGACCGCCGTGTGCTGCCCCTCGTGTGCGCCGGGCTGTACGTCGTCCTGTGCAGCAGCGTCGTCTGGCTGTGGCGCTGGGACTCGACGGGCCCGGACGCCTTCCTCGGTGCGAACGCCTACGTCTGGATCACCCTCGGGCTGCTGCTCGTACGGCCGGGACCGCACGGCCCACGGCCGCCCGGGGCCGCGCCGGCCGTTGTCACGGACGCGGCGGGCGCCACTCGATGAGCAGGAGCGTGGCGTCGTCGCGCAGCTGGTCGTTCTGACGGTCGAGGATCGAGTGGATGAGCCGGCGCAGCACCTCCGGGGTCAGCTCACCGGCCGCCGACCCCCGGATGATGGAGCTGGTGAAGCCGTCGAGACCGAACTCCTCGCCGCCCTCGACCCGCGCTTCCGTCACCCCGTCCGTGTAGAAGAGCACGCGGTCGCCCGGTTCGAGCCTGACCTCATGGGCCTCGCGGGTGGTCCCGGCGAACTGGGCGGGCAGCCCCATCGGCGGCTGCGGCGACCGCTCCAGGGCCTTCTCCAGTACCCGCTCGTCGCGGATGAGCAGGGGCGGCGGATGGCCGCAGTTGCACCACCGGAAGACCCCGTCCGCCAGATTCAGCCGGCTGACGACGCCGGTGCAGTACTGGTCGGGGAGCCATTGGCTCAGCGCCTTGTCGATGGTGCGGATGAGCTGGGGGAGTTCGGCACCCGCCCTGCGGGCATTGCGGCAGCCGGCCATCGCCACGGCGGTGGTCAGGCCCGAGGCGAGGTTGTGGCCCATGGCGTCGAAGATCGCGGCATGCAGGGTGGATTCGGTCAGGGAGTGGTCGAACGCGTCGCCGCCGATGTGGTACGCGGGTTCCAGCACCGCCGTCGACACGGCGTAGTCGTTGCCGATCGTCCGTGGGGGCAGCAGGGAGCGGAGCATCTCCGCGGGCAGGTCCATGGATTCGGTACGGGCATGGCGCGCGAAGCTGTCGCTGTAGGCCCGCTTCGAGGTGATGGCCATCGCGAGCACGGAGGCGATCATGCGGCAGCGCCGCAGCCGTGCGAGGTCGAGCGAATCCATCCGTACGCCGAGGATGCCGAGCCGCTCCGCCCCGTCGACCAGCGGTAGCCAGGCGGTGAGTTCCGATTCCCCGGAATCCTCGATGCGCAGGTCGAGGGTGCGATAGGCCCAGCCGGCCGTGGAGAAGTCCACATCGATGGTGGGCAGACCGTGGGTGAGGGGAACCAGATGCCGCTGCTGGAGGTCTACGAGATAAATGACGATTTCTTCAAGACCGACCGCGGTCGCACACCGGTTCACGAGGATCGGCAGTTCCATCGGGGCCGCCGTGTGGACCTCGGTGAGCAACTCTTCGAGCAGCTGTTCGTCGAGGCGGACGTCAGGATCGAGTGCGGATTCCGGTGCGGGGACCGGTGTGGGGTCTGCTGCGGGGTCTGGTGCGGGGTCTGGTGCGGGAGATTCACTCGCCACCGGGCGTCACCTCCTCACTGGCAGTCTCACACCGCCGCCGCGGTTCCGCCCGGCCGGACAAGGGGCGTAAGGGGTCGGGCGCGGTCGGGGGAGGTCGCCGCGATTTCCGGGTACATGTACGTGGTGTGCGCGTGTGACACAGATGGGCAGGTGGACGGCATGTTCGATCATCACCAGACCAACGGGACGTCATCCCCCGACACGGACGGGACACGGCAGGTGAGGGCCGGCCGGGCATGGCGCGTGGGTGCCATGGCGGCGGCCGTGGCACTCCTGGCCGTCGGAACGGCCGCGTGCGGAAGCGACAACAACTCCGGCGGCTCGGTCACGTCGGGCTCCGGCTCCGGCAGTTCTTCCGTCGGCGCCTCCCCTGAGGCCGGCTCCCCCTCCGGGACGGGCACGTCCTCAGGGACCGGATCGTCCTCCGCGACCGGCGGGGACGGGGCGTCGGACGCGTCGGGGGGGCAGCCGTCGGACACGCGCGCGGCGGGGTCGGCCTCCTCGGCGGCACAGGGCAGCGAGCAGAAATCGGCCGTCGCGGCGTCGCGGTGTACGGCCGACCATTTGGGCCTGAGCCTGAGCCCGCCGGACGCCGGTGCGGGCAACATCCGCTACAACCTGACGCTCACCAACAAGGGGACGAGTGCGTGCACGCTCCAGGGCTTCCCGGGTGTCTCGCTCCTCGCGGGCGACGGCACGACCATAGGGAAACCGGCCGACCGCGAGGGTGAGGCGCTCGGAGCCGTGCGGCTCGCTCCCGGTGGCACCGCGGATGTCACGCTGCACACCCTGAACAGGGGCATCAAGGGCACATCCTGCTGGGAGAAGCCCAGTCTCCTCAAGGTGTACCCCCCGGGTTCCAAGGAAGCGATGACGTTGAGTACGTCGTCGCCCACGGTCTGCGGGGACACCTTCAGGGTGACGGCGGTCCGGGCCGACTGAGGCCGGCGGATCACGGGGGCCTTGTCCGGCGGAACGGGCGGTCGTCAGGACTGGCCGAAGAGCTGTGTCCAGTATGTGCCGGCCGGGCCGCCGTCCGCGAAGCCGGTTCCCAGGTGGGTGAAGCCGGGTTTGAGGATGTTGGCCCGGTGGCCGGGGCTGTCCATCCAGCCCTGGACCACCTCGCGGGCGGTGCGCTGACCGCAGGCGATGTTCTCACCGATACCCCGGTGCGTGGCCCCCGCGGCGGCCGCCCGGTCCCAGGGCGCCGTCCCCTCGGGCGAGGTGTGGGAGTAGAAGGCGCGTGCGGCCATGTCGGCGCTGTAGGCCTGGGCGGCCGCCGCCAGGCGCGGGTCGTCGGCCAGCGGCCGGAGTCCGGCGGCGGTCCGTTCCGCGTTGGTGAGGGCGACGACCTCGGAGGTGGTCCGCACCAGCCCGTCGGCGGTGAAGGGGCGGGCCCACAGCGCCGTCCAGTACGTGCCGCCGGAGCGGTCGTCGACGGCCCGGCCGATGCCCGCGTCGGTCAGCCCGGGTTCGTACAGCGGGCCGGCCGACGCCTCGCCGGTCAGGCAGTGGTCCACGAACTCACCCGGTGTGCGGGGGCCGGAGACCAGGTGCTGGTCGATATGGAGATAGCGGTACCCACCCGCGGTGATCCGCTGGAAGACGGAGATCCCGTCGGGGCCCTGCGCGCCGAGCCGCCGCTGACGCGCCATGCCCGACGCGTGGGCCTGGGCCGCGGCCGAGAGCCGTCGGTCCACGGCCAGGGGAGGCAGGCCGGCGCGGAGCCGGACGGCCCGGACGAGAGCGGCGACCTCGGAGTCCGTACCCCCGGCCGCCCCGGTCACCGGGGCGGCCGGGGGCGGGAGAGCCGGCCCGGGGGCTTCCACCGCGACCTCCACGCCGAAGTCGCGGGCGATTCCGGCCAGCCCGTCGGCGTACCCCTGACCGAGCGCGCGCAGCTTCCAGGCGGTGCCGCGCCGGTAGATCTCCGCGAGGAGCAGCACCGTCTCGTGCGTCGGGCGCGCGGGTGTGAACCGGGCGAGCACACCCGGGCCGCCGTCCCCGGTGAGGGTCAGCGTGGGGACGGGCAGCCGGCCCAGGGGAGTGCCGGACTCGGAGGGGCTGACGACCACGGTGATACGGCTCGCTCCCGGCCGCAGCCGCCGCGGGTCCACGCTGACGCAGCCGGAGTCCAACCGGGCGCCGGGGGCGGACGGCTGGTTGTAGAAGACGAAATCGCCGTCCCCGGCGACCTTTCCGCTCGCGTCCGTGATGAGGACGGAGAGATCGAAAGGTCCGGGCACCTTGATCGTCAGCGCCGTGTCCGGCAGGGACACATTCCCTCCGGGAACCAACTCGCTCATCGCCACCGTCCTTCCGGTCCGCAACCCAGCGCCACGCGAGCGTGGCGCTGTACGGGAAACGTCGGCGGAGGCCGGAACGGTTCCGCGGGGAACAATCAGCCCGGCGGTCGTGTTGCCGGAAACGGAACGTCCCGTTCGATCAGGAGCTGATCATGAGCATCACCCAGCAGCCCGCCAGCGCGTCCGGAAGCTTTCTCCTCGGCGGGGATCTGCCCGTCACCCGGCTCGGCTACGGCACGATGCAGCTGACAGGCCCCGGAGTCTGGGGAGACCCCAAGGATCCGGCGGAAGCCGTACGGGTCCTGCGCCGCGCCGTTGAACTGGGCATCACCTTCATCGACACCGCCGACGCGTACGGCCCCTTCACGGCCGATCTGCTGCTGAAGGAGGCGCTCCACCCGTACCCCGACGACCTGGTGATCGCCACCAAGGTCGGCTTGACCCGCACCGGTCCGAGCGAGTGGATACCGGTGGGGCGTCCGGAATATCTGCGTCAGCAGGTCGAGTTGAATCTGCGCCACCTCGGTCTGGAGCGCATCGACCTGCTTCAGCTGCACCGTATCGACCCGAAGGTGCCGCTCGCCGAACAGCTCGGCGAGCTGGTGGCCCTGCAGAACGAGGGCAAGATCCGGCACATCGGACTCAGCGAGGTCTCCGTCGCCGAACTGGAGGAGGCCGCGAAGATCGCCCGGATCGTCTCCGTGCAGAACCTTTTCAACCTCGCGGACCGTTCGGCCGGGGACGTACTGGCGTACGCGGAGGCGAACAACCTGGCGTTCATCCCCTGGTTCCCGCTGGCGACCGGCGCCCTCGCCGGTGAGGACAGCCCGTTGACGAAGATCGCGGCCGACCGGGGTGTGGCTCCTTCGCAGCTGGCGCTGGCCTGGCTGCTGCGACGCTCGCCCGCCATCCTCCCGATCCCCGGCACCTCGTCCGTGGCGCACCTGGAGGAGAACACCGTGGGCGCGACCCTCGAACTGACCGACGAGGAGTACGAGGCGCTCTCGCACGCGGCCGGCTGACCTGTGCCGGAGCTGAGCTGACGCGCGCCGGAGCCGACCTGCCGCGCCGGCCGACCGCAGGGTTTGGCCGGCGCGGCGCGTTTCTCACGCCGGTATCTCCCGGTCCCTCCAACTCGGGCTCAGACGCAGATACTTGATGGTGCGCCGGTGACGGGTGTAGGCGATGTGCAGGGTTCCGTCGCCGGACCGGGCGATGGACGGGTAGGACAGTTCGCGGTTCAGGCCGTCGCGCGAGTTGTTGGTGAGGCAGTAGCCGTCGCCCGTCTCCAGGTCGTGGCGTACCGGCCAGGTCCTGCCTCCGTCCGACGACACCGAGAGACTGAGCGGGGCGCGCGGAGCGCCCCAGAAAGCGGTGTCGGACGGCGGCGCGTGGTCCGCCCGCCCGCCGCTCAGGTCCTCGTCGTCGATCTCGTCGTACAGCGACACCCGGCGCTCGGTGGCGTCGGCCGCGCTGCTCGGGTTGTGGACCAGGGCGAGACGTCCGTCCTCCAGCGGGATGTACTGGAGCGAGGAGTTGTTGTTGGGGACGGGCAGCGGCTCCGGCGGTGTCCAGGTCTCCCCGCCGTCGTCCGACGTGGAGCTGTGCACGGCGTCCGCCCGGCGGCTGCGGAACAGCGCGAGCAGTGAACCGTCCGGCCGCGCGTGGACGTTCATGTGCACCAGACCGGTGGAGAGAGGCACCGGTCGCTCGTGCCAGGTCGCCCCCGCGTCGTCGCTGATCATCACCGAGCTGGTGTCGTCACCGCCGGACCACGACCGGCCGGGCACGCCGACGCAGCGGAACACGGGCAGCAGCAGGCGGCCCGACGGCAGTACGGCGACCGGCTGGCGGACGAAGACGCCGCCCCGCGCCGTGGCGGGGAAGAGGGTCCGGGACGGGCCCCAGGTCGCGCCGTTGTCATGACTGACGCGCAGCCGTACCTCCGCCGTGTCCTGGTGACCGGCCCGCTGCGCGGTGTGCAGCAGCCACCAATCGCCCCCGGGAGCCGGGAACAGCACGGGGTTCTGCTCGGAGCACGCGGGGTCGTCGGACAGCCGGACCGGCTCGGACCAGGTGTCGGTGTCCGGGGTGAGCCGGCAGAACCATACGGAGATGTCGGCGACGCCCTCCTGCGTCCCGCCGAACCAGACACAGCCGAGGTCCCCGCCGGGCAGCACCGTCAGGTTCGCGGCATGGTTCTGCGCGGCGGGCGCGGCCAGATGGGCCTCCGCGCGGCCCGGTTGCGCCGGGTGGGGACGCAGGACGCCGTCGGCGCCGGGAGGCCGCCCGGTCACCGGGCGGGCCGGGCGTCGGAGAGGTGACGGCCGGCGATCTGCTCCAGGTGGGTGAGGTCACTGGCGACGGTGGCGAAGGTGAAGCCCTCGGCGAGACGCCTGGCGGCGCTCGCGCCGTCCGCGTTGTGGATGCCCGCGGCGATGCCGGCGGCGGCCGCCGCCTCCCGGACGGTGACGAGCGCCGCTTCGAAGCGGTCGTCGACCGCCGGGTCGGTCGAGGTGGCGCCGCCGATGGCGATACGGAGGTCGGAGGGGCCGATGTACACACCGTCCAGGCCCTCGGTGGCGCAGATCCCGGCCACGTTGGCGAGACCGTCGGCCGTCTCGATCATGGCGAGGACGACGGTCTGCTCATGCGCGTCGGCTGGGTTGGGCCCGATGCGCAGCCCCGAGCGCATGGGGCCGTAGGAGCGGCGGCCCAGCGGCGGGTAGCGGACGGCGGCCACCGCGTCGGCGGCGTCCTGGGCGGTGTCGATGAGCGGGACGATGACACCGGCCGCGCCCGCGTCGAGCGCGCGGCCGATGGGCGCCGGGTCGTTGGCCTCGGTACGGACGAGACCGACGGCGGTGCTGCCCTTGGTGTCGATCGCGGTGAGGGAGGCGAGCAGACCCGAGTACTCGATCAGGCCGTGCTGGGCGTCCAGCGCGACATAGTCGTAGCCGAGGCGCGCGATGCGCTCGGTGGAGACCGGGGAATCGAGGACGGACCAGTAGCCGACGAGCTGTTCACGGGCGCGCAGAGCGGTGGCGAAAGCGGCGGGCGTACCGGACGAGTCGCGGGTCATGAGGTTCCCTTCGGGGGGGCGGGTTGATCGGCGAGGAGTGTGCGGTCAGCGGTTGTAGGCGGGCATCGGGCCGCGCAGCCGGGCGCCGACCTCGTCGCAGGCCGCCGTCACATCGGCGGGCAGCGAACCGGCCTGTGCCGCGGCGATGTTGGCCCGCAGGTGTTCGGTGCGGGAGCCGCCGAGCAGCAGCGCGTCGGTCGAGGGCCGGTCCAGCAGCCAGCGCAGGGCGAGTTCCGTGAGAGGGACGCCCGCTTCCCCGGCGATACGGGTGAGCTCTCCGACGGCGTCGAACAGCCGCTCGTCCCAGTAGCGCTCCCGGTACATCGCGGCGAGCCTGGAATCACCGAACCGGCCCGAATCCGGGGTCTGTTCGAAGCGGTGGCGCCCGGTGAGGAGGCCACCGCCCAGCGGGTTGTAGACCATCGTGCGCAGTCCGGTGACGGCCGCGTACTCGACGTACTCCTCTTCGAGACGGCGCGCGAGAAGGTTGTGCAGCTGCTGCGCGACAACGGGGCGGGGCGCCCCCACCTCGCCCGCGGCACGGACGAGTTCGGCGATCTGCCAGGCCGCGTGGTTCGAGACGCCCAGGGCGAGGATCTTGCCCTCGGCGACGAACTCCGCGACGGCGGACAGAGTTTGTGCGACCGGTGTGGCCCGGTCCGGCTGGTGCAGGTAGAAGAGATCGACATGATCGGTGCCGAGCCGCTTCAGACTGCCCTCCAGCGCGGCCCGCATCCCGGCGGCCGACAGCGGCGCGTGCTCGCCCTGGTCGGGGTGCGGGATACCGGCCTTGGTCGCCAGGACGATCCGGTCGCGGCGGCCCGGCAGCAGTTCGGCGAGGATGCGCTCGCTCTCGCCGCCTGCGTAGCCGTTGGCCGTGTCGACGCCGGTGACCCCCGCGTCCAGCGCCGTGTCCAGCATGGCGGCGGCGCCCGCGCGGTCGACGGTGTCGCCGAAGGTCATGGTGCCGAGGACGAGGCCCGACAGCGGGACGGGAATGTGCGGCAGGTCGATGCCGGTGATCACGAGCGGTTGCCTTCCGATGCGGTTGCGGTTGCGGTTCCGAGTGGGGTTGTCGCGGCTTCGCGTGCGGCCGTGGTTCCGGTGACGGGTGACGTCGTGTCGGTCGTACCGGATCCGGTCGCGGTGGGCGAGGTGGCGGTGAGCAGGTGCCGGGGCTTGATGCCCCGGACGGTGGTGGGATCGAGGGCGGCGCGGCGCAGCGCCCGGGTGTAGGACTCGGCCGGCGAGGCCAGTACGGCGGCGGTCGGCCCGCTCTCCACGACGCGGCCGGCGTGCATCACCACCACATCGGTGCTGATCTCCCGGACCACTCCGAGGTTGTGGGCGATGACGAGGTAGGCGATACCGGTCTCCGCCTGGAGCTCCCGCAGCAGATCCAGGACCTGCGCCTGGACGGAGACATCGAGCGCGGAGGTCGCCTCGTCGCACACCAGCAGGTCCGGCCGTGAGGCCAGCGCGCGGGCGATACCGATCCGCTGGCGCTGACCGCCGGAGAACTCGGGCGGCCGGCGGTGCAGCGCAGTGGCCGGCAGCCCGACCCGGTCGATCAGTTCGGCCGCCCGCCGGGCGCGCTCCGCCCTGTCGCCCACGCCCGTCAGGCGCAGTGGCTCGGCCACGATCTGTTCGGCGGTCAGATGCGGGTCGAGGGAACCGTACGGATCCTGGAAGACCATCTGCACGCGCCGCCGCATCGGGCGCAGCCGGCGCTCGGGCAGCGCGGCGATATCCGTACCGTCGAGGACGATCCGGCCCGAGGTGGGCTTCAGGAGTCTCACGAGCGCGCGGGCGAGGGTCGACTTGCCGCAGCCCGACTCGCCGACGACCGCGAGCGAGCCGCCGCGCGGCACGTTCAGGCTCACCCGGTCGACTGCGCGGAACGGCCCCTGCGCGGTGGGGTATTCGACCACGAGGTCCTCGACGCGGAGGAACGGCTCGCCGGCGCCGGGAAGCGGCTCAACCGTGGTGACACCGCCTCGGCCCTGGGCGCTGATCACGGGAGCGCTCCTTGCCGTGCCGTCCGCCGCGCCGTTCATGTGGCGGCTCCCCGCACGGCGTTCCCGGACATGGTCGCGTACAAGGCGTCCTCGTCCCAGGGGCCGAGCCGCGGCACGGCCGCGAGCAGGTCGCGGGTGTACGGCTCGGACGGCCGGTCCACGATCTGCCCGGCGGATCCCGACTCCACGAACCGGCCCTCCTTCATCACATGGATACGGTCGGAGACGACCCGGGCCACTCCCAGATCATGGGTGATCATCAGCATCCCGATGCCCTCCCTTTCCTGTAGCTCCATCAGCAGATCGAGGACGCTCGCCTGCACGGTGGCGTCCAGGGCGGAGGTCGGCTCGTCCGCGATCAGCAGCCTCGGCCGCGTGGCCAGCGCCATGGCGATCAGCATGCGCTGGAGCATGCCGCCGGAGAACTGGTGCGGATACGCCTTCCATCGGGTCTCCGGCCTGGGGATACGGACCTGGGCGAGGAGGTCGGTCCCCTTGTCCCTGACATCGTTCCGGGACAGCCCGGGGTGGCGCAGCCGCAACGCGTCGCCCAGTTGACGGCCGATCGTGTGGACCGGGCTGAGAGCCGTCATCGGGTCCTGGGGGATCAGCGACACGGTCCGTCCGCGCACCTGGCGGGCGGCGGCCGGTTCGGCTACAAGGTCGCGGCCCGCGATCCGTACCGTGCCGGACAGCACCGCGAGTCCTTCGGGCAGCAGCCGCAGTACGCCCATCGCGGTGGTGGACTTGCCGGACCCGGACTCGCCGATGAGGGTGACGGTCTCGCCCTCGCCCACGGTGAAGGTCACACCGTCGACGGCGCGGACCACGCCGCGTGCGGTGATGAGTTCGATCTGGAGGTTCTCGACGTCCAGGAGCGGGAGGGGCGCACGGTCCGGCGTCCCGTCGCCCGTGGCGCTGGAGTCCGTCGCAGTGTTGCCGGTGGTGGCCATGGCTCAGGCTCCCTTCTTGAAGCGTGCCGCGCGCGTGCCACGCGGTACGCGGGCTCCACGCGGTGCCCCGACCGTGCGCGTACGGTCGCGCAGTCCGTCGCCGACCAGGTTGACGCCGACCACGAGCAGGGCGATGACCAGGCCCGGCAGGGTGACCAGCCACCACGAGGTGGTGATGTAGTCCTGGCCGTCGGAGATGATCCGGCCCCAGGTCGCGAACGGCCGCTGCGGTCCCGCGCCGAGGAAGCTGAGCGCGCTCTCCAGCAGGACGGCCTGCGCGAGGAGCAGCAGGACGACGAGGCTCGCCGGGCGGATGACATTGGGGATGATGTGCCGTCCGAGGACCGACCAGCCGCGCAGCCCGAGGACGCGCGCGGCGGCGACGTACGGTTTCTCGCGTTCCACCAGGACGAGGGAGCGGGTGAGCCGCGCGACCTCCGGCCACTGGGCGATGGCGATCACACAGGTGATGACGGTGACGGACGGCCCGAACAGGGCGACCACGAGCAGCAGCATCATCAGCAGGGGCAGCGCGAGCTGCGCCTCCAGCAGCCGGGAGACGACCGCGTCGACCCAGCCGCCGAAGAACCCGGCCGCCGAGCCCGCCGCGATTCCGATCAGACCGGAGACGAGGACCGCGAGGATACCGACGGTCAACGACACCTGGCCGCCGTGCAGGATGCGGGAGAGCAGATCGCGGCCGAGCTGGTCGGTGCCGAACAGGTGCCCGTCGCTCAGGGGCGGCAGCCGGCGCCGCGACAGGTCCTGGGCGTCGGCGCCGGGCAGGGGCAGCAGTCCGGCGAGCGCGACGGGCAGCACGACGAGCGCCGTACAGACCGATCCCGCCCAGAGCTTGAAGCGGGCACCGCGCCGCTGCCTGGTGGCGGTGGCACGGGCGAGGTCCCGGGCGGTGACGGCGCTCGGCCGGGCGCCGGAGGAGGGGACGCCGCGGGCGGCGGCGGGCGGAGCGGTGTCGGTGGTCATGTCTCAGGCCGCCTTTCCGAGGCGCACCCGCGGATCGAGCAGCGGGTAGGCGAGGTCGACGAGGAGTTGGACGAGGATCGCGAGCGTCGCGGTGACCAGCACGGTGGCCTGGATGAGCGGGTAGTCGCGGGTCTCCAGGGCGCGGACGACGAGCGAGCCGACGCCGGGCCAGCCGAAGACGACCTCGACCACGACGACCCCGTTGAGCAGGGCGGCGAAGCGCGTACCGATGGCGGTGAGCAGCGGCACTCCCGAGTTGGCGAGGGCGTAACGCCAGGTGAGGGCGCGCTCGGAGAAGCCGCGGGAGCGGGCCACGGTGAGGTACGGGGAGCCGAGCGCGGTGGTCATCTCGCGGCGGACGAGCCTTGAGATGAGCGCCAGTTGCAGGACGGCGACGGTGACCGTCGGCAGGACGAGACCGGTCCACGAGGTGAATCCGGAGGCCGGCAGCACCGGCAGCAGCACCGCGAAGACGGTCAGGAGCATCACACCGGTCCAGAAGTCCGGCATGGACTGCCCGGTGATGGTGAGTACGTTGGCGCCCAGCTCACGCTTCGAGTCGGCGCGGCGCGCCATCCACACACCGAGCGGCACGGCGACCACGGCGGTGACGGTGATCGCGGAGACGGCGAGTGTGATCGTGTACGGCATCCGGTCCAGGACCACGTCGAGGGCCGGGGAGTGGAAGGAGTAGCTGGTGCC
Organism: Streptomyces sp. NPDC088116; assembly: GCF_044741745.1. Taxonomy (NCBI): domain Bacteria; kingdom Bacillati; phylum Actinomycetota; class Actinomycetes; order Kitasatosporales; family Streptomycetaceae; genus Streptomyces; species Streptomyces sp. NPDC088116. Next base: position 119,664 of record NZ_JBIUTF010000009.1, on the reverse strand, counting down.
GAGATCGCCGGTGAACAGATCGCGCAGGAAGATGCCGTACTGCGTGAACAGCGGCTGATCGAGGCCGAACTGGGCGCGGATACGGGCGAGATCGGCGCTCGTCGCGGTGGGACCCGCATACGCGGAGGCGGGGTCGCCGGGGGCGAGACGCACCAGCAGGAAGACGGTGGTCAGCGTCAGGAAGACGGTGAGCAGGCTCTGGCCGATCCGCCGGGCGAGATACTTCGGCACGTCTCAGCCCTCCAGCCGTACGGCGGACAGGTCGTAGGAGTTCAGCGGCAGCAGGGCAAGGCCCCGGACCCGGTTACGGCGGGCGAGCAGCGTCTTGGGGGCGAAGGCCCAGAGGCTGGGCCAGGTGTCCCAGATGGCCTTCTGCACCGCGGACAGCTGCTTGTCGCGCTCCGTGTGGTCCACCTCGGTGGCGGCGGCCGAGAGCGGCTTCTCGATGCGCGGCACGACGTACCCCATGAAGGCATCACGCGTACGTTCCTTCGCCGCGGTGCCTCCGTACATGCCCTGGAGCGTGGTGAGGGCCTGACCGGTGGGGCTGCCGTAGCCGTTGCCGATCACGTCCCACTCGCCCGCCTTGCCCTGGCGCCAGGAGAGGATGTCACCGCCGGGCTCGAACTGCTGGAGCGAGGCCCGTACGCCGATGTCCTTGAACATGTCCAGCACGGCCTCCATCACGGAGGTGTCGGCGGCGAACTCCCCGCTCTCCCAGATGACCTTGATACGGATGTCCTCGGCGCCCAGGGACTTCAGCAGCCCCCGCGCCCGGCCGGGGTCGAAGGTGTACGAGCCGGTCCGCACCGCGCCTTCGAGGGCGAGCGGCACCACACCTTCGGCCGGCTCCGCCGAGCCGTTCAGCACATCGTCGACCAGGGCCTTGCCGTCGATCGCGTACGTCAGCGCCCGCCGGACCCGGGGGTCGGCGAGCGGATGCCCCTCCGGCTTGCGGAAGTTGTAGAAGAGCTGGCACATCCGCACGCCCGCGGTCTCCTCGACCGCGACGCCGGGCAGACCGGTGAGCTGGTCCGCCGAGTCGGGGGTCAGGGTGTCGACCACGTCGAGTTCGCCGCTGCGCAGCGCGACGACGCGGCTGGACTCCTCGGGGACGAACCGGACGCGCACGGTCTGCGTCCGAGGACGGGTGCCCCAGTACTCCGGATTGCGGGCGAGGGTGTACTCGCCCGCGCCGGCGTTCGCCCTGAGGACGCGGTACGGGCCGGAGCCGAGACCGCCGCGCAGCTCCTCGGGCCTGTTGGCGGCGGCCGGGGTGATGTGGATGTTGGCCATCAGCCGGTCGAGCACCGGCACGGGCTTGTCGGTGTGCAGCAGGAAGGTGCGGGACCCGGTCTTCTCGACGGTGGGCAGTTCGGGGAAGAGGCCGAGCAGGAAGGAACCGTTGACCTGGCCGTACATCCTCAGGGCCGTGGCGACGTCCTCGACGGTGACCGGGCTGCCGTCCGAGTAGCACACACCCTCGCGCAGCCGCACCGTCCACGCGGTGGGCGTGGCCATCTCGAACCGGTCGGCCAGGATCAGCCGCGGCTTCATGCCGGGACCGATACGGGTGAGCGCCTGCCGTACCGCGCGCTGCACGGTGACCGCCGCGTCGAACTGGTTGAGCTTGTTGTCCAGGCTCACCAGGGAGCGGTTCAGGCCGAGGATGAGCGTGCCCGGACCGGGCGCCCCGGTGGGGCCCGCGCAGGCGGCCAGGGGAGCCAGAGCCACGCCCGCGCCTCCGGCGGCGCTCCAGCGCAGCAGGGTGCGGCGGCTGAGCGCCTCACGCGGGGGGATGGCCGGGCCGGTCTGCGGCGTGCGGCTGCTCTGGGCGCCGTACCGCGCCGCGTTGCCGGAGTGATCCGGCAACGTCCCGTACAGGGACGACTCTTCGCCGTGCGCCGCGCGGGGCCACATGCCGCGGGCCGATCCGCGGCGGTCGGGGAGGCCGGACCTGGCGCTCTGAGGAGTAAGGGTCATCGTCGACCTTCTCGGGTTCTGGGTGGCGACCGGCTCAAGCTGTGGGTGTTCGGACCGGCAGGGGTGGTACGGCCGGAGCTGGTCCGGCGTGTCCGGCACCAACAGGTGTCGCGCCGCAAAAGGTGGCACGATTGCGTGTTTCGCGCAAGAGGTCTCGCGCACTTCGCGCAACCTGTGTCATCATCGGGCACCGAAGCAGCCCGCCCCGGGCCGCCCGGAGGAGGTATCCGTGGTCCTCAAGCCCCGCAGCGGGCGCGAACCGTGCTCCGTACTCGCCCTCGCGGACGATCTGTCCGGAGCGGCCGAGGCGGCGGCGGCGCTGTGCCTCCCGGGCCGGATCGTCCTGGGTCCCGCGACGGGCGGGGCCGCCGCCGCGCCACCCGTCGCGGGTGAGGCACTGGTCCTCGACCTCGACACCCGGCAGCTGGACCCCGGCGAGGCCGCCCGTATCGTCCGCGAGAGCGTACGGGACATGGCCCGCGCGACCGTGCGCGGCACCGGGAACGACACCGTACTGATCAAGAAGACGGACTCGCTGCTGCGCGGCAATCTCGCGGCCGAGGCCGCCGCCTACGCGGAGGGCGCGGGGGGACTCGTGATCGCCCCCGCCCTGCCGGTGGCCGGACGGACCGTGCGTGACGGCGTCGTCCACCTGCACGGTACCCCGCTGCACGAGACGGACGCCTGGCGCGCGGAGGCCGGGGGCGCGCCACGTTCGGTGGCCGAGGCACTCGGTGACCTGCCGACCGAGGTCGTGCCCCTCGCGGTGGTGCGCGCACCCCGGCGCGAACTGGCGGGCCGGCTGCGGGACCTCGCCGAAGCGGGACTGCACAGCGTGTGCGACGCCCGGACGGACGCCGACCTCGACGCGATCGCCGCCGCAGCGCTCCAACTGGGCCCCGGCGTACGGCTCCTGGGCACGGGCGGGCTCGCCTGCGCGCTCGGCCGTCTGCTCGGCGGCGGAGCCGGTACGTCGACTCCGGCAGCTCGCGCGACAGACACACCGTCACCGGGCCTCGCCCGTACGGCGGACAGGCCACTCCTCGTCGTCGTCGGCACCGCGGAACCCACCGCCGCTGCGCAGATCGCGCAACTGACCGCCGCCGGAGCCCGGTACACGGCCCTGCCGGCCGATCTCCTCGCCCGGTCGGGCGCGCCGGACCCGGCCGAGTCGCACGCGCCACTGCCTCTCCCGGTCGGCCGGGACGGTGTCACCGTCGTCAGCATCGACAACACCCGTGGCATACAGCTCGGTTCGGCCCGCCGGATGGTGACCGGCCTCGGCCGGGCCGTCGCCGCGCTGCCGTACCCCACCGACCTCGTCCTCACCGGAGGCGAAACCGCACGGCGCGTCCTGGACGCGCTCGGCATCACCCGGCTCCTGCCCGTCGGACAGATCCACCACGGAGCCGTGCACTGCCACACGCCCGACGGCCGCTCCGTCGTCACCCGCCCCGGCAGCTACGGCGACACCGGATCCCTGCTGCGCATCGCCCGCGCCCTGCGGCCCGACCAGCTCTCCGTACCGCCCGAATCCTCCGTACCGGGCGTGGAGTTCGACGCGCCCGTCCCCTCATCGCCCGTCCCCTCATCGCCCGTTCCTCCATCGCCCGTCCCTCCATCGTCCGTGTCACATGTACCGCAAGGAGAAGTCCTGTGAACGCAGCCCCGACGACCGCCCCCGTGGAGCACACCGACACGGCTGGCCGTCCGCTCCCGCTCATCGCGGTCACCATGGGCGACGGCGCCGGCATCGGCCCCGAGGTGATCGTCCCTGCGCTGCTCCACGCCGACACCGCGCGCCGTTGCCGCCCCGTCGTCATCGGCGACGCGGAGCGCCTGCGCAGGGCCGCCGCCATCCTCGGCATCGGCTGCGAGATCGTGCCGGTCGAGAGCCCGGCCGAGGCCGAGTTCGGCCCCGGCCGCATCAATGTCGTCGACCTCGGCCTGCTCCCCGCCGACCTGCCCTGGGGGCAGCTGTCCGCCGTCGCGGGCGACGCGGCGTACCAGTACGTACGGGTCGCCGCCGAACTCGCCGTGAGTGGTGAGGTGCAGGGCATCTGCACCGCGCCCCTCAACAAGGAGGCGCTGCACGCGGGCGGCCACCTCTTCCCCGGACACACCGAACTCCTCGCCCACCTCACGGGGGTCGAGGAAGTGTCCATGATGCTGTCCACGCCCAAGGTGAAGGTCATTCACGTCACCACGCACATCGGCCTGATCGACGCGGTCAACCGCATCGAACCCGGACTCGTCGAGCGGACCGTGCGCCGTGGCCACGAGGCCATGGTGCGGGCCGGTGTCGAGGAGCCGGTCATCGGCGTGTGCGGCATCAACCCGCACGCGGGCGAGAACGGACTGTTCGGCTACGGCGAGGAGGAGGAGAAGATCGTCCCGGCCGTGGAGATCCTCCGCGCCGACGGCATCGACGCGGTCGGGCCGCTGCCCGCCGACACCGCCTTCTTCCTCGCCTCGCGCGGCGACTACGACCTGATCGTGGCCATGTACCACGACCAGGGCCACGGCCCCGTCAAGGTCATGGGCATCGAGGCGGGCGTCAACCTCACCGTCGGCCTGCCGGTGATCCGCACCTCCGTCGACCACGGGACCGCGTTCGACATCGCGGGAACGGGCCGCGCCGAGGCCGGTAGCATGGTGGAGGCACTGCGCCAGGCCGCCGAGATGTCCACCACTCCGGCCCGTTGACCACCGGTTCCGTCCGCACCTGAGGACAGAAGACTGAGGACACAAGACTGATGTCTGCGATGGGATCGAAGGCCCGGCGCGACCGAATCGTCCATCTCGCCACGACCACCGGGCTCGCCAGCGTCGAGGAACTCTCCCAGCTGTTCGGGGTCACGGCTTCCACCATCCGCCGTGACCTGGCGAAGCTGACCAGCGACGGGCAGCTCGCCCGTACCTACGGCGGGGCCATGGCGCTGGCGGCCCATCCGGAGGCGTCGCTGCGGCAGCGTACGGGCGAGGCCTTCGAGGCCAAACAGGCCATCGCGCGGTGGGCGGCGGCGGAAGTACGCCCGGGGGAGTCGCTGCTGCTGGACGCGGGCTCGACGGTCGGGGCCCTCGCCCATGAACTGCGCACGGCGAAGGATGTCACCGTGGCGACCACGGGCCTGACGGCCCTTCAGGAACTGGCGGACGTCGAGACGGTCCATGTCGAGTGTCTCGGCGGTACGCTGCGCCCGCTCAGCCAGGGCTTTGTGGGACCGCTGACCGAAGCGGCCCTGGAACGGCTGACGTTCGACCGGCTCTTCCTGGGCACGGACGGGGTCTCGCCCGAACACGGCATCTGCGAGGCCGATCTGAGGCAGACACGCCTCAAGGAACTCATGGCGCGCCGCGCCGACCGGGTGTACGTCCTGGCCCACGCGGCGAAGCTGGGACGGCGCCCCTTCCACACCTGGACCCCGCTCAGGCCGCACTGGACGCTGGTGACCGACGACGGGGCCGACCCGGAGATCGTCGAGGGGCTGCGCTCGCGCGGTGTCACGGTCGTCCGGACGACACCGGAACGGCATACGGACGGCTGACGAGCGGCTCGTACCGGCGGTCGGGGCCCTGCTGAGCACCACTCGCTCCGCGGGGCCTGCCCGTGTGCCGTCCGCGTATGTGTGTCCGTAAGCGATCGCTGCCGGTACGAGCGGTGTTTCCGGCGTTCCCGCGGTCGGCCAGGATGACTTCATGTCCGACGCGACGAACGCTCAGTCAGTGCCTCCGCAGCCGTCACCGCTCCCGCTGCCACGCCGGATCGCGGACGCGTACGTCGACGCCCTGGTCGTCCTGGACCCGGTCACCGGGACGATGCTCGGCGACCGGGGCAGTCACGGCGCACTGCCCGACTTCTCCCCGGACGGCGGCGATCAGATCGCGGCCCTGGCCGGGGACACCCTGCGGCGTCTCGCCGGAACGGGCCAACTGCCCGGCGCCGACGCCGATATCGACGCCGGCGGCACCGGCACCGGAGGCGGCACCGATGCTGCCGTCGAACGGAACTGCGCGCGGCTGCTGCGTGAGCGGCTCACCGCCGAACTGGCCATGCACGAGACGGGCGAGACACTGCGTTCACTCTCCACCATCTACTCGCCCGTGCACCGCGTGCGGACCGCGCTCCTCCTCACCCCGACGAAGGACGCGGAGGACTGGCGAGCGGCGGCCGCACGGCTGCGGGCCGTCCCGGCCTCCCTGGAGAGCTACCGGGCCTCGCTCGCCGAAGGCCTGCGGCGGGGGCTGCCCGGCGGCCCGGCCCAAGTCACCACGATGATCGAGCAGTTGGACGAGTGGCTCGGTGTGCGGGGCGGCTGGTTCGCCCGGTTCACCGCCGCCGGACCCGCGTCGCTGCGCACAGAGCTGGACAGCGCGGCGCGGCAGGCCGCCGACGGCGCGGCCCGGCTGCGGGACTGGCTGCGCGAGGTGTACGGCCCCGGCACCGAGGGCACCCCGGACGTGGTGGGGCGCGAGCGGTACGCCGTCTGCGCACGCCACTTCACCGGGCTCGACCTGGATCCGGACGAGGCGTACGAGTACGGCTGGTCCGAATTCCACCGTGTGCTGGGCGAGATGAGGACCGAGGCCGCGAAGGTCCTGCCGGGCGCGCCGACCCCGTGGGCGGCGCTGAAGCATCTCGACACCCACGGCCACGCGGTGGAAGGGGAGGAAGCGGTACGTGCCTGGCTCCAGGAACTGATGGACGAGACCATCGGCCGACTGGACGGTACCCACTTCGACATCGCCGAGCCGGTCCGGCGCGTCGAGTCCCGTATCGCCCCCGCCGGCGGCGGCGCGGCCCCGTACTACACCGCGCCGTCGCAGGACTTCAGCCGTCCTGGCCGCACCTGGCTGCCGACCATGGGCAGGACCCGCTTCCCGACGTACGAGCTGGTGGCCACCTGGTACCACGAGGGCGTCCCCGGCCACCATCTGCAACTGGCGCAATGGGCGCACCTGTCCGGCCGGCTCTCCCGCTACCAGACGGGCGTCGGCTCGGTGAGCGCCAACACCGAGGGGTGGGCGCTGTACGCGGAGCGGCTCATGGACGAACTGGGCTTCCTCGCCCACCCCGAACACCGGCTGGGGTACCTCGATCTTCAGATGATGCGTGCCGTGCGGGTGGTCATCGACCTCGGGATGCATCTGGGGCTGGACATCCCCGCACACTCACCGTTCCACCCGGGCGGACGGTGGACGCCCCAGCTGGCGGGGGAGTTCCTCGCGGCGCACAGTGGCCGCCCGGACGCCTTCGTACGGAACGAGCTGATCCGCTATCAGGGAGCGCCGGGGCAGGCCATCGGCTACAAGCTGGGCGAACGGGCATGGCTGCGCGGCCGGGAGGCCGCCCGGACGGCGCGTGGCCGCGATTTCGATCTGAAGCGGTGGCACATGGCCGCACTGTCGCAGGGCTCGCTGGGCCTTGCCGATCTGGAGGCGGAGCTGGCGGTTCTGTGACAGGACCTTAGGACCGCTCCTGCTCGTCGTCGGACGTGATCGACGCCCGCAGCCGTGCGTTGGCCATGCGCATGTGTTCGACCATGGCCTGGTTCGCCGCGTCGGGATCGTGAGCGCGGATCGCGTCCAGCACCGCGTCGTGCTCGCACAGTGTGCCGCTCACCGCGCCCTCCAGATCGCTGACCCGTTCCATCCACACCTGCAACAAGGCCCGAACGCTGTGCAGGATGTCGCTGAGGACCGAGTTGCGCGCGATGTTCGCCGTTTCCAGGTGGAAGGCGATGTCGGCGTCGATGAACGCCGTGACCTCCGTGCCGGCGTCACGCATCCGCTGGAGGTGTTCCTCGAGCCGCGCCACATCCTCCTCGGAGGCGCGCTCCGCCGCCAGCCGCGCCGAGACGCGCTGACCGAGGACTCGCGCACCACGGGGCGCAGAAGCTGGGCGGGATCCGGGGTTCCGGACGCATTCCGAGCGGGCTGACTGGTCACGGTCACCAGTACACCTGATGGCTGTTTCCGCTGCTCAGACACCTCGCGCAGGCGCTCGCCGGGCCCCCTGCCAAGGGGCAAGTCCGCCATTCGCAGAGTGAGCCGGACCGCATTGGTCAATTAATGACCAATTTTCTTCCGGGGTTGCGTTGAAGACACATCAGCCGGTCGAGCGGGTGCTGCGCTCTCCTTCAGTCACGATCGCTGCCGACTATGCCCCCCAATCCGGACAGAGCTGTCCGGCGCAGCCGAGGAGTCGCCATGGGTGCCACCGCGTTGTCGTCCGCGCCATCCGCGCCATCCGCAGTGGAGAAAACAGCGATCAGGAAGGTCTCGCTCCGGCTCGTTCCGTTCGTGGCCCTGATGTTCTTCGTGAACTATCTGGACCGCACCGCGGTGTCCTTCGCGGAGCCGAACGGGATGGGGCGGGACCTGGCGCTCACCGCGGCGCAGTTCGGGTTCGCGTCCGGGGTCTTCTTCATCGGATACATCGCCCTGGAGGTCCCCAGCAACATGGCGCTGCACCGCTTCGGCGCCCGCCGCTGGCTGTCCAGGATCATGGTGACCTGGGGCATCGTGTCACTGCTGTTCACCTGGGTGCAGAGCACCGAGCAGCTGTACGCCCTGCGCTTCCTGCTCGGTGTCGCCGAGGCGGGCTTCTTCCCCGGGGCGATCCTCTTCCTCAGCCAGTGGGTGCCCACCCGGCACCGTACGCGCGTGCTCGCGCTCTTCTACCTCGCGCAGCCGCTGACCACGGTCGTCGGAGCCCCGCTCGCGGGCTGGCTGATCGGCCAGCACGGCCTGTTCGGCCTCGAGGGCTGGCGCGTGATGTTCCTGTTCGTGTCGATCCCGGCGATCCTCCTCGGCGTCGTCGCCTGGTTCTACCTGATCGACCGCCCCTCCGACGCCCGGTGGCTGACGGCGGACGAGAAGGAGTGGCTCACCGGGGCACTGGCCGCCGAGAACGCGACCAAGACGGGCCACTCGGAGCGCAGCCATGGCCGTGAGGCGCTCAAGGAAGCCTTCCGCAGCGGCCGGGTCTGGGTTCTCGCGATGGTCTACTTCGGATTCGTCTACGGCCTCTACGCGCTGGCCTTCTTCCTGCCGACCATCATCGAGGGCTTCCAGCAGGGCTTCGGCACGTCGTTCAGCGTGATGCAGGAGGCGCTGATCACCGCCATCCCCTATGTACCGGCCGCGGTCGTCCTCTTCTTCTGGTCCCGGAACGCCACCCGGCACGGGACACGCACCTGGCATGTCGCGGGACCGGCCGTCATCGGCGGTATCTCCATCCCGCTCGCCCTGTTCATGAACTCGCCGGCCGCCACCATCGCCGTGATCACCGTGACGGCGTGCGCCATTTTCGCGGCGCTGCCGGTGTTCTGGTCGATCCCCTCCCGCTTCCTCGCCGGCGCCGCCGCGGCCGCGGGGATCGCCCTGATCAACACGGTCGGCAACATCGCGGGCTTCGCGGCCGGCTACATCACCGGCTGGCTCAGGGACTTCAGCGGCAGCTACACGCTGTCCATGTTCGTCGTGGGCGGCTTCATGATCCTTTCCGCGGTTCTCATGATCGCCCTTGCCCGGCGCCGTCCCGCCGGTCCCACCGACCCCGCCGAACAGCCGCTTCTGACATGACCCGCTTGTTCAACGCTCCCGCCGCCTTCGCCGACGAGGCGCTCGAAGGGCTTCGTCGCGGCCCACCGCCGCTGGGTGCGGCCCGTGTTGTCCGGCGGTGTCGTGCGCAGGGCGCCCATCGCCCCGGGCCAGGCCGCCGTCGTCATCGGCGGCGGATCCGGCCACTACCCGGCCTTCTCGGGTCTGGTGGGCCCCGGCCTGGCCCACGGCGCCGCGGTCGGCAACGTCTTCGCCTCCCCGTCCGCCCGGCAGATCCGTGAGGTCGCGCGGGGCGCCCACGCCGGCGGCGGTGTTCTGCTCATGTACGGCAACTACGCGGGCGACATCCTCCACTTCGGGCAGGCCGCCGAACAGCTGAACGCGCAGGGCATCGAGGCACGCTGTGTGGCCGTCACCGACGACATCTCCAGCGCGGGCCCGGCCGATCCGGACAAGCGGTGGGGCATCGCCGGTGACCTCCCGGTGTCCAAGGCCGCCGCGACAGCGGCCGAACAGGGCCGCTCGCTGGACGAGGCCCGTCCGGACGGCCCCGCACGCCAATGCCCGTACCCGCTCCTTCGGGATCGCCTTCGGCGGCTGTACGCTCCCCGGCGCCGATCACCCCCTGTTCACCGTGGACGAGGGCAGGATGGCGGCCGGTCTCGGCATCCACGGCGAGTCCGGCATCCGCGAGCGGGGCGTGCCGAGCGCCGACGAGGCCGCCGGACTGCTGGTCTCCTCACTGCTCGCCGAACTCCCCGAAGGCGTCGCGAGGCCGCACGGAGAGCGCGCCGCGGTCATCCTCGACGGGCTCGGCTCGGTCACGTACGAGGAACTCTTCGTCGTCTTACCGCCGGGTCGCCCAACTCCTCTCCGAGGCGGGCGTCGAGACCGTGGAGCCTGAGGTCGGCGAGCTGGTGACCGGCTTCGACATGGCGGGCACCTCCGGCGCCCTGTGGGGCGTACTGCTGCACGCCGTGGTCGCCGCGCTCGGGGAGACCGAACGCCCCACCGCGCGCACCGTGGCGCACGGCGTGAGGGAGGCGTCCGCCGAGGTCCGGCGACGAGGAAAGGCGGAGGTCGGTGACCAGACGATGGTGGATGTCCTCGTTCCGTTCGCCGACGTTCTCGCCGAGGCCGCGGGAACCCCCGCCGCCGGCCCCGTTCCCGCCTGGGACCGGGCCGCCACCGCCGCCGAGCGGGCCGCCGAGGCCACCGCCGGCCTCGTCCCCCGTATCGGACGCGCCCGCCCGCACGTCGAACGGTCCCTCGGGACCCCCGACGCCGGAGCCCACTCCCTCGCCCTGCGTGGCCCTCGCCCACTGGCCGGCCGCACGCCCCCGGTACACCACGAGCCGCGTCATCTACGGTGGCAGTGCGGGCCCCGGACTGCTCGGCACACTCGGCGACGGCGCGGACGGTCTGTTCCTCGGCCGCATCGCCCACGACCCGAAAGCGGTCGAGCTGATCGTTGACGAAATGAGCGGCCGTGCCGCCGGAAAGGCGAGCGTGTAATGGCGTACGGACTCGGCACCTACTGCTACTTCTGGCGCAACTCCCCCTACGCGCCAGCGCCCCTGACGGTCGAACAGATGCTGCGCGACACCCGGGAGCTGGGCGGCGATGTCTTCCAGATCTGTGACTACCCACCGATCGGGACATTCGACGACGCCCGCCTCGCCGACATCCGCGCGACCGCCGAGGACCTGGGCATCACACTGGAGCTCGGCACGCGCGGGATCCGGCGCGGCCATCTCGCCACCTACCTCGAACTGGCGGGCAAGCTCGGGGTCACACTCGTCCGCTCCATGATGAACAGCGCCGAACACCGGCCCGACGCCGCCGAGGCCACCTTCCTCCTGCGGGAGAGCGTCCCCGCGTACGCCGAGCGGGGAGTCACCCTCGGTCTGGAGACCTACGAGCAGGTCGCCACCGACGTCCTCCTCGGCGTCGTCCGCGCCGTCGACGATCCCAACCTGGGCATCGTGCTCGACCCCGGCAACTGCGTCGCCGCTCTGGAACGCCCCCGGGACGTCGTGGACGCCACGGCCCCGTATGTCGTCAACATGCACATCAAGGACTTCGCCTTCAGCAGGCGGGACGGCTGGGTCGGCTTCACCCTCGCCGGCCGCCCACTGGGCGAGGGCCTGCTCGACTACACCCACATGATCGAGACCGTACGGCCGGAGCAGCGGCGGATCAACCAGATCGTGGAGCACTGGCTCCCGTGGCAGGACGAGGGTTTCGAGGCGACCGTCCGGCTCGAGGACCAGTGGACCAGGCACAGCATCACCACACTTCAGAGGAGCAGGTAATGGCCGCCGAGAACAAGACAGTCACCGTCATCGGTGCCGCCGGCAAGATGGGCCGGCGCGTCTGCGACAACCTCGTCAAGAGCGACTTCCGGGTGCTGTTCTGCGAGAACTCGCCCAAGGGCCAGGAGCTCATCCGCGGACTCGGCCGCGAGCTGACCGACTCAGAAGAGGCCACCCGGCAGGCGGACGTGGTCATCCTGGCCGTGCCGGACGTCGTGCTCGGAGTCGTCTCCGAGCAGCTCGTCCCGGTGATGAAGCCCGGTGCCGTACTGCTCACGCTGGACCCGGCCGCGGCCTACGCCGGCCTGCTGACCCGCCGCGACGACGTGCACAACGCCGTCGCCCACCCGTGCCACCCCTCCGTCTTCCTGGAGCGCACCACGAAGGAGGAGTACGCGGACACCTTCGGCGGCATCGCCGCGCCGCAGGAAGTCGTCGCTTCCTTCGAGGACGCTTCCTCCGAGGGCGCCGACCCGGCCGCCCAGGAGCTGGCCGAGGCCGTGATCCGTACGATGTACGCCCCGGTCGTGGACGTGCACTGGGTGACGGTCAAGCAGCTCGCCGTCCTGGAGCCGACCCTGGTCGAGACCATCGCCTGTATGGTCGGCGCGCTGCTCACGGAGGCGCTCCACGAGACGGTCCACACCGTCGGTGTGCCGGAGGCGGCCGCCCGCGCGATGCTCCTCGGTCACACCCAGGTCGCTCTCGCCAACACCCTCAAGGGCGACAACCCGTTCTCCGACGCCTGCCTGATCGCCATGGACTACGGCCGTGAGTCGATCGTCAAGGACGACTGGAAGAAGGTCTTCGAGGACGACGAGCTAGACAAGGTCATCACGCGCATGCTGCGGATCAAGGAGATCAAGCGCTGACCCGCGCGCTGTGACCGCCGCCGGGGTGGTGCGGGGGCCACCCCGGCGGCAGTCATGGGGCCGCCGCTCTCACCGTCCTTCAGCCGCGGACTCGACCTCGAATTCGACGACGAACGTGGCCGGTTCGGCGTTGAGGCGGTACTCCGGCAGGACACCGGGGCCGCAGGACGCGCTGCCGATGCCGTGCTGGGCCGCGTCGAGGTTCAGGTGGATCGCGTCGCGAGGCACCAGATCCGTGGGGTGCGCCGCGGCGTCCAGGTCCTCGCTGGTCCAGCGGCGGGCGGTGAACGAGAAGCGCTCGGGGCCGCTGACGCGCACCCCCGTGGCGCCGGTGCGGTCCGTCAGCCGGGCCCAGCGGACGTCGGCACGGCTGCCGTTCTCCTGCGGGAAGAGGTACGGGGTCTGGAGGCCGTCGACAGCCGAGGTGAACCGGCCGACGCGGGCGGCCGTCCGGGTGTCCGGATACGCCTCGCCCGGTCCCGCGCCGAACCAGGTCACCGTGTCCAGGCCGGCCGGAACGGCGGCGCGCAGCCCGAGGCGTGGCAGCGGCACGTCCCAGGTACCGACGGGCCTGACGTCGAGGGTGAGCCGCAGCGGTCCGGGCCGGCCGGCGGGCGCCGTCCACCGGTAGACGGCCGACATGGCGGCATCGCTGCCCGCGGCGGCCACCCGGGTGGTGACCGTCAGGCCCTCGTCGTCCGTGTCGACGGAGAGGACCTTGTGCTCCAGCCGGTCCAGCCCGGCCCCGCGCCACTCGGCGGCGACCGAACCGCCGAAACCACGCAGGTCGTTGTCCGTGGGCGCCCGCCACAGATCGAGGCGGGGCCCGTCGACGGGCAGCGTCCCGATCGCGGCGAGACGTCCCGTGTACGCGTCGAAGACGCCGTCCCCCAGGGCGATCCGGGCTCCGTCGAGCCGGGGCAGTGCCCCGCGCGCGGTGGCGGGCTCGGCGGCGGGTTCAGGCACGGCGTCGTACGCGGATGCCGCGCCGGAGTTGGACTCCGCGTCGGATTCGGACTCCGCAGTGGCCAACCGCTCCTGTACCCAGGCGACTTCATGGCCGGCGGGCGCCCAGGCCTCGTCCTTGGCGAGCACCGCGCTCACGGTGAGCCACCGCTCTCCGTCCGCGTCGGCCCCCGCGGCCTCGCGCAGCTCCTCGGACCAGGCCACCGTGGCCGAGTCGCCCGGCAGGACGGCCGGCAGGGGCAGTTCGCCCTCCGCGCGCAGGATCCCCTCGTCCTCGACGCGCCAGTGGAGGCGCAGGTGTCCCGTATCGGCGAAGTCCAGGCCGTTGCGCACCACGAGGGCGCGCGACCGGGCGTCGACACCGATCGTCAGCGGCTCGATCACCTTCTTGTACTCGGCCAGCCCGGGGGAGGGGGTCCGGTCGGGGAAGACCAGCCCGTCGGCCACGAAGTTGCCGTCGTGGACCACCTCGCCGAAGTCTCCGCCGTACGCGAAGAACTCCCGGCCGTCGGGGGTACGCCGGCGGATGCCGTGGTCGATCCACTCCCAGACGAAACCGCCCTGCAAGCGGGGGTACCGCTCGAAGAGCCGCTGGTACTCGCTCAGGCCGCCGGGTCCGTTGCCCATCGCGTGGGCGTACTCGCACAGGATGAACGGAATCCCGCGGCGGTGCGCGTCCAGTTCCGGGGCCTTCGTGGGGTCCTCCGTCCCCCGGCCGATGCGCTCGGTCTCCTCGTGGTCGGCGTACATGCGGCTGTACACATCCACATAGCCGCAGTCCCAGTCGCCCTCGTAGTGCACCGGCCGTCCCGGATCGCGGTCGTGGGCCCAGTCGGCCATCGCGCGCAGATTGTCGCCCGTCCCGGCCTCGTTGCCCAGCGACCACATGATGACACTGGCGTGGTTCTTGTCGCGCTCGACCATGCGGCTCATCCGGTCGAGATACGCGTCGCGCCAACTCGGTTCGGCGCTCGGGTTGTTCCGCCAGCCGGTGAGGTGGAAGCCGTGGGTCTCCAGGTCGCACTCGTCGATCACCCACAGACCCAGTTCGTCGCACAGGTCGAGGAACCGGCCGTCGGGCGGATAGTGGCTGGTGCGCACCGCGTTGATGTTGTGCCGCTTCATCAGCTCGATGTCACGGCGCATCGTCCCGGGGCTCAGCGTGCGGCCGGTGTCCGGGTCCCACTCGTGCCGGTTCACCCCGCGCAGCAGGATCGGGGTGCCATTGACCCGCAGGAGGCCGTCCTCCACCGTCACGGTCCGGAAACCGACACGCAGGTGCACGCGTTCGCCGGCCGTGGTCAGTTCGGCCTCGTAGAGGCGGGGCGCCTCGGCGGTCCACGGATCGGCCGGGGCCCTCCCCTCCTCTCCGATGGCGAGGTCGAGCCCCAGCTCCGCCACAGTGATCCTGCCGACGGCGTCGGCCTCCACCCGCAGGGTGCCCTCGCCGGTGCGGGGGTCGTAGCCGGTGTGGACGAAGACATCCGCCACCCCGTCCAGCGGCCGGTGGAGCAGCGCCACGGAACGGAAGATCCCGGACAGCCACCACATGTCCTGGTCTTCGAGATAGCTGCCGGCGGACCACTGATGCACGCGTACGGCCAGTACGTTGCGGCCCGGACGCAGGGCCTGGGTGGCGTCGAACTCGGTGGGCAGGCGGCTGCCCTTGCCGTTGCCGAGCGGGACGCCGTTCAGATGCACGGCGAAGGCCGAGTCCACACCCTCGAAGCGCAGCACACTCCGCCCGGAATCCGGCCATCCCTCCGGCAGTGTGAACTCCCGGCGGTACTCACCGGTGGGGTTGGCGTCGGGCACACGCGGCGGGTCGACGGGAAAGGGGTAGGTCAGATTGGTGTAGGCAGGGGTGCCGAAGCGCGGGGAGCCGGCGATGTCCCGCATCTGCCAGCTCGACGGAACGTCCATCCATTCCCACCGCGTGTCGTCATGGTCCGGCGCCTCGAAGCCCGGGGTCAGCTCGCGCGCCGACGGAGCGAGCCGGAAGCGCCAACGCCCGTCCAGATCAAGGGACATGGCATCGGAGCGGTACCGGGCCCGCGGGGCGAGTCGCCCCTGTCCCGGGGCAGGGCTCTCGACATGGTCGAGCAAGGCGTGGTCGAGACGATCGCTGGGCATGGAGGGGTGTCCCTTCAAGGAAGAGCGAGGCCTGATCAGGTGACGTTTTCCACGCAGCGTAAGTGACCGGTCCCGGCATCGTCGCCCCCTCGGTCCGCGAAAACGGGGCGGCCGGAATGTGCGACATCCCGTGAGTTCACCTGAGCCCTGCTGTGTCCTTGTCCCCGTGGCCGGGGTGTTCTGCCTCCTTGGGGTTGTCTTCGAGCTGGTGACGCAACTTCAGGATTCTTGAAGCGTTCTCACTTCGTCCGATCGATCCGTGATCGGAGTGAAGGCAAGGAGCGCTCCCGGCGCCGTATCGACCTGGTCGCCGCGGTGGCGGCGGCCGGCGCGGTGGTGGTCCTCACCCGCCCCACCCCGTCCACCGACTACCTGGGCATCGGCCTGGCCCTGCTGGCCGCGACGTGCTGGGGCTGCTACATCCTGCTCAACCGGACCGTCGGGCCGGCTGCCCGGCCTGGAGGGTTCGGCCGCCGCGGCGGCCGTCTCCGGTGCCCTCTACCTGCCCGTCGGCGCGTGGGTGCTGTGGCACCACCCGCCCACGCCCGAGGCGCTGGGCTGTGCGCCGGCGGCCGGGGTGCTCTCCTCGGCGGTGCCGTTCCTGGCCGACCTGCTGGCCCTGCGCCGCATACCGGCGCACTTCTTCGGCGTGTTCATGAGTGTCAACCCGGTCTTCGCCGCCCTGGCCGGCCTCGTCGTCCTCGGCCAGCGACTCGATCCCCTCGCCTGGCTCGCCATCGCCGTGATCGTCGGCGCGAACACCGCCGCGCTCTCCACCGCACACCGTCCCGCCACCCGACCGGCCGGGCCGGCCCCCGTCCGGGACCGCTGATCCTCACTACCGTGGCAGGTACCGGTTAGGTACCGTAAGGGCATGCCATCACTCAACATCAGTTTCACCGAGGACGAACTCGAGGCGGTCCGTGCGGCCGCCGCCGCCGAGGGCAAGTCGCTCAAGCAGTACGTTCACGACCTTCCCCTCCGCGAGCAGCAGCGGTTGCAGTTCGTCCGGTACGCCGTCGCCTGGGGGGAGCAGCACCGGGGGGAGTTCGACGAGGCGTTCGCCAACGAGGTCCCGCCCCGCCCGCAGGACAGGCAGCGGGTGGAAGCCGCCTGATGCCCGTCGTGTACATCGATGTGGCCTGGCTCCTGGACGTGCAGGAACAGGCCGTACCGGAAGACGTGTCCGTGGCCGACTACTCGGCTCTGGTCGCCGCCGTCGCCCGCCACAAGACCCGTATCCCGCGCCCGGCGACCAGCGAACCCGATGTGTCCTGGCGGGCGGCGTCCCTGTTCCACACGCTGGTGCGCCTGGAGCCGCTGCCGTACCGCAACAGCCTGTACGCCTGCCAGGTGGCCGCCGCGTACATGCACGCGTCCGGCGAGGGGATCGATCCACCGTACGGCGCTCTCGTGGAACTGGTGCGCGCCATCCAGTCCGGAAAGGTCAGCGTCTACCAGGCGGCGGACCACCTCCGCGGCTGGCGTATATGACGCCTTCCGCACGTCCGGTACCGACGGGGCTCAGGGCTCACGCGAGCGGGACAGCACCGGCCGCACCCGCTCCCGTTCCCGCTTCGGTGAAGGTGAAGGTGAAGGTGAAGGTGAAGGTGAAGGTGGCGGTGGCGCCGCCGGTATGGGCTCGGGCGGAGGGGGAAGCGGGGTCCGGTCGGCCCGTTCCAGGAAAGTGGCCATCGCGTCGAGCACCAACGCGCTGACCCGCGCCGGATCCGCCGTCGACAGCGGCTCCTTGGGGACCACCACCCGCATCAGCCCGATCCCCAGCAGCCACGACAGAGCGAGATCCGCCCGCAGGGCCGCGTCCGGGGCGTCGGTCAGTGTGCTCAGGACCCGCGCGTACTCCTCACCGAACTGCCGGCGTACGGCCGAGACCGCACCGCCGCTGCCTCCCGACCGCAGGAACGCCTCCAGTGACCGGTCCCGCTCGGATTCCGGCGCCAAGAGGTCACGGAGCGCTTCGGCCAGCAACTGTTCCGCGGGGGTGCCTGCCAGTCTGTCGCGGCCCACCCCCGCCATGACTTCCTCGAACAGCGACTCCTTCGAGCCGAAATAGCGGAAGACCAGGGCCTGATTCGCTTCGGCCCGACGGGCGATGTCCCGCACCGTGGTGCCGTCGAAGCCGCGCTCGGCGAACAGCGCGGACGCGGCGCCGAGCAGCGCCTGCCTGGTCTCGGCGGCATTGCGCCGCCGCTCCGGCCGCTGCTGGGCCATGTCGTACCTCCCGTACTCCGTGCGCCGGACGCCGTCCGCCCGCCGCTGGACCGAAGCCGCCTGGTGGGTGGCCCCGTTGACGGGGAGGTATACCCCTCCTACGGTTTGTAATCGCGTGCTTACACGTGCGATCCGTGTTTCAGCGATCCGCGTTCCACCGAGCCGTGCGTCAACGACCCGCGTACCAACGACCCGCGTATCAACGACCCGTGCATCAACCACTCGCGATCGGGGCTCTTCGATGACCGACTTACACCACGCACCAGCCGACCCCGTCAGCTACCCGTTCAACAAGTCGAGCGGGATCGAGCTGTCCGACGCGTACGCCCGTGCCCGGGAACTCCCCGGGCTGCTCAGGGTCCAACTGCCGTACGGGGAACCGGCCTGGCTGGCCACGCGTTATGCCGACGCCCGACTCGTGCTCGGCGACCGCCGGTTCAGCCGGGCCCAGGACGAGCATCACGACGCGCCGCGTCAGTGGTCCGAGGAGCGGCCCGGCGGGATCCTCGGCATGGACCCGCCGCACCACACCCGGCTGCGCACTCTGGTGGCCAAGGCGTTCACCGTCCACCGGGTCGAGAAGATGCGGCCCGACGTCGCCCGGCTCGCCGACGGACTCGTGGACCGACTGATCGAGACCGGCCCGCCCGCCGATCTCGTCGAGGACTACGCGCTGCCGATCCCGGTCGCCGTGATCTGCCAACTGCTCGGTGTGCCGGTCGAGGACCGGCCGCTCTTCCGGGAGTGGAGCGATGCGGCGCTGTCCACCAGCGGGCTGACACCCGAGGAGTTCCACACCAAGCAGGAGGAACTCCGCGCCTATATGGCGGGTCTGGTCGAACGGCACCGCGCGGAGGCAGCCGACGACCTCATGTCCGCGCTCATCCAGGCCCGTGACGTCGACGACCGGCTCTCCGAGACGGAACTCATCGATCTGTGCGTCGCCATCCTGATCGCCGGTCACGAGACCACGGCGACCCAGATCCCCAACTTCGTCCTCGCCCTGTTCGACCACCCGGAACAGTTACGGCGGCTGAGCGCGGACCCCGCGCTGGTCCCGGGCGCCGTCGAGGAGTTGCTGCGGTTCGTCCCGCTCGGAGCCGGCGCCGCCTTCCCCCGCTACGCCACCGAGGACATCGAGGTCGGCGGCACGCTGGTGCGGGCCGGTGAACCCGTACTGGTCGCGGTCGGCTCGGCCAACCGGGACGCGATCCGCTTCAGCGCGCCGGGAGTTCTGGACATCGGGCGCGAGGTCGGCCAGCACCTCGGCTTCGGGCACGGCGTCCATCACTGCCTCGGCGCACCGCTGGCCAGGGTGGAACTCCAGGAGGCGCTGCGTGCCCTGCTGACCCGGCTGCCCGGTCTGCGGCAGGCCGGTGACATCGTCTGGAAGGAACAGATGATCGTCCGTGGTCCGCGCACCATGCCGGTCGGGTGGTGACCGGTGGGCTGGCGGCTGGAGATCGACGGGCACCGCTGTATGGCGTCGGGCATGTGCGCGGGTATGGCGCCGGAGTACTTCGCCCTGGGGGACGACGATCGCGCCAGGCCGCTCGCCGACAGCGTCGGCCCTGACGAGACCGTGCTCGACGCGGCCGATTCCTGCCCGGCGATGGCGATCACGGTCTTCGACGGGGAACGGGAGATCGGTCCGCGCGGCTGACACCGACGTCACCGGCACCGGCCGCCGCCCCTACCACAGCGGCACCGCCACCGCCGTACCGCGCGGTGGCGGTCAGCTGTCCGACGGAAAAATTCACCGAGCCCGCGAGGTGATCCGGCAACCCGTCACCGCGCCGGACCGTCCCTCCCGATCTGCGGGTTTTCCCCGCCCGTAACACGTCCGTCGTCGGAGAACGCGCCGGTGACCAGGAGCGATGCGGGATTCCTTCGTTGACGGGTGCCGGAGTGATGATTAGCGTCCCGCTCCATGACCACCCGAGCTCACGCCGACATGATCGATGAGCTGGACCGCCGCGTCATCGCCGCGCTCCAGCTCAACGGCCGTGCCCCGTGGAGTTCGATCGCCCGGTGGGTGGGCGCCAGCGAGACCACCGCGCAGCGGCGCTACCAGGCGCTGCGCGAGCGTCGGCTGGTCCATGTGGTGGGTGCCCTGGAGCTGGACCGCACACGGGCCGGCTCCTCCATGCTGGTACGGGTGCACGCCCGGCCGGGCAAAGGGCTTCAGCTCGCCGAACTGCTGGCCGAATGCCCGGAGGTACGGTTCCTCGCCGTGGTCACCGGCACGGCCGACCTGATCGTCGACTTCGTCGCACAGGACAACGAGCAGCTGATGCGGCTGCTCTTCACCGACCTGCCCGGCGCGCACCTGATCACCAGCACCGAGTGTGTCGCCGTCATCCGCACGTTCACCTCGGCGGCGCTGTGGGACACCGGTCTGCTGCCGCGCGAGGCCGCCGCCGATCTGCGGCCGGCCTCGCTGGCCACACCGTTCGACCGCGAGGACTGGGACCAGGCGCCACAAGCGCTCTCCGAGATCGAACACGCCGTCGCGGGCGCCCTCGCACAGGACGGCCGGCTGCCGGTCAGCACACTGGCCCGCCGGCTCGAACGCAGCGAGTCCAGCGTGTCGCGCGCCCTGGACCGGCTGGTGGCGCGGGGCACCCTGCACTTCCGCACCCTGGTGGAGCCGGCACTCCTGGGATACGAGGCCGAGTTCATGGTGTGGCTGTCCATCGAGCCGGACCGGCTCGACGCAGCCGGGCGGCAGCTCGCCCGTCACTCGGGCACCAAGTTCCTGGCCGCCGCCACCGGCCGGTTCAACCTGGTGGGCCACATGGTCCTGCCGCGCCGTACCGACCTGTTCCGCTACACCGGCGAGGTCATCGGCGCCCTGCCGGGACTGAACGCCTCCGATGTCACCGTGCACCTGGCGACCCTCAAGGGCGCCTGGACCCGGCTGGACCAGTTCGACTGAGCGGCGCCCGCCGGACACCCGGTGTCGCACGCCGCCTTCCCCTACCCGTTCCCTCGGCACCCGTTTCCCTCGTACCCGAACCTCCCTGTGGAGAGCCCTCATGTCCCAGACCGACCCGAACACGCCCGTCGAGAGCTGGCGCTGGCCGGAGAGCGAGTGGCGCCGGCACGTCGACGCGGTGCGCGCCGGGCGCCCACTGCTCCCGGAGCGGTGGCCGGACGGCGCCCGCGTCGCGGTCGCGCTGTCCTTCGACTCCGACCACGAGACCATCCCGCTGCGCGACGGGGAGACAAGCCCCGGCGCTCTCGCCCAGGGGGAGTACGGCGCCCGGGTCGGCGCCCCGAGGGTGCTGGAGCTGCTCGCCGCCCATGGCATCCCCGCGACGTTCTTCATGCCGGCCGTCTCCGCCCTGCTCCACCCCGAGGAAGTACGCTCCTACACCCGCGACGGCCACGAGATCGCCGTCCACGGCTGGATCCACGAGCGCAACACACTGCTCGGCCGGGAGGACGAGAAGGCGCTGGTGCGCCGGGCCCTGGACACACTCACCGACCTCACCGGACAGCGTCCGGCCGGTATCCGCACCCCGTCCTGGGACTTCTCGGAATCGACCCTCGACACCATCATCGACCTGGGCTTCTCCTACGACTCCTCGCTGATGGCCGACGACGAGCCGTACGAGATCCTGGCCGGGGGCCGGCCCACCGGCCTGGTCGAGATCCCCGTGGACTGGATCCGGGACGACGCGCCGTACTTCACGATGGACCGTTACGGCTCGGTCCGCCCGCACAGCCGCCCGCGCGACGTGCTGGAGATCTGGACCGACGAGTTCGACGCCGCCTACCGCGCCGGCGGCGTCTTCCAGCTCACCCTGCACCCGCATGTCATCGGCCACCGCTCGCGGATGACCGTGCTGCGCGAACTGCTGGACCACATCGCCGCCCACCCGGACGTCTGGTATGCCACCCACGCCCAACTGGCCGAGGCCGCCCGCACCGCGCTTCGCCACGAATCCCCGGAGCACACGCCATGAGCACCGAGTCCCCCGAGACCGTGGCCGCCACCGCGCCGGCGGCGCACAGGCTGAGCGGCAAGCAGCGCAAGGCCATCATCGCGGGCACCATCGGCAACACCGTCGAATGGGTCGACTGGGCCCTCTACTCGATCTTCGTCAAGATCATCGCGGATGAGTTCTTCCCGGCCGGGGACGGAGCCGTCGCCCTGCTGTCCACCCTGGCCGTCTTCGCCGTCGGCTTCGTCATGCGGCCCGTGGGCGCCGCCGTGCTCGGCGTCTACGCCGACCGGCACGGGCGCAAGAAGGGCATGACCCTGACCGTCGGTCTGATGGCCGGCGCCGCCTTCGTCATCGCGCTCACCCCGGGCTACGAGTCCATAGGGGTGCTGTCCCCGCTGGTCCTGCTGCTCGCCCGGCTGGTCCAGGGATTCTCGGCGGGCGGTGAGTTCGGTTCGTCGTCGGCGTTCCTGGTGGAGTCCGCGGCCCGTGGCCGGCGCGCGTTCGCCGGATCCTGGCAGCAGGTGTCGGTGGCCGGTGGCGTGCTGATCGCCTCGCTGCTCGGCACCGTCTTCACCTCGACGCTCAGCGACGACGCCCTGCACTCCTGGGGCTGGCGGCTGGCCTTCGTGCTCGGCGGCCTGCTCGGTCTGGTCGGCCTGTGGCTGCGCGTCTCGGTGGAGGACACCGACTCCTTCACCGAGGCCCAGGGGTCGGGACGCACCCGGACCAACCCGCTCAAGGCGATGTTCGTCGAGCACCCGGCCGCCGCCCTGCGGGTCGCCGGTATCACCATCGCCGGCACGCTGACGTACTACATCTGGGTCAACTACCTTCCCACGTACGCCAATCTCACCACCGGCATCCCGCTCAAGACCGCGCTGCTGTCCCAGACGCTCTGCCTGGTGATCTTCGTCGTCCTGCTGCCGTTCGCGGGCCTCCTCTCCGACCGCCTCGGGCGCAAGCCGACCATGGCGGTGTTCGCGGGCGGCTTCGTGGTGCTGGCCTGGCCGCTGCTGCATCTGCTGGGCGACAGCTTCCTCAGCCTGTTCCTGGTGCAGCTGACCGGGATGCTGCTGGTCCTCGGCTACTCCGCCAACTGCGCGGTGATCATGGCCGAGCAGTTCCCGCCCGAGGTCCGGGCCACCGGGATCGCCCTGCCGTACGCGCTGGCCGTCGCCGTCTTCGGCGGCACCGCCCCGTACCTCACCACCTGGCTCCACGAGAGCGGTCACAGCGACCTGCTGTGGGTCTACGTCTCGGCCGCGTCGCTGATCTCCCTGCTCGTCTACCTCACCATGCCCGAGACCAAGGACAAGGAGTTCCACTGATGACGCATGTCCTCGTCACCGGCGCCGCCGGCGGCATCGGACGGGCGATCGCCGAGGAGTTCACCGCCGAGGGCGCCGCCGTCACCCTCGCCGACCGCGACCGCGCGGCGCTGGAAGAGACCGCCGTACGGCTCGGCGGCAGCGCCCACACCGTCGACCTGACCGGCCCGGAGGCCCCGGCGGACCTGGTACACCGGGCGTGGGAGTCCCAGGGACCGGTCGACGTCCTGGTCAACGCGGCGGGCGTCTACCCGTCCCTGGACATGGCCGACCTGCGCGCCGAGGAGTGGGACCGGCTCTTCGCCGTCAACCTGCGGGCCCCGGTGCTGGCCACCGCCGCCTTCGCCCGGCTGGCCGTCGAGCACGGCAGGACGGGCGCGGTGGTCAACATCTCCTCGGGCTCCGCGCTGCGGGCCCGCCCCGGCGGCGGACCGTACGCCAGCTCCAAGGCCGCGCTGGAGATGGCCACGCGTGCCGCCGCCCTGGAACTGGGCGCGCACGGCATCCGGGTCAACGCCGTCAGCCCCGGCTTCGTCCCGGTCGACAGCGACTGCAACCCGGTCTCCGAGGAGTACGCGGCGGCGATCGGCGCCAACCCCCTCGGGCGGCCCGGCACCCCCCGCGACATCGCCCGCGCGGTCCGCTGGATCGCCGGCGCCGACGCCTCCTGGATCACCGGCGAGATCCTGCGGGTGGACGGCGGCTCCAGCACCGGCGCCCTCCACCTGCCCCGGATCCGGCCGCCGGACGACCACGCCCGGAGCGGATCGCCCGCACCGGGCGGCCAGGACGCACCGCACGCGCACCACACCCCCCACCGACCGGCCGACGCCGCGGAAGGACACCCCGTATGAGCGACACGCGCGACGACACCTACACGGTGGTGGGAGCCGGAGCCATCGGCGGCACCCTCGCCTTCAGCCTGGCCAGGGCCGGCCACCGGGTGCGCGTCATCGACGCCGACGGGGCGCACGTGGCCGCGATCCGCGCCCATGGTCTGACCGTCGCCCGAGGTGAGCACCGCGAGAGCGTGCCCGTCGAGGCCGCCACCCCCGACGAGTTCGACCGCACCGTCCACCGTGTCCTGCTGGCCGTCAAGGCGCAGGCCACCGACACGGCGCTGCGCTGGATCGCCCCCCGGCTGGCGCCGGACGGCTGGGTCGTCTCGATCCAGAACGGTTTCAACGAGGACCTGATAGCCCGGCGGATCGGGCCGGAACGCACCGTCGCGGCCTTCGTCAACATCTTCGCCGATGTGATCGAGCCCGGTGTGGTCCTCGACGGCGGCGCCGGAGCCCTGGTGATCGGCGAGCGGGGCGGCGCGCCCGTCTCCCCGCGGGTCAGCCGCCTCGTGGACGACCTGCGGAGCTGGGGACCGGCCGTGGCCAGCGACAATGTCGAGGGCTATCTGTGGGCCAAGGCCGGATTCGGCGCCATGCTGGCGGCCACCGCGCTGGCCGACGCGCCGATGGCCGAACTGATCGACCGGCACGGTCCCGCGATGGACACGGTGGCCGCCGAAGTCTTCGACGTGGCCGACACGCTGGGCATCACCCTGGAGGCGTTCGACGCCTTCGAACCCGAGGCGTTCCGGCGCGGCGCCGACCCCGCGGCCCGCCGCGCCGCCACCGGCCGGCTCACCGCCTGGCTGCGCACCCAGTCCAAGGACCGCAGCGGGATCTGGCGGGATCTGGCCGTACGGCGCAGGCCGGTCGAGGTGACCACGCACTACGCCGACGTCTTCGAACTGGCCGACCGCCACGGGGTCGCGACTCCGGTGCTGCGGGCCGTGATCGAAGGACTCCGGGAGCTGGAGCGCACCCCGGAGCTGATGGCGGAGTCGCGCCTGGACGCGCTGGACCGGCTGGCGGGACCGGGCGCCGTGCCCGCTGCCGCACCGCCCGTCCCGGGGTCCGACGACGTGCGGGCCGACGCCGCATCCGTAGAGGCCGCATCCGCACGAGCCGATGCCGCACAAGCCGAAGCCGTACGGGCCTGGCTGGCCGCTCGCCAGGAGGAGATGGTCCGCGACCTGGCCCGGTACACCTCCCAGGAGAGCGCCAGCGACGACCCCCGGGCACTGGCCGCCTGCCTGTCCTGGCTGCGGGGCTGGCTCGACGACGCGCTCGGCACCGCGTACACGGAAGAGGTGCGGGAGTGCGAGGAGGCCGGTGACATCCTGGTCCGCCGCTACGCCGGCACCGGCGAGCGCCCCGTCCTGCTGCTCGGCCACTACGACACCGTATGGCCCACCGGCACATTGGCCGAGTGGCCCTTCGAGCGCGACGGCGACCGGCTCACCGGGCCCGGTGTCTTCGACATGAAGGCGGGCCTGGTGCAGGCGGTTTGGGCGTTGCGCGCCCTGGACGCCCTCGGGCTGCCCCGCCCGGCCTGCACACTCATGCTCAACGGGGACGAGGAGACCGGCAGCCTCGCCTCCGGCGACGCCATCGTCGCCGAGGCACGTGACAGCCGCGCCACCCTGGTCTTCGAAGCCGCCGCCGACGGTGCCATCAAGACCGCGCGCAAGGGCGTCGGCCTGTTCACCGTCACGGTCACCGGCCAGGAGGCACACGCGGGCCTCGATCCCACGGCCGGCGCCAGCGCGGTCGAGGAACTGGCCCACCAGATCCTCCGCTTGGGCGCGCTGCGCGATCCGCAGGCGGGCACGTCGCTGAACGTCGGTGTGATCGAGGGCGGCACCCGCAGCAATGTCACGGCGGGCCGGGCCGTCGGCCGCCTCGACATCAGGGTCGCCACCGCCGCCGAACAGGCCCGCGTCGGTGCGGCCCTGGCCGCGCCGCGGCCGGTCGATCCGCGTACCTCGGTCGAGGTGACCGGCGACTGGAACCGCCCGGTCTTCGAACGCACCCCGGCAGTCGCGGAGTTGGCCGACCTGGCACGCGACTGCGCGGCCCTGCTCGGGTACGAACTGCGGGAGACCGCGGTGGGCGGCGCCAGCGACGGCAACTTCGTCGTCGCCGCCGGCCTCCCGGTGCTGGACGGCATCGGCGCGATCGGCTCCGGCGCGCACGCCCGCACCGAACACACCACCGTCACCGGCCTGGTGGAGCGCGCCGCGCTGACCGCTGTGATCCTGGGCACGATGGCCCGCGGCTGACCGCCCGCGGCTGACCGTCCACGGCCGTCGCCCCCACAGGCCCCCTGTGGAGGCGACGGCCGTGACGCCCGACTTCACTACGCTGCGCGAAGGGAGCGGATGCCCGCGCGTACGTATGTGTGGGCCAGGTGTCGAAGCGCTTCGATCCACCTATGGACAGGTCATAGTCGTGCGACTTAACCTCGAAGGCACATGCGTCGAAGCGCTTCACCGATGGAGTGCTTCACCGACGGTCTGCCCTGGAGAGCTGAATGGTCACCCTCGCCGATGTCGCTCAGCATGCCGGAGTCTCCGCCAGCACCGTGAGCTACGTCCTGAGCGGCAAGAGGTCCATCTCCACCACCACCCGCGAACGCGTCGAGCGCAGTATCGAGCAGCTCGGCTACCACCCCAACGCCGGGGCCCGCGCGCTGGCCAGCAGCCGGTCGAACATCATCGCGCTGATGATGCCGCTGCGCACCGACATGTACGTACCGGTGATGATGGAGATCGCCCTCGCCGTCGCCACCACCGCCCGCACCTTCGGCTACGACGTCCTGCTGCTGACCGGCGAGGAGGGGCCGACGGCCGTGCGCCGGATCGAGGGCAGCGCGCTCGCGGACGCGATGATCCTGATGGACGTCGAACTGCACGACGACCGGCTGCCGCCGCTGCGGGAGGCACACCGGCCCGCGGTTCTGATCGGGCTGCCCGCCGACACGGTCGGACTCAGCTGCGTGGACCTCGACTTCGCCGCGGCCGGCGCGCTGTGCGCCGATCATCTGGCCGGGCTCGGCCACCGGGAGATAGCCGTCATCGGCGAGGCGCCCGGGGTGTACGAGCGGCTCACCGGATTCGCCGAGCGCACACTCAGCGGGCTGCGCGAGCGCAGTCAGGAACTCGGCCTGCGGCTGCTGCACCGTCCCTGCGAGGGCAGTTACGCCGCTGTCTCCGCCACCGTCGGCCGGATCTTCGACGAACGCCCCGGCACCACCGCCTTCGTCGTCCAGAACGAGGCCGCCACCGACCCGCTGCTGGCCCTGCTGCGCCAGCAGCGCCGAGCCGTTCCGGAGGACGTCTCGGTGGTCGCGATCTGCCCCGATCAGGTGGCCGTCCATGCCTCCGTCCCGCTCACCTCGGTCGCCGTCCCGGCCCAGGAGATGGGGCGGCACGCGGTCGAGCAGGTGGTCGCCAAGCTCGCCGGGCGCGGCACCGACGAGGTTGTGCTGCTGAAGCCGGAGCTGACCGTACGGGAGAGCGCGGGTCCCCGGGCCGTGCCCGGGGACCCGCTGTCCTGAGTCCGTGTCAGGCTCCGTTCCGGACCGGGCCGACGTCAGCCGCCCGAGACGGAGAAGCTGTTCGTCGTGAAGTTCAGCCCGCCGGAGGACGAGGTGACCTCGTAGCCGAACTGGACGTCACCGATGGTCTCGTTGCCCCACCAGCCCTTGGTGTCCTTGATCCACTTGAGGATCGGCAGGATGTCCACCGTGCCGGAGTTGGAGTCCGACGTGCGCAGGAACGAGAAGACCTCGTTGCTGCCGTTGGTCCCCTTGTAGACGGTCCAGGTGTGGCCACCGAGTGTCGCCGTGCCCTGCGCGGTGCCGAGCGGGCCCACGGCGCCGTTGTAGTTCACCCAGAGCATGACCTCGTAGTCGTAGTCGCTGTCCCAGATGTCGTACGAGGTGTTGTAGGCACCCGCCGACGGCACCGTGACGTTGTAGCCGCTCCTGAGCGACGACAGGGAGTTGAGGGGCTTTCCGATCACCTTCTTGGCGTTGGGGTACGACTTGATGCCTCCGGTGTTCGGGTGGTTGGCCCACACGCCCCAGTTCGACGAGGAGTTGGCCCAGATGGTCTGGGAGCCCGCGCCCGAACCCCAGATGTTGTTGTAGAGGGTGTAGCCGTCGGAGGTGTTGTACGTGCCCCACTGGTCCGACGAGGACCAGACGGCCGCCTGAGCGGGGGCGGCGGCGAATCCGACGAGTGCGGCGAACGCGGCCGCGGGGGCGAGCAGCAGGCCGGTGAGGGTGCGACGTGCCATGGTGTCCCTTCCATGGGTGGGGGAGATACCGCGGCCTCGGGTGAGGCGGCGGCTCCGTCGGGCAGGGCCGAGGGGCCGACCGGATCGTGGACCGGTCGGACCGTGGGGGAGCCGGCGGAGGTCCGGGGCGCCCTCATGCGTTGCGCGTGCACGGGGGCGCGGGTTCGAGGGGCATGCGTCAGGCGGGTGTGCGCGCCCGCAGGAGGGCCACACCATGGCGTTCCAGCTCGACCGAGCCGTCCACGCACCGCTTGCCGAGCAGGTCCTGATGGCGGCCGGGGACCGGGACGGTGACACTCTTCGCGCCGTGGTTGAGGAGGAAGAGCAGCTCGCCGCGGCGTACCGCCTCCACCCCCTGGGGCAGTCCGTCCAGCACCGGCCGGGCGCCCGCGTCGCCCGCCACCCGGGCCAGCAGCGCCCGCAGCGCCGCCGGTTCGGGAAGCGTCGAGACGTACCACGCGCGGCCGTTGCGCACGATCGCCGGGAGCCCGGTCAGCTCCCCGCTCCCGTACGAGGCGACGGTCTCGCCCGTCGACACCTCCAGCTCCTCGGACCACAGGGTGGCGCTGAATCCGTCGCACTCCACGGTCTCGTCCGCGTCGAGCGGCCACCACTCGTGGACCGTACGGATACCGAACAGCTCGCGCAGCCGTGCGTCCATACCGCCCGCGCGCACCCGGTCGTCCTGGTCCGCGACGCCGGTCAGGAAGCCGGACACGAGCGTGCCCCCGTCCCGCACGTACCGGACCAGGTTGTCGATCGCGATGTCGTCCAGCAGGTACAGGTGTGGCACGACCACCAGCCGGTACGCGCTCAGATCGTGGTCGGGACGGGCGAAGGCCGTGGGGAGGTTCGACTCCCACAGGGCGCGGTGCCAGGAACGTACGATCTCCGGGTAGTCGACGTGCGCGGAGAGCCGGCCGTCCTGCTGGTCCGCCCACCAGGAGTCCCAGTCGTGCAGGATCGCGATCTCGCTCCGCACCCCGGTGCCCTCCAGGAGCGGCCCCAGCAGGGCGAGTTCGGACCCGATCCGCTTGACCTCCTGGAAGGTGCGGCCCTGTTCGCCCGCGTGACTCAGCATGCCGGAGTGGAACTTCTCGGCGCCCTGCCGCGACTGGCGCCACTGGAAGTAACAGATGGCGTCGGCGCCGTGGGCGACCGACTGGAGGGACCAGAGGCGGTTGAGGCCACGGGGCTTGGGATGGTTGACGCCCCGCCAGTTGACCGCCCCGGCGGCCTGCTCCAGCAGCGCCCACGGTCCCCGCGCCTGGGAACGTGTCATGTCACCGAGCATCGCGTTGTACTGGCCGCCGTGCGGGTCCCTCGGGTCCGGATAGAGGTCGACGGAGACGACATCCTCGTGCTCCGCCCACTTCCAGGCGTCCTGCCCGGACCAGAGCGGCATGAAATTGCTGGTCACAGGGGTCCGCGGCGTGTGCCGGGCGACGATGTCCCGTTCGGCCACGTAACACTCCAGCAGCGCGTCGGACGTGAAGCGCCGGAAGTCCAGCACCTGAGCCGGGTTCTTCATGTACTGGGCGCGGCGCGGCGGGATGATCTCGTCCCAGGTGTCGTAGCGCTGACTCCAGAAGGCGGTGCCCCACGCCTCGTTGAGCGCGTCGATCGTGCCGTGCCGCGCGCGCAGCCAGGTCCGGAAGTGGCGTGCCGTCTCGTCGCACCAGCAGTGGGTGCAGTACTCGTTGTTGATGTGCCACATGCGCAGCGCCGGATGTCCGCCGTACCGGGCCGCGAGATCCTCGGTGAGGGCGGCCGCGTAACCGCGGTAGACCGGTGAACTGGGGCAGAACTGCTGGCGCGAGCCCCACCACACCGTCCGGCCGTCCTCGTCGCGCGGCAGTGTCTCCGGGTGGCGCGAGCCCATCCAGGGCGGCGGGGAGCAGGTCGGCGTGGCCAGTACCACCCCGATGCCGTTCAGCCGCATCAGATCCATCAGCCGGTCCAGCCAGCCGAAGTCCCGTGCCCCGGGCCGGGGTTCGATCCTGGCCCAGGAGAAGACCCCCAGGGTGACGGAGTTGACGCCGGCCTCCTTCATCAGCCGTACGTCCTCCAGCCAGGTCTCCTCCGGCCACTGCTCGGGGTTGTAGTCGCCGCCGAAGAGGATGCGGCCACGTGTGGAGTCGTGCAGGGAAGGCATCAGGCGGGGTCTCCGTACTGGATGCCACGGCCGTTGGTGCCCAGGTACACCCGGCCGTGGACTCGGGGGTCGCCGGTGATCGTCTCGCCGGTCCATCCCCATTGATGGGTGTCGTCGTTGATCCGGGTCCAGCTCGCCCCGGTGTCGTCGGAGCGGTACACACCGACGAAGTTCTCCGTCGCGCCGGTCTGGAAGATCGCGGGATAACCGCCGGCCGTCGCGGACTTGCCGAAGCCGAGGGCGTACGAGCCCCAGCAACTGGTCACCTTGGTGAAGGAGGAGCCTCCGTCGGTGGACCGGTACAGACCGTTCCACTTGGCCGAGAGCCAGAGATCACCCGTCCGCCCCGGGGCCGCGGCGACGCGGAACTGGACGTCACCGGAGGGCAGTCCGCTCGCGCCCTTCACGAAGGTGGCGCCCGCGTCCGTGGACCGGTACACGGCGCCGCCGTCCGTGTCGTACACGTAGAACCGCGTGCGGTCCACGGGGTCGGCGACCGGCACCGCGCCCTTGGGGAACGTGGGCACCTCACGCCAGGTGGCACCGCTGTCGGTGGAGCGGAATCCGGGGTGTTTCGTGCCGTCCCAGTGGACGAACGACCACAGCAGGGTGGAGCCGTCGGCATTCACCGCGATCGGTCCGGGAGCGGTCGACGCGATCGCGGGCTGCGTCGCGAAGGGGCGCCAGCTCCTGCCGCCGTCCGTCGAGAGCGCGCCGTTGCCCTGGTCGCCCCAGCCGGCCCGGACGACAACGGCGGGCTTCAGCGCGGCCATCGCCAGGCCGGTCGCCGAGCCGAAGACCGGGTTCGAGGCCATGCCCCGGGACGGGGAGGCGGTCAGTGTGTCGTGGTACATCACCCCGATGTCGCCCAGGCCGCTGAGCAGCTGGGCGCCCCCGGCGGGCGGCGCGATCAACTGCCGTACCGCCGACTCCTCCAGACCCCGGATCTGCGGCGCCCAGTGCACCAGGTCGCGGGTCCCGAAGAGCGTCGCACCGGTCCCGTACACCAGGTGCCTGGAGTCGTACGGATCGATGCCGACGGCCTGGATCCACCAGCCGAACTTGGGTGCGGAACCACCCCAGTTGAGATACGGCGTCTCCCGGACGTCCAGCACTGCCGTGTCCTTGAGAGAGGTCCAGCTCCGGCCGCCGTCGGTGGACCGGTAGAGCGTGTCGACCGGGCCCCAGCGGTTGTTGGTGGTGACGACCACCGTGCCGGCGACCAGGGCGTCGACCGCCACGCCCCCGTAGCCGAAGGCGTCACCGCCCGACGGCTTGACGGGGGTCACATCGCTCCACGCCCCGGTGGCGGTGTCGAGCCGGTGGACGGCCCCGTCCGTCTGGTTGTTGGGACCCGGCGTGTTGGCGTACGTGACGTACAGGGAGCGGGTGTTGGTGTCGAAGGCAGCGCGGACCGGCACACGTGTGGCCGCGGAGGACGGCTGGCCGGGGACGGACTCCCATGTGACGCCGTCCCTCGTCCGGTACAGGGCGCTGCCGCCGTCGCCCCAGCCGGCGTAGACGACACGTTCGGCGGCCACGAGGAAGGTGATGCCCTGGCCGCTCGCGTTCGCCGCGGCGGGGAAGGACGCGGTGGCCCAAGTCGCTCCCCGGTCCGTGGACTTGAGCAGTCCGTCGTGCCGGGTGCCGAGATACAGGACGGCGCTGTCGCGCGGGTCGACGAGCAGCCGCTCGCCCGTGCCCCGGCCGTCCTCGTTGCCACCGAGCTTCACGGACAGGTCGGTACGTCTCCACGTGGCGCCCCGGTCCGCCGAGCGCAGCACGGCCCCGTTGCCCGCCCAGGACTGCGCGTACGCGCCGAGAGCGAGATACAGCCGGTCGGTGTCGGCCGGATCGACGGCGATGGCCTCGACGCCGAGCAGGTTGTAGTCGTCCCAGCCGAGGTGGTCGGTGAGCGCCGTCCAGCGCTGGGCCGTGTCGTCCCAGCGGTAGGCGCCGCCGATGTCGGTACGGGCGTAGGCGAGCCCCTTCACCTTGGGGTGGAAGAGCACTCCGGTGATGAACCCGGTGCCGCCGATGGCAGCCGTCCGCCAGGTGTACGCCTGCGCGGCCGCCACCCGGTCGGTGGCCCGGGGCGCGTGGGAGGACCGCGGCGCGGCGAGCGCGGACGGGCCGGTCAGGGCTACGGCCGCGGCCGCCCCTGAGGCCCCGGCCAGTACCGTACGTCTGCTGGGGCCCTGGTTCGGGTCGGACATGACGTCACCTTCCGTCGGTGGGGGAGTGCGAGCGGGGGTGGCACCCGTGGCGCGGTGGTTCAGCCCTTGACCGCGCCGGTGAGCATGCCTTTTCGGAAGTGCTTCTGGACGAAGGGCGAGGCGATCGCGACGGGCAGGAGCGCCATGACCATGACCGCCATCTGGACGGAGAGGGGGGACAGCCGGCCGGTCTTGATCTGCTGGCCGAGCCCGGTCGGTGGCTGCTGTTTCTGCACCAGTTGGATCATGACGTTCTGCAGCGGCATCATGCTCTGGTCCGTGAGGTAGATCGACGCGTTGAACCAGGCGCTCCAGTAACCGACCGCGTAGAACAGCGCGATCACCGCGATCACCGCGCGCGAGAGCGGCATGACGATCCGCCAGAGGATCCGCAGGTCGCCCGCGCCGTCGATCCGCGCGCTGTCGACGAGTTCCTGGGAGATGTTCATGAAGAACGAACGCAGGACCAGGATGTTGAAGACGCTCACCGCGCTCGGAAGGATCAGCGCCAGATAGGTGTCGGTCAGCCCGAGCGCCTGCACCAGGAGATACGTGGGGATCAGCCCGGCGCCGAAGAACAGGGTGGCCAGCAGCGTCATCAGGATCCAGCGGTGCCCGAGCGAGCCCGTACGGGAGAGTCCGTACGCGCACAGCACGGACACCGCCATGCTGAACAGCGTGCCCACGAGGGTCACCCCAAGGCTGACCAGGGCGGCGCGCTGCACCTGTCCGCCGCCGAGCAGCTCCTGGTACGCGACGAAGGTGATGTCCCTGGGCACGAGCACCAGTCCGCCGGCCGCCTGGATGGTCTGCCGTGACGAGAGGCTGGTGACGATCACGATCCAGAGCGGGAAGAGGATCACGAGACACGCGGCGGTCAGGGCGATCGCCTTGCCTGCGAGACCGGTCCTGGTGGGTGCCTCCTCCCAGACCGGGCGGGGCGGGGCGGCCCAGCGGGAGCGCGGGCGCGCCGGCTTGCCCGCGCGGGTGTGCGTGCCGGGGCGCGTCGCGGCGTCGGTGTCGGTGGAGGCGTCGGTGGCCGTGTCCGTGGCGCTCACTTTTTGTATACCCCCTGCTCGCCCATGAGGTGGGCCACCTTGTTGGCGGTGAGGACCAGGCCCAGACCGATGACGCCTTTGATCAGACCGGCCGCCGCCGCATAGCTGAAGTCCTGGTTCCGGATGCCCGTCCACCACACGAAGGTGTCCAGCACCTCCGCCGCGTCCCGTCCCACCGCGTCGCGCTGGAGCAGGATCTGCTCGAAGCCGACGGTCAGTGCGTCGCCGACCCGCAGCACCAGCAGCAGGGCGATCACCGGACGCAGGGCGGGCAGCGTGACATGCCACATCCGGCGCCGGCGGCCCGCCCCGTCCATGGCGGCGGCCTCGTACAGCTCGTTGTTGACCGAGGAGAGCGCGGCGAGGAAGACGATGATGCCCCACCCGGCGTCCTTCCAGACGCCCTCGGCCGTCAGCAGGAACTTGAAGATTCCCGGGTCGGTCATCAGGTCGAAGCCCTCGACGCCGTGCTGCCGCAGCGTCTGCGCGATGATGCCCGCGCCGCCGAAGATCTGCTGGAAGACGGTGACGACCAGCACCCAGGAGAAGAAGTGGGGCAGGTACATGACGGCCTGCGCCACGGCGCGCACCCGGGGCCTGATCACACTGTTGATCAGCAGCGCGAACACGATCGGGACCGGGAAGAAGAGCACCAGTTGGAGGAAGAACAGCACGAGGGTGTTCCGCACGGCGGCCCAGAACGCGGAGTCGGCGAAGATCCGCTCGAATTGGTCGAACCCGGTCCAGGGGCTCTCCAGCATGGCGACGAACCCGTTCGCGCTGAGATACGGGTCGTAGTCCTGGAAGGCCACCACATTGCCGAGGACCGGTATGTAGGTGAAGACCAGGACCAGCAGCACCGCCGGTACGGTCATCAGGAGCAGCGTCCGGTCCCGGCGCAGCCGGATCCTCAGACTCTGCTTCGGCGCCCGCTTCCCGTCCGGGGTCCGGCGCCCGGCCCTCGCCCGGTGCGTCTCCCTCCGCGGGGGCTCCCCGGGGACGGCCCCCGCCGGCCCGGCCCCGCCTTCGGGGCCGCCCTCCGGCGCGGGCCGCGCGTCCGGCACTGCGCTGTGCGACACGTGAACTCCTTGCGTCGTGCGTCGTTCGTTGCGTCGTTCGTTGCGTCGAAGTACGTCTGCTCGTGTCGTACGTCAGTTCGCGGCGGACCCGGAGGAGTCGAGCAGCTTCTTGTACCAGTCGCGCAGGTCGTCGCCGCCCCCGCGCTTCCAGTCGGAGACGGCCCGCTGTACATCGCTCAGCTTCTTCCGGCCGCGGATGACGTCGTCCTCCAACTGCTCGAAATCGTCTGCCAGATTGGTCCAGCGGTTGGGTTCGGTGATGGTCAGCCCGTAGAACGCGGTCTTCTTGGTGAAGGCCCCCATCCGCTGCTGCCACTCCACCTGGGCCCTGGCGATCCCGGGAAGGTCGGGATGGGCGATGTACGCGGTCGGGTCGCCGGTGTAGTCGAAGGCGCCGATGATCTCCTGGTTGCCCCGGTCGTTCTTGACGGGCAGCCCCTCGCGCATCGTGTAGTGCGTGCCCTCGACGCCGTAGTCGGTGAGCATGCGCTCCTTGGTGCCGTACGGAGCGGCGGTGAAGTTCGAGATGGCCAGGAAGTCCCTGATGAGCTTCTCGGACGAGCCCTTCTTGACGAACGCCCAGATGTTCGCGGGCTGTACGGCATGGAGCTCCGGGTCCCCGCCCGCGTGGCCGAAGATGTCCATCGCGGCTATCCGGAACTCACCCTTCCCGTTCTGCTCGGCGGTCCTGCCGTACCAGTCGGCGAGATTCTGGTTGTAGATCAGGACCTCACCGGCGGTGAACCGGTTGCCCGCGTCGCCCTGAACCGCCACGGCGTCGGGGTGGACGACACCGGCCGCGTACAGCTTGCGGGTCCACTCCAGGGCTTCGAGATACTCCGCGCTCTCGACGCGGTTGACCAGCTTGCCGTCGACAAGGTCCCACCACAGGGCCTTGTCGTCGCCCGGCCGGACACCGAACATGTTGAAGGCGGTCCACTTCAGGT
The DNA here is from genome assembly GCF_044741745.1 of Streptomyces sp. NPDC088116. Taxonomy (NCBI): domain Bacteria; kingdom Bacillati; phylum Actinomycetota; class Actinomycetes; order Kitasatosporales; family Streptomycetaceae; genus Streptomyces; species Streptomyces sp. NPDC088116. The sequence goes on along the minus strand of NZ_JBIUTF010000009.1, from coordinate 83,720 downwards.
CGTCGCAGGCCCAGACCTTCGACCTGGCGCTGGTGACATCCTTGGCCAGCGCGAGGAGTTCGGCGGCGCTCCCGGGGAGTTCGTAGCCCTTCTTGTCGAAGATGTCCTTGCGGTAGAAGGGCGCGATGCTGGTGACATACGAGGTGGGCATCGGGATACCGCGAAGGGCACCCCCGAAGATGGAGCGCTGCCAGGCATCCGTCGGGACGGCCGCCAGATTCGGGAAGTCCTTGACCTTGTCGCCGGAGAGGTAGGGCCCGAGGTCCTCGAACTTGGCGTTGACGGCGCCGGGAATCTTGCCGGAGAGATTCCAGCCGGGCAGGATCACCACATCGGGAATCTCGCTGGAGGCGAGCACGGCCCCCAGCTTCTCGTCGTAGGTGTTCCCGTCCTGGTTCTGCCAGACGGCCTTGACGCCTATCGCCTCGTTCATGGCCGTGTAGTAGGGGTTCGCACCGCTCGGCGGTGTGCCCCAGAACATCGACATGATCCTGATGGTGCTGCCCTTGCCGAGCTTCTCGGGTACGGACGTCCGCAGGTCCGCCGTGGCGACAGCCTTGGTGAATCCGGCCGCGGAGCCGTTCTTGGCGGGGATGTCGGGCGACACGACGGTCTGTGCCACGAAGGCGGGGAGGATCTTCCGCGCGTTCTTCCCGGAGGTGGTGCCCTCCTTCTTGCCGCTCTGCCCACCGCCACAGGCGGTCAGCAGCGGTGCCCCGCCCGCCACCGCGGCGGCGGCCACCGCCGTGGAGGCGAGAAAGCTTCTCCGGCTCGGGGCGGAGGAGGAGTTCTGCGTCATTGCATCAACCCTTCGTGGCGCGCCAGGACACCCGGCGGGAGCCCGCCGGTCGGCCGCGGTGTCATCGGTGGAACTGGCGTAACTGGCTGATCCGAGGCGGGCGTCGGAGAAGAACGGCCACCGGCTGCCTCGTCCTGAGTCGAAGCGCTTCGATGTTGCTGCGAGGTTAAGTGAACGCTTCCGGAGGCACAAGAGCCGATCCCAAGATTTCCCCATCACCGGTAGGACGTCCTCAACAGACCGTAAATGACGCATTGTTGCCGGAGGTAAAACGGTGGCCGGTTGCTCCGGTACGTCTTGACACCCGCGCACGGGAACCTGAGCATCGAAGCGCTTCGAAAGCCTTTCGACAGCTCCCGGCCCGCACTTCTCCAGGGAGAACCGCCCGTGACCGCAGACCAGCCGCCCTTCCGTGACCCGCGTCTTTCCCCCGGCGAACGCGTCGACGACCTGCTCGCGCGGCTGACGCTCGACGAAAAGACCGCCATGCTGCACCAGTTCGCGCCGGCGGTGGAGAGACTCGGCGTCGCGTCGTTCCGTACCGGTCAGGAGGCGCTGCACGGTGTGGCCTGGATGGGACCGGCGACGGTGTTCCCTCAGGCGGTCGGGCTCGGCGCGACCTGGAACGAGGACCTGGTACGCCGGGTCGGCGAGGCGGTGTCCTGCGAAGTACGGGCGATGCGCGCACGGGACGACCGGGTCGGGCTCAACGTCTGGGCGCCGACGGTCAATCTGCTGCGCCACCCGCTGTGGGGACGCAACGAGGAGGGCTACTCGGAGGACCCCGCGCTCACCGCGGCCACCGCCGTCGCCTACACCAGAGGCCTGCGGGGCGACCACCCCGCGTACTGGCGCACCGCGCCGGTCCTCAAACACTGGCTGGCGCACAACAACGAGACGGACCGGGCCACCACGTCCTCCTCGGTCCGTCCCCGCGTCCTGCACGAATACGATCTGCGCGCGTTCCGCGCGGCCGTCGAAGCGGGCACCGTGGCCGGTGTCATGCCCGCGTACAACCTGGTCAACGGGCGTCCCAACCACCTCTCGCCCTATCTGGGCGAGCACCTGCGCGGCTGGAGCGACCGGGAGCTGCTGGTCTGCTCCGACGCGGGCGCGCCCAGCAACCTGGTGGACGCCGAGGCCTACTTCGACACCCACGAGGAGGCCACCGCGGCGTCGCTGCGCGCGGGCGTCGACAGCTTCACCGATCACGGCACCGACGCGTCCGTCATGACCGGCCGGATCCGCGGGGCCCTGGAGCAGGGACTGATCGCCGAGAGCGACATCGACACCGCGGTACGGCGCCAGTTGACGGTGCGTTTCTCGCTCGGGGAGTTCGATCCGGAACTCGACCCGTACGGGGACGTGAAGGACTTCGACACCGCCAGACACCGGGCGCTCGCCCAGGAGGCCGCCGAGCAGTCCGTCGTCCTGCTCAAGAACGACGGTGTGCTGCCGGTCGCCTCCGGCCGGCGGGTCGCGGTCGTCGGCCTGCTCGCCGACGAGTGCAAACTCGACTGGTACAGCGGGACGTTGATCCACCGCTCCACCCCGCTCGACGCTCTGCGCGAGCGATTCGGCGCCGGACAGGTCACCTTCGCCGAAGGCGTGGACCGGGTGAAGCTGCGGGCCGCGACGGGCGGCTGGCTGCATGTCCCCGCCTCCGACGCGGCGGCCGGGGCGCGTGGCGCGCAGGGCGCGCTCGACCCGGCCCTGCTCGCCGGCCGTACCGATCTGCCCCCGCTGACCTGCGAGGAGGGTGCCACCGAACTCGCCCTGATCGACTGGGGCGACGGGCTGATCACGCTGCGCGCGCCGGACGGCCGCTATCTGTCGGTCGCGGAGGACGGTTACGTACGCGCCTCCGCCGACCAGCCCGGGGGCTGGGTGGTGCGGGAGACCTTCCGGTTCGAAGGGCAGGGGGAGGTGACGGGACAACAGGGGGACGAGACGGGACGACAGGAGAGTGAGACGGGACGACATGAGGGGGGACAGCTCCTCGTACACGCGGGCACCGGCCGGTATGTCTCAGTCGCCGCCGACGGCGTGAAGGTTGCCGATCAGGGCGAACGGTTCGAGATCGTCGTCGTGGAGCGCGGCGAGGACGCGGTGGCCCGTGCCGCGGCCGACGCGGATCTGGTCGTCGTCGTGGCGGGCAACGACCCGCACATCAACGGCCGTGAGACCGAGGACCGCCGCACCCTCGCCCTGCCGGAGCAGCAGGACCGGCTGTGGCGGGCCGCCCACGCGGCCAACCCGCACACCGTGCTGGTGATGGCCTCCGCGTACCCGTACGCCGTGCCGGACGCACACGACCGGCTCCCGGCGCTGCTGTGGACCGCGCACGGCGGCCAGGCGGCGGGCACCGCGCTGGCCAGGGTGCTGGCGGGCGACGTGTCACCGGCGGGGCGTCTGCCGCAGACCTGGTACGCGGCAGACGCCGACCTGCCCGACCCGCTCGACTACGACATCATCGGATCGCGCCAGACCTACCTCTACTTCGACGGCACACCGCTCTACGCCTTCGGTCACGGACTCTCGTACACCACCTTCGCCTATGACGGCCTGGTGGTGGAGACGACCGCCGATCCGCATTCCGGTCCCGCCGGTCCTGCCGAATCCGTTGTCTCCGAGGAGTGTGTGCGGGCGCGGGTGACCGTCACCAACACCGGCACATCCGCGGCCGACGAGGTGGTGCAGCTCTACGTCCGCGAGGCGCGGGCCCGCGTCCCGCGTCCGCACCGGCAACTCGTCGCCCACGCGCGCGTTCATCTCGTCGCGGGGGAGTCCCGGGATGTCGAACTGACCGTCCGGCTGAGGGAACTCGGCCATTACGACGTGGCGCACGGCCGCTGGATGGTGCCGGGCGGGGACTATGTCTTCGAGGCGGCCGCCTCCAGCGCGGACATCCGCCGATCCGTCGGCTGCACGATCGAGGGAGACACCCCGCGCGCCCGGTCCGTACGTACGGACGGCCTGGCCGCCGCCCGTTACGACGAACAGACCGGCACCGAGATCGTCGACCTGACCAAGGTGTCCGGCGACGCGGTGACCCCGGTCCGCCAGACCGGCGAACTGGTCTTCCGCGACTGCGACTTCGGGGAATCGGTGGTAGGAGTCGGTGTGGAGGTGGCGGGCGCGGGGTCGGTCGAACTCTCGCTGCCGGGCGGCAAGGCGGTCGCCGTGCTCGATGTCCCGGCGACCGGAGGACCGTACGACTACACCACCGTCCGCGCCAGGGTCCTGCTCTGTGGCGTGCAGGACCTGCACGCCACACTGCGCGGGCCCGTGCGGCTCGCGCGCATCGACTTCTCCGGCTGAGCGCCCGGTAGCCCGGTCGCCCGGGGCTACCGGGCTACCGGGCAGGCGGAGGCGAGTGGGCTCGCGCACGTTCCGGCGGGTGAGGACGCCGGGTGGGACGGCGGCGCCGGTACGGCCATCGTGGCCGGCACCGGTGCCTCGTGCGTCCTGGCGCGCCCCCACAACCCCCCGCGCGATCCATCGCGAACGGCTATGCGGCCATGCGTCTTCGTGATGTGCCCTTCTGCCCCGCCCCCGCCGGATCTAGCGTCTGACCCGGACACGGTCCCTCACCGGGACCGATGACACGAGCGCCGGACATGGTCCGGCGCCGTCCCGTTCCGGCAGGAAAGGAGATTCACGTGCCTGTCGTCGATCTGGTCGCCGATCTCGGTGAGAGTTTCGGTGCCTATACCATGGGCAACGACGCCGAACTGCTGAACTTGCTGACCTCCGCGAACGTCGCGTGCGGATTCCACGCGGGGGACCCCCGGGTGATGGACGCGACCGTACGTGCCTGCGTGGAGCGCGGTGTAGGCGTCGGCGCGCACCCGAGCTTCCCCGACCTGGTGGGCTTCGGGCGCCGGGCGATGGACCTGACCCCCCACGAGGTACGCACCGACGTGCTGTACCAGGTCGGCGCGCTGTCCGCGTTCACCCGCGCGCACGGTACCCGCATCGGGCACCTGGCACCGCACGGCCGCCTCGGCAACCTCGTGGTCACCCGGCGGGACTACGCCGAGGCCGTAGCCGACGCGGTCGAGGCGTTCGACCCGTCCCTGGTGATCCTGGTGCAGGAGGGCGCGATGGCGGCCGTGGCGCGCGAACGCGGCCTGCGCACGGCCATGGTGGGCATCGCCGACCGCGCCTACGAGGACGACGGCACGCTCGTGTCGCGGTCCGAGCCCGGAGCCGTACTGCACGACCCGGACGAGGTCACCCGCCGGACCGTCCGGATGGTCACCGAAGGGGTGATCACCAGCCGGAACGGAACGGACCTGCCGGTGCGCACGGACTGCGTCCAGCTGCACGGCGACGGCCCCGGGGCACTGGAGCTCGCGACCCGGATCCGCGGCGAACTCCAGGCCGCCGGTGTCCGGCTGGCGCCGCTGCACGACGTGCTGGGTGCGCCGGCCGCATGACGGACACCCGGACGGCGACCGCCGTCGCCATCTCGCCGTGCGGCGACTCCGCATTGCGCGTCACCGTGGACGGCGCCGACACCGACCGGGTGTGGACGGCCGTGCACCGCCTCGCGGGATGGCTCAACCACGGTGACATCCACCCCACGGTGACGGCCGTGCCGACCTACGACGCGGTGCTCGTGGAGTTCGACCCGTACCACACGACGGGTGACGTGATCGCCTCGCACATCCGCTCCTGGGACACCACGGCCGGCGAGGGGGAGGAGACCGGCGGCGGTGTCATCGACGTGCCGGTGCTGTTCGGCGGTGAGGCGGGCCCCGACCTGGAATGGGTCGCCGAGGTGGTCGGCGCGCCGGCGGAGAAGGTCGTCGACCTCGTCTGCGCGAAGGAACACCTCATCCGCTGCCTGGGCGGCCCGGCCGCGTCGGCCATGATGGACGGACCCGATTTCGACGTCCCGATTCCCCGGCTGGCGACCCCCCGGCTGCGTGTGCCGCCCGGCGCGATCTCCGTCGCCGGCCGGCAGGCGGTCATCGGCCCCGTGGCCGCGCCGAGCGGCTGGCGGCAGATAGGACGCACCCCCCTGGACATTCTGCGGACCGGAACCGACCACGGCACCGGTGCCGACAGCGTCGTCCCCTACCGGCCGGGGGACAGGGTGCGGTTCCTGCCGGTCGACGAGGCCACCTACACCTGCCTGCTCGGGGCTCCGATGGGGTACCGCAATGATGAGTGATCGCCCCGAGCTGTACGTCGAGTCCGCGACGGCCTGCGTGGTCACCGACCTCGGCCGGGTCTCGGGCCCCCCGCGCGGACTGGCGGTCAACGGCGCGCTCGACCAGTTCGCCGCCCGTGCCGCGAACGCCCTGGTCGGCAACGCGCCCGCGGACCCGCTCATCGAGGCCACCGGCTTCGGCGTCACACTGCGCCCCAGCCATGACGTCCTGATGTCCGTCACCGGCGCCCCCGCGGAGCCCACCGTCGACGGCCGCCCGCATCCGGCCTGGGCGCCGCTGTCGGTGCGCGCGGGCGAGACGGTGCGAGTCGGCGTCTCGGACGCGGGGCTGCGCGCCTACGTCGCCGTGCACGGCTCGTTCGACGTTCCCCGGCTGATGGGGAGCTGCGCACCGGACTCGATGATCGAATTCGGCACGCATGTCACGTCCGGAACCTCCCTGTCCCTCTTCCGTTCCCACCCGCCGCTGGTCAACCGGCGCTTCGGCGCCACCGTGTTCAACTTCGGCATCCCCCACGACGTCGGCCGGGTGCCCGCCGTCCTGGACGTGGTCGACGGGCCCGACGCCGCCGAATTCGGCCCGGGGCTCCAGCGGCTCTACGACTCCCCGTACCTGGTCACGCCACGCATCAACCACGTCGGGCTGCGCGTGGCCGGGCATGTGCCGCAGCGTCCGGTCGCGGGGGAGGTGCTGTCGCGCGGCGTGCCCATCGGGGCGGTCGAGACCCCGACGGGCGACGAACTGCTCGTTCTGATGCGCGGCCGGGGCATCACCGCGGGGTATCCGGTGCTCGCGGTGCTGACCTCCTGCGCCCTGGACAACGCGGCGCAGCTCCGGCCCGGCCAGGAGATCCGCTTCCGCCGGACGACCGCCGCCGTCGCCACGGCCGCCTACCTGGAGCGGCGACGGCTCCTGGACCGGATCGCGCTGCGCGCGCGTACCGCTTTCGCCGCGCTTCTCTGACACCTCACGATCGAGCCCCCGACCCCTCGCCTCAGGACCTTTCGCCCACAACTTTCGTACCACCGAAGGAGAAAAGGGATGACCCTTTCCGAAACGCTCCCGGGGCCCGTGCCGGCCGAGCGGATGTCGCGTGTCAAAGAGTCACCGAGTTCCCGGGTCGCGGACCGGGTGCGCGCATTTCAGGAGGCGGGCCGCAAGGTACTCCCGCTGACGATCGGCGAGCCCGATTTCGATACGCCGGACCATGTGAAGGAAGCGGCGATCGCGGCCATCCGCGCGGGCGAGACGAAATACACCTCGGCGAACGGCACCCCCGCGTTGCGGCAGGCGATCACCTCCCGACTGCTGCGGAAGACCGGGCAGACCTACGCCACCGACCAAATCTGCCTGGGAGGCGGCGCCAAGCAGCTCATCTACCTGGCGTTCGTGGCGACACTCAACGAGGGGGACGAGGTGATCGTCCCGGCGCCGTACTGGGTGTCCTACCCGGACATGGTCGCGGTGAGCGGCGGGCGCCCCGTGGTCGTCGGCACATCGGCCGCCCAGGGGTACAAGCTCACCCCGGACCCGCTGCGCGAGGCCATCACCGACCGGACGAAATGGGTCGTACTCAACACGCCCAACAATCCGACCGGCGCGGTCTACGGCGAGGAGGAACTGCGCGGACTCGCCGACGTGCTGCGCGCGCACCCGCATGTATCGATTCTCTGCGACGAGATCTACGACGAGATCAACTTCGGTGCACAGCCAGTGCCCAGCCTGGTCACCGTAGCTCCCGACCTGCGAGAACGCGTCTTCCTCGTCAACGGTGTGTCCAAGGCGTACGCCATGACCGGGTGGCGGATCGGCTACGGCGCCGGCGCGGCTCGGCTGTGCGGGGCGATAGGCACGCTCCAGTCGCAGAGTTCGTCGTGCCCGTCGTCGGTGAGCCAGGCGGCGGCGGTCGCCGCGCTGGACGGCGGCCGGGAGTTCATCGACCGCACGGTGGGCATCTACGCCGGGCGCCGGGACCTGCTCGTGTCCGGTCTCGACGCGATCGACGGGCTGAGCCCGACGGTCCCCGAAGGCGGCTTCTACGTGTGGATCGACTCCTCCGCGCTGATGGGGGCCGTGACCCCCTCGGGGGCGGTGCTGGAATCCGACGCCGATCTCGCGGAGCACTTCCTGGAAACGTCCGGCGTAGTGGTGATCGCGGGCGACTCCTACGGCTGCCCAGGTCATTTCCGGGCGAGCTTCGCATTGTCCTCCGACACCATTCGGGAAGCCGTCGCGGGGCTCGCGCATTCGGTTTCCCTGCTGCACCGCTGAAATTTCTTTCCGCCGCTCTCCGGCCCGCCGGGCCGATAGCAATAAGTTTCCGTTATGGCGGAACAGGAAAACGAGCTGAGTTTGCCGACAGGTATACCAGTCGGCAATGCCGAGGAAATAATAACGGGCCAGAGTTCTTCGTGTCGGTGACCCGCCACAACGCGAAGACGCGGCCGATGTGACGACTCCCGCGGTGGAGTCGCGGGGCGGGTTGGTCCGATGACCTGTCGGTCGACGTCAACCTTCTGGTGACGACGACGTCACCATTTGTGAAAGGTAGTGCCCGTGAACAGCAAGGTCTCCGCGGCTCCGCCGCATCCGCAGACTCCCCCGGCCCCCACGAAAGCGACGAGGGTGTCCATCGTCGGTGGCCTCGTCGGCGTCTTCATCGAGCTGTACGACAACGCCGTCTACGGCTTCGTGGCGGGGACCCTCGCGGTGGTGTTCTTCCCCACCGACGCTCCGGCCACCAGTGTCATGCTGACCTTCCTGGCCTTCGCGATTCCGTTCTTCTTCCGCCCGGTGGGCGCCGCGGTCGCCGGGTCGTGGGGCGACCGGATAGGCCGCAAACGGGTTCTGCTGGTGCTCATCACCCTGATGAGCCTGTCCACCGGCCTGGTGGGCCTCCTGCCGAGCTACGCCGTGGCGGGTGTCTGGGCGCCGATCGCTCTGGTGCTGCTGCGTTTCGTCCAGGGCTTCGCGATGGGCGGCGAGCCCGGCAACGGCAACTCGTTCCTCGCCGAACACGCCGGGGACGGGCGCCGGGGACAGGTGGTCAGCTACGCCAACGCCGCCACGTTCGTCGCGATGCTGCTCGGCACCCTCTTCGCCGCCCTGCTCACCGCGGTCCTCAGCACCTCGTCCATGGAGGCATGGGGGTGGCGGCTGCCGTTCCTGCTCGCGATCCCGCTCGGCGCGGCGGGCCTGATCGTCCGGCGGCTGTCCGACGAGTCGCCGGAGTTCGAAAAGGCCGAGGAGAGGGGCCAGGTGACCAGCAGCCCCCTGAAGGAGGCGTTCACCTCCCCCGAGACTCTCCGTGCGATCGGACTGACCATCGTGCTGCCGCTGCTCAACAGCTCCGGCTACTTCGTCCTTTTCATCTACATGCCGACGTACATGAAGACCGAGATGCACTTCACGGCCCTGGAGGGGCTGCTGGTCACGGCCATCATGCTGGCCGTCGGCACGTTCGCGGTGCTGTGGGCCGGCCGGCTGTCCGACCGGGTGGGCCGCAAGAAGATGCTCAGCACCTCGGCCTTCGGCATGGTCGTCATCGGCTTCCCCTGCTACTGGCTGCTGACACGGGGATCCTTCGCCACGGCCGTGGTCGGCGCGGTGCTCATGGCCGTGTGTTTCGCCGGCACCAACGGCGTGATGCAGGTGACGCTCGCGGAAATGTTCCCCACCCGGGTGCGCACCGTGGCGTACGGCGTCGGCTACAACCTCGGCACCGCGATCTTCGGCGGCGCCGCGCCCCTGCTCATCTCGGCGCTCATCGCCTCGACCGGCAGCATCTGGATACCGGCGATCTATCTCGTCCTCACCTCCGCCGTCGCCGGGTTCACCGCGCTGCGCATCCGTGAGACGGCCTTCGAACCGCTCAAACGCTGAACCGGCCCAGCCGGACACACTGCCGAACACACGTTTTCGAAAGGACGGTGGTCCCGTGGCGACAGCGGCCACGTGCCAGGCCGGAGCCGGACTCGACGGGCTCCGCGGACAACTGGACAAGGAGGGCTTCACGGCCCTGGTGCTGACCTCGCCCGGCGGGCGACGGTACGCGCTGGGGTCGGCGCCCGGCCTCGCCGACGGGACCGCCGTCCTGCTCACCACCGACGGCACGGTGGTGAGCGCGGCCGGTGACCTCTCCTCCGCGATCACCACCGCGCTGGGCGCGGCCGGCGTCGTGGGTGGTGTGATCGGCGCGGACGCCGACCTGCCGTGGGAGGTGTTCGAGCGGCTGGGCGACGCGGGCGTCCTGCTGCGCCCCGCGGCAGACGTGGTCTTCGCCGAACTCGCCCGCTGCGAACCCGGGGAGCTTCCCGCGTTCGCCGCGGCCGCCGAACTCGCCGCCGTCGGCTACACGGCGGTCATGGACCACCTGCGTGTCGGCATGGACGTACGGGAGCTGTCGGGCAACGTCGACCGCTCGATCCGCCGGGCCGGTGGCCTGCTGGGGTGGTACGACCCGTACGGCGCGAACGGGGCGGCCGGCTCGGACCTGGTGACCGTACGCGGCCACGACCCCGGCACCGCCCTGCTGACCGCCACGAGCCCGCTCCGTTACGTCCTGCACCCGCTGCTGGCGGGGGTCGCGGGGTACGCCGCCGCGACCGCCGTGCTCAGCAAGGCCGACGGCCCGCTGCGCGCCGCCGGCGACACCTGTGCCGCCGCGACCGCCGCGCTGCTGGCGGCGCTGCGACCGGGCGAACCGCTCCGCGAGGCACGCGCGGCCTTCGACCGCGAGGCCGAAGCGCACATGGCGGCCTGCCGGATCGTCGCGCTGCGCGGAGGTGGGGCCTCGCCGCCGCTGCTGCCCGACAGCACGGTGATCGCCGAGCCAGGCATGGTGCTCGGTGTGCGGACCGAGGTCGTGGCCCCCGGCCGGGGCTCGGTCGAACTCGCCGAGACCGTCGTGGTGACCGCCTCGGGCGCCGACCCGCAGGCGGGGACACCGCTGCGGCTCGTCGAACTGTACTGACCCACCGACCCGCCGCGGCCGTACGCCAGTACGACCTTGCGACGCCACGGCCGTACGACGGTGCGGCCGTGCGAACCGTATGAGGAGAACCGCCATGGAATCGACCCTCCCGCCCGGAGCGGGCCGGGTGCCCACGGCCGACGCGGGCGGCCGCGCCATGCCGCTGATCGGCTTCGGCACCCATCCGATGCGCGGCGACCTGGCCACCGAGGCCGTGCTGACCGCGTTCTCGGTCGGCTACCGGCTCGTCGACACAGCCACCCGCTACCGCAACGAGGACGCCGTCGGAGCGGCCCTGGCGGCCACCGGCGTGCCCAGGTCCGACCTGTTCGTGACCACCAAGATGCCGCCCGACCGGGTCGGCGGGGAACGGCTGACGCTGGAGCAGAGCCTTGCCGCGCTGCGCTGCGACTACGTCGACCTGTGGCTGATCCACTGGCCGCCGGGGGGCTACCCGGGCGTCACCAGCTGGCGCGAGTTCGTCCGCGCCCGCGACGAGGGCCTGGTACGGGCCATCGGCGTGAGCAACTACTCGGTCGAACTCATCGACGCGCTCCACGAGGAGACCGGCGTCTACCCGGCCGTGAACCAGGTGCAGTGGGGGCCGGCCGACCACGACCCCGGCTTCGCCGAGGCGATGCGCCGGCGCGGTGTGGTGCTCAGCGCGCACAGCCCGCTGCGCAGCACCGATCTCGACCACCCGGTGCTCGGCGGCATCGCGCGGCGGCACGGCTGTTCGGTGCGCGACATCGTCCTGGCGTGGAACCTCCACCACAAGGTCGCGGTGACCGTGAAGTCAGCGCACCGCGTACGCATGGAGCGGAACCTGTCCGCGGTCGGCATCGCGCTGTCCCCGGCGGACGTCGAGGCGATCGACGGCCTGTCGACCGTGCCGACGGCGCGATAGCCGAACGGACCGGCATCCGGGAATACCGAAGACCCCCGGCCTTCCGGTATTCCCGGATGCCGGCCGGCCAGGCACGGGAATATCACGGTCGCCCATCCCATGAGGCGACCGTGATATTCCCATGTCCTTCTCCGGCAGTATTCCGACGGCCCGTTCCCTGCCGTCGACCTGGCCATACGCGCTGATCAAGCCCGGCTTCGACCTGTCATCGGCAATCGTGATGCCGCCATGCCGATTTCCCTTCCGCCTTCTTCACGCAGACTCGCGGACCTACGCTTCACCAAGCAGTTCCCCGATCTCTTCCTCTCTCTTCCCCGATCTTTCAGAAAGGCCGCCGTGGTTTATCAGGTCGTGGTCACACGAGGCTATGCCGAGCCGGACGGGAGCACCGTCTTCGGCGACATCGGGCTTTCCCGGCTGACCGGCGCCGGGCTGGCGTGGCGCGTGCTGGACGAGGAGGTCGAGGAGCTCCGGGCCGACCAGCTGGAGGGGGCGGACGCGGTTCTCGTACTGGGGCACGAGCGGGTCTCGGCGCGGTCGATACCGGCATCGGGACGGCTGCGGCACGTCGCGCGGTTCGGCGCCGGCTTCGACGCCGTGGACACCGGCGCCTGCGCCCGGCGCGGTGTGCTGGTCACCAACGCCCCCGACGCGGTACGGCGGCCGGTGGCCGACTCCGTGGTCGCCCTGCTCTACGCCCTGTCGCACCACCTGGTCGTCAAGGACCGGCTGGTGCGACAGGGGCGGTGGGCCGAACGCGCGGCGTGGCGTGGCTCGGGACTGACCGGAGCGACGGTGGGCATCGTCGGGCTCGGCGGCATCGGACAGGAGACCGCGCGCCGGGTGCGTGCGCAGGGGCTGCGCGTACTCGGGTACAACCGCGGCGACCGCGGCCGGGAGGCGGCGGACATCGGCATCGAGACGCGCCCGTTGGACGAGGTCCTCGCGGAGAGCGACTACGTCGTCGTCATCGTCGCGTCGAATCCCGGCACGCGGCACTTCATCGGGGAGCGTGAACTCTCCCTCATGCGGCCCACCGCCCGGCTGATCAATGTCTCCCGCGGGGTGGTGGTCGACGAGGAGGCGCTGACCGCGCGGCTGTCGGACGGCCGGCTGGCCGGCGCTGGCCTGGACGTGTTCACCGAGGAGCCGCTGAGGACGGACAGCCCGCTGACCACGCTGGACAACGTCGTCCTCGCCCCGCACTCCCTGTGCTGGACGGACCGGTACACCGAAGCGGTCTCGGCGAGCGTGATGGCGTCGCTCATCGCGGTGAGCCGGGGCGAACAGCCCCACGAGACGGTCAACACGCCATTCCCGCCCGGCACATGGCCCGATACGCGACCCGGTCACGACAACGAGGACGAGAGGGACAGGGCATGACGGAGAACACCGGACGCCGAGGCACGGCGGTCATCACCGGAGCGGCCTCGGAGCGGGGCATCGGCCGCGCGCTGGCGAACCGGCTTGCGGCCACCGGGTGGAGCCTCGGCCTGCTCGACATCGACCCGGACGTCGAGCAGGCCGCCGCCGACCTGGGCGCCGAGCACGGCGTCCCCGCCCTCGGTGCGGTCGCAGACATCGCCGACCCCACCACCGTGGACGCCGCCGTCCGCGTCTTCGAGGCGGAACTGCCGCCCGTCGCGGCGCTGGTGAACAGCGCGGGCGTCAGCTCGCCGGTGTCGTTCCTCGACACGGACCTGGCCACCTGGGAACGCGTCATGCGGATCAACGCCACCGGCACCTGGGTGGTGAGCAAGCGTGTCGTGCCCGGCATGGTCGAGCGCGGCTACGGCCGGGTGGTGAGCCTGGGGTCGACGGCGATGCAGAACGGCGGCGGCACGTACAGCAAGTCCACCTACGCGGCGTCCAAGGGCGCGATCGAGGCGTTCAGCCGCGCGCTCGCGCTGGAGGTGGCCCCGCACGGTGTGACGGTCAACGTCGTCGCGCCGGCCACCATCGACACCGACATCATGGGCGGCCCGATCACCGACGACCGCAGGCCGGCGTTCCTGGCGCAGCTCCCGGTCGGACGCCTCGGCACCACACGTGACGTGGCCGCGCTCATCGAATTCCTCGTCGGCGAGGAGGCCGGCTACATCACCGGCGCGACGCACAACATCAACGGAGGTCTTCGCATTGGCTGAGTCCCCGGCGTCCTGGGCACCCCCAGCGTCCCGTACGCCCGCACCCCCCGCGCCCGTACACGTCGAGCGGCCGTCCCTGGTCGCGCCGTCCCGGTTCCCCGTGCCCCACACGCCCGAGGACTGGCCCATCGCCGCCGCCATGCTCCAGTTCCCGCCGCACGCGGCGGACGGCACCCCGGTGGAGGAGCTGGCGCCCGACGAGTGGCGCCGCCTCCTCCAGCCCGTCGTCGACGAGGGCTTCACCCACCTGGAGCTGGCCACCTCCTGGCTGCCCCTGGGCGATCTGGACAGCGCCCGGCTCACCGAACTCCACGACGTCCTGGACGACGCCGGGCTGACCGTTGCCGGTGCCGTCGTCGTCCGGCGCAGCGTCCTCCATCCCGAGCGCGGAGAGCGCAACCTCGCGTTCTCGCACCGGACCATCGACGCGGCCGCCGCCCTCGGCACGAAGGTCGTGTGCCTCGGCATCCACGACACGCTCGGCCCCGAGCAGCAGCGGGCGCTGTGGTTCTGGACGGCGCCGCAGGGCGACGTACCCCCGGCCAGCGACCCCGACGTACGCGCGCTCGCCGTGCGCCGGTTCCGGGAACTGGGCGACCACGCCGCGGACGTCGGCGTGGAACTCTCCCTGGAGCTGTACGAGAACACCTACCTGGGCAGCGGCGACGAGGCGGTCCGCTTCCTCGACGACATCGGCCACGACGCGGTCGGGCTCAACCCCGACCTCGGCAACCTCATCCGTCAGCAGGCTCCGGTGGACTCCTGGGAGTACCTGGTCTCGGTCACCGCACCACGCGCCAACTACTGGCACGTCAAGAACTACGCACGCCTGGAGGACCCGGCCACCGGCACCGTCCTCACCCACCCGACCTCCCTCGAACTCGGTGTCGTGAACTACCGCGCCGCTGTCCGCTACGCCATCGCCCACGGGTTCAGCGGCACGTTCGTGGTCGAGCACTACGGCGGTGACGGCCTGAGCGTGGGTGCCACCAACGCCGCGTACCTGAGGCGCGTCCTTCCCCGCACCCCCATCGCATGAGGCGACAGGACCAGCACAACGCGCACGACGACAAGGACGTCACCGTGAATGTTCCCTTCACCGCCGATCTGACCGGCAGGACCGCCGTGGTCACCGGAGCGAGCACCGGCATCGGTCACGCGATAGCCGACCTCTATCTGCGCAACGGCGCGACGGTGGTGGGCATCCACCGCCGCGCGGTCACCGGGCACGAGGGGAAGTACGTACCGGTGGTCGCGGACCTCGGCGACCCTGCGCAGGTGCGCGCCACCGCGGCCGGGGTGCTGCGGGAGCACCGGGTCGACATCCTGGTCAACAACGCGGGGCTCAACATCCGCCACCCGGTCGAGGACTTCCCGGCCGAGGACTGGGACCGGGTGCAGCAGCTCAACGTGCGGACGGTCATGGAGCTGACCCAGTTGTTCGGCCGGCCGATGCTCGAGCGGGGCGCGGGGGCGATCGTCAACCTGGCGTCGATGCTCTCCTTCACCGGCGGATTCACGGCCTCCGCGTACGCCGCGTCCAAGGGCGCCGTCGGGCAGTTCACGAAGTCGGTGGCGAACGAGTGGGCGCCCAAGGGCGTCCGCGTCAACGCCATCGCGCCGGGGTTCATCGACACCGAGATGAACGTCACGCTCGTCGCCGACGAGACCCGCAACCGCCAGATCCTCGAACGCATCCCGGCGGGAAGGTGGGGCACCGCGCAGGACATCGCGGGTGTCGCGCTGTTCCTCGTGTCCGACGCCGCCCGGTTCATCCACGGGACCGTGCTGCCCGTCGACGGCGGCTACCTCGGGCGCTGAGCCCGTGGGAATGCCGAAGCGGACAACCGAATACCCAAGCCGGACAACAGACACCGAATGCCGAACCGGACAACAGACAAGGAACCGACTGCCGTGAAAGCCGTCGTCGTCCACGGAGCGCGGGACCTGCGTGTGGACACACTGCCCGACCTCCAGGTGACACCGGACCGGGTCGTGGTCCGCATCGTGTACGGAGGTGTCTGCGGCTCCGATCTGCACTACGCCGCGGACGGCCGCAACGGGCCCTACACCGTCACGGAGCCGCTGGTGCTCGGCCACGAGGTGGTCGGCGTCGTCGCGCAGGTCGGCCGGGACGTGCCGGACGCACCGGCCGTCGGCACCCGCGTCGCGCTGCACCCGGCGACGCCCTGCGCGCCGCCCGGTGCCACCACCCCCACCGGCCTGCATCTGCGCCCCGGCGGCACCTACCTCGGCAGTGCCTCCACCCGGCCGCACACCCAGGGCGGCTTCGTGGAACTGCTGGAGGTGCTGCCCGGCCAGCTGCGGCCCCTGCCGGCCGGACTGCCCCTGCGCCGGGCCGTGCTCGCCGAACCGCTGGCCGTCGCCCTGCATGGAGTCGCGCGCCTGGGCGAGCGGGTACGGGGCGCGAAGGTACTGGTCAGCGGCGCGGGACCGATCGGCGCCCTGGCCGTCGCCGCGCTCAGGCACGCGGGCGCCGCCGAGATCACCGCAGCCGACCTCCAGGACTTCCCGCTCAAGATCGCGGCCGCGGTCGGGGCCTCCTCGACGGTGAACCTGTCCCGGGACGGCACGGTCGCGGAGTCCTCGTTCGACGTGGTGGTCGAGGCGGCCGGCGCGGTCCCCTCGCTCGCCACCGCGCTGCGCGCGGTGCGCCCCGGCGGCGCGGTGCTTCAGCTCGGCATGCTGCCGCGTGAGCCGGTTCCGGTCGCCATGTCGAGCGTGATCGCCAAAGAGGTCGCGCTGTACGGCTCGCAGCGTTTCGACATCGAACTGGACGCCGCGATCACCGTGCTCACCGCGGACCCGTCGCTCGATGCGGTGCTCAGCCACGAGTTCGCCATCGACGACGCCGCGGAGGCGTTCCGCCGCGCGGCGGACTCCTCACAGTCGTCGAAGACGGTGCTGCGGGTGTCCGACGACCCTGAGTCCTGAGCCCCGAAAGACCCGGGCCCGAGGACCTGACCCCGAGGACCTGACCCCGAGGACCCGGGCCCGAGGACCCGAGCCACGAAGACCCGAGCCACGAAGAAGGGAAGCCCTGTCATGATCCACGTACGCACCAAGATCGACCGCCCGTCCGCCGAGGTGGTGGCCGCGCTCGGCGGGTTCTCCGCCGCGACCATCCACGAGGCGCAGGGCCGCAAGGGCGCCCTGGCGCACCGGCTGAAGCCCGTGGACCCCGCCATGTCGTTCTGCGGACCG
This sequence comes from Streptomyces sp. NPDC088116, assembly GCF_044741745.1. Lineage (NCBI taxonomy): Bacteria > Bacillati > Actinomycetota > Actinomycetes > Kitasatosporales > Streptomycetaceae > Streptomyces > Streptomyces sp. NPDC088116. The sequence goes on along the minus strand of NZ_JBIUTF010000009.1, from coordinate 66,487 downwards.
GCCTTCACGGCCCAGGCGCAGGCCGGCGACAACATCATGGTCCAGGTCGCGATCTCGTACGCCGAGCCCGGTGACGTCGTGATCGTCGCCGGCTCGGAGTTCGAGCAGGCCGGTTCCTTCGGTGACGTTCTCGCCACCGCCTGCCGGAGCAAGGGGCTGGCCGCGTTCGTCACCGACTCCGGGGTGCGCGACAGCGCGGACCTGCGGGAGCTGGGCTTCCCCGTCTTCTCCGGCTCGGTCTGCATCGAGGGGACGGTCAAGGAGACCCTCGGCCCGGTGAACCGCCCGATCTCCATCGGCGGACAGATCGTCCGGCCCGGCGACATCCTGCGCGGCGACGCCGACGGCATCGTCGTGGTCGACCCGCTGGAGGCCGAGGAGGTCGTCCGGCTCTGCCAGGAGCGCGAGGATCACGAGGCGAGGATCCGGGAGGAGCACCGCCGTGGTGACAGGACGCTGATCGAAGTGCACGGACTCGTCGAGAAGCTGAAGGCCAAGGGGCTGGTCGTCGAGGAATGAGGCAACCCCCGGTCGCCGCGGCCGGCCAGGTCGAATACCTCCGGTGCACGACCGGGCTCGCCAGGGACCTCGGCAGTCGTCCCGGCGACCTCGGCAGTCGTCCCGGCGGAACGACGCGGCGGGCCGCCGCCCGTGCGAACGTCGTCCCACGATCCGGGCGGCGCGTCCCGGGCACCTGCCCGGGAGGCCCGAGCCCCTTCGAACACGCACACGCATTCCCCTCGTGGCCATCAAGGGGTACCTTCACCTGCGTGCCTCCCGACCTGTGGTTACCCTCTCCGGCGGGCGCGGGCCGTCCCGGCCTTCCGGCCCGGGGCCCGCACGCCGCCGACCGTCCTCACGCGATGGGCCGCAGCGTCGGACGCGGCCGGCCACGGCGAGGACCGCCACCCAGGAGAGGGTGCGGAGTCCTTCACGGCGGCCGTCCCCACTCACGCTCGACGGAGTGTGAGACCAGTCGACGATTTCCGAGGAGGAGCGCGATGGACACCCGCAGGCTCGGTTATTTCGTGAGGGTGGTCGACATCGGCAACATCACCCGGGCCGCGGACTCGCTGCACATCACGCAATCGGCGCTCAGCCAGCACATCTCGGCGCTGGAGAACGACTTCAAGACCCGTCTGCTCGAACGTACCGGCCGAGGCGTGGAGGTCACGGCGTCCGGACGCTCCCTCTACCGCTACGCGCAGGGCATCCTCCGCCTGGAGAAGGCCGCACGGATCGACCTGCGCGCCGGCAGCGACACCCCGGCCGGGCTGGTGACCGTCGGCCTGGCCTCGTACAGCATGGCGCCGGGCCTGGCCGCACCACTGCTGCGGGCCGTGCGCGAACGGTACCCGAACATACAGTTGCAGCTGATCCAGAACCTGACGGTGGTGATGAGCCAGGCCGTGCTGCTCGGCCAGGTGGACATGGCGCTCATCTACGACCCCGGCTATGTCAAGGGGGTCGTCTTCGAGCACGTCCTGGAGGAGGAGTTCCATCTGATCACCGGCGTCAGGACACCGCCCGTCACGAGCCGCCGCGACACCATCACTCTCAAGGAGGCGAGCCGCCTGGACTTCATCATGCCGAGCGAACTGCACACCGTCCGGCGCGTCACCGAGGCCGCCTTCCGCTCCGTGGGACTGCACTGCTCGGTCGTCGCCGAGGTCGAGCCGGACAAGGTGCTGCGGGACGCCGTGGTGAACGGGCTCGGGGTCACGGTGCTGCCGCTCACGGCCGCCAGGGCCAACTTCGCCTCCGACGAGGTGCGTGTCTACCGCTTCGCCGACGCCCAGTTGTCCACCGCGATGTCCCTGTGCACCCCCGAGGTGCAGCCGCTCTCGCACGCCGCCGCGCTGGTGGCGGACCTGCTGCGCACGCTGCTGCTGGACCCGCCGGTCTCCGGCCGGAAGTCCGCGTGAGCGTGGGACATCCGCGTGAACACAGGAGAGCCGGGGGCGCGTCCAGCCCCGTCCTGGGAGCGGACACACAACGGGGCCGGACGCCCTCCCGGCGGAAGCGCCCTGACCTGACGCCCCGTCAGTGCAGGCTCAGCCGGTACGTCAACGGCGAGCGTCCCGTGATGAGTACGCGGATGCCGTCCGGGGTGAGCGAGCCGCCGAGCCAGGTGTAGCGCTCGCCGGGGTCGACGACCGGGGGCTGTCGGCCGCCCTTGCCGTTGCCGGGGCCGAAGACGATCCGGTCGTCGCCGACGGCGTAGATGGCTTCGCCGCTGACCAGCTGGTACGTGTCCGCGGCGCCGGCGACGGACTCCAGGCCGTCCCCCGTCAGCCTGCCGCCACGGCGGAAGCACAGCTCCAGGGCCAGCGGCACCTCGGACTCCGACACCTCGAAGGACAGGTCCCAGCCGCCGTCCGCCGTCTCCCGCAGCAGGATCTCCGTACGGAGCCGGCGGTACTCCTTCGGGCGGTGCGGGAAGTCCATCGACGACCAGAAACGCCCGTCGTTCGTGAGCGGATACAGGCCGTCGCGCCTGCGGTGGCGGCGCGGCAGCGGCTGGTGGAACGCGGCGCGCACATCGGCGCGCAGCCGCCAGCCGTCACCGTCGCGCTCCAGGGACTGGGAGCGGAAGTGACCGAGGGAGAAGAACTGCGGGGACAGCCGCAGCGAGTCCAGGATCGCCGCGCCCTTGCGCATCTTGAAGAACGTCGGATTGGTGGACAGCCCCGAGGAGATGGCGTGCAGCTCGGGGAGGTCCGTACCGCCGAAGATGGTCGCGGTGCGCTCGCCGCGCCGGACGCGCACCAGCCGGCAACTGGCGTCGTGGTGCTCGAAATCGGTGGGGAAGGAGGTGATGCCGGGCAGCGGGCGGGCCAGTTCGGGACGGTCGAGCACCTCGGCGAGCCGGTCGCCCAGCGGCGTCTCGCCGAACGTCTGCCCGGCCCCGCGCTCGCGCAGCAGCGCGGCCACCGCGGCGAATCGCCCGTCACCGTAGCGGATCGCCAACTCCCGGTACTGCATCAGGAATTCCGGCATGTAGCGCAGTGCGGTCTGGTCCTGGCGGCGCGAATGGACGCTCTCCAGCTCGCCGTTGGGTTCGGTGACGTAGAGGGATCCGGTGAGGTTGTCCCGTACGTTCGTGTAGAGGTCCGCGCGGCCGTAGTGGCGGGCGATCGTCAGCAGCGCCGGGTTGGTCACGACCCCCGAGTAGGTGGGGCTGCGCTCGCTGTACTCGCCGCCCGCCAGCTGGTCGATGCCCTCGGCGAGCCAGGCGTCGATGCGTCGCGCGTATGACGGATCGGGCCATCGGCGGTGGATACGGGCGAGCGCCGCGCACACCAGCCAGCGGTGGTTCGCGGTGTGCACACCACCGGTCGCCAGTCCGGGGCCCGCCTTGCGGAGGATGCGCGCGATCGTGGCCCGCAGCCTCTCGGTGGGCGGGTGGGCGTCCTCGGTGAGCAGGCTGTGGGCCATGTTCAGGTCGACGACGGAGAAGGCGGTGTCCGGTGGTGAGTGGACCGCGCCCTGGTCCCACAGGCCGTCGTCGTACTGCTCCTCCGCCAGCGCGTCCGCGAGCCGGCCGAGGGGCGCGAGGAGGGATCGCCGGTGGTGATGGGCCGATCCGCCGTGTACGTAGACGGAGACGAGGGCGCGCACCGAGCGGGCGGCGGCGCGGGCCTTGCACTGGTCGCGCAGCTCGGTGAGGTTGCCGGTCACACCGTCGAGGACGGCCGCCACCCGTGCGTCGGCTGCCGTGGTGAGGAACGCGACGAAGTCGTCGTCCACCTGTTGCTGCGCGCCGGAGCCGTCGGCGGCCTCGGCGGTGCCCCGGGCCGTGGTCGCGGCGACCGAGGCCGTGCCGGCGGTGCCGGCGAGGAAGGTTCTGCGGGCTATCACACGATCTCCCGGTGCTTGTCGTAGGTACGGCTCTGGTCGGGCGCGCCGGGGGCGGCACGCGCCGCGGACACGCGGTGGCGTACGTCGACGGCCGTGAGCGCGAGCGCCAGCGGACCCGGCGCCACAAAGGCCAGCGGCACCATCGTCCAGGCGCACAGCACGGCCGCGGCGAGGGCGAGCAGCACCAGCCCGCTGCCGCCCGGGTCCCGCGTGGTGTCCCGGGCCGCGTGCCGAAGCGCCTGACGCCAGTCGGTGAGCGATTCAGGGCGCCCGCACGAGCGCGCCCCCACGGCCAGGGCGTACGCGCCGATCACCGCGGCGGCCACCGCGAAGACCCGTGCCCCGGGCAGTCCGGCCCCGGCGAGCGCCGCGTCCGCCATGAGCAGGAGCACACCGGCCAGAGCGACGAGCCCCGCGGCGAGGTCGCCGGGGCGCAGCCGCCGCCGCAGCAGGGCGAAATACCGTACGGCGGTGGCAGGCCGGCCCTCTCCCGCCCCGCGCAGCACCGCGCAGGCGGTGGAGAGCGCCGCCGGGACGGTGACCAGCGGCAGACAGGACACCGCCGTCACCACCCCGACACTCAGCACATCCGCGAACAGGGTCATCCGCGGTCCGAACATCTCGCCCGCCTCGCGGGCCCGTGCCGCGCTCATCCCTTGATCCCGGAGTTGGCCATGCCCTCGACCAGGAACCGCTGGAAGGCGAGGAAGAACAGCACGATCGGCAGCAGCGCGATCACCGACATCGCGAACATCGGGCCGAACGCCGACTGGCTGGAGGCGTCCACGAACGAGCGCAGCGCCAGTGTCAGGGTGAACTTCTCCGGAGAGAAGAGGTAGATCAGCTGGGTGAAGAAGTCGTTCCAGGTCCAGATGAAGGTGAAGATCGCGGTGGTGATCAGCGCCGGCCGGATGAGCGGCAGGATGATGAGCAGGAAACTGCGGAAGGGACCGCAGCCGTCGATCCGGGCCGCCTCCTCCAGCTCACGCGGCAGGCCACGCATGAACTGCACGATGAGGAACACGAAGAAGGCCTCGGTGGCCAGGAACTTCGGCAGGATCAGCGGCCAGTAGGTGTTCACCATGCCGAGCTGGTTGAAGATGATGTACTGCGGGATCAGCACGGCGTGGTGCGGCAGCATGATGGTCGCGATCATGAAGCCGAACAGCGGCCCCCGGAAGCGGAAGCGCAGCCGCGCGAAGGCGTAGGCCGCCAGCGAGCAGCTCAGTACGTTGCCGAGGACCGCACCGCCCGCGATCAGCAGCGAGTTGCCGAGCAGCCGCCCGATCGACACGTCGTTCACACCGTCCAGAGCGGTCGTGTAGTTCGACCACTCCAGATGGCTGGGCAGCAGATTCAGGCTGGCGAGCACCTCGTCGGCGGGCTTGAGCGAGGTCGCCAGCAGCCAGCCGAGCGGATAGAGCATCACCAGCAGCGCGGCCAGAGCGCCGGCGTGCAGAGCGATCCGGCGTCGGTCGAAGCCCCCGCGCGTGGCACCGTTCACGGCAGCGGTGGGGTTCGTGGTGGGCAGGGTGGTGGTCATCGTGCCTCCTCGCCGGCGTAGAAGACCCAGGAGCGGGAGGTACGGAACAGCACCGCGGTGACGGCGCCGATGACGAGCAGCAACACCCAGGCCATGGCGGACGCGTAGCCCATGTGGGACGCGACGAAGCCCCGGTCGTAGAGGTAGAGCGTGTAGAAGAGGGTGGAGTCGGCGGGCCCGCCCTTGCCCGCGCTGACCGCGAAGGCCGGCGTGAAGACCTGGAAGGACTGGATGGTCTGGAGCACCAGGTTGAAGAAGAGGACGGGGGACAGCATCGGCAGGGTGATGGAGAGGAACTGCCGCCGCCGGCCGGCCCCGTCCACCGCCGCGGCCTCGTACAGCTCGGCGGGAATCTGCTGGAGACCGGCCAGGAAGATCACCATGGGGGCGCCGAACTGCCACACCGTCAGCAGGGCCACCGCGACCAGTGCCCAGCCGGGCCGGGTGACCCAGCCGCCGGTGCCCAGCAGCTTGTCGACCGTACCGCCGTCGTTGAAGATCGCCCGCCAGACCAGGGCGATGGACATGGACGCGCCGAGCAGTGAGGGCGCGTAGAACGCGGACCGGTAGAAACCCCTGCCGCGCCGCATCGACTTCAGCGCGAGCGCGACGGCCAGCGCGAGCGCCAGCTGGAGAGGCACGGCGATGACGACATACGTCAGTGTCGCGCCCACCGACCGCCAGTAGCGGGGGTCCTCGGTGAACATCTGCGCGTAGTTGCGCAGCCCCACCCATCTCGGGGCGTTGAACATGTCGTAGTCGGTGAACGACAGATACAGCGACACGGCCATCGGCAGCAGGGTCAGCACCGTCGCGCCGAGCACCCAGGGGGAGAGGAACACCCACGCCGCGCCCTCGCGCCGGCGCCTGCCGGGCTTCTTCGGGGGTGCCGGCCGCCCGGTGCGGGGGCTGGTCACGGGTATGTCGGTGGTGGTCATCTACCTCAGCTCCGCCTTCGCCTCGGTGACGTAGTTCTCGGCCGCCTCACGCGGCGACATCCGCTCGAACGACACCTGGTCGTAGTCGCGGCTGAAGGTGGTCTGCAAGGCGTTGTCGCCCGAAGGAGGCGCCTGGGGAGGGGACTTGAGGCTCTTCTCCAGGGAGGCCTGGTAGTCGGCGATGGTCTTGTCGAAGTCCTCGAGACCGGGGACCACGTCCTCGCGGATCGACTCGTTGACCGGGATGCCACGGCTCGCGCCGAGGATCTTCGCCGCCTCCGGATCGTTGATCAGGAAGTCGATGAGCAGGGCCGACGCCTCGGGATGCGCCGTGGTGGCCGCCGCGCCGACGAACATCGACGGCTTGAAGTACTGCCCCGGCGTACCGTCCTTCCCGGACGGCATCGGCGCCAGCGTCACGCTGTCCCCGACGAGCGCGAGAAAACCGCTGGACGGGGCGTCCCAGTTGAGGTCCGAGACGGCCTTGGCCCGCCCGAGCGGGGTGTTCTCCACCGAGCCGTCGAGCTGTGTCGTCTGCTCGGCTGCGGAGACCACGCCCTCGCGCCGCAGCCCATCGGCGAAGGTCCACCAGCGGGCCAGGTCACCGGCCGTGAAACCGAGCCCGCCGCTCTTGAGATAGAGGGACTTGCCCTGGCCGCGCAGCCACACCTCGAAGGCGTCCTCGCTCTGACCGGGGTCGACGGAGCCGGCCTTCCCGGTCTTCCGCTTCAGCTCGCGCATGGAATCGGCCCATTCGTCCCAGGTCCAGCCTTCGCGCGGGAGCGCGACCCCGGAGGACTTCCACTCCTCGGCGTCGTACACCACGGTCTCGGTGCCCCGGGCCATCGGGATCGCGTACTGCGTACCGCTCAGCCTTCCGGTGGCGAGCAGCCCGGCGTCGATCTCGTCCGTGCGCAGCGACTTCGACTGCCCGCCGAGGTCGAGCAGGACCCCGCCGGACGCGTACTGGTCGATCTGCCGGTAGTCGAGTTGCATCACATCGGGCGCGTCGCCGCCGGCCGCCTGAGTGGCGAGCTTCTGCTTGTACGCGTCGTAACCGGCGAACGACGTCTGTACGTCGATCCCCGGGTGCTCCTTCTCGAACAGCGCGACGGCCTTCTCGGTACGGGCCGCCCGGTCGGGATTTCCCCACCAGGTGTAGCGCAGCGTGGCCTTGCCGTCGACGCTCGTACCGCCGGAACCGCCGCATGCGGTCAGCAGCGCACTGAGCGCGAGGGTGGCGAGGAGCGCACAGGACCTCGTTGTCCTGTCTGCGGGCATTCTGAACTCCCGTCGTGTCTATGTGAGTTGACAGATGTGTCGCGTTGTTGGTCCCCGCCGGGAAGCGGGCGCGCGGTGCCGGAACCGCCGGCGGCGCATACGGTGCTCCTCGAACAGGGAGCGATCTTCATTGACGCCGGTGGACCGGGGTGCCAACCTCGGGGCGTGCAGGTGACGATTCGAGAGGTAGCGAAGGCGGCGGGGGTCTCCCCCTCCACGGTGTCCCGGGCGCTGGCGCCCGGCGGAACGGTGAGTCCGGTGACGCGTGAACGTGTACGGGCCACCGCGGACCGGCTCGGCTACCAGCCGAACCCCGCCGCGCGCGGCCTGATCACCGGACGCAGCGGCCACCTGGGACTGATCGTCCCGGATTTGCTGAACCCCTTCTTCGCGGACATCTGCAAAGGTGTGCAGGCCCGCGCGCGGGGCCTCGGCCACGCGGTGTTCGTGAGCGACGCCGAGCGCGACGAGGGCCTGGAACTGGACGCGATCCGCACCCTCGCCCCGCAGGTGGACGGCATCCTGCTGTGCTCGCCGCACCTCAGCGGCGAGGAGCTGCGGTCCCTGCACGAACTGACCGACAAGCCCATCGTGCTGCTGCATCGCAAGGAGCCCGGCTTCGCGAGTGTGACGGCCGACCTGCTGGAGGGGATGAGCGACGCGCTGACCCATCTGCACGCGCTGGGCCACCGCAGGATCGCCTATGTGGGCGGCCCGCGCAGTACCTGGGCGGCGGGGGAGCGGGCGGCCGGGATCGAGGCCATGGCCGAGTCCGGCAAGGTCGAGATCGTCCATGTCGGCAGCGTGGCCCCCCATTTCGACGGCGGGATCACCGGCGCGGCGGATGTCGTCCTCGCCAGCGGGGCGAGCGCGGTGGTGGCCTTCAACGACATCGTCGCGTTCGGTCTGATCAGCCGGTTCACCGCGCGCGGGGTCCGGGTGCCGGACGAGATGAGCGTGGTCGGCTGCGACGACATCGCCCTGGCGGGGATGGCCGCCCCGCCGCTCACCACCGTCCACGTACCCAAGGCGCACGGCGCACGGGCCGCCGTCGATCTGCTGTTCCGCACCCTGGGGACGCCCGCCGTCGAGGGGGCGGAGCCCTTGCAGCGGATCCTGCCCACGCACCTGGTGGTACGGGGATCGACCGCCGCGATCGAGAGCTGAGGCCGGACTCCGCGCCGGGCGCCGGGGTGCCCGGGGCCCGGACGGGGCCGCCGTGGGACAGCGGGTGGCGGACATCGCGGTCCTTCGCTCGACGGGTCTGGGAGAGCGGAGGCACGTCTGCAAACGTTCCCACTCTGTCTCGAACTGGCCCGGAAGTTACGCGCGTCGGCGGACTTCCGTCAATGCCGTGTACCGAATCACCAGCTGAAAGTTGGAGGCCGCGCGCAGAGGCCGGGGGTGGCCTCTTGGGCACGTCGCGTCTCTTGCCGTTCGCCGGGCCGCGTGCAACCGTTGCCGCCGTCATCCGCCCCCGGCGTGAAGGAGAACACCGAACACAACACCGCGCGATGCCACGCAACGGTACACACCACCTCGCCGAACGGAGACCGCATGTCACCCGACGACACCGCACGCCGCCGCTGCGCCGTGGTGGGCCTGGGCGCCCGCGCCCAGCTCTTCACCGAAGCCCTGACCGGACCGTACGCGGACCGGATCGAGCTGGTCGGCCTCTGCGATGTCAACGCCCACCGCATGGCCGTCCACAACGAATGGATCGCGGCCTCCGGCACCGGCCGGCCGGCCGTACCGGCCTACGGCGCCGGGGAGTTCGAGGAGATGCTGCGCCGCGAACGCGTCGACCTCGTCGTCGTGTGCACCGTGGACCGCACCCATGATCACTACATCGTGCGGGCGCTGGAAGCGGGCTGCGACGTGGTGACCGAGAAGCCGATGACCACGGACGCCGAGCGCGCCCGCCGCATCCTGGACGCCCGGCGACGTACCGGACGCCAGGTGCGCGTGGCCTTCAACTACCGCTACAACCCGGTGCACGCCGCCGTACGCGAGACCCTCGCGGCCGGCCGGATCGGCGAGGTCGGCTCGGTGCATTTCGAGTGGCTGCTCGACCTGCGGCACGGCGCCGACTACTTCCGCCGCTGGCACCGCGACAAGGCCAACTCCGGCGGGCTGATGGTGCACAAGGCCACCCACCACTTCGACCTGGTCAACTGGTGGCTGGACTCGGAGCCGGAGACGGTGTTCGCGCAGGGCGGGCGCTTCTTCTACGGCGACGAGGCGGGCCGGCGCCGCGGCCTCGCCCGCGACTACGCCCGCGCGCACGGCTCCCCGGCGGCGGCCGACGACCCGTTCGCCGTACACCTGGCGGACTCCCCGGTGCTCAGCGCGCTCTACCTGGACGCTGAGGCCGAGGACGGCTACCACCGCGACCAGAACGTGTTCGGCCCCGGGGTGACGATCGAGGACGACATGGCCGTACTGGTGCGGTACGCCTCCGGCGCCACGCTCACCTACCACCTCACCGCGTACGCGCCCTGGGAGGGGTACCGGATCTCCTTCAACGGCAGTGAGGGCCGACTGGAGTTGCTGGTCGAGGAGTCGACATGGGCCCGGCCCCGGATCCGTACGGACGGCGCGAGCGCGGTGATGCACGGCGCGGCCGCGGGCGACGAGGCGGGCCGCACGGAGCTGCTGCTGCGCCGGTTCTGGGAAGAGCCGCGCGAGGTGAACGTCGAGACCGGCGAGGGCGGACACGGCGGCGGGGACGTGCGCATGCTGGAGGACCTCTTCGGCCGGCGGGAAGCGGGCGCGACGGACGCCCTGGGACGCGCGGCGGACGCGAGCGACGGCGCCCGGTCCCTGGTCACGGGCCTGGCCGCGAACCAGTCCTTTGTGACCGGCCTTCCGGTGCGCGCCCAGGATCTGCTGGACATCTGAGACAACCGGCGCACCTGCGACAGGCCCGGCCGCCCGCCGGACGCGGCCCGGCCGCCGTCCGGGCCATGTCGTGCTGCGCGACCCATTGACGCCTGTGCCGCCTCTCCTTATGTTGCCGTTCGAAGTTCTGACCGTCGTCCGGTATTTCGAACGAGGAGCCGCAGACACTCATGCCACGCACACGCTGGAGACCGGCGCTCATGGCCGTGGCGCTCCTGGTGACGGCCAACGCGCTTCAGGCGCCCGCGAACGCCACGGAAGGCATCACCGGTCGCGCCTCCGCCACCGACCGGGTTCCCACCACCGACTACGGCCTCACCGTCGACACGAGCCGCACCGGCCCGGCGATCGACGACACGATGTACGGCGTCTTCTACGAGGACATCAACCGCGCCGCGGACGGTGGCCTGTACGCCGAACTCGTACAGAACCGGTCGTTCGAGTACAGCACCGCCGACAACGCCTCCTACACGCCGATGACCGCGTGGACACCCACCGGGACGGGCACGGCCGCGGCCGTCGGCGACGCCGGGCGGCTGGGCGAGCGCAACCGCACCTACCTGCGCCTGGACCTCGACGGGACGGACGCCGGGACCGGCGTCGTCAACTCCGGCTACAGCACCGGCATCGCCGTGACGCGGGGCGAACGCTACGACTTCTCGGTCTGGGCGCGCACCGACCGGGCGGCCGGGACGCCGCTCACGGTCGCCCTGCGCTCCGCCGACGGCACCGCGCTCGCGAGTCCGGCGCGCGTCACCGCACGCGGTGACCGGTGGACCAAGTACACCGGCACACTCACCGCCACGGCCACCGAGTCCGCGGGACGCCTCGCCGTCACCGCGGGCGGCACCGGTACCGTCCGGCTCGACATGGTCTCCCTCTTCCCCAGGGACACGTACAAGGGACGCGCGAACGGCCTGCGCAAGGACCTCGCCGAGAAGATCGCCGCCCTGCGGCCCGGTTTTCTCCGCTTCCCCGGCGGCTGCCTCGTCAACACCGGCAGCCACGAGGGGTACGACGAAGCCTCCGGATGGCAGCGCAAGCGTTCCTACCAGTGGAAAGACACGGTGGGCCCGGTCGAGCAGCGCGCGACCAACGCGAACTTCTGGGGCTACAACCAGAGTTACGGCCTGGGCTACTACGAGTACTTCCAGTACGCCGAGGACATCGGCGCGATGGCCCTGCCCGTCGTTCCCGCCCTGGTCACCGGATGCGGACAGAACAAGGCGACCGACGACCCCGCCCTGCTGAAGCGCCACATCCAGGACACCCTCGATCTCATCGAGTTCGCCAACGGACCCGCCACCTCGGCCTGGGGCAGGAAGCGCGCGGAGATGGGCCACCCCCGGCCGTTCGGCCTCACCCATGTGGAGGTGGGCAACGAGGAGAACCTCCCCGACGCGTTCTTCGAGCGGTTCACCCAGTTCAGGAAGGCGATCGAGGCCGCCCACCCGGACATCACCGTGATCTCCAACTCCGGCCCCGACGACAGCGGTCCGACCTTCGACCGGGCCTGGCAGCTCAACCGCGACGCCGACGTGGCGATGGTGGACGAGCACTACTACAACAGCCCCCAGTGGTTCCTGGAGAACAACGGGCGCTACGACTCCTACGACCGCTCGGGGCCGAAGGTGTTCCTCGGCGAGTACGCCTCGCAGGACAACCGGTTCCGCAACGCACTCGCCGAGGCTGCGTTCATGACCGGCCTGGAACGCAACGCCGACGTGGTGAAGCTCGCCTCGTACGCCCCGCTCCTGGCCCACACCGGCTCGGTGCAGTGGCGGCCCGACATGATCTGGTTCGACAACACACGCTCCTGGGGCTCGGCGAACTACGAGACGCAGAAGCTGTTCATGACGAACGCCGGCGACCGTGTCGTCCCCAGCAGCGCGACCGCCGCCCCGGCCCCCTCGGCCCCGATCACGGGCGCGATCGGCCTCTCCACCTGGGCGACGAGCGCCGCCTACGACGATGTGCGGGTCACCGGAGCCGACGGAACACCGCTGCTCACCGAGGACTTCTCGGCCGGTGACAGCCGGTGGACGAAGGCGGCGGGCACCGGCACCTGGACCATTCAGGACGGCCAGTACGTCCAGTCCGACGCCGCGGCCGAGAACACCCTGGTCACCGCGGGCGATCCGGCCTGGCAGGACTACGACCTGCGAGTGAAGGCCACCAAACGGTCCGGCAAGGAAGGGTTCCTGGTCGCCTTCGGTGTCAAGGACACCGGCAACTTCTACTGGTGGAACCTGGGCGGCTGGAACAACACACAGTCCGCCGTCGAGAAGTCGGTCGGCGGCGCCAAGCAGACCATGATCTCCGACGGCACGAAGATCGAGACCGGCCGCGCCTACGACCTGCGCGTCGAGGTCCGGGGCCGCCAGGTCACTCTCTATGTCGACGGTACGAAGTGGGGAGGCTTCACCGACGACAAGATCGCCGAACCCTTCCGTCAGGTCGTCACCCGCGACAAGAACGACCTGATCGTCAAGGTGGTCAACGCGCAGGACGCGGCGGCCCGCACCCGGATCGACCTGGGCCGGTCCGCGAACGTCGCACCGACCGCGCGGCTGACGACCCTCAGCGGCGCCCCGGACGCGGTGAACACCGCCGACGACCGGCCGATCCAACCCGTGACGTCGACCGTGACGGGCGTCGGCGCCACCTTCACCCACACCTTCCCGCCGAATTCGATCACCTTCATGCGGCTCAGGACCCGATGAGGGAATCGGTCATGTCACGTGCGGGGACCGGTAGTTCACCTCGCGGGGACCGGAAGCCACCTTGCGGGGACCGGAAGTTCACCACACCATCCGACAGGAGCCGCGCTCATGCACACTGATTCCTCCGACGCCCCGCGTACGAGTCCGGCCACCAGACGCGCGGTGCTGGCGGGAGCCGCCGCCGTGGGCCTGAGCGCCGCCGCGGCGGGGACGGCCCGAGCCGCGTCCGGCAGCGGCAGGACACCGACGCGCGAATCGTTCGGCAAGCTCCCCGACGGCACCAAGGTGTACCGCTGGACCCTGGAGAACGGCGGCACCCGTCTGAGAGTGCTGAGCTACGGAGGCGTCGTCCAGTCGCTGGAGATACCGGACCGCCATGGCCGGTACGCCAATGTCTCCCTGGGTTTCGACAACATCGACGACTACCTCAAGGCCACCACCTTCTTCGGCGCGCTGATCGGCCGGTACGGCAACAGGATCGCCGGGGGCCGCTTCACGCTCGACGGCCGCACCTACCAACTCCCCCTGAACGACGGGGCGAACAGCCTGCACGGCGGAACGAAGGGATTCGACAGGAGAGTCTGGGACGTGGAGCCCTTCACCGGCTCCACGGGTGTGGGCATCGTCCTGCGCTACATCAGCGCGGACGGCGAGATGGGCTATCCCGGCACCCTGCGGGTGACGGTGACGTACACCCTCACACCCCGGGGGACCTGGCGCATCGACTACGCGGCCACGACGGACAGGGCAACGGTCGTCAACCTCACCAATCACACCTACTTCAACCTCGCGGGGGAGGGCAGCGGCGATGTGTACGGCCACGAGCTGACCCTCGACGCGTCCCGCTACACCCCCGTCGACACCACCCTGATCCCGACCGGGGAACTGGCCGCGGTGGCCCGGACCCCCTTCGACTTCCGGTCCGGCAAACCCGTCGGCCGCGACATCCGAACCGGCCACCCGCAACTGCTGCGCGCCCAGGGCTTCGATCACAACTGGGTGCTCGACAAGGGAGTCACGGCCGCACCCCGGCACGCCGCGACACTGAGCGACCCCGGCTCGGGGCGCACCCTGAGGATCGCGACGACCGAACCCGGAGTGCAGTTCTACTCGGGCAACTTCCTCGTCGGCACGCTGGCCGGCACCTCGGGCCGGATCTACCGGCAGGGCGACGGCCTGTGCCTGGAGACCCAGCACTTCCCGGACTCCCCGAACCGGCCGTCGTTCCCGTCCACGGTGCTGCGCCCGGGGGAGACGTACCGGTCGACGACGGAACACTCCTTCCACGCCTGAGCACCCGGGGAGTGACCTGTCGCGTGACGGGGCAGGGGAGCAGCCGCCACGGTGCTGCCGGCCTCCTGCCCCGGCCATCGCCCGTACGGGGAGGACGGCGGTCGCCCGCGGCCCCTGCCCCTCCGGCACGGCCACCCGCGTAGGCTCCGCCGGAAGGTGGTTGTGGCGTGAACGCGAAGGTGGTTGCGGAGTGAGGCTGACAATTCTCGGTGGTGGCGGATTCCGGGTGCCGCTGGTGTACGGAGCGCTGCTCGGCGACCATGCGGAGGGCCGCGTCACCCACGTCACCCTCCACGACCTGGACACCGCCAGGCTCACGGCCGTCGCCCGCGTCCTGGCCGAACAGGCCGCGTCCGTCCCCGACGCACCGCTGCTCTCCGTCACCACCGACCTTGACGAGGCGCTGCGCGGCGCCGACTTCGTCTTCTCCGCGATCCGCGTCGGCGGCCTCGAAGGCCGCGCGGCCGACGAGCGCGTCGCGCTGGACCTGGGGGTCCTGGGCCAGGAGACGGTCGGCGCGGGCGGTATCGCGTACGGACTGCGCACGGTCCCCGTCGCCGTCGACATCGCGCGACGCGTCGCCCGGCTCGCCCCCGACGCCTGGGTCATCAACTTCACCAACCCTGCGGGCCTGGTCACCGAGGCGATGTCCCGCCACCTCGGCGACCGCGTCATCGGGATCTGCGACTCGCCCGTGGGGATGGGCCGGCGCGTCGCGCGCCTCCTGGGAGCCGACCCGGACGAGGCACGGATCGACTACGTCGGCCTCAACCACCTCGGCTGGCTGCGCGGCCTGTACGTCGCGGGACGCGACGAACTCCCGCGCCTGCTCGCCGACACCGAGGCCCTCGGCTCCTTCGAGGAGGGCAGGCTGTTCGGCCCCGAGTGGCTCCAGTCCCTCGGCGCGATCCCCAACGAGTACCTGCACTACTACTACTTCAACAGGGAAGCCGTCCGCGCCTACCAGGAGGCGGAACAGACCCGCGGCGCCTTCCTGCGCGACCAACAGGCCCGTTTCTACGAGGAGATGGAGCGCCCGGACGCGCCCGCCCTGACAACCTGGGACCGTACCCGCGCCGAACGTGAAGCCACCTACATGGCGGAGAACCGCGAGGCGGCGGGCGTCGGCGAGCGCGACGCCAGTGACCTGGAGTCCGGCGGCTACGAGAAGGTCGCCCTCTTCCTGATGCGCGCCATCGCCCGCGACGAACGCGCCACGCTCATCCTCAACGTCCGCAACCGCACCACGCTGCGGGTCCTGGACGAGGAGGCCGTCATCGAGGTGCCCTGCCTCGTGGACGCGAACGGAGCCCGCCCGCTGTCCGCGGCGCCCCTGCCGGACCACGCCACCGCCCTGGTGTGCGCCGTCAAGGCCGTCGAGCGCGAGGTCCTCGCGGCCGCCGAGAGCGGCTCGCGCGCCACCGCGGCGAAGGCCTTCGCACTGCACCCCCTGGTGGACTCCGTGGCCGTCGCCCGCCGCCTGGTGGACGGCTACACGAGCGTGCACCCCGGCCTCGCCTACCTGAACCGATAGGAGCCCCCCGCTCCGGAGGCGGCCGTTTCAGCCATCTTGATCTTTCTCGTCCGGGTGCACCCCAGGGCCGGAACACGGCGGAAGGACAGTCAGGACGCCCTGCACCGGCCGGTGCGGAGCCGACTGTTCCTGTTGTGTCGAACCAGTGTGTGTTGCGGTGGATGCTGGCCGGTCCTGGAGGGTGGCTTCCTCTTTCTGTCTTTTCTGTTGTTACGCTCACGCACCTCGCTGATGGTGGTGGTGGGACGGTCGGCGGGGGAGTGGACGGCAGACAGGGAGTGGCTTCGTGGGCAGGGTCGTCGACGACGCCATCGCCGCCGAGTTCCATGAGTTCTTCGAGCGGTACTACGCGGAACTGTCGCGGCTGGCCTACCTGTTGACGGGCGACGCCGACACGGCCGACGACCTGGCCTCGGACGCCCTGCTCGCGCTGTGGCACCGCTGGGACCGGGTCCGGGCAGCCGACCACCCGGTCGCGTACGCCCGTGGAGTGGTCGCGAATCTGGCACGCTCCCAGATCCGCAGCGCGGTGCGGGAGCGGCGCCGCGTCTCGCTGTTCTTCTCGCAGCGCGGTGAGCGCTTCGACGACCCGGACGTGCCGGCCGTGCTCGATGTCCGGGCGGCGTTACGGCGGTTGCCGTTCCGTAAGCGCGCCTGCGTGGTGCTGCGTTACGCCCTGGACATCTCCGAACGCGACACCGCTCTCACTCTGGGCATATCCGTGGGCACCGTGAAGAGCCAGTCGTCGCGCGGGATGGCCGAATTGGAGCGGCTGCTGGGGCCCGGCACCACAACGGAAGGCGTACGTGCGACGGTTGCTTCGGAACGCGCGGAGGGGAGGAGCTGATGGACGACCTGCACAGGCGGCTGGGAGAGGCGGCGCAGGCACACCGTCCGGACCGTGAGCGGATGCTGGCGCGGATCGAGCGGGGCATGGCGGGTCCGGAGCAGGACCCCGGCCGTCAGCGGGTTCCCCGCCCGGCGCCGTGGCTGCGGGTGGTCGCGGTGACGGCCGCGGGGGTCGCCACCCTGGGCGTGGGCGTCTTCGCCTACGGCGCCGTCACGGGCGGTACCGACACGTCGGGAACCGTGGCGACCACCCCGGGACCGGCGAGCCCGTCCGCCGCCCCGGCGCCGGGCCCTTCGGACTCCGGCCGCCCGGCGGAGCCCACGCCGAGCCGTATCCCCCGGCCGACGGACACGCCCGACTCGGAGCGTACGAACGGCCCCTCCGCCACGCCCACGCCGGACGGCCCGTCCGGTACCCCCGGCGCCGGGACACCGGTCGCCGAGGACGGGTATCTGTGGTCGGACGGCTCGCTCGACCCGAACAGCAACGACTACTGGGCGCAGAGCAATGTCACGATCAGGGCGGAACGGCCGCTCAACTCGCTGACGGTGGAACTGCGCGTCGCGCAGACCGGCGGGGTGCGGGACACCGGCTCCTGGCGGTCGCTGCCCGTCGAGGACTTCGTCGTCTCGGCGCGGGTGGAGGACGGTGACCTGGTCTTCCGGTGGACGCTGAAGGACGGTGTGGTGGTGCCGGCGGGCGAACATGTCTTCGCGGGACAGTACGACCACGCCGAAGGCGGGCGGGACGCCGGTGGCGACCGCTACTCCGCGGTGGCGACCAGTTCGGGCCGGACCGCCGACGTCGGAGGGGACTTCGCCCCGGACCGGTGACGGGAGCGATCCGTCACCGGTCCGGGGCGGGCGGGGCAGGGGGCCGTGGAACTCCGCCCGAGGGCGTGCTCCACCGGCCGTGCGTGCCGGTCAGTTCCCGGTGAGCGGCTCTTCGGCGAGACGCAGGAGCGTACCGGCGGTGAGAGCGGTGCGGTCGGGCATGTCGCCCGTGACGATGTGCTCGTGCCGGGCGTGTGCTCCGTCGCCGGTGGCGCCCATGCCGCACAGGACCGGGCGGCCGAGGGCGGAGACGAAGTTCGCGTCGCTGCCGCCGCCGACGAACAGTTCCGCCAGAGGGCCCCGGATGTGGGTGGCGACGCTGTCCGCGAGCGCGAACAGCTTGCGGCTGCCCGGACCGGGCTGCATGGGAGGCCGGTTCCAGCCGCCGCCGAGCGTGACGGTGACCCGGGTGTCGGTGGCCGCCAGGCCGGCCAGCACCTGGTCCATCCGCCGGATCTCGTCCTGATCGGTGACCCGGATGTCGACGAGGCCGTGCGCCTCGCCCGCGATGACATTACGGGCCGTACCGCCGCTGATCCGGCCGACGTTGATGGTGGTGCCCCGCTCGGGGGCGGCGGCGGCGACCAGTTGCCCGATGACGTCGGCCAGTGCGTGGATGGCGCTGGCGCCCTTGGCCGGATCGAGACCGGCGTGGGCCTCGGTGCCGGTCACGGTCAGGGTGAAGATGCCGACGCCCTTGCGGCCCGCCTTGATGCCCCACGCACCGCCCGGCTCCAGGACCAGGGTGGCGGCGGCGTCCTGCGTCGCCCGTTCGATGTGCGGGCGGGAGATGACGCTGCCGGTCTCCTCGTCGCCGTTGAAGACGAACCGTACGGTGGGCCGGGGCAGGCCGAGTTCGCGCAGGGCGCGCAGCGCCCACATGCCCTGGGCCAGGCCGGCCTTCATGTCGAAGGCGCCCGGACCCGACGCGTGGCCGTCGGTGACGGTGAACGGCCAGGCGTCGAGGGTGCCGGCCGGCCAGACGGTGTCGTAGTGGCCGACGACCGTGACGACGGGGCCCGACGGGGTGGTGCCGGTGTACTCGGCCTCGACGACGTCGCCGAGTTCCGGGTCACGGTGGCGCACGGTGCGGTCCGGTGTGCCCAGCCGGTCGGCGAGCAGCTCCAGGAGGAGATCGGCGGTGGCGTCGAGGAGTGCCTTGTCGTCACTGGGCGACTCCTGCTCGACCAGCCGGCACAGGTCGGCGAGGCAGGCCTGCTCGTGGTCCGCCTCACGGCACCAGGCCGCGATACGGGTCAGCGCGGGGCCGTCGGACGGGGACAACGGTACGGACAGGGGCGCGGGTTCGGGTGCGGGTGCGGACATGTTCTCTGGGTGCCTCCGTGTTTCTCCGGGCGGACCGGGTGGTCCCGGTCCGAGTCGGTGGTGAGCGCCGGGCGGCGCGTCAGGGGGTCGGTGATCCGGGGCCGAAGGGCAGGCCGACGGAGTACCAGGCGAGGAAGAGCACGGTCCACACGAGCAGCATCGCGATGGAGACCGGCAGCGTCAGGGACATCAGGGTGCCGATGCCCGCGGTGGGCCGGTAGCGGCGGACGAAGCCGAGACACAGGACGAAGTACGGGCTCATCGGGGTGATCGGGTTCGTACAGGAGTCGGCGATCCGGTACAGCGCCCAGGTGGTCTCCGGCGCGACATGCAGCAGCATCATCATGGGCACGAACACCGGCCCGATCAGCGCCCACATGGCGGATCCGCTGGTGAGGAGCAGATTCATCACGCTGACCACGAGGATGACACCCACGAAGATCAGAGTGATCGGTACACCGGAGGAGTCCAGCAGTTCCGCTCCGGTGATGGCCACGACCTCGCCGATCGACGTCCACTTGAAGTAGGCGAGGAACTGTGAGATCGCGAAGAACAGCACCAGGATCGGGGTGAGTTCGCGCAGTCCCAGGGCCATCATCTCGGGGACGTCCTTGGCGCCGCGGATGACTCCCACCGCCCGGCCGTACGCGATTCCGGTGGCGAAGAAGATCAGTGAGAGGAAGACGGCGATGTTGTGCACGAGCGGCGAGTCGATGACGGCGCCGTGCTCACCGCGCAGCGGGGAACCGGTGGGCAGGGCCGCGACGGCGATGGCGGCGATCAGCGCCAGGGCGACGAAGCCGGCCCCCCGCAGCCCGCGCCGCTCGGCGTCCGACAGCGACAGATCGGGGAGTTCCTCCCCGGGCTCGGCCGCTTCCTCCCCGTCCTCGGCCACCATCATCGCGACCCGCCGCTTCAGCAGGGTCTCGGCGACCACGGTGATGACCAGCGCCAGGACAAGGGAGGAGACGAGCGAGAAGAAGTAGTTGGCCACCGGGGTGACCGTGTAATGGGGGTCGATGGTGTGCGCCGCGGCCGTGGTCAATGCGGCCAGCGTGGCGTCCGAGGGGGTGACCAGCGGGCTGGCCGCATGTCCTCCGGAGACCGAGACGAAGGCGACCACCGCGCCCAGCACGGGATTGCGCCCGACCGAGCGGTAGGCGATCGCGCCGAGCGGGATCATGACCACGAACGCCGCGTCCGAGGCGATGTGGGCGAGCATCCCGGTGAGCGCGATCATGTACGTGACGGCCTTGACCGGTACCTTCGCCAGCGCCGCCCGCAGCATGGCGGTGAGCAGTCCGGCCTTGTCCGCGACCGATACGCCGAGCATGACGACGAGGACGACCCCCAGGGGCGGGAACGTCGCGTAGTTGTCGATCAGGTCGTCGAGCATCATCGTGACACCGGCGTCCGAGACCAGGCTCTTCACCGCCACGGTCGCGCCGTCGGTGGGCGACTCGGCGGACACGCCCATGGCGTGCAGGCCCCAGCTCAGGACGATCAGGACTCCGCTGAGTATCACGAAGAGCCAGAACGGGTGTGGGAGTCTGTTGCCCACGCGTTCGATGCCGCCCAGCAGCCGTAGCGTCAGCGCCACGGATGCCGCGGGACGGTCCACCGTCGTTGTCTTGGTCACCACATCGGTCCTTCCCAGCAGCGGCGCTGCGGCGTATTGATCCGCAATAAGACGTCAGGATGAACGATTGTGTCAATGAGTAGCGCCATCGCGGTCATTTCATCCGCGTAACTTCTTGATGATGGGAAGGGTTAGGATCGGGCCATGGCCTCGCCCACCGTCACCACGCGCCGGTCGTCGGCACGACCGGAGGAACGGCTCCTCGATGACGTCGATCTCGACCTGGTCGCCGCGCTCCAGGTCGCGCCGCGCACCCCGGTCAATGCCCTCGCCGACGTGCTGGACAGCTCACCGAGCACCATCGCCCGCCGCCTCTCACGGCTGCGCGACGACCGACTGCTGCGGGTGGTCGGCCGGGTGGACTGGCCACTGATCACCACGGAGAACCCGCGCCAGGTGTGGATCAAGTGCGCCCCCGGACGCTCCGAGGAGGTCGCGCGGCGCATCCTGGAGCTGCCCGAGGTGCAGACACTGCTGCTGACGACCGGCAGCGCCGACATCTACTGCAGCGTCTACCCGCTGCTCGGCACCGACATCTTCGATCTGCTGACCAACCGCCTGCCCGCCATAGAGGGCATCGTCTCCACCGAGTCCCAACTGGTCCTGCGCGCACACACCATGGGCCAGAGCTGGCGGCTGCACCGGCTCACCGAAGAGCAGACCGGCCACCTGCGCGAGCACGCCGTCCAGGTCACCAGGGACCGGCTGACCTCCCCCGGCCAGCTGTCGGACCTGGAGGAACGCACCCTGGACCTGATGGTGGCCAACGGCCGGATCCCGGCCGCCGACATCGCCCGCGAGCTGGGTGTCAGCCGCTCGACGGCCTACCGCACCTCGCAGTCGCTCCTGGAATGCGGCGCCCTGGTGCCCCGGGTGGAGATCGAACCCACCCTGCTGGGCTTCCCGCTCAACGCCCTGATGGCCCTGACCGTGCTCCCGCAGGCGATCCCCGGACTCCTCGACACCCTGGGCGGCCACCCCTCCGCCCGCCATGTGTCGATGGTGGCCGGCTCCGCCTCGGTCATCCACTACGGAGTCTTCCGCGACGAGGAGGACCTGGCCCGCTTCATCACCACGGACCTCGGTGCCTTTCCCGCCGTCACCACGGTCAATACGTGCGTGGGCGTCCGGGTGCTGCGCCGTCACTGGACGGCCCGCGACGGCGTCCGCCTCGGCGAGCGGGTCGACGCCCCGCCGTCCGGCCCGGCACCGTGACGGGCACCGCCAATTCTCAGGTCCCCGTGCGGGATTCGAGATCGCGGCGGGTGTCGTCGCCGTAGACGCCGGTCTCGTCGCCGCGGATGCCGTACCAGAGCTGGAAGCGGCCGACGGCTTCGGTCAGGGACGTGTCGTACGTGCCGCTCACGCTGCCGCCCTCGTACACGTCGGGGATGCGCAGCAGCCGTTCCTGGAGGTCGCTCACCCGCGGGCCGCTGTCTCCCTGTTGCAGTACGCCCGGGTCGGAGGCCGGTGGCACCGGTTCGGCCGGAGTCCCGGGATCCGCCGGGGCGGTGCTCGCGGTCGGCGCGGGCGCCGGTGCCGAGGCCTGCGGCCGCTCTCCCGTACCGCTCCAGGTGATCAGCAGCGCGATACCGAAGCCCGCGGCTCCCGCCGTGCCCAGGGCGGCGAGGACGCCGACCTTGCGGTCGCGTTGCCACCGGGCGGTGGGCGCGGTCCACTCGGTGCCGTGCCCCGTGGAGGGAACGCGCGGTAACTCGTCGGTGTCCTCGGAGTCCTGCGACGCCTCCGGGACCCAGGCCGCCGTGGTGCCGGGCGTCGTCACCCGCTCCCAGCCCTCGCCCCGGCCGCCCTCGTGTGCGTCGGGCCGGCTCTCGTCGGGCCGGAACAGTTCGTCGAAGTCCGACAGCGGGCGTGGCCGCCGCCGGCGCATGACATGGGTCGGTTCGAGCACCGTACGTCGTGTCGGCTGTCTGCGATCGGATGATCCCGTCACCGAGCCGCCTCCTTCTCCTGACGTCTGCCCCGACTGTCCGCCCGCCACCGGACGCTACCTTGGTCCCGCCGGTCACGAGGGGTGAATGAGCGCAAGGACCCTCAAGTGCCTTGCCCAGCACGGCTGATGGCGTGATGCCCGCCCCCGCCGACGGCCCCGGAGCCCACTCCGACCAGGCCCGGACCGGCCCGTCCGCGCCCCGGACTCGTGGTGACCGGCGCCTCACTCACCGCGCGTTGGGGCAGTCGAGGGTGAGCCGACCGGCCCGGCGGGTTACGGTGCTGGTGTGATGATCACAGGGGAGGGCACCGTATCGGGGACCGCGCTGCTGCTCGCGGCCGCTCCGGCAGGCAAAGGGTGTCTCATCGACGCAGCGTCTGCACTACCCGCGCTCGCGGCGGTATCCCCGAGCACGCTGACGGGCACGGCCGCCGCGACCGTGATCGAACTCGCCGATCCGCTCGCCCCGCAGACCGTACTCACCCGTATCCGGGCCGCGGCCGCCACGGCCGGACCCCTGTCCCTCTACATCGCGGGACAACTCCATCTGGACCACAAGCAGCGCCTGGTCCACCTCGCGCTGGCCCGTACGACCCCCACCACCCTGCGCTACACGGGCCTGCCCTGGCACTGGCTGACCGGCGAACTCAAGCTGCGCCGTCCGGGCACCACCACGGTCGTCGTGGACCTGGTGGCGGACGCGGAGGCCTGGGAGCAGTTGGGCGTGGAAGGTCTCGCGCTCGGCTACGGCACACGTCTGTACGGACGCGTGGCGCCGCCACCGCCGCGCCGTACGATCGTCGCCCCCGCCTACCTGAACGCGTACGCGGCGATCTGGCGCAGCGGGGCACAGCCGCCGCTCGCCCAGCTCCACCAGCAGGCCGCCACCCGCGCCGGAACCGACGGCGCGCTGCTCCTCGCCGTGGACGCTCCACCCGCGCCCACGGCTCCCGTTGAGGGTGGTGCGCGCGCTGTCCGGCGAGAGCCGCCCGTCGAGAGCCGTCCGCCGTCCGGCGAGAGCCACGCCGGGTCCGCTTCCCCCCACGCGTACGGCGAGGCTCCCGCGTACGGTGACGCTCCCGGGCCCGCCTCGCCTCCCGCGCCCGGCGCGGCTCCCGCGCCCGGCGCGGCTCCCGCGCCCGGTTCCGAGCCCGAGCGCCATGACCGGACTCCCGCCCCACCGCCCCCCGGCTCGCACGCCCCCGTGGTCGCCGAACCGCCCGCGGACGACCCGCATCCCGCGATCCTGGCCGCCGCCCGCGGCGGGCGGCACACCGAGGCCGCCACGATCGCCGCCATGTGGGAGAGCGAGGCACTGCGCATGTACGGGCCCGGCTCGACGCAGGCGATCCACTGGCTGGAAGTACGCGCCGATCTGGCCCGCCTCGCCCAGGAAGCGGCCCGCAGCTGCGAGTTGTGGACGGCAGCGGCCGAAGCCCGCCTGGCGCGCCGACAGCTCCCGGACGACACCGAGGTCGAAGCCGCGGCCGACCGCGCCCACCACCAGTGGGAACAGATCGACGACCAGGCGCGGGCGGGCCTGCTGGCACCGGCCCTCCTCGCGCTGCGCCGTCAGGTGCCCGGCCGTCGGCCCGGAGCGCTCCAGGCGATCGAGCGACGGCTGGAGAACCTGCGCTCGACACATGGGAAATTCACAGCTTTCTAGGGGCGCGAATACTCCTGCGGAGCGAGAGACTTCGCCGGGGACGGTGGCGCGTGACGGCGAGGTGAGTGTGCTCGCGGACCGGCGCGCGCCTGTCCCACTCGGCTCGTCCCCGCACCGGCTCATCTCCCCAGGAGTGATCTCTCGCGATGCGAACCCCCACACGAACCCCGATACGAAGACTGACCGGCCTCCTCGCCGCCGGAACGCTCGCGCTCACCGGCCTCGCCACCACCGGCGCCGCACCCGCCTCCGCCGAGGCCGCCGCGACCGCCGCCGCCGAATCCGGCTCGTTCAATGTCCTTACGTACAACATCGCCGGACTCCCGCTCGGCCTCGGCGACGGCAACCCCGAGGTCAACACCCCGCTCATCGGGCAGCGACTGGGCTCGTACGACATCATCAACGTCCAGGAGGACTTCAACTACCACGCCTCGCTCTACGCCAACGACACCCACCCGTACCGCACGGCCACCAGCGGCGGCGCCGGATTCGGCGACGGCCTCAACACCCTGTCGGACTACGCCTTCGACGACTTCGAGCGGGGCGACTGGAGGGACTGCACCAACGCCGACTGCCTCACCCCGAAGGGCTTCTCGCTCGCCCGCGTGCGGATCGCCGAAGGTGTCTTCGTGGATCTGTACAACGTCCACACCAACGCCGACACCACGGACGCCGCACTGGCCGCCCGCCGGGCCAACATCGAGCAGCTGTCGGACTTCATCCAGGCGTACAGCGGCGGCAACGCGGTCATCGTGATGGGCGACACGAACACCCGCTACACCCGCACGGGCGACAACATCCGCACCCTCACGAGCGAGAACGGCCTCACCGACGCCTGGGTGCGGCTGGTCAGGGGCGGCTCGGCGCCGGCCGCCGGCAGCGACGCGCTGGTCTGTGACCAGACGGCCCCCACCAACACCTGCGAGGTCGTCGACAAAGTCCTCTACCGCGGCGGCCCGTTGGTGAACCTCGACGCCACCCGCTACAACAACGAGTGGCGTTCCTTCCTGGACTCCAGCGGCGAACACCTCTCCGACCACTACCCCCACACCGTCGACTTCACCTGGTCGCTGCCCGCGAACCGCCGTGCCGGCGACACCTTCGGCGGCCCGCACGGCGCCGCCTTCAACGACGGCGACGACCTTCCCGCCACCCCGGCGCCCCGCACCCTCACGCTGCGTGGCGGCTCCCGGCTCGACGGCCTCTCCCTCACCCTCGACGGCGGTACGGTCCTCGGCCACGGCGGCACGGGCGGCACGGCCACCTCGCTCACCCTGGCCTCCGGCGAGCATCTGACCTCGGTCAAGCTGACGAGAGGCCAGAAGGACGGGCGGACCCGGATCTTCTCCGCCGCGTTCACGACGGACGCGGGGCGCACTCTGGCGGCCGGCGGCGCCACCTCGGACGCGGTCACCCACACCGCGCCGGCCGGCTGGCAGATCGTCGGCTTCACCGGCCGCTCGGGCGACGAGATCGACAAGCTCGGGGTCATCTACGCGCCGAAGTAGTCGTCGCTACGCGCCAGTAGCCGTCGTCCTGGTCGAACGATGGGGCCGAGGAGATTCGAACGCGGCAGGAGACGGCGGGCGTCCACCGTTATCCGAGGCGGGTCGGCCAGGACGTCGGCGCGAGCGGAGTACGCGGGTGGGGCCATGCGTCCGGTAAGCGGTTGCCGGGTTCCGGTGACCGGGTCGGTGTCCCGTACAGGGGTGTCGCCGTACGGCCACCGACGGATGCTTACGTTCATCAGATGATGGTTACGGACATGTCCGTGTTCGGTAACTCGGTCTCGTTCGCCCGGTGATGGGCACGGAAGCGGGCCAAGGTTGTGGCCTCGGCATCCCGCCGGGGAAAACCTGTTTCGCGCACCGGCTCCGATCGGAACCGGTGCGCTTATGGAGGGGACACCATGTCTGCTTCTCGTACCGCTCGCCGTCTTGTCGCCGGCCTGCTGGCATCCGGCGCCCTGATCGGCGCGGCAGCCCTGCCGGCCTCGGCGGACGATGGCCACGGCCACCGCCCGCAGGCCCCGCGTTCGTCGGTCGCCCTGGGCGAGATCCAGTACGACAGCCCCGGCAGGGAGGACCACTCCAACCGCAGCCTGAACGCGGAATGGGTGGAGGTCGTCAACACCGGTCGCGGCGCTGTCGAACTGAGGGGCTGGACACTCTCCGACAGCGACGGCAACCGCTACCGCTTCAAGAACCTGCGGCTGGCCGGACACTCCACCGTCCGCGTCCACACCGGACACGGCCGTGACACCCGCCGAGACGTCTACCAGGACCGCCGCGAGTACGTCTGGGGCAACAAGGGAGACCGTGCCACGCTCCGCAACGAGCACGGCCGCACCGTCGACTCCGAGTCCTGGGGCCGCCACCACGGCGACCGCGATCACGGTGGCCGCCACTGACCCGTGCTGACCTGACACCCTCTGTCCCGGGCGCGACCGGGACAGAGGGTGTCACCGCATCACACGGCGTGCCACGGCCTGTCAGCCGTGGCACGCCGTGCTCGTTGGCGGGAGAAGGCGGCGGACGGCGACAATCCTCCGGTGAACAGATCCGCGAGGGGGCGCGCTGGATATCCTGCCCTTACGGACCCGAACCCCGCGACGCCAGGCCCCTGATGCCAGGCAGAGGAGCCCGACCATGCCGCCCGAGTCGTTCATCCGCCTTGGCGAACGCCGCTTCGCCTACCTGGACTTCGGCGGCCCCGGTCCTGTCCTGCTCGCTCTGCACGGCCACTTCGGTCGTGCCCGGATCTTCGCTCCGCTGGCCGAGGCCCTGGCCGGGCGATACCGCGTTGTCGCGCTCGACCAGAGAGCTCACGGACTCTCGGACAAGGGCGGCGACCTCACCGCCGAGACGTATGTCGCCGACGCGGCCGACCTGCTGCGCGCGCTCCGGCTCGGCCCGGCGGCCGTGCTGGGACACTCGATGGGAGGCACCATCGCCCACATCCTCGCCCGGCGCCACCCCGAACTCATTACCGCACTCGTCGTCGCCGATATGACCGTGCTCAACCAGGAACCCGAGACACACCCCGTGCTCGACGTCACGTCCTGGCCCCGACGGGCCGCCTCCCCGGAAGAACTCGAAGGCGCCATTCACGCCCGGGGAATCCCGGACGCCGGCTACTTCATGGACAGCGCCGCCGAGTTCACCGACGGGTGGGGTCTGCTCTTCGACACCGCCGACATGATGGCCTCCCAACGCGCCCTGACCGGAGACTTCTCCGCGCAGTGGGCCGCTTCCCGACAGCCGGCCCTGCTTCTGCGTGCCGCCGAGAGTTTCATCCTCACCGCCGCCACGGCCCGCCGGATGGCGCTCATGCGGCCGGGCACCGAGCTGACGGAACTTCCCGCTTGCGGGCACTGGCTCTACCGGGACGACCCGGACGGATTCGCCCGCGCGGTCGGCTCATTCCTGGACCGGACCCTCGCGCCCGCGACTCGCCGCAGCCCTGCCCGATGACGCGGCCGTCGCGTACGGCATCCTCTGCTGGACGAGTGGAACCGGCCCGCGGCGATGGGATCGACCTGCCGGCCCGGGACCCGTGACGACAGAGGAACCGGAACCTGATGACTGACCACAACGCTGACCTCGTGGCCTTCGTACGGGCACGTCTTGACGAGGAGGAACAGATCGCCCGAGCTGCCGGGGGAGACTCCTGGCGATGCCCGCCCGAGCTGCCGGGCGAAGTCCACGACCGTACCGGCGGCGTCTCCTTCAGCGTGCGGACGCAGGGCTACGACGGGCACATCGCCCGTCAGGACCCCGCGAACACGCTGCGCCGCATCGAGACGACCAGGGTCCTTCTCGACGAGTACGAGGAGGTGTCCGACCTGGACACCGACCGTCCGGTACACGACTTCCCGTCCGGCCGCGCCGTCGGCCTCGGCTTCGTCGTGCGGCAGATGGCCGCCGAACACGCCGGTCACTCCGGCTACCAGGTGAAGTGGTTGCCCAGATTCGCGCGATGACGCGAGCGCCGGTCCCGTACTCCCGTCGGCTCCCCGTCCCCTCTCGGGGGCGGGGAGCCGACGGGGCGGGAGCCCCCGCAAGCCCCCGCCACGACAGCACGGCTAGGCGCGGTGCCAGGGCACGCGAGCCCGGCAAGATCCAAACGAAAGACCCTAGGGGGGAACACCTGCTCCGCGGCTCCCGGGGACAGGAGATGGCTCCCCGACAGCACGCCCAGCCGCTCGTGGGCGGTACGGGCGGCCTCCCGCATGATCCAGGCCGGGGCACGGACATAGGTCTTGACGAAGTCGTAGTCGAGCGCGACCGCCCGATCCAGGGAGCGCCGTACGCCGTCCCGGGTCCGGTGGGCCCGGCCCATGCTGTACGCGACCCGGCTGCCGTCGATCAGCTCGCCGGTGGCGGACAGCCGGGGCCCGGTCGGAGGGAACCGCCCGCACCAGCTTCCGGGGGCGCCCGCCGATCGGCATCACCCACAGGGCGTTGAGCGCGGTGAACGCGACCGACCGCCCGTCCGGGGAGAGCGCCGGAAGATGAATACCCCGCACCGGGCGGGCAGCGGTCGAGTCGAAGTCGTACGTCTTGCGCGCGAAGCGCGGTTCGGGCACGCGCAGCGAAGCGGAGAAGGGAATCTCCCGCACCTCGGACGACGACTTCTCTCCCGGACGCCGGGCCCGTAACCGGCCGTCCGCGAGGTAGGGGAGCGTGCCGTCGGGAGTCCAGCACGGCGGCAGCGGGGAGACGTCCTCGCCATCGGTGACGGGCACGCCGTCCAGCAGCAGCGTGACGCTCGGCGCCTTCGCGGCCTGCACGAACGTATGTGACGACCCCCGTGTCATACCCGGGCTTTGGCGGCGTGAGGTGCTTCACAGGGCGGCGTGAGGTGCTTCACACGGAGGGATGGCGTGCGGGGCGCGGGGTACGCGGTCCCGGGATCGGGGGGACACGATCCCGGATCGCCGGATGGGACACCGGTGTGAAAGGGTGGAAACGCAGTGAAAAGCATCACCGGAAATCCCTGGAACAGGAGGCGGCATGTCGTCGAAGCGACGTCGTAAGAAGAAGGCACGTCGTAAGAACGGAGCCAACCACGGTCGTCGTCCTCAGTCCTGATCTGAGGACCGGGCCGGACTGATCCGACCCGACCGGGCCCTGCCCACGGTCTCCCCGAACGCGGCGCGCTGTCGCGCGCGGACGCGGGGAGACCGTGGATGCCGGTAGGCGGCGGGGGAGCCGTTGAGCGGACGCCGAGCAGGATCAGACGGCCGCCGTCCCGATCAACCCGGCTCGTGTGACCAGACCGCGCAGCTCTTCCTCCCCGAGATGCCCGCTGTCCGCCGGCCGCCGGGGAAGCACCATGTAGCGGGCCTCCGCACTGGCGTCCCACACCCGGATGCGCACATCGGGGCCGGGCAGGTACCCGAACTCGGCCAGTACGGCGCGGGGTTCACGTACCACCCGGGCGCGGTAGGAGTCGCTGCGGTACCAGCTCGGTGACGGGCCGAGCAGCAGCATCGGATAGCACGAACACAGCGTGCACACCACCACGTTGTGGGTGTCCTCGGTGTTCTCCACCACCCTCAGGTGTTCGTCGTCGGCGAGCAGCCCGTCCAGCCCCGCGGCCCGGAGCGCCTCCTGCGGCCGGCCGACGAGCAGTTCCCGGAAGTCCGGGTCGCACCACGCACGGGCCACCAGCCGCGCCCCGTTGAACGGGGTCGCCTTGGAAAGGTGTTCCTCCAGGATCGCGTCCAACTGCGCGTCGGTGACCAGCCCCGCCTTCACCAGCGTCGTCTCCAGTCGCCGGACCCTGGCCGCCACCGGCAGATCGACGTGCTCTCCGCTCACGCTCTCTCCTTCTTCTCGTCGTGGGACTTCTTCTCGTCGTGGGACGCCACGCCGTCGGACCGGGACGACCGGAAAGCCTCCACGTGCTCCCCGGCCGGCTCCAGATAGCACTCCCACAGATCGCACAGCACCTCGTGGTCGGGTGCGTCCGGCAGTCGCCACAGCGCGTGCGAGGCGAAGGCGACGGTGTACACACGCAGTTGCCGCACGGGTGCGGCGTTCAGGACGATGTCGTCCGGCAGCGGCGCGGGCGGCTGGATCACCCGTACGCGGCCGGTGTGGCCGCGCAGGTAGGCCGGCATCCGGGTGTGGTGGGGCGGCGCCCCGGTCCGGACCCGGACATGTTGTCCGATCCGGAAGGCGCCCGCCGAACCGGTCATCCGGCTTCCAGCAGCCCGCGCTCCCGGAGAATCCTCTCGATGCCCATCACCACGCGCTCGTAATAGGAGGCAGCCAGGAATTCGTGGGGCGCCGCCCGTTCCTCGGCGTCGCGTAACTCCGAGGCCGAGCAGACCCCGTTGATCCCCAGAGCGATGACCAGTGCCCAGATACGGGCCTGCCAGTCGGCTTCCCAGACGGTCCGGCCGTCCGGCCCGTACGCCTGCGCCACCGGTGTCACCGATGCCTCGTCGATTCCGGTCAGCGGGCCGAACCCCTGGACGCCGCCGATGTCGTTCAACCGGGTCATGTCTACTCCTGCCGAGTCATGGGCATTCCTCCTCGTTCGCCGCCCGTGGGGCCTGGCGACCGTCGGTGATCACATGCTGTCCGCGCGGCTCCGGTGCGTACATCACGGTCCGGACCGTGCTCTCCTCACGGAAGAGACCGAAGTGTGCTCGGCGCGCGTACCGAAGTGTGGACCGGCGGGCCCAGGGCGTTGTCTGCGGGACACGCCCTGAGGCCCTCTCGTCGGGATCGGGCCGGGCCCGTTCCGACGGGATCGGAAGACGTACGGGCAAGGAGTCCGGGCTCGGAGACGTACGAGGGAAGCAGCCGTCAGGCGTCCGGCACCGTGAGCGTGGTGATGCGCTGGGCGCCCTCGGCGGAGCCTGGGTGAGCGCTCGTCAGGTCCAGCCGGAGCCGCGAGCCCGTGACACGGTCGAAGGTGATCACACTCGGTGCGCTGGAGGCGCTGGCCCAGATGACGCGCTGGTTCCGTACGGCGACGAATCGGTCCTCGTCCCAGTAGGAGACCCGCACCGAGGCGGGCAGGGTGTGGGTCGCGTCGACGGTGAAGGAGACCTCGGCCGTGTCGAAGGTACGAGGGCCCGCCCAGGTGACCGATACCCAGTCGGCGGGCCGGGCGCCGTCGAAGGCGGGAAGCAGGGCGGTGGCGGTTTTGACGTAGGCGTTCGACCAGCCGGTCCCGGGGTCGCCGTCGAGCATGGCGGCGGGCAGGGTGTCCGGTGCCCCGGAGTAACTGGCGTCGGCCCGGGGGTGGTCCGGCGAGCCGGCGCCCGGATCGGGGGCGACGGGCACGGGCCGGACCGTCGACGGTCCGTGCACCGGGGTGGCGCGGACAGTGGTGGTGGCGGGGCGCAGCCCGTCCACGGTCGCGGTGAGTGTGATGACCCCGGGGACGGTGCCGGAACGGACGACGGCCAGGGCCTTGCCGTGAAAGGCGGTCCGGGTGCTTGCCCGGTACCGCTCGTCGCTCTCCTGGCGCCCGTTGTCCAGACCGGCCAGCGAGCCGCCGGTGACGTCGAAGGCGATGAGGTGGTCGGCGCCGGGCACCAGGACACCGCGCGCGTCGATGACCTCGGCGGTGATGAAGCGCAGCGCCCGGCCGTCGGCGTCCACGGTGGTGCGGTCCGGGGTGAGGCGCACGGTGTGGGCCGGGCCGGCGGTGCGCAGCACGTCGGTGGCCACCGCCCGCCCGCCGCGCCGGGCCACCGCCTTCAGCACGCCTGGTGCGAAGGGGACCTGCCAGGTCAGATGCAGTTTGCCGGCGCTGCCGTTGGGACTGGTGTAACTGCCGGGATAGGGGCCGGACGTCACGGTCTTGTCGTCGCCGGTCGCCTCGGTGGTCTCCAGGTAGGTCCGGCCGTCGGTGGTCCTCTTGGTGTCGAATCTCCGTACGCCCAGGGACTTTCCGTCGAGGAACAGCTCCACGGTGTCCACGTTGGAGTACGCCCAGACCTCGACGGTCTCGCCGCGCCGGTGGTCGGTCCAGTTCATCGGCACCAGATGCACCATCGGCTCGCTCGTCCACTGGCTCCGGAACAGGTAGTACATGTCCTTGGGGAAGCCGGCCGTGTCCACCGCGCCGAAGAACGACGCCTTCACCGGGAACACGTCGTACGGCGTGGGCTCACCGATGTAGTCGATGCCCGTCCAGAGGAACTGCCCGGTGAAGAACCGCCGGTCGCGGTCCTTCTTGAGCGCGTACTCGCCGCTCATCGTCCAGCGGGCGAGGTTGTTGTCGTACGAGGAGGTCTCGCGCTTGCCGGGGGTGTGGTTCTCACCGGTGTTGAGGCTGCCGGGCTCCTGGTACGCCCCGCGGGTCGCGGTGGCGGCGGAAGACTCGGACTCGAAGAGGAACAGCTGCGGGTGGCGCGCGTGCAGCGCGTCCACCGAGGCGGCCGTGTTGTAGTTCAGGCCCAGGCCGTCGAGTTTCCTCAGCATCAGGTCCGCAGGTGAGCCCGCGGCGGGCAGGGCGCGGTACTTGTCCGAACCGATGACGACCGGACGGCTGGGGTCGAGCGCGCGGACGCCGTCGATGAGGCGCTGCGCCGTGGCCAGTCCGGCGGTGCTCGTGGAGTCGGGGATCTCGTTGCCGATGGACCACATCACGACGGCGGGGGAGTTGCGCGCGGCCCGGACCATCTCGGCGATGTCCGCGTCGCTGTGGGCGTCGAAGAACCGGGCGTAGTCGTAGGTGGTCTTACGGGTCTGCCAGCAGTCGAAGGCCTCCACGACCATGAGGATGCCGAGCCGCTCACAGGCCTGGATCATCTCGGGTGAGGGCGGGTTGTGCGAGGCCCGGAAGGCGTTGACGCCCATCGATTTCATGAGGGTCAGCTGGCGCAGCAGGGCGTCCATGTGGACGGCGGAACCCAGTGTGCCCAGGTCGTGGTGGAGGTTGACGCCCTGGAGTTTGGCGTACTCGCCGTTGAGGGACAGCCCGCCCGTGGGATCGATGTCGATGTACCGGATGCCGAAGGTGGCGCGGCAGGTGTCCACGATCGTGCCGCCGGACCGTAACTCGGTGTCCAGGCCGTACAGGCGCGGGCTGTCGAGGGACCACAGCGAGGGCCGGACGACGGTCATCTCCAGGGTCGCCGTGCGGGGCGCCGTCGTCGGGACGGAGACATCCGCACTCGCCCGCGCCACGACCCGGCCGTGCGGGTCGCGGACCCTGGTGACGACCGTGACCGGCCGGGCGCCGCCGGATTCGTTCACGACCTCCACCTGTGCGCGTACGGTGGCCCGGCCCTCGCCGATGGTCGTGGCGAGGCCGGGCGTGGTCACGTACGTCCCCCAACGCCGCAGGTGCACCGGGTCCGTGACGACCAGCCGGGCGTGCCGGTAGATCCCGCTGCCGGAGTACCAGCGGCTGCTGGGCAGCCGGTTGCGCACCTCGACGGCGATGACGTCGACGGTGGTCCCGTCGGTGTGCAGCAGGTCGGTGAGGTCGAAGGCGAACCCGGTGTAGCCGTAAGGGTGGTTGCCGACGAGCGTGCCGTTGCAGTACACGTTCGCATCCATGTAGACGCCGTCGAACTCGACGGAGATCCGCCGGTCGGCGAGTGTGGGCGGCAGTGTGAACGAGGTGCGGTACCAGCCGAGGCCGCCGGGGAAGAAGCCGGTGCCGGAGGTGGTGCCGGGACCGCTGGTCGGGGTCAGCTCGATACTCCAGTCGTGCGGGATCCGGACCGGCCGCCAGCCGGAGTCGTCGTATCCGGGATCCGCCGCGTCGGCGTAGGCGCCGGTCGGATCGGTGACGCCCGCCGGATCGACGAGCGCGAACCGCCAGCCGTCGGTCAGTTCGACGGTTCTGCCCGAGGTGGCACGGGGGCGCTCGGCCGACGCGGCGCCCGCGGTTCCAGGAGCGAGCGAGCCGGCCAGTGGGGCGGCGGTGCCGGCGATCAGGAACGACCTGCGGTTGACCGTCATCGCGATCCTCCTCGTTGAGGCACGCACGCGGATGCCGGGCCTGGCGCGCACCATAAGTGACCAGTAACGAACAGAACTCACCAGAGCCATCGGATTCTCGCAGGGCAGCGCCGACAGCGGTCAAGAGCTGTGCGCGAGGTTTCCCATGCGAGAGGAAGGGCCTGTCGTGATCGTCCGGGATCGGACATGACAGGGTGACTCCCGAATAATTTCTGGCATGAACACGGGGGAACAGATGCGCCGCACGGGTCTGGCTCTGGCCACAGCCCTGCTCATCACCGTGGGCACCGCAGCGTGCTCCACGGACACCACCACCGGCCGCCCCGGCTCGGGGGCCACGGGCACCCGGAGTCCCGAAGCGCCCGCTCCGGTGAGCGTCGGCACCACCATCACCAAGGATCTGGGGAAGGACCTTGGAGACGGGTCGAAATTCGCCTACACGGTGAAGCGTGTGATCGATCCCGCCGAGCCGACGGCGAAGTCCCAGGATCAGCTCAAGCCCGGAACCCGCTGGGTCGGGGTCGAGCTCAGCTTCTCCAACGTCGGCTCGACCTTCGTCGAGGAATCACCCTGGCGGACACAGCTCCTGCCCTCAGGAGACGGCGAACCACTCCAGGCCACCGCCTGGCTCGACCACGAGATCGTCGACGGCCCCGCCGTACCCTATTTCATGAAGTTGCGGCCCGGTCAGAGCGCCGAGGGCTTCTTCGTGTTCGAGCTTCCCGAGCACACGAAATTCGACCGGGTGCAGTACACCCTCCTCGGGAACGAAGGCGTCAAGCTGCGATGGACGGTGAACTGACCGCTGTGACCGGGGCGTTGCCGGTTGACGGGCATCAGTGCGTCGACGTCCGTCGACCGGCCGCCACCGTGTTGTTCATCGAAGGCGGGCCCTGCCGAAATAGGCCGGATTACGAATGGCGTTCCGCCCGCCGGACCACTGGAGCACGGATCGCTTCTCCTGTCCGGGCGGGCCGCTCTCGTACACCACCACATCGAACCCGAACCACTCTCCCTCCCCGAGTCCCGGGAAGAGTTCACTCTTCGGCAGCCGCGCCGACACGCGATATCCGGCGTCCGAGAATTCGGCCGTGGCCGAGGAGTCGGCGACCAGCTCCGTGCCTGCCCGGTCGAACCCCGCGTAGTGCCGTACGACCGCTGGACCGGGCAGGTCGGCGGCCTTCGGCACGAGAAAGTAGCTTCTGATCCGGCCGCTGCCCAGCGGATACTCGAACAGGAGCTGCACCGAGTCCTGTGCGAAGTAGAAGCCGTTCACCTTGTCGAACACCTGGGTCAGGTCCTTGACGCTCGCACAGACCCGGAGATGGGTCTCGGAGTGCTCGAAGGCGAGCACCGCGCTGAACTCCTCGTCACTGGTGGGACGGACTCCGTAGGTGACGTGGGTGCGGAAGAACTGCCATGCGGGGGCCGCCGAGGCTCCGCTCAGCTCGATCCTGGCTGCCGTTTCCGCTCCCGCACTCGCTCCTACGGCCGGGCCGCCGCCGCGAGGTATCTCGATCCTGCCGCCTGCCTCCTCCACGCGCTGCATACGCTTGAACCGGCGCTCGTCCACCTGCGGGTCGAACAGACGCTCCCGGAATGTGCTGGCTCCGTCCAGGAATTCCCATACGTCATCGAGGACGGCTTCCGGGGAACCCGAAAGGAACCGCGGCGGTTCCAGCAGCGGCTCGGGAACCACCTCCGGATAGAGGCGGCTGAGGTGTACGAGGGCGAAATAGACCTGATCGCCCGCGCGGAGCGCGTCGGCACGCTCGTACAGAGTGCGCCAGACCGTGGGATCGGGCAGGGCCAGAAACATCTGGCGCAGGTCGCAGAAGGAGATGAGAAGGGCCGACGACGCCTTTCCCTCGGGCGAGGCGACGTAAATG
Organism: Streptomyces sp. NPDC088116; assembly: GCF_044741745.1. Taxonomy (NCBI): domain Bacteria; kingdom Bacillati; phylum Actinomycetota; class Actinomycetes; order Kitasatosporales; family Streptomycetaceae; genus Streptomyces; species Streptomyces sp. NPDC088116. The sequence continues at coordinate 30,315 of NZ_JBIUTF010000009.1, read as the reverse complement.
TCCTTCCACAGATGGGCCGCGCTGTAGATCGCGGCGTCGACCGGGTCGAGGCACCGGGCTCGTGCGGAGGGAAGCCGCCAGGGTGCGGCTCGCCGCAGAAAGCAACTGTTGTCCGCGTGAGGAAAGTTGGGATCGAAACCGGGACCGTGCAGTTCGACGGCGAAGACCGTCGTGCAATCCCCGTCGACGCGCAGGAACGGCGCCGCGTGCCGCCCCGTGGCGATGGCTCCCGTGATACGTCCCTCGGGAAGCGGGCGCAGAGTGCCCTCGGACGGGTCGTAGGTGGACTGCGAATACCCCAGCGAGAGCAGGGCGTTGCCGTAGTCGTCCAGCTGGTCCGCGGCGATGAGCAGGTCGATGTCACCGAAAGCCCTGTCCGCCGGCTTCGGATAGTAGGCCGTCGCCCAGGCCGGTCCCTTCAGCACCAGGGGCTCCAGCCCATGGCCGTTGAGGCCTTTCATCAGGGCCTCGAATTCTCCCCGGAGCGCCGCCATGGTCCGCCGCTTCTCGCGCGTCGCGTGCGCGACGGCCAGGACGAGAGCCTCCGGCACGTCGTGGCCCAGCTCCCGCATCCCGGCCAGGCTCGTCTCCACCAGGAGCGGCACCTTGTGACGTACGGCTTCCGCGGCGGCCAAGCCCCCGTCGAAATCGGCGCGTCGGACCATCCGCGCCAGCAACTCCCCGTCGCGCTCGGTGAGCGGCGCACCGGATGCTCGGAGGAGGAACTCCGCAAGCCACTCGGGAGAACCTTCGTTCATACGCATTCGCCTCTTTCGGTGTGAGCCCCGGTGACGCTACGGGGAGCCCCGGCGGACGCTTTCTCCGGACAGAAGCCGTTCCATCACGCCCACCGGGTCGGATCCGCTCGGTCCGAACGTCAATTCGCAGGCCGCGGGGTCGCTTTCCAGCAGTGACTCCGCCGTGGCCGACGCGAGCGAGCGGAATTCGTCCGTGGACATGAACGGCAGCCAGTCCGGCAGTGGAGGATCATCGACCAGGGTGTGCAGAACCCGTTCCCGCGTTTCCTGTCGCGGCAGCACACGTGCGGCCGCGACCGTGCGTCGTGCGTCGAAGGACGGGAAAACGATCAGATCGAGCGGCGCGCTACGACACAGCGGGCTTCGTCCCCAGATCCGCTCGAGTACCGGAAAGTAGAACTCCTCCTTTCCTCCGTTGAACACAGGGGAGCGCATATAGTCGCCGGTTCGCTCCTCGCGCTCCAGGGCATCGTGCAGCGTCCTGTTGTCGTCCACCGTGCCGCGCGCCACGCGGGTAATGTGCGGAAAGGCGATCATCTCCCAGGCACCGTGCGGAGTTCGCAGTGCGAACGACAGGTCATTGGAAACCTGTCGGGCGCCACGGCTCATGAATCGGCACAGCAGGGTGGACTTTCCGCTCCCTTTGTGCCCCATGAGCAACAGGCCTCGCCCCCGGAAAGCGCAACCGGCCGCATGTATCTGGCCTGCGCCCGCCTGTCGCAACGTCACGCGCAGCGGATATTTGAGCACGTGCTCAGTGTGCGAGACATCGTAGGCGTTGTCCGGGCGCACATAGCGCATCGTGCGCTCATCGCGGGAGAACACCGTCAGGCCGGAGAACGGGCGGCGGTGTACCACGACGGACCGGCCGGCGCAGAAGTCGTAGCGGTCCGAGGAGAAGTCTCCCGGCCAGCGGCGGATAGGAACCGGCGGTATTCCGGCCGCCGTGAAAACCTTCAGCAGACGTTCCACCGTCGCCGCATAGTCGGGCAGCCGGTAGCTGTGAACGGTCCAGTGGTGGTCGGCTCCGTGGTCCGCCAAGGTGCCGTTCTCGATATCGCAGTACGGACCGAGAATGGTCCGGGCGACCCGTAGGCCCTGCTGGATGTCCGACCAGAACCGGACCCCTTGCCCTGCGAGCGTGAGCACCATGCGATGCGCCAGGGGATACGGAGGTCCGGTGAGCTGCCTGACGTGGCTGTTGATGTCGCTGATCTCGCATACCTCTCGATCGGACGTCACTGTGACATCAGGCCGATGACACGGGGCCGCAGGACGCCAGTACGGACTCGGCCACGTCGACGAACCCGGTCAGAACGGCTCGGGCGCAGCTCAGGACGAGTGCCTGAGTTCCGGTGTCGCCGTCCGTGGTCGTACCGTGTGCGGTCGTCCCGCCGGTCGCCCCCGCTCTCTGTCCCGCGCCCAGTGCGCGAAGCCTCATGAGCTGTCCGGACTCCTTGAGCCGTCCGAGCCCCGTCTCCCAATCCGCCCGGCTCCGACAGGACGTGAGGTCGTGTAGGGAAGCGAGCAGGGTGGCCCGCTCGGCTTCCTGGAGAGGGGCGCACAGGTCCTCGATCCAGGTGGTCGACGTGGCCGGACCGGCGGCCGTCGCAGGCGAGGGCGTCCGCTGCTTGCGACGGCTCGACAGGTAGTGGAGGTGGCCGCGCAGAGCCGGGAGACGCAGGGCCGCCTCGTACTCGGCCGTGACCTCGTGGACCACGACGAACCGGCCACGCCAGGGGAAGCGGTCCGGATCGGCGAATCCGACGAAGTCGAACATCCCTCCGTGGACCGCCGTGAGATGTCCGTACGCGAGGTCCACCGCGTCCGCCGGCAGCGAGCCGAGCGCCTCGGCCATCCGTTCCGACCGGACTTCGAGCGCGGATGCGAGGAACCAGCCCGCCAGCGTGGTGACATATTCGGCCGCGGACCGCCGCTCGTCCGGTTCACCGAATACGCCTGTACGCAGAAAATCCGTGAATGCCTCGTGCAGCTCCCGCACATGAGCGTGGACGGTCTCCCGGACCCGGGGGTCGCGATCCCAGATCCAGGCCACCACCTGGCCGTGCACCAGCAGCGAGTAGAGCTCCAACGTCGCGATTCCAGGCGTCTCTCGCTCCCGTGTGTAATGCGCCGGGAGTGCTTCCTGTGATCCTCTGTGCCACACGTCGACCTCGGGCGGATGCCGCCGCTCCGAGGCGATGGCCGCGTACGCGGGCTTGAGGTTCTTGACCGGCGGAAACCAGTTCAGAACCGTGGCGTGGACATAGTCGTGTGAACCGAACAGGATCAGTTTCCCGAGGCATTCGAGGATGCGCAGCAGACTCGCCACGGCCTGAGGACCGCTGTCTCTCGCCATTGCCAGTAATCGGCGGTCGAAGACGATGACCGGACGAATGACCTGCCAGCCGAGGCCCACGGAGTCGTCCTTGTACTGGATGGACAGCGCGTACCGGAAACGAAATCCACCGACCCGGTACGACGAGATCGCCTCCAGCCGCACCGTGTCCCGGACCTCCTCCGCCTCATAGACGTGGATGCGTTCGTTGACGCCGGTCGCGGCGAAAGTGTCAACCGGGATACTGTCCGGCAGGAAGATCGGAGCCGACAGGTAAAGGGCGCGCTTGCACGTGCTGTTGCGGAGGAAAAGCTCTTGGGTGTCCGTGCCCGAGATCGCCGTCCATGCCTCGTGGTAAGGAGAGACCGCCTGAAGTTCCTCCATCAGGAGTCCTTCGACGGAGACATGCGACGGAATACGCATGGCGTCGATGATGTCGCTGTCGGAGGCGTCCGGATCAATGACCCAGCGGGCCAGATCGATCTGCCGTGATCGCAGGCCCTCGTTCAATAACGGTACGGGTAAACCCATGTGCGCCCTCCGGCCGACAGCGGTCAGGGCATCCAACGCGTTCAAGGCATCCAACGCCAAGAATTTATCGAATGTGATTATGCAGCAGCGGGGCGCGGGCGCGCAACGGTACTGACACGCCATGTGCTCTTCGGACAAGTCCGGTTGACCCGTGGACGCTGGTCACGGGTTTGGTCGATACCGGTCAGCTGTTGTGTATGTTCCGCATGGTGCTTCTGATTGCTCGTCGCCACAAGATCGGGCGGTCGACCAGATCTTGGCCATCTGACATTCGATCAATTCCGTACGCTCGATCATCGATCGCCATGTGCCTTGTTCACGCGAGGATGTCCACGCGAGGATGTCCACGCGGCAGATACCTAAATGCCGCCCCACGCAACGCCGGCCGTCCATGCGCGCGGGCCGAGCAGCTCCACGACCTCGCGCGGGTCCCGGGCCGTCCGGGCGAGAGGCTGTCGTGCATCGGCCGGAGCGCCCCATCCATCGGGCGGGGAACCCCAGGAGGCATGGATGCCCAGTGCTCCGGCTGCCTCGGCGCACCTGAGATCCACCTCGGCGTCACCGACATAGACGGCTTCGCCCGCCGCGACGCCCAGCTGTACACAACAGCGATTCAGCCCTTCGGGAGCGGGCTTGGGGGCTCGTACTTCGTCGCCCCCGACGACGCAGGTGAAGTACCCTGCCAGGCCCGTCGTCGCCAGCATGAGCGTCGCGGCACGGCGGGTGGCGCTGGTGAAAACGCCGAGGGCCCGGCCCTCGCGGCCGAGAGCGTCCAGCATCTCCACCACGCCGGGGAACGGTGCCACCCCGGCTGTGGTCACGGCCAGGCGGCCATAGAAGCACTCCATGTCGTCGGGCGAGACCGCCCGGCCCAGAAAGTGCTCCAGGACCACGGAAGTGGACCCCGTGTGCCAGACGGCCATGACCTCGGACGGCGGGATCTCGCCTCCTCCCAGGACGCGAATCGTGTCGGTGTAGGCCTGGGGAACCGATCTCATGGTGTCGATCAGTGTTCCGTCGAGATCGAAGACGACGGCTCGGTGGCCGTGCGGGTACGTCGGCGTCGGCATGGCTGCTTTCTGACGGGAGGGTCACCGCGGTGTGGCGGTGCCCCGGAGAGCGTCGAGCGTACATGTCAAGCTTGCGCAGGGCCGCCGATGCCCGCCTACGGGAAGAGCACGATCCCGACGAGGGCCACCAGGACGAAGGCTATGACGATGGCGCAGGCGATCCAGAGCCGACTGTGCGCCACGGGTGCCCTTGGGCCTCCTCCGCGGGGGCGGTCCTCCGGGAGAAGCGGGTGCTCGGGCCGGTCGTGCGAGTAGAAGTCGGTATCGATGTTGACCATGAGAACCCCCTTCGAGGTCCCACTCGTCCCCCGCGGGGCCAGGGCAGGCCCCTATGACACCACCTTCCCTTAAACGGGGCATATACACATAAAAGCGCACCCCCTGCTCGGGTGAGCGGGAGGTGCGCCGCCTGGTTCAGTCGTCGAGGGAGTCCTTCATGCCCTGGGCGCGGTCTTTCGCGTCACCCATGGCGCCCTTCGCGCCGCCCTTGGCCTGGTCGGTCTTGCCCTCGGTTTCCTTGCGCTTGTCGCCGGTGAGCTTTCCGACGGCCTCCTTGGCCTTGCCCTTCATCTTGTCCATGGCGCTGTTGTCATCCATTGCGGCTCCTCGAATGGTGCTGGTGGGTATGAGCCCAACGTAGGACGAATCCGAGCGAGTCGCCCGATATGGACGGAAGGGAGTGCGGGGCGGCCCTGGGCGCTTACCGGCGGGATTTCCAGCTCGCCCAGGCGAGGCAGGCGAGGACCGCGGCGACGGCGAAATCATCGATGCTGCCGGTGCCCTCTCTCGCCGAGGCGACGGCACCGACGGCGAGCGCCGCGAAGAGCACGGCGAGGACGGTCCAGAACTTTCTCACGGCAACCCCCAAACTTTCTCACGGCAACCCCCCAGACGCTGCGGACGCCAGCCTAGCGGCCAGGGCCTGTCCGGCGGATCTTCGCCGGCCCGCGCCCGTTCACGCCGACGGCCGCGATCGCCCGGCCCGCCATGGGCGTTGCCGGGGTTGCCGGCGTTGACGAGGCGGGAAAGGGGGCAGCTCATGACCGCGGGGGATCCGCAAAGCCGCATTCCCGCGTACACGGGCGTGGAACGCTTCGTCGACGCGTTCGACAAACTGGTGGTGCAGCCGCGGCGCAGCCGCAGCAGAGTGCCGGTCGTCCTGCTCAGCGAGCCGGGCGGAGGCGACGCGGGACGCCTGATCGTGGCGGGGCTCCGCTCCCGTGAGGTCTGCCGAACCGTACGGAAGGAGCCGAGAACCGCCGTGGTGTGGTCGGCGCGGGCCAGCCAGTTGCAGCTGTTCCTGGCCGAGATCGCCCGGCTCTCCGGCGACTGTCCGCAGATCAGTGTGCTCGGTGGTGACGATGTCACCAACACCATGACGGAGGAGCAGCGCCTCTGGGACGAGTTCAAGGGACTCACCCTCTTCTACGTCGCCCACGGCTACGCCCCCGCGCAGGCGGCGGACGTGACGGCCGACTGGACCGCACCCTGCTGCAGGGCGTGCTCTACCAGGGCCTGGGCGACGGGGGCTTCGACGGCGTCACCGGCCGCATCGACGCCCATGGCGTCGCGGGCGGGGGACGGCTGACGGAGGACAAACTGCTCGCGGTGTTGCGGGGCGGCGACGGCGAACCGGTGACCGAGCTGCTGTGCGGCACGGTGGCGCGCGGCCACCGGCGCACGACCTGGGGCGCGAACGGCGAGAAACACGCCTGCCCGTAACCACCCCCACCACCCCACCGCGCCACGCGCCCGCCACGGGGCGGGGGCCTGGCACCGGCACGGTTCTACGGTCGCCGGACCTCGAACTGGAAGCAGCCGTACTCCAGAGCCCGCACATGCACCAGCGCCACCTCCGCCTCGGCGAAGGCTTCCCCGAGGACCCGGTCGAACCCGGCCTCGGCGTTGTCCGGGATCTCGAAGAAACGGCCCCCGACGATATGTCCCCGCGCGTTGTAGCGGCGGATGGTGCGCAGCGCTCCAGGCCGGGCGAAGGGGTAGCCCTGGGCTTCCCGCGGCCCCTCGCATGCGTCGGCGTGGATGAAGACCGGCCCCGCTTCGTCGTAGGCCCCCGGCGCGGCCCCCGTCGCCGTCGCCCAGCGGCGCAACGGCGCGTAGGAGACGAGCGCGACCCGCTCGCCCGGAACGATGGCCCGCAGACAGCAGCGCAGCGGGCTGCCCACGCAATCGAGGGGTACGCCGTCCTCGCGCGCGGTGTACGGCCTCGACGGCCGGCCGGTGTCGTCGACGTTCCGGAGTTCCCCGAGCGCGGAAGGAGGGATGGGGAGAGGTGTGTACATGGTCATGAGCCCAGTGTCGGAGCCCCGCCCCGTGGCCGGCTGGCGGAATTCAGACGTGCAGGTCGACGGCGCCGCCGCGGTGCCCGCCGTCGGGCAGACGTCGGGCCCCGGCGCGGGACCGACGCGCCGGGGCCCGACGACAGGATCAGGACGTGGGCGACAGGGCGAGCCGCGCCTTGTGGCCGGAGACCGACTTCACCCAGATCCTGAGGTTGTTGAGCTGGACGGTGCCTCCCGGACTGCTGCTGCCGCTCAGGTGCGCTCCGCCCGTGGTGGTGGCCGCCAGCTTCACGGACCGTGAGCTGATGTGCGTGATCTTCAACGTCCCGAAGCCGAACCGCTTGCTGTCGACCTTGACGCTCCTGGGCTTCGACACGGTGATGTCGCACCGCCCGTCGTAGCAGGGCCCCTGGCCGGCGCCGTACGCCACCGGCGTCGTCAGGCCGAACCCCAGTGCGCCCGCCATGGTCAGCGTCACGGCAGTCGTCGCGGCTCGCCGGCGCATACCCGTACTCATCAATTGAACCTCCTGTTTCAAGGGGGATTCCCGCTCGGCATTTCTAACCCGCCGGTTCAGGGACCCCTCCCGAGAAGAGGCAACCGCAGGATCAACCGAGGAAGAGCGGGAACCGCGATGCTTGCTCGCCCAGTTCGGCCTTTTCCACGTCGGTCGGGGCACGCCGTCCGGTGCCGACGAGCAGGGCGTCCGCGTCGGAGAACGACGCGGGGAACGCGGTACCGGCGATCTTCTCCAGCATCTCGCGGGACCGGGCGAGCCCCTCAGCCGGCGGTCCCGCCACATTCCGGAGGTGCGCGACCAGGTCGAGGTGGTGCAGCGTCCACTCCAGGACATATACGGAGAGGTAGTCGACCACGGTGAGGACCTCATCGCGGGTGCCGACCCGCAGGCCCGGGTCGGCGAGTTCGGCGGCGCGGCCGGCGGCGGAGCCGACATCGTCGAGGTGGAACTTGAGCAGCCGAGGCTCCTCGTACGCGGCGGCCAGCCGGACGGTCAGCGCGTCGAGCGGGTCGTCGCCGGTCGGCGGGGTTTCGGCGACCTCCCAGTACGTCACCGCGTCGCGGGTCGGTTCCGTGCCGGCGGGGGTCACGAGGGTGATCAGGACGTCCTGGGCATCGATGACCAGATGGCACACCAGGTCTCGCACGAGCCAACCGGTACAGCCGGACGGCCTCGCGAAGTCCTCGTCCGGGAGCTCGGCGACCGCTGTGCGCAACGCCGTCCAGGAGCGCGAGAAGAGATCCATGTCGGCAAGGTAATGCGGTGCCGCGACGGCGGACAACCGCATACGGACGGTCGGTTCGCGTCGGGGGCCGCCCCCACCGGGGCGTTCGGTGGGGGATCCGGTGCGGAGCGGGGCGTCATCGAACCGGCTCCTCCACGGGCGGAGCGACCACGGGGGCAGCGGGCCGCGTCGAGGTCTCCGGGACCGCGTGGGCCCGGTAGGCACGCATGGGTGCGGCGGTCTTCAGCAGCATCTCGTCGTACTCCGCCGCCGGATCGGAACCGAGGACGACGGCGCCGCCCGCCCCGAGACGCATCCGGCCGCCGCTGAACACGGCCGTGCCGATGGCGATGTTGAGATCCGCTGCGCCGTTGCAGCTCAGATAGCCGAGGGCACCGCAGTGGACGCCACGGGCCACGGTCTCCAGCGAGTCGATGATCTCCAGCGTCCGCGCCTTCGGCGCTCCGGTCATCGAGCCGCCGGGGAAGCAGGCGCGTACGCAGTCCACCGCGTCCGCGTCCGCCCGGAGCCGCCCCTGGACAGTGGAGACCAGCTGGTGCACGGTCGCGCGGGTCTCGGTCGCCATCAGCCGGGGCACCCGTACGGTCCCGGTCCCGCAGACCCGGCCCAGGTCGTTGCGGAGCAGGTCGACGATCATCAGGTTCTCGGCCCGGGTCTTCTCGTCGTCGGCGAGCGACGCGCGCGACAGGGCATCCTCCTGCGGCAGTTCACCGCGCGGCGCGGTGCCCTTGATGGGCTCGGCCTCGGCGGCGCCGTCCCGGGAGATCCGCAGAAACCGCTCGGGGGACGTGCACGCCACATCGACCTCCCGGAACTTCAGATAGGCCGCGTACGGTGCCGTGTTGTGACGGCGCAACGTCCGGTAGAAGTCGTACGAGTCGCCCGGCGCCGGAAGCACGGCGGTGTTGGTGAGGCAGATCCCGTAGCTGACGCCGACGCGCAACTCCCGCTGGCAGGCCTCGATGTCCGCGATGTAGGCCGTACGGTCCCGGACCAGCCACGGTTCGGCGGCGTCCAGGACCACGGCGGCCGGAGGCGCGGCCGGCGCGGGGGCCGACGGCACACAGCTCAGGTTGACCACCGCGTTGTCGAGCCACTCGGTTGCCCCGCGCAGCCCGTTCGGGGTGTCCTCGGCCAGGCAGACGGCGTACGTGGTGTTCTCCTGGTGGTCGATCGCCACCAGCCGGTCGGCGAAGAGCCAACAGGCGTCGGGGGTGTCGGCGCGGTGGCGGTTCGGGGAGCCGCAGTCGGCCTTGAGTTCGTACCCGAAGTAGCCGACATAGCCGCCGGTGAAGTCGAAGGGCAGCTCGGGGGCGTCCACTCTGCGCACCGCCAACTGCCGCTTGAGATAGTCGAATACGCTGCCACGGACAGGGAGAAGCGGCTGTCCGGTCCGTTCGACCTCGGTCCAGCCCGCCTGGACGTCGTAGCGTACGAACTCGGACAGCGGGCCCGTGCCGTCACCGAAGAAGGAGAAGCGGGACTGCCCCTCCTCGATCCGGGAACCGTCCAGCCAGAAGGCGCGGGGCGCGTCGGCGCTCATCCGGGTGAAGGCCGCCTCGGGGTCCACGGCGGTGTCGATCATTCTGGTGTGCAGCCTGTACCCGCCGCCCGGCGCGGCGGCCGGCACGGCGTGGGGCGGAACGGCGATGGCGGGAAAGGCGGTTGGGCCGGGAGCGGCCGGGCCGGTTTCCCCGGCACGCAGGGCCGCCGTGGTCCGGCGCCACACGTCCCGGCGACGGGCCGGCGTCCCGCTCGGCCGGGGCCAGGCCGTCGTCAGGTCGTGAAAGTTCGCGAGCAGTCGGTGGCCGAACTCCGTGGTTACGGATTCGGGATGGAACTGCACGCCCCACAGCGGACGCGTCCGGTGCCGCAGCCCCATCAGTACGCCGTCCTCGGCCCAGGCGGTCGCCTCCAGGGTGGGCGGCAGGGGTTCCCGTACGCACAGCGAGTGGTAGCGGACCGCCGTGAAGCCCTGGGGGAGTCCACGGAACAGCCCCTGGCCGTTGTGTCCGATCGTGGACAGATGCCCGTGCCGGGGGCGGGGCGCCGAGTCCACCAGGGCCCGCTCACCGATCGCGATGCCCTGATGCCCGAGGCTCACACCGAGTACCGGGATGCCGGACCTGGCCAGCAGCCCCGTGCCGATGCCGAAGTCGCGCGCCGTGCCGGGGTGTCCGGGCCCGGGGGACACCACGACACTGTCGAACGCCCACAGATCCAGCTCCTCCAGGGCCGGGGCGTCGTTGAGCATCACCACCGGCTCCTCGCCGTTCACTTCGGCGAGCAGGTGAAACAGGTTGTACGTGGACGAGTCGTAATTATCGATGAGCAGAGTCCTCACCCGGCCCACCTCCCTTTCGTCTTTCCGGCGCTTAAGGGCCGGTCGTCGAACGGCCCGTCGCCTGTGCCGCCCGGCAGCGCCCGGAGCGGCCGGTGCAGCCATTTCTTGAGGAACGACGCCGCAGGCGCGGCATGAGTACCCGCCTGACCGCCGCCGTCACGGCCGGACAGAGAACCAGGTCCCTGACGAGGGCGTGGAGACTTCCGAGCCAGAAGATCATCGTCTTCCCGGGCGAACCGGTCCCCGTGGGCCGCCCACCGCGTACGGGCGGCGGAATCCTCCCAGAGCCGAGCCGGACGTCCTTGGATACGTGAATGCCGCACCACTCGTTCAGCTGTCGCGGGAAGATTTCCGCGAATCCCCCACAGCCGGTCCGGCTCCACCGCCCCGGCCTGTGAGAAGGCCACGAAAGGGCCGCTCACGCAGGACTTCCGAGGCGGGGCAGGGCGGTCGCCCGGCCGGTCCCCGGGCGCGCGTGTCACATTTTCGGCGGCTGTCCTGTCCTACCTCCAGAAGCACCTGTCCGGAAACCTGGAGGCCCGAAATGACCGCCCGCGTCTCACTCACCCCGCCCCGCACCCTGCTGAACCGCATCGGCTCCTGGTACTCCCGCCGGATGTACGGCCAGGTGCTCGACCCCGGGCTCGCGATGGGCCACAACCGGAGGGTCCTGCTCTCGTACGTCAAGCTGGAGCGCTCCGTAGCCAAGTGGAACGCCCTCGAGCCCGGCCTCAAGCACCTCGCCGTCATGACGGCGGCGGCCCGGATCAAGTGCTCCTGGTGCATGGACTTCGGCCGCTGGGAAGCCGGCGAACTCGGTCTGCCGCTCGACAAGATCTCCAAGGTGCCGCGGTGGCGCGATCACCCGGACGCCTTCACCGAGCTGGAGTGCCTGGTCATGGCCTACGCGGAGGCGATGACCGAGACCGAGCCGGCCGTCACCGACGAACTCGCCGCCGCCCTTCGGGGGCCGTTGGGCGAGGCCGCCTTCGTGGAACTCACCCTCATGATCTCGCTGGAGAACTTCCGCTCGCGCACCAACAGCGCCTTCGGCCTGACCAGCCAGGGCTTCTCCGACACATGCGCGGTACGTTGAAGCCGTGATCGACGCCGCTGAGTTCGAACAGCATCGCCCCATGCTGTTCGGCATCGCCTACCGGATGCTCGGTAGCGTTGCCGACGCCGAGGACATGGTTCAGGACACCTGGCTCCGCTGCAGCCAGGTGTCCGGGCCCATCACCAACCCGGGGGGTTACCTCTCCCGCACGGTCACCAACCTGGCGCTCAACAAGCTGACTTCGGCGGCCGCCAGGCGCGAGCAGTACGTCGGGCCCTGGCTGCCCGAGCCACTGGTCACCCTGCCGGACGCCGCCGGGGAACTGGAACTGGCCGAGTCGGTCTCGCTCGCCATGCTGGTGGTGCTGGAGAGCCTCTCGCCGCTGGAGCGCGCGGTCTTCGTACTCAAGGAGATCTTCGGCTTCTCGTACCGGGAGATCGCCGAGACGCTCGAACGCACCGAGACCTCGGTACGTCAGGTCGGCTCCCGCGCCAAGTCGCACGTCCAGGCGCGCCGACCACGCTACGAGGCCTCGGCCGAGGTGAGGCGCCAGGTCACCGACGAGTTCCTCGCCGCCTGCCTCGGCGGCGACATGAACCGCATGCTGGAACTGCTCGCTCCCGACGTCACCGCGTGGAACGACGGCGGCGGAAAGGTCAGGGCGGCCCTGCGCCCGCTGCACGGCGCTGAGAACGTGGCCCGCTTCCTCACCGCCGTACTCGCCCAGCCGATCGAGGCTCCGCGTCTCGCCGCGGTCGACGTCAACGGCCGGCCCGGCCTGCTGCTCACATCGGCCGGACGGCCCGACACCGTCGCCTGCGTAGAGGTCGAGGACGGCCGGATCACCGAGATCCGGGTCATCCGCAACCCCGACAAGCTTCACCACCTGGCCTGATCCCTCGCCCCGGACGCCGTGGCAGCCTGTGCCTCCCCGACTCCCCAAACGTGTGCCTCTCGGAAACCGATCACTCCGCGATCTCCGGTACGACGGCCCGGGTGCCGCCCTTGTGGTCCGGCGTTCGGCCCTCCCGCGGCAGCCGGCGCTCCAGGCGCAGCATCAGCACCGCGCCCAGCGCGGCGAGGAGACCCACGACGACCCAGGGGAGCAGGCGATCCCGGCTGAAGAGCAGGCCGAACAGGGCGGGTGCGACGATGTCCGCGCAGGCGAAGGAGTACTGGAACGCCGCCAGATAGACGCCCCGAGACCCGGCTGGTGCCGCGTCCGCGGCGAGCGCGTTCGACGCGGGCCCGTAGGTCATCTCCGCGACCGAGTAGCACACCACCACCGCCACCAGGTACGGCACCAGCGCCTCGGACGGCAGCAGAACGGCCGCCGCGGACGCGGCGCACCACAACGTCCACAGTCCGCCGGCCCACGCCATGGCGCGCACACGGGTGAGGCGGCGACGGACGAAGCGGGTGAGGGCGGCCGTACAGGTGGCCAACAGCAGTGTGTTCAGGGCCAGTAGAGGGCCGGTCACCCAATCCGGCCCGGACAGGCCCTGGACGACGTACACGGGCAGCGACAGGGCGAGGAACGAGCTGCACAAGGCGAAGATCGCGCAGGTCCCGATCAGCGCGAGGTAGGGCCGGTCCCGCAGCAGCGCCCGGTGGCCGGAGTGCCCCTCGGCCGGTGGCGGGGCGTGCGGAGTGGACGGCACGGCGAGGACGACCACCAGCGCGGCAACCAGGAACGCCAGCGCGCTGCCGAGAATCAGCACGTCGTAGACGCGCGCGGAGTCGACGGCGAGCAGCGCGCCCGCGAGCAGCGCCCCACCGCCGCCGCCCGTTTCCCGGATCATCCCGGTCCGGGCGAACCAGTTGTCCTTGGCATCAGCCCCCTCGGCGTCCGCCCGGTCGGCGATGAGCGTGAAGACCGATGACCAGTAGACCCGTACACCGACCGAGGTCACGAGGACGGCGACCACCAGCGAACTCGCCCCGGAGACCGCCAGGTAGAGCAGGAAGCCGAGTCCTTGCAGGGCTTGGCCGCCCGCGACGACCAGCCGGGGCCCGAGCCGGTCGACCAGGCGTCCGACGACGATCGGTACCGGCAGGGTCACTACGGTGGTCACGCTGACGAGCACACCGATCGTCGCCAGGTTCAGGTCGGTGACCTCAAGGAAATACAGCAGCGACAGCGGGAGATACAGGCCCGTGCCCAGCGCGTCGACCGCCACCGCCGCCAGGAGCGGCCGGCCCCTCCTGCGGCTCGGCCCCGTGTCGCCGTCCGTCGCTGCCCGTGCCACGCGATGCACCGCCCTCGTCCGCCCCGACCACCCGATGACCAGCCCTCGTTCTTAACACGGGTGTTGGCTGCCCTCCACTTCTTTTGACGCGGGTCGCCGCTGTCCGGCACGGGCCTTCCCGGTGGTGGCGGTGCTGGTGAGGCCGGCCATCCGGTTGCGCATGCCGCCGTCGCCGAGGACGAGCGCCGCCCGCGCCCGAGGACATCGACTCCTGTTTCCCGACGGTCGCCGGACACACCGCCATCACGCCGCCGGCCTGTGGCGGGCCCACCGGCGGGGTATGGCGGTACGGCGGAAGAGGCGCTGCGTGGTCGTGCCCTGTCTCAGCCGAAGTGCCGGATGCGCGCGGCTGTGGCGGGCGTGTAGGGCAGCCAGTCGTTCACCGATCCGGTCGTGACGAACTCGGCGACCGCGGTCGCGAAGGTGTGGCCCAGGGCCCGCTCGGCGTCGGTGGGCCTGCCCAGCATGGGGCTGTCCGGGTAGGCGTCGAAGGTGTTGAAGAGGAAGGGCAGTTCGGCGCAGTGAGTGGCGCCGAGGGCATGCTCGTCCTCGGCCGGCTGGTAGTCGAACCGGTAGACGTAGGCGGCGTTGCCGCCGGCCGCGTGGTGGTCGGCGATCTCCAGCGAGCCGTTGTGGAACAGCTCATCGGCCTGCACTGCCGTGAAGACCTGCGCCGGTGTGGCCCGCGGAAGCCGGGCGGCCTTCCGTTGGTAGACCTCGTGGGCCTGTTCGCCGAGCTGGCCGGTCAGGAGGTCCAGCGCACCGGCGGAGGTGAGGTTCTGGATGCGCGGGTCGAAGGCGCAGAAGGCCGTCGCCTCGTCCCGAGTGGTACCGATCAGCAACGACTTGCCCTCCAGCGCGCCGTCCGCGAGCGCCCGCCGCAGGTCTCGGGGAACACCGGGGCCGCCGAGCACCGGATACATGGGAGGGGCGGCGTCGCCCGGACGCGCGGGTTGCCGCGCGAGCCGGCCGTAGGCGGACAGCAACTGCTCAACGGGCAGCGCACGCAGTACCTTCGCGGTATCCGCTCCGCCCGGTATGCCGAGGAGCCGCAGGTAGGTTTCGGCGTTGTCGGCCGCGTTCCGAGGGTCCTGGGGCGGCAGGCCGAAGGGGCCGCTCTGCAGCAGTACCCGGGTCACGAGTCCCGACGTCTGCGGATCGAGCGCCAGCGAGAGGGCCGAGTACGCTCCGGCCGACTGCCCGCCGACCGTCACCTCGCGCGGATCGCCGCCGAAGGAGGCGATGTTGTCCCGCACCCAGCGCAGCACGGCTGCCTGGTCCTGGGGACCGAGGTTGGCGGCGCCGATCTCCGGCAGGTACAGGTAGCCGAGCGGGCCCACCCGGTAGTTCGCGGTGACCACCACGATGTCGCCCAGTGCGGCCAGCCGGCCCCCGTCGTACCAGTCCCATCCGCCGGAGCCGCTGCTGAAGCCGCCCCCGTGCCACCACACCAGGACCGGACGGGCGGCATCGTCCCGGAACGCCCGCACCGGAGTGTGGACGTTGACGGTCAGGCACCCGTCCTCGCTCCAGTCCGGCACGCGGGACCCCATCACCCCTTCCAGCCGGGAGGCCGCCTGTGGAACAGCCGGTCCGGCCTGCACCGCCTCCCGCAGCCCGGTCCATCCCCGGTGCGGCTGGGGCGGCGCGAAACGCAGCTCACCGACCGGCGACGCGGCATACGGGATGCCCCTGAAGGAGATCACCTCGCCCTGTGTCATGCCCCTGACCCTGCCGCGGTCCGTCTCGGCGATCCGGTCTGCGATACCCGTCATCGTGCTCACCTCTCTCGTCTCGGTTGCTCTGAGGCTTTTCTATCCGGGAGTATCGATCTGAGCCAGAAAGAAGGGCTGGAGACGCGAATGAAAGACACGCAATCCAGGAATGTGGCGAAAGTAAGCCATCAGTTGAATGACACAGACAGTCGGATCGCCGCTGCGATGCTGGCTTCCCCGCGGGCCTCCTGGCGCACGGTCGGACGCGTCCTGGGCATCTCGGAGCGCACAGTGGTGCGTCGCGCGGCGCCGCTGTTCCACGACAGGACGCTGCGCGCCACAGCCGTACGCAACCCCGTGTGGTTCCCTGATCTGATTCCGCTGGCCCTGCGCATCCGGTGCCGGCCCCGCCAGATCAGCGCCATCGCCGCCACCCTGGCCCGCCGCGCCGACACCGTCTGGGTCGACGTCCTCGGCGGCGGCGACGAAATCTGCGCCATCCTCTTCCTGGACGGGCCGGACGCACGCAACACGCTGCTGCTGCGCGACCTTCCCGCCACCCCCGCGGTGCAGTCGTGGACCTCGCATGTCCTCCTGCGGGTCTTCCCCGCGGCCTTCGACTGGAGCGGCGGCCTGCTGACGGAAGCCGAGCTGACCAGCCTGCGGCCGGACGCATCCGCCCCGGCCGCCCGCTCAGCGCTCCTGCCTGTCGATCACGCGCTGATCACGGCTCTGGCCGAGGACGGCAGAGCCTCCTACGCCGACCTCGCCCATCGCGCCGACACCACCCCTGTCACCGCCCGGCGCCGACTGGACGCGCTGGTCGGCGACCAGGTCCTCAGGCTCGCGACCGAAGTCGACCTCGCCCGGCTGGGCATCCGTACCGAGGCGCTGCTGTGGATCACCGTCGCACCCGGCGGCCTGGAGGAGACGGGCCGGCAACTCAGCCGCCACCCGCAAGTCCGCTTCGCCTCCGCCACCACCGGCCCGGCCAACATCCTCGTGGCCGTCGCCGCCGCCGATCTCAACGCGCTCTACGACTTCCTGAGCAACACCATCGGCGGCCTCACCCATATCTCCACCATCGAGGTCACCCCCATCCTGAGCGGGGTCAAAAGAACCGGTCTGGTCCGCCCGGGCAGCCTCTGAGCCGACCGCACACGGCCGACCCGGAAACGCACAGTCCGGTCCCTCTGACGTTCGCGAAGGTGAACCGCGGAAATTGCGCCACGCCCTGGCGTACGAGCGGCACGCACGCGCCTGTCCAGGTCCGGCCCGAGAGCCGCGTCCGCGCGTTCCCGGAGACCCGTGGGAACTGACCCCGACGGGGCCGAACTCCCCGATTCTGTACGGTCGGTCGTCGCGTCCCCGCGAACGCACCGACCGTACAGACAGAGCGAGGACCGACCGTACAAAGCCGGTGCGGCACCAGGCGTTCTGGCCCGGCGAAGACCGGCCGGACATGGCCTAGTGCAGCGCCTTGATCAGGTCGGCCTCGAAGGGCACCAGTTCATCGGTGCGTCCGTCCAGGACCTTCGCCGCCCAGTTCGGGTCGCCGAGCAGCGCCCGGCCGACCGCCACGAGGTCGAACTCGTCGCGCTCCAGCCGGTCCAGCAGCCGGTCGATGGCTGTGACCTCGCCACCGGTGCCCTGGAACACCGCGGTGAACTCGTTGTCGAGGCCGACCGACCCGACCGTGATGGTGGGCTTGCCGGAGATCTTCTTGACCCAGCCGGCCAGGTTGAGGTCCGAGTCCTCGAACTCCGGCTGCCAGTACCGGCGCGTCGAGCAGTGGAAGGAGTCCACACCCGCCTCGCTCAGCGGGGTGAGCAGGGCGTCGAGTTCCTGCGGGGACTCGACGAGCTTGGCGTCGTAACTGCCCATTTTCCACTGGGACATCCGGAAGATGATCGGGAAGTCGGGCGACACCGCCTGTCGGCAGGCGGCCGTGATCTCGGCCGCGAGACGGCTCCTGGCGCGGAGATCGCCGCCGTAGGCGTCGGTGCGCCGGTTCGTGCCCTTCCACAGGAACTGGTCGATGAGGTAACCGTGTGCGCCGTGGAGCTCGATGCCGTCGAACCCGAGCCGCTCCGCCGAGGCCGCACCGGCCGCGAAGGCCGCGACGACATCGTCCAGGTCGGTCTGGGTCATCGCGTGGCCGGTTTCCTCGCCCTCCATATCCAGGCCGGACGGTCCCACGCGCGGGGCGTCCGGGACGGGCGGCGCCCCGGCGGCCCTGGCCATACCGACGTGCCAGAGCTGTGGGACGATCCGGCCGCCCTCCTGGTGCACCCGCTCGACAACATGCGCCCAGCCGCCGAGGGCGTCGTCACCGTGGAACCGCGGCACCTGGTCACTGCTACCGGCCGACGGGTGGTCGACGTACGTCCCCTCGGTTATGAGCAGTCCCACACCGCCCGTGGCGCGGCGGGCGTAGTACTCCGCCACGTCGGGCCCCGGCACACCACCGGGTGAGAACTGCCGGGTCATCGGTGCCATCACGATCCGGTTCCGCAGGGCGAGACTGCCCAGGGAGAACGGACGGTTGAGCACCTGCGCGGCCCGGACGCCGGAATTGCTGGAGGACAAGATAAGCACCTTCGGTCGACGGAGAGCGGAACGGAATGGAACGTGTGGCATTGAACGCAGCGCGAAGCCATCGCGCTGGAACGATCAACACCGCCATGGAGCAACTCATTCCCGGCGAGGCCCGCGCCGCCGGCCTCGCCGGCGAACCGCGACAGCGGTGTCGGGGAGGGAAGTGGAGACCGGTCCGGCGCTGACGAGGTCGCGGCTGGGAGCATCGCGAGGCGTGCTCCGACCAGGACTGCGAAACGGTTCCGGCCCAGGCTGCACGAGCGGTGACCGAGTACCGCGGCACAGCACCGAGCGGACCCTC
This sequence comes from Streptomyces sp. NPDC088116, assembly GCF_044741745.1. NCBI lineage: Bacteria > Bacillati > Actinomycetota > Actinomycetes > Kitasatosporales > Streptomycetaceae > Streptomyces > Streptomyces sp. NPDC088116. Next base: position 11,789 of record NZ_JBIUTF010000009.1, on the reverse strand, counting down.
CTGTCATGCACGGCCGTTGATCAGTTTCCGGCGGGTTGGTACGTGGCGATGACGACTCCGCCGGCGGTTGCCGTGGAGTCGATCAGGCGGAGGGCCGAGGAGGCTGGGCCGGTGTGGGGGAAGAGCCGGCGGCCGGAAGGCATCGGGCCAAGGAGGGCCCCGCCCTCCAGGGGGAGCTGGGGCTGTTCGATCGTGCTCTTGATCGGCTGGATCCCGCCCCTGCCGGTGCCCACCGTGGAGTGGGGGCTTTCTGGCTATGTCAGCAGCGAGAGGAGTCTGTCGCGGACGCCGTTCCTGCTCTCCGAGCGGCTGGGCACCAGTTGTTCTTTGTTGTCCGGATTCCGGGTGAGGAAGTGCAGTCTCCCGTCGTGGCGTGCGAGGACGAGGTCGGTGCTGGCGCCGGCGGTTTCTGCTGAACCTTGTGCGGTGTAGTGGGTGACGGTGACCAGTGCCGAACGCTCCGAGGCGGTGAGCATGGTGTCGGTGTCCATCGCCGGGTCGGGGTCGGCCGCTGTGCCGCGGGGCAGCCAGTCGGTGAGCATTCTGACGGCGTCGTCGAGTTTGTACAGGCCGAGCTGGTGGATGCCGAGTGCGTCGATGCGGACCATCAGGCAGATCCGTTCGGGCTGGGGGAGGAGCAGGATCCGCCAGGGCTCGCCGGGTTCCGTCCCGGTGGTGCGGGCATCGAGGACGCGGCGGGCCCGTTGCTGGAACGCCACCGCGATGCCCAGGTCTCCTCGTACCTGGACCTGCTCGGCTGTGGAGCCCGCTACGAGCAGTTGGCGGGCTGCCAGTGAGCGGACGGCCTCGGCGAGGACGTCGTCCGGCGGCCGGGCTTCGAGGAAGTCCACGATCGCGTCCACGGCGGTGAGTTCGGCGATGGTGTACGCGCCGAGCAGTACCGGTCCGGTGTTCACGAGGTTCACCACGGCGGAGACCAGTCCCCCGGGCACGACCGCGTCGCCGGGGCCCGGCGACGCGGTCGAGGGACCGTTGCGCTGATCGTTGCTCATGGCGTTCCTTCCGTGCGCCGCGTTTCCGTCACGGGCGGCCGGCTGCGCTCGCGGAGGACCGCGGCGGCGCTGCGTGACGGTGTCTCGGTGACCCATACCTCGGAGTTGCCGAACAGGCCCCGTCCGGCTCTGCCGGAAAGCGCCTGGCCCAGTTCACCTGCGAGGTCCGCCCGGTTCGGGGGCGGGAAGCGGGCCGCCAGGTCCTGGGACACCGCGGTGACGTCGTCGTCCTCGTCGATCCGGCGCAGTGCCAGGGTCAGCGCCCGTGCGACCGGAGGTGTGAGGGAGGTGGGCAGGGCCAGGTTCGGTGACAGGTACATCGGGCGCCGTTCGGTCATCCGTGACAGGCCCCAGGGGCCGACATTGCTGCGGGTGACCCGGTACACCACATAGTCCATGAGGTGTCGCAGATCGCTCAGGCTGGGCAGCTTGTTCTTGCCGAAGGCGGCGGGGGTCTTCTCCAGTTGTACCCAGGTGCCCTGTTTCGTGCGCCCGTGCAGTTTCTCCCTCACCACCGTTCCGCGCATCCCGATGTCCGGGTAGAGCGTTTTGTCGATGTCGTGGTGGTGGCTGGACAGGCGCGGATGGCTGCCCTTGGCGGACCGCCAGTCCTCGTACAGCTGCGGATCGTCCACCAGCACATGGCCGCCGCACAGCAGGTCGTGCAACTGCGGTACCTGAAGTCCGTTCCGCTCGAGATCGGCGATGATGACCGCTTCCTCGGGGCTGAGACGTTCGGCTGCCGCGATGAGCCCCTTGCGGTACGCCCCGGCGCGGGCGGTGATTCCGATCATGAGCCGGATCCTGCTGCGCGCCTCGTCGGTCCGCCCGTCACGCACGGCTCCGCGGGCCTCCTCGCCGGGCGGCCCGGGGTGCGCCATGGACGCAAATGGGTGCTTATGGTCCATCTGGCCAGTACAGCACGGTGGGCTGCCGAACGCTCGTCACGGTGAGGGTCAGGACTGCGGCTGCCGTCCTGGGGTCAGGCCCTGGGCCGGGGCCGTCCGGTGCCGGCGGGCGGGGACTATCGCAGTGCCGCCGCCACCAGTCCGCGGATCTCGTGGTCCGACACGGTTCCGCCCCCCACCAGGCGGTCGAAGACAAGTCCGTCCACACAGGTGAGGAGCGTGACGGTACGGTCCTCGGCGTCTGTGACGCCGTGCGCGGTGAAGAAGTCGTCTACGGCTTGTCGCGCTGCGTTCCGGCGTGGCACGAGGATCTCCCGCAGTTCGGGGTGGTGCACGCTCTCGATGGCGCACGCGTAACGCGCGAGGGAGCGTCGGCGCCCGTCCCCCGTGAGCCGTTGTTCGACGAAGGCGGCGATCCCGGCCGTCAGTTCGTCGGCGTCTCGCGGTGCCGCCGTCTGTTCCCCGATCGCCTGGAGTTCCGCCTGGTCGAGTGCGACCAGGCGGCGCACCAGTGCGGTGAGCAGGGCCTGGCGGGTGCGGTAGTAGGCGGAGGTGGTGCCGGGCGGCAGGTTCGCCGCCCGGTCCACCGCGCGATGGGTCAGTCCTCGGATTCCGGCTTCGGCCAGCACATCGATGGCCGCTTCGGCGAGGACGGTACGTCGGTCTGTGGGCATCCCCCTTTTCTACACCTGTAGAGGACTGGGGGTACTCTTCTTCTACAGCTGTAGAAGAAGTGCTGCGGGGCGGACGAAGGAGGGCCGGTATGGGCGGCAGCGCGGTGGTGGTGGGCGGAGGCATCGGCGGGCTGGCCGCCGCGATCGGTCTGCGCCTGATCGGCTGGGAGGTGACGGTTGTCGAACGCGCCCCCGTCCTGGCCGATGTGGGTGCGGGCATCTCCCTGCACGCCAACGGCATCCGTGCCCTGGACGTCCTGGGTGTCGGCGAGGCGGTGCCGCGGCTGCGCGGCCCCAGTACACCGGGGGCACCCGCGTTCCTGGCGGCGGCTGGCTGGCCCGGATGGACGGGACCGTTCTTGAACGTGAACTGGGCACGCCGATCGTCGGTATCCCCCGGGCATTGCTGCACCGTCTGCTGCGCGCGGCGCTGCCGTCGGAGAGTCTGCTGGTCGGGGCAGAGGTGATGTCCGTCGACCGCTCCGGTCCGGGCCGGGTGCGGATACCCCTCGGGGACACCGTCCTGGAGGCGGATCTGGTCGTGGCCGCCGACGGCGTGGGCAGCCGACTGCGGGGGCAGCTGTTTCCTCGGCACCCCGGCCCGGTCTACAGCGGGGCGACCGTGCTGCGCGCCATCACCGAGCGCCCGGTCGAGTTGGACACCGACTTCGAACTGACCTGGGGGAAGGGCTCAGAGTTCGGCCACATCGCGTTCGCCGACGGCCGGGCCGAGTGGCACGCGGTGCTCAACTCGCCGCCCGGGGTGAGGCATACGGACGCGCTCGCCGTGATGCGCCGACGGTTCGGCACCTGGCGCGATCCGATCCCCGCGCTGCTCGGTGCGACCCGGTCCGGCGCTGTCCCGCACCACGACATCCACGAACTGGTGACGCCCCTGCCCGCCTTCGCCGCGGGCCGGATCGTACTGCTCGGTGACGCGGCCCACGCCATGACCCCGAACCTCGGCCAGGGCGCCTGCCAGGCACTGGAGGACGCGGCCGTGCTGGCCGCCGCACTGGCCACCCGGCCCACGGTCGAATCGGCGCTGGCCCGTTACGACGCCGAGCGCCGCCCGCGCAGCCAGTGCGTCGCCCGCCAGGCCGGCCGGATGGGCCAACAGCTGACGCATCCCCTGGCCGTCGCCGCGCGGAACGCCGGTCTCCGGCTGGCATCCTCCCGCGTGACGGTGCACACCGTCCTGCGGCACGCCGACTGGACGCCGCCGAGTCTGGGCTGACGTCACCAGGCCCGCTCCAACGCCGGTCAAGGGGTGCGTTCAGGGCCACCGGGGGCGGTTCGAACTCACCGATGTACAGCTCGTCGAATTCCGCCCGGCTCTGAATCCCCCGTAACAGCCGCGGTGGAGACGGCACAGGGACCAGCAGCCCGGAGCCGTTGCCGGGAGAAGCAGCAGCATGAATGGCCTGCACCAGCACTCGGTGTACGTACTCGGCTTTCCCGGAGCCGACTGCGTTGGAAAACGGATCAGATAGGGGTCTTCCGACTCCGGCAGTTGATCCCCGAGCACCTCGGCCACAGCGTCCACACCGGAACGCGGAATGATCCGCAGCGTGCCCCACTTCGCATTGCTCCCCGGAAAACCGAGCACGGCGTCGGCAATCGCCTGAATGGGGATCGGGCGGTCGCTGAGAGCGCGCCGCAAGGACCAGCGGGCATGGCCCTGTTACCTGATAGCGCAAAGCTGCCCGTCGAAGAAGAGGCGAGCGAAATCGCCTTCCAACTGCACCGGCCGCCCAGGAGCACGGACATCTTCAGGCCCGCCCGGTGGAGACAGCGAATCCATCTGGCGCCCCCCGCCTCTGCCTCACCCACTGATCCACCGGCTGCGAGCAAGCACAAGATGCCCTGGATCAGGGAGAGTCGGGGTTGAGGTGTAAGCATGCTCCTCCGTGCAGAAGGCGTACAGCGGCCCGCGCCTCCTGGTCCACAAGGCCCACGGGCAGCGCCCAGCACAGCCTGGTGGGGCCAGACATGAGGAACCGGGGGGAACAGGTCGGGGGAGGGGCGCTGTTGATCGCGGGGATCGGCGCGTACGGGCCGGGAGGCCGCGCAGACCGCAGCCCCGGACCCGGTGACCCGGACCGGCGAGACCGGGCGGGCGACGTCCCCTGACTGAACCCAACGCCCCCCTGTCCGGTGAGCGGATCGACACGAGGGCGGCTCCGGCATCAGGTTCCTGCTCCGGTGCGGCGGTTGCGAAGCGGGCGTCGAGGGCACCGTTTCTACGGCGCCCGCCGATACGTTCATCCCCGCACCTGGTCCGAGCGGAGCCTCCAGGCACTGCGAGACTCCGGCGGAATCCCCGATACCCCCGCGAGGACCGGATCGCCCGGCTCGAGGCAGAGAACACCATGCTCGAGGAACGGCTGGCCCAGGCCGTGCAAGAGGCCGGTCAGCTGGCGGACTTGGGCACTCAGATCCTGGCCCGGCTCGCCGCACAGCACGAGGAGAACAGTCGGCTCCGCGAAGCCGCCGCCGCAAACGACTCTGGTCGGCCGCCTGCCGCCGCCCCGAACCACCGCCATCGGGATACGCAGTTGAAACCGCAAGCCCCAGCCAGGATGCTCGCTCCGCACGCTGAAAGCAGAGCTCATAATCGATCAGACCGGGGCCTCGTCAGTCGGCGAATGCATGGCGCACGGACGCAGGACCATGAGCGGGCCTTCCAAGGTCGCCACCATGGCAAAGGGGAAGCGGTCGACCTCAAGACAGAGCGCAACGTCATCGGGATGGACTCCTTGGCGCACCCCCTGCGCCAGATCGGCGGCGGCGCGTGACTCGGCAGCGCGGCGGAGGTACTCAGCAGCATCCGTCCCGGCCTCGGTGACCCTCCGAGCGATGTATTGAGCACACGCCAGGTCTTCATCGGCCTGCCCATCCTCGCCGGTGATCACGAACGTGACACGGTCACCCTCGCACGTTCGCAAGAGCCGAGCTGTTGCCTCCGCCACCACGAAGCTGGCGCACAGCACCAGCGATGCTTCCTTGACCGCAAGGGCACCGACCGTCCCTGCCGTGGTTTTCTGCACAACGGTCCGTCCGCCAAGGTCAACAGACCGCACCAGACCAGGGGAGTTGACGGTGTCGAAGCCGGGCGCGGGCGCGCCGTCTTTGAGCGCCACCCAATCCGGGTGACCGGCCTTGAGAGCCAGGGCTTCGTCCAGCGACTCAGCAAGAACGATCTTTTCCGCCCCCTGGGCAAAGGCCCAGGCAGCCACGGTGAAAGCACGCATGACGTCGACCACGACCGCCACGGACGGGGCCTCGGACAGTTCAGCGGTACCAAGGAAACGAGTGTCCATTCCGGTCATGATCGCGCATACCCGAGAGAGCCGGCGACTGGCTGGCATCACACCGGTCGACTTCGGCGTACCCCGGCATCCCGCCGCCGCTTCTGTCCGAGTCGCGCGACGGCTCACTCAACCCGCGCATCAGCGGTCTCGGCGGTGTCACCAGCGGCGGACTGAACTGGGACCTGGCCATGAAGAGCTGACCTCCCAGCGCTCAGGCCGCCGACAACCAGTCGGCGGCCAGAGCGACTCGCGACAGCCCACGCCACGGGCACAGCGACCGACCGTCGTATGGTCCGCCGGATTGAGCCTGGTGACCTGGGCGGGACGCACGGTGCGGCGTTCGATGTTCGTGGCTGCCGGGCCCTGTCCGGCAGGTCTTCGCCGGGCCCGGAACGCCGCAGCGACATCAGCCGCCACCGCGGCGGGCGCCACATCACCGCGCTGCCGGGGCGCCTACAGGAAACCACCCTGCGGGCGCCCCGGCCGACCTGGAGGACCTGCGTGAGCGCGCCCGACAGAAGGCGTCGTCGGCCGAAGGTGTCGTCGGTCGATGTCAGCCACGCGCGGGCCTTCAAACGCGTCGCCGACTAACGAGCCGGCCGCGTCTAGCTCTGGTCGGAGTTTGTACCGTTCGGCGGGCCCCTACCTCGTCAAAGCAGGACGGATTGTTCTGAAGATCCAGGTCGAGCTACGTCCCGTGAGCTGGCGCGACACCAGGTCTGTCTGGCGCGACACCAGGTCTATTGGGAACGGCACGAGGAGCGCCCCGGTCGGCTGCGCTACACATCATCCCTGCCCGACGCCCCTGTCGAGCAAGCCCAGAGCTGATAACAGGGAGACGGAGAGGGTCATCCACACGACGAATGCCCCGCCACCGCAGAGCACTGCGCGTGGCGCGCTTCCGTCCGCTGCCCAAGACAGCACACCAGCGATGACTGCGACTAGCAGAGACAGAACAGTTGCCAGGGCGACGAGCAAGAGGCGCGTCAACGATCCGGAACTCAACGGCCGACATCCTTCTGTGAGGGTGGCCGTTCCGAGACATGCCGCCTCAGCCCGACCACCGAAGCACGATGGTTGGCTGAGACGGTGTAACCACTGGGAAGCGGCGGGCCGTTATAGGTCCGCGCAGCCGCGAGGTCACGCCCTCAATCAGTTCTCGAATGATAAGCGACTCCAGGAGAGCACTCCAGAGTGTGGTCATAGAGCAAGAGCCATGACATCGCTCCGGGTGACCCTGGCAGGAATACGCGACGGCATCTTCGAGCAGCTCAACGCCCTGCTGCACCGCCTGGCCCGCGAGGACGAGGGCCGCGCCCGGAGCCGACCGGCTTCGTGATCGATGCCCGGAGCGTCAAGACCTCCACCAACGTCCCCGCCCGCGAACAGTGTTGTGACGTGGGAAAAAAGATCGTCGGCCGTAAGCGAAGCATCATCATCGACACCACCGGCCTGAAGCTGACCGTGCTCGTCACCGCCGCCGGCAGCCAGTATTCCGTCGCCGGCGAACGCCTCCTCAACCGTGTTACGGCCGACCACTCCGGCATCCGCAAGGGCTGGGCCGACCGTGGCTGCCGCGAATACCTCGTCGACAACGCCGCCCGCCTCGGTATCGCCCCCGAAGTCGTCCGCCACACCCCGGGCACCAAGGGCTTCACCGCCCTTCCCCACAGGCGGGTGATCGAACACACCCTGGGCCGACTCATGCACCACCACCGCCTGGCCCGCGACTACGAAGCCCTCCCCGCCCGCTCCACCGCCATGATCTACATCGCGATGATCGCCTTCATAGCCCGCCGCATCGCCCGTGAATCAACACAAACATGGCGAGGGGAATGAAACGCATCAAGTACTCATAACGGTGCGAAACAACGGGTCAAAACGCCCTCCCGGTTCCAGCCGCTCCCTCGATGGCTTCACCGGAAGGCGGTAGATCATCGAGCAGACGTTGCACGGTCGCCGTCACGACGGCACGGACGTCCGCCTCGTTCAACGGAGCGGAGAATAGCGCCGAACTGAACGAGAAGCCCTCGACCAGGGCGAACAGCAGGAGCGCCTCGCGGTGCAGCGCCTCCTCGTCGATCGCGCGGTCGGCCAGCGCATCGCGCAGCAACGAGCAGATCACCTCCGCGCCCGCGAGGGACGTGGCAGCGATGTCGGACGCGAGCTCCGCGTCCGTGCGCGCCATGACACGGTATTCGACGAGAGCGATGTTCTCCTTGCGCTCCTGCTCGCTGGTCGGAGCGGTGAATGCGATCACATCCACAATCCGTGCGACCGGATCGTCGGACATCTTCGTGTCGCGGCTCGCGGCGCGCTGCAGGACGACAGCCAACGTGAAGCGCATGACCTCTCGGACGGTGTCGCCGAAGTAGTGGCGGATGCTCCCGATGGCCAGGCCGGTGCGTGCGGAGATCCGGGCGAGGGTCACCGAGCGGATCCCATGCGCGGCGATCTCCTCGATCACGGCGTCGGCGACCCGCTCTCGGCGGATATCCGGATTGGCTCTTTTGGGCATGACCCCATCCTAGTCAATCTTTGGCATGCCTGTGCTAGTTTAATTTAGCACAGGCATGCTAGAAGGTGTCGTGGCGGTGCTCTGTTCCGTCACGACCCCGGACAGGGGAGACATGAGCGACCGGCACGATCTCTGGACAGGGGCGGCGCGGAAAGATCCTTACGGCTTCGACGGGCTCGACGGCGATGCGGAAAGGTTGATCGACGCCCGGCCCCGGATCCGGGCGAGCCCTCGCCGCCTGCGCTGTCACCGTGCTGATGATTAATCTGCTGATCCTCGCCCCGCAGCTGCTTGAGCTGGTCACCCACCGGCCACCCTGGACTGATCGCACCCCCTCGTTCGTCTCGCCCATCGACCTGCCGGCATGGGCGAACACGGTTCTCACCATCACGGCCGGCCTCGCGGGGATCGAACGAGCAATCACCTTCCGCCATCACCGGCTCCTAGACGCCGAGACCGGCGGGATCGAGAGCTGACACCCCCGCACTGACCGGTCACGTGCCGCCCTGTCGGCCACCTCAGCGCCCCGACCGAGAACAGACCGTCAAACCACCGCCGCACCCTCGCGCACGACCGCGGCTCGATACGGGAGAAACGCATGCGCTCAGACCCTCGATCCCGATACCGCGAGACCGTGCTCGGCGCGGCCGCCACGGCTTTTCTCCTCCTGCTCGCCGGATGCACGCCCGCTTCTCCTCCACCGGACTCCGGCGCGGACGCGGACCTCGGCGTCTATCTCGGGCAAGAGCTCGACTGGGTCGGATGCGAGGACACCGCGACGAGCAAGGCGGACGCCAAGCTGTTCGCGAACCCGGCGCTCCAGTGCGCCTCGGTCGAGGTACCGCTCGACTACGACAAGCCGGAGGGGAAGAAGGCGCACATCGCGCTCACCCGCCTCCCCGCCGCGGGTGAGGCCGAGGGCTCGCTGCTGCTGAACCCGGGCGGACCCGGAGGATCCGGCACCAGCCTCGTCGCGTCCACCCTGCCATTGTGGCAGGCGAGTCCCGTCGCCAAGCGCTTCGACATCGTCGGCTTCGATCCTCGCGGGACCGGGTCGTCGACCCCGCCTCTCGACTGCTACACCGACGAGCAGTACGACGCAGGCGACGCACCGCGGTTCGGCGTGGTGTACGACATCACGAGCACCGAGGAGGCGACCGAACTCGCAGAGCGCTGCGCGGACGGCTCTGGCGGCATCGCGAACCTCGTGAACGCCGGGTCCACCAACGTCGTGCGCGACATGGACATCATGCGAGAGGTGCTCGGTGACGACCAGCTGACCTATCTCGGCTACAGCTACGGCACCGAACTAGGCGCCATGTACGCCGCGACCTACCCCGAAAAGGTCCGGGCGATCGTGCTCGACGGGGCCGTCTCGCCCGACCTGACGGCGAGCGAGTTCCGCCTCTCCTCATTCACCGGACTGCAGGCACGGTTCGACGACCTCGCCGCACGCTGCGCAGAATCGCCCGACTGCGTTCTCGGCCCCGACCCCGCGGCTGCGAACGACCGCCTGCACGAGATCGTCCAACCGCTCATCGAGACACCAGCACCGACCACCGGCGGCCGGGAGTTGAGCGTCTGGGACGTCTACCTCGGCATCAGCGGCGGACTGTACTCCGAAAAGAAATGGCCCGACGTCATCTCCGCCCTGACCGCGCTCGAAGCGGGCACCGCCGACGAGATGCTCGCCCTGCGCGACGCCTTCTTCGCCCGCACGGCGGACGGCGCCTACGGCACGGATCCCGACACGAACATCGCTGTGCGCTGCATGGACTCACCCCGTCCGACGCCGGAGGAACAGACCGCGCTCGCACGCAAGATCGGGGAGGCCGCCCCGATGTTCGACATCGACGTGTTCACGGCGGGCAACTACCACAGCGAATGCGAGGCGTGGCCCGCGCCGCCGACACGCGAGGAGCCCTGGCTCGCCGATGTCGAAGGCATCCCCGAGACGCTCGTCGTGTCCGTCACCGGCGATCCCGTGACGCCGCACGAGGGCGGCATCGCGATGGCGCGAGCCCTCGACGGCAGCCTGCTCACAGTCGACGGCAAGCAGCACGGCGCCTACCTCCTCGGCGGCAGCAAGTGCGTCGACGACGTGGTCAAGAAATATCTCCTCGACCTCGAATCCCCACCCACCGACGCCCGTTGCAGCCTGTGACACGCTCGACTCCGGGCCTGACTCGACGGGCCTCACGCTGGTTCGCAACCATGCTGGGGAAGTCACCCGCTGCGAAATAGTGTGCGTGCGCCCGACGCCTGGCCATACCAAGCGTTCAGCGCGCCGAGCGCGAAGGGGACAGGGGAAGTGAAGCGAGCGGACCGAATGGCAGAATCTCACAGAGGGGCCTTCTGCACAGCGATCAGGTCAAGCCCGTCCGGTGCGGTGAGGTGCGAACCAGGCAGTGACGACGAGCCATCTCAATGGCGACGGCATTCTCACGGCCGATCCTCACCGCATTATCGAAAACCCGCTCCGTGGACTCACGGACCGTCCTCTCAGCAGTGGACGGAGCCACGGTTGCCGGCCGCGACGCTCACGGCGTCACCCGTCACGGCGGCATCGCGTCGCGAGCTGAGGAAGACGATGACGTCGGCGACCTCCTCGGCCGTGACGATGCGGCCCAGACTTGTCGCGGCACCGAGTTCGGCGCGCACCTGCTCTTCGCTCAGCCCGGTGGCCGCGGCGCGGTCCGTGACAAGACCCGGGGTCCGCTCGGTCTCGACGAGTCCGGGATGCGCGACGGTGACGCCGATCCCGTGGGGGCCGAGCTCGTCGGCCAGGTTGGCGGTCAGCGCGGACACGGCGACGTTGCGGATGGTGCCGGAGATGGATCCGGCGCGGCGGGCGTTGAGCCTGGAGACGTTGACGATCCGGCCGTAGCCCTGTCCCGCCATGGACGGAGCCACGGCCCGTGCGGTGAGGGCCTGGAGGCGCCGGAAGGAAACGTTCGGCGAACGGGCACAGTGACCGCATCGCGAACGCATTGTGAGCCCAACTCCGTTCAGGATTTTGTGATCATTCGTTGTGATCAGTGGATTTCTGGTCTGACTCTCGGTGATGAGCGGGTCGTGTCCACGTCATGGACTTCAGTTCCGTGCCCCGGCCCGCATGGATGGTGACAGCACCATGCCGGAGGAGATCGAGAACGTCGGAGAAGTGACCCTGTCCCGCTACGAGCCGCGGGATGTGGTGGAACAGCAGACGCGCGGACAGTTCACGATCGGGGACCGCGCCCTGGAGATCGAGCCGATGCGGGAAACGGGTGGCGGAGTCGCTTAGCTTGCTGTCGTGGATTGATGCTCGCGTTTTGTGGAGCGGGGGCGGGTATTCCGTTTTTGTGGTGGTGGGCGGCCAT
>NZ_JBIUTF010000008.1:260512-439912 GCF_044741745.1 Streptomyces sp. NPDC088116 | reverse complement strand
CGCCCGGTTACATTCCGAACCCGGAAGCTAAGCCTCACAGCGCCGATGGTACTGCAGGGGGGACCCTGTGGGAGAGTAGGACGCCGCCGAACAATCTTTCAAAAGGACCTATGGTCCAGCGTTCATGCTGGACCATAGGTCCTTTTTTGTTTTTCCCCATGTTTTGTCTGAAGCGCGTCGGAAGGCCGACTGCGTGAGAATGACTGCGGTACCCGAAGACAGGAGCCCCACACGATGTCCCCCAACTCTTCCGACGACCGTCCTGAGCGCGACCAGCGCCCCAGGGACAGCGGTGACCGGGGCGGCTTCCGCGGAGGCCGTGACGATCGCGACCGTGGACCGCGACGGGACGATCGGGACCGTGGTGGTTTCCGCCGAGATGACAACAACCGTCGTGACGACAACCGCGGCGGCGGGTTCCGCGGCGCACGTGACGACCGCCCGAGTGGGCCCCGTCGTGATGATGATCGTGGTGGTCGTCCGGCGTCGAGTGGTGGCTTCGCGCGTCGCGACGACCGTGGTGGCCGGCCGACCGGTGGCGGCGGTGGTGGTTATGGCCGTCGTGACGATCGACCGAGCACGCCGCGTCGTGATGACGACCGTGGTGGCTTCCGTCGTGATGACCGTCCGAGCGGTCCCCGTCGCGATGACCGTCGTGACGACCGGCCCTCCTTCCGTCGTGACGACCGGCCCTCCTTCCGTCGTGACGACCGGCCCTCCTTCCGTCGTGACGACCGGCCCAGCGGGCCCCGCCGCGATGACCGTTCCAGTTCTCCCCGTCGTGATGATGACCGTGGTGGTCGTCCGGCGTCGAGTGGTGGCTTCGCGCGTCGTGACGACCGTGGTGGTCGCCCGACCGGTGGCGGTGGTGGTGGTTATGGCCGTCGCGACGACCGGCCGAGCGGTCCCCGCCGTGACGATCGTCGTGATGACCGTCCGGCGTTCCGTCGCGATGACCGTCGTGATGACCGGCCCAGTGGCCCTCGCCGTGACGACCGGCCCAGCACGCCCCGGCGCGACAACGACCGCGGTGGCTTCCGCCGCGACGACAACCGCCGTGATGACAACCGTGGCGGTGGCTTCGCCCGTCGTGACGATCGGCCGAGTACGCCGCGTCGTGATGACGACCGTGGTGGCTTCCGTCGTGATGACCGTCCGAGCGGTCCCCGTCGCGATGACCGTCGTGACGACCGGCCCAGCGGTCCCCGCCGTGACGACGACCGCGGCGGCCGGCCGGCCGGTGGCGGTGGGTACGGACGTCGTGATGACCGTTCGAGCGGCCCCCGGCGCGATGACGACCGTGGTGGCCGTCCCAGCGGTGGTGGCTTCGGGCGCCGTGACGACCGCGGCGGTCGGCCCGCCGGTGGTGGAAGCGGTGGTGGCGGCTATGGCCGGCGCGACGACCGCGACCGCGGTGGAGACCGTGGCGGGTCCCGGGGCCGCGACGACAGCCGTGGTGGCGGCTACCAGCGTCGTGACGACCGGGACCGTGACCGGGAGCCGATCAAGCGGCTGCCGATCCCGGAGGACGTCACAGGCGACGAGATCGACAAGAGCGTTCGCCAGGAGCTGCTGAGCCTGCCGAAGACGCTCGCCGAGGATGTGGCCAGGAACCTGGTCATGGTCGCCAAGCTGATCGACGAGGACCCCGAGCAGGCGTACGCGTACTCACGTATCGCGCTGCGGCTCGCCTCCAGAGTCGCCGCCGTACGCGAGGCCGCAGGCTTCGCCGCGTACGCCACACAGAAGTACTCCGAGGCGTTGGCCGAGTTCCGGGCGTCGCGGCGGATGACCGGCAGCGTCGACCTGTGGCCCGTGATGGCGGACTGCGAGCGCGGTCTCGGCCGTCCGGAGCGCGCCATGGCGATGGCCGGCGAGCCCGAGGTGCAGAAGCTCGACAAGGCCGGTCAGGTTGAGATGCGCCTGGTCGCGGCCGGTGCGCGCCGGGACATGGGGCAGATCGACGCCGCGATCGTGACGCTCCAGAGCAACGAGCTGGCGTCGAACTCCGTGCAGCCGTGGACCGCTCGACTGCGCTACGCGTACGCCGACGCCCTGCTGTCGGCCGGTCGTGAGGACGAGGCACGGGAGTGGTTCGCCAAGACGATCGAGGCGGACAAGGACGGGTCTACGGACGCTTCGGACCGGCTCGCCGAGCTGGACGGCGTCGAGTTCGTCGACGCCATGACCGATGACGAGGCTCAGGACGAGGTTCAGGTCCAGGCCGAGACTCCGGCCGAGGCTGCGATCGAGACCGGCACCCGGCCATCGGACGACGTGGACGCCGACGCCGATGCCGACATCGAGTTCCACGCCGACATCGAGGCCGATGAGGACGTCGACACCGACACCGACACCGACACCGACACCGACGCCGACGGTGACGGTGACGACAAGCGCTGAGTGATCATGCGAGTGGGGGCATCCCGGCCGGGATGCCCCCACTCGCATTTTCGCTGTCCGCGCCGGTCAGCCGAGCGTGAGACTCCGCAGCACCAGCCCCGTCGCCGGCTTGGGGCCGAAGGACGTGGACTTGCGGGGCATCGTGACGCCCTGGCGCGCCAGGTCCCGTACGACGTCCTCACGTACCGGATGCATCAGGACCGCCGTGCTTCCGTCCCGTTCCGCCTTCCCGATCGCCGCTTCGGTGTCGTGGATGTAGGCGATGTGCTCCGGGTCGTCCGGGATGTTCCAGATGTGGTCCAGCAAAGTGGAATGCAGGACAGTCGCGTCCAGGTTCCGCCAGGCCTCCGGCCGCCCGGTGGGAACCGTACGCTTCAACAGGGCTTCGTCCGGGCGGTCGACCAGATGGAAGCGGCCGTCCCCGGCGAGCAGAAAGGCGTTGCTCCCGGCACCGGCACCGGCACCAGTGCCGGCGTCTGCCAGGGCGTCGAGAGCCTCGGGCAGCGGCCCCTCGACCGTACGGACCCGGAACGAGCCCGAGAGGGCGGCGACCGCCCGGTCGACGGGCAGCCCGTGCAGAAGCCGGTGGATGGCGCGGACCTGGAGGGGATAGCGGGCCGTGTCGATGAGCAGCACCAGGCCGTAGCTCCAGGGGCCGGTGGCCGAGTGCTCGGCGCGCAGCCGCAGATACGTCGCCCAGCGGTGATGTCCGTCGGCGATCAGAGCCTGGTGGTCCGCGAGGTCGCGGGTGATCTCGTCCAGGTCGCCCGGGTCCGTGACCGACCACAGCCGGTGGCGGAAGCCGTCCTCCGTGGTGGTGGTCAGGAGCGGAGGGCGGCGCACGGTACGTTCGATGACGGCGTTCGTGCCGCTGGTACTCGTCGTCGGCGCGGTCGCCGCCGTCGTGCTGCCTGCCGGCCCGTCCTCGCCCCGGTACGTCAGCAGCAATGGCTCAAGATTCGCCGCTGTCGTCCGCATCAGGGCCGCACGGTCCGCCACGATGTCCGCCATCACATCTTCGTGCGGCAGCACGATCCCGTCGGCCGGGCCGGAGAGCGCCAGCGCCCCGATCACCCCCCGCTGCAACAGGTCACCTCTGCGCTGCTCGTACACGTACAGCGCCGGTTCGGGGTCGGGGGCGAGGATGCCCTCCGACAGCCACTGGCCCAGCGTCGCCGCCGCCTGGCGGTGGCGGGCCTCGGGCGTTGCTGCCTGCGGCAGGATCAGCCTGACTATGTTGTGCGGATCCGCCGACTCCAGCTGGTGCAGACCGTCGGGCCTGACGACCACGTCGTACGGCGGTGAGGTCACGGCGGACAGACTGCCGACTCGCTCCGGGACATAGCGGAGCCCCCGGAACGGGATCAGCCGCAGCCCCCTGTCCTCGGGACCTGTTGTGTTCATTCACGCATCGTATGTGCGGACCGGGATGGGCGATGATCGGAGGAGAAAACCCCAGTGAGGAACGGAAGACGGATGAGTCAGCGGAGCAGGACCAGCCCGAGCGGAAGCGCGACCGCGCTGAACGATGCGTACGACACGGCTCTGCTCGATCTCGACGGAGTGGTGTACGCGGGCGGGGAGGCCATCGCGCACGCGGTCGAGTCGCTCGGCACGGCCAGGGACGGCGGGATGCGTCTCGCGTATGTCACCAACAACGCCTTGCGTACGCCCGACACCGTGGCGGCGCATCTGACGGAACTCGGCGCGCCCGCCGTCCCCGAGGACGTGATCACCTCGGCGCAGGCGGTGTCCCGGCTGATCGCCGAGCAGCTCCCGCAAGGGTCCAAGGTGCTGGTCATCGGCGGGGAGGGGCTGCGGGTGGCGCTGCGCGAACGCGGTCTTGAGCCGGTGGAGTCCGCCGCGGACGACCCTGCCGCCGTGGTGCAGGGGTACGGCGGGCCCGACCTGGCCTGGGGACGGTTCGCCGAGGCGTGTTACGCGATCAACCGTGGCGTGCCGTGGTTCGCGTCCAACACGGACCTGACGATTCCGAGCGCGCGGGGGATCATGCCGGGCAATGGCGCGGCGGTCGAGGTCGTACGGATCGGGACGGGCGCCGAGCCGCAGGTCGCGGGCAAGCCGCTGCCCCCGATGCACCGGGAGACGATCCTGCGGACGGGGGCCGAGCGGGCGCTCGTCGTCGGTGACCGGCTGGACACGGACATCGAGGGTGCGTTCAACGGGGGCGTGGATTCGCTACTGGTCCTGACCGGGGTGACGGACGCGGCGCAGCTCCTCGCCGCCGAGCCCAGGCACCGGCCGACGTATGTGGACGCGGATCTGCGCGGACTGCTGACCGGGCAGCCGGACGTGGCCACGGTGGAGGACGGGTTCGGCTGTGGCGGGTGGACCGCCTCCGTCAGCGGGAACGAGTTGGTGCTCGACGGGGACGGAGCGGCGCTGGACGGGCTGCGCGCGCTGTGCGCGGCGGCCTGGACGGACGCGGGCGACGGCATCTGCGCACTGGACGCTGGTAAGGCGCTGGCGCGGCTCGGCCTGTAGGCCGGGGGAACCGCTTCGGCAAAGGCCATTGGTTCGGGCGGCCTGTGCTCTCGGAATCCTCGGTTGTCAGGAATCCTCGGCTCTCGGGAGACCTCGGTTCTCGGGAGACCTCGGTTCTCAGGAAACCTCGGCTCTCGGGAAAACTCAGCTCTCAGGAATCCTCGGCAGGATCCTCCGCGATGTGCGGCAGATGGTCCTCGGAGGTGCCCCGGCGCCAGTAGCCGCTGAACTTGACCGCCCGGCGGTCGAAGCCGCGCTCCCGGACGAGGTGGCGGCGTACGGCCTTCACGGTCGCCGACTCACCGGCGACCCAGGCGTATGGGGTGCCTTCCGGCAGCGTGGCGGCCCGGACCGCGTCCGTGGTGGCGGGGGACATGTCCGATACGAGCCAGGTGATTTCCGCGTCGGCCTTGGTGGGAAGCACCTGGCGGTCGGCGGGGTCGTGGACCTCGATCCAGACCCGGGCCGGCATGCCCGGAGGCAGGGATTCGAGGATCCCCGCGACGGCGGGGATCGCGGACTCGTCGGCGGTCAGCAGGATCCAGTCGGTGCCGTCCGGCGGCCGGAAGTCGTAGGCGGAGTTCTCCTCGTCGACCGGGGAGAGGACGGCGATGCGGTCGCCGGGGCGGGCCGTACGCGCCCAGCGCGAGGCGGGTCCCGACTGCGCGCCGTCGCCTCCAGCGCTGTTTCCGGCTCCGGTTCCGCTGCCGTCGTCGCCGTGCAGGGCGAAATCGATGACCAGTTCGTGCGGTCACGGGTCAGTTCGCGCACGGTGTACGTACGCATGATGCCGCGCAGATCCGTGTCGAGTTCGCGCCAGGCGTCGTACCAGTCGGCCCGTCCCGTGTCCGGCATGACCGGTTCGTCCTGACCGGGGTGCGGCAGGAACAGCTTCACCCGCTGGTCCCGTCCGGCCGTGGCCATGCGCGCCAAGTCCGCGCCACCGAGGACGACACGGGCCATGGCCGGGGTGACCCGCTCCGCGCGGAGCACCTCGACGGTGAAGAACTGATAGGGGGCGGGAGCGTCGGTCATACGGAGGGCCTCTTCGACGTGTCCGACGGCAGCGCGGGGCTGCTCCGGGGCGCGGGCATGGGCATGGGCATGGGCGCGGTCATGGGCAGGGCAGGGAGCCTGTCCGGAGCGCCCGGACTCGGCTTCGTCGTGAGAGGGCCGAGGGAGCCGGTGCGAGGGGTGTGCGGTGTACGGCAGCCGGGCAGGGGAAGCTCCATGGCGGGTGCGACCGCCGGTGCTTCCTTGGTGGTTACCTCCCTCTTCGTGGCAACATGCGAGGGTAGGCTAACCTAACTTGGTGTTCCTCGACAGTCCTCCCCGACAGAGCGCGGATCCGGTATCCACCGCCGCACCCCGTCGCCGCCCCACCCGTAGCGAAGGCACCACCCGTACCGAAGACATCGGGCACACCGAAAGCACCAGGGACACCAGGAGTACGAGCATGCAGCGCCTCACCGCGGAATCGGTGACCCTCGGCTACGACCAGCGAGTCATCACCCGTGAGCTGTCGGTGGAGATCCCCGACCAGTCGTTCACGGTGATCGTCGGCCCCAACGCCTGCGGCAAGTCGACCTTGCTGCGCGCGCTCTCCAGGATGCTCAAGCCCTCCGACGGGCGGGTCATGCTGGACGGGGCCGCCATCCACTCGATGCCCGCGAAGAAGGTCGCCAGGACCCTCGGTCTGCTGCCACAGTCGTCCATCGCCCCCGACGGCATCACGGTCGCCGACCTGGTGGCGCGCGGACGCTATCCGCACCAGGGGCTGTTGCGCCAGTGGTCGCCCGAGGACGAGCGAATAGTCGAGGAATCGATGGCGGCGACCGGCGTCGGCGAACTCGCCGGTCGCTATGTCGACGAATTGTCCGGCGGTCAGCGCCAGCGGGTCTGGATCGCCATGGCCCTCGCCCAGCAGACGCCGCTGCTGCTCCTGGACGAGCCGACCACGTACCTCGACATCCAGCACCAGATCGATGTGCTGGATCTCTGTGCCGAACTGCACGAGACGCAGGGCCGGACCCTGGTGGCCGTCCTGCACGACCTCAACCACGCGGCCCGTTACGCCACTCACCTCATCGCCATGCGCGACGGCGCGATCGTGGCGGAGGGCGCGCCGGCGGACGTGGTCACGGCGGAGCGGGTGGAAGAGGTGTTCGGGCTGCGCTGCCAGGTCATCGACGACCCGGAGACCGGTACGCCCCTGGTGGTGCCGGCGGGCCGCCGGGCGCGGCAGGCGGCGGCCGTCTCCGCGGCGTCGCAGGAGTGAGAGAGCGACCTGACGCCGCAGGGGCCCCGGCAGGCCCTAGAGCAGCGACCGCAGACGCATCAGGTCACGGAATCCCGCCTCCAGTCTGACCCGGCCCGACCCCCAGGCGCGGGCGAAATTCAGCTCGCCCCCGACCATCGCGACCAGGTCGTCACCGGCCATGGCCAGCCCGATCTGCGCCTTCTCCGGGGGCGGCCCCGCCACGGTGTCCGCCACCTCGATCCGGCCGTCCACCAGACGTCCGGTGAACGTGAGGTCGAGATCCGTGATGTGGCAGCTGAGTGAACGGTTGAACCCGGCCGCGGTGCGGACCTTTCCGTCCGCCTGCGCCAGGTTGTCCGAGAGCTTTTCGAGTGCGCTGCGGCACTCCTCCTTCGTCGCCATCGTGATCGACGGTACCCCAGGGCTTCGCGGTAGCGTCTGGGCATGAGCGACTCGATGGCGGGCCCGGCCGCGCAGGAGCCCGCGAAGGAACCGGGACAGGTCCACGAGCGGGGGACGGCACAGGCCACCGGACACGCCCCTGGGCAGGCCTCCGGGGAAGAACCCGGGCGGGCCCCCGGGACGGCCGGCCCCGGCTCCTCCTCGTACGATCCGGCGCCGCCCCGGCCTCTCGGCGTGGAACGCGCCCCGACCGGCAACGCCGAGGTGGACGCGCGACTGGCGCGGCTCGCCGACGCCGACCACCTCACTGCGGACGGCCATATCGAGGTGTACGAGGATGTACACCGGGGGCTGCGCGACACGCTGACCGGGCTCGACGCTCGGCCGGCACCTCAGGGACCTCCTGGGCCCGCGGGGCCTCAAGGGCCCCGGGGCACGTGACGACAGCCCGCCGACTTCTCTCGCGTACGAACACAGGAGCTGAACCGAACGTGGCTGGACTGGCACGCCTCCGTCTCGATGCCGAGCTGGTACGCCGTAACCTCGCGCGTTCGCGTGAGCACGCGAGCCAGCTGATCGCCGCGGGCCGGGTGACCGTCGGCGGCACCACCGCGACCAAGCCCGCCACCCAGGTCGAGAAGAGCGCCGCCGTCGTCGTCAAGGCGGACGACGGCGACCCCGACTACGTCTCGCGCGGCGGACACAAACTCGCGGGCGCGCTGGCCGCGTTCACGCCCCTCGGCCTGGAGGTGACCGGCCGGCGGGCGCTCGACGCGGGCGCTTCCACCGGCGGTTTCACGGATGTCCTGCTGCGGGCCGGTGTCGGTCATGTGGTCGCGGTGGACGTCGGATACGGACAACTCGCCTGGTCCCTGCGGAGCGATGAACGCGTCACAGTCAAGGACCGTACGAACGTACGTGAGTTGACGCTCGAGGCGATCGAAGGGGAGCCAGTGGATCTCATTGTCGGGGATCTGTCGTTCATTCCGCTCGGGTTGGTGATGCCGGCGCTGGCGCGCTGCGCCGCGCCCGACGCCGATCTCGTACTGATGGTCAAGCCCCAGTTCGAGGTCGGCAAGGAGCGGTTGGGCAGCGGAGGCGTCGTACGCAGCCCGGAGCTGCGCGCGGAAGCCGTACGGACCGTGGCGCGGCGGGCGGGTGAACTCGGCCTGGGCGTACGGGGCGTCACCGCCAGTCCGCTGCCGGGCCCCTCCGGAAATGTCGAGTACTTTCTGTGGCTCCGCGCCGGAGCGCCCGAGCTGGATCCGGCCGATGTCGATCGTGCAGTGGCGGAGGGACCCCGTTGACCACAAAGACCACGCAGGCCGCTGAGAACAAGCGGCCCGCGGAGACAGAGCAGGCCACGGAGACCGGACTCGGGGAAGAGGCCGGACCGAGCACGAAAACGCAGCTGAGCACAGAAATGCAGCCGAGCACGGAAACGCAGCTGAGCACAGAAGCACCACTGGGCACGGAGACGAAACTCGGCGCGGAAGCGGAGCGGAACGCGAACGCGGACCGCACCGTCTTCCTGCTCGCCCACACCGGCAGACCAGCCGCGATCCGCAGCGCCGAACTCGTCGTGAACGGGCTGGTGCGCAGCGGTCTCGGCGTACGGGTCCTGGCCGCCGAGGCGGT
Source organism: Streptomyces sp. NPDC088116 (assembly GCF_044741745.1). Taxonomy (NCBI): domain Bacteria; kingdom Bacillati; phylum Actinomycetota; class Actinomycetes; order Kitasatosporales; family Streptomycetaceae; genus Streptomyces; species Streptomyces sp. NPDC088116. Next base: position 430,704 of record NZ_JBIUTF010000008.1, on the reverse strand, counting down.
CGATCTGCCGCTGCCACCGTCCGTCGAGACAGTCACCGACGCCACTCCCGACGCACTCGACAGCTGCGAACTGCTGATCGTGCTCGGCGGAGACGGCACCCTGCTGCGCGGCGCCGCGTTCGCACGCGCCTCGGGCGTCCCCATGCTCGGGGTCAACCTGGGCAGGGTCGGCTTCCTCGCCGAGGCGGAACGGGACGATCTGGACAAGGTCGTCGACCGGGTCGTCACTCGTGCGTATGAGGTCGAGGAGCGGATGACCATCGATGTCGTCGTGCACAGCAACGGCGATGTCGTCCACAAGGACTGGGCGCTCAACGAAGCGGCCGTGCAGAAGGTCTCGCCGGAGCGGATGCTCGAAGTCGTCCTGGAGATCGACGGCCGGCCCGTCACCGGGTTCGGCTGCGACGGCATTGTCTGCGCGACTCCGACGGGGTCGACGGCGTACGCCTTCTCGGCCGGGGGGCCGGTCGTCTGGCCGGAGGTCGAGGCGCTGCTGATGGTGCCGATCAGCGCCCACGCCCTCTTCGCGAAGCCGCTGGTGACCTCGCCGACCACGGTGCTCGCGGTGGAAGTACAGCCGCAGACCCCCAGCGGGGTGCTGTGGTGCGACGGGCGCAGGACCATCGAGCTGCCTCCGGGAGCACGGGTGGAGGTACGGCGCGGGGCCGTTCCCGTACGGCTGGCGCGGCTGCATCACGCGTCGTTCACCGACCGGCTGGTGGCCAAGTTCGCGCTGCCGGTGTCCGGCTGGCGCGGGGCGCCGCACTGAGAGGACAACGCTGATCCGGGCCGTCTCCGGGCGGCCGGTTCCGGAGCGATTCCGTACGTACGGTTCACACGCAGGGCGGCCCGGAGACCGCCGGAACGGACCCGGACACAGCTCGGACACGGTCCGGTCGCGGGATCCGGAGGGTGGGGTCCGTCGCACGGCGGGCCCCGGACCTCGTATGGTCATGACCGTGTTGGAGGAGATGCGGATACGGTCGCTCGGGGTCATCGACGACGCGGTCGTGGAGCTGTCACCAGGCTTCACGGCGGTAACCGGTGAGACGGGCGCCGGTAAGACCATGGTCGTCACCAGTCTGGGACTGCTGCTCGGCGGACGTGCCGATCCCGCCCTGGTGCGGATCGGTGCCAAGTCGGCGGTCGTGGAGGGACGGATCACCCTGGACGCCGGTGATCCGGCGGCCGTACGGGCGGAGGAGGCAGGGGCCGAGCTGGACGACGGAGCGCTGCTCATCAGCAGAACCGTCTCCGCCGAGGGGCGCTCGCGCGCCCATATCGGCGGGCGTTCCGTGCCGGTGGGCGTACTGGCCGAGCTGGCGGACGACCTGGTCGCCGTACACGGCCAGACCGACCAGCAGGGGCTGCTGCGGCCCGCACGGCAGCGGAAGGCCCTCGACCGGTACGCGGGAGACGCCGTCGCCACGCCCCATGCCGCGTACGAGGCCGCCTACCGCAGACTGCGGGCCGTCGCCACGGAACTCGACACCCTGACCACGCGGGCGCGCGAGCGGGCGCAGGAAGCCGATCTGCTGCGTTTCGGACTGGACGAGGTCGCCGCCGTCGAGCCGCGGGCGGGGGAGGACGTCGAACTCGCCGCCGAGGCCGAGCGGCTCGGCCACGCGGAAGCGCTCGCCTCCGCCGCCGCCGTTGCGCACGCGGCGCTCGCCGGCAACCCCGAGGACCAGGAGGGCGTCGACGCGACGACGCTCGTCGCGGGCGCGGGGCGTGCGCTGGAGGCCGTACGGTCCCACGACCCGGCGCTCGCCGGGCTCGCGGAACGGACCGGGGAGATCTCCATCCTGCTCGCCGACGTGGCCGGCGAACTCGCCGGATACGCCGACGACCTGGACGCCGATCCGCTGCGGCTGGCCGCCGTGGAGGAACGGCGTGCCGCGCTCACCACGCTGACCCGTAAGTACGGCGAGGACATCGCCGCCGTCCTGGCCTGGTCCGAGGAGAGCGCGGCACGGCTGACCGAGCTGGAGAGCGACGACGACCGGATCGGCGAGCTGACGGCCGAGCGGGACGCCCTGCGGTCCGAACTCTCCGCCCTCGCACAGGCCCTGACCGACGCCCGTACGGAAGCCGCGGCGCGCTTCGCCGAAGCCGTCACGGCAGAACTGGCCTCGCTGGCCATGCCGCACGCGCGCGTCTCGTTCGACATCCGGCAGACCGAGTCCGCCGACGAGGCGGCCGGTGTCGAGGTGGGCGGACGCTCGGTGGTGTACGGGCCGCACGGCGTGGACGAGGTGGAACTGCTGCTCGCCCCCCACCCGGGCGCCCAGCCCCGCCCCATCGCCAAGGGCGCGTCCGGAGGTGAGCTGTCGCGCGTGATGCTCGCCGTGGAGGTGGTCTTCGCGGGGTCCGATCCGGTGCCGACGTACCTCTTCGACGAGGTGGACGCGGGCGTCGGCGGCAAGGCGGCGGTCGAGGTCGGCCGACGCCTCGCGAAGCTCGCCAGGTCCGCGCAAGTGGTGGTCGTGACGCACCTGCCGCAGGTCGCGGCCTTCGCCGACCGCCAGCTGCTGGTCGAGAAGACGGTCGACGGCTCGGTGACGCGCTCGGGCGTGACGGTCCTGGAGGGGGAGGACCGGGTACGGGAGTTGTCACGGATGCTGGCGGGGCAGGAGGACTCGGAAACGGCGCGTGCACACGCGGAGGAACTGCTGGCGACGGCCCGAGGCGCGAATTAGCCATCCGGCTGGGGCGTAGATTCGGGGTGGTTCGTGTGCGGGTTGTTGCCGGTGGCTGCTCCGGGTCACGTCCTGCACGGCATGGGGATCCGGCGGGAGGGGGTCGGGGTCGCAGGAGGTGACGTGTCCGGACGTAGAGCGTGATTTGTGGCGCACACCCGCCCGCACTCAACCAACAAACCCGCACGCGCCGTAAATCATGCAGTCCGGACATGCGCCTCCGGAGGCCCCGGGCCCCGCACCCACCACAAACCGCACTCGCACCCGCACTTCCGCCGGACGGCGACGCGGCGGGCAATGGCCGGGCCGGGTTGGCCGTTCACGTACTGGGAGTCGTCGCCGCGACGGCGTACGGTGACAGAGGCGGTCGCTCGACCACGGGGCCGATCGGTTCGAGCATTCACCCATGTGAGTGATCCAGGGTACGGAGTTGAGGCGCCGACCGTGAGAACGGCGCCTCCGCGGTGCCTGAACGTGCATACGGGCTGGCATCCTTGGCGCAGTCCCCGAAATCCCGATCCAGGAGCCTTGGCCACGTGACACAACTGCGTACGGTCCAGGTGCTGGGCGGTGGCAGTGCGGGCAGCAGCACGCACGTCCGATCGCTGGCGGCCGGTCTGGTCGCCCGGGGAGTGCGCGTGACGGTGTGCGCTCCCGCCGAACTCGACCGCGTCTACGACTTCCAGGGCACCGGGGCGCACCACGTCCCGGTGCCCCGGCGTACCGATCCCGCGGCCGTCGCGGCGCTGCGGGCGGCCTGCGCCGGCGTGGACGTGGTGCACGCGCACGGGCTGCACGCCGCCGTACGGGCCGCCGTCGCGCTCGCCGGGCAGCATGTGCCGCTGGTCGTCACCTGGCACACCCGCTCGCAGGTGGGAGGGCCGCGCGGTCAGCTGCTGGGGCTGCTGGAGCGAAGGGCCGTACGCGCGGCGGCGGTTGTGCTCGGCACCTCCTCGGAGCTGGTCGACCGGGCCCGTGCCAGGGGCGCGCGTGATGCCCGCCTCGCGCCGATCGCGCTCCCTCTGCCCGCGCGCCCGGCCGCCGATCCGGAGAACAAGTCGCGGGCCGAACTCGGCGCGGTGGAGCGCCCGTTGCTGATGGCCGTCGGAAGCCTGGTGCCGGACCAGGGGCTCGACACCCTGCTGGACGCGGCCAGGACCTGGCGCGATCTCGATCCCGCGCCGCTGCTCGCCATCGCGGGCGAAGGCAGGGAGCGCGCCAGGCTCCAACGCCGCATCGACAACGCCGAGTTGCCGGTACGGCTCATTGGCCGCCGGGACGACATCGGCGATCTCCTGGCGGCAGCCGACATCGCTCTCCTGCCCAGCCGCTGGGAGGCCCGCTCCGTCCTCGCGCAGGAGGCACTGCGGCTCGGCGTGCCCCTGGTGGCCACGGCGGTCGGCGGGATCCCCGAACTCGTCGGCGACGCGGCGGAACTCGTACCGTACGGAGACGCGGCGTCCCTCGCGGACGCGGTGACGCGCCTCCTCGCCGACCCGGAACACCACCTGCGACTCGCCACGGCGGGCCGGGCCCAGGCCGAGACCTGGCCGACGGAGGACGAGACCATCGCCCAGGTGCTGTGCGTGTACGACGAGTTGACCCAGCCGCGGCGCCTGCGCCGACCGTAGGCGTACGGCGGTGGCCGGCCCGGCCCGCTCGACGCCCGTCCGCGGCGCCGTCGCGACCCGGTCGGCCACCGCCGTACGCCCGGACCCGGAGCGCAGCCCGAGCGGCAGCGGGACTTGGCCTTCCACAGGACGTACGCCCAGCAGCACCGGCCCACTCGCCGGCAACTGCTCCTCCAGCACGGCCCGCGCCGGCAGCGCCCAGTTGCCCGACGGGGACGGTTCGGGGCCCAGCCGCCTCGCCACCGGCGGCAGCGGCGCCGATACGGCGGCCAGGTCCCGGCAGGACGCGGCGGGCCGCGGGAATCGGATACGGGAAGGGGCTCGGACCACGGCGTGCACCACCGTCGTCCGAGCCCCGATCACCGTGTGCCCGATCACCGTGTGACCGTCACAAGCCGCCAAGCCGCCAAGCCGCCAAGCCGCCAAGCCGCCAAGCCGTACGGAGCCGTCAGCCGCCGTACGCCCCCGAAGCCGTCAGCCGCAGCGCCGTGTCGATCAGCGGCACATGGCTGAACGCCTGCGGGAAGTTGCCGACCTGCCGCTGCAGGCGCGAATCCCACTCCTCCGCCAGCAGTCCCAGGTCGTTCCTCAGCGCCAGCAGCTTCTCGAACAGCTTCCGCGCCTCGTCGACCCGTCCGATCATCGCCAGATCGTCGGCGAGCCAGAACGAGCACGCCAGGAACGCGCCTTCCTCGCCGGCCAGGCCGTCGACATTCGCGTCGTCCTCGCTCGAGGTCGGGTAGCGCAGTACGAACCCGTCCTCCGTGGACAGCTCCCGCTGGATCGCCTCGATGGTGCCGATGACCCGCTTGTCGTCCGGCGGCAGGAAGCCCATCTGCGGGATGAGCAGCAGCGACGCGTCCAGCTCCTTGGAGCCGTACGACTGCGTGAAGGTGTTCCGCTCCTTGTCGTACCCCTTCTCGCAGACATCGTGGTGGATGTCGTCGCGCATCTCGCGCCAGCGCTCCAGCGGCCCGTCGACGTCCCCGGACTCGATCAGCTTGATCGTCCGGTCGACCGCGACCCAGGCCATCACCTTGGAGTGCACGAAGTGCCGACGCGGTCCGCGCACCTCCCAGATGCCCTCGTCCGGCTGGTCCCAGTGCTTCTCCAGGTAGCGGATCAGCTTGAGCTGGAGCACCGACGCGTAGTCGTTGCGGGCCAGGCCCGTCATGTGCGCCAGGTGCAGCGCCTCGGTGACCTCGCCGTACACATCCAGCTGGAGCTGGTGCGCGGCGCCGTTGCCGACGCGGACCGGGCCGGAGCTTTCATAACCGGGCAGCCAGTCCAGCTCGGCCTCGCCCAGCTCACGCTCACCGGCGATGCCGTACATGATCTGGAGGTTCTCCGGGTCACCGGCGACGGCGCGCAGCAGCCACTCGCGCCAGGCGCGGGCCTCCTCGCGGTAGCCGGTGCGCAGGAGCGACGAGAGCGTGATCGCGGCGTCGCGCAGCCAGGTGTAGCGGTAGTCCCAGTTCCGTACGCCGCCGATCTCCTCCGGCAGCGAGGTCGTGGGCGCCGCGACGATCCCGCCCGTCGGGGCGTACGTCAGGGCCTTGAGCGTGATCAGCGAACGGATCACGGCCTCGCGGTACGGGCCGTGGTACGTGCAGTGCTCGACCCACTCGCGCCAGAAGTCGGAGGTCGCCTCCAGCGAGCCCTCGGGGTCGGGCAGCGCGGGCGGCTGCCGGTGCGAGGGCTGCCAGCTGATGGTGAAGGCGATCCGGTCGCCGGGAGCCACCGTGAAGTCGGAGTAGGTGGTGAGGTCCTCGCCGTACGTGTCCGCTTCGGTGTCCAGCCAGACCGAGTCCGGTCCGGCCACGGCGACCGTGCGGTTGTCCACCTTGTGGACCCACGGCACGACCCGCCCGTAGCTGAAGCGCATCCGCAGCGCGGAACGCATCGGAACCCGGCCGCTGATGCCTTCCACGATCCGGATCAGTTGGGGGGCCCCGTCACGCGGCGGCATGAAATCGGTCACTCTGACCGTGCCGCGCGGTGTGTCCCACTCGGATTCCAGAATCAGCGAATCTCCGCGATACCGGCGACGGGTGGCCTGTGCCGGCTCGGCGCCCGCGGCGTGCGCGGGCCCAAGCCTCCAGAAGCCATGTTCGTCGGTACCCAGCAGAGCCGCGAACACGGCATGCGAGTCGAAGCGGGGCAGGCACAGCCAGTCGACTGTGCCGTCCCGGCAGACCAGGGCGGCGGTCTGCATATCTCCGATAAGTGCGTAATCCTCGATGCGCCCGGCCACGTGCATCTCCAGTCGAACGGCCATGTTCGCCCCGTGGGGCGCTTACTGCGGTCAAGGGTCGTTGACGAGCTCATTTTCCGGGAAATCGGGCGGTGATGGTGCCGTTTGCCGGCCGGACTCGGCAGCGAATGTCCGAGCAGGATACGACGCACGTAGGAGTTCCGCGCCACGGTCCGGGGAACGCCGGTGTGCCGAACGGGTGGGGCAAGGGTGACTCCGGCGGAAAAAGCGTGACTCGTGTGAAAGTGGTGATGACGCCTGAGCTGATACCCGTTCGCCGTCCGGTAATGCCACCCCCTGCTCGTCCCGTATTCGCTGCTGCGTCCGTCTCATCGCTGATTCCCGGCCTACGGGGCGATATTCGGCCAATTCCCGGCCGGTGCCGGGAGATGCTCTGCCCGACGCCCCTCCGACGCTGCCCCGATGCCCGGAAGACGCCCGTCCGACACCTGCTGGACGCCTGAGCGGAGCCCGTCCGGAGCCCGTCCTGGGCCCGAGCCGGTGTCCTGGCCGGAAGAACCCTCTCCGTGGCGCTGATACCCTGGTAGCCCGTGGACCGGTGGACTCCTTGCAAGACAACGGGGCCCCGAAGCCGCAGCGACGGCAGTCCCTTCGCCTCCAGGCAGGGACACCGGTACGCACCTCGAACCGCGACCACGGGAGCCCCCTCTTGGCCATGCCGATCCGATCCTCGACATCCTCCTCGACGACCAAGCACCTTTTCGTCACCGGGGGTGTCGCATCCTCCCTCGGCAAGGGCCTGACCGCCTCCAGCCTCGGTGCGCTGCTCAAGGCGCGTGGGCTGCGGGTCACCATGCAGAAGCTCGACCCGTATCTGAACGTCGACCCCGGCACGATGAACCCGTTCCAGCACGGTGAGGTGTTCGTCACCAACGACGGCGCCGAGACCGACCTGGACATCGGCCACTACGAGCGCTTCCTCGACGTGGACCTCGACGGTTCCGCCAACGTCACCACCGGACAGGTGTACTCGCAGGTCATCGCCAAGGAACGGCGGGGTGAGTACCTGGGCGACACGGTCCAGGTCATTCCGCACATCACCAACGAGATCAAGCACCGCATCCGGCGGATGGCGACCGACGACGTCGATGTCGTCATCACCGAGGTCGGCGGCACGGTCGGCGACATCGAGTCGCTGCCGTTCCTGGAGACCGTCCGCCAGGTGCGCCACGAGGTCGGCCGCGACAACGTCTTCGTCGTGCACATCTCCCTGCTGCCGTACATCGGTCCGTCCGGCGAGCTGAAGACCAAGCCGACCCAGCACTCGGTCGCGGCCCTGCGGAACATCGGTATCCAGCCGGACGCCATCGTGCTGCGCGCCGACCGCGAGGTGCCGCTCTCCATCAAGCGCAAGATCTCGCTGATGTGCGACGTCGACGAGGCCGCCGTGGTGGCCTGTGTGGACGCCAAGTCGATCTACGACATCCCGAAGGTGCTGCACACCGAGGGCCTGGACGCCTACGTCGTACGCAAGCTGGACCTGCCGTTCCGCGATGTCGACTGGACGATCTGGGACGACCTGCTGGACCGCGTGCACAACCCCGACCACGAGGTCACCATCGCGCTGGTCGGCAAGTACATCGACCTGCCGGACGCCTATCTGTCCGTGACCGAGGCGATCCGCGCGGGTGGCTTCGCCAACCGGGCGCGCGTCAAGGTCAAGTGGGTCACCTCGGACGACTGCAAGACGCAGGCCGACGCGGCGAAGCAGCTGGCCGACGTCGACGGGATCCTGATCCCCGGTGGCTTCGGCGAGCGCGGCGTGACCGGCAAGGTCGGCGCGATCCAGTACGCCCGCGAGAACAAGGTGCCGCTTCTCGGTATCTGCCTGGGCCTCCAGTGCATCGTCATCGAGGCCGCGCGCAATGTCGTCGGGATCCCCGAGGCCAACTCCACCGAGTTCGACTCCGGGACCTCCCACCCGGTGATCTCCACGATGGAGGAGCAGCTCGCCTACGTCGAGGGCGCCGGTGATCTCGGCGGCACGATGCGGCTCGGCCTCTGCCCGGCGAAGCTCGCCGAGGGGTCGATCGTGCGCGAGGTCTACGACGACCAGCCGTACGTCGAGGAGCGCCACCGCCACCGCTACGAGGTCAACAACTCCTACCGCGCGGAGCTGGAGAAGAAGGCCGGTCTGGTCTTCTCGGGCACGTCGCCCGACAACAAGCTCGTCGAGTACGTCGAGTACTCGCGCTCCACGCACCCGTACCTGGTCGCCACCCAGGCGCACCCGGAACTGCGCTCCCGGCCGACCCGCCCGCACCCGCTGTTCGCGGGGCTGGTGAAGGCCGCGGTGGAACGGCAGCAGGCCGAGCGGCGGAGCGAGCCGTCGGCGCCGTCGGAGCCGGTGACTGCGAAGTCCTGACCATCGCCTCAAGCGATACGGTGGAGCCGGGGTGCGGGTCTTTGAGGACCGGTACCCCGGTTTCCGCTTGTGTGCCGCTGTGTGGGAGGACGCTTTCATGGTCATCAAGGACGCCCCCGAGGAGTGGCGGGTCACCGCGACCACGACGCCCTTCCGCGGAAACAAGACGAGTGTCCGTACGGACCAAGTGGTCATGCCCGACGGCTCGGTGGTGGCGCGCGACTATCAGGTCCACCCCGGATCCGTGGCGATCCTCGCGCTGGACGACGCGGGCAAGGTTCTCGTACTGCGCCAGTACCGGCACCCCGTACGGCAGAAGCTCTGGGAGATCCCGGCCGGTCTGCTCGACGTGCCGGGCGAGAACCCGCTGCACGCCGCGCAGCGCGAGCTGTACGAGGAGGCGCACGTCAAGGCCGAGGACTGGCGGGTGCTGACGGACGTCTACACGACGCCGGGCGGCTGCGACGAGGCGGTACGGGTCTTCCTCGCCCGCGATCTGTCGTCGGCGGAGGGCGAGCGCTTCGAGGTCTCCGAGGAGGAGGCCGACATGGAGCTGGCCCGCGTCGAGCCGGCGGAACTGGTACGGGGCGTGCTCGCCGGCGAGCTGCACAACAACTGCCTGGCCGTGGGCGTGCTCGCACTCACCGCGGCGCTGGCGGGTGACGGCGTCGACGCGCTCCGCTCGGCGGAGGCACCCTGGCCCGCACGTCCATTCGAGTCCTGAGTCGTCGACCGTCTTGATCACCTGATCACCTTGATCACCTGATCTCCTTGATCGCTTGGTGCTCGCCGATCATGGTCCGATCTGACGATATGGCTGATCCGGTTGAGGGATTTACCGGCCGCGCTTCCCCCGTTTCGCAGGAGAGGCCGAACTACGCTCGAACCGCCCGCGCGGAGACCCGCCGGGCTCGGCTCGTGCGCAGGCGGACGGAGCGTGGCCCGTGACGGATCAGGCGACGGATCAGACGGTGGATGTGAGCGGTTCCGACCGTGCGCGCGCGACGGGGAAGAGCGTTGGTCCCACCGGCGGTGCGGAGCCAACCGCCGCAGGGGTGACAGGATGTGACGGTCCGTCGGACGAAGGGTGCGACCGGTCCGGCGCAGCCGAACCGCAGTCGCCGACGCTGAGCACGAAGGCGTCCGAGACGGCGGATTCCGCCAGGACTTCCGAGTCTTCCGAAACGAAAGGTACGACCCGGGTGAACGCCCCGGAGGGGCCCGAGGACGCGACCGGCCCGGCGCCGGACCGCGTGACGGCGAGCGGCGACGCGGGCCCGCCGGCGCGGCACACGGCGCAGGGCGCAATGGGTTCCGGGGGCGTCAGGAGCGGTACGGAGTCCGATGCGGGCGCCGGTCAGGCCGGTCCCGTCGTGGCAGAGCCCGACGCGGAGCCCGAGTCCGGGGCCGATTCCGGGCCCGGCGACGGTGCGGCCGATCCCGTCGGCGGCGAGGCGGACCTGGGCAGTGCCGAGGTCCGCCTCGGTTTTGCCGAGGCTCCTCCGGCCGACGGCCCGGCGGATCCGGGCGGCAGCGGGGCCGGTACAGGAATGGGTGCGGCCGGTACGGGCATCGGCGAGCTGGCCGGTAACGGTGCCGGCCAGGCCCGTACGGCTGCCGGCGACCTCGGTCCCGGCGGTGGAGAGACCCACGGACCGGCCGGCCTGGGCGCGGCGAGTGCTCCGGCCTCCTCGCTCCGTCCTGCCGGGCCGACGCTCGCGCGGCCCTCGGGGCCGCCCCGTACACAGCCCGCCGGACCGGCACGTACACAGCTCGGCGCACCGGTCGGCCGGTCGGCGCACCGGCGGACGCGGGCCGCCCACGACGGGTGGTTCTTCGGGCGGCAGCGGGAACTGAAGGCGCTGCACGGGGACATCGAGCGCGCCGGGCTCAATACGATCTCCGGGCGCAAGGAGCCCCGCGCGCGGGTGCTGCTGGTCGCCGGGCGCCCCGGGTCCGGGCGTACCGCGCTCGCCGAGGAACTGGTGGGGCGGCTGCGCGGCGGCTATCCGGACGGCGTCGTACGGATCGGGCTGACCGAGGCCGGGGGAGAGCCCGTGCCCACCGAGCGGACCACCCGCGAGATCCTCGACGCGTTCGAGGTGGCCACGCCGCCCGGCGCGGACGAGGACGAGCTGTGCGAGATGGTGCGCGAGACGCTGGCCGTACGGCGGGTGCTGCTGCTCCTCGATGACGCCGGCGACGCCGAGCAGGTCGATCCGCTGGTGCCCGACAACCCCGAGTGCCTGGTGGTCGCGGTCGCGCAGGGCCCTCTCACCGGGATCCCCGACGTCCGCCCGTGCACGCTCGGCGGGATGGACACGAAGGCCGCCATCGAGCTGCTCGGGCGCTTCACCGGCGAGGTCAGGATCACCGTCGACCCGCAGGCGGCCGAGTCCCTCGTCGAGGAGTGCGGCGGCCAGCCCGCCGCGATCGTGCTGGCCGGCGGCTGGCTCGCGGCGCGTCCGATGGCCTCGGTGGCCGACCTGACCAAGCAGTTGCGCGCCCAGCCGCACGATCCCGAGCGGCCCGTGGGGGACCGGGCGCTCGCCCGTGCCTTCCGGCTGGTGTACGAGTCGCTGCCGCAGTCGGCCGCCCGGATGCTGCGGCTGCTCGCCCTCGCGCCCGCCGGGTACGCCGACGCCCACACCGCGTCCGCGCTGGCCGGCTGCTCGGTGACGGCCGCCGCCACCATGCTGGACGACTTCACCGCCCTGGGCCTGCTCCGGGTGGCCGACGAACGGGCCGCGACGGGCGACGCCCCGGATCAGCGGACCCCGGACGGCAGGACCCCGGACGGCAGGACCTCGGACGGCAGGACCCCGGACGGCAGGACCTCGGACGGCAGGACCCCGGACGGCAGGACCCCGGACGGCCGGGGAACGGAACACCGGACCCCGGACACCCCGGGCACGGATCAGAGGCCCTCGGATCAGTGGACCCCGGATCAGCGGGTCTCGGACCACCTCGTCCCGGATCACTGGGTTCCGGACGACGGGGTCGCGGTGGATCCGGCCGCGGATGATCAGTACGCGCTGCCCGGCTGTCTGGTCCCGCTGCTGCACGCCCTCCTGAGGGAGAAGGACCGGCCGGCCGAAGTACAGCTGGCCCGCGCCCGGATGCTGGAGCGGACCGTACGGCTGCTCCAGTCCTGCCGGGCCATCACCGAACCCGAGGGTTCCCAGGCCCGTACGAGGCTGGCCGGGCTGCCCAGCGCGCTGCGCTTCCCGGACACCGGCTCCGCGGCCGAGTGGCTGCGGTCGCGGCAGCCCGCCCTGCTGGCGTCCGCGCGGCTCGCGGTCGCCGACGGCGAGCTGGACACCCTGGCCCGCCGACTGGTGGCCGCGCTGGTCCGGGCGCTGGCCGCGCACCGGGGAGCCGAGGCCGCGGCGCCCGAGCTGTACGGGCTCCACCAGCTGGTCCTCGACATCGCCGAGCGGCGGGAACTGTTCCGCGAGCAGGCCGCGGCGCTGTTGAACATCGGCGATCTGGACGCCCGGAACGGCCGTACCCGCGCCGCGCTCACCCGCTACCGCGCCGCGCTCGACGCCGGACGGGCCGCGAACGACCTCTACGCCACCGGCCGGGCGATGGAATCCGTGGGCGGTGCCTATCAGGACCTCCAGGACTGGACGCGGGCCGCCGACTGGTACGGAAGGGCGCTCTCCCAGCGGCTCAGCCGGGGCGAGAAGGCCGACGAGGCGAGGCTCTACGGCCGCCTCGGCACCGTCCACACGTACGCGGGCCGCTACGGCGAGGCGCTGCGCAACTGGCGGGCCGCCACCGCGGTCCACCGGCGGTTGCGCGATCTTCCGGGACAGGCGCGGGCCCTGAGCGAGGCGGCCCGGGTCCAGGAGTACGCGGGCCGGCCGCAGGAGTCGCTGCGTACCTGCCGGGAGGCGATCGAGTGGGCACGGCTCGCCGGTGACGAACGTCTCCAGGCCGCCCTCGAACTCCGGGCCGCGGACACGCTGGACCGGCTCGGCGACCCCACGGCGGCCAGGCTGCACCGTGCCGCGGCCGACCGGCTCCTCGGGACGGAGGGAGGAGAGGGGCCCCAGGGTACGGAGGGAACAGAGGGAACAGAGGGTTCTGCCTGTGAAATCCGTAGCGCTTCGACTCGGGATTGAAACTTTGCAAGGCTAGACAGCGGGAAATCCTTCATTAGACTGGCTCCGCCGCATCTTGGTGCGGTGTCGACCCGTGCGTCCGTCACGTTCGGGTTCGTGTGGACGTGCCCGAGAAAATCCCTGAGCCGAGGACCGTGATCTGCCGTGCTGGTCGGAATCCCCCGTGAGGTCAAGAACAACGAGTTCCGGGTGGCCATCACCCCCGCCGGTGTGCATGAACTGGTGGGCCATGGCCACGAGGTCGTCATCGAGCGGGACGCCGGAGTCGGCTCCTCGATCACGGACGCCGAGTACGTCGCCGCCGGTGCGCGCATCCTGCCCACCGCCGACGAGGTCTGGGCCGTCGCCGACCTGCTGCTGAAGGTCAAGGAGCCGGTCGCCGAGGAGTACCACCGGCTGCGCAAGGACCAGACGCTCTTCACCTACCTCCACCTCGCCGCGTCCCGTGCCTGCACCGACGCCCTGCTGGAGTCGGGCACCACCGCCATCGCGTACGAGACGGTCGAGACCGTGAACCGCGCGCTGCCGTTGCTCGCCCCGATGTCCGAGGTCGCGGGCCGGCTGGCGCCGCAGGTCGGCGCGTACCACCTGATGCGTTCGGCCGGTGGCCGCGGCGTGCTGCCGGGCGGCGTTCCGGGCACGGCGGCCGGCCGGGCCGTTGTCATCGGTGGCGGGGTCTCGGGCTGGAACGCCACGCAGATCGCCGTCGGCATGGGCTTCCATGTGACGCTGCTCGACCGCGACAACGGCAAGCTGCGCGAGGCCGACAGGATCTTCGGCACGAAGGTGCAGACCATCGCCTCCAACGCCTTCGAACTGGAGAAGGCGCTCGTCGAGGCGGACCTCGTCATCGGGGCAGTCCTCATCCCCGGAGCGAAGGCGCCGAAGCTCGTCACCAACGAGCTTGTCGCCAAGATGAAGCCCGGAAGTGTACTTGTCGACATTGCGATTGATCAGGGTGGTTGCTTCGAGGATTCGCACCCGACGACGCACGCCGAGCCGACCTTCCGGGTGCACGACTCGGTCTTCTACTGCGTCGCCAACATGCCGGGCGCTGTGCCGAACACGTCGACGTACGCGCTGACCAACGCCACGCTGCCGTACATCGTGGAGCTCGCGAACCGTGGTTGGGTCGAGGCGCTGCGCCGGGACCCCGCGCTCGCCAAGGGGCTCAACACCCATGACGGCCAGGTGATTTACCGCGAGGTCGCCGAGGCGCACGGTCTGGATCACGCCGAACTGAGCACGCTTCTGGGCTGATGCGTCAAAGGGCATCGTCAACATCGCGCCGACGGCCGGATCTTGCTCAGCGAGGTTCGGCCGTCGGTGTGTGAGGCCGCCTCGGGAGCGCCGTTCAACACGCCTTGAACGTAACGCTTTCAACCGTTTCGCGCGCCTGCGAAACATGCGTGCCACGCCTTGGTGAGAGGCTTGTGCGCCCTTGACAGAGAGGTGTTCGGTTGCCGACACATCGGACCGGGTCCGGCGGATTGTGTTGCTGCGAAGTGGTGACACGCCATAGAGTCGCCAATCGTCGGCATGGTGCCACGCTGACCTATCGATAAGTTTCCTGGTCCCGTCCAAGGAGGTAAGACGACTTGTGAATGAGTCGACATTTACTCCCGGGGGTGGTCAACCAGGAATGCCTGCGAGGGGCCAGAGCCCGTCGTCCGGGTTCGAGGCTGTCGGCTCCGTAGCTGTCCGCACCTTCGCCACGCACCAGCACATGACGACAGCCCCGCACATGACGACAGCCCACCAGATGATGGACGGCCAACACGTGAACGCCATGGCCGGCAGCGAGGGTGGCCGAGAGTCCACTCCATTCGCCGACTACGACGAAGTGCCCGAGGGGCACTTCTACGACCCCGACGCCGAGTACGAGCCCGACCCCGAGTACGCGGCCACCCTCGCCCCCGACGCCGCTCGTCAGCGTCGCGAGCGGATCGGCCCCACCGGGCGTCCCCTGCCGTACTTCCCTATCCCGGGCCCGCTCACCGACCACGGCCCCGCGAAGATCATCGCGATGTGCAACCAGAAGGGCGGCGTTGGCAAGACCACGTCGACCATCAACCTGGGTGCCGCGCTCGCGGAGTACGGCCGGCGTGTGCTGCTCGTCGACTTCGACCCGCAGGGAGCCCTGTCGGTCGGTCTCGGCGTGAATCCGATGGAACTGGACCTCACCGTCTACAACCTGCTCAT
The DNA here is from genome assembly GCF_044741745.1 of Streptomyces sp. NPDC088116. Classification (NCBI taxonomy): domain Bacteria; kingdom Bacillati; phylum Actinomycetota; class Actinomycetes; order Kitasatosporales; family Streptomycetaceae; genus Streptomyces; species Streptomyces sp. NPDC088116. The sequence goes on along the minus strand of NZ_JBIUTF010000008.1, from coordinate 415,402 downwards.
GGAGCGGGGCATGGCGGCCGACGAGGTCCTCCTGAAGACGGCCGTGCCCAACATGGACCTGCTGCCGAGCAACATCGACCTCTCGGCCGCCGAAGTGCAGCTGGTGAGCGAGGTCGCGCGCGAGTCCACGCTCCAGCGCGCCCTCAAGCCGCTGCTCCAGGACTACGACTACATCGTGATCGACTGTCAGCCGTCCCTCGGTCTGCTGACCGTGAACGCGCTGACCGCCGCGCACAAGGTGATCGTCCCGCTGGAGTGCGAGTTCTTCGCGCTGCGCGGGGTGGCCCTGCTGACGGAGACCATCGAGAAGGTCCAGGAGCGGCTCAACCCGGAACTGGAGCTCGACGGCATCCTCGCCACGATGTACGACTCCCGTACGGTGCACAGCCGGGAGGTCCTCGCGCGCGTCGTGGAGGCCTTCGACGATCACGTCTACCACACGGTGATCGGCCGGACCGTGCGCTTCCCGGAGACCACGGTCGCCGGTGAGCCGATCACGACGTACGCCTCGAACTCCGTCGGCGCCGCCGCGTATCGCCAGCTCGCCAGGGAGGTGCTCGCCCGGTGTCACGCCGAGTGAGTCTGCCCGGGGCCGACGAGCTGTTCCGTACGACCGGGGGGATGGGGCTCCAGTCCTCGGCGCCCGCGGACCGGCGCCGGAACGCCAACGGCGAGTCCCGGGTGCCGGCGCCGGCCGGGGAGAGCGATCCGGCGGGCGAGGGCGCGGCGGGTCCGGCCGGCTCCGGGACCGCCTCGGCTCCCGCGGAGGAACACACCTCCGCGGGGCAGGACACGGCCCCCTCGCCCCGGAGCCGTACCGCGGGCGCCGAGCAGGCGGCCGCCTCGGTGAAGGGCCGCAGGCCGCCGGAAGCGGGCTCCCAGGGGTCCTCGGGGCCTTCGGGCCAGGCGGGCCAGACATCCGCCGGCGCGGGGCCGCAGGGCGGGCAACAGGGCGGCCAGCAGCGCCGTCGGGGGCGCGGTGCCAACCGCCGCCCCAGCGGGCGCGAACGGCACGACGAGAAGATCACGGTCTATGTCTCGGCCGAGGAACTGATGGACCTGGAACACGCACGGCTGGTACTGCGCGGTGAGCACGGTCTCGCCGTGGACCGCGGGCGGATCGTCCGCGAGGCGGTCGCGGTCGTCCTGGCGGACCTCGAATCACGCGGCGACGCGAGCATCCTCGTACGGCGCCTGCGCGGGCGCTGAGGGTAGCCTGCGCGGGCCGCCCCTCCGCTTCCCGGCCCCAGGAACCCGATGCCCCCGCCCCCGGACCCCACTCGCCCCCCGCGCCGCGCCTTGGGCGGCGGCCCGGGGGTACCGAAGCCCGCTCCGACCGGGCCGGACGGGGCCGCGCAGGCCCCGCCTCAGCCAGGCGGGGCGGCCGCGCCGCCCCCGGACGGTTCCGGTACCGGCCCAGGCGAGGCGTGCGAGCCGGACACCGGAGGGCCGGAGACCGGGGCGCGGACCGCCGGGACACCGGAGACCGGGACACCGGAGACCGGGACACCGGACACCGGGGCGCCCGACGCGCGGCCCGCAGCGGAGAGGCCCGCCGCCGACGACTCCGTCGCTGAGGTGCTCGCCGACGTACCAGTTGCCGACGTGCCGGCTTCCGACGTACTGGCTTCCGACGTGCCGGCTTCCGACGAGGCGACCCCGGATGAGGCAGCCGTCGACGAACGGCGGTTCACCGTACGGCTCGTGAACTTCGAAGGGCCCTTCGACCTGCTGTTGCAGCTCATCTCGAAACACAAGATGGATGTCACCGAGGTCGCGCTGTCCAAGGTCACCGACGAGTTCATGGCGCACATCCGCGCCATGGGACCGGAGTGGGACCTCGACCAGACCACCGAGTTCCTGGTCGTCGCGGCCACCCTGCTCGATCTGAAGGCCGCCCGGCTGCTGCCCGCCGCCGAGGTGGAGGACGAAGGCGACCTCGCGCTGCTCGAAGCACGGGATCTGCTCTTCGCCCGGCTCCTCCAGTACCGCGCGTACAAGCGGATCGCGGAGATCTTCAGCACGCGTCTGGACGCCGAGGCCCGGCGCTACCCCCGTACGGTCGGGCTCGAACCCCACCATGCCGAGCTGCTCCCCGAGGTCGTGATCAGCATCGGGCCGGAGGGCTTCGCCGGGCTCGCGGTGAAGGCGATGCAGCCGAAACCCAGGCCGCAGGTGTACGTCGACCACATCCACGCGCCGCTCGTGTCCGTACAGGAGCAGGCCGCGATCGTCGTCGCGTGGCTGAGGGAGCGCGGAGAGGCCAGTTTCCAGGCGCTCACCGAGGACGCCCCCGACACCCTCACCGTCGTGGCGCGCTTCCTGGCCCTGCTGGAGCTCTACCGGGAGCGGGCCGTCACCCTCGACCAGGAAGAGGCTCTGGGGTCGCTCATGGTCCGCTGGACGGGCGGGGACGGCGACGCCGAGCCGGCCGTGACGGACGAGTTCGACCGTGAGCCCGGCCACACCGACGAGACCAGTGAGGAGAAGGCGTGAGGGAGCAGGAGCGGGAGCGGGAGTACGAGCGGAGTACGGGTGCGGTCGCGGAGCTGGAGCTCAAACCCGCCCTGGAAGCGGTCCTCATGGTCGTCGACGAGCCCGCGACCGAGCAGCATCTGGCCAAGGTCCTCGACCGCCCCGTCCGGGCCGTCGCCGATGCGCTGCGGGAGCTGGCCGACGAGTACACCGTCCAGCGCCGGGGCTTCGAGCTGCGGCTGGTCGCGGGCGGCTGGCGGTTCTACTCCCGGCCCGCGTACGCCGAGGCGGTCGAGGGCTTCGTGCTGGACGGCCAGCACGCCCGGCTCACCCAGGCCGCGCTGGAGACCCTCGCGGTCGTCGCGTACCGCCAGCCCGTGAGCCGTTCGCGGGTCTCCGCCGTGCGCGGAGTGAACTGTGACGGCGTCATGCGCACCCTCCTCCAGCGGGGGCTGGTGGAGGAGGCGGGCGCGGAACCCGAAACAGGTGCGATCCTGTACAGGACGACGAACTACTTTCTGGAGCGGATGGGCCTGCGTGGCCTGGACGAGCTCCCGGAGCTCGCGCCCTTCCTCCCCGAGGCGGACGCCATCGAGTCCGAGACGCTGGAAGGTGTGCCGTCGTTCGATGTGGACGCACCGTACGCCCCAGAAACTCACGCAGACGACAAGACGGATCTTTAATGCGAAGCAACGGCAGGAACAGCGGAAGCGGCAACCGGAACAGCGGAGGCGGGAGCGGCGGCAACCGGGACAACCGGGGTGCCGGCGGCGGGCGGGACGACCAGCCGAAGCGTCCGTCCCGCCCCCGTCCCGAGGAGCGCCGTTACGATGTCGGCCGCTCGGGTGCCACCGGTGGTTCCGGGGCGCCCGGTGCGCCCGGCGGTTCGCGCCGTTCCGGGGGTTCGGCCGGTTCGGGCTCGGGCGGTTCCGGTGGTTCCTCCGGCGGCGGCGCCCGTGGCGCGGCGGCCCGCGGTGGCGCCAAGGGCGGCCCCAAGCCCTCGCAGAGCGGCGGCGGCCGTGGCCCGCGCCGTGGCGCCCCGGCCCGCCCGCGCGAGCTGGACGCCAAGATCGAGCAGCGCAACCGCGACCGGTACGCCGACAAGCCCGCGATCACGACCCCCCGCACCAACCCCGGCGCGGAGCAGGAGGGCGAGCGGCTCCAGAAGGTGCTCGCCCGCGCCGGCATGGGTTCGCGCCGCGCCTGCGAGGAGCTGATCGAGCAGTCCCGCGTCGAGGTCAACGGCGAGATCGTGCTGGAGCAGGGGCTGCGCGTCGACCCGGAGCGGGACGAGATCAAGGTCGACGGGCTGACCGTCGCCACCCAGTCGTACCTCTTCTTCGCGCTGAACAAGCCGGCCGGTGTCGTCTCCACCATGGGGGACCCCGACGGCCGGCAGAACCTCGGTGACTACGTCACCAACCGTGAGACACGGCTCTTCCACGTCGGCCGGCTCGACACGGAGACCGAGGGCATCATCCTGCTCACCAACCACGGCGAGCTGGCCCACCGCCTGACCCACCCCCGGTACGGCGTCAAGAAGATCTACCTCGCCGCGATCCAGGGCCCGCTCCCGCGTGATCTCGGCAAGCGGCTCAAGGACGGCATCCAGCTGGAGGACGGCTACGCGAAGGCCGACCACTTCCGGGTCGTCGAGAACACCGGGAAGAACTACCTGGTCGAGGTCACCCTCCACGAGGGCCGCAAGCACATCGTGCGCCGCATGCTCGCCGAGGCCGGCTTCCCCGTCGAGCGGCTGGTCCGGACGTCCTTCGGGCCGATCCCGCTGGGCGACCAGAAGTCCGGCTGGCTGCGCCGCCTCACCAACACCGAGGTCGGCATGCTGATGAAGGAAGTGGGGCTGTAAACCGCCCCGGAGGACGGTCCTTGACGACCGTGTCCGACAACCGTGCCTGACAACCGTCCCTGAACGGACCGGTGTTGCCGGTGTTGCCCGTGGTGGCACCGGTGACAGCGGTACGGAAGAAAGAGCCCGTGGCCCTTGGCCGCGGGCTTTTCGTCTTGTACAGCGGGCTCGTTCAGCTTTATAGTCAGAGTGACTATTAAGGAGGCGGGCGTGAGTCTCGCGGAGTTCCTCGATCCCTTGCAGCGGCCGCTGGTGACCGTGCTGGACACCCCGGTCAGCTGGACCGAGGTCCTCGGCTTCGGCAGCGGCGCGCTCTGCGTGTGGCTCGTGGCCCGTCAGCACCTCGCCAACTGGCCGATCGGCATCGCCAACAACCTCTTCTTCATCCTGCTGTTCACCCAGGCCGGCCTGTACGCCGACGCGGGACTTCAGGTGGTCTTCATCGCCCTCGCCGCGTACGGCTGGTGGACCTGGACCCACGGGGGTGGACCAGGCCTCGCGCTGCCGGTGCGGCGCACGACCCGTACCGAATGGGGCCGGCTGTTCGCCGCGGGGGCGGTGGGGACACTCGGTCTCACGCTCCTCCTCAGCCGCGCCACCGACTCGACCGTGCCCTTCTGGGACGCGCTGACCACCGGCCTGTCCCTGATGGCGACCTACGGCCAGTGCCGCAAGCGGCTGGAGTCGTGGTGGCTGTGGATCGCGGCGGATGTCGTGTACATCCCGCTCTACGCGCACAAGGGCCTCTACCTGACCTCGCTGCTCTACGCCGGTTTCCTGGCCCTCTGCCTGGTCGGGCTGCGCGAATGGTCCCGTGATCGGGCGGGTGTGCGGCGGCAGCCGCGGGAGGTGAACGTCGTATGACGACGAGGACGTACCGGAGAGTGAGCACCTTCGAACACGGCCTGGTGCTCGGCAAGTTCTATCCGCCGCACGTCGGTCACCACCATCTCGTACGGACCGCCCAGGACCGCTGCGAGCGGCTGACCGTGCTGGTCTGCGCCTCCTCCGTGGAGTCCGTACCGCTGGCCGACCGGGTCCGCTGGATGCGTGAGATCCATCCGGACGTGCGGGTCGTGGGCGCCGTCGACGACGTACCCATGGACGTACGCGACCCCGCCGTCTGGGACGCGCACATGGCCGTCTTCCGCGCCGCCGTGCCCGAGCGCGTGGACGCCGTCTTCAGCTCGGAGACGTACGGCCGTGAGCTGGGCCGGAGGTTCGGTGCCGAGTCCGAGTGCGTCGACCCGGACCGTACGGTCTTCCCGGTCTCCGGCACGGCCGTACGCAAGGATCCGGTCGGCTGCTGGGACTTCCTCGCGCCGCCCGTACGCGCGGCCCTCACCCGCCGCGTCGTGGTGCTCGGCGCGGAGTCGACCGGCACCACCACCCTGGCGCGGGCGCTCGCCGCCCATTACCGGCGGCGCGGCGGGGTATGGGCGCGGACCCAGTACGTACCGGAGTACGGGCGCGAGTTCAGCGAGGTCAAACTGGCACGCCTGCGCGCCGAGCGGCCGGGCGCGCGGTGGGCGGACGTCGCCTTCACCTCGGAGGAGTTCCCGCTGATCGCCGAACGGCAGAACCAGCTGGAGAACGCGGCGGCGCGCGCCGGTTCGCCCGTGCTGTTCTGCGACACCGACTCCTTCGCCACCACCGTCTGGCACGAGCGCTACCTGGGGGAGCGCAATCCGCGGATCGAGGAGGTCGCGGACCTGGTCCCTCATCACCTGTGGCTGCTCACCGACCACGAGGGGGTGGCCTTCGAGGACGACGGGCTGCGCGACGCCGACGCCCCGCGGTCCTGGATGACGGCGCGGTTCGGGGCGGAACTGGCCCGTACCGGCCGTCAGTTCACGCTGCTCAGCGGCCCACACGAGCAGCGGCTCGGCTCCGCGGTCGCCGCCGTGGACGGCCTGCTCGGCCGGGGCTGGGACTTCACCCCGCCCCTTCCGGAGCGACGATGAACGCCCGGGGGCCGCACGCCCGCGGCCGGCTCGCGCAAGGGCTGCGCGTCCGCGATCAGCACGCCCCGGCCCCGCGCGTCCCCGAGGGCTACGACCCCTTCGCCTTCGAGCCGTTCGCGGTCACCGTCGACCTCGCCGTCTTCACCGTCCGCGAGAACCGGCTGCACGTCCTGCTCGTCCAGCGCGGAGAGGAACCATACTTGGGCGCCTGGGCGCTGCCCGGCGGCTTCGTCCTGCCGAGGGAGTCCGCCGGGCAGGCCGCCCGCCGTGAACTCGCCGAGGAGACCGGCCTGTCGGAGGAGACCGCGGGCGCGCTCCATCTGGAACAGGTACGGACGTACAGCGACCCGGACCGCGACCCCAGGATGCGGGTCGTGTCCGTGGCGTACGCCGCGCTCGTACCGGATCTGCCCGAGCCGCGCGGCGGCGGGGACGCCGCGCACGCCCGGTGGACGGAGTTCGGCGCCCCGGGGCGGCTGGCCTTCGACCACGACCACATCCTCGCCGACGCCTACGACCGGGTCGGGTCCAAACTCGAATACACCTGTCTCGCCACGGCCTTCTGCCCGCCCGAGTTCACGCTCGGCGAGCTGCGGCAGGTGTACGAGACCGTCTGGGGCGTGGAGCTCGACCGTCCCAACTTCCGCCGCAAGGTCCTCACCACGCCCGGCTTCGTCCAGGCGCTGGAGGGGCCCCCGCGCCGGACGGGCGGCCGCGGCAAACCGGCCACGCTGTACCGCGCCGGCGCCGCCACCACGCTGCATCCACCTCTTCTGCGACCGGAAGGACGGACCGCATGATCCTCGCGAGGACCATCACCAAACAGGCAGCCACGGGCTCACTGCTCGGGCTCGCGCTCGGCGACGCCCTCGGCTTCCCGACCGAGTTCAACGATGTGCCGTCGATCCTCGCCAAGTGCGGACCCTGGCGCGAGATGCCGTTGCCGAAGCCCGCCTTCGTCACGGACGACACCCAGATGACGCTCGCGTTCGCCCGGGGCATCAGGACCGCGATGGACCGGGGCGTGCTCGGACCGGTGCGTCTGGAGGGGCCGGTGCGCGAGGAGTTCGTGCGCTGGTACCACTCGCCGGACAACAACCGCGCCCCCGGCCGTACGTGCATGACCGCCTGCATGCTCCTCGACAGCGACCGGCCCTGGCAGCGGGCCAGCCAGGTCCACTCCAAGGGCTGCGGCGCCAATATGCGGGTCGCGCCGATCGGACTCGTCCCCGGCCTGAGCGACGAACAGCGCGGGGGCGCGGCGCAGTTGCAGGCGGCTCTCACCCATGGCCACCCGACCGCGCTGGCCGCCTCCGACCTCACGGCACGCGCGGTCTATCTGCTGGCGCGGGGAGGCGAGCCGCACGGACTGGTGGGCCATCTGCGTTCGTACGCGTACGAGAACCGGGACCGCTACTACCACCGCTGGCTCGGCGACCTCTGGACGCTCTCCCACGACCCGACGCCGGAGGCCTTCATCGCCCGCGGCTGGGACGAGTGCCTGGAGGTCCTCGAACGTGTCCAGCGTGCCCTGCCCGGACAGTCGCCGGAGACCGATCCGTGCCTCGCCACGGGCGACGGCTGGATCGCGGAGGAAGCCCTGGCCACCGGCCTGCTCTGCTTCCTCCTCTTCCCCGAGGACCCGGTCACGGCCCTGCGCCGCGCCGCCTGCACCCGGGGCGACTCGGACTCCATCGCCTGCCTGGCGGGCGCGTTCGCCGGGGCGCACCTGGGCGCGGGTGCCTGGCCCAAGGAGTGGACGGAGCGGATCGAGTACCGCAGCGACCTGATGTCGCTGGGAGCGCTCTGGGACTCCTGATCCGCACGACGGGTACGGCCGGTCCGCACAACGGGTACGGCCGGTCCGCACGACGGACGGCCGGTCCGCACGACGGACGGCCGGTCCGCACGGCGGACGGCCGATGCGCACGGCGGACGGCCGATGCGCACGGCGGTACGGCCGCGAGGGCGTCCCGCGCATGTCCGGGCGGCCGTCCGCGGCCGTCCGGGGCGGGCGGGCGAGCGCGCCTGCCGGTGTTCCCGGGCGGACGGGACCTTCCACTCACTGATCTAGGCTGAACGGAGCACTCGATCATTGAGGAGAACGTCGTGGCGGTACGAGCGGTTCGTGGGGCCGTCCAGTTGGAGCGGGACGAAGCCGGGCACATGGACGAGCAGGTCAGGGAGCTTCTCACGGCCGTCCTGGAGCGCAACGAGCTGAAGTCGGACGATCTGATCAGCATCTGGTTCACGGCCACGCCCGATCTGCACAGCGACTTCCCGGCCGCGGCCGCCCGCGGGCTCGGTATCGTCGATGTCCCCCTGATCTGCGCCCAGGAACTCGACATCGCGGGCGCTCTGCCGCGCGTCGTCCGCATCCTCGCGCACATCGAGTCCGACCGTCCCAAGTCCGAGATCGCGCACGTCTACCTCGGCGCCGCGGCCGCCCTCCGCAAGGACATCGCTCAATGAGAACCGCCGTCGTCATCGGTACGGGCCTGATCGGCACCTCGGCGGCGCTGGTGCTGACCGGCCGCGGTGTCACCGTCCACCTGGCCGACCACGACCCCTCACAGGCGCGCACCGCCGCCGCGCTCGGCGCGGGGACGGACGAGGCGCCCGAGGGGCCCGTCGACCTCGCGATCATCGCCGTACCGCCCACCCATGTCGCCGCCACGCTCGCCACCGCGATGCGCGACGGCGTGGCCCGCGGCTATCTGGACGTGGCCAGCGTCAAGGGCGGCCCCCGGCGCGAGCTGGCGGAGCTCGGCCTCGACCTGGCGTCGTACATCGGTACGCACCCGATGGCCGGCAAGGAGCGCTCGGGCCCGCTGGCGGCGAGCGCCGACCTGTTCGAGGGGCGCCCCTGGGTGCTGACCCCGACCGGCGACACCGACACCGAGGTACTGAACCTGGCCCTGGAACTGGTCGCGCTCTGCCGCGCCGTGCCGGTGGTCATGGACGCCGAGGCGCACGACCGGGCGGTCGCCCTCGTCTCGCACACCCCCCAGCTGATCTCCTCGATGGTCGCGGCGCGCCTGAAGGAGGCCGACGAGTCGGCCGTACGCCTCTGTGGCCAGGGCATCCGCGATGTCACCCGGATCGCGGCCTCCGATCCCGGGATGTGGGTCGAGATCCTCTCCGCGAACTCCGGCCCGGTGGCCGATGTGCTGGCCGGGGTCGCCGCCGACCTCGACGAGACGGTCGCGGCGCTGCGCGCGCTCCAGTCCTCCGACGAGGACAAGCGGCGCGGCGGAGCGGCCGGTATCGAGGACGTCCTGCGGCGCGGCAACGCGGGCCGGGTACGGGTGCCCGGCAAGCACGGCGCGGCCCCGGCGGCCTACGAGGTCGTGGCGGTCCTGATCAGCGACCAGCCGGGCGAACTGGCCCGCATCTTCGCGGACGCGAGCCGCGCGGGGGTCAACGTGGAGGACGTCCGTATAGAGCACGCGACCGGGCAGCAGGCGGGTCTGGTCCAGCTGATGGTGGAACCGGCCGCGGCCCCGGTGCTGGCCGCGGCCCTGCGGGAACGTGGCTGGTCGATCCGGCAGTGAGGACCCCCGCACGGGCCGGGGCGGGGCGCCGGGGAGAGTCCCGCCGAACGGGTGCATTTTCGGTCCTGAGTACTCGGTAACCTTGTGTGGGGGCGTATCGACGCCTCCGCCCAGCCTCCCCGTGAACCAGGAAAGGTGTCCGCCCCCCGTGGAAAACGGAGCAAACCCCGCCCGGACCGCCCCGGCCGCCGTGATCGTCGCCATCGACGGGCCCTCCGGCACGGGCAAGTCGAGCACCTCCAAGGCCGTGGCCGCCCAGCTCGGGCTCAGCTACCTGGACACCGGCGCCCAGTACCGGGCGATGACCTGGTGGATGATCAGCAACGGTGTCGACATACGGGACGCCGCCGCCGTCGCGACCGCCGCCACCAAGCCCGTCCTCGTCTCCGGTACGGACCCGGCCGCCCCCACGATCACCGTGGACGGCGCGGACGCCGCGGATCCGATCCGTACCCAGGAGGTCACCTCCCAGGTCAGCGCGGTCAGCGCGGTCCCCGAGGTACGGACCGTCGTCACCGACCTCCAGCGCTCCATCGCCAAGGCCGCCGAGCATGGCATCGTGGTCGAGGGCCGTGACATCGGTACGACCGTCCTGCCGGACGCCGACCTCAAGATCTTCCTCACTGCCTCCCCGGAGGCGCGCGCCGCCCGGCGCAGCGGCGAGCTGAAGGGCAAGGAGGCGACCGATGTCGCCGCCACCAAGGACGCGCTGGTCAAGCGGGACGCGGCCGACTCCAGCCGCAAGGCGTCCCCGCTCGCCAAGGCCGGGGACGCGGTCGAGGTGGACACCACGGATCTCACGCTCCAGCAGGTCATCGAGTGCGTCGTGACCCTGGTCGAGGAGAAGCGGGCCGCCAAGTGAGCGCACCGTCCGCGAGGCAGACCGCGCCCTCCGAGAAAGGCGCGGCGGTGGGACGCGGCATCGGCATCGGGCTGATGTACGGCCTGTGGAAGCCCCGGGTGCTGGGCGCCTGGAGGGTTCCGGCGAGCGGTCCCGTGATCCTCGCCGTCAACCACGCGCACTTCGTGGACGGACCGATGCTGATCGGCACCTCGCCCCGGCCGGTGCACTTCCTGATCAAGAAGGAAGCGTTCATCGGCCCGCTCGACCCGTTCCTGCGGTCCGTCGGGCAGGTGAAGGTGGACCGAGGGGTCGCCGACCGCAACGCGATCACCGGCGCGCTCAGGGTGCTCGAGGAGGGCGGTGTGCTGGGGATCTTCCCCGAGGGCACCAGGGGCGAGGGCGATTTCGCCTCGCTGCGCGCCGGGCTCGCGTATTTCGCCGTACGGTCGGGAGCACCGATCGTCCCGGTCGCGGTGCTGGGAAGTACGGAGAAGCCCGGACGGTTGATACCGAAGCTGCCCGCGCTGCGCAGCCGCGTGGATGTCGTCTTCGGCGCCCCCTTCGAGGCGGGTGACGGAAGCGGGCGGCGCACCCGCAAGGCCCTGGACGAGGCCACCGAGCGGATCCAGGAACGACTGACCGCCCACCTGGGGAACGCCAAGCGCCTCACCGCGCGCTGAGGCGTGTTTTCCCCGGCACGACTTGAGTAGTGCGCCGCGTGCCGCGGCGCACCGATCACGATGAACGAGGTACGGACTTCATGAACGACCAGATCGACTCCGGCGACGAGCACGGAGAGCTTGGCGATGCCGAGTACGCGGAGTTCATGGAGCTTGCCGCGCAGGAGGGCTTCGAACCCGAGGACGTGGAGGGCGCGATCGGCGAGGCCGGTCATGGCCCGCTGCCCGTCCTCGCCATCGTCGGCCGCCCGAATGTCGGCAAATCGACTCTCGTGAACCGGATCATCGGCCGCCGTGAGGCGGTCGTCGAGGACAAGCCGGGCGTCACCCGCGACCGGGTCACCTACGAGGCCGAGTGGGCGGGCCGCCGCTTCAAGGTCGTCGACACCGGTGGCTGGGAGCAGGACGTCCTGGGCATCGACGCCTCCGTCGCCGCCCAGGCCGAGTACGCGATCGAGGCCTCCGACGCGGTGGTCTTCGTCGTGGACTCCACGGTCGGCGCGACCGACACCGACGAGGCCGTGGTCAAGCTGCTGCGCCGGGCCGGCAAGCCCGTCGTGCTCTGTGCCAACAAGGTCGACGGGCAGAGCGGCGAGGCGGACGCGACGGCGCTCTGGTCGCTCGGGCTCGGCGAGCCCTACCCGGTCTCCTCGCTGCACGGCCGCGGCACCGGCGACATGCTGGACGCGGTGCTCGAAGCCCTGCCCGAGGCCCCGGCGCAGACCTTCGGCACCGCCATCGGCGGCCCTCGCCGGATCGCGCTCATCGGGCGCCCCAATGTCGGCAAGTCGTCCCTGCTGAACAAGGTCGCGGGCGAGGACCGGGTGGTCGTCAACGAGATCGCGGGCACCACACGCGACCCGGTGGACGAACTGATCGAGCTCGGCGGCACCGTCTGGAAGTTCGTCGACACCGCGGGCATCCGCCGCCGGGTGCACCTCCAGGAGGGCGCGGACTACTATGCGTCGCTGCGTACCGCCGCCGCCGTCGAGAAGGCCGAGGTCGCGGTCGTCCTGATCGACACCAGTGAGTCCATCAGCGTCCAGGACCAGCGGATCATCACGATGGCCGTCGAGGCGGGCCGCGCGCTGGTCGTCGCGTACAACAAGTGGGACACGCTGGACGAGGAGCGCCGCTACTACCTGGAGCGGGAGATCGAGACGGAGCTGGCGCAGATCGCCTGGGCGCCGCGGGTGAATGTCTCGGCGCGTACCGGCCGCCACATGGAGAAGCTGGTCCCGGCGATCGAGACGGCCCTGGAGGGCTGGGAGACCCGGGTCCCGACCGGCCGGCTCAACGCGTTCCTCGGCGAGCTGGTCGCCGCGCATCCGCACCCGATCCGGGGCGGCAAGCAGCCGCGCATCCTGTTCGGTACGCAGGCGGGCACGAAGCCGCCGCGCTTCGTGCTCTTCGCCTCGGGCTTCATCGAGCACGGCTACCGGCGGTTCGTCGAGCGCCGGCTGCGCGAGGAGTTCGGCTTCCTGGGCACCCCGATCCACATTTCGGTGCGGGTGCGCGAGAAGCGCGGCCGGAAGAAGTGACGTAGAAAGCGACGGAAGCCGTGGGGCCCGGTACGGGATCATCCGTACCGGGCCCCACGGCTTCCGGGGGAGCCGGGCGGCCTCTGTCTCCTGGCAGGCGAGCCGGTACCGCCTGTGCCGTTCCCGCTCAGATGCCTCGGCGGGGCCCCGGGGGCAGGGCCGCCGGGATGTGGCGTCCGTTCGGCTGGCGCGGGTCCCGCTGCCAGGACCCCATGTACGGGGTGTGTCCGAGCCCCGCACTGTGGCTTCCGTATCCGCCGTACCCGCCATGAGCGGCGTGCAGCCCGGTGCCGAAGGCCGTGAAGCCGAGATTCTCCTCATTGCTCCGATCACCGGGCAGCGCGCGGAAGGAGCGGCGGAACTCCAGGTACAGCGCGTCGTAGATCGGTGTCGTGGAGAACCCGTCCGCTCCGTCCTGCGCGGGGCGCATGGAAGGGATCTGGCTCTGGTACTGCTGGCGGGATGGGTCGTATGAGGAGTGCACGTACGTGCCAACGATCCCTTCGTCCGCCGGATGCGGGATACCGAGGGAAACGGCCCCGGTTGGAGCAGTCGCCGCCGGCCGGTGGCCGAGCATCCGGAGGGCGGTGCGCGCGGCCCCCGTCATGTCAGGTCCCGGCCAGCGGCATCGCGGCGGCCACCAGCCGCCCGTTCACCGCCGCCTTCTCCAGGGCGTCGCGCAGCAGGTCCTCGCGGGGCTGCTGGCCGATGGAGCCGACCGGCGCGGCGAAGACCAGCACCGTGTGCGACTTGTTGGCGGCCGTCCGCCAGCCCTCGGTGACCTGGAGCGGCTGGTGGGCCTGCCACCAGGCGACCGGGCTGCCGCCGCCGGTGCCCGGCTGGAGTACGGCGTGCAGCTGGCCCATGGCGAGCAGCACGGACCAGCCGGACAGCGGCGCGGGCACCTGGCTCAGATCGCCGACCGGCATGAAGCCCTGCTCCACGAGGAGCTGGAGGAATTCGTCGCTGGTGCCCCCCGAGCCGGGACGGGCGATCGGGGCGGTGGGCTCGACGACCAGGGCGGGGTGCAACTCGTCCTCGATCAGCACGAGACCGCTGGTGACGCCGAGAACGGCCTGGCCGGGGGCCGCGTCGGGCACCCCCGGCTCCTGGGCCTCGCCGCCGGTGATGCTCCGGACGGCGCCCTGGAGCTGGTCCTCGGCGACCTGGACGACCTGGGAGGGAATACAGGTGGCGTGGGCGAAGGCGAGAACGGCCGTCTCCTCGCCGACGAACAGAACGGTGCTGGTCCGCTCCTGTTCGGAGTCGCCGGGGGTCCGGCAGGAGGTGCAGTCGTAGCTTCCCGGGGAGTTCTCGCCGGTGAGCAGCCGATCGGCTTCTGCGTCGCCGATCTCGGCGCGTACGTCCTCGCTGACGTCGAGCATGCGCGGCACGGGGTGGCTCCTCGAACTCGGTGCGTGGGCCGGGCTGTTCCCGGCTCGTAAACCGGGCTGTTCCCGGCTCGTAAAAGGACAACGGGTGAGCCGTGGCCCGGGTCACGCACGGAAGGGCACGGAAATCGAACCATCCGGCGCACCGGGGGATCCGTCGGCCGGAAGAGGTCATTCCACACCAACACGTCGTGAGCGCACGGAAGTTGACCGGACACGCGGTGCCGCTGGTCGGTAGGTGTACAGGTCGACAAATCGTGAAATCAGTGAATCAAACGGGTGGCTGAAACGCGTTGCTCCGTGCCGCTCTCGGCACGACAGCGGGGCCGGTGGAGCGGACGGGACACGGACCGCGCCGACCTGCTTACGTTCCGGGGCGCGACCCGCGTACGTTCCGGAACGGCGGGCGTACGTTCCGGAACGACCGGATCGTCCCCAGGGGGAAGTGCCTCCCGGGTAACTCCCGTCCTCGGGGTGACACGTGAAGGTGGCCGGCCCGAGCCTTTACGCATCTCTTACGCAACGTGCTCTGAGCTCGTGCGGAGCGCGATAATTCATAAATTCTCCACGGTGCGTCAATTTCGGACGGGAGCCGGAAGGGCGCCGGGACCGGGGGAATTGGAAAAGCGCAAATTCATGTGATCTCAGAGGTCACCGAATTACTGAGGAGTAGGGAACGAACAGCCCGTAAGGGTGAAGTTGTCGGCGTTTGGCCTACGTCGAGATCCTGTGACACAAGTGTGACCGGTGACGGACGGGAAGCGTCCGGCCCGGATGGCTGTCCGGCTTCCTTCGCCGTCCGCGGGCACTTACGGTGAGTGTCATGGCACCGATACCGACTCCTCCCGCACAGCCCCACGACGACCCCGAGTCCTATGTCGGCCTCGACGCGGAAAGCGCGGAGAGCCGGGCCCGCGGGCGCGGCTGGACCACCGTCAGGGCGCTGCCACCGGGCTCGATCATCACCATGGAGTTCGTCGTGGGCCGGCTCAACTTCGAGGTCGACGCGGGCACGGTCGTCCGCTGCTGGCTCGGCTGAGCCCGCCCCACGGGCGCCCCGTCCCAGTCCTGCTTCCGCTTCCGTGTGTCCGTCGACGCGGTCCGTGAACGCCACGAAGGCCCCGGCTACGGCCGGGGCCTTCGTGGCGTTCACGCGCGGGGAGAAGCTGTGCGTACCGCGTCCCCCGGCGGTCCGCGTCGGCGGCCTGTCAGCCGCCCGTGAGCGGGCGGGAGTGCGGCGGACGACGGCTGCCGGTCGGGGTCGTCGGCGTCCGCTCCGAGCGGACCGCGTGCGGCCTGGACTGGGTCAGCTGCCCGGTGCCGGCACCCGCACCGGGGGCGGGGGTTCCGGCACCGGTGGTGACGGGGGCGCCAGGCGTGGACGCGGTGCCGAGGCCGGCCGTGGAGCGGCCGTTGTGACCCGCTCCGACACCCTCGTGACCTGCTCCGACGGTCTCGGGTGGCGCTTCCTCCTCCTGCGGGGACGCGCCGTGCGGGACCGGTTCCGGCCTCGGCCCCCCGGCCGCGACCGGGACGGCGGGGACGGGCCGACGGCTCGCGCGCCACCGCTCTCGGACCGCGAAGATCTCCCGCTCGGCCCGGTTGATCAGCGGCTCGAACCAGGGCAGTCCCAGCAGGATCAGCAGGCCGGCGGCCCAGCCGAGCAGCACATCGCTCAGCCAGTGTGTCCCCAGGTACACGGTCGTCGCCCCGACGCCCAGCGCCACTATGGCCGACAGGACCGACAGGTAGCGCCTGGCCCGTGGCGTGGTGGCCAGATAGGCCAGGATTCCCCAGGTCACGACGGCGTTGGCGGTATGTCCGGAAGGAAATATATCGCCGCCCGCGTAGAGCTCGGCCGAGCCGATCCGCGTCGCGTAGTGGGGACCGAGCCGCCCGAGACCGAGCTTGACCGCGCCGACGGTCACATTGAGCAGCAGCAGGGCCGCGCCGAGGGCCAGCAGCGGCCGCAGCGTGTGCTGGCGCCAGGAGCGCCAGCCCAGCCAGGCCGCGATCATCACGGCGGTGGGGCCGCGCTGGCCGAGCACGACGAAGTAGTCGAGGAAGGCGTGCAGGTCCGGCCACTGCTGATAGGGCCGGAACAGCATGACCTTCCAGTCGAGGGTCACCAGCCAGGACGAGACGAGCACAGCGACGACGATGGCGAGGTAGAACGCCAACGTGCCGCCGAAGAGAGACTTGCGGGTGCGGCTCATCCGCGGGGTCTCTATCTTCGGCGGTTCCGGCTCCCGGTCCAGGCGGGCAAAGATGTCGGTACGCACGTAATGGACGTTACAGCGAGTGAGTGAGCGAGCAGGTCGATCAGGTCTCTTTGTGATGACGATGTGATGTGGAGTATGTCTCAGGTCACTGTTTATCCGGGACGGTTCCCGAAATCGAAGTGACCTTCGACCCTATTCGGCGTCATGCCCTTCCCGGAACTGTCTTTCTGTGGAAGCGGAATTAGTTCACCGTGGCGTTGCGCGGAATTTCCCTCTTGCTCGCGCACGCCCGGGGGTCCCGGTTCCGGCGCGGGTGAAGTGGCGTACGCCACACTCCCCGGCCGGAACGGTGAGAGATGCACCACGCGCCACACGCGATGACTCGCGTACGCTGACGGCTCACTCGCCCGTCGATGCCGGGCCGCCCCGAGGGACTCGTGTCCCGGTCGGACCGCCGAGCGCGAGGGACGCACTGGGAGGTACGCAGATGTCCGGGATCACCACGGCCGGAGCACGCCTGCGTGGCGTCGGCGATGGTGCCCACCGCTGGGTCGTCCTGGTCGTCCTCTGCGTCAGCCTGCTGCTGGTCGCCCTCGATGCCACCGTGCTGCACGTCGCCGTCCCGGCCGTCTCCGCCGACCTCAACCCCAGCGGGGTCGAGCTGCTGTGGATCGTGGACGCCTATCCGCTGGTCTGCGCCTCCCTGCTGATCCTCTTCGGCACGCTCGGCGACCGCATCGGACGACGACGGGTGCTGCTGCTCGGCTACGGCCTCTTCGGGGCCGCCTCGGCCGTCGCGACCCTGGCCCACTCGCCCGAAGTGCTCATCGGGGCGCGTGCCCTGCTGGGCGTGGGCGGCGCGATGATCATGCCCGCGACGCTGTCCGTCCTCCGGGCGGTCTTCCCCGACCGGCGCGAGCGGGCCATGGCCATCGGCATCTGGACGGCGGTCGCCGCCGTCGGGGCGGCCGTCGGCCCGGTCCTCGGCGGCTTTCTCGTCGAGCACTTCTGGTGGGGCTCGGTCTTCCTGATCAACATCCCGCTGCTGGCCGTCCTGCTGCCGCTCGGCCGGATGGTGCTGCCGGAGTCGAAGGGCTGCGGCGACGGGCCCTGGGACGTCCTCGGCGCGCTGATGGGCGCCGCCGGAGTGCTCGGGCTGGTCTTCGGCATCAAGCGGTTCGGTGCCGGCGAGGGGCCGCTGAGCCCTCTGACGCTCGTCCCGCTCTGTCTCGGTGCCGCGCTGATGGTCCTCTTCGTCCGCAGACAGCGCCGCCGGAAGCATCCGCTGATCGACATGCGGATGTTCGCCAAGCCCACGTTCTCCACGTCCGTCGGCTGCATCGTCCTCGCCATGCTGGCCCTGGTCGGTCTGGAACTGATCGCCGTCCAGTACCTCCAGCTGGTGCTGGGGCTCAGCCCGCTGGAGACCGGGCTGCGACTGCTGCCGCTCACCTTCGCGGCGATGGCCGCGGGCGTCACCGGCTCCGCCACGCTGCGCCGGGTGGGCCCGCGCCGGATGGTGGCCTGGGGCTTCGTCCTGACGGCGTCCGCCGTCCTGCTGCTGGTCCAGATGGGCCAGCACGACCGTCCCGCGCTGCTGACCGCTGGTTTCGTCCTGCTCGGCTTCGGACTGCAGACCACGCTCTTCGGCGCGTACGAATCGATGCTGAGCGAGGCTCCGGCCGAACAGGCCGGCGGGGCCGCGGCCATCGGCGAGACGTCCTACCAACTGGGCGCGGGCATGGGGATCGCCCTGCTCGGCAGCGTCATGAACGCGACGTACGCGCCCGCGCTGTCGTCGGTGAAGGGTGTCCCCGGGGCCGCCGAGACGGCGGCATCCTCGTCGCTCGGCGAGGCCTACGCGGTGGCGGCCAGACTCGGCGGCCCTGTCGGAGAGTCCCTGCGGCACGCCGCACGTCACTCGTTCGTGCAAGGCCTGCATGTGACGCTCCTGGTCAGCGCGGGCCTGCTGCTGTTCGGCGCGCTGGCCGCGCTGCGGCTGCCGAAGGTCATGGAGTGCCCGGAGCCCGACGCCGACGACGCACCGGAGGAACGCGAGTCGTACGAGGCGAGGGCGCCGTACGAGACGCGAGACGGCCATGAGTCGAATGGGACGCCAGAGGTCCACACGCCGCACGAGTCGCGCGAGTCGCACGAGGCACGGTCGGCGAGTCCGTCCGAGCAACAGCAGTGGCCGCCGCCGCAGCGCCGGTCACCGGAGAGTCGCGAGCCCTCCGAAACGGCCGTTCCGGCAGGCCGCGGCCGCGGTTAGCCCTCCGGCCACGGTGACCACCGTGGCGCCCGCCGTCCGGTCGCCGGTCCGTCCTCGAATGCCGGGCGGGGCACGCGTGCCGGGCAGGACATGAGGGGGGCCGCGGCCCGCGCGGCACCGGCGGGGCGGGTCTGGACGAGCGGCACACTGGGCCGTAACGTCGGCAGCCGGCCCTGACTAGCGGTGCTAGTTAAGGCCGGTCCGAGCCGTGCGAGCCGCCGGAGGTCTCCCATGTCCGCACCGTCCGCCGCCAAGCCCCCGCCGTTCGACCCCGGCGATCCGCTCGGTCTCGACGACCTGCTCGATCCGGAGGACCTGGCGATCCGGGACACCGTGCGCGCCTGGGCCGCCGACCGGGTCCTGCCGCACATCGCCGAGTGGTACGAACGCGGCGAGCTGCCGGGCATCCGCGAGCTGGCCCGGGAACTCGGCAGGCTCGGCGCACTGGGCATGTCCCTGACGGGGTACGGCTGCGCGGGCGCCACCGCCGTCCAGTACGGGCTGGCCTGCCTGGAGTTGGAGGCCGCCGACTCCGGTATCCGTTCCCTCGTCTCCGTCCAGGGCTCGCTGGCCATGTACGCGATCCACCGCTACGGCTCCGAGGAACAGAAGCGGCAGTGGCTGCCCGGCATGGCGGCGGGCGAGATCATCGGCTGCTTCGGACTCACCGAGCCCGACCACGGCTCCGACCCGGCCGGAATGCGCACCCACGCCCGGCGCGACGGCGGCGACTGGGTGCTCAGTGGGCGCAAGATGTGGATCACCAATGGCTCGGTGGCCGGCGTCGCCGTGGTCTGGGCGCAGACCGACGAGGGCATCCGAGGCTTCCTCGTCCCGGCCGGCAGCCCGGGATTCTCCGCCCCCGAGATCACCCACAAGTGGTCGCTGCGGGCCTCGGTCACCAGCGAGTTGGTCCTCGACGACGTACGGCTCCCGGCCGACGCCGTACTCCCCGAGGTCACCGGACTGCGCGGGCCGCTCAGCTGTCTGAACCACGCCCGTTACGGAATCGTCTGGGGTTCGATGGGCGCCGCACGTGCGAGCTTCGAGTCGGCGCTCCGGTACGCGGGGACGCGTGAGCAGTTCGGCCGGCCGATCGGTGGTTTCCAGCTCACCCAGGCCAAGTTCGCCGACATGGCGGTCGAACTGCACAAGGGGATTCTGCTCGCCCACCATCTGGGGCGGCGCATGGACGCGGGCCGGCTGCGGGCCGAACAGGTCAGCTTCGGCAAGCTCAACAATGTGCGGGAGGCGATCGAGATCTGCCGTACCGCGCGGACCATCCTCGGGGCCAACGGCATCTCGCTGGAGTATCCGGTCATGCGGCATGCGACGAACCTCGAATCGGTGCTGACCTATGAGGGCACCGTCGAGATGCATCAGCTCGTCCTGGGCAAGGCGCTCACCGGTCTCGATGCCTTCCGGTGAACCGGGACCTCCGGCGAACCGGCGGGAGCCGGTGAGCGCCTTGCTCAGCTCTGGTTGAAGAAGCCGTCCTGCGCGCGGCCCCCGGCATCGCCGGTGAGGATCTCGGTGTCGGCGGGGCTCAGCAGGAAGACCCGGGTGGCGACGCGGTCGATCGATCCGCGCAGTCCGAAGATCAGCCCGGCGGCGAAGTCCACCACGCGCTTGGCGTCGGCGGGCTCCATGGCCGTGAGGTTCATGATGACCGGAACGCCCTGCCGGAAGAGCTCACCGATGGCGCGGGCGTCCCGGAAGCTGTCCGGGGAGACGGTCGCGATCCTGCGGTCCTGCCCGCCCTGGTCGGGCTCGGAAGCGATCCGTACCCGGGGGTCGGTCTTCCAGTTGTCGCCGCTCTCCGCTCCCTCGGCGTACTCGTCGTCGTAGTACCGCTCGTCGTTGTCCTCAACGAGGCCCAGCCAGGCGCTCGCCTTGCGCACAGATCCCATGGACGCCTCCTTTCACCGCGGTCACAAGTCGTTTCCTATCCCCATCGTCGTCCATGATGCGGATTGCGCGCCAAGTAGATAGTCGGCGCGCAGACGATTCGTGACGGTACTGGTGCAGAAGATGTGGCGGTTCGTCAAGGTTCTTCCGGGGTAAGGGCGCTGACATGGTACAAAATATGATCTTCCAGCCACTCGGGTGATGCTGAGCACATACGGGTGAACGGACGCCTCGATACGATGCGCGCGCACCTGCGTAACGACTCACCGGGGGACGGTCGTGTTCGGAATAGTCAAACCATGCGGTCATCGGCTCACCGATGGCCTCAAGGCCGAATGGATGGCCCATCTCTGCGGGCTGTGCCTGGCACTTCGCTCCGACCACGGGCAGTTCTCCCGGGTCGTCACCAACTACGACGGCCTGATCGTCTCGGTGCTGACGGAGGCTCAGACCGAGCGCACCGCGGAGCAGCGGCGGACCGCGGGGCCCTGTCCGCTGCGCGGGATGCGCACCGCGCCGGTCGCCCGGGGCGAGGGCGCGCGTCTCGCCGCCACCGTGTCGCTCGTCCTCGCCTCGGCGAAGGTACGGGACCACGTCGCCGACCGGGACGGGCTGTTGAAGCGCCGGCCGCTGGCCGCCGCCGCGCGCCGCGTCGCCACCGGCTGGGACCGGGCGGGCGCGCGCGGCGGCATCGAGCTGGGTTTCGATACGGCCGTACTGGTCGACGCGGTCGACCGGCAGCCGGAGATCGAGGCGCTGGCCGGTCCCGGCACGCCGATTCTCACCGTCACGGAACCGACCGAGTCGGCCACCGCCGCCGCCTTCGCACACACCGCGGTACTGGCGGGACGACCGGGCAACAAACAGCCGCTGGCCGAGGCGGGACGGCTCTTCGGGCGGCTCGCGCATCTGCTGGACGCCGTGGAGGACCAGCGAGCTGACGCGGCTTCGGGCGCGTGGAACCCGCTCACCGCGACCGGCACCTCCCGTACGGAGGCCCGGCGGCTCGCCGACGACGCGGTGCACGGCGTCCGGCTCGCGCTGCGGGACGCGGAGTTCACCGACGGCAGGCTGGCGCATGTACTGCTGGCGCACGAACTGCGCGCCTCGGTGGACCGCGCCTTCGGCACGGCGGGCTGCGCGCACGGCGGGCATGGTGAACATGGCGGCCAAGGTGGACGCGACGGACGCGACGGACACGACGACGGGCCGTACGGGGGGAATCCGTACGGCGGAAATCCCTACGCCGGAAGCCCGGGTGCGCCCGCCGGACCTGGTGGCCCCGGCAGGACGCCGCCCGGTCTCGGGCCGAATCCGGAGCCGGATCCGGGGTCGCCGAAGCCGGGCAGGCGCGGCTTCTGGGCCGGCTGCGCAGCCTTCGTCGGACTCTGCTGCACCTGCAAACTCTGCTGCGCGAGCGAGTACGAGGGCCCGTGGTCGCGCAAGAAGCGTGAAGGCTGCTGCCACAAATTGGACAGCTGTGACTGTTGTGATTCCTGCGACTGTTGCGACTGTGGCTGCTGACATCGCGACCGGGAGACCGCGACCGGGAGACCGCGACCGCGAGACGCAGAGAGCGGGAGAGGGAGAGGGAGGAAAAGCGAGGCAAAGCGAGGGGAGTCGAGCGTGGTGCTCTGCGTGTGAAGGCACGCGGGAGACGGCGCGCGAGCGCCGGAAACGCGGGAGGCCGTGCAGGGCGTCAGCTCAACAGGACGAGGACCACACTCGACCGAAGTCGATGTGGGAGCGGGTGACCAGCCACTGCTGCGGATGCATGGGCCAAGTGGAGCAGGCATCCGTTTCCGCGTCAACCGTCCCTGAGACGGATGGTTCACAGTTCGGACAGGCTTGACAGCGGGCCGTGCGCGGCGCATAGCCTTTGCGGACAAGCGGATCGTGCTGAGGGGCTCGGTCCGGCTGCGTTTTGCGTGAAGGCACTCCCGTGTTCGATCTCTGTATCCACGGAGCCTTCGCATGCCCCTGTCACCGGACACCGTCCGCATCCCATCCGTGCGCCCGTCTCTTGTCGTGGTCGGCGCGGGCCCGCGCGGTACGGGATTCCTGGAGCGGCTCGCCGCCAACACGCCGTCCCTGTACGACGGTCTGCCGCTGGACATCCACCTGGTGGACCCGTACGCGCCGGGTGCCGGGCGGATCTGGCGCCGTGACCAGTCGCCGCTGCTCTGGATGAACTCCATGGCCCAGGACGTCACCATGTTCACCGACGACTCGGTGTCCATGGCCGGGCCGGTACGGGAGGGACCGGCGCTGAACGAGTGGGCGCGGGACATCCGTGAGGGCCGCGCGCGGCTCTCCGCCGAGTCCGAACGCGCGGAGTCGGAGCGCGTCAAGTCGGAGTGCGCCGAGTCCGAACGCGTCGAGTCCGAACACGCCAAGTCGGCGGCGGACGGGCACGGTTCCGGGGCCGGGCTCCGCGCCGAGATAGCCGCCCTCACCGGCCAGACCTTCCCCAGCCGCCGGGTGCAGAGCGCCTATCTGAGCTGGGTGTACGAACAGACCGTCGCCGCTCTCCCGCCCGGCATCACCGTCCATCGCCACCGCACCAGCGCCCTGAGCGTCACCGGGCCGCGCGAGGGCCGGCAGCGCGTCCACCTGGCGGGCCGTACCGCCCCCCTGCCCGCCGATCTCGTCGTCCTGACCCTGGGCCACCTTGACGGTGAACCGGACGCGGAACAGCTGGAGTTGGCGTCCTTCGCCCGGCGGCACCGGCTGGTTCATCTGCCGCCCGACTTCACCGCCGACAGCGACCTGTCCGCCCTGCCCGCCGGCGAGCCCGTCATCGTCCGCGGCTTCGGACTGGCCTTCGTGGACCTGATGGCGCTCCTCACCGAAGGCCGGGGCGGGCGCTATTCGGGGGACGCGGGCGAGGACGGCGGCGAACTCGTCTACCACCCCTCCGGACGCGAACCGGTCCTGCACGTCGGGTCGCGGCGCGGTGTCCCGTACCACTCCAAGATCGGCTACGGCCTGACGGGCGAACGGCCCCCGCTGCCCCGCTTCCTGGGTCCCGCGCAGATCGACGCGCTGCTGAGCAGACCCGAACCGCCCGACTACCGGCGCGATGTCCGGCCGCTGGTCGACAAGGAACTGGGCTTCGCCCATTACCACCGGCTCTTCACCGCCCACCCCGAACGCACCCGGGTGGGCTGGAGCGACTTCGAGGAGAAGTACGCGGCCGCCGACCCCGGCGGTCCGGAGCTGGCGGCCCTGGTCGCCGCCGCCGTACCGGACCCCGCCGACCGGCTCGACCTCGACGCCCTCGACCGGCCGCTGAACGGGGTGGCCTTCCCCTCGTACGACGCCCTCCAGGACGGGCTGCGGGGCTACATCGGTGCCGATCTGCGCCGCCGTCATGATCCGGCCCACAGCGCGGACCTCGGTGTCTTCCTCGGACTGCTCTCCGTCTACGGGCAGTTGATGCGGCTCGGGGACCTCGGTGACCCGGGCGGCCGGTGGCACGGCTTCTTCAGCTACCTCGCCTCGGGGCCGCCCGGCCCCCGGCTGCGCCAGCTGCTCGCGCTCTCGCGGGCCGGGATCGTCCGCTTCCTCGGCCCCGACATGACGGTCGAGGCCGACGAGCGGAGCGGAGTCTTCCGGGCCGGGAGCGCGGCCGTACCGGGGGAGTACGTCGAGGCCCGCGCCCTCGCCGAGGCGCGGCTTCCCGACCCCTCCCCGGCACGCACCCGCAGTCCGCTGCTGCGCGCCCTGTACGAGCAGGGGGCCGCCACGACCTCGGCGGCCGGCCTGGTCAGGGTCGACCCCGGCGACGGGCGGCTCCTGGAGCGCGACGGCCGCCCGCATCCCCGCCGCTTCGCGCTCGGTCCGTACACCACCGCCCGGTCGAGCGGCGCCTTCACCCGGCCGCGCACGGGCGGACCGGCGTTCCGGCAGAACGACGCGACCGCGCGGGCCGCGCTCACCCTGCTCGGCGGGCTGCTTCGCCCCGCCACCGGCCCGGCGCGGCCCCCGGCCGCGCAGATTCCTCCATCGCCCGACGGGCCGCGTGCCGTGCCCGCGGCTGAAAGGTAAGGCCCGCCATGCCCGTCATCCGACCCCTGCGACTCGCCGCCGAGATCGGCGGTCCACCGCGTCACGACGCCGCACACTTCGGCGCGGCGAGGTACGTCGAACTCGCCCGGCTCGCCGAGCGCGGCGCGCTCGACTTCATCACCCTCCAGGACTCCTTCGGGCGCCCCGGTCTCGACGCGCTCGCCGTACTGTCCCGGGTCGCGCCCGCCACCGAGCGCATCGGTCTCGTACCGACCGTCACGACCACCCACACCGAGCCGTTCCATGTCTCCTCGGCCGTCGCCACCCTGGACTG
Organism: Streptomyces sp. NPDC088116; assembly: GCF_044741745.1. Classification (NCBI taxonomy): domain Bacteria; kingdom Bacillati; phylum Actinomycetota; class Actinomycetes; order Kitasatosporales; family Streptomycetaceae; genus Streptomyces; species Streptomyces sp. NPDC088116. Next base: position 390,339 of record NZ_JBIUTF010000008.1, on the reverse strand, counting down.
GGTGAGCCGCGGCCGGGCCGGCTGGCTGGCCGACGTGTCGGCATCCGAGGCGGAGGCCGCGCTCTTCGGCCGCCGGTCCGCCGCACCCGCCCCGGCCCTGTGGCGGGAGGCGGGGGAGGTGGCCGAGGTGTCGGCCAGGCTCTGGGACAGCTGGGAGGACGACGCCGAGATCCGCGATACATCGACAGGGCGCTTCGTCGACCGGGACAAGCTGCACTATGTCGACTTCGAGGGCGCCACCTTCACGGTCCGGGGTCCGGCCATCGTGCCGAGGCCGCCGCAGGGCCGCCCCGTCACCGTGGTCGACGCGACCGGGGGCCACAGCGCGGAGACCGCCGCGCGTCACGCGGATGTCGTCCTGGTCGGGGCGGGCCGGCCCGAAGAGGCGGCGGCGGCCCGGGAGTCGCTCCGGTCACGGGCCGCCCGCCACGGCCGCGACCCCGACACTCTGCGGGTGCTCGCCGCGCTGACCATCGACCTCGGCGGTGGCGAACGCCCGGTGGAACCCGGTCTGGAGAGCCCGCCCCGAACGACGACCGGCGCCGGCGGCCCGCAGTACCGGGGCGGGCCCGTCGATCTCGCCGAGCTGATCACCGACTGGCACGGCGGCGGCGCCGTGGACGGCTTCCACCTCACGCCCGCCGAACCCAGGCGCGACCTCGAACGGCTCGTCAACTGCACCGTGTCGCTGCTCCAGCACCGCGGGCTGTTCCGCACCTTCCATCCGGGCGGCACACTCCGCGAGCACCTGGGCCTCGCCCGCCCGGCCAACCAGTACACGCTCGCCGAGGGGACCTCATGACCACGCAGCGCCGCAGGAGGATGCACCTCGCCGCCCACTTCCCCGGGGTCAACAGCACCACCGTCTGGACCGACCCCCGCTCCCGGTCCCAGATCGACTTCTCCTCCTTCGAGTGGCTGGCCCGTACCGCCGAGCGCGGGAAGTTCGACTTCTTCTTCCTTGCCGAAGGACTGCGGCTGCGGGAGCACAAGGGGCTGATCCACGACCTGGACGTGGTCGGCCGCCCCGAGTCCCTGACCGTGCTGAACGCGCTGGCCGCCGTCACCGACCGGCTCGGTCTCGCCGCCACCGTGAACGCCACCTTCAACGAGCCGTACGAACTGGCCCGCCGGCTCGCCACCCTCGACCACCTCAGCGAAGGCCGGGCCGCCTGGAACGTGGTGACCTCCTCCGACGCCTTCACCGGCGAGAACTTCCGGCGCGGCGGCTTTCTCGACCGCGCCGACCGCTACACGCGGGCCGCCGAATTCCTCGCCACCGCACGGGAGTTGTGGGACTCCTGGACACCGCCCCGGCCCGGCGTCCCGTACGGCGCACCCCGGCCCTTCGCCCACCTCGGCCAGCACTTCGGGATCGAGGGGGAGTTCACCGTCCCGCGCTCTCCGCAGGGGCATCCCGTGGTCATCCAGGCGGGCGACTCCGACGAGGGCCGGGAGTTCGCCGCCTCCGCCGCCGATGTCATCTTCACCCGCCACGGAACGCTGGAGGCGGGCCGCGCTTTCTACTCCGACACCAAGGCGCGGCTGGCGAAGTACGGCAGGGACCCGGACGATCTCAAGATCATGCCCGGGGTCACCTTCGTCCTCGGCGACACCGACGCCGAGGCGCGGGAGCGGGCCGCGGAGATCCGCCGGCAACAGGTCTCGCCACAGAACGCGATCCTCGCCCTCGAACAGGTCTGGGGCCGCGACCTCTCCGCGTACGACCCGGACGGTCCGCTTCCCGACATCGACCCCGATCCGGACTCCGCGCTGGCCCAGGGCCGGGTGAAGATCGCCGATCCGCTCACCGTCGCCGCCAAATGGCGGGCGCTGTCCGAGGAGAAGGGGCTGTCCATCCGGGAGACCGTCATCGAGACGACCACCCGGCAGTCCTTCATCGGCAGCCCGGAGACCGTCGCCGACACGCTCGACACCTTCGTGCGGTCGGACGCGGCGGACGGCTTCATCCTCGTACCGCATCTGACCCCGGGCGGTCTCGACGACTTTGTCGACCGGGTCGTCCCGCTCCTCCAGGAGCGCGGCGCCTTCCGCACGGAATACGAGGGCGCCACCCTGCGCTCACATCTGGGGCTGGCGGATCCCGTACGCGAGGGCTGATCGGCAACTGCCCGTTCCCGCCGTCCGGCCAATACCCTTCCGGTCGCCGTCCAGGCGGGTGAACGCAGGCTCCGCGCCGGCCGACACCCGCCGTACGGGACCCCACACGCCCCAACCGCCCCATGGTCAACCCGCGGCCAAAAGGCCCTCTTGCGCGGCGAGTTGAGGCCGCCAATACTCCCGAGCAGCGCCGGTCGAGGCTGTCGCGCCCCGTCCGAGACCCGGACAGGTCACGCCCCGGCTGCGCCTCACGGGCCCGGAACCCCACCACAGGGCCCCCGATTCCCCTCGGGAGGAACGACAAGTGAGGATCAAGCGCACCACCCCACGCAGTGGCATTGCCAGACGCACCCGTCTGCTCGCGGTGACCACGGGACTCGTCGCCGCCGCGACGTTCGTGGTACCCGCCGCGAACGCCGACTCCGCCGGTACGTTCAGCGCCAACCAGCTCGCCGCGGCGAGTGACGCCGTTCTCGACGCCGATGTGGCGGGCACCGCCTGGTATGTCGACAAGGCGAACAATGCCCTTGTCGTCCAGGCCGACAGCACCGTCTCCCAGGCCGAGATCGCCGAGATCAAGCAGTCCGCCGGGGCCAACGCGGGTGCCCTGCGCGTGGAGCGCACCCCCGGCACGCTCTCCAAGCTCATTTCCGGTGGCGACGCCGTCTACACGAACAGCTGGCGCTGCTCGGCCGGATTCAACGTCGTCAGCGGCAGTACGTACTACTTCCTGACGGCGGGACACTGCACCGAGGGCAGCCCGGCCTGGTACACCTCCTCGGGCGGCACCAGCATCGGCCCCACGACCGGAACGAGTTTCCCGGGCAACGACTACGGCATCGTGCGGTACTCGAACACCTCGATCGCCCACCCGGGCACGGTCGGCAGTGTCGACATCACGCGCGCGGCCAACGCCACCGTCGGGATGTCCGTCACCCGTCGCGGCTCGACCACGGGCATCCACAGCGGCTCCGTGACCGGCCTCAACGCCACGGTCAACTACGGCGGCGGCGACGTCGTCTCCGGCCTGATCCGCACCACGGTCTGCGCCGAACCCGGTGACAGTGGCGGCCCGCTCTACTCCGGCACCTCCGCCATCGGTCTGACCTCCGGGGGCAGCGGCAACTGCACCTCCGGTGGTACGACGTACTTCCAGCCGGTGACCGAGGCCCTGAGCGCCTACGGAGTCACCATCCTCTGACAGGGCCTGGGCACCAACAGCATCAACGGCACGGGTACCGCGGACCCGTGGCCGGCGATGGGCGGGCCCCTGTCCGGCATTCCCGGACGGGGGCCCGCTCCCGCCGGCTTCTGAGAGAATGCCGGGTGGCGGGCCACAGAGGGAGCGGGGGACTGCGGAGCAGTGAAACGCATCGGAGTGACCGGCCACAGGAACATCCCGGCCGAGGCCTACGCGCACATCAGAGCGGCCGTCGAGGCCGTGCTGTGCACCCACGTGGGCGCGTTGGAGGCGCTCTCCAGTCTGGCCGTGGGCGCGGACCAGCTCTTCGCGACACTCGCCCTGGACCGTGACGCGGAGCTGACCGTCGTCATCCCCAGCGGCGACTACGAGGACACCTTCGACGGCCCGGAGGAACTCGCCGACTACCGACGGCTCAAGGACCGGGCCACGAGCGAGGTCCGGATGGCCTTCCCGCACTCCACCGACGAGGCCTACTACGCGGCGGGCACCTATATCGCCGACCACTGCGACCGCCTGCTGGCGGTCTGGGACGGCCTCCCGGCCCGCGGGCTCGGCGGCACGGGCGACATCGTGCGCTACGCCCGGGAGCGCGGAAAGCCGGTCACGGTGATCTGGTGCGAAGGCGTCGAGCGCGCCTGAGAATTGACGATTCATCAGGTCGGAACGTCAACTACGGTGGCGCACCAGCCAGTCGGTGTGCTGCGGCGAGACGATGCGCTCGGTCTCGTACACCGCGTTCGCCCACTGCTCCTCGGTGACCATCGTCTCCATCGCCGTATGCAGGGCCGCCAGGTCCTCCTCCACCAACGAGTGCGCGGATATGAGGGGTTGGTGGCGGCGTATCTCGCTCCACGCCAGACAGGCCGCCGCGGCCGCCGACAACAGCCCCGGCACGGAAGAGGATTCGGTGACCGAGAAGCTCCGCAGCACGGCGAGGAGGAGGGCCAGCAGGGTCAGCGCCGCGATGGTGACCGACCAGAAGGTGGTGGCGCGGCGCGAGATCACCGTTCTGCGGTGGTACCAGTTCCGTTGCTCGATCAGCCGGTCCCTGACGTAGGTCTCCTTGCGGATGGTGAACGGCTTCTCGCGCAGCGTCCGCATGGGGGTCGTCACCAGACCCCCGTCGCCACCGTCCAGGCCGTCGCCGCCGTCCCAGCCGTCGCCGCTGTCCCGGGGATCCTCCCAGCCGACCTTCTTCAACTCCGCCAGTCCCGCCTCCATCCGGGCGACGAACAACCCCGACGGGTCGGCGGCCCCGGAGTCGAAGGGCGCTCCGTGGACGGCGTAGCGCCAGGACATCGATTTGATGAACTCCGCCGCCGAACGGTTGAGCTGCCAGTGCGACTTCGCCTTCTGGCCCGCGGAGCGGTAGGTGACCAAGAGCACACCCCCGTACGCCAACGCGCTCAGGGCGCCGACGAGTTGGAACGAACCTCCCAGTTTCCACTGCCAGGGCAGCGACGCCAGCCCGGCGCCCACGACCAGCAGCACCAGCTGGAGGCGGGTGGTGCTGACGGCCTTCCGCTGCCGTTCGATGGCGATCCCGTCCGCGTGATGGAACAGAACCGGCAGGTCAGCGTTGCGGAAGACCATGCTGTGCAGTGGTCCGCTGAAGTCGGCCATGGGCGCCCCCGTCTGCTGTTTTTGTTGTCACTCAACCGGCGGAACAGTGTGTTCCGTATCGCCTCGTGAATTCCTCGCAACGCTTTCGTCTCGGCTGCCCGCGCCGAGTTGCCGCGAGAGTTCATGAGGGTAAAGTCGAGCCGCTGACACTGCAACGGTGCCGTGTCTTCCCCTTGCACAACATGATCAAGGACGGCCGTCGTGACCTATCAGAGTTCTGTCACCTTCGCCGCTGCGAAGAAGAACCGGATCCCCCTCGCAGAGATCGATGTACGCGACGCCGGTGTCGCCAAGAAGCTCGGCCGTGTCGTCCCCATGCCGGGCACCCGTGTCGCACGCGTTTCGAGCTTCAACTCGGCCCTCTAGACTGGCGTAATGACAGGACCCCTGGTCCCATTCCGCGAGATCGTTCTGAAGGTCCACAGCAGGTGTGATCTTGCGTGCGACCACTGTTACATCTACGAACACGCTGATCAGAGCTGGCGCACCCGCCCCAAAGCAATCTCTGATGAGGCGATCTCCTGGACAGCTCTGCGACTGGCCGAGCATGCCAAGACCCATGCCCTGCCCTCCGTGTCAGTGATCCTGCACGGAGGGGAGCCACTGCTGGCGGGTCCCGCGCGCCTGCGACGCGTCTGCGAAGAGCTCACCGGGGCCCTTGACCCAGTCGCCGAACTGGACCTCCGGATCCACACCAACGGGCTCCAGCTCTCCCCCCGCTACCTCGACCTGTTCGACGAGTTCGGCGTCAAGGTGGGTATCTCCCTCGACGGCGACAAAATGGCCAACGACCGGCACCGCCGCTTCGCGGACGGCCGCAGCAGCCACCCCCTGGTCCTCAAGGCCGTCGAACTGCTCCGGCAGGACCGCTACCGCCACCTCGATCTCGGACTGCTCTGCACCGTCGACGTGGCCAACGACCCGATCGCCGTGTACGACGCGCTGGCCGCGCTCGACCCACCGCGCATCGACTTCCTGCTGCCGCATGCCACCTGGGACGAGCCACCACCGCGCCCGGACGATTCCCGCACCGCGTACGCGAACTGGCTGCTCGCCGTCTTCGACCGCTGGGACACGCGGGGCCGCCCGATGCCGGTACGGCTCTTCGAGTCGGTGTTCTCCACCCTGAACGGCGGCCCCAGCCTCACCGAGTCGCTGGGACTCGCCCCCACCGATCTGGTCGTGGTCGAGACCGACGGAACCCTGGAGCAGGTCGACTCCCTCAAGAGTGCCTACGAGGGCGCCGCCGCCACCGGATTCGACGTCTTCTCCCACCCCTTCGACGCGGTGGCCGCCCATCCCGGCGTGCGGACACGGCAGCTGGGTCTCGCGGGGGTGAGCGAGGCCTGCCGTCAGTGCCCGGTCGTCCGGTCCTGCGGCGGCGGCCTCTACACCCACCGCTACCGCTCCGAGCCGGACGCGGGGACGGGCGGGACGAACGCCGTAACCACCGGTACGAGCGCGGGGACGGACGGGGCGAGTGCCGTAACCACCGGTACGAGCGCGGGGACGGACGGGGCGAGCGCGGGAACCACCGGTACGAGCGCGGGGACGGACGGGGCGAGCGCGGGAACCACCGGTACGAGCGTGGGGACGGGCGGATTCGACAACACCTCCGTCTACTGCGCCGACCTGGAGGCGCTGATCCGCGGCATCGAGTCCCGTACCGCCGCCGTCTGCGTCTCACCCGCCGTCGCCGACAGCGGTGAACTGCTCGTCGCCCAACAGGAGCTGACCCGCTCCCTCCTCGCCGAACTGCACTCCGAACTCGCAGGCCGGGGCGGCGAGACCTGGCAGGCGGCCTGGGAGCTGGCGGGCCTGGCCGAGCAGCTCTCCGACGGGCTCGACCACGTCCTCGCCCATCCCTACACCCGTACCTGGCTGGTCGATTCGGTCGCCGCCCTGCGCGAGGACCGGCCCGGCGCGCTCACCGCCGCCCTCAGGCTTCCGTCGTACGTCGCCGCCGCGCTGCTCCGGGGCGGCCTGGACCGGCCCGTGCGGGTCGGCTACCTGGACGGCACGCTCCACCTCCCCACCCTCGGCACGCTGCGGCTGCACGATCCCGGCGAGAGCGGAGAGGCCGAAGTACGCCTCGCCGAGAAGGGCTTCGTGGTGCGCACCGCCACGGCGGAGCGGCTCGTCACACGCCCCGCCGAAGCCACCCCGTACTGGCAACCCGTACGCAGACTCGGCCGGGACGGGGCGCCCGATCTCGTCCTGGACGATCTCGACCCGTACCGCGACTGCTTCGGCGCCCCCGCCCACCCGGCGCTCGGACCGGACCAGGCCGCCGACTGGAGCGGCCGGCTGGCGGCGGCCTGGCGGCTGCTCAGAGCCGCCGCACCCGAACAGGCCGCCGCGGCGGCCGCCTCACTGTCCACACTGACCCCCCTGATCGCCCAGTCCCCGCCGGGCCGGCACGGCTACGGCGCGCTTGGCATCCCCGTCCGGGGCAGCTCCGACGAGCTGGCCCGCGCGCTGCTGCGCGGCTTCCGCCGGGCCACCCTGCGAGCGCTGACCGAAGTCACCGATCTCTACGCGCACGACGGCGAATGGAGCCGCCCCGCCCCCTGGCAGGAGGCGCCGGTCCCGCTGTCGGAGCTGCTGGCGGGGGCATACGAACGGGTGGGGCTTGCCGCGTACGACCCCGGATACCGCGACGAGGCGAGGCGGGCCCTGGACACTCTGGAGGGCACGCCCGAACTCACCGTCAGCGGGAAGAGCCTGCTGACAGCCCTACGGGAAGAGGCCGGAGATGGCTGACGGGACGTGGGTGGACACGCTCGAACGGGACCCGTTCCCGGTCCACGACCGCGATCCGGTCGCTGAACCGGTCGCTGATCTCGTCGGTGACCTGGCGATGCTGGGTGTCACCACAGGGGCGATCCTGCTCGTCCACGCGTCCCTGAGCGGTACGGGACTGGCCCCCGACACCTTGCGTACGGCCCTGCTGACGGCGCTGGGCGACGAGGGCACCCTGGTCGTCCCGGCCTTCACCACGGAGAACTCCGACACCTCGGCCGCCCATGTGGCCCGCGTCAAGGGAATGACCCGCCGGCAGGCGGCGGACTTCCGCGCGCGGATGCCGGCCTTCGACCCGCTGACCACACCGAGCCGGGCGATGGGCCGGCTGGCCGAGTCCGTACGCACCACCCCCGGAGCCGTCCGCAGCGCGCACCCGCAGTCCTCCTTCGCGGCGGTCGGACGGCGGGCGGCCGAGCTGCTCGCGGACCATCCGGTCGACTGCCACCTCGGCGAGGAATCACCGCTCGGCGCGATGGCGAGGTCCGGCGCGCGCGTGCTGATGGTCAATGTCGGATTCGCCGCTTGTACCGCGTTCCATCTCGCCGAATACAAGTGCGACTCTCCTCGGCGCTCCTATCGCTGTGTGGTGAAAGCGCCGGACAACAGCCCGCGGTGGGTGGAATATGAGGATGTCAGCCTCGACGACAGCGATTTCGAGGCGATCGGGGCCTCATTCCCCTGGGGTCTGGAACAGAAGGGACAACTGAGAGGGACAACCGCGCGATCGTTCTCGGTCCGGGACGCTGTCGACCATGCGGCGACGTGGATGGCCGAAAAGCGGCGTTGATTGACCGAACCGTATGGGGAGTAAGCGAGCGCGGTTCCGGAATGATGAATTCGCTCACGTCCGCGTGTGCGTGGAGTCGTGCGTGGAAATGGGTGCTCAACACAGGACGGGGGTCGTGTGCACGCGTCATCGCAGCAACGAGCCGCTGACCATCGACCGTATTTTTTTCTGAGCTACGCGCACACGCCGAGGGACGGGGTCGGGGGACCCGATCCGGACATGTGGGTCGAGCGGCTTTTCAGGGATCTGTGCGACCACGTGATGGCCATGACGGATCTGCCGGCCGGGGCCCAGGCCGGGTTCATAGACCGTGAGATGCGTTCCGGTGAGGGCTGGTCGGAACGGCTCGCCGAAGTACTGGCCACCTGCCGGGTGTTCGTGCCGCTGTTCTCGCCGCGCTATTTCGCCAGCGAGATGTGCGGCAAGGAGTGGTACGCCTTCGCCCAGCGGGTCATCTACGAACAGGCCAAGAGCAACCGCACGGCCGAGGCGATCGTGCCGGCCCTCTGGGTGCCCGTACCGCCGCAGCAACTGCCGGGCCCCGCCGAGCGGTTGCAGTTCAATCACCGGGACTTCGGCGACCGTTATGTCACCGACGGGCTCTACGGTCTGATCAAGCTCCGGATATTCGCCGAGGAGTACGAACGGGCGGTCTACGAACTCGCCAAACGCATTGTCAGTGTCGCCGATGCCTCCGCGATAGGCCCGGGGCGGCCGGTCGACTACCGCCAGGCGCCCAGCGCCTTCGGCACCAGCGGCGGACCACGCCCCATGCAGGTCACCGTGGCCGCGCCGACCCGCCACGATCTGCCGGAAGGCCGGGCCGGCCACTACTACGGCAGCATGGCCCAGGACTGGAACCCGTACCACCCCGACTCCGTAAGACCGTTGGCGTATGTCGCGAGGGATCTGGTGCGCTCCCTCAACTACCAGGCCGACATCATCTCGTTCGACGAGGTGCCCGTACCGAACGACGGCAAGCAGGCCCCCACCCGGCCGGAGATCCTGCTGGTCGACCGGTGGGCCCTGCATGACGAGGAACAGCGCGAGCGGCTCGCCGCGTTCGACGCCGAGCACCGGCCCTGGGTGAGCGTCGTCGTGCCGTGGAACCGCGAGGACCAGCAGAGCCGGGCCGCCGAGGCCGAGTTGAGCGACCAGCTGGAGCGCACGATGCCCAAGAAGATGGGCCAGGGCCGCGCCGCCTGCCGGGCCGCCGCCAAAGGCGTGCCCAGCATGGAGGCGTTCGGCCAGATACTGCCGCAGGTCGTCGAGGCGGCGGCCCAGCAGTATCTGAGACACGCGGCGGTCTATCCGCCGGCCGGCGGCAGCCACACCGAACGGCCGCGGCTGCGCGGGCCGATGGCCGCCGAGTACGCCACGACGCACTACATTCCCGAGACGCACGACCTGGCGCCCGATGCGGAGGACACGGATGACAGAACGTCGTGACGGACGCATCGTCACCTTCTACTCGTACAAGGGGGGTACGGGCCGCACGATGGCCCTGGCCAACACCGCCTGGATCCTCGCCGCCAACGGACGACGCGTCCTGGCGGTCGACTGGGACCTCGAAGCACCGGGTCTGCACCGGTTCTTCCATCCCTTTCTCGACCCCTCCACCCTCGGCGCCACCACCGGTGTCATCGATCTGATCACCGAGTACGCCTGGGCCGCGACCAGCCCGGTGGAGCGCCCCGACGACTGGCACCGCGACTACGCGCGTATCCAGCCGCACGCCGTCTCGCTCACCCCGGAGGCTCTGGGCTGGGAATTCCCGGCAGGCGGCACACTCGACTTCGTCTCGGCCGGCAAGCAGAACCGCGAATACTCCGCGACCGTCTCCACCTTCGACTGGGACAACTTCTACGACCGGCTCGGCGGCGGCCACTTCTTCGACGCGCTGCGCGACGACATGAAGGCCCACTACGACTACGTCCTCATCGACAGCAGGACCGGCCTGAGCGACATCGCCGACATCTGCACGGTCCATCTGCCCGACGTCCTGGTCGACTGCTTCACCCTCAGCGACCAGTCCATCGACGGCGCCGCCGCGGTGGCCCGGCAGATCGACGAGCGGTACGGCGGCCGGGGCATCCGGATCTTCCCCGTACCGATGCGCATCGACGAGGGGGAGAAGGAGAAGGCCGACGCCGGACGCGCGCTGGCCCGGCTGAAGTTCGACCGCTTTCCCGGCGGGCTCACGGGTGAGGAACTCACCGCGTACTGGGGCGCGGTGGAGATTCCCTACCGACCGTACTACGCGTACGAGGAGACCCTCGCGACCTTCGGCGACGAGGCCGGCCTGAGCAACTCCCTGCTCTCCGCCTTCGAGCGGCTGACCACCTATGTCACCGAGGGCGCCATCACCGCGATGCCCGCCGTCAGCGAGGAGTCCCGGCTGCGCATCAGGGACGCCTTCACCCGCCGCCGTCCCGCGATGCCCGCCGACCTCTTCCTCAGCTATGTGGCAGAGAACCGGATGTGGGCCGACTGGATCGAATCCGTCCTCACCCGGGCCGGCTTCCGGGTCGTGCCGCGCGATGTCTCCTCCGACCCCGGCGGCGGCACCTTCGGCTCGGGCACCTCCCTGACCGGGGAGAACGCCGCCCGTACGGTGGTGCTGCTCTCCAGCGCCTACCTCAAGTCCGCGCGCGCCGTGGAGGTGTGGGCCCGCGCCACGTCCGACGACCCGGGCGGGGCCAGGCGCCGGCTGGTGCCGCTGCGGGTCGGCGATGTCCGGCTCACCACCCCGTACATCGACCGCAACCCGGTGGACCTCTTCCGGCTGGACGAGGTGCACGCCACCACCGCGCTGCTGCGCGCGCTGGAGCGGCCCGTACAGCTCACCGACGGCGTCTCGCCGGGGCCGCGCTTTCCCGGCACCGTACCGAAGATCTGGAACGCCCCGGCCCGCAACCCGGGCTTCACCGGGCGTTCCCTCGTGCTGGAGCGGATGCGCGACCAGCTCGGCGGCGGGATGGCCGTCGTGCTGCCGCAGCCGCAGACCCTGTACGGACTCGGCGGGATCGGCAAGACCCAGGTGGCGCTGGAGTACGTGCACCGCTTCATGGCCGACTACGACCTGGTGTGGTGGATCTCCTCCGAGCAGACCGCCGATGTGGTGGCCGGACTGGCCGAACTGGCCGTACGGCTCGGGGCCCAGGGCGGTGACGACATGTCGGCCGCCTCGCAGGAGGCCGTGGATCTGCTGCGGCGCGGAGTGCCGTCCTCGCGCTGGCTGCTGGTCTTCGACAACGCCGACGACCCCGAGCAGATCCAGCGGTTCTTCCCGCCGGGCGGCCCCGGGCACGTCCTGGTCACCTCCCGCAACCAGAGCTGGTCGCAGTACGGCGACGCGCTGCCCGTCGACGTCTTCCTGCGCGAGGAGTCCGTCGAACACCTCCAGCGGCGCGCGCCCGGACTGACCGCCGCGGACGCCGACAAGGTCGCCACCTCGGTCGGTGACCTGCCGCTCGCCGTCGAACAGGCCGCCGCCTGGATCGCGGAGACCGCCACCCCCGTCTCCGAATATCTGGACCAGCTCGCGCAGCAGGCACCCAGCGTGCTGGCGCTCAACCAGCCCGCGGGCTACCCGGAACCGGTCGCCGCGACCTGGAACATCTCCATCGAGCGGCTGAAGGAACGCTCACCCGCGGCCGTACGGCTGCTCCAGCTCTGTGCCTTCTTCGCGCCCGAGCCGATCTCCGCGAACCTCCTCTACAGCAAGGAGATGATCGAGGCGCTCAAGCCCTATGACGTCTCGCTCCAGGAGACGCTGGTCCTGGGCCGGGTGATCAGGGAGATCGGCCGGTTCGCGCTGGCCAAGGTGGACCAGGTCGGCAACAGCATCCAGGTGCACCGGCTGGTCCAGGCGATCATCAGGGCCCAGCTCACCGAGGAGGAGCAGCAGGACGCCCGGCACGCCGTCCACCGGATCCTCGCGGGCGCCCGGCCCGACGGCGACGAGCCGATCGACAACCCCGGCACCTGGGAGCGGTTCAACACGATCTGGCCGCACCTGACCACCTCGGAGGCCAGCCTGTGCCGGCGGCCGGAGACTCGGCGGCTGATGATCGACCGGGTGCGCTACCTGTGGAAGCGCGGCGATCTGCTGGCCGCCTCCGAAGTGGCCAACGAACTGCGCGACAGCTGGCGGGAGAAGCTCGGCAACGACGACCCGCAGTATCTGTACCTGCGTTTCCACCTCTCCAACATCTTCCGCTCGCAGGGCCGTTACGTGGAGGCGCGCGAGCTGGACGAGGAGACCCTGGCGCGGCAGCGTACGGTCCTGGGCCCGACCCATCCGCACACGTACATGACCACCAGTGGACTCGCCATGGACCTGGGCACCCTCGGCGAGTACGCCAAGGCGCTGGACCTGGCGCGGGAGGCGCACGAAGGATTCAGCGGGATCTTCCACGACTCCCATCCCAGGACGCTCGCGGCGGCCAACAACCGGGCGCTGAACCTGCGGATGGTCGGCCGCTACGCGCAGGCGCGCGAAATGGACCAGGAGGTCTTCGACCGGCGGACCGAGGTGCTCGGCCCCGAGCACCCGTACACCCTGTCCTCCGCCACCAGCCTGGCGCGCGACCTGCGGGAGATCGGCCGTTACGAGGACTCGGTCGCGCTGCTCAGCCGGACGTACGACGCGTACAAGGAACAGATGGGCCGGGCCTTCCCCGGCACCCTGGCGGCGGCCAAGAGCCTGGCGGTGTCGCTGCGCAGGGCGGACCGGCTGGAGGACGCGCGGCGGCTGACCACGGCCACCAGGAACCGGTACCGCGCCAAGTACGGCACCGACTCCAACCCGGACTCGCTCGCCTGCGACCTGAACCTGGCGGCGGACCACTTCGCCGCGGGGGAGCCGGTGGCGGCGCGGGACCTGGCGCAGGAGGTGGTCGACCAGTACATGCGGGTGCCGGGCGAGCGGCATCCGTACACCCTCGCCGCGATCAACAACCTCGGTATCTATCACTGGGGTTGTGGCGCCCCGGAGCTGGCGGAGCAGCTGCTCCAGGGCACCTTGCGCACGATGCGGGAGGTACTGGGGGACGACCATCCGCACACGCTGTTCTGCACGGTCAGCCTCGCCAACGCCAAGGCGGACCTGGGGGAGCTGGACGAGGCGCTGGTCACCGAGCGCGGCGCGGTGGCCGGGCTGCGCGTGGCGCTGGGCGCGCACCACCCGGAGACGCTCGCCATCGCCTCCAACATGTGCGTCACGCTCGGGGCGTTGGGGCGCAAGGACGAGGCGGCGCTGCTGCGCGCGGAGACGGTGGAGGAACTGGTCCGGCTGCTGGGGGAGGACCACGCGCTGACCCGGTTCGCCCGGGACGACCGGCGGGTGTTCCGGGATCTGGAGCCGCTGTCGGTGTGATCCGTGCTGATTCCTCGCTCGCCGGGCGGGCCCGGCGAGCGAGGAATCGCACTATTCGTCGATCAGCCAGGTGAGGATGCGGGGAAGGGCGTGCAGGGCGTCGAAGTGCGCGGCGGCCGGTTCCAGTACGGCCGTCGCGCCCGGGATGCGCTCCGCGAGCCAGCGGGAGTGGCCGACGGGTGAGAAGACGTCCTTCTCGCCGTGCCAGAGCATCACGGGGCCCTTGATGTCGGCCGGGTCGAATCCCCAGGGGCTGCAGAAGGCGAGGGCGTCGTCGATCCAGCCGTACGCCGAACCCCGCAGCGCCTCCTGGTAGTTGCGCAGCAGCATCGTTCTGACTCCGACATCGGCGACGACCATGCGGTCGGAGTCGGTCAGCTCCCTGCGCAGATCGTCCAGGAGGCGTACCGGGTCCTTTCTGATCGCGTCCGCGCGCGGGATGAGCCGGGCGGCCACGCCGTCCGGGTCCTTGGACGCGGTGGTGTACTCCAGCACGTTGGAGGCGGCCATGCCCTCGAACCAGTCGAGCCCGGCCGCGTCCCGTGGCGCGAGCGTGACCAGCGCGGCGGTACGGGTCACCCGTTCGGGCATCAGCGCGGCGCAGGCCAGCGCGTGCGGGGCACCGCCGGAACGGCCCGCGACGGCGAACCGCTCCAGGCCGAGGGCGTCGGCGATCGTCGTCACGTCCTGGACGACGTCGGCCACGCTGCGTCCTTCGAGCCGGTCCGAACCGCCGTATCCAGGACGGTCGTAGGCGATCAGCTGCATCCCTCGCTGGTACAGCACCATGCCGCGTGGTGCGGGCCCCAGCCTGCTGCCCGGCGTGCCGTGCAGGAGAAAGACCGGTCTGCCACGTGGATCCCCCAGACGCTCCACCATCAGATGCCGCCCGTCCGCCGCGCGCACCCGACGTCGCACCCCCGCCCCCTTCGTCGTACGTATCTGCATTTATGCCTGCTTGTTTGCCTGCCCTGCTCCTGCGCCCGCGTGCCTGTCCGCGCCGGTCCGCGTGTCCGGTCGTACGTCGCCGCGTGCTTCCGGGCATGCGCGCCCGAGGGCACGCATGCCTTATGTGTCCTATGCAGGCATCGTGTCCCTGCATTCCCCGTCAGGGTGCTGATTACCCGCCAGGACCCGCGTCCGGCTTGATTCGCCGGTAAATCGGCCCGGTTCATGATGATTGTCCCGTATCGGACCCGATTGCATAAGGTCAATCCGCAATCCGCGTATCGTGCCGGCGCGCGGGGCGGGCGTGCGCGGTCGAGTTGGACGGACGGATCGCCTTTTCCGTTCCCGGAAGGGCGATTTCAAGACAGGACTAGTCCTTACCCGCTGATGTCTTGGCAGTTGCACCGGGTGTTCGCAAAAGAAATCTTCCCTGGTTGACCTTGGACGGCCTACGGCCGCGGGGTACGCTGCCGGCCATGCGCCTGTCCTGAAGTCGACCTTGTACGCCAGTGGTCGATCTCGGGATAGTGGGCGCCTCATCCTCCGTGTCATGCCACCCCACATGGTCTGACGCGGTCCCCCACAGGAGGTTTGACGTTGAAGCACCGGAACATATCCAGGAAGCGTGCGGCGATCGCGGGCGGTGCGGTGATCGCTCTGGTCGGCGCGGGCGCCACCTTCCAGTCTGCGAACGCCAGTGAAGAGAAGCCGCAGTTCTCGGTGAAGTCGCTGACGGCGACGGCGGCCGGAAATCTCGCATCCACCCTGGGCGACGACCTCGGCGCCGATGCGGCCGGTTCGTACTACGAGGCCAAGTCGAAGGCCCTCGTGGTGAACGTCGTCAGCCAGCAGGCGGCCGAGACCGTGCGCCAGGCCGGTGGCAAGGCCAGACTGGTTCAGAACTCCCTGACCGAGCTCAAGAGCGCGCGGCAGACCCTCACCACGAAGGCGACCATCCCGGGTACGTCCTGGGCCGTCGACCCGGTGACGAACAAGGTCGTCGTCACGGCCGACCGTACGGTCAAGGGTGACGCGCTGAAGAAGCTCACCGGTGTGGTGGACGGGCTCGGCTCCAAGGCCGAACTCAAGAAGTCGGCGGGGGAGTTCAAGCCCTTCGTCTCCGGTGGTGACGCCATCATGGGCGGCAGCTCGCGCTGCTCGCTCGGCTTCAACGTGGTCAAGGACGGCGAGCCCGCCTTCCTGACCGCCGGGCACTGCACGGAGTCCATCGACTCCTGGACCGACTCGGACGGCGCCGAGCTCGGCACCACCGAGGTCTCCAACTTCCCGGAGGCCGACTTCGGTCTGGTCAAGTACACCGACACCAGCGCGGACGCCCCGAGTGAGGTCAACCTCTACGACGGCACCAGCCAGGAGATCACCCAGGCCGGCGAGGCGACCGTCGGGCAGCAGGTGACCCGCAGCGGTTCCACCACGCAGGTGCACGACGGTGAGGTCACCGGGCTCGACGCCACGGTGAACTACGGCAACGGCGATGTCGTCAACGGGCTCATCGAGACCACGGTCTGCGCCGAGCCCGGCGACAGCGGCGGCGCGCTCTTCGAGGACACCACCGCGCTGGGTCTGACCTCGGGCGGCAGCGGCGACTGCACCTCGGGCGGCACGACGTTCTTCCAGCCGGTTCCGGCGGCGCTCGACGCGGTCGGCGCCGAGATCGGCTGACGTATTGATCAGCTGATCGGCTGACGAGCCGATCGACCGGGAAGGGCCCGGTCCACCATTTCTGGTGGGCCGGGCCCTTCTGTATGTCTGCCTGGCCGTCTGTCTGCCGGGCCTTTTTGCCGCGGCCGAAGCCGTGCCGGGCTCGTACGGGCGCCGAACCCGGCACGGCTTCGGCCGCGGGGATGGTGGCCTGTTTCTTTCCGTTGCCCTCTTCCCGATAACCGCTGACACGTTCGAATTCATTCGCTGACCAGGGGTGATGAGGCTAGAGTAATCGAACTGGAGTACGATGAACGTGTTGGGTGTATGGCTGAAAGGGGGTGGAGTGATGGAGGTGCGACATGGCGGGCTTCGCCCATCTGCACGTCGCGTCCGGTTACTCCGCCCGCTACGGCGCCTCCCACCCCGAGCAGCTCGTCCGGCGGGCGGCCGAGCGGGGCGTGCCGGCCCTCGCGCTCACCGACCGGGACACGGTCACCGGGGCCGTCCGCTTCGCGCGGGCCTGTGCGCAGGACGGGGTCCGGCCGGTCTTCGGCGTCGACCTGGCGGTGGAGGCCCTGGCACCCCCGCCGCCCGACCGGCGCCGGCGCGCCCCCGCGCGCGGGGGCGCGCACGTCGTCGAGCCGCCGCTGCGGTTCACGCTGCTCGCACGGAACCGGGAGGGATGGGCGCGGCTGTGCCGCATCACCTCGGCCGCCCACGTCGGTGCCGTATCCGGTACGGCCCCGGTGGTGCCGTGGGAGGCGCTGCGTGAGTACGGCGGCCCCGGACTGACCGTCCTGCTCGGACCGCTCTCCGAGCCGGTCCGTGCCCTGGCGGCGGGGCGCGAGGACGTCGCGGCCAAGCTGCTGGCGCCCTGGCGGGAGATCTTCGGTACCGGAATCAGGCTGGAGGCTGTGGTGTACAAACGGGCCGGCATCGGGCCTGGAACGCTCCGGCTGGCTGCCCGGACGCTGGCGCTGGCCGACCGTACCCACACCACCGCCGTGCTCTCCAACGCCGCCCGCTACGCCGACCCGGACCAGCACCGCCTCGCCGATGTCCTGGACTCCGCGAGGCTGCTGAGACCGATCGACCGGCGCCGTCTGGACAGCGGGCAGCGCTGGCTCAAGGACGAAAGGGACATGACGGTCATCGCGCGGATGGTCGCCGAATGCGCCGGAGCGGACGCCCGGCGGGCACGCCGCCTGATGGCGGACACCGCCGCCACGGCGGCCGGATGCGCCGTCGACCCCGGAGCGGACCTCGGACTCGACACGTCACACTTCCCGGAACCGTCGCTCTTCGGTGCCGAGCCCGGAGCGGGAGGAGCCGCACAGCTGCTGCGACGGCGGTGCGAGAGCGGCCTGGCCCGACGCGGCCTCGACCGCGACCGAACGGCACTCGACCGGCTCGACGAGGAACTCGCCGTCATCTCCCACCTGAACTACGACTCCTACTTCCTCGCCGTCGGGCAGGTCGTCGCCGACATCCGGGCCAAGGGCATCAGAGTCGCGGCCCGCGGCTCCGGCGCCGGATCGCTGGTCTGCCACGCACTGGACATCGCCACCGCCAACCCGCTCGACCACCGGCTGCTGTTCGAACGGTTCCTCAGCGTGCGCCGGGCCTCGCTGCCCGACATCGACATCGACGTGGAATCCGCCCGCCGCCTGGAGTGCTACGACACGATCTTCGAACGCTTCGGCAAGGAACGGGTGGCGGTCACCGCCATGCCCGAGACCTACCGCGCCCGCCGCGCCCTGCGGGACACCGGTCTCGCGCTGGGGATCGCACCGGCGGACGTCGACCGGATCGCCAAGAGCTTCCCGCACCTGCGGGCCTGTGACATCACCGGCGCCCTCGCCGAACTGTCCGAACTGCGACAACTGGCGGGCGAGGCGGACCGGTACGGCCCCTTGTGGGAACTCGCCGAAGGCCTCGACTCCCTGGTTTACGGCATGGCCATGCACCCCTGCGGCGTGGTCATCAGCGACGCCACCCTCCTGGACCGGCTGCCGGTGCAGCCCACCCCCCAGGGCGACTACCCGATGGCGATGGCGGCCAAGGAGGAGATCGAGGCGCTCGGCAATATCAAACTGGACGTCCTGGGCGTCCGGATGCTGTCCTCGATGGCCCATGCGGTCACCGAGATCGAACGCGCGACCGGCGAGCATATCGACCTGGACGACCCGCGGCAGGTGCCGCTCGATGACGTCTTCGCTTTCAAGCTCATCCAGGAGAGCGAGACCCTGGGCCTGTTCCAGCTGGAATCGCCCGGCCAGCAGGACCTGCTGTCCCGGTTGCGGCCGCGCGACCCGCAGGATGTCATCGCCGACATCAGCCTCTTCCGTCCCGGGCCGGTCGCCGGGGGCATGCCCGAGCGGTACATCGCCGCGCGCCACGGCGGCACGCCGGCTTACGCCCACCCGGACCTCGAACCGGTGCTCGCCGACACCTACGGCGTGACCATCTGGCACGAGCAGATCATCGAGACCTTCGCGGTGATGACCGGCTGCGACCGGGCCCTCGGTGAGATGGCCCGGCGCGCGCTCGGCGACAGGAACCGGCTGCCCAGGGTCAAGGACTGGTTCCACGCCCAGGCACGCGCGCGCGGCTACAGCGAGACGGTGCGCGAGCAGGTGTGGAAGACGGTCGAGGCCTTCGGGCAGTACGGCTTCTGCCGGGCGCACGCGGTCGCCTTCGCCGTACCGGCCCTGCAGAGCGCCTGGCTCAAGGCGCACTACCCGGCGTTCCTGCTGGCCGGCCTTCTCGAACACGACCCCGGGATGTGGCCCAAGCGTGTCCTGGTCTCCGACGCCCGCCGCCGCGGTGTCCCCGTCCTGCCCGTCGATGTCAACCGTTCGAAGGCGCGGCACACGGTGGAGAAGACCGACGGAGAGCAGTGGGGCGTGCGGCTCGCGCTGTCCGCCGTGCACGGCATCAGCGAGGAGGAATACGCCCGGATCGAGGAAGGCCGGCCCTACGGATCGCTCTCCGACTTCTGGCAGCGGGCCCACCCCAGCAGGCCCGTCGCCGAACGCCTCGCCGAGATCGGTGCCCTGAACTCCCTCCACGACGGCCGCCTCACCCGCCGCGACCTGCTGCTCCAGATCGCCGAACTCCACCGGGCCTCCCGGACCCGGTCCGCTGGCAAGGGCCAACTGCCCATCGACGCGGGCGCCGTCGGCGGGGCGGAGCCGAGCGGGCTGCCCGAGATGACCGGACGCGAAGCCCTGAGCGCCGAGCTGAACACCCTCGGCATCGACGTCTCCAAGCACCTGATGGAGTACCACCACCGGCTCCTGCGGGAGATCGGCGCGACGGACTCGGCCCATCTGGCCGGCCTGCGCGCCGGTCAGCAGGTCCTCGTCGCCGGCGTCCGCGCCGCCACCCAGACCCCGCCGATCGCCAGCGGCAAGCGGATCATCTTCGTCACCCTGGAGGACGGCTCCGGCCTGGTCGACCTGGCGTTCTTCGAGGACTCCCACCCGGCCTGCGCGTACACCGTCTTCCACAGCGGCCTGCTGCTGGTGCGCGGCACGGTCCAGGTGCGCGGCACCCGCCGTACCGTCGTCGCCACCATGGCCTGGGACCTGGACGAGATCGCCACCGCCCGCCGCGACAACGGCCCCGAAGCCGCGCTCGCCCTCCTCGGCGCCGACCACCCGGACCCGGCCTCCGCCCAGCCGCGGCGCACCCTGGCCAACGGCACCACCGGCGCCCGCCTCCACCCCTACGCCGACCTGCTACCGGCCGGCAGCCGCTCCGCCGACCTGAAGAAGTTCGGCTACACCAGCCCGGGGAGCGCGGGATGACCCCACGTCAGCGGCATATCGCCCACCTCCATCTGCACGCCGCGCCGAGCGGGGACGCGTACAGCAACATAATCGAACTGATGTCTGGTATCACGCCCCATGTCCAGGCCATTCCGCCCAGCGCCGTCCAACTCGACCTGACGTCGGCGCTCAGATACTTCGACCTGTCCCCCCGCGACATCGTCCAGTTGACGAAGCTCAGGCTGAAGGCCTTCTACGACATCGACAGCAGCGCCGGTCTCGCGAACAACCGGATGCTGGCCGTCATGGCGGCCGACGCGTCCGCGCCGGATGACACCACCTGGATCCGCGACGGACAGGCCGCCGCCTGGTTGTACCCCCGTCCGGTCACCGCGCTGCCGGGAATCGGCCGCGCCACGGCGCACACGCTCAACCGGTACGGAGTGCACACCATCGGCCAAGTCGCCGACATGCCGGCGGCGACCCTGCAACGCCTCCTCGGAGCCGGCCCCTCCCGGCTGCTGGCCGAGCGCGCCCGCGGCCATGATCCCCGCCCGGTCACCCCGTCGGAACCGGCGGCGTACCTGGACGCCGATCTCGTGCTGGAGCGGGACTGCCTCGACCCGGCGTGGCAACACCGAGCGGTCCTGGGACTCGCCGACCAGATCGGCCAACGCCTCCGCGGCGAAGGCCTGATCACCGGCGGACTCACCCTCACGGTGCGGTACGCCGACCGCAGCTCCACCACCCGGACGCACGCTCTGCCGGAACCCACCAACCACTCACCTGCCCTGGTCGCGGCTGCCCTGGGGCTGCTGTCCTCCCTCGGACTGCAACGGGCACGAGTCCGTGCCTTCGCGATCCGAGCCGACGGCCTCTCGCCGGCCGACAGCGCCTGCCGTCAGCTCTCCCTGGACCCCGGCGAGGACCGAGCCCGCGCCGCCGAAGCCGCCGCGGACCGGGCCCGTCGGCGCTTCGGCCCGGGAGCCGTACGTCCGGCCACTCTGGGGAACTGAGGCTCAGGGGAGAGCCTTGACGATCACGGAGTACGGTCACGCACGACGGAAGACGTCGGAAGAGGACCTCATGAATCAGAACCCGGGCGAAGCCGCGGGCACCTCGGACGAACTCGCGCGCATCGAGGACGCGGGGCTCACACGTGCCGCGCAGGCGGGTGATGTCACCGCCCTGGGCCTGCTGTTGGAGCGGCACCGGGCGGGCATGCGCGCGGTGGCGCTGAGCATTCTCGGGCCGGGGCCCGACGTCGACGACGTGCTCCAGGACGCCGCCGTCACCGCGCTCCGCCGCGTGGGCGACGTACGCGATCCGGCGGCCGTGGGCGCCTGGCTGCGGATGATCGTGCGCAACACCGGCCGCTCCCTGTTGCGGGCCTCCGTCCCCGTACAGCCGATCGACGATCTGCACCTGCCCGCCACGGACGGCGGTCCGGAGCGATGGCTGGAGCGGCACGCGATGCGGGACTGGATCTGGGAGGCCGTGGAAGAACTGACCCCCGCACTGCGCCTGCCCCTGGTGCTGCGTCACTTCAGCACCGGCGTCACTTCCTACGAGCGGATAGCCGACGCCTGCGGGGTCCCGGTCGGCACCGTGCGCAGCAGGCTCAGCCAGGGACGGGCCAAGCTCGCCACTGCCCTGGCCGCAACGGCGGACGCCCCGCACGGCGACACCGCGCGGCGCGTCCGCGCCAGCCGTACCGAGGCACACGAGACGCTGGCCGCCGCCGAGAGCGGACGCTTCGGCGCGCTGATGACGGAGCGCTGGTCGCCCGGGATCACCCTGCTCAGGGGGAACGAACCGGTGGGCGACAGAAGCGTTCTCGTACGTGGCATGGACGGCGACCTGGAGGACGGCGTACGCCAGCGCCTGGCCCATGTCGTGGCCGGCCGGTCCCTCACCGTCTGGGAGATGGACCTCCTGTCGCCCGCCGACAACCCCGACCACTGCCCGCCCTCGGTGGCCTGGCTGATGACCCTGGACGCGGCCGGCCGTCCGCACCGGCTGCGTCTCCTGCACCCCAGGCCGGTCCAGGCCCTCCAGTCACTCACCCCGATGTGACGGGACCTCGACGTGATCTCGAACGCGACGGCATCAATGTGACGGGTGTCACGTAGTCCGGGTCGAACTTCGTCCTCTCCCCGGCGTCCTGCCGGTGTCATCGACACCTGCTGGATACGGAGAGACCCTCATGACCACCTCCACGACGCCCCCGGCGACCGATCCTCTGGCCGCCGGCACACACTCCGTCGAGATCGACGGAGTCGTGCAGCGCTATCACGTCCACGGCACGGGACCGGTGTGCGTCGCGCACTCCGGTGGACCGGGCATCGGGTGGGAGTACCTGCGCATGCCCGCACTGGAGCGGCACCTGACGATCGTGTACCCCGAGCCGATCGGCAGCGGCGCCTCCGGCCGCCTGTCCTCCCACCCCCACGGCTACACCCGGCCCCGCTACAGCCAGTTCCTCGACGCGCTCATCGAGCGCCTCGGCGTCCCACAGGTGTACCTCCTGGGGCACTCGCACGGCGGCTTCGTCGCCCAGTACCACGCGCTGCACCACCCCGAACGCATCGCCGGGGTGATCCTCTACGACAGCGCACCACTCACCGGTCCCGAACACATCGCCGAGGCCATGCGCCTGGTGCAGTCGTTCGCGGAGCGGCATGCCGGCCACCCCGAACTCCCCGGGGCCCTGGCGGCCTTCCAGGCATGTCGGCCGCTTCCGACGACACACAGACGACCGCCGCCGCCAAGGGGCTGCTCCCCCTGTACTTCGCCGACTACTGGGGCCGGGAAACGGAGTTCGCCCCCATGTGTGCCTCCCTGAGCGCCACATACATCTCCGGGCTGGACGAGAACCTCTCCCCGCACATCATCAACGACCGCGAGAACCTCGGCTCCCTCACCATGCCGGCCCTCGTCGTCGTCGGCCGCCACGACGTCATCTGCGGGGTGCGCTGGGCCGAGGAACTGCACCGGCTGATCCCCGGATCGGACCTGCTGATCCTGGAGAACAGCGGGCACTTCGGTCACCTGGAGGAGCCGGAGACCTTCTCCCGGGCGGTGACGCGGTTCGTGACGGCGCGGTGATCACCGACACCGCGTCATGAACAGCCACCCGACGCGGTCACGGTGACTCGCTTCGGTGGGCAGAAAACCTGGTGGGCGGTCGCTTGGTCACAGGCTGGCCGCCCCCTTCGATTTCTGAAAGAACGTCCTGGTCAGGGGCAGCGTCCGGTTTGGAGGCAGGCGTCGAGGAACACAACTGCCGCACGGTGCTCCAACGGCCAGGAAAGGGTGAAGCGGGACACCCGGCACATCCGGTCCGATCGTGATCGTGGGCAGGGAACGGCCGCATCCCGGAGCCCAGTTGCGCTTCACCGACGCCGACGGGATGCGGCTGGCCTGCTTCGTCACCAACATGCCCGACCTCTCGATCGCGGACATGGAACCGACATATGAACGGCATGAAAATCAAGCCGAGCCGGATGCGCCCGATTGGGCTAATCAATGCTCACCCGCACTGTCATCCTTCGAAATTCGGTATTTCCCTCAATTGGCGTGTCGGGCGACGCCGTCATGATATTACCTGTTAATCTGCGAGCCCAAAGCGTTGTCCATAAATCATCGAACGCGCCAGTCGACGGACAAGAAGCGCCCTCAGTCGAATGCTGGCGTATCCCGGTCGAGAGGATACTGACCATGCACGACTTTTCTCGTCGCGGAATGCTCAGGGCTACGGCAGCAGCCAGCGCGGGCGCGGTCGTTCTCCCAGGCATTACGGCCGCAGAAGCCCCGGGCGCGAACGCCGTGGCCCAAGAGGTCGAAAGCGCGACGTGCAATCCGGCGAAGCTCACCGGCCGCATCGTCCGTCCCGACGACCCCGACTACGCAAGTGCGAGCCTGGGTTGGGACGAGCTCTTCGTCCACTATCCGCTGGTCATCGTCTACGCCCAGAAGACCCAGGACGTGATCAACGCCCTCACCTGGGCACGGCAACACGACGTCGCGCTGCGGGTGCGAAGCGGTGGCCACAGCCTTGAGGGCTGGTCGAACGTGGACAACGGCATCGTGATCGACGTCAGCGAGCTGAAATCGGCCCACATCGACACGGCCGCTCGCACCGCGACGGTCGGGGCCGGGCTCAACCAGTTGGAAGCAGTGACCATGCTCGCGAAGAAGAACTTCGCGGTGACGACCGGAACGGAGGGCAGCGTAGGCCTGGCCGGTGCGACGCTCGGTGGCGGACTCGGTTTCCTCACCCGTTACCTCGGCATGGCCTGCGACAGCCTGATCGGCGCCGAGATCGTCGTCGCTTCGGGCACCGACTGCGCCAAGGTGATCAAGGCCGACCTGAAGAACAACTCGGACCTGCTCTGGGCGCTCCGCGGGGCGGGCAACGGCAACTTCGGAATCGTCACGTCCCTCACCTACAAGGTGGCTCCGCTCAAGAGCGTCGCTTACGTGCAAGCGACGTGGGACGGCCTCGGGGACCTGCACGGGGTATTCGACACATGGCAACATGTGGCGCCGAGCGCAGACAACCGCCTCGGAACTCAACTCGAAGTCCACAGAAAGCAGATCGTGCTGTTCGCGGTCCTTGCGGAAGGAACGCCGGCGGAAGCGAAGAAGCTGCTGGCCCCTATTCTGTCGATCGGTCGTCCCGACGTCTCCGTGCAAGAAGGTAACTGGGGCGACGTGTATGCGGGATTCCAGACTCCGACCGCGGACGACCCCGCGAACTGGAAGTTCTTCTCGCAGTTCACGAACAAGCCGTTCCCGAGTGAGGCGATCAGAGTGATCGCCTCATTCATGCGAGACGCGCCGACGGACGACAGCAACTTCTTCACCCAGGCCTTCGGCGGAGCGGTCAGGAAGAGCCCCCGCGGTGGCACGGCATTCCCTCATCGCGATGCGCTCTTCTACTCCGAGCCCGGCACCGGTTGGGGGACCCGTGGAGAACCTGGCAGCGGCGACGAGCTGACCCCGCAGGCCCAGGCTTGGATCGCCGAGTTCAGCCAGGCACTACGGCCCTATGTGAACGGCGCGTACGTCAATGTGCCGAACATCGGCATGCAGGACTGGGAAACCGCCTACTGGGGATCCAACTTCGACCGGCTGCGCAAGATCAAGGCGACGTACGACCCCCTCAACGTCTTCCAGTACGAGCAGAGCATCCCGCCCGCGTTCTGCTGACCGGCTCCCAGGCGGGACAGGTTCCCCTGGGGTCCGCCGGTTTCGCGACGCCGACCGTATGCGAACGTACCACCGCGTCGAACACGGCATCGGAGCGACCGGCGGCGGCCAGAATGGCCGCGTGGCGCGGTTCCCACTCAGCTCGCGGTCGGCGTAAGGGCGGTCGCCGAACAGGCCTGGGCTGTGTCTTCGAATGATCTCGAGTGGTGGATCACGGTCCGGTGATACGTCGCCATGAAGTGTCCGATGCGGAGCGGGAGTTCGTCCTCGATGACCGGCCACGAGGTGTGTACGGCGACCATTTTTTACCGACGTGTAACTTCCCTTCCTTGTCCTACTCGTGCGTAAGTTGGCATGAGCACAGCCGTACGTGTGGTCCGGGCCACAGGGCTGACAGCCATCGCAATTTCCCTTGAGCCGCAAGGAGATCGCCCGATGCTGCCCTGGAAACGCGCGCTCGGACCACTGGCCGCACTGCTGCTGGCCACGACGGTCACGGTCCCCCCAGCCGTGGCCGCGACCACCACCCCCGCGACCGCTACCTCTGCCACCACCCCCGCGACCGCTACCTCTGCCACCACCTCCGCTTCCGGCGCCGCTTCCGGTGGCTGGAACAACTACTCCTGCAAGCCCTCCGCCGCCCACCCCCGGCCCGTCGTCCTCGTCCACGGCACCTTCGCGAACTCCGTCGACAACTGGCTCGGCCTCGCCCCGTACCTGGTGAACCGCGGATACTGCGTCTTCTCCCTCGACTACGGGCAACTCCCGGACGTGCCGCTGATCCACGGCCTCGGCCCCATCGACGACTCGGCCGGGCAACTCGCCGCGTACGTCGACAAGGTGCTCGCGGCCACCGGCGCGGCGAAGGCGGACATCGTCGGCCACTCCCAGGGCGGCATGATGCCGCGCTACTACCTGAAGTTCCTGGGCGGGGCGGCGAAGGTGAACGCCCTGATCGGCATCGCCCCGGACAACCACGGCACCACCCTGCTCGGACTGACCCGGCTGCTGCCGTACTTCCCCGGAGCGGCCGA
Source organism: Streptomyces sp. NPDC088116 (assembly GCF_044741745.1). Taxonomy (NCBI): domain Bacteria; kingdom Bacillati; phylum Actinomycetota; class Actinomycetes; order Kitasatosporales; family Streptomycetaceae; genus Streptomyces; species Streptomyces sp. NPDC088116. The sequence goes on along the minus strand of NZ_JBIUTF010000008.1, from coordinate 363,785 downwards.
TCTGCTGACCGAGAACACCCCCGCACTCACCGACCAGGTGGCCGGATCCGCCTTCCTCACCAAGCTCAACGCGGGCGGCGACACGGTCCCCGGGGTGCGCTACACGGTGATCGCCACGCGGTACGACGAGGTGGTGACCCCGTACCGGTCACAGTTCCTGAGCGGCCCCGACGTGCGCAACGTGCTGCTCCAGGACCTGTGTCCGGTCGATCTCTCCGAGCACGTGGCGATCGGCCTGTTCGACAGGATCGTCTTCCACGAGGTGGCCAACTCGCTCGATCCGGGAAGGGCCACGCCGACCACATGCGCGTCGGCGATCGGCTGACACGTCGTCGTCCGACGCACACTGCCGTCCGCACCGGCGAGTTACCGGGGCGGACGGCAGTGTGTCCGTGGTGACGACGCGGGATCAGCGGCCGTGGCGTGCGGCCGGTACGGCCTTGCGGCGGACGGTCCCGAACATCACAGCGGCGCCGACGGCGAGGGTCGCCGCGCCACCGATCGCGATGTACGGGGTGGTGCTGGTGCCACCGGTTTCGGCGAGGTTCTCCTGACCGGCGGCGGGCTGTCCGGCACCCTGCTCGACCGGGGTGCCGACGCTCTTCGCCTCGGGGGCGTTGGCACCGCTGCCCGGCGCCTCCTCCGTCTTCTCCTCGGCCTTCGGCTCCACGGCACTCTCCGGCTTCCCGGCCCCGGTTTCGGCGGCGTCGGTGCCGGTGTCGGTGTGGCCGTCGGTGTGTGTGCCGGCGCCGGTCTCGATGTCCCCGTGGCCGTTGTGTTCCACGGTGGACTTGGCCGCGCCCTCCGTGACCTCCTGGTCGGAGGGCGCGGAGGCGGCCGGGGCGGCGCCGCCCGCGCTGCCGTTGTCCTGGCCGAAGACCACGTCGGAGCAGGTGTAGAAGGCTTCGGGGCTGTCCGAACGCTGCCAGATCGAGTAGATCAGATGACGGCCGGACCTGTTCGGGACGACGCCGTCGAAGACATAGGCCCCGTTCTTCAGCGCGGGGTCGGTGACCGTGAGGAAGGGCTTCTCCTCCAGGTCCGACCACTTCAGCGGCTTGCCCGGGTCGTAGCCGTCCTTGGTGATGTACAGCTCGAAGGAGCCCTTGTGCGGGGCGGTGGCCTTGTAGTTGAAGGTGTGGCCGCCCGGCGCCATCGTGGACGACGGCCAGTCGCCGCGCGCCAGATCGAGCCCCTTGTACTTGTCCTTGCCCGCGCTGCACAGCTTCCCGTCCGGGATCAACTGCTTGTGGTTTCCAGCCGCGTTGGCGATGTTGACCTCGTTCCAGTCGTAGAACGCCTGCGTGCCGCCGGCCGCGACCGCCGCCTTGCACGCCGCCGATCGCGGACTCTCCGGCCCCTCGGCGAAACAGGCGGCGACCCGGCTGACCGGATCCGTCATCGACCCATGAGCGGCGGCGGGCGCGGCGGCCAGCCCGGTCAGCGCGAGCGGGGCGAGACCGAGGACGACGATCCCGGCGGCCGTACGGCGAGCGGTCATGGAACTGGTTCTCCTTCGGAAGAGGCGGGAGCGGTACGAACGGGACGCGGCCATGAGCGGCACGAGCGGCACGGGCGAACCGCCGGAGCGGCGGCCAGCCTCCCCGCTGAAAGCCGCCCCGGCGATCAGAAAGCTAGCCTCTCGGAACCACGAAATCGCCTGCTGGGACGGGGTGAAGGCGATCCTTATGGCGCCTTTAAGACGAAGCTAAGAAGGGGCACAGGAAGAGGCGTGGGGAGGGGCTGAGGAAGGCCGGTCGCGATGTGTCCCCGTGCCACGGTGTGGCTCGGGTAGGGTGGCCTCCCCAAGCAGGGAACGCGTCGAGGAGGTGGGACCCATTACCGCTGTAGCAGGTCGGGTGCTCCCCTCTCATGACCGTGCGGTCCATCAGGCATAGGTGACCGCGGGAGCAGCCCGGAGGCATTCCGAAAGGCTCCTATGTCGGTTTCACCGTCCGCACCGCCCCCATCACCTCCTCTTGTCCCGCCCGCCGTCGTCACCAGACTTCGGGCCGCCGGCTGTGTCTTCGCCGAGGACGAGGCGCGTCTGCTCGTCTCCACGGCACGGTCGCGGGCGGACCTCGCGGCCATGGTCGACCGGCGTGTCGCCGGACTTCCGCTGGAACACGTTCTCGGCTGGGCGGAGTTCAGCGGTCTGCGGATCGCCGTGGACGCGGGCGTCTTCGTACCCCGCCGCCGTACCGAATTCCTTGTCGACCAGGCCGCGGCCCTCGCGGCGTCCGCCGGTCCACGGGCCGTCGTCGTCGATCTGTGCTGCGGCTCGGGCGCGTTGGGCGCGGCACTGGCCGCGGCCCGGGACAGCGCCGTACCGCACACCGCGTCGGACGACGGTCCGTACTCCGCGTCGCACGCCGGTCCGCACACCGAGTTGTACGCGACCGACATCGACCCCACCGCGGTGCGGTGTGCCCGCCGCAACGTCGCCGCCGCCGGTGGCCGGGTGTACGAAGGCGATCTGTACGAGCCGCTGCCCGCCACCCTGCGGGGCCGCGTCGGCATCCTGCTCGCCAACGTGCCGTACGTACCCACCGACGAGATCGGACTGCTGCCGCCCGAGGCCCGTATCCACGAGGCCCGCGTCGCGCTGGACGGGGGAGCGGACGGGCTCGACGTCCTGCGGCGGGTGACCGCGGCGGCGTCGTTGTGGCTGGCACCGGGCGGCCACCTGCTGTTCGAGACGAGCGAACGCCAGGCGCGCCGGGCCGTCGACACGGTCGCCCGAGACGGTCTGATCCCGCGCGTGGCCGTCTCCGACGAACTGGACGCGACCGTCGTCATCGGGACCAGCCCCGGCGAGCGATCCGGGGAACAGCCCTGACGGGCGCCGGACTTCAGGCGGTCCAGCGGTAGCGGCGTTCCGGGCGGCCCGTACCGCCGTAGCGGAGGGTCACCTGTGCTCGGCCCGTGTCCGCGAAGAACTCCAGGTAGCGGCGGGCGCTCACCCGGGACAGGGCGCCCGCGTCCGCGCACTCCGTGGCGGACAGGCCGTCCGGGTGCCGGCGCAGGACGCCTTCGACCAGGTCGGCCGTGTGAGGGGCCAGGCCCTTGGGGAGAGTGCGGCTGCCGGGCGGGCGGGTGCCGAAGATACGGTCGACGTCCTCCTGGCGGGCCTCGCCCAGCCCGGCCAGCCGGGTGCGCAGGGACGCGACATGGCGCAGCTGCTCCTGGAGAGCCGCCTGGTTGAAGGGCTTGATCAGGTAGTGCAGCGCGCCCGCCCGCAGCGCGGCGCGGATGATGCCCGCGTCCCTCGCCGCCGTGATGAACAGCGCGTCGACGCTGATCCGGGCCCGGTCCCGCTCCTCCGCCGCCCGTAGCTCGCGCAGTACGGCGATCCCGTCCATGTCGGGCAGATAGATGTCGAGCAGGACAAGGTCAGGACGCAGCCGCTCGGCCGCGCGCAGCGCTTCTCCGCCGCTGTGCGCCACTCCGACGACCGTGAAGCCGTCCATCGCGGACACATAGCGGCTGTGGAGCTTCGCGACCATGAAGTCGTCGTCCACCACCAGCACTTTCGTCACATCGACACGCTAAGCCGCGACCGCAACGACCACAACGTCCGTTGATTCCGGAAGAGAGACAGGTTGTTAACGCGCAGGCAACATGTGGCCCACCTCACATAGCTTTCCGGACACCCGCTTTCCGAATACAGCCTCTTGGAAGCACCCCTTTTCCAAGCACCCCTCTTGCGCGCACAGCCTCTTCACTCACCACTCTTCACAGCTCTTCACGTACAGCTACAGCTCTCCGAGCACTACTTCCGAAAGGCGGCAGACGTGCGATTGCGCACCCCCCTGGCCCTGCTCGGGTCGGCGCTGCTGGTGCTGGTGGGGCCGCCACTGCTCACCTCGGGCGGTGGCACCGACACCGGTACGCAGATACCCGGCCTGCGTTTCATGGTCCCCAACACCCCCGGCGGCGGTTACGACATCACCGCACGCACCATGGCCAAGAACGCCGAGGACGCCGAACTCACCCACAACATCGAGGTGTTCAACCTGCCCGGCGCGGGCGGCACCGTCGGTCTCAGCCGGCTCGTCGGCGAGCACGGCAACGGCAAGCTCGCCATGTCCATGGGTCTCGGTGTCGTCGGCGCCGTGCACACCAACAAGTCGCCCCGGACACTTGCCGATACGACCCCGATCGCCCGGATCAGCGAAGAGTCGGACATCGTCGTCGTCAGCAAGAACTCCCCGTTCAAGACCATCGGCGACCTCGTCAAGGCGTGGAAGGCCAACCCGGCCAAGGTGCCGGTCGGCGGCGGTTCCTCGGCCGGCGGTCCCGACCATCTCGCTCCCATGCTGATGGCGAAGGCCGCGGGCATCGCGCCGAAGACGGTCAACTACATCCCCTTCGACGGCGGCGGCGAACTCCTCGCCTCGATCCTCGGCGACAAGGTCTCCTTCGGCGTCTCCGGTGTCGGTGAGTACCTCGACCAGATCCAGTCGGGCGAACTGCGCGTCCTCGCGGTCACCGGGCCCGAGCGGATACCCGGCGTGGACGCCCCCACCCTGCGGGAGTCGGGACTCGACACCGATTTCACCAACTGGCGCGGCGTCGTCGCGCCGCCCGGCCTCTCCGACGCCCAGCGCGACAAACTCATCGCCCTTTTCGAGAAGTTGCACGATTCGCCCCAGTGGCGGGAGTCCCTGAAGAAGAACAACTGGGACGACGCCTTCCTCACCGGCGAGAAGTTCGGCGACTTCCTCGCGGGAGAAGACCGCCGCGTGGACTCCGTCCTGAAGGAGCTGGGACTGTGACGACACCGCACACCGAACCCTCCGGCACGACCCCGGCCGCGCCCGGCGTCCGTTCCTGGCTTCGCGAGCACTCCGAGCTCGGCGTCGGGCTCCTCCTGCTCGTCCTCGGCGTCCTCGTCCTCACCGACGCCCTCACCATGAACGTCGACATCACCCAGCGCGGCCCCGTCGGCCCCAAGACCGTCCCGGTCGTCGTCGGGACCGGCCTCCTCGTCGTCGCCGTCCTGCTCTCGCTCGACGTCCTGCGCGGCGGCCGGGGAGAGGCGGAGGGCGGCGAGGACATCGACCTCAGCGAGCCCAGCGACTGGCGGACCGTACTGCTCCTGGCCGGTGTCTTCCTCGGCAACGCCGTCCTCATCGGCCCGCTCGGCTTCCCGATCTCCGGCGCCCTGCTCTTCTGGGGCTCCGCGTACGCGCTCGGCAGCCGCCACTACGACCGCGACCCGCTGATCGCCGCGGTCCTGTCGCTCGTCACCTACTTCGTCTTCGACAACCTGCTCGGTGTCCCCCTTCCCGGTGGCCCGCTGATGGGGGTGCTGTAACCGATGGACTCCCTCAACTCCCTCATCGACGGCTTCGGTACGGCCCTCACGCCGATGAACCTGCTCTGGGCCGCGATCGGTGTGCTGCTCGGCACGGCGATCGGCGTCCTGCCCGGCATCGGCCCCGCCATGGCCGTCGCCCTACTGCTCCCGGTGACGTACGGACTCGAACCGACCGGCGCGTTCATCATGTTCGCCGGTATCTACTACGGCGCGATGTTCGGCGGCTCCACGACCTCCATCCTGCTCAACACCCCAGGTGAGAGCGCCGCCGTCGTGGCCGCCATCGAAGGCAACCCGATGGCCAAGGCAGGGCGCGGCGCCCAGGCCCTGGCGGCGGCCGCGGGCGGTCACTTCGCCGGCGGCATGATCGGCACGATCCTGCTCGTGCTCCTCGCCCCGACCGTCGCCTCGCTCGCGGTGGACATCGGGGCCCCCGACTACTTCGCGATCATGGTGCTGGCGTTCATCGCCGTGACCTCCGTGCTCGGCTCGTCCCGGATCCGCGGCCTCGCCTCGCTGCTCATCGGTCTCACCCTCGGGCTGGTCGGTCTCGACCAGATGACCGGCCAGCAGCGGCTGACCTTCGGCACGCTCCAACTCGCCGACGGCATCGACGTGGTGATCGTCGCGGTCGGCCTCTTCGCGATCGGCGAGGCCCTGTGGGTCGCCGCCCATCTGCGCCGTACCTCGGGCGAGGCGATCCCGGTCGGCCGCCCCTGGCTCGGCAAGGACGACGTCCGCCGCACTTGGCGGCCGTGGCTGCGCGGACCCCTCATCGGCTTCCCGTTCGGGGCGATCCCGGCCGGTGGCGCGGAGATCCCCACCTTCCTCTCGTACGTCACGGAGAAGCGGCTCTCCAAGCACAAGGACCAGTTCGGCAAGGGAGCCATCGAGGGCGTGGCCGGCCCGGAGTCGGCGGCCTCGGCCTCGGCGGCCGGCACGCTTGTCTCGATGCTGACCCTCGGGCTGCCCACGACCGCCGTCGCCGCCGTGATGCTGGCCGCCTTCCAGCAGTACGGGATCCAGCCCGGACCGCTGCTCTTCGAACGCGAACCCGACCTGGTCTGGGGCCTGATCGCCTCGCTCTTCGTCGGCATGGTGCTGCTGCTTCTGCTCAACCTGCCGCTCGCGCCGGTCTGGGCCAAGCTGCTGCGCATCCCGCGCCCCTACCTCTACGCGGGGATCCTCTTCTTCGCGGCGGTCGGCGCGTACGCGGTCGGCGGGGAGGCGCTGGACCTGGTCATCCTGCTGATCATCGGTCTGATCGGCTTCGGGATGCGGCGGTACGGTCTGCCGGTGCTGCCGGCCGTGATCGGTGTCATCCTGGGCCCGGCCGCCGAGCAGCAGTTGCGGCGCGCCCTCCAGATCAGCGACGGAAGCGTCACCGGTCTGGTCAACACGCCCTTCTCGGTGACGGTGTACGCCGTGATCGTGCTCCTGCTGGTCTGGCCGGGGGTGAGGAAGCTGATCGCGCGGGGGCGCGAGCGCCGTGACGTGGCGGCCTGACGCGGAGGCATGACCGACGACTGTCAGTGGTGCCTGTCACCATCGGAACATGACCACGACGGACTGGGATTCCTACGCCGACTCCTTCGACCAGGAGCCCGACCACGGCTTGCTGGACCCCGACATCCGGGCCGCCTGGGCGGCCCGGATGTCGCACTGGCTGCCCGGGGAGCCGTCCCTGGTGCTCGACCTCGGCTGCGGTACGGGAAGTCTGGCCCTGCTCGCCGCCGAGCAGGGCCACCGCGTGACGGCGGTCGATCTGTCCCCCCGCATGGCGGCCCTGGCGCGGGCCAAGCTGGCGGGGACCGGCGCCGAGGTCCTGGTCGGCGACGCGGGCCGGCCGCCCGTGGGGGAGCGGACCTTCGATGTCGTCCTGGTCCGGCATGTGCTGTGGACGCTGCCGGATCCCGAAGGGGCGCTCCGGCACTGGTCCTCGCTGCTGCGGCCGGGCGGCCGGCTGGTCCTGATCGAGGGCGTCTGGTCCGGTGCGGGGCTGTCGGCGACACGGCTCGTCACGGCCCTGGCACCGCTCACCGAGCGCGTCCACCACGAGCCGCTCTCCCACGACCCCGCCCTCTGGGGGCGCGCGGTCGACGACGAGAGGTACGCGCTCATCGCACACCCGGCGCCGCCCCGGAGGCACCGGGAAGTGGTCGACGTCCACCTGATCCTGCGCAGGGGCGACGACGTGCTGCTCGCCCGCCGGGCGGGGACGGGATATGGGGACGGGCTGCTCAACGGCCCCTCCGGGCACGTGGAGGACGGCGAGGACGTCCGTGCGGCCATGATCCGCGAGGCGTTCGAGGAGATCGGTGTCGAACTGACCCCGGACGAGCTGCGCGTCGCGCTGGTCATGCAGCACCGAGGCCCCGGTGGCAGGCCCAGGATCGGCTGGTTCTTCGAGGCGGAGTACGACTCGGCGGCCGAGCCGTACAACCGCGAGCCGCACAAGTGCTCCGGGCTCTCCTGGCACCCCCTGTCCGCGCTCCCGGACGACTTGGTCGCCTACTGCCGGGCGGGCCTGGACGCGTACCGCGCGGGAGAGCGCTTCCTCCTCCACTGGCACGCGGACGACGACCCGATCGCCCACATTCCGGCGGGCGTTGACCGGGCGGTCGTCCTGCCCGCCACCACGGGTGACACGACCCGGCGGGGCCCCGCTCCCTCACCTGAAGAGCGGCCCTGATGCTCAGCGCACCGGGGTCTCAGCGCCCGCACCCTCAGGTGAAGGTACGGACATGACGTACGTGCGACGCGCAGATCTCGTAGCCGAACGACCGGTTGACCGCCAGCATCGGCCCGTTGTCCGCGTCGTTGGCGGTGAACGCGTCCGTGTAACCGGCCGCGCGGGCGCGGCGCAGCGAGTCGGTCTTGGCCAGCTTCGCCAGGCCCCGGCCCCGGTGGGCGCGCCGGGTGCCGGTCATGCCGGACCAGTAGCGCGTGCGGCCGTCGGTCTGGACGACGGCGTACGCGGCGACCTCGCCGTCCACCACGACCACGGTCGAGAGCCCGCGGTCGAACAAGGGGTGGTTCCAGGTGTGTCCCAGCCAGTCCTCGTAGTCGTCGAGGTCCAGGCCGATGTCGTCCGGTACGTCGGACGTGGCCTCCGCGTCGGCCTCGAACAGCGGCCGGGGGCCGTCGGTGTAGTCCGCCGCCGTCCGCAGTTCGGCGCCCGCGGGCAGCGGCGGCAGGCCGGGCAGCGTGCCGCCGGCCAGATCGAGACGCTGGAAGTGCGCGGGACGGGTGGGCCGGTAGCCGCGGAGCGCGGCGAAGGCCAGGCTGGACGGCTCGTCCAGCACCCAGGCGTAGATGCTCCGCACGCCCTCGGCCGCCAGATGCTCCTCTGCCGTACGGAGGATCAGCGAACCGGCTCCCCGGCCCCAGTGGTCCGGATGGACCTCCGGGAAGACGGACGACTGCCCCGGCTCGCCGCTGTCGTACACGACGCCGGCGCGAGCCGTACCGATGATCTCCCCGTCCTCCTCGGCGATCAACAGCCGGTACTTCTTGGCCGGATTGGCGGTCGCCACCTCGAACAGGACCGCTTCCTCGGTTGTCACCAGGTACGGAGAGCACACGCGCCGGAGACGGACCAGCGCTGCGGCGTCCTCGGCGCGGAAATCGCGGACGATCATAGTCATGGGGCGGGACCCTACGGGGGTGTTCCACGGGGCGCCTCTTCTTTATCCCCCTGCGTTCACCCCGTCGTGATCCGGCCAGCCGCGCCGTGTGACGCCCGGTGCCGGTGGGCCGTGAGAGAGAATCAGATCCGTGACCCTGAAGATCGTGATCGACCCGGCCGCCGCGACCGCTCCGTACGAGCAACTGCGTACCCAGATCTCCACGCAGGCCCGCAAGGGCACTCTGCCGGTGGGGTACAAACTCCCGACGGTACGGGGGCTCGCCGGGGAACTGGGGCTCGCCGCGAACACCGTTGCCAAGGCCTACCGCGCGCTGGAGACCGACGGTGTGATCGAGACCCGAGGGAGGAACGGCACGTTCGTCGCCGCCGCGGGGGAGGCCGCCGAGCGCGAGGTGGCCCTCGCCGCCCGGACGTACGCGGAGCGCGCCCAGCGCCTGGGGCTCGGCCGGGCGGCAGCCCTCGCCGCGGTCGAGGACGCGGTGCGGGCCGTCTACGCGAAGTGACCCGCGTACGGATCGGGCCCGATGCGGTCCGGCCTGATGCGGTCCGGACCGATGCGGTCCGGACCCATCCGTTCCTCGGCGGCGGACTGGGCTGAAGAGGCCGACGGGGCCGAAGAGGCCGGCGGGGCCGAAGAGGCCGGCGGGACCGCGGCGGTGGACGTGTCCGAGCCCCTCAGAGGTAGAGGCCCGCGTCCGCGCCCGGGTGCTGCGCCGGGACCGATGCCGGGCCGCTGCCGCGCCGCAGCGCGTACAGCTCGGCCAGCGTCGCGCCCTCGCGCCCGATCGACGCCTCCCAGTCCCCGTCCTCCTCGCTCAGCCAGGACATCGCCTCCGAGCGGGTCAGCGAGCCGACCTCGATCCGGGCCAGACAGCGGCCGGGGCGGACCACGGCCGGGTGCAGCCGCTCCAGGTCCTCGTTGGTCGTCACCCCCACCAGAACGTTCCTGCCCTGTCCCAGCAGGCCGTCGGTCAGGTTCAACAGCCGCGACAGAGCCTGCCCGGCCGTGTGCTTGGCCTCCCCGCGGATCAGCTCGTCGCAGTCCTCCAGGAGCAGCAGCCGCCATCGCCCCTTGGCCGAGCCGTCGTCCTCACCGATCGCGATGTCCATCAGATAGCCGACGTCGTTGAAAAGCCGCTCCGGGTCCAGTACGCAGTCGACCTGGCACCAGTCGCGCCACGAACGGGCCAGCGTGCGCAGCGCGGAGGTCTTGCCGGTGCCGGGCGGTCCGTGCAGCAGGAGCAGCCGGCCCGCGATGTCGTCCGGCGTCACCTTCATCAGCCGGTCCATCGCGTCGGCGACCGGCGCGGTGTAGTTGGCCTTGACCTCGTCCCAGGTGCCGGCGGCGATCTGCCGGGTGGTGCGGTGCGGACCGCGCCGCGGTGAGACATACCAGAAGCCCATGGTCACGTTCTCCGGCTGCGGCTCCGGCTCGTCCTGCGCGCCGTCGGTCGCCTGCCGGTGGACCTTCTCGGCGAGCTCGGAGGTGACGGCCGTCACCGTGACATCGGCGCCGCGGTTCCAGCGGGACACCAGGATCGTCCAGCCGTCGCCCTCGGCGAGGGTCGCGCTGCGGTCGTCGTCCCGGGCGACGCGGAGTACGCCGGCTCCGGGCGGCATCAGGGTCACACCCGGCTTGACCCGGTCGATGGTGGAACTGTGGGAAAACGGCTGCTCGCCCGTCGCGAAGCGGCCGAGGAACAGCGCGTCGACCACATCCGACGGTGAGTCGCTGTCGTCGACGGTGAGCCGGATCGGCAGAGCGTCCTGAGGCTTGGCAGACATGCCGCCCATGATCCGGCACCGGGACGGCCGATGCACGGTGTTTTGCCCTGTGGCGGCGGGCCACGTTCCGCCCCGCGACGGCTGCCCGCCGCCACGTGGCGGAACGCCCGGTGGCCGGTTCGCCCCTCACCTCGGTCAGGACGGGTCTCAGCCCGTCCTGATCTCAGCCCGTCCGGCGGTCGACGACGCGTCGAGCGGCCCGGCGGGCGCCGCGCACGAGCGCGTACCCCTTGGTCAGAGCCCGGTCCCGCGCGAAGTGACGGCCGATCGACCGGCCCTCGATCAGCGTCGCGAACTCCTCGATCCCGGTGGAGCGACGTACCGTCACCCGCTCCAGGGCGTACGGACCCTGACGGCGGCGGGCCAGCGCGTTGCCCACGGCCAGCGACTGGGCGAACCCGGCCGCGCGGACCCCGTCGCGCACCCGCCGGCTGGAGTAGCCGTACGGATAGGCGAAGGACACGGGCGCCGTGCCCAGTTCGTCGGCGACGATCTCCCGGCAGCGCCGAAGCTCGAACTCAAGCCGTCTGTCGCGGAGTTGGTCCAGTTGCGGGTGGGTGTGACTGTGGCCGCCGATCTCCGTGCCGGCGGCGGCCAGTTCGCGCGCCTGGTCCCAGTCGAGCATGGTGTCCGGGGCCCCGCCGTCGTCGTACGGCCCGCGCAGCCACCCCGTCGAGACGAACAGCGTGGCGGCGAAGCCGTGCGTGGCGAGAGCGTGAAGGGCGTGCCGGTGCACGCCCTCGTAGCCGTCGTCGAAGGTGATCAGCACGGGGCGTGGCGGCAGCGGCCTCCCTGTTCGCCAGTTGTCGGCGAGGCGCGCGGTGGTGAGAGGGGTGAACCCGCGCCCGGCGAGCAGTTCCATCTGTTCCGCGAAGGCCTCGGGCGAGACGGACAGCGCGCGCGTGGCCGGAGCCGGCCGGTGTTCCACGGCGTGGTACATGAGGATCGGTACGCCGGATGCCGCACCGGCCGCCGGACCGCACGCCGTACCGGACGGTGCACCGGCCGTGGGACAGGACGGCGAAGCGGCCGCCGGACAGGAGGGTGAACCGTACGGGCCCGGCACACTGCCCGCCGGACCCGTCCGACTTCTCCTCATACGGCGGCCTCCCGAGCGCTCGTAGGACCGGGACCTGGACCGGGACCCGGACTCCGGGGGCCCGTCGCGACCTGCGAGGAGCCGCCGGGACTCTCGGCGAGCGGCGTCCCGGCCCGAGACCGCGCCCCTTCCCGCTCGATACTGCCCGACGAGAACGTCACGGCCCCACCACGGGTGCGCAAGCGGCCCACCAGATAGCCGGCCGCCGCCGCCGTCACCCCCGTCACGATCGCCCCCGCGCGGCCCAGGCCGCCCGGCCGGTCCCTCCGCGCCCGTACCGCGAACGCGTCGCGCACCCCGCGCACGACACCCGCCGGGAGTACGCGGGTGGTGTAGCGGCGCTCGGATTCGAGCCCCTTGTCCGTGCCCACGCTCCGGGCCACCAGCGCCTTGGAAAGCCCCTCGGCGTAGGCGCGTTCACGGAAGTAGCCGAACCGCTCGCGCACCGCGGGGACCTTGTGGTGGATGACCGCCCGGTCGTCGATGAGCAGCACCGCGCCCGGTACGGCCCCCGCCAGCCGGATGCACAGCTCCGTCTCCTCGCAGCCCAGTGGGCGTCCGTCGCCCTCGCGTCGCCCGATGCCCGTCGCGAAACCCCCGGCGGCGTCGAACGCCGACCGCCGGAACGAGGCGTTACCGCCGAGGACGTTGCGGACCCGTACCCGGCCCGCCGGCAGCCCCCGGTATGTACAGCCGACGACCCAGTCGAACTCCTCGGGGAACCAGCCGGGCCTGCTCCCCGACGACCAGGCAGGTACGGTCCTCCCGCCGACGGCCAGCACCCGGGGGTTCTCGTACGCCTCGTCGAAGAACCGCAGCCAGTCGCGCTCGGCCACCGCGTCGTCGTCCAGGAACGCCACCAGCTCACCGCGCGCGTGGGCGATGCCGGTGTTGCGGCCCGCGGAGAGGCCGCGGGGGCCCGCGTTGGCGAGCACCCGTATCTCTGCGCGTGCCACCTGTTCCCCTGCGCGTGCCACCTGTTCCTCCCCGCGCGCCGCCCGTTCCTCCCCGCGCGCCGCGCGCTCCCCGTACTCCCGGCCGAGCCGCTCCAGGAGAGCGGTGTTGTGGTCGACCACGAGCAGGGTCTCCAGCGGCGGCAGTGACTGCCGACATACGGAGTCGACCGCCGCGAGGATGTCCTCCCAGCGGTCCTCGGTGTAGACGCAGATCACCACGGAGAAGGACCGGGGACAGGTGTTCAAGACACCTCTCCCCGAGGGATCGTGACCCTGAGCGTGACCGGGCGACGGCGTGACGCCCGGGGAACGCCCCTCTCCTTGAGGATCACCTTGAGGACCCGCAGGCCGTCCCGGACCGCTCTCAGATTGCTGACCCCGTGGATGCGGTCGTACTCGTGGCTCGGGATCTCCTGCACCTTCAGACCGGCCTTGACGACCCGGATGTTCATCAGGGTCTCGACCTCGAAACCCGTGCAGTCCAGGGTGATCTCGTCCAGGCAGCGGCGCCAGAAGGCGTTGTAGCCATAGCAGAGGTCGGTGTAGCGGGCGCCGAACTTGGCGTTGACGACGGCGCACAGCACCCGGTTGCCGAGCTTGCGGATCGCCGTCATGTCGTCCGTGCCGCCGCCGTTGGCGAACCGCGAGCCCTTGGCGAAGTCGGCGCCGGAGACCAGGGCCGACACGTACGAGACGATCTCGTGGCCGTCCGCCGAGCCGTCGGCGTCGACCATCACGATGATGTCGCCGGTGCACGCCGCGAACCCGCTGATCAGCGCGTCTCCCTTGCCCTTGCCGCGCTGCTCGACGACTTTGACGCCCGGCCACAGGTCGCGGGCGACCTGGATGGTGTCGTCGCTGGAGTCACCGTCCACGAGGACGACTTCATGGATCCAGTCGGGCAGTGTCTTGAAGACGTACGGAAGGTTCTCCGCCTCGTTCATCGCGGGGATCACCACGCTCACCGGCGGAGCGATCGCGAGGTACGAGGTGATCGGCCGGTACTGGACCGGAGGTATCAACGGATCTTCGCCTGGCACCGCCGGGCGCAGAAAAGTGCTCACGAGTCTGATTCCCTCTCGTCCGGTGGACCGCCCACCCCCGGGCGGTCCGTGTGTGTTTCCGGTTCGAAAGGGGGGTTCTCACCCCGGTCATGACGGCATGGAACTCCGTGCTGGATGGGTGAGCTGTGGAACTGGCCGCGCGGCACGCGACTCGGCACGTAGTGCACTGTGTGCGTTCATCGAGCACGGCACCCCCCTACCGCGCCCCGCTCCGGGAGCCATCGCGGCGCTTGCCCCTCCCCTGGAGCCGCTGTGCGTGATGGGCCGATGCGGGTGAAAGTACGAAGATATTGACGATTGGGACTGTATGGCAAGGCCTGGAGGCTGGGCTCACTTTTTTACTTCTTTGGCCATACTTCGACGGTCGTATCCGGAACGTCCCCCGCGAGTGACTATCTGTCAGGAAATCTGCACCGAATGTACTTGGCATGGACGCTTCCAGCGAAGTGGGTCCGCTGGTACGACAGTTGTGGCAGAAAACCCGCTGAGGAGAGGTTCTATGAAACTGTCCCGCATCACGGCATTCTCATCCTCGCTCCTTGCCGCCGCCGTCCTCGCTCTCACCGGAGCGGCCTCGGCCAAGGCGGCGGAGTCGGCCGCCGCCGTCGACTATGTGGCGCTCGGCGACTCGTACTCCTCGGGTCTGGGAGCCGGCGGTTACGACAGTGTCAGCGGTGCCTGCAAGCGCACCCCCAAGGCCTATCCGGCCCTCTGGGCGGCCGCGCATTCACCCTCGACCTTCGCCTTCACCGCCTGCTCGGGTGCTCGTACGGGTGATGTGACCGCCGGTCAGCTCGCTCCGCTCGGAGCGGCGACCGACCTCGTCAGCATCACCATCGGCGGCAACGACGCCGGCTTCGCCGATGTGATGACGACCTGTGTGCTCCAGTCGGAGGCCACCTGCGTCAGCCGGATCAACCAGGCCCGCGCGTATGTCGACAGCACCCTGCCCGGGAACCTCGACTCGGTGTACACGGCGATCAGATCCAAGGCCCCGGCCGCCCGGGTCGTCGTCCTCGGCTATCCCCGCTTCTACCGGCTGAGCGGAAGCTGTATCGCCGGGCTCAGTGAGAAGGAGCGCACCGCGATCAACAACGCCTCCGACCATCTGAACGCGGCGACCGCCAAGCGGGCGGCCGACCACGGCTTCACCTTCGTCGATGTCGCCGGGACGTTCACCGGCCACGAGATCTGCTCGGGGTCGGCCTGGTTGCACAGCGTGAACTGGCTCAACATCGGGGAGTCGTACCACCCCACCGCCGCAGGTCAGTCGGGCGGCTACCTGCCGTCCTTCGCTTCGGCCGCCTGAACGGGGCGTGCGACGAACCTCCGGCCCGGGTGACCAACCCCTTCCGATCTGTCCAACTCGCCCTGAAATCACACGTATCGATGTGTGTCCCTCCCACCTCGTACGGGTGTGGTTGACCGTGGAGGCGGGATACACGAGTGTTGCCAAGGAGCGATAGGGTTAATCTGCCCGGGCCGGGTGTCTCGTATCGGGTGGGGAGTGAAATGGAACAGATAACAGTGCACAGCAGGGCGCGAATCCCTGCGATCACCTGCGGAAGCAGCGCGACCAGTTCGCGCCTCGACCGCCATCTCTCGGTGCTCGGCGGTCCCGCCGTACCGCAGCGGGAGACAGCCGAGGCCACGCTGCTCATGCGGGAACTGACCTCGCGTGACCGGTCGGAGCGTCACCGGAGCAGGAGCGCGCGTGTCTCGCTCTTCGCGCCGCTGCGACGTCTTCGCCGTTCGCTGTTCGGCAGCCGCGGCTGACCTCATACGGCATCACGGCGTTCTGAACGCGCTCGGGCGGATCATGTCGTCCGACGCAGTGCTGTTGCCCGGTCTTCTGACGTCCCCACGGCCGGCGGTAGTGCGTCGGTGTGGTCGCCGAGCGCGGTGATTTCCTTGTTTCAGCGGGGGCCCGGCCGGTGAGTTGACTCCCCGACACCGGCCTTGGCCTTCCGTTTTCCGCCCCGATTCCCGTCACTCTCCGTTGTTGGCATATTGCCGTACTGCTAGCGGTACGAACAGTACGAGCAGCGCCAGCGACCAGAGCATGGATCCGGCCACCGGGTGGGTCACGGGCCACGCGGCGCCCGCCGTGTCCGTCGCAGCCCCGGCGTTGCCGCAAAGATCACGTACGGCCGTGGCGAGGGCGCTGATCGGGTTCCACTCCGCGGTTGTCCGCAGCCACCCCGGCATCCCGTCCGTCGGGATGTACGCGTTGGAGAGCAGCGGCAGGACAAACGTCGTGGAACCCAGTTGACCTGCCGCTTCCTCGTTGCCGATGAGCAGTCCGAGGTACACGCCGACCCAGGTGGTGGCGAAGCGGAAGAGCAGCAACAGCCCTAGGGCGCCAAGGGTTTCAAGCACCCCGCCCTCGATCCGCCAGCCCACCGCGAGCCCCACGAGAAGCAGCGGAACCAGGCCCGCCGCCGTCGTCAGCAGGTCCGCGGCGGTCTGACCGAACGGCACCGCGACCCTGCTCATCGGCATTGTCCGGAACCTGTCCATCACCCCGCGCTGTGCGTCCTGTGACGACTGGAACATCCCGGTCATGATGCCGCCGGCGGCGGTGGCGGCGAGCAGCCCCGGCACCAGGTAGGCGCGGTACTGCTCGCCCGGCACGGCCAGCGCGCTGCCGAACACGTAACCGAAGAAGAGCAGCATGGTGATCGGCATGGTCTGGGTGAGGATCACCACGCCGGGCGCGTGCTTGATCCGCTGGAGGTGGCGGGCCAGGACGGCGCCGCTGTCGTACGCGATCGTGGTGCTGCTCATGCGGCGTGCTCCTCGGTCCTGGGGCCGGTGGGCCCGGTCGGGGTGTTGGGGCGGTGGGCGCTACGGCTCGTGGTGCGGTCGGTCAGCCGGAGGAACACCTCGTCCAGCGTCGGCGGGCGCAGGCTCGCGTCGATCACCGGCACGCCCGCCGCGTCCAGTTCCCGGACGATCCTGGGCAGGGTCAGCGCGGGGTCCCTCGCCACCGCTCCCGCCGTACGGCGCTCCCGGTCGAGCACCGGCTCCGCGCCGGTCAGCTGGTCGAGCACGCCCGCCGCCGCGAGGAGTGCCGCCTCCGAGGCCCCCGCCGTCGCCTCCTCGGCCAGGACCACTTCCGCGTACGAGCCGATACGCGACTTGAGCGCGGCCGGTGTGCCCCGGTGCGCGGCCCGGCCCTGGTCGATCAGCACGATGTCGTCGGCCAGTTGGTCGGCCTCCTCCAGATACTGCGTGGTCAGCAGGACGGTGGTGCCCTGCGTGGCGAGGTCGCGCACGGCGTCCCAAATCTGGTTGCGGCTGTGCGGGTCGAGGCCGGTGGTCGGCTCGTCGAGGAACAGCACCCGGGGGCGGGTCAGCAGGCTGGCGGCCAGGTCGAGCCGGCGCCGCATGCCGCCGGAGTAGGTCCGCGTCACCCGGTCGGCGGCGCCGGTCAGTTCGAAGCGTTCCAGGAGTTCATCGGCGCGCGCCCGGCCGGCCGCGCCCTTGATACGGAGCAGCTTGGCGAACAGCCGGAGATTCTGACGCCCCGTCAGCTCACTGTCGACGGAGGCATTCTGACCGGTGACGCCGATCGCCCGGCGCACCGCGCCCGGATCGCGGGTGACGTCGTGTCCGGCGACCAGGGCGGTCCCGGCGTCGGGTGTGGTCAGGGTGGTCAGGATCCGCACGGCGGTGGTCTTGCCCGCTCCGTTCGGCCCGAGCACCCCGCAGACCGTGCCCTCGGCGACGGCCAGATCCAGCCCGCTCAGGGCCCGCACTCCGCCGTCGCCGCCGAATCGCTTCTCCAGACCTTCACTAAGTACAGCGTACGTAGTTGTCATGCGGCCCACCGTACCGCACTACGTACGTTGTACGTAACTAAGATGGTGGGCGAGGTGATGACCGATGGCGGGGCGACCTGCTGAACCCGAAGTGATCTGGTCGCGTCCGGAGCGGGCCGGCCGCGGCCCGAGGCCGGCGTACAGCCGCGCGGACATCGCGGCCGCCGCCGTCCGGCTCGCCGACGCGGACGGCCTCGAAGCCGTCACCATGCGGCATGTGGCCGGTGAGCTGGGCTGCGGCACGATGTCGCTCTACAACTACGTGCCGCGCAAGGAGGATCTGTACGAGCTGATGGCCGACGCGGTCGCCGGGGAGTACGAGCTGCCCGAGAAGCCGTCCGGCGACTGGCGGGCGGATCTGACCGCCCTCGCCCACCGGGCGCGCACGATGATGCACGGGCACCCGTGGATGTCGCGGCTGATGTCGTCGGTGTACGGATTCAGCCCGAACTCGCTGCGGTACATCGAGTACAGCCTGGCCTGCCTGGACGCGCTCGACATGCCCTACGCCGAGAAGATGGAACTGGTGGCGATGGTCAACGGTGTGGTCACCACCTATGTCGCCAACGAGCTTCAGAGCGCCGAGCGCACCCGGTCCCTGCCCTGGTCCGCGGAGCAGGAGCACACGGTCCGGATGGCCTATCTGGGGCGCGAGATCGCCTCCGGCCGCTATCCCCGGCTGGCGTCGGCGTTCGCGGAGGATGCCGGGCCGGTCGATGTGGAGGTCTTTTTCGACCGGGCGCTCAACCGGGTCCTGGATTCGTTCACCGGGCGGCCGGAAGCGCCCGGCGGAGGTTCCGCTTCCGCTTCCGGATCTGGTTCCGCCCCGAACCGGAAGCAGGCTCCGACCGGAGCGTGAGGCCGGTCTCCCGTCAGATCAGTGCGAACTGGCCTTCCGGGCCCTCCTCGTGGTGATCCAGTACGGAAGCGGGTCTGCGGGCAGCCGCCGGTACGGGGAGAACGCCCGCCGCCCGCAGTTCCGTCCGGCCGATCCCCGGGGCGCCGTCGCCGCTGCTCTCCGAGTTGATGATCTCGTGCAATTCGCTCTGGAGCGGGCGGAGTTCCGCGAGGAGCGCCAGCACCGTGATCAGCTCCAGCAGCTCCGAGGTCCACTCCTGCGGCCAGGCCGACGGACGGATCGCCGCCAGCGTGCCCGGCTCGGGAGCGACCGTACGGCGCTCGAACCACAGCTCCAGCATCCGTACGTCTCCCACCGAGTAGTCCCAGGCCTCGGCCGGTACGGGCGAGATGCGGCCCGTGCCGAGCCGGAGCACCTGGTCCTCGGGGTCGTACGAGATCGTCCCGGGCCGGGCCGGGACGGCGGCGCGTACATAGGGTCGGCGACCACCGGGCAGCCGGGGCCGTTCGCCGCCGCGCGCTCCGCGCAGCTGGATCCCGGTCATCCGCCGTCCCAGCTCCACGCCTCGGGCCCAGGCCCCGGAATCGGCGGTCAGCGGGACGGCCGGGCCCTCGGGGGTGGCGACGGCGGCGGCCACGGACCAGGCCAGCACCTCTTCGGCGGTGACCTCACGGCCATGGCGCGCGGTCAGCACGGCGAGCAGACCGGGGGCGAGGTTCGGTTCCTGGCCGCCGGGGCGGCGGTAGAGCGGACGGATCCGCCCCGGCCGCCCGGCCGGTGAACGGCCCACCGGGAGCAGGGCGCTGACCAGCAGGGCGGGGCTCATGGCCGGGGCGCCGGGCACGTACCCCTGCTCCACGGCGAAGATCTGGTGGTCGTCGGCCACCCGCCACAGTTCGGGGCGGGCCGCGTCGATCAGCCGGTGGTCGGGGATCAGCCACTGCTCGTCGAACGGCCCGTGAAGCACCCGCGACGGCGGGGGGCAGCGGCCCGATTCCCGCACGAACCGCCCGGTGCCCGTGGCCCGCCCCGGCAGCGCGGCGACCGCGCTGTGCGGTGTACGCGCCCGGGTCGGCTCGAACAGCGCCTCGCGCTCGGCGTCCTGGGCCGCTATGAGCCGGTCCCAGCGGGCCGTGAGGGACGGGCGGTCGGGGGCGAGGATCCAGTTCCTGCCGAACCGCAGAGGAGCCGTCGACCACGGCATCAGCTCGCTCAGCAGCGGGACCTCGGAGACCGGCGCTGCCCCGGAGCGCGGCGACGGCGGCTCCGGGACCGGCTCCGTGACCGGCGGCGGGGCCTGCGGAACAGCGGGCCGTGGGGCCTCGGTGAGCGGGGCGTCCCCGGCCGAGCCGGACCGCGTCGCCGTCATGGGGGCATCCTTCCTTCGCCCTGTATGTCCGTGTGAGCCGTCGGCGGCATCGTAACCGCCCTGGCCGGACCGGGGGCCGGGGCGGGTTGGGGCTTCACCCCATGAGGTCCGCCTCGACGGTGACCGAGAACGAGAACCGGTCGCCCCGGTAGTGGATCCGGGCGACATCCACGACCCGGCCGTCCTTGTCGTACGTCACCCCCGTGTAGTGCAGGATCGGGCTGAGCAGCGGCACCCGCAGCAGCTCGGCCGTGGCCGGATCCGCGAGCCGCGCCTCGACCGTGTCCGTGATCCGGCTGATCCGTACCCCCACCACGTCGCGCAATACCTTGGTCATCGGCCAGCGCTCCAGATCGGCGACGTCGAGACGGGCCGCCACCTCCGGGTGTACCGCGTTCTCGGCCCAGTTGACCGGCTCCCCGCTCGCGGCGTCGCGGCGCAGCCGCCGGTAGGCGACCACCGAATCGACGTCCGGGAAATAATCCGAGAGCTCACCGGGCACCGGCGTCGGACCATGGCCCAGAACCGTGGTCGGTTCGCCCGACTGCTGGGCCACGATCGCGTCGATGGACCCGAGCAGCCGGCGCGGGGCGCCGCGCCGCGCGCCCGGTTCGATGAAGGTGCCGCGCCGCCGGTGCCGGCTGATCAGGCCCTCCGTCTCCAGCTCCTTGAGTGCCTGACGCATCGTCAGCACACTGACGCCGTAGTGCGCGGCGAGCTGCTCCTCGGTGGGCAGCCGCAGCGGATCGTGCGGGCGGCGGCCCAGTATCGAGGCGCGCAGCGACTGGGAGACCTGGTACCAGAGCGGCAGCTTGCGGTTCAGGTCCAGCGAGTCGGGGGCGAAGGCGGTCACGGTGTCTCCGATGGCTCCGTAAGGTCTGTCGGTTCGGTCGGTTCTGTCGGGTGTCCGGTGCCGGCGTTCTGGTGCCCGCCGGCTCCGGATCAGGGTCCGCTCGTTCCGGATCAGGGCCTGAAGTGGCGCTCCAGTCCCTGCCATACGGTGTCGTACCCGCGCTGGAGATGCCCGGCCCCCGCCGCCTGCGCGGTCGTGGTCACCGGCCAGCGGGTCTCGAACATGAAGGCCAGCCCGTCGTCGATCTTCTGCGGCTTCAGTTCGGCGGCGCTCGCCCGGTCGAAGGTCTCCCGGTCCGGGCCGTGCGCCGACATCATGTTGTGCAGTGAGCCGCCGCCGGGGACGAAGCCCTCCGCCTTCGCGTCATACGCGCCCTCGATCAGGCCCATGTACTCGCTCATCACATTGCGGTGGAAGTACGGCGGACGGAAGGTGTCCTCGCCGACCAGCCAGCGCGGTGCGAAGACGACGAAGTCGACACCGGCCAGGCCCGGGGTGTCGGACGGCGAGGTCA
The DNA here is from genome assembly GCF_044741745.1 of Streptomyces sp. NPDC088116. Classification (NCBI taxonomy): domain Bacteria; kingdom Bacillati; phylum Actinomycetota; class Actinomycetes; order Kitasatosporales; family Streptomycetaceae; genus Streptomyces; species Streptomyces sp. NPDC088116. The sequence continues at coordinate 342,490 of NZ_JBIUTF010000008.1, read as the reverse complement.
GTACGGTGAAGATCGACGGGTCCGGGTGGTCGTAGCTGATGGACCCGATGACATTGAAGCGGCGCAGATCGTACACGTACGGCACATGGTTGCCGTGCCAGGCGACGACATCGAGCGGGGAGTGGTCGTAGGTGGCGGCCCAGAGATTTCCGCAGAACTTGTTGACCACCTGGGTCGGCCGCTCGATGTCCTCGTACGCGGCGACGGGCGAGAGGAAGTCCCGCGCGTTGGCGAGGCCGTTGGCGCCGATCGGGCCGAGGTCGGGGAGCACGAAGGGCCGGCCGTAGTTCTCGCAGACATAGCCGCGCGCTGTGCCGTCCAGCAGCTCCACGCGGAAGCGCAGGCCGCGCGGGATCAGCGCCACCTGGCCGGGACGGGCGGCGAGCAGGCCCAGCTCGGTACGGATCAGCAGGCCGCCCCGCTCGGGGACGATCAGCAGCTCCCCGTCGGCGTCGCTGAACACCCGGTCGGTCATGGGGGCGTTGGCGTAGTAGAGGTGGACCGCCATGCCCACGCGCCGCGTCGCGTCGCCGTTGCCGCCCAGCGTCCAGAGACCCGTCAGGAAGTCGGTGCCGGGGGCGGGGTCCGGCAGGGGATTCCAGCGCAGCCGATTGGGGTCGGGGACGGTCTCGGTGAACGGGGCGCCCCGCACCGAGCCGTTGTCGACACGGACGAAGGGCGGATGCGCGGCCGACGGGCGGATGCGGTACAGCCAGGACCGGCGGTTGTGGGCGCGGGGCTCGGTGAACGCGCTGCCGCTCAGCTGCTCCGCGTAGAGCCCGAGCGGCGCGCGCTGCGGTGCGTTGCGGCCCTGGGGCAGCGCGCCCGGGACGGCCTGCGAACTGTGTTCGTTGCCGAAGCCGGGGGAGTGGTCCAGATCCCCGGCCGTCTTCCGCGCCTGCTCGATGCCGCTCATCATCCGCGTCCGCTCCTCGGTGAAGGAAACCTGGAATCCTATGGAGCACCGTAGGATTGTCGGCACAGCGCGTCAACGGCGCCGCGCGGCATCATGGAGTCCGTGTCCCACGACCGTACGAACGCGACACCGCAGGCCGGTGCCGGTGGCGGTGATGGCAGTGGCCGCGGAGGTGGCAGAAGCGCCGGCGGTCTCCGGCGGGCGCCGGTGCAGCGGCGCAGTACGGAGCGGCTCGCCCGGATTCTCGACGCCTGCGCCGAACTCCTCGACGAGAGCGGCTACGAGGCGCTGTCCACCCGTGCCGTCGCCGTCCGCGCGGGGGTGCCCATCGGCTCCGTCTACCGCTTCTTCGGCAACAAGCGCGCCATGGCCGACGCCCTCGCCCGGCGCAATCTGGACAGGTACGCCGCGCGCGTCACGGAGCGGTTCGCCGCCCACGCAGCCTCCGACTGGCGGGGTGCGCTCGATGTCGTGCTGGACGAGTACCTGGCGATGAAACGCGGTGTGCCCGGCTTCGCCCTGGTCGACTTCGGTGCCCAACTCCCGCTGGGCACGCGCGTTCCGGCGTCCGGCCGGTCCCCGGCCGACCCGGCGGCCGACCCCAACCAGTGGGTCGCCGACCGCCTCACCGCTCTCCTCTCCGGCCACCTCGGCCTTGCCCCGAGCGCGGCGCTGCGCCGTACGGTCCTGGTCGCCGTCGAGGCCACCGACGCGCTGCTCCAACTCGCCTTCCGTACCGACGCGTCCGGTGACCCCGGGATCGTCTCCGAGACCCGGGAACTGCTCCGCGCCTACCTGGCCAGGACGCTCGACTGAGCCCTCTCCGGCCAGTTGTGCGCTCCCCCTTCCGCTGGCCGTACCGGTCGGTATGCTCGGCAGTGCTCGCGCGCCACCGCTGCCGCCGCCCCGGAGGACCCCCATGCTTCCCGAGAACACCGTCCTTCCCGAGAGCACCGTCGGGGGTGCGCACCGAGCCCGTACCGCCCTCCGCATTTGCCCACTCTGCGAAGCCACCTGCGGACTGACGCTCACCATCGAGGGGCGCACCGTCACCGGCGCCCGGGGCGACCGCGAAGACGTCTTCAGCAAGGGCTTCATCTGCCCCAAGGGCGCGTCCTTCGGAGAGCTGGACGCCGACCCCGACCGGCTGCGCGCCCCACTCGTCCGACGCGGCGGCCGGGACGGAGAGCTGGCGGAGGCGAGCTGGCAGGAGGCCTTCGACTTGATCGCCGTCCGGCTCCGGCCGCTGATCGAGGAGCACGGGGCGCAGTCCGTCGGTGTCGTCCTCGGCAATCCCAATGTCCACACCATGGCGGGGGCGCTCTACCCGACGGCCCTGCTGGGCGCGCTCGGCACCCGTAACCTCTTCACGGCCAGCACGCTCGACCAGATGCCCAAGCATGTCTCCAGCGGGCTGCTCTTCGGCGACCCGTTCGCCATTCCCGTACCGGACCTGGACCGTACGGACCATCTGCTGCTCCTGGGCGCCAACCCGCTGGAATCCAACGGCAGTCTGTGCACCGCCCCCGACTTCCCCGGCAAGCTCAGGGCGCTGCGCAAACGCGGCGGCACGCTCACCGTCGTGGACCCGCGCCGTACCCGCACCGCGAGGCTCGCCGACCGGCACGTCGCCATCCGGCCCGGTACCGACGCCCTGCTGCTCGCCGCCCTCGCACAGGTCCTCTGCGAAGAGAAGCTCACCGACCTCGGACGGCTCGCGGACCATGTCGAGGGAATGTCCGAAGTCCACGACGCGATACGGGACTTCACCCCCGAGGCGGTCGCGCCTGCCTGCGACATGAGCGCCGGGGAGATCCGTGCCATCGCCCGTGAACTCGCCGCCGCGCCGACCGCCGCCGTCTACGGGCGGATCGGCAGCTGCACCGTCGAGTTCGGCACGCTCGCCAGCTGGCTGGTCGACGTACTGAACATTCTCACCGGCAATCTCGACCGGCCCGGCGGCGCGCTCTTCCCGCTCTCCGCGACCGACCGGGCGCCCCGGACTCCCGCTCCGGGCAAGGGTTTCGCCCTCGGCCGCTGGACGAGCAGGGTGAGCGGACACCCCGAGGCGAAGGGGGAACTGCCCCTCTCCGCGCTGGCCGAGGAGATCGAGACACCGGGGGACGGACGGATCCGCGCGGTGATCGCCCTCGCGGCCAATCCCGTACTGTCGGCACCCGACGGCGACCGCATCGACCGGGCCCTTGCCGGGGTCGACTTCATGGTCAGCGTCGATCCGTATCTCAACGAGACCTCCCGCCACGCGGATGTCGTGCTGCCTCCGCCGCCACCCGCGCAGAGCGCGCACTTCGACTTCGCCTTCAACGGCTTCGCCGTGCGCAACCAGGTCCGCTACACCCCGGCCGCCGTTCCGCTGGAGGACGGCGGGCTCGACGAGGGCGAGATCCTGGCCCGGCTCATTCTCGCCGTGAGCGGGATGCACGGAGCGGCCCCTTCGGCCGTGGACGAGATGGTGATCGACCGTACGCTCGGCAAGGCCGTCGCCGACCCGGACTCACCGGTCCACGGCCGTGACCCGAAAGAGCTGTCGGCGCTGCTCACCGGCCGTACGGGCCCCGAGCGGCGGCTCGATCTGATGCTCCGCCTCGGCCCGTACGGCGACGGCTTCGGCGCGGAGGAGCCCTCCGGCGCGACCGGTACGTCCGGCACCGCCGACGCGGAGGGCCTGTGCCTCGACCGGCTGCTGGAGCGTCCGCACGGCATCGACCTCGGCCCGCTGCGCCCCCGCGTCCCGGCGCTCCTCAGGACCCGCAGCGGACGGATCGAGCTGCTGCCCGCGCCGATCGCCGCCGATCTGCCCCGGCTGCGCCGTGCCCTGGCCGCGCGGCCCGCCTCGCTCGTGCTGGTCGGCCGCCGTCATCTGCGGTCCAACAACAGCTGGCTGCACAACATCCCGGCGCTGAGCGGCGGCTCCAACCGCTGCACCCTCCAGATCCACCCGGACGACGCGGCCCGGTTCGGTCTCGCGGAGGGCCGTCCGGTCCGTATCAGCGCGGACGGAGGCTCGCTGGAGGCGCCGGTGGAGATCACCGACGCCGTCCGGACCGGTGTGGTGAGCCTGCCGCACGGCTGGGGCCACAACCGCCCCGGCACCCGGACATCGGTGGCGAGCGCCCGGCCCGGGGTCAATGTCAACCAGCTGCTCGACGGCTCACGGCTCGATCCGCTCTCCGGCACCGCCGTGCTCAACGGCTTCCCGGTCGAGCTGTCCCCCACGGACCGATAGGCGGCCACGGCCGAATCAGTACCCCCGCTGCCTCACCATTTCGATCTCTGCCCCGCTACCCCCGGCATGACCTGGGCTTTTGCTCGTATTGCTCACACGTCAACATCTTGTTAACGGCTGGAAACCAGCCCTAACGTCATCCGCACCGCCGCCCCCGGCGGAGTTCAACGGTGAACGTGAGGGGCCTCCCAACATGCTGACTATCCTCGGCTTCGGCATGATCGCCACCTTCTTGGTGCTGATCATGATGAAGAAGATGTCGCCGATCGCGGCGCTGGTGCTGATTCCGGCACTCTTCTGCGTAATCGTCGGGCAGGGCGGCCAGCTCGGTGATTACGTCCTCAAGGGCGTCGGCGATCTCGCGCCCACCGCGGCGATGCTGATGTTCGCCATCGTCTATTTCGGCGTGATGATCGACGTCGGACTCTTCGATCCGATCGTCCGGGGCATCCTGCGCTTCTGCAAGGCCGACCCGATGCGGATCGTCGTCGGTACGGCCGTGCTCGCGGCGATCGTCTCGCTCGACGGTGACGGCTCCACCACCTTCATGATCACCGTCTCCGCGATGTACCCGCTCTACAAGCGGCTCGGGATGAGCCGGATCGTGATGACCGGTGTCGCCGCCACGGCGAACGGCGTGATGAACACCCTGCCCTGGGGCGGCCCGACGGCCCGCGCCGCCACCGCGCTCAAGGTCGACGCCGGTGATGTCTTCGTCCCGATGATCCCGGCGCTCGCCGTCGGACTGGTCGCCGTGCTCTTCCTCGCCTACGTGCTGGGCATCCGGGAGCGCAAGCGCCTGGGCATGCTGACCCTCGACGAGGCGCTGGAGACCGGCACCGAGACCGCGGGGGGCTCCGGAACCACGTCCGGGAGCAAGCTCGAAAAGCTGCTGGTGAAGACCGGAGCCGGCTCGTCCACGACGACCGGGAGCGGCACGGGCGCCGGTACGGGCAGTGGCACCGCGACCGGCGGTGCGGGCGATTCCGGTACGGCGTCCGCCGGGAACACCGACAAGTCCGACGGTGCCGATGAATCCGACGAGTCCGACGACGACGGCTTCCAGGGCCTCGACCCCAACCGCGCCACCCTGCGCCCCCGTCTCTACTGGTTCAACGCCGGGCTGACCGTCGCGCTGCTCACGTCGATGATCCTGGAGCTGCTGCCGATCCCGGTCCTGTTCCTCCTCGGCGCGGCCCTCGCCCTCACCGTCAACTACCCGAACATGGCCGAGCAGAAGGCCCGGATCGCGGCCCACGCCGACAACGTCCTCAACGTCTCCGGGATGGTCTTCGCCGCCGCCGTCTTCACCGGTGTCCTCACCGGTACGGGTATGGTCAAGCACATGGCCGACTGGCTCGTCGGCGCCGTTCCCGAGGGAATGGGCCCGCACATGGCGATCGTCACCGGTGTGCTGAGCCTGCCGCTCACGTACTTCATGTCCAACGACGGCTTCTACTTCGGAGTCCTGCCCGTGCTCGCAGAGGCCGGCGCCGCCCACGGCGTCTCCCCGCTTGAGATCGCCCGCGCCTCCCTCGTCGGCCAGCCGCTCCACATGTCGAGCCCGCTCGTCCCCGCCGTCTACGTCCTGGTCGGCATGGCCAAGGTCGAGTTCGGCGACCACACCAAGTTCACCGTCAAGTGGGCCGCGCTCACCTCGCTGGTGGTGCTCGGCGCCGGAATACTCTTCGGCATCATCTGATGGTCCAGGCATCCCGCCCGGAACGGGTGCCCGGTGGGAGAGGCTGGCTCCTCCGCCTCGTCATCGCCTTCGCCTTCGCGCAGGGCGCGGTGTCGATGGCTCGGCCGGCGGTCTCCTACCGGGCACTTTCCGTGGGCGCGGACGAGCGCGCCATCGGTGTGATCACCGCGGTGTACGCGCTGCTGCCACTCTTCGCCGCCGTACCCCTGGGCCGCAGGACGGACCAGGGGCGGTGTGCCCCGCTGCTGGTCGTCGGCGTCTTCCTGATATCCGGCGGCTGCGCCCTCAGCGGCCTGTCCGGCTCACTCACCACCCTGGCCGCCTGGAGCGGAGTGATGGGCCTCGGCCATCTCTGCTTCGTCATCGGCGCCCAGTCGATCGTCGCCCGCCGCAGCGCCCCGGCCGAACAGGACCGTAACTTCGGCCACTTCACCATCGGAGCCTCTCTCGGCCAGCTCGCCGGACCGATGGCGGCCGGGCTGTTCGTCTCCGGACAGGGCGAGCAGATGGCCCGTACGAGCGCCCTCGCCCTGCTGGCCGCCGCCGCTGCCGCCGCGGTCTCCTTCACCTCGCTCTGGCGGATCGAGGCCCGTACGGCGCGCCCAACGGTGGCCGAACGGCCGGCCAAGGTCCCCGTCCTGGGCATCCTGCGCACCAAGGGGGTGGCCGCGGGCATCTTCATCAGCCTGGCCGTGCTCTCCGCGACCGACATCCTCACCGCCTATCTGCCGGTCATCGGTGAGCAGCGCGGGATCGCGCCGGCCACCATCGGCCTGCTGCTGAGCCTGCGCGCGGCGGCCACCATCGCCTGCCGGCTGGTGATGACGCCGATGATCCGGCTGATCGGCCGTACGGTCCTGCTCGTCGTCACCTGTCTGGTCGGCGGGCTGCTGTGCGCGGGCATCGCGCTGCCCGTACCGGTGTGGGCGCTGGCCCTGATGCTGGCCGTGCTCGGTTTCTGTCTGGGGGTCGGCCAGCCGCTGTCGATGACGACGGTCGTACGGGCCGCTCCCGACGGGGCACGCTCCACGGCGCTGGCGCTCCGGCTCACCGGCAACCGCCTCGGACAGGTCGCGGCCCCGGCATCGGCCGGTCTGGTCGCGGGGATCGCCGGGACGGCCGCGCCGTTCGTGATGCTCGGGGTGCTTTTGCTGGTGGCGGGTGGACTGGGGCTGCGCAGGCCGGGCGGCGACGGCGCCGGGGAGGAGTCCACAGAACTCCCGGAGCGTACGGGGTCCATGGAACCCACGGAGTCCACGGAACATACGGAGACCACGGGATCCACGGAGACCACGGGATCCATGGAGTCCTTGGAACCGGCCGTCGTCGATCCTCAGGTCGTCGAACCTCAAGCCGACTCGCACGGATCTCCCGGTTCTCTGGCGCCGAAAAACTATCATCGCTAGTTTGGGGCGCACGAAGAGATGCGACAGCCCTGGGAGGAATGGCGATGAAGGCATACGACGGGATGTACATCGGGGGAACGTGGCGGCCCGCAGCGGGCACGGACACGATCTCCGTGGTGAACCCGGCGGACGAACAGATCATCGCCACCGTCCCGGCCGGTACGGCGGAGGATGTCGACGCCGCCGTACGCGCGGCGAGGGCGGCCCTTCCGGACTGGGCCGCCACCCCGCCCGCCGGGCGCGCCGCGTACATCACCGCGCTGCGCGACCTGCTGGTGGCCCGTAAGGACGAGATCGCCGAGACCGTCACCGCCGAACTGGGTGCGCCCCTCGCCCTGGCCCAGCGGGTACATGCCGGCGCCCCGGCCAGGGTCGCCGGTTCGTACGCCGAACTGGCGCTCACCTACCCCTTCGAGGAGAAGGTCGGCAACTCCACCGTGCTGATGGAGCCGGTGGGGGTCGTCGGCGCGATCACCCCGTGGAACTACCCGCTGCACCAGATCGTGGCGAAGGTCGCCCCCGCGCTCGCTGCGGGGTGCACCATCGTCGTCAAGCCCGCCGAGGACACCCCGCTGACCGCACGCCTCTTCGCCGAGCTGGTGCATGAATCAGGCCTGCCCGCAGGCGTCTTCAACCTGGTCACCGGCCTCGGCCCGGTCGCCGGCCAGGCTCTCGCCGAGCACGAGGACGTCGACCTCGTCTCCTTCACCGGCTCCACGGCGGTCGGCAAGCGGATCGGTGCCACCGCCGGAGCGGCGATCAAACGGGTCGCCCTGGAACTGGGCGGCAAGTCCGCCAATGTCATTCTGCCGAGCGCCGATCTCGCCAAGGCGGTCAAGGCCGGCGTCGCCAACGTCATGTCCAACTCGGGCCAGACATGCAGCGCGTGGACCAGGATGCTGATCCACACCGATCAGTACGACGAGGCTGTCGAGCTGGCGAAGGCCGCGGTCGCGGCCTACACCGCGGGCGACCCGCACGACCCCGCGAACCGCCTCGGCCCGCTCGTCAGCGAGAAGCAGCGGACGCGGGTGCTCGGCTATCTGGAGAAGGGCATCGCGGACGGCGCCCGGGTCGTCGCGGGCGGCACCGAGGCCCCGCACCCCGCCGGCTATTACGTCGCGCCGACCGTCTTCGCCGATGTCACCCCCGATATGACCATCGCCCAGGAGGAGATCTTCGGCCCGGTCGTCTCCCTCCTGCGGTACGAGGACGAGGAGGACGCCCTTCGTATCGCCAACGGCACGGTCTACGGCCTCGCGGGGGCGGTCTGGGCCGGGGACGAGAGCGAGGCCGTGGCCTTCGCCCGCCGGATGGACACCGGGCAGGTCGACATCAACGGCGGCCGGTTCAATGTGCTCGCGCCCTTCGGCGGCCACAAGGAGTCGGGCGTCGGGCGCGAACTGGGCGCACACGGGCTCACCGAGTACCTCCAGACCAAGTCCCTCCAGCTCTGAGCCGCTCGGGCCCCGAACAAGAGAAGAAGGAGAGAGGAAACCCGTGGTCCGCGCAGCCATTCTGTCCGCCGTCGGAGCGCCGCTGGAGATCGCCGGGATCGACCTTCCCGAGCCCGGTCCCGGCCAGGTGCGGGTCCGTATCGCCGCCGCCGGTGTCTGCCATTCCGATCTGTCCCTGTCCAACGGCACGGTGCGGGTACCGGTCCCCGCCGTCCTCGGCCACGAGGGCGCCGGTACGGTCGTCTCCGTCGGCGAGGGCGTCACCCAGGTGGCACCCGGCGACGGTGTCGTCCTCAACTGGGCGCCGTCCTGCGGCACATGCCACCCCTGCGCCATCGGTGAGGTCTGGCTCTGCGACCGTGCGCTCGTGGGCGTGGCCGGCATCCACGCCGTCCGTAGCGCCGACGGCACGGAACTCCATCCGGGCCTGAACGTCGGCGCGTTCGCCGAGGAGACCGTCGTCGCCGCCAACTGCGTCCTGCCGCTGCCCGGCGGAATCCCGCTCACCGACGCCGCGCTGCTCGGCTGCGCGGTCCTCACCGGATACGGCGCCGTCCACCACTGCGCGCGCGTCCGCGAGGGGGAGTCCGTGGTGGTCTTCGGAGTCGGCGGGGTAGGCCTCGCCGTCCTCCAGTCCGCCAGGATCGCCGGCGCCCCGACGATCATCGCCGTGGATGTCTCCCCGGAGAAGGAGGCACTGGCGCGCGCGGCCGGGGCCACCGACTACGTCGTCGCCTCCGACACCACAGCCAAGGAGATCCGCAAGCTCACCGGCGGCCGGGGCGCCGATGTGGCCGTCGAGTGTGTCGGCCGCGCCGCGACCATCCGTACCGCCTGGGACTCCACCCGGCGCGGCGGCCGTACGACGGTCGTCGGCATCGGCGGCAAGGACCAGCAGGTCGGCTTCAACGCGATGGAACTGTTTCACTGGGGCCGTACGCTCTCCGGCTGCGTCTACGGCAACAGCGACCCGGCGAAGGACCTGCCGGTGCTCGCGGAACACATCCGGGCCGGACGCTTCGATCTGGGAGCACTGGTCACCGAACGGATCGGCCTCGACGGCATCCCCGCCGCGTTCGAGAACATGCTGGCGGGACGGGGTGGCCGCGCGCTGGTCGTCTTCTAGGTCCTGTCCGGTCGGTCCTGTCCGGTCGGTCTTGTCGGATCAGCACGGGGCGTCCGGGGGGGGGGGCGTCCAGGGCGGTGGATCGCAAGGCGCCGGGGCGCCCGCAGAGTGGTTTCCCGTGGGCGTTTCGGCGACGCGGCGAGGTGCCGTGCCGGGCGTTCAGGGCCCGGCGAAGACCGACCCGACAGGACCTGGCCTGTGGTCAAAGTGCCGGCCGGAGTCCGCCCGTTGCCAATGCTCACGGGGTCCGTTCGCCGAGCAGTTGAGTGTCGGCGCGATCGGCGGCGATGCGCTGCGCGGTGCGGGCGAAGGAGATGATCTCGGGCCGTGAGGTCTGCGGGAGCCAGCCGAGGGCCAGCGTCGTCGTGGGCAGATCCGGTACGGGGACGGCGATCACCTCCCGGGTCAGGCGGTCGGCGGTGCCCGAGCCTGCGACGGTGATGAGCCGACCGAGTGCGACCCGGTCGAGGATCTCGTCCAGGCCCATCGGCGGGCACTGCTCCTGATAGACGGACTGCCGTCGGAGTTCGGTGGTGGTCACTGCCGCACGGCGCGCGAGATGGTGGTCGCGTGGCAGGAGGACGACGGGGTGTTCCTCCGCGACCTCGATGGTCCGCAGGCCGGTGAGGCCGTCGCCGTCCGTGCACAGCAGGGCGACATCGGCCGTGCCGTCGCGCAGGGCGCCCGCCTGGTCATGGGTGAAGACGAGTTCGGGTTCGGCGCCGTCGTGGTACCGCAGGATCCGCGCGAGCAGACCGGAGCCGGTGCCGGGGCGGACCGCGAGGGCGAGCCGGGAGGGGGAGACCGCCCGCCGGGTGCGATGCACGGCGGCGTCCAGAGCCAGGAGCAGACGGCGGCATTCGTCCAGGAAGACAAGGCCCGCGGCGGTGAGTTCCACGCGGCGGCTGGTGCGCTCCAGGAGCCGCACTTCCATGCGGCGCTCCAGCCGGGACACGGCCCGGGACAGCGGCGGCTGAGCGATGCCCAACCGCTCCGCCGCCCGGCTGAAGTGCAGTTCCTCAGCCACGGTGACGAAGTAGACGAGTTCCCGGGTCTCCAGTCGATCCATACCGCCAGGGTATCGCCGCGTACGGAAACGATCATGGCTCCCCGGGCGGTGCCCTGGTCTGCTGGAGGCAGCGGCTGCCGTGGGGTTCGTTGCCCCGCGGGAGGGCGCTACGCCGGGACCCCGCCGCGGGTCCCGGATGCGACGAGGAGAGGAATCCGCTCTGATGAGCGACGAGCGCAAGATCTCGGAAGTGCTGGCCCGTTACGTCCGTGCGACGGACCGGCGCGACGGCAGGGCGCAGGGTGGCCTGTTCACCGACGAGGCGGTGGTGCAGATCCACACCAAGACCGGCCCCGACAGCTACGAGCCGTTCGGTGAGCCCCTGGTCGGCGGGGCGGGCGTGGAATACGGGGTCACGAACCTCATGGCCGCACACCCGGAGGGCGGTTCCAGTCACCACATCACCTCCGACCACCTCATCGACGTCGATGGCGACCACGCCCACCTGAACGCCCAGTTCGTCGTATTCGAGACGCGGGCCTTCGCCCGCCCGGCCGACGGCTGGCCGGCCGGGGCCTCCGGCCTCCAGGGCACCGTCCGGCCGATCGAGTCCGGGTACTACGACACGGATCTGCGCCGGGTGGACGGCGAGTGGAAGATCGTCAGGCACAGCGTGCTGCTGGACATGCCGTACGCGGTTGCGGGGGCATGATGAAAGCCATGGTCTATCGCCGCTACGGCGGTCCGGAGGTCCTGGAGCCGGCCGAGCTGCCCGAGCCCAAGACCCATTTCGACTCGGTCCTGGTACGGGTGCGGGCCGCGGCGCTGAACCCTGCCGACCTCTCCCTGCAAGCCGGGGCGCGCGACAGCGCCGTCGACACGTACTTCCCGGTCGTCCCCGGCTGGGACATCGCGGGCGTGGTGGAGCGTCCCGGTCCCGCGGCCCCGGAGTTCGCCCCGGGAGACGAGGTCATCGGGTACGTGCGCGGCGACGTCCAGCGTGCCCACGGGGGCTTGGCCGAACTGGTCTCCGCCGATGTACGCACTCTCGTCCACAAGCCCCGTGCCATGGGCTTCACCGAGGCGGCAGGCCTCCCGATGGCGGGACTGACCGCCTACCAGGCCGTCGTCCACGTTCTGGACGTTCGGCCCGGCGAGATCCTGCTCGTGCGCGGAGCGGCCGGCGGGGTGGGCTCCCTCGCCGTCCAGATCGCACGATCCCGCGGAGCCCGCGTCATCGGCACCGCCTCCGCGCGCGATCACGGTTACCTGCGCTCGCTCGGCGCCGAACCGGTCACCTATGGCGAGGGGGCCGCCGACCGCGTACGGGAACTCGCCCCGGACGGTGCGGACGTGGTCCTCGACACCGTCGGCGGTGTACTCGCCGCGACGGCGGGTGCCGTCCGCCCCGGCGCACGCGTGGCGTCCATCGTCGAGGTCGGTGCACCCGGCGTCACGTCGGTCTTCTGCCGCATGAGCCACACCGATCTCACCACGCTGACGGAACTCGCCGGGACCGGGAAGCTCACCGTGCGGGTCGGGGCCGTCTACCCCCTGGAACGCGCGGCCGACGCCCAGCGCGCACTGGCCGCCGGTGGGAGCCCCGGCAAGGTTGTCGTCGAGATCACCTGACGCGACATCCCATGGTCCCCGGCCGGAACGGGGGCCTTGGATCGAAAGTGCTGGTCAAAGCGGCTCATCGATGACCGCGACGGTGGCCTCGTGGCGACAGCGGGTTTGTCGTACCTCGTGGCCACCGTCCGGTGGCGCTTGAGGCGGTCGATCCCGCACCCGACCGCGTGGCGCTCCCGGTGGTCAGCCTTGTCGGAAGCCGGTCTTGTCGAACCGTCGGCGACGGACCTGTGGCCGGGGGCTCCGGGGTCATCCGTCCGTATCCGGGGCAATCCGCTCGTACTGGAGCGAGAGCCCGTCGAGCAGTGCCCGCAGGCCGGTCTCGAAGGAGCCCTCGTCCACCTGCTGTCGTCGTTCGGCCAGCAGATGTGCCTGGCCGAGGTGCGGGTAGTCGGCCGGGTCGTACGCCGTCGCGTCGTCGACGAAGCCCCGGGCGAACGAGCCGAGCGCCGAGCCGGTGATGAAGTACCGCATCAGCGCGCCGATATGGGTGGCCTGCGCGGGCGGCCAGCCGGCCCGGACCATCGCGCCGAAGACGGCGTCGGCCACCCGCAGACCCGCCGGGCGGCGGCCGGGGCCGCGGGCCAGGACCGGGACGACGTGCGGATGGTCGGTGAGCGCGGCGCGGTAGGAGACGGCCCAGTCGTGCAGCGCGGTGCGCCAGTCGCGGTCGTCGCTCTCCTCGAACATCGACAAGTCGACCTGGGCGCTGACCGCGTCGGCGACGGCTTCGAGGATCTCGTCCTTGGTGCGGAAGTGGTTGTAGAGGGAGGGCCCGCTCACCCCCAGCTCGGCGGCGAGCCGCCGGGTGGAGACCGCTTCGAGCCCCTCGGCGTCCACGAGCGCGCTCGCCGCCACGACGATGCGCTCTCGGCTGAGGAGGGGCTTGCGCGGTCTGGCCATGGCGCTCATAGTAGGGCCTGCCGATCAGAAACTAGCAGTGCTAATTAATCGTGCTCGCACGTGCTGGTGACCGTGCCTGCTCGCCGACCCTGGGGGTGCCCGCCGTGAATCTGGAGCTGAGCGAGGAGCAGGAAGCCGTACGCAAGGTCGCCCGGGACTTCGTCGACCGTGAGGTCACGCCGTACGTCGTGGACTGGGACCGCGGCGAGAGCGTCGACCGGGGCATCGTGGCGAAGCTGGGCGCGCTCGGCTTCCTGGGGCTCACCGTGCCCGAGGAGTACGGCGGCTGCGGCGGCGACCACTTCACGTACTGCCTGGTCACGGAGGAACTGGGGCGCGGCGACTCCTCCGTGCGGGGCATCGTCTCCGTATCGCTCGGGCTGGTCGCCAAGACCCTCGCGGCCTGGGGCGACGAGGAGCAGAAGCGCGCGTGGCTGCCGGGGCTCACCTCCGGCGAGGCCATCGGCTGCTTCGGGCTCACCGAACCCGGCACGGGCTCGGACGCGGGCAGTCTCACGACCAGGGCCGTCCGGGACGGGGGTGACTGGGTCGTCAACGGCTCCAAGATGTTCATCACCAACGGGACCTGGGCCGATGTCGTCCTGCTCTTCGCGCGGACCAACGACGCTCCGGGCCACCGGGGCGTCTCCGCCTTCCTCGTACCGGCCGACAGTCCGGGGCTGACGCGCCGCACTCTGCACGGCAAGCTCGGACTGCGCGGCCAGGCCACCGCGGAGCTGGTCCTCGAAGACGTACGGGTCCCGGCCACCGCCCTGCTGGGCCCCGAGGGCAAGGGCTTCTCGATCGCCATGTCCGCGCTCGCCAAGGGGCGGATGTCGGTCGCCGCCGGCTGTGTCGGGATCGCGCGGGCGGCGCTCGAAGCGGCCGTGGGGTATGCGGGGGAGCGAGAGCAGTTCGGCAGGTCCATCGCCCACTACCAGCTGGTCCAGGAGCTGATCAGCGACATCGCCGTGGATGTGGACGCGGCCCGGATGCTCACCTGGCGGGTCGCCGATCTCATCGACCGCGGCGAGGAGTTCGCCACCGCCGCCTCCCAGGCCAAGCTCTTTGCCTCCGAGGCCGCCGTACGCTCCGCCAACAACGCGCTCCAGGTCTTCGGCGGTTATGGCTACATCGACGAGTACCCGGTCGGCAAACTGCTGCGCGACGCCCGGGTGATGACGCTGTACGAGGGCACGAGCCAGATCCAGAAACTGATCATCGGGCGTGCGCTGACCGGGGTTTCGGCCTTCTGAAGGCCGCTCCGAGGTCCCTCCCGGCTGAGTACCGCTCTGAGTACGGATGCGGATGAGATCCGCCGGGCGGCCCCGGATGCTGTCCCCCATGACCGAGACCTCCGTCAAACAGCAGAACACAGCGGCTTTCTACGGACAGGCCGTCGCCTCCTTCGCCCTCGCGCTCACGGCCGTGACCGTCGGCATCCTCAAGCTCGAAGCCAGCGCCTGGGTGCGCGGCTTCCTCGGTATCGCCGTCCTCTACCTCACGACCTCGGCGTTCACGCTGGCCAAGGTGGTCAGGGACCGGCAGGAGGCGGGGCAGATCGTCAGCCGGGTCGACCAGGCCAGGCTGGAGAAGATCCTCGCCGAGCACGACCCTTTCCAGAAGCTCTAAGCGCTTGCTCAGCCTCGGGGTATGGTGTTCGTCCTGCTGGGTGAGCCCAGTGAGCCGAGTGCCCGCAGTGGCTTGAGCGAGTGGGTTGGGGTGAGCGATGCGTACGGCGATTCAGACGGCGGACGGCGAGAACGAGCCGTGGGGTGAGGTCGCCCCGGAAGCGGCCCGGAGGCTGCTGGTCGCCGCCGTCGAGGCGTTCGCCGAGCGCGGGTACCACGCCACCACCACGCGCGATATCGCCGGACGCGCGGGGATGAGCCCGGCGGCGCTCTACATCCACTACAAGACCAAGGAAGAACTGCTCCACCGGATCAGCCGGATCGGCCACGACAAGGCCCTGGAGATCCTGACGGCGGCCGCGGGCGGCGAGGGTACGGCGGCGGACCGGCTGGCCGAAGCCGTACGGCTCTTCGTCCGCTGGCACGCGGAACGGCACACGACCGCGCGGGTCGTCCAGTACGAGCTGGACGCGCTGGGCGCGGAACACCGCGCGGAGATCGTGGAGCTGCGGCGGCGCAGCAACGCGGCGGTACGGCGGATCCTCGTCGAGGGCGTGCGGGACGGGGAGTTCGACGTCCCCGATGTGCCGGGGACCACGCTCGCGGTGCTGTCGCTCTGTATCGATGTGGCGCGCTGGTTCAACACGGCGGGGGCCCGGACGCCCGACGAGGTCGGCGCGCTGTACGCCGACCTCGTTCTGCGGATGGTCGCGGTCCGGGAGTAGCCCGGAAGGGGTCAGAAGTGGTAGCGGGAGACGGACTCCGCCACACAGGCCGGCTTGCCGCCGCCCTCTCGTTCGACCGTGACGAGCATGGTGATCTGCACCCCGTCGGTGACGTCGGTGACCTCCTTCAGGACGGCCGAGGCGCGCAGCCGGGAGCCGACGGGCACGGGGGAGGGGAAACGGACCTTGTTGGTCCCGTAGTTGATGCCCATCCTCACGTTCTCGACCCGCAGGATCTGCGGCACGAGCACCGGCAGCAGTGACAGCGTCAGATAGCCGTGCGCGATCGTCGTGCCGAACGGCCCGGCCGCGGCCCGTTCCGGGTCCACATGGATCCACTGATGATCACCGGTGGCATCGGCGAAGAGGTCGATCCGTTTCTGGTCGATCTCCAGCCAGCCGCTGTGACCCAACTGCTCGCCGACTCCGGCGCGCAGCTCATCGGCGGAGGTGAAGACTCTCGGCTCGGCCATGTCTCTGTTTCCCTGCCTCTCGGACCCGTCGAACGCGCACAGCGCGTGGCGCCTGTCTAAGCGCTTGCTCAGCATGGGCGGCGGGTGTGCTCCTGTCAACGAGGACACCGGCGCCGGTGGACGCCCGGCCCGGCCAGTAATCTTCGGGGGGTGCCACAGATTCCGGAGAAGATCCATGAGCTCAGCGTCGGCCAGCTGTCGGCGCGCAGCGGCGCCGCCGTGTCGGCCCTGCACTTCTACGAGACCAAAGGGCTGATCAGCAGCCGCAGGACGAGCGGCAACCAGCGCCGTTACGGTCGTGACGCGCTGCGCCGCGTGGCGTTCGTCCGGGCCGCCCAGCGGGTGGGTATCCCGCTCGCGACGATCAGGGACGCGCTGGCCGAACTCCCCGAGGAGCGCACCCCGAACCGCGAGGACTGGGCCCGGCTCTCCCGGGCCTGGCGCTCGGAGCTGGACGAACGCATCAGCCGGCTGGGCAGGCTGAGGGACCACCTCACCGACTGCATCGCCTGCGGCTGCCTCTCCATGGAGACCTGCGTCCTGTCCAACCCGGACGATGTCGTCGGTGACCGCATCACGGGCTCGCGCCTGCTTCCGGAACACCGGGTCCCGCAGCGCCCGAAGGCCCCCGGGGGCGCGGGGGCCGCTGAGGTTCCGCAGGCCCCTGAGGGCTCGAAGGACCCGGGAGCCCGATGACACCGCGGGGGCGCGCCCAAGAGCTGCCCGAGGCAGGCCCCCGCAGGCCTCATGCCACCGACGCCAGCTCCTCCAGCCGTATCAACTTCGCCCGGCGCAGCGCCTCGGACGTGAGGACGGGCGCCGGCACGACGATGCCGCAGCCCGTGCAGACCGGTCCCGACCACGGCTCGTTGGTCAGATCGGGCCGCCAGATGATTCCGTGCTCCGCGCACACCGGGCAGGTCACTCCGGGGCCCGTCTCCAGGCCGGAGATCAGTCGCCGCAGCACCTCGGCGAGCGACTCCGACGGATGGACCGCGGGGTTGTCGCACCGGGCGACACCGTTCCCGCCCCAGGTGCGGCGGTGCCAGTCGTCGAAACTCCCGGGTCGTCGTAGCCCGTCGTGCTTCTCGCGCTTGCGCCGCTCCGCGAACTTCACCTCGTACGCGAGCCATACGGCCCGCGCCTCTTCCAGTTCGTCCAGCGCGGCCATCAGCCGCGCCGGTTCGGGTGCCCTGTCCTCGGGTTCGATGCTGTGCCTCGCACACAGATGATCCCAGGTCGCCCGATGCCCATAAGGGGCGAATCGTTCCAGGCACTTGCGCAGTGAATACCGTCGCAAGGCCAGATCGCACCGCGGGTCGCGCACCTGTCTCGCAAGACTCCGGAATCCGGCCATCGCATGCCACCTCCGTCGCTTCTTCGGCGTTGAGGAATGGACGTACGTCTGCCCCATTCGGCTCCATCAAAAAGTAGATGGCGACCAGGAGTCGGGCATTCAGGTGGATATCGACCGTGATTCGAAGGTGATTCTCAGAAAGTGCGCGATGTCGATTCGGAAAAGGTGACTGATGTTCACCTTACTGATGAGTCATACCATCGGTAACCTCCGGCGCACCGCCCTCCCTGAGGAGCATCCATGCGACGACGCACCGGAAGACCCGACCGCTTCGCCCCCACCGCCGTCACCGTCACCGCCGCCGCGGTGTTCGCACTGGGCGCGGCTCTGCTGACCCCGCTGCCGCAAGCCGCCGCCGACCCCGCACGCGCACCCGCCGCTGCCCCCGTCTCCGCCGATGTCACCGATCACTGCCAGAGCCAGTGCGCCGACATCCTGCCGCCCGGCGAGAACGGCAACGCCACCCTCGCCGACATCCTCGGCAACCGCCTGTTCGGGACGTTCCCCGCCCACGCCTCCGATCAACTCGGGCGGTACGACTCCCTGGTGGCGGGATACGGCGGGCTCACCAACGCGAAGCTCACCGACTTCTTCAACGACTCCTCCTTCGGCGTCGCCGCGGACCAGGTCGAGTCCGTCACCTCCCCACGCGACGACGTCACGATCACCCGGGACAAGAAGACCGGCGTCCCGCACATCAAGGGCACCACCCGTTACGGCACCGAGTTCGGCGCCGGCTACGCCGCGGGCCAGGACCGGCTCTGGATGATGGACCTCTTCCGGCACATCGGCCGTGGCGAACTGACCTCCTTCGCGGGCGGCGCGCTCGCCAACCAGGGCCTGGAGCAGCAGTTCTGGCCCTCGGCCCCGTACACCGAAGCCGAGTACGAGGCCCAGATCGAACGGATCAGGACCACCCAGGGAGAGCGCGGCGAACTGGCCATGGCCGACGCCCAGGCGTACATCGACGGCATCAACGCCTACCGCCAGAAGTCCAAGGACGGACGCTACTTCCCCGGCGAGTACGTCCTCACCGGCAAGATCGACTCGATCACCAACGTCGGTGAGATCCAGCCCTTCAAGCTCACCGACCTGATATCCATCGCCTCCGTCGTCGGCGGACAGTTCGGCGGCGGAGGCGGCGGCGAGGTGCAGGCCGCCCTCTCGCTCCTGGCCGCACAGCAGAAGTACGGCGTCGTCAAGGGCACCGAGGTCTGGGAGTCCTTCCGCCAGCGCGACGACGCGGAGGCCGTGCTCACCATCCATGACGGCACCAGCTTCCCGTACGCGCAGAAGCCCGCGAACCCGCGCGGTACGGCCCTGCCGGACGCGGGCTCGGTCGCGGCCGAGCCGCTCGTGTACGACAGGACCGGCTCGGCGGGCACCAACACCAAGGCCCGGATCACCGTCCCGGCCAAGCTCAAGCCCGCCCAGGGGATCTTCGACAACGGTGTGATCCCGGCGGGGTCGCTCTCCGCCAAGCGCGGCATGTCGAACGCCCTGCTGGTCTCGGGCCGGCACACCGCGAGCGGAAACCCCGTCGCCGTCTTCGGACCCCAAACCGGCTACTTCGCGCCACAACTGATGATGCTTCAGGAACTCCAGGGCCCCGGCATCAGCGCGCGCGGCGTCGCGTTCGCCGGAGTCGGGATGTACGTCCAGATGGGCCGGGGCCAGGACTACGCCTGGAGCGCCACATCCTCGCAACAGGACATCACCGACACCTACGCCGTCGACCTGTGCGAGCCCGACGGCTCCACCCCGACCAAGGCGTCCACGCACTACCTCTACCGCTCCGTCTGCACGCCGATGGAGAAGCTGGAACGCAGCAACTCCTGGAAGCCCACCACCGCGGACTCCACCGCCGTGGGCTCCTACCGGCTCCAGGTCTGGCGTACCGCGTACGGCATGGTCACCCACCGCGCGGCCATCGGCGGCAAGCCCGTCGCGTACACCTCGCTGCGCAGCACCTACGGTCACGAAGCCGATTCGATCATCGGCTTCCAGATGCTCAACGACCCGGCGTACGTGACGGACGCCGCGTCCTTCCAGCGGGCCGCGTCCAACATCGGCTACGCCTTCAACTGGTTCTACGCGGACTCCCGCACCGCCGCCTACTACAACAGCGGCCTGAACCCGGTGCGGGCGGCGAGCGTCGACCCGGCGCTGCCCGTCAAGGCCGAACGGGCCTACGAATGGCAGGGCTTCGACCCGGCGGCCAACACCGCCTCGTACACGCCCTTCGCCCAGCACCCGCAGTCCGTCGGGCAGGACTACTACATCTCCTGGAACAACCGGCAGGCCAAGGACTACGACGCGGCCGGTTTCGGCTTCGGCGCGGTGCACCGCGGCGACCTGCTGGACGACCGGGTCCAGAAACTGGTCGCGGCCGGAGGAGTCACCCGCGCCACCCTCGCCAAGGCGATGGCCGACGCGGCCCTGACCGACCTGCGCGGTGAACAAGTGCTGCCGGAACTCCTGAAGGTGGTGCGCTCGGCGGCGGTCACCGACCCGCAACTGAACACTGCCGTACAGCAGTTGGAAACCTGGCGTGCGGCCGGCGCGCAGCGCAAGGAGACCGCGCAGGGCTCGCACACGTACGGCAACGCCACCGCCGTACGGATCATGGACGCCTGGTGGTCGAGGCTGGTCGAAGCGGAATTCAAGCCGGGCCTGGGCGACGCTCTCTACACGGCCCTCACCGCCTCGCTCCAGATCGACGAGTCCCCGGCGTCGAGCCATGGCCCGACGGGTGCGCACAGCGGTTCCGCGTTCCAGTACGGCTGGTGGGGATATGTCGACAAGGACCTCAGGCAGGTGCTCGGCGAGCCGGTGAAGGACCCGACGGCCACCACGTACTGCGGCGGCGGCGTACTGAGCGCCTGCCGGGACACGCTCCTCACCACACTCAAGGCGGCGGTGGCGGTGCCCGCGAGCGAGGTGTACCCGGCCGACGACACCTGCGCGGCGGGGGACCAGTGGTGCACGGACTCGATCATCCAGCGGGCGCTGGGCGGTATCAACCACCCCAAGATCAGCTGGCAGAACAGGCCGACCTACCAGCAGGTGGTGGAATTCCCGAGCCACCGGTGACGCGTTGAGGCATCGATCGGGGGCGGGGCCGCGAGGGACGCGGTCCGGCCCCCTGGTCGAGACCGCCGTGCAGTCCCTGGGTCAACAGTCCCTGGGTCATCAACACGCTCAGGCGGAAACCCCTGTTCAGTCGATGATCGCGGTGGCTTCGACCTCGACCAGGATGTCGGGCCCGGCCAGCGCGGCGACGCCCACCCCGGTGAGCGGCGGGGCCGGGGTGACGCCCAGCTTCGCGGAGGCCCGAGCCACCCCCTCCATGAACAGGGGCATCTTGTCGGGGGTCCAGTCGACGAGGTAGACGGTCAGTTTCGCCACGTCGTCGAAGGAAGCACCGGCCTCGGCCAGGGCCGTGCCGACGTTGAGGTAGCACTGCTCGACCTGGGCGGCGAGGTCACCCTCGCCGACCGTGACCCCATCGGCGTCCCAGGCGACCTGCCCGGCGATGAAGACCAGCTTCGATCCGGTGGCGACCGACACCTGCCGGTAGAGGCCGACCTCCGCCAGTCCTTCGGGATTTGCCAGGGTGATGGCCATGCCGACTCCTCGTTCCGAGAGCCCGATGGGCTCGCTTCCCACCGAACCACGACGTTCGTGGTCTCTTGTGGTTACTGGGAAACCGTAGGAGAGTCTCCCCTGACATGGAAGAACGCACTTTTCGGTGACTGGGGAACCTTATGGTGACCAAGCAGATCAAAGACTCACCCGACGACGCGGACCTGACACGCTCGGACTCTCTGGCGCGGGAGATCTTCTCGGAGATCGCCAACAAGTGGGCGTTCCTGATCATCGAATCCCTGGGTGAGCGCACCCTGCGCTTCAGTGAACTGCGGAACAAGGTCGAGGGCATCAGCCACAAGATGCTCACGCAGAACCTGCGCATGCTGGAGCGCAACGGCCTGGTCGAGCGGAAAGTGCACCCCACTGTGCCGCCACGCGTCGAATACACCCTCACCGAGGCGGGCCGAGCCCTGCGGGCGACCGTCGACGGAATGTGCGCCTGGACCCAGCGCTACTTCGGCCACATCGAGGCCTCGCGCCACCGCTTCGACGCCTGACGACTGAAGCACTCGCACGCGCAGCCGACAGGGTCCACGGTCCTTCGGCGGCGTCCCGGTGCGTCTGCTCCTCGCCCGCCGTGCCGCCCACGAGCGGGGACGGCGCGAGGTCACGCCGCTGCCGTCGCGGGCGACCGCGCGCCTCTTTCCGCG
The DNA here is from genome assembly GCF_044741745.1 of Streptomyces sp. NPDC088116. Taxonomy (NCBI): domain Bacteria; kingdom Bacillati; phylum Actinomycetota; class Actinomycetes; order Kitasatosporales; family Streptomycetaceae; genus Streptomyces; species Streptomyces sp. NPDC088116. Next base: position 320,605 of record NZ_JBIUTF010000008.1, on the reverse strand, counting down.
CTGGGCGCGCTTTATGGGCGGGAAACAACACCGCACGCTTACCGAATGGGGTGAACTCGGCCGGGCGTGTGTTGGCATGCCTACGTCAATGGGCATTCCCCCGACGGCGGTTCTCGCCGTTGGGAGGGAAAGACAATGACGAGTCACACGACCGAAGCCGGACTGGAGGGCCTCCTCCACCGGGCGCTGCACGCTTCGGGAACAGACGCGCGCTGGACGGCGGACACGGACGAGACGTGGTGCCGTGTCGCGCCCCGGTCCGGGGCGCGGCGCGAACAGGGCTGGAAGCTGCACCTGTCGGCAACCGCCGCCTCCGCGCCGACCGTCCTGGCCAAGGCCCTGGACGTACTGCTGCGGGAGGAGTCGGCGTTCAAGTTCGCGAGGTCGCTCGATCAGGTGAGCGCACTCAACTCCCGTGCCACGCCCAGGGGAAGCTCAGGCAAGTTCATCACCGTCTACCCCCGGTCCGACGCCGACGCGGCCCGGCTCGCCCAGGCGCTGCACCGGGCCACGGCGGGGCTGGCCGGCCCCAGGATCCTGTCCGACCGGCCCTACACCGCGGACAGCCTGGTGCACTACCGCTACGGCTCCTTCGTCGGCCGGCGCCGGCTGTCGGACGAGGGCCTGCTGGTGTGGTTCATCGAGGATCCCGACGGCAACCCCGTGGAGGACAAGCGCACCGGCCAGTATTCCCCGCCGCCCTGGGCGGTCTGCCCGTTCCCCGCCGCGGGGCCCATGCCGCCGCGCACGGCGGACGAGGCGAGCGGCCCGGTGCTGCTCGGCGGCCGGTTCGCGGTACGGGAGGCGATCCGGCATACGAACAAGGGCGGCGTCTACCGGGGTACCGACGTCCGCACGGGCACCGCCGTGGTGATCAAGGAGGCCCGGCCGCATGTGGACACCGACGCCTCCGGCCGCGACGTACGCGACTGGCTGCGCGCCGAGGCCCGGACGCTGGAGAAGCTCAAGGGCCTGGGTCTGGCTCCGGAGTTGCTGGCGCTGTTCGAACACAGCGGGCACCTGTTCCTGGCCGAGGACCAAGTACCCGGGGTCCCCCTGCGCACCTGGGTCGCCGAACACTTTCGCGACGTCGGAGGCGAGCGCTACCGCACCGACGCGTTGGCCCTGGTCGCACGCCTGGTGGACCTGGTCGAGGCGGCCCACGCCCACGGCTGCGTCCTGCGGGACTTCACGCCCGGCAACGTCATGGTCCGCCCGGACGGCGAACTGCGCCTGATCGACCTGGAACTCGCTGTCCTGAAGGACGACCCCGCCCTGCCGACCCGCCTGGGCACCCCCTGCTTCAGCGCCCCCGAACGCCTGGTCGACGCACCCGTATCTCCGACGGCGGACTACTACAGCCTGGGCGCCACCGCCTGCTTCGTCCTGGCCGGGAAGGTGCCGAACCTGCTGTCCGAGGAGCCTGCCACCCGAGCCGCGGAACAGCGGCTCGCCACCTGGCTGGCCGCCTGCGCCGGGCCGCTGTCCCTGCCGGACGGTGTGGCGGAGATGATCCTCGGGCTGATGAAGGACGATCCCGCCGAGCGCTGGGACCCGCCCAGGGCCCGCGAGGCCCTCCGGAAGCCGGCCCCGGCGCAACCGGTGGGCGAAGCCGCCCACACGGCCCCGGCGCAATCGGTGTGCGACGCCGCCGCCCGCACAGCGGGGGACGACGCCCCTCACGATCCGGTGGCCGCCCTCGTCGACCACCTCATCGACTCGATGACCCCGGCGGACGACCGGCGGCTGTGGCCCGTGTCCACCACGGCCGGGGAGACCGACCCCTGCACCGTGCAGCAGGGTGCGGCCGGTGTCCTGGCCGTACTGACGCGGTACCGCGAACTCACCGGCGACCCCCGCCTGCCCGAGCTGATCTCCACCGCGGGCCACTGGATCGCACGCAGCACCGACACCCGACTCCCACGCCCCGGCCTGCACTTCGGCGGCCGCGGGACCGCCTGGGCCCTGTACGACGCCGGACGCGCCATCGGCGACCGACGACTCACCGACCACGCGCTGGCCCTGGCCCTGGCACCGCAACAGCCCACGCCCAGCCACGACATCACCCACGGCACCGCGGGCAGCGGACTCGCCGCCCTCCATCTGTGGCACCGTACCGGCGACCCGCGCTTCGCCGAACTCGCCGTGGACGCCGCCGACCGGCTGGCCGCCGCCGCACAGCGCGAGCCGGCCGGAGTGAGCTGGGCGGTTCCCGCGGAAGCCGTCTCCGAGGAGGCCGGCAAACGCTACCTCGGCTTCGCCCACGGAACGGCCGGCATCGGCTGCTTCCTCCTCGCCGCCGCGGCCGTCTCGCAACGCCCCGAGCACATGGAACTGGCCGCGGCGGCCGGCGAGCACCTGCTGGCCAACGTCGTGCTCACCGGCGCGGCGGCCCACTGGCCCGCCCACGCCACGGACGTGCCCACGGCCCCGTACTGGTGCCACGGAGCCGCGGGCGTCGGCACCTTCCTCGTCCGGCTGTGGCAGGTCACCGGCGACGACAGGTTCGGCGACCTTGCCCGCCGCGGCGCGCACGCCGTCGCGGAACGCGCCTCCCGCGCCGCCCTCACCCAATGCCACGGACTGGCGGGCAACGGCGACTTCCTCCTCGACTTGGCCGACGCGACGGGCGAGCCCACGTACCGCGCCATGGCCGAGGACCTGGCCCGCCTCATCCTCGCCGAAGGGGCCTACCGCCACGGCCACCTGGTCTTCCCCAACGAGTACGGGGACGTCTCGACCGGCTGGAGCGACGGATCCGCCGGAATCCTCGCCTTCCTCCTGCGGCTCCGCCACACCGACCCCCGGCACTGGATGGTCCAGCTGCCGGTCTGAGCGGCAGGAAGCCCTGCCGCCAACCCACAGAAAAAGGAGAAGCCCATGGAAAACCAGGACCTCGAACTGCTGGCCCGGCTCCACGCCCTTCCTGAGACCGACCCTGTCGGCATCGACGGAGCGGCGTTCGCCGCGACCTGCCAGTGCATCGGTCTGCTGACCCTGCTGAACACCATCTGCATCGGTATCAGCTGCGTCTAGGACGCCGGCACCACCCCGGCCGACGGCTGCTCCGGACAGCCGCCGGCCGGATCTCAGGCGACAAGGCGACAACCCGCCAAGCGAGGAGTCCACGCTGTGAGTCGGCAGCCACACGCCGGTGATGACCACCGCACCCGGGCGGCCCTCATTACCGGCCCGCCCGTCACACACCACCCTCCGCAGCCCGTGTACGCCATCCGCGCCCGCGGTCTGGTCAAGAGCTACCCGGGCCCGGAGGGCAGTACCACCCACGCCGTACGCGACGTGGACCTGGACGTGCCACAAGGTGAGACCTTCGCCTTTCTCGGCCCCAACGGCGCCGGGAAGTCCACCACTATCGCCATGCTGTGCGCCCTGGTCCGCCCCACCGCCGGGCACGCGACAGTGGCCGGCGCCGACGTCCTCGCCCAGCCCCACGAGGTACGGCGGCAGATCGGCATGCTCTTCCAACACAGCGCCCTGGACCCGGACCTGACAGCCGACCAGAACCTCCACATCCACGCACGCCTCTATGGGCTGCGCCGCCGTCACGCCCGCGAGCGCGCGACCGAGGTACTCGACATGGTCGGTCTGACCGACCGGCGGCGCAGCCCGGTTCGCACCCTGTCGGGCGGCATGCGGCGCCGCCTGGAGATCGCCCGCGGCATGCTGCACACCCCCCGGGTGCTGTTCCTGGACGAGCCGACCACCGGACTCGACCCCCACGCCCGCGCCCAGGTCTGGGAGCACTTGCGCACCCTGCGCGACCGGCACGGCAGCACGCTTTTCGTCACCACCCACTATCTGGAGGAGGCGGAGAACTGCGACCGAATCGCCATCATCGACCGCGGCCGCCTGGTGGCACAAGGCACGCCCCTCGCTCTCAAGGCCGCGATCGGAGATGACCGGGTGGCGCTGCACACCAGCGACGACGCGACAGCACAGCAGGTCGTGCGCCGGATCGCGCCGTCGAACCGCGCCATCACCGTGGACACCGACGGGATCCGTCTGCGAGTGCCCGACGGCAGCGCCTGGATTCCCCGCCTGTGCGCGGCACTGGAAGGCCACGGCATCGCCGTGCACGCGGCTTCCGCGACCCCACCCACACTCGACGATGTCTTCTTCCGCCACACCGGCCGCAGCATCCACGCCACAGAAACCGGCCGGACACCGGCCGACCCGACCCCGTGCGAAACCACGGCGGAAGCCGGAGGCGGCCGATGACCACACCCACCCTCCGGACCCCAGCCGCCTCCGGCAGCGAACGGCCGCCCCGCCTGCGGCACGAGCTACGCGCGGTGCACGCCCTGGTCCACCGCGATCTGCTGCGCCTGGCCGGTCAACGCACCCACACCGCACTGATGCTGCTCCACCCCGTGCTCTACCTCCTCGTCCTGGGCGGCGGACTGGCCGCCCTCATCCCCAGCAGCTCACTGGGCGTCGGCTACCAGGCCTACCTCTTCCCCGGGATGCTGATGATGACGGTGCAGATGCCGGCCATCACCGTCGGCATGCGCCTGATCGCCGACCGGCAGAGCGGCTACCTCCGAGAACTCCTGATGGCCCCGGTCAGCCGCTCGACCCTGCTCCTGGGAAGCTGCGTCGGCGGCACTCTGGTCGCCACGACCCAGGGCTCCGTGCTGCTCGGCCTGGCCGGTGCCGTGGGCCTGCCCTACGACCCACGGCTCCTGGGGCTGCTTCTCGCCGGCATCATCCTGGCCTCCTTCACCATCACCGCCCTGGCCCTGGCCCTGGCCGTGGGCCTCCGCAGCGCGGAGACGTTCCACATGCTGCTCGGCCTGGTGATGATGCCGCTGCTGTTCCTTTCCGGTGCCTTCTTTCCGCTGGAGTCCATGCCGGGCTGGGCCCGCACACTGGCCGACGCCAATCCGCTCGCCTACGGAGTGGACCTGCTGCGCCGCTGCATCGCCCTACGGGTACCGGACCAGGCAGCCGTAGGCGGCATCGAATGGGCCGGCCGGCAGCCTCCCCTGCTCCTCGAAGCCGCCCTCCTCCTGACCTGTGGCACATTGGCCCTCCTATGGGCGGCCCGCCGCTTCGGCCGCCCGGAATGACGAGCCGGCAGCCGTGGTACCTACGGCTGGATGCGCTCGGCGGTGTCCGGCTGGTTCAGCAGTGCGAACCGTGTCAGAGAGCGGACCTGCTCGAAGGTCTGGAGCCCACCGATGTCCTCCGGGCCGACCAGGCCGCTCCGTGGACCTCCTCCAGTTGCGCTTCCACGGCCTGAATCGCGGGCCCGCTGGAGATCGCTGATGTCCTGAGGTTCGGAGATCTGCATGCACGGGCCGCCCGCATGGAGCCCGGCACGGCACCCCGGTGTTCCTCTCGCCGTCGGGTCGGCCTGATCCTCGGATCAATCTCTTCTTCCGCCAAGGGAAGATGGTGCCCTCCGAGTCCGGGACGTGGAAGCGGTACGCGTACTCGCTGGTCGTATGGCTCGACTTCCTGGACGCCCTTGGCCGCTCCTGGGATGCCGCGACGGTGAGGGATGCCGAAGCGTTCAAGGACTGGCGCCTCACCGATCTGCGCAACGAAGAACGGATCAGGTCGACGTCCTTCGATACCGATCGCGCTGGCCTCAACTCCTTCTGCTCGTGGGCGAGAAACCGCTACGGGACCTTCAACCCCGTTCCGGACCGTGCACGCCGACGCCGTGGACGAGAGCGGCGCGGCACCCGGGCACGGGTACGCGCGCAGGCGGAGGGAAACTCTGCGTCCGGGCGGATCGACGCGACGGCAGGTGTCCGGGAACGTCACCCGCCTCCCCAGCCCGCGCCGACGGGCGTCTCGTCGGTAATCGTTCAGACACGGAGAAGCTCGCTTCCGGCCTTGGGGATCGGCACAACGTTGGCCCAATTCCCCAGCGTCTGCTCGATTCCCCACTTGATTGAGCGGTGAGCGGTGAGCGGTGAGCGGTGAGGCCGGGGTCGCGCCCCGGACCGCCTGGGCTCAGCCCAGCGCGTCCATCAGGGCGGTGACATAGGCATCCAGCCGCTCCTCCACGGCTCGCCTCGTCAGCTCCGTCCTGCCCGCCTCGCGCCACGGCCGCGACACCAGGTGCACTTCCTCCGAGCAGGCCAGCCCGTCCCGCACCTGCCAGTACAGCCGCTCGTCCGGGGCCGCGGCCAGCGTCCCGCCGGCCTCCTCGTACGCCTCAGCGAACCGCAGACCCCACGCCGGTCCGTGCAGTAGCGCGAGATTGGTGGCGCAGTGTGCGACATCGAGGTCAGCCGGGCCCCAGGAGGTCGCCGCCCAGTCGACGACGCCGGTGATCCGGGCCCGTGCCGGGTGTGCAGGCGGCACGTCGAACAGCACGTTGCCGGGTTGGAAGTCCCGGTGCAGGAATCGCCCCTCGTAGGGCGGCGCGGGCTTGCGGATCACGTCGATCGCCGCGGCCCATGCCGCCGCGTCGGCGCCCTGCGGAACGACGGCGGTGTCGGCGGTCGTCAGCGTCACGTACGTCGGGGGCCGCTCGGCGGGTCGCAGCGCGTGGATCGCCACGAGTTGGCGTGCCAGCAGTGGGACGCGCGTTTCCACTCCCTCGTTGTCGAGGACCGTCCGGCCAGGAAGATGCGTCATGAGGAGCGACGGATACTCGCAGTGCGCGGCGGTCGGATCAACCGCGACCAGCCGAGGAGCCGGCACGTCGGTCCCCTCGAGCAGGGTCAGGGCGCCCGGCTCCCTGCCCATCGAGTCCTCGGCGTGCCCCACGTAGAACGGGTCGACAATGCTCCGCAGCACCAGATCACGGGTGCCGCCGTCCCGCGTGCCGATGATCAGCCTCCGCATCTCGGCGGTGATGCCACCGTGCAGCGCCTCGGTGCCGACGACCCGTTCGCCGGCCTCCAGGTGCCGACACACCCAGGCCAGCGTCAACGGTCGAACAGCCGCCGCTCCACCGTGGTTGGTCACCGTGCCACCTCATCATCCGGACGGTGCTCCGAACAACCCGACAAACTTGATCCCGACAACCCACCTGCCTGATGAACGCCCGGTGGTACCCATTTGTCGAAGCGGTCGTGATGGACGAGCAGCACCTTGCCGTTTTCGACGAGAAAGTCGAAATCGTATGGCAGCAGGCCGACTTGGCCTCACCTGAATGTCATCGAGGGCTGGATGACACGTCATTGGTCATGACATCGCGATGTCATCACGTCCACGTCATGAACGGCCGGATGGTTGAACTTGCCCTCCACCGGACTGCTCGGGGCGGGCGACGTCCCCCGCCGGGGGCGAGGTAAGGGCCGCGAGGCCCACCCGCGCCCCCGGGTACGGTCAGTGACGCGATGACCTCTGTGTGTCCCAAATGCCTTACGCTGGCGATGAGGTGATTCGATGTCGTCACTGCAAGAGAACGTCCGAAATCATCGGCGCCGCACGGGCATGAGCCAGGAACAGCTCGCTGAAGCGGCGGGCCTCTCGGTCGGTGCCGTCCGCAAGGTCGAGCAGGGCGGAAGCGCCCGCGTGGAGACCCTGCACATGCTGGCAAGAGCACTCGGCACCACAACGTCGAGTCTCTTCGTCACCGAGGCGCCCGAGCCTGTTCGTGAGAACAACGGGGACAGCGTCAAGCTCATGGAGCTGAGGCGGGCGCTCATGCCGCCCATCGGGCTCTCCGAAGTCGTCGTGGAACCGGAGCAGGCGACCGATCTCGCCGACCTCCAGCGCGCCATCGATGAGACCCAGAGCCTGTATCGCGCGGATCGCTACGACTCCGTGGCGAAGCGTCTTCCCGGCATTCTGCGTGCCGCCGAGGCGACCGTCGGCGTCAGCGAGGAGGGGGAATCGCGGCAGCGGGCGGTCATAGTGCGTGCGTGTGCTTTCTTCCTGGCCGGCAAGTACTTGACGCAGGTCCGGCGCAACGACATGGCGTATCACGCCCTGTCGCAGGGCATCAGGGACGCCAGGGAGACGGGACAGACTCTTCTGGCGGCCACCGGTGTGGTCGGTATGGGGTGGCTGCTTCTGCGCCAGGACCGGTTCGACGAGGTCGAGCGCCTGTCCTCCGTCACAGCGGCCGAGGTCGAGCCGCGCATGTCCGACGCCAGTCCGGGCCAGCTCGCTGTCTGGGGCGAGCTCTGCCAGCGCGTCGCCTCCGCGGCCATGCGCAACAACCGTCCCGACGTCGCCAAGGAGGCCCGCAGGATGGTGGCCACGGCGGCGAGCGCGCTGGATGTGGAACACACCGACTTCCGCCAGCACTGGGGCACGTTCGGGCCGGTGACAGCCGAGTTGAAGGCGATCGAAGACCTCTGCCTTGTCGGAGACGCCCGGGGTGTGTTGCGGAGGGCCGACGAGGGGCTCGTAGGCAGCAAGGCGTTGAAGAGGTTCGGTCGGCCGAGTGCGATCAACTGGGACCGGCATCGTCTTGATGTCGCACGGGCTCATGTCACGCTCGGATCCCATCAGGACGCGATGCAGGAGCTGAACACCATCCGTCGTACCGCCCCCGAGTGGATCAAGCACCAGCCGATGGCGGGCCACATCATGAGCGACATCCTGGCGCGCCGGAAGCGGACGTTGACCCAGGACATGCGAGAGATGGCCACCCACCTGGGTGTGTCCGGCTGACTACTGTGCGTTGTGGCACTTCCTGACGGCACCTCGGTGAAGTGCCACAACGCATGTCTGGGGCGAATCGTCGTGCCCGCATAGCGTTTTCGCATGGCGAGCAATCAGCAGATCAAGCCTGTGAGAGGCACCGTCGCCCGCGACACCCGCACCCTGCGCACCGGCGTTGTGATGGGAAGTATCGGCGGCAGAGTCCAGTTACGCTCTCTCGGCGGCGGACGCGAATGGGACACGTATCCGGATCACTGCGAACTGCTGGAGAGAGCGGGTCCCGCGCCCGCTGCGGACGCGATGGGCGACACCGGAGACGGTTGGATGCCGCAGAACCCTCCCGCGTGGTGGCCCACGGCGTTCGACGCCTCCCCTTCATGGGAGACGCTTCAGGCGATCGTGTGCGGGTTACGGCGGATCGCATGACCGGAGATGTCGGCAAGCCCCAGTCCCAGGCCCCGACTCTGTGGGGACCCGACCTGGAGCCGACGCCGGTTGAGGGATGCGACGTCTGCGCCGCACTGGTCAGACAGCGCGAGCAGGCGCGGCGTTCGATCGGCGCGCTGAGCGTACGGGAGTGCAACAGGGAGCTGCGGGCTCACCCGCACCGGCGGGCGGGGGACTGGAAATGAGTTGCTCACGGTGTGCGGCGCTGGAGACGGAGAAGCAAGTGGCCCGATCGGCAGGCGACTTGACCAGGGTCACTGACTGTGTCGTCCTGCTCCGTCGGCACCCTCAGCATGACAACGTCCCTGTGGCGGTCGAGAGGGAGTGGGAGGGAGTGAGCGGGCGCCGAGTGAGTGTTTGAGACCCGGGCTGTTGTTTGAGGCGGGGCAAGAACGCTCCAAGAACTCATTTCACCGGCGGACCGCACGCCTGTCACTCCAGGAGTCGCCTTGCAGTACAACGGACTGATCCTTGATTTCGGCGGAGTCCTCACGACCCGAATGATCACTGGGCCGACCTTCGAGAAGGCGGAAGGGCTGGAACCCGGTGCTTACTCCCGCGCGCTTCAAGAACACCCGGACGGCGTGCGGGTGTACGCCGACCTGGAGGTCGGCAGGGCCACTCAGCGGCAGTGGAACGAGGTCATCGGGCGAATCCTGGGTGTCGACCCCACCGATCTGATGCGGCGGGCCCTCTCCTGCCTGAGCCCTGAACCCGCCATCGTCCAGGCGGCTCGGAGAGCGCGGGAGGCGGGTATCAAGGTGGCCATGCTCTCGAACTCGTTCGGCCTGGAGCCCTATAACCCCTACCGGGATCTCGGCCTGGACCAAGGGTTCGATGTAGTGATCCTTTCCGAGCTGGAGCAGGTGAGAAAGCCCTCTCCGCTCATCTACCAGCGGACTTTGGATGCCCTCGGCCTGTCGGGACCGGAGTGCGTTTTCGTGGACGACACCGCGGAGAACCTGCCTCCGGCGGAGGCGCTGGGAATCACGACCATTCACCACGACGACCCGGTCCTGACCGCAGAGCAGTTGGACACCTTCCTCAGCCGACGATGAACCGGCGTCTGGCGTCAGCTCTGCGGACCGGTTGATGTGGCTGCTCGTCAAGGGCAGCCACATCACCGGAGGACCCCACCCGCGTCACCTCACGCGTCGAACTCCGAGAGGTCGATGGCGTGTACGTGCAGCGGGAAACCGTGCACCGGGTGGGTGGTGACGCGTTCGGGGACCATGCCCAGCTTTCGCATCACGTTCTCCGACGCCTCGTTGCCCGGTCGGCTGATGCTGATCACGCGGTCGATGCCACGGTCCTGGAGCGCGAACTCCAGGGCGGCGTGGGCCGCTTCCGACGCGTAGCCCTGGCCCCAGAACGGCTGGCCGAGCCGCCAGCCGATCTCCACGGCGGGCAGTACTTCCGGCAGGTACTCGGGTACGGACAGGCCCGCGAAGCCGGCCAGTTCTCCCGAGGCGAGGAGTTCGACGGCGAAGAGGCCGAAGCCTTCCTCGTCCCAGTCCTCCTCCCACCGTTCGACGGCCTCCGCGGTCTGGTCCGGGGTCAGGACCGAGCCGTCGTCGATCCAGCGCATGACCTCGGGGTCCGCGTTGATTTCTCCCATGGGGACGAGGTCGTCCTCGGTCCAGCGGCGCAGGACGAGGCGGGGCGTGTGGATCTCGGTCATGGCCCCATCCTGGGGTGTGGCCGTGCTCCCGGCCAAATGAGGTCCCTCGGGTGGAGACACCGACACCCTCGAAGCTCACCTCTGCCTCGGAGGACCACTCGGGCATATCTCAGGGGAACCGCTCCGGACATCAATCGTGATGACGAGGCGCCATGGACCACAGGATGAGTAAAGGGGGAGCAAACAGTCCCCCGGGGGAAGGACGCAGGGCTCGCCCGTCACCCGGAAGAATCGTTCCTGTCGTGATGGGACACCGAGGGGGAGAAGCTATGCGTATGCGAACAGCCCGGCTCGTCGGAGCGGCGGTGGGGGCCACACTGCTGATGACGAGCGTTGTGCCGGCCGCCACCGCCGCCGCTCCGGGGGCGCCCGGCGCGGAAGCCGCCCCGTCGAGAACCGAGCCTCTGGACCGGGCCGCCCTGCGCGCCGGACTCGACGCCATCGACGAGGCGGGGATGTACGGCGTCTACTCATCCGTCCGCGCGGGCTCCCAGCGCTGGACCGGCGCCGCCGGGGAAGCCGATGTGGACACGGGACGCCCGATGAAGCCCGGCATGCGCCACCGGGTCGGCAGCGTCAGCAAGACCTTTACCGCCGTCGCCCTTCTCCAGCAGGTGGAACAGGGCCGGATCGACCTCGACGCGCCGGTCGCCGACTACCTCCCGGACCTCATCCCGGGAGAGCGCGGCCGGACCGTCACCGTACGCATGCTCCTCAACCACACCAGTGGTATCGGCGACTACATACTCGGCGCCTTCCCCTCCCTGGCCCAGAACTCCACCACCAGCCTGGAGGAGGAGCGCTTCCGCTCCATCCCCCCGGAGGAACTGGTACGCATCGGCCTCAAGGCCCCGGTCACCGAGCAGGGGAAGTTCAGCTACTCCAACACCAACTACGTGATCGCCGGGCTGATCCTGGAGGAGGTCACCGGCCGGGACGCCGCGACCTACATCACCCGCAACGTCATCGACCGGGCCGGGCTGCGCCACACCTCGTACCCGCGCACCCCGTACATCGCCGGCCCGCACCCCCGGATGTACGAGTCCTTCTACGGTCTGGGCGGCCCGCCCCGCGACTACGGCGTCTACAACATGTCCTGGGCGAGCACGGCCGGTTCGATCGTCTCCACCACCGACGATCTGAACCGCTTCTACCGCGTCCTGCTGGGCGGGAAGCTCATCGGCTCGTCCGCCCTCACCGAGATGCTCCGCACCGTACCGGCGGGCGGGGTCGGGTACGGCCTCGGTATCTACTCGCTCGACCTGTCCTGCGGGCGTTTCTGGGGCCATGACGGGGCGGTGTTCGGCGCCGCGACGATGGCGATGTCCAGCCGCGACGGCAAGCGCCAGCTGGCCTATGGCTGGAACCTGACGAAATATCAGAAGATCAATGAGGAAGGGCAGTTGGAGCCGAGTCCGATCGACGCGGCCATCAACGGCCACATGGTCGAGGCGCTCTGCCCCGGCGCCGGCGCGGACGCCCGCAAGGCGCTGCCCGGCGATCCGTCCGGCAGCCTGCCCGGCGTCGACATCGCTCCGGACAGCCGGCCGGCCACCCTGGCTCGCTGAAGCCTGGAGGGGACCGCTGGAGCGCCGGAGCCCCTCTCCGGCGCTCCAGCCGCTCGTCACCCCAGCTCCCGCTCGCGGGTCTCCGGCAGCGCCAGTACACACAGCAGCGACACCACGGCCATCGCGCTGACGTACCAGCCCACCGACGCCGAGCCGAAGCCCGACTGGAGGCGCGTCGCGATCAGTGGGGAGACCGCGCCGCCGAGGACTCCGCCCAGGTTGTACGCGAGGGACGCGCCCGAGTAGCGGACCCGGGCGCCGAACAGCTCCGGGAGATACGCGCCCATCGGGCCGTACACGACGCCCATGCAGAACAGCGCGCCGCCCAGCGCCAGGGCGATCAGCACCGGCTGCCCGGTGTCGAGCAGCGGGAACAGGATCAGGCCCCAGACCCCCGCCAGCCCGCAGCCCACCAGCACCAGGCGGCGCCGGCCGCCCGCGTCGGAGCGGGTGGCGGCCAGCCAGGTGCCCGCCGCGAGGAAGAGGCAGGCGACCAGGGACAGTGCGAGCATGGTGTTCCGCGGTACGCCGAGAGTGGTGGTCGCGTACGACAGGCAGTACGTCGTGGCCGTGTAGAACAGTCCGTACGCGACGATCATCCCGCCCGCGCCGAGCAGCAGTTCGCGCGGATGACGCCTGACGACGTCGAGCGTCGGGGCCTTGCTGGCCTCCTGCCGCGCCATCACCCGCTCGAAGACCGGCGTCTCGCTGATCTTCAGCCGTACGAACAGGCCGACGGCGACGAGCAGGAACGACAGCAGGAACGGAACGCGCCAGCCCCAGCTCGCGAAGGCCGCGTCATCGAGGGAGGCGGACAGCAGCCAGAAGATGCCGGTGGCGGCGAAGAAGCCGACGGACGGGCCGAGTTGGGGGAACGCGGCGTACAGGCCGCGCCGTCCCCGAGGCGCGTGTTCCACGGCCAGGAGCGCCGCGCCGCCCCACTCGCCGCCGAGGCCGATGCCCTGGAGGAAGCGCAGCAGGACGAGCAGCAGGGGTGCCCAGATGCCCCAACTGCCGTAGCCGGGCAGCAGTCCCACCAGGGCGGTGGACAGGCCCATCAGCAGCAGCGAGGCGACGAGGACGGATTTACGGCCGACGCGGTCGCCGAAGTGGCCGAAGACGACCGAGCCGATGGGCCGGGCGGCGAAGGCGACCGCGTAGGTGGAGAAGGAGGCGAGGGTGGCATTTATGGGGGAGAGGTTCGGGAAGAACGCCTCGTTCAGTACCAGCGCCGCCGCCGTGCCGTAGATGTAGAAATCGTAGAACTCGATGGCGGTGCCGATGAAACTGGCCACCGCCACCCGGCGCATGCTCTCCGGGGTGTTGTCCCCCGGGCTGCCGTCCGCCCGACTGTGGACCCCCGGTCCCGCCGGGCTGCCGTCGGCGGGGCCGGGGCTTTTCTTCGCGCGCTTCGTCGCGTCCGCGGGGGGCGTCGTGTCATCGATCACGACCGGCACTCTGGCGGCCGAGGTACGGAGCGGTCAACGGGCAGTACACGTACTCCCGGATGGTGAGACGTCCGGTCGCGGGCCCCGGATTCCGCAGTGCGGGCGGAAACGTCCACGTCGGAACGTCGACGGCCCGTGACCGTCGGTGCCCGTGACCGGTGCGGCACTCGTCACCGGTAGTGCAGATATCTCCGGCGTACGGAACGGAAGTCCGCGAGTTCGTCCCGCCAGGCGTCCACCACCTCGTCCGTCGACGCGCCCGCGTCGATCATCGTGCGGACCGCGCTCGAACCCGTCAGCTTGTCGATCCAGTTGTCGGAACGCCAGGCGAATCCGCCCCACACCTTCTTCGCGGTGACCAGCAGCGCGATTCCGGTGCGTACCGGATCGAACAACTCCCGGTCGTGTACGTGCAGTTGCACCCCGCCGATCGTCTTGCCCTGAAACTTGGAGAAGGTCGGCGCGAAGTACGCCTCGCGGAAGCGCACGCCCGGCAGCCGCTCCGCGTTGGCCGCCTGCGCCCACTTCCGGTCGATGCCCTCCGCGCCCAGCAGCTCGAACGGGCGGGTGGTACCGCGCCCTTCGGACAGATTCGTCCCCTCGAAGAGGCAGGTGCCGGAGTACGCGAGCGCGGTGTCGGGCGTGGGCATGTTGGGGCTCGGCGGCACCCAAGGCAGGCCCGTCGCGTCGAAGAAGTCGCCGCGACGCCAGCCGGACATCGTCACCACGTCCAACCGGACGGGCTTCGCGGTGAGGAACTCGCCGTTGAACAGCCGCGCCAGTTCGGCGACGGTCATGCCGTGCGCCTGCGAGATGGGCCGGCGTCCGACGAAGGTGGCGAACTCCGGGTGCAGAACGGGCCCGAGAGCCGCCCGCCCGCTCACCGGATTCGGCCGGTCCAGCACCACGCATCGCTTGCCCGCGACGGCCGCCGCCTCCATGCAGTCGTACAGCGTCCAGATGTACGTGTAGAAGCGGGCGCCCGCGTCCTGGATGTCGAAGACGACGGTGTCGACGCCGGACGCGGTGAAGATGTCCGCCAGCGGCTGCCCGCTCTTGAGGTACGTGTCGTAGACGGGCAGGCCGGTGGCCGGATCGTCGTAACGCCCCTCCGAGCCCCCGGCCTGGGCCGTGCCCCTGAAGCCGTGCTCCGGACCGAAGACGGCGGTCGGATTCACCCGGTCGTCGGCGTGCATGACGTCCACGATGTGGTGCGCGTCCCCGGTGATCCCGGTCGGATTGGTGACCACGCCGACCTTCTGCCCGGCGAGCAGCCGGTAGCCGTCGGCGGCCAGCCGGTCGAAGCCGGTACGGACACGGCCTCGGCCCGACCCCGCGCCGGACCCCTTTCCCGACGATTGCGTGGAGCTGAGGGAGGGCCCAGGGGCCAGCGCCCCCGCGGCCCCCACCGCGCCACCGGCGGCCAGCAAACCCCGTCTGGACAGGCTCATCCCGCCACCCTCGTCACGTCTGCCGCCCCCGTCGCCTCCACTGCCTCCGCCGCCCCCGCTGTTACCGCCGTCCTTGCCGCCTCCGCGCATCGGGCACCTCCACACCTCGGGCCGACTGTCATGGCCACGCACGCTAGCGCTCCGAACAGGCGCGCGGAACGAGGCGTGGCCCGGTGGTCCGGCGCCCGCGCGCTCGGCTATCCCACCGCTGTCCCCGCACCCTTCCCCACCGTTTTCCCCATCCCTTCCCCCGCTCCATACCGACTGGTTAGTCTGCTGATGTCGACGGCGTAGTCGACAAGGAACCAGCAGCCCGGAAAGGAAGGTCCCGATGAGTACGGTGCACGGTGCGGGAGTTGTGGTCACAGGGGCCGGAGGCGGCATCGGTGCCGCGCTGGCCCGCCGGTTCGCGGCCGAAGGTGCCCGCGTGGTGGTCAACGACCTCGACGCGAGGAAGGCCGAGGCCGTCGCCGCCGAGATCGACGCCGTGGCGGTCCCCGGAGACGCCTCCCTGATCGTGGCCGAGGCCCGCGAAGCCCTTGGCGGCACCGTCGACATCTACTGCGCCAACGCCGGCGTCGGTTCACCCCCGGGCGACGAACTCTCCGACGACGACTGGTCGGCCGCCTGGGACGTCAATGTCATGGCGCACGTCCGGGCCGTCCGGGGCCTGTTGCCCGACTGGCTGGAGCGCGGCAGCGGCCGGTTCGTCTCCACCGTCTCCGCCGCCGGACTGCTCACCATGATCGGCGCGCCCTCGTACAGCGTCACCAAGCACGGCGCGCTGGCCTACGCGGAATGGCTCTCGCTGACCTACCGCCACCGCGGCCTCAAGGTCCACGCCATCTGTCCGCAGGGGGTACGCACGGACATGCTGGACGCCACGGGAAGCGCCGGTGAACTCGTGCTCGCCCCCACCGCCATCGAGCCGGAGGCCGTCGCCGACGCCCTCATCGCGGCCATGGCGGAGGACCGTTTCCTCGTGCTGCCGCACCCCGAGGTGGCGGGCTTCTACCAGGCGCGGGCCGACGATCCCGACCATTGGCTGGACACCATGAACCGGATCCAGCAGAAGTGGGAGAGGATCGACGGATGACAGGTTCGATATACGCGGCCAAGCCCTGGCTCGGTCTGCTCAGCGAGGCCCAGCGGATCCCGCTCGACCCGCCCGCGTCCGTCGTGCACGCCTTCCGCGCGGCCGTCACCCGCGTCCCCGAACGCACCGCGCTCGCCTACTTCGACGGCCGGATCAGCTACCGCGAGGCCGATGAGCTGTCAGACTCCGTGGCCGGCCATCTCGCCGCCCAGGGGCTTGCCGCGGGTGACCGCGTCGCGATCATGCTCCAGAACAGCCCGCACTTCGTCCTCGCGCTGCTCGGCGCCTGGAAGGCGGGCGCGATCGTCGTCCCGCTCAACCCGATGTACAAGTCCGCCGAGGTCGCGCACGCGCTGGCGGACGCCGAGGTCACGGCGCTGATCTGCGCGGACCGTGCCTGGGAGTCGTATCTGCGCGAGACGGCCGCCGCCTCGCCCGTACGGTTCGCCCTCACCGCCTGTGAACTCGACTTCCAGACCCGCGACGACCCCCGCGTCCTCGGCTTCGCCCGCCTCCCGCGCCCCACCGACACCGACGATCTGCTGGCCGTGGCGCGCAGTGGACTGCCCGCGCCCGCCGAGCGGGACCCGGCCGCCACCGACGTGGCGCTGATCAGCTACACCTCGGGGACCAGCGGCAAACCCAAGGGCGCGTTGAACGCCCACGCCAACATCATGGTCAACGCCGAGCGCCAGCGCACCGGCCACCCCATCGCGGAGGGCGCCTGCTACTTCGCGCTCGCGCCGCTCTTCCACATCACCGGCATGGTCTGCGAGCTGGCCGCGTGCGTCGCCAACGCGGGCACCCTGGCCCTCGCGTACCGCTTCGAGGCGGGCGTGGTCCTCGACGCCTTCGCCGAGCACCGCCCCGCGTACACCGTCGGTCCCTCCACGGCCTTCATGGCGCTGGCGGCCCAGCCGGACGTCACCCGGGAGCACTTCAGCTCCTTCGAGGTGCTCTCCTCGGGCGGCGCGCCCCTGCCGCCCGCGCTGGTCGAGTCGTTCCGCGCGGCCCTCGGCCCGTACCTCAGCAACGGCTACGGCCTCACCGAGTGCACCGCCCCCTGCGCCTCCGTACCGTCCGACAGGGAAGCCCCGGTCGACCCGGTCTCGGGCACGCTCTCCGTCGGTGTGCCGGGGCCCGACAACGTCGTACGGATCATCGACGCCAAGGGCGCGGAGCTGCCCTTCGGCGAGCAGGGCGAGATCGCGGTGCGCGGCCCTCAGGTGGTGTCCGGCTACTGGCGGCTGCCCGAGGCGACCGCCGAGGCCTTCCCGGACGGTGAACTGCGCACCGGTGACATCGGGTTCATGGACCCCGACGGCTGGCTCTACGTGGTCGACCGCAAGAAGGACATGATCAACGCCTCGGGCTTCAAGGTCTGGCCGCGCGAGGTCGAGGACGTGCTCTACACCCATCCCGAGGTGCGCGAGGCGGCCGTGGTCGGTGTCCCCGACCTCTACCGGGGAGAGACCGTGAAGGCGTACGTCAGCCTGCGCCCCGGCGCCACGGCCGGACCCGCCGAGCTGAGCGCGTACTGCCGGGACCGCCTCGCCGCGTACAAATACCCTCGCGAGGTGGAGATCCTGCCCGAGCTGCCCAAGACCACAAGTGGAAAGATCCTGAGGCGGGAACTGCGTCCCCCCAAGTAGGCGTCCCGTAGATCACGCGGACGGCGCGGACAGTGTGGACAGCGCTGAAGCGTCGGCACCGCGGACATCACGGGCAGCACGGACGTACGGAGCGGTACGGAGCGAAAGGCAGTGGCGGCACATGGCCAGGACGACGACCGACGGGGGCGGCACGCCCGTCCCGCAGCGGCTGCTGGCCGCCGCCACCCGGCTCTTCGCGGAGCACGGTTACGACCGCACCTCCGTCCAGGAGATCGTCGAAGCGGCGGGAGTCACCAAGGGTGCGCTCTACCACTACTTCGGCTCCAAGGAGGATCTCCTCCAGGAGGTCTACGCCCGGGTGCTCCGCCTCCAGCAGGAGCGTCTCGACGCCTTCGCCGACGCGGACGAGCCGGTGGAGCAACGGCTGCGGGCGGCCGCCGCCGATGTCGTCGTGACGACGATCGACAACCTCGACGACGCCTCGATCTTCTTCCGCTCGATGCACCATCTGAGCCCGGAGAAGAACAAGCAGGTACGGGCGGAGCGGCGCCGCTATCACGAGCGGTTCCGCGCGCTGGTCGAGGAGGGGCAGCGGAGCGGGGTCTTCTCCACCGCCACACCGTCCGATCTGGTGGTGGACTACCACTTCGGCTCGGTCCACCATCTCTCCACGTGGTACCGGCCGGGCGGCCCGCTCGCCCCGCAGGAGGTGGCGGACCATCTGGCGGATCTGCTGCTGCGGGCGCTGCGTCCGTAGCGCCGGTCCGTCGCCGTCCGCGGCCGGGTCCCGCCCCGGGAAGCCGGCCATGTCCCCAGGGCCTGCGCGCCGTACAGGCCCTGGGGACGTTGTGGGGGTCGGCTCTTTCGCCTCTGTTCGCGGCGGGAGCCGAAGGAGTGCACGCCTGAAGCTATCGAGGGGAACGCCCCACGTTATGGGCTGAAGGGTGATTTTCACCGTAAAGGCTGAAGTGGGTGGCGAGTTGACGTCAAACGGTGGTGGCACGCCCGGCGCCTGTGCGCCAGACATGCCACCACGACCTCACCCGCCGGACGTGCCACCACGCCGTCCCCCGCCGGTCACCACCCGCCGGCCGATCAGAGGTACCTCCTCAGCTCCCGCCGCGCCAGCGACCGCTGATGCACCTCGTCGGGACCGTCCGCCAGCCGCAAGGTCCGTGCCGCGGCCCACAGTTCGGCCAGCGGGAAGTCCTGGCTGACCCCGCCCGCGCCGTGCAGCTGGACGGCCCGGTCGATGATGTCGACGACCGCGCGCGGGGTGGCGATCTTGATGGACTGGATCTCCGTGTGCGCGCCGCGGTTGCCGACCGTGTCCATCAGCCAGGCCGTCTTCAGCACCAGCAGGCGCAGCTGCTCCACCGTCACCCGTGCGTCCGCGATCCAGTTCTGGACGACGCCCTGCTGCGCGATCGGCTTCCCGAAGGCCGTACGGGACACGGCCCGTCGGCACATCAGCTCGATCGCACGCTCCGCCATGCCGATCAGCCGCATGCAGTGGTGGATACGGCCGGGACCGAGCCGGGCCTGGGCGATCGCGAAGCCGCTGCCCTCCGCGCCGATCAGGTTGGCGGCGGGCACCCGGACGTCGTCGAGGACGACCTCGGCGTGGCCGCCGTGCGCATGGTCCTCGTAGCCGTACACCTGCATGGCGCGGCGGATTTCGAGCCCCGGGGTGTCGCGCGGGACCAGGATCATCGACTGCTGGCGGCGGATGTCCTCGCCGTCCGGATCGGTCTTGCCCATCACGATGAAGACCGCGCAGTCCGGGTTCATCGCCCCGGAGATGTACCACTTGCGGCCGTTGACGACATAGTCACCGCCGTCGCGCCGGATCCGGGTCTCGATGTTCGTCGCGTCCGACGAGGCCACCTCGGGCTCGGTCATCGCGAACGCCGACCGGATCTCGCCCGCGAGCAGCGGCTCCAGCCACTGCTTGCGCTGCTCCTCGGAGCCGAACTGGGCGAGCACCTCCATGTTCCCGGTGTCGGGCGCCGCGCAGTTCAGCGCGGTGGGGGCCAACTGCGGGGAACGGCCGGTGATCTCGGCGAGCGGCGCGTACTGGAGATTCGTCAGCCCGGCTCCGTACCCGGCGTCCGGCAGGAAGAGGTTCCACAGGCCCTGCGCGCGCGCCTCGGCCTTGAGTTCCTCCACGACCGCGGGCGTGTCCCACGGGCCGGCCAGCCGCGACCGCTGTTCGTGCGCGACCGCCTCGGCCGGCAGGACGTACGCGTCCATGAAGGCGAGCAGCTTGGCGCGCAGCTCCTCGGTGCGGGCGTCGAATGCGAAGTCCATGGAATGTACTCAGCCTTCCTGAAGGGTGGTGAGGCCGTGCCGGATGAAGACGGGGACGAGATCGCCGATCCGGTCGAAACCGGCGCCGACGGTCTGTCCCAGGGTGTGGCGGTAGTGGATGCCCTCCAGGATCACGGCGAGCTTGAACCAGGCGAACGCCGTGTACCAGGAGATGGCCGAGGTGTCCCGGCCCGAGCGTGCCGCGTACCGCTCGACCAGCTCACCGGGTGCGGGATGCCCCGCCGCCCCGGCCGTCGTACTGATGGGAGAGTCCGGCAGCTCCAGGCGCGCGCTGTACATCACCAGCAGCCCCAGATCGGTCAGCGGGTCGCCGAGCGTGGACATCTCCCAGTCGAGGACCGCCTTGATCCGGTCGTCCTCGCCGAGCAGGACGTTGTCGAGCCGGTAGTCGCCGTGGATCACGGTGGGCGCGGGGGAGGCGGGCAGCGCACGGCCCAGAGCCGTGTGCAGTTCGTCGATACCGGCCAGTTCGCGGTTGCGGGACGCGTCGAGCTGCTTGCCCCAGCGGCGCAACTGCCGGTCCAGGAAACCCTCGGGACGGCCGAAGTCGCCCAGACCGACCGCGTCCGGGTCGACGGCGTGCAGGTCGACGAGCGTGTCGACCAGTGCGAGGACGGCGGAGCGGGTGCGCTCGGGGCCGAGCGGGGCGAGCTGTTCGGCCGTACGGTACGGCGTGCCCGCCACGTACTCCATGACGTAGAAGGGCGCGCCGAGTACGGACTCGTCGTCGCAGAGCAGCAGTGGCTCGGGCACCGGCACGGCCGTCGGATGCAGCGCCTCGATCACGCGGTACTCGCGCTTCATGTCGTGGGCGGTGGCCAGGACATGGCCCAGCGGGGGCCTGCGCACCACCCAGCGGCCGGTTCCGTCCGTGACGGTGTACGTCAGATTCGACCGGCCGCCCTCGATGAGACGCGCGTCGAGCGGTCCGCCCACCAGCCCGGGGCGCGCGCGGTCCAGATGGCCGCGCAGTCGCTCGGGGTCCAGTCCTGGCGGGGGGACTTGGTTCATCGTGCGTACCTCCGTGAGGGCGGCGGGCGGGCGGTCGCCGTGGTGCGGGGAGCGAGTGGATCCCATGATGCCGACCAGTCGGTATGTAGTCCAGTGCCGGTGGGACACCGGTTCGCCGCCTGCCCGCTGTCCGCGCGGACAGCGACCACGCGCGGACAGCGACCAGACGGCGAACCCCGACCCCGTGTGCCTGCGGCGTCCGCGTCAGGCGTGACAGGCCACCGGCACGCCGCCGTTCATCGCCGTCATGTCGGCGAAAACGGCGCCGACATCCAGCGGCGAGCCCTCCGGCAGCCCGTCCAGCTCCGCGTACGCGCGGTGCAGGTTGGCCACCAGCCGCTCGCTCTCGCGCAGTTCGGCGAACTCCCCGAGATCGGCGCCGCGCGCGGCCTCCAGCGGGGAGAGGCCCTTGGCGTGCGTCGTCCCCGCCAGCTCGGTGACGTACCGCAGATAGTTCTCCGTCGCGTCGTACGCCGACGGGTCGGTGATCGGGCCGTGCCCGGGGACGACGACCGTCGCGTCCAGCGACCGCAGCAGTTCCAGTGCCCGCAGGGATCCGCGCAGGGAGCCCATCGGCACGAACGGCGTACCGCCCTGGAAGACCAGATCGCCGGTGAAGACGATGCCCTGCTCCGGCAGGTGCACGATCGAGTCGCCGATGGTGTGCGCCGGGCCGGGGTGGATGACCCGTATCTCGACCGCGCCCACATGGACGGTGAGGCGATCGTTGTACGTCACGGTCGGCGCGGTGATCGTGATGTCGCCGAAGTCGGTCTGCGGCCAGACCATATGGAGCTGGTGACCGGCCGCGAACTGCTCGCTGCGGCAGGAGTCATGGCCGATCACGGTCGCCTCGGGCACGAACACGCTGTTGCCGTAGGTGTGATCGCCGTGATGGTGCGTGTTCACGATGGTGCGGGGGAGCGGAACGCCGGCCTCGGCGACGGCGTCGCGCAGTCGCAGTGTCCGGCGTTCGGTGGCGGTGGTGTCGACGAGGAGGGTCGACCCGCCGTCGCTGATGAACCCCGCGTTGTTCAGGCACCAGCCGCCGTCCGGCTGGACGTAGGCGTGCACTTCGGGGGTGAGACGGACGGTGTACGGATCCGTGGCAGGCATCGGGGTCCTTCGGGTCGGGCCTAACGGTCGGTCTGAGCATGCCAGTTGAGGATGCGCCGCCGGACGCGCGGGTTCGCCGCTCCTCCGGCACACTCACACCAACATGATCACACTCACACCAACGCGATCACACTTACACCATTACGGTCAGTGCGATCACGGTCACACCATCACGGTCACCGCGATCACGGCGAGCAGCACGGTGCAGGCCGTGGCGGTGAGCGCCGCGCGCTCCGTGAGCCGCCGCGGCCTGGCGGCCTCCAGTGTGAGTACGCGCCGGTGTGCCACGCCCAGAAAGCCCAGCCAGGCCAGGGCGATCAGCGCGGTGCCGGTCAGAGCGGCCGCCGTACCGCCGTGGTGGATCGCCTGCCGGGCCGCGAGCACCGCCGCCACCGTGCAGGAGAGTGTCGTACGGCGCCAGGCCAGCCGCGTCCGCTCGGGCTGAAGCCCCGGATCCCGTTCCGGGTCCGGTCCCGAACCGCGTCCGGACTCCGGTCCCTGCCCGTGACCGTGGCCCGCGCCCTCGGTCATCAGCCCGCCCGGCCCAGCACCACGATCACCAGCATCACCACGGCGACCACCCCCACCGCCAGACTCAGCAGGGTCGGGAACCGGGTCACGGGCAGATCCTCCTTGCGCCGCATCGCCCGCTCGCAGCGCACCCAGTGGTTGACCGCCCGCAGCGCGCACAGCGCCCCGGCCGCGAGCAGGGCCGCCGCGAGCCCGACCCGTACCCCCCAGCGCAGGTCCGGCAGGAACTGGTCGACCGCGAAACCGCCGCCGACCAGCGCGAGCGCCGTCCGGATCCAGGCCAGGAAGGTGCGCTCGTTGGCGAGGGAGAAGCGGTAGTCGGGGGTCTCGCCCTCCTCGCCGATGCGCTGGGGCGAGAACCACAGCCGCAGGCTCCGCGCACAGCTCCGTACAAACTCGATCACGCACCGCACCCTACGCGCGGTGGATACGGAACGCTTTGAGCCGTTCGTAGGCAGCGCGCCCGTCCGGAGCCCACTCCCAGGTGCTCAGCCGCCGCTCCAGCTCCTCCTCCGGGAGGAAGTCGTGCCAGGCGACCTCCTCCACCTGGGGGTTCACCGGCAGTGTGCAGCGGACCTCGTACACATACGACCACCAGCTCTGCGGGCTGTCCCCGGCCTCGTACATGAACGGGAACAGCGGTACGGGCCGGGGCAGCCCCGACACTCCCAGCTCCTCCTCGGCCTCCCGCAGCGCCGCCTCGTCGTAGCTCTCGCCCGCGCCGACGACACCGCCCACGAACATGTCGTACAGCGAGGGGAAGACCAGTTTGCCGGGGGTCCTGCGGTGGACGAAGACCCGGTCGTCCGCGTCCCGGGCCAGGACGAAGACACAGCGGTGGCGCAGGCGCTTCGCGTAGACCTCGCCGCGCGGGGCCTGCCCGATGACGTGGTCGTTCTCATCGACTATGTCCAGGATCTCGTCAGCAGCGCTCATACGAGCCATCCAATCAGTTGACTCGTTACTCGCGCGTACGGAAGATCGGACCTCTCACCCGACTCTCCCCGAGCCCCCCGGGTGTCTCCCCGGGAATCTCCGCGCGAAGGATGGAAACCATGGCGTACGACGCTGATGTGATCGTGATCGGGGCCGGCCTCGCGGGCCTGGTGGCCACCGCCGAACTGGTCGACGCGGGCCGGTCCGTCATCGTCCTCGACCAGGAGCCGGAGCAGTCGACAGGCGGGCAGGCGCACTGGTCCTTCGGCGGACTGTTCTTCGTGGACTCGCCCGAGCAGCGCCGGCTGAGGATCAAGGACAGCCACGCGCTGGCACTCCAGGACTGGATGGGCACGGCGGCCTTCGACCGCCCCGAGGACCACTGGCCGCGCAAGTGGGCCGAGGCGTACGTCGACTTCGCGGCCGGGGAGAAGCGAAGCTGGCTGCACCGGCAGGGCATGCGGTTCTTCCCGGTGGTGGGCTGGGCGGAGCGCGGTGGGTACGACGCGAACGGGCACGGCAATTCCGTACCGCGCTTCCACATCACCTGGGGCACCGGGCCCGGTGTGGTCGAGCCGTTCGAGCGGCGGGTGCGCGAAGGTGTCGCCAAGGGGCTGGTGACCCTCAAGTTCCGGCACCGCGTCACCGGTCTCGGCACCTCGGCGGGGGTCGTGGACACCGTGACCGGCGAGACCCTGGAGCCGAGCGGCGCGGCACGCGGCACCGCGAGCAGCCGTACGGTGGTGGGGGCGTTCGAGCTGAAGGCCCAGGCGGTGATCGTCACGTCGGGCGGTATCGGAGGCAACCACGATCTGGTCCGTGAGCAGTGGCCCGCACGGCTCGGCACCGCGCCGCGCAAGATGCTCTCCGGGGTGCCCGCGCACGTCGACGGCCTGATGATCGGCATCACGGAGGCGGTGGGAGCCCACCACATCAACCGGGACCGGATGTGGCACTACACCGAGGGCATCGAGAACTGGAACCCCATCTGGGACAAGCACGGCATCCGCATTCTGCCCGGCCCGTCCTCGCTCTGGCTGGACGCGCGGGGCCGCCGGCTGCCCGTTCCGCTCTTCCCCGGTTTCGACACACTCGGCACGCTGGAGCACATCATGCGCTCCGGCCACGAGTACACCTGGTTCGTCCTCGACCAGCGCATCATCGGCAAGGAGTTCGCGCTCTCCGGTTCCGAGCAGAACCCCGACCTGACCGGGAAGTCGGTCCGCGACGTCATCGGGCGGGCGCGCGCCGATGTGCCGGGGCCGGTGCGGGCGTTCATGGACCGGGGTGTCGACTTCGTCGTCGAGAAGGACCTCGGCGCGCTCGTCCGGGGCATGAACGCGCTCACCGACGAGCCGCTGATCGAGGAGGCCGCGCTGCGCCGCGAAATCGCCGCGCGCGACCGGGAGATCGCCAATCCCTTCACCAAGGACCTCCAGGTCACAGCGGTCCGGGGAGCACGGAAGTACCTGGGCGACAAGTTGATACGTACGGCTGCCCCGCACCGGATCCTCGACCCGGCGGCGGGTCCCCTGATCGCCGTACGGCTGAACATCCTGACCCGTAAATCCCTCGGCGGCCTGGAGACCGACCTGTCCTCACGGGTGCTGACCGAGGCGGGCGACCCGCTGCCCGGCGTCTACGCGGCGGGCGAGGCGGCCGGCTTCGGCGGCGGCGGGGTCCATGGCTACCGCTCCCTGGAAGGCACGTTCCTGGGCGGCTGCATCTTCTCGGGGCGTACGGCGGGCAGGGCGGTCGCGAAGGCGGTCGGGTAACGGTCCGGTGGTGGCGCGACGGTGATCGGCCCAACGGCCGACGGCGGCCGGGGCCGGGTCGACGGCGAGTCAATCCCCGTACTCCGCTGGACAGTTGGCCGTACTTTGTCCCGAGAAGACCTTGACGTGAGACCTTGCCTACCGATTTGCTGTCCGCGATCATCGCCCGTATATGTGCCCCGGAGGAACCCGCGGATGTCCCCGCCTCCGCCGCCGCTGGGCCGCTCACGAAGACGGGGCCCGCGCTCGGGCCACTTCTTCGATCCGGCCCTCGGCGACGCCGAACTCGTATTAGCAAGAGACCAGTTGGCCAAAGGGCGCTGGCCCGAGACGCGCAACCTGCTCGCCGGAACCGGCGACGACTGGGACCGGCGAGGCCACCGTACGGTCGTCCTCGCCCAGGCATCCGGCGCCCTCGTCTGGGCCCGGGACTGGCTGCTCGCCGAACCCGAGAGCCCCGACGCCGCCACCCTCCTCGGCTGCGCCACCGTCATCGGCGCGCTGCGCGGCGAAGAACGTGAACAGCACGCGCGGGAGGCCTGCCGTGACGCGATCCGGCGGGCGCCCGCCGACCCCACACCCTGGCTCGCCCTGCTGCTCCTCGCCCGTACGCTCGGTACGGACGAAGAGACCGCGCGGCTCTTCGACGAGGTCAGGACCCGCCACCCGGACCATCACCACGCGCACCACCTGATGGCGGCGAGGCTCGCGGAACGGAAGACCGACGCGAGCCAGTACCCGCTCCACGAGGTCTACGACTTCGCCGCCTGGGCCGCCGAACAGGCGCCCGCGGACTCGCCGCTCGCGATCCTCCCCGTGGTGGCCCACGCCGAGCGCTACCGCGTCCTGGCCGCGTCCGGGCGCGAGCCCGCCGACCCGGCCGCCTCCGGCCACTGGACCGGCCGGCGCGCCCGGCAGGTGCTCAAGGGCGCGTTCGACTGGTGGCTGGAGTGGGAGAGCGAGGAGCATCCGCGGCACCGCGTCGACCTCAACTTCCTGGCCCACGCCCAATTCCACGACGGGCGGCTCGCCGAGGCGGCCGCGCTGTTCCTGCGTATCGGCCCGCACAGCACCAGGGCTCCCTGGTCGTATCCGGACCGGGAACCCCACGCCGCCTTTCGCGCCGCGCGTGACGCCGCGTTCGGCGCCGCTTGAACGACCCGCACGTCTCGTACGCCCGCACCCCGCACTGCCCGGACTCTGCGCACCCCTCAACCGGAAGGACCCCCCTGTCATCATGCCAACGGGCAGACGGAGCAGTTCAAAAGTCGGCAGTTCAAGAGTGAGCAGTTCAAGAGCGAGCAGCTCAAGACCGGGCAACTCACGTACGAGCGCCTCGGCGACGAGCGGTATCAGCACTTTCAAGGGTCAGGAACGGGCGCTGCGCGCGGACCGACTCGGCACAGCGGGCCTGCTGCTCTCCCTGCTCGCCGCCGCCGCGCCCCTGGTGGGCGTCGCCGCGGTCATGCCGGTCGCCTTCGCGGTGAGCGGCACCGTCGGCCAGCCGCTGCTCTTCGTCCTCGTGGGCGCCGTCCTGGTCCTCTTCAGCGCCGGGTACGCGGAGATGAGCCGCCACGTCCACAACGCCGGGGCCTTCTACGCGTACATCGCCCGAGGCCTGGGCCCGACCGCCGGAGTCGGCGCCTCGCTGGTGGCCCTGGTCTCGTACAGCGCCCTGCAGACCGGTCTCTACGGCATCTTCGGGTACGAGGTCTCCGGGCTCCTCGCCACCTGCCTCGACGCCGAACCCGCCTGGTGGATCCCGGCGTTCGCCGCCGTTGTCGTCATCGGTACGCTCGGCGCTCTGAAGATCGGCCCGAACGCCAAGGTGATCGGCGTCCTGCTGGCCGTCGAGGTCGCCCTGGTGGTCGTCTTCGGCATCGCCACCGTGGGGGACCTGGCCGGGGAAGGCCTCTCCCCGCACGTCTTCCATCCCGACACCCTGGCCGGTGCCGGTGCCGGTGCCGGTGCCGGTGCCGGTGCCGGTGCCGCGCTGTGCTTCTGCGTCGTGGCCTTCACCGGCTTCGAGCAGGGACCGCTCTACGCGGAGGAGACCGGCCGCCCGCAGGTGGCCGTCTCCCGCACGATGTACCTCGCCGTGGGACTCGTCGCCGTCTTCCTCACGTTCAGCTCCTGGGCCATGACCGCAGCCGCGAGCCCCTCCGGCGTCGTCGGCGCCGCCCGCGAGGACGGGCCGATGCTGCTCTTCACCCTCGCCGAAGCCCGGCTCGGGCCGGCCTACGCCGACGTCCTGCACGTCCTCTTCGTCACCGGCGTGTTCGCCGGGCTGCTCAGCTTCCACAACGTCGTCGCCCGCTACGCCTTCGCCATGGGGCGCGAGCGCCTGCTGCCCGCCGCCTTCGGCCGTTCGCGGCATTCCGGCGCAGCCCCGGCCACCGGCTCACTGCTCCAGAGCGCGGTGTCCGTCGCCGCCGTCCTCGCCTTCGCCCTGACCGACGACAGGCCTGCCGGCGACCCGACCGTCCCGGTGCTGCGCCTCTTCACCTGGACGGTCAACGTCGGCGCGCTCGGCATCATCGTGCTGATGGCCACGGCGTGCCTCGCCGTCATCGTCTTCTTCGTACGGCGCGGGGCGGCGCGCCCGCAGGCCCCGCGCCTGGCCGCCGCCGGGCTGGCGGGCCTCGCACTGGTGGCCATGGCCGTCTGGGCCGTCAAGGATTTCGACGTCCTGGTCAGCGCCGGCGCCGGCCCCGGCTCGCCGCTGGGCCGGATCCTGCCCGGGATCATCGGCCTCGCACTGGTCGGCGGGACGCTGTACGGACTGGTTCTGCGCTTCGCCAGGCCCGAGGTGCACGCCCGCATCGGACTCGGCAACGAGGCCTTCCAGCTGGAGAAGGCGGCCGAGTCGGAGAAGGCCGGAGCCGGTGCTCGCGGGCCGGGCCCCGGCCCGAACGCGACGAAAGTCTGACGGATTCCCACGGTCGCTGGATTCCGCGGGCCACGGGTGTTCTCCTCGGTGAGTGAATCCTCAACAGAGTGAGCCCGAAGGCCCGCCCGTAGGGCGGCGCCTGGTGCTCTCCATGCTCGGCCTGGGCGCCGCGGGACTTGTCACGGCGCCCCATCTCCAGCGCGGTCTCGAAGCGTTCCTGGGCTCGGCCGCCGACAAGGACCCGACCGGCCTGACCGGACTGCTGCCCAACGGCGGCGGCTTCCGCTACTACTCGGTCGCGTCCTCCGTACCCCGTAAAGGGCCGGACACCTACCGGCTGACCGTCGACGGCCTGGTCGACCGGCCCGGCACGTACACCCTCGACGCCCTGCGGAAGCTGCCGCGCACCCGGATCGTCCGCGACGTGCAGTGCGTGACCGGCTGGCGTGTCCCGCACACGCCCTTCGAAGGCGTACGGCTCTCCCGGCTCCTCGACGCGGCCGGGGTACAGCCCGGGGCCAAGGCGGTCCGCTTCACCTGCTTCGACGGCATGTACAGCGAGAGCCTCACGCTCCAGCAGGCCCGCCGCGCCGATGTGATGGTCGCCCTGACCATGCGGGACAAGCCGATCGGGCACGCGCATGGCGGCCCGGTCCGGCTCTATGTGGCGCCGATGTACTTCTACAAGTCGGCGAAATGGCTCTCCGGGATCTCCGTCACCTCCGACGTCAGGCCCGGCTACTGGGAGGAGCGCGGCTATGACGTCGACGCCTGGGTCGGCCGGTCCAACGGCCGCGACGACACCCCCACCGTCTGAGCCCGGCGCCACCGGACCCGGTGCGTCCGCAGGACGGGCCCGCAGGCGCTTCAGCCGCGCCGAGCGCTGGGTGCACCGCACCGCCGCCGCCCTGATGCTGCTGTGCGTGGCGACCGCGGCCTGCCTGTACCTGCCCCCGCTCGCCGAACTCGTCGGCCGCCGCTACCTCGTCGTCACCGTCCACGAGTGGTCCGGACTGCTGCTGCCGGTGCCCGTCCTGCTCGGCCTCGGCTCCCGCGCGTTCCGTGCCGATCTGGGCCGGCTGAACCGGTTCGCGCCGTACGACAAGGAGTGGCTGCGCGCGGTAGGGCGGCGCGACGCCCGCCCCGGCTCGCGGCCGGCCGGGAAGTTCAACGCGGGTCAGAAGCTCTACGCGGCCTGGATCGCGGGCGCCGTGCTGGTGATGCTGGGGACCGGGCTGCTCATGTGGTTCACCGGGCTCGCCCCGGTCGTGTGGCGTACGAGCGCCACCTTTGTCCATGACTGGCTGGCCCTGGCCATCGGCGTGGTGCTCGCAGGGCACATCGGGATGGCGTACGGGGACCCGCAGGCGCGGCGCGGAATGCGCACCGGCTCGGTGGAACGCGGGTGGGCGGAGCGGGAGCACCCGCACTGGAAAGAGGAGTGACCCGCCCCGCCCGTATCAACAGCCCGACAGCGCCCAACGGCACCGGCCCAACAGCCCAGCAGCGCCTATGCCTATGCGGTCGGCGCCTATGCGGCTGGCGCCTATGCGGCCGGCGCTCACGCGGCTACAACACCAGCGAGAGCAGCAGCACGAAGCCGAGACCGACCACCGAGATGATGGTCTCCATCACCGACCAGGTCTTCAGCGTCTGGCCGACGCTCATCCCGAAGTACTCCTTCACCAGCCAGAATCCCGCGTCGTTCACATGGCTGAAGAAGACCGAGCCCGCTCCGATCGCCAGCACCAGCAGCGCGGCGTGCGCCGTCGACATGTCCGCCGCGAGTGGCGCGGCGAGACCGGCCGCCGAGATGGTCGCCACGGTCGCCGAGCCGGTGGCCAGCCGGATCGCCACCGCGATCAGCCAGGCCAGCAGCAGGGCCGGGATCGACCAGTCCTTGGAGATGTCCAGGATCATCTGGCCCACTCCGGAGTCGACCAGCGTCTGCTTGAAGCCGCCGCCCGCGCCGACGATCATCAGTACGCCCGCGATCGGGGCGAGTGACTTCTCGACCGTCGAGGAGAGCCGGTCCTTGGCGAATCCGGCCGCGCGCCCCAGCGTGAACAGGCCCACCAGTACGGCGGCGAGCAGCGCGATCAGCGGGGAGCCGACGACGTCCGCGACCCGCTGGACGGTGTTCGTCGGATCGTCCACGACGATGTCCACGAGCGCCTTGCCCAGCATCATGACGACGGGCAGCAGCACGGTGGCGACGGTCGCGCCGAAGCTCGGACGCTTCTTCAGATCGTCCGAGGTGCGCTGCGGCACCATCGTCTCGGGCGCCGGGATGTCCACCCAGCGGGCGGCGTACTTGGAGAAGAGCGGCCCCGCGATGATCACGGTCGGGACGGCGACCACGACACCCAGCGCCAGCGTGACGCCGAGGTTGGCGCCGATGGAGTCGATCGCGACCAGTGGCCCGGGGTGCGGCGGGATCAGGCCGTGCATCACGGAGAGCCCGGCCAGCGCCGGAATGCCGATCCGCATCAGCGAGTAGTTGCCGCGCTTGGCGACCAGCAGCACCACCGGGATCAGCAGCACGATGCCGACCTCGAAGAAGAGCGGCAGCCCGATGACCGAGGCGATGAGGACCATCGCCCAGGGCATGGCGCGCCCGCTCGCCCTGGCGAGGATCGTGTCGACGATCTGGTCGGCGCCGCCGGAGTCGGCCAGCAGCTTGCCGAGGATCGCACCGAGTGCGATCAGTACCCCCACGCCCGCGACCGTGGAGCCGAGACCGGCGGTGAAGCTGGTGATCACCTTGTCCAGCGGGGCGCCCGCGAAGGCCCCCAGCGCCAGCGAGCCGATGGTCAACGCCAGGAAGGCGTGCAGTTTGAAGGTGGTGATGAGGAGGACGATGACGGCTATACCGGCGAGGACCGCTATGCCCAACTGCGCGTTGCCCGCCGAGGTGATCGGCTCGACGGCATCCGCTGCCAGCGTCTCGACACTGAGACTGCTCACGGGACTTCCTTTACTTGCTTCAGCTGTCGAACCGGCGCAGCGCGGCGACGGCCCGTTCGGTGATGTCCTCGGGGGAACCGGCCACATCCACGGCGACGCCCGCCTCGTCGGCCCCCAGCTCCTCCAGGGCGGCGAACTGGGAGTCGATCAGCGCGGTGGGCATGAAGTGCCCCTTGCGCTCCGCCATCCGCTGCTCGATGAGAGGCCGGTCGCCGCTCAGGTGGAGGAAGACCGCGTCGGGGGCGGCGGCCCGCAGCCGGTCCCGGTAGGAGCGCTTGAGCGCGGAACTGCTGACCACGCCACCGAGCCCCGCCCGGCCGTGTGCCCAGGTGCCGATCGCGTCGAGCCAGGGCCACCGGTCCGTGTCCTCCAGCGGGGTGCCGGCGGACATCTTGGCGATGTTCTCCGGCGGGTGGAAATCGTCGCCCTCGGCGTACGGAACGCCCAGTGCGGCGGCGAGCAGGGGGCCGACCGTGGTCTTGCCGGTGCCTGCCACGCCCATCACCACGACGACGTGGGGGGTGCTCATTGGTGCCTCGCTGTCTTCCTCGACATCGGTCCGCATCGGTCCGCGGACATGGGTCCGTCGCGTAACTGAAACGCATTAGGTACGACGTATTCAAGAGGGTGTGATGTAAACGTAGTACTTTATTCTGGGCGTCATGGCCCCGTAGGCTTGCGCCATGACCACAGAAGGCCGGGGCTTGCATACCCGTGTGCTGGACGCTCTCGGCCTCGCCATCACCGCGGGTGAGTACCCCGCGGGCAGTGTGGTGCGCACCGACGAGGTGGCCCAGCGCTTCGATGTCTCGCGCACCGTCGTCCGCGAGGTCGTCCGGGTCCTCGAATCGATGCATCTCGTGGCGTCCCGGCGCCGGGTGGGCGTGACCGTACGTCCCACCGAGGAGTGGAACGTCTACGATCCGCAGGTCATCCGCTGGCGCCTGGCCGGCGCCGACCGGCCCCGCCAGCTGCGCTCACTGACCGTGCTGCGCTCCGCGGTCGAACCGGTCGCGGCGGGACTCGCCGCCCGGCACGCCACGCCCGAGCAGTGCGCCGCCCTGACCGAGCGGGCGCTCGGGATGGTCGCCACCTCGCGGGGCCGGCGGCTGGAGGAGTACCTGGTCCACGACGTCGCCTTCCACCGGGTGGTGCTGAACGCGTCCGGCAACGAGATGTTCGCCCGGCTCGGCGATGTGGTCGCGGAGGTCCTCACCGGCCGCACGCACCACCAGGTGATGTTCGACGACCCGGACCCGGCAGCCGTGACCCTGCACGTGGGGGTCGCCGAGGCCGTCCGTGAGGGCGACGCCGTCCGGGCGGAGGAACTCACCCGGGAAATCGCGGTGGGCGCGCTCCAGGAACTGGACGTACTGGCCCCCTGACCGGCCGCTCCTTCATCTTCTTCGGCCGCCTGCCGGCGAGCGCCGATGCGTCAGCACCCCCCTCCGCGCGGGATAGTGGGGAAGAACGAATCGTTCGAGTGTTCCGAAGGTCTTGAGCGTTCCGCGTGCGAGGAAAGGCAGGTCCAGGCATGGCGCAGCAGGTGCAAGGGGTCATCGCCCCCGGCAAGAACGAGCCGGTACGGGTGGAGACCATCGTCGTACCCGACCCCGGCCCCGGCGAGGCCGTGGTGAAGGTGCAGACGTGCGGCGTCTGCCACACCGATCTGCACTACAAGCAGGGCGGGATCAACGACGACTTCCCCTTCCTCCTCGGCCACGAGGCCGCGGGCGTGGTGGAGGCGGTGGGCGACGGTGTCACGGAGGTCGCCCCCGGCGACTTCGTCGTCCTCAACTGGCGTGCGGTGTGCGGGACCTGCCGTGCCTGTCTGCGCGGCCGCCCCCAGTACTGCTTCAACACCCACAACGCCCGCCAGAAGATGACACTGACCGACGGTACGGAACTCTCCCCGGCCCTCGGCATCGGCGCCTTCGCCGAGAAGACCCTGGTCGCGGCCGGTCAGTGCACCAAGGTCGACCCGAGTGTCCCGCCGGCCGTGGCCGGACTGCTCGGCTGCGGTGTGATGGCGGGCATCGGCGCCGCGATCAACACCGGTCGGGTCGGCCGCGGTGACTCCGTCGCCGTCATCGGCTGCGGTGGCGTCGGGGACGCGGCGATCGTCGGCGCGCGCCTCGCCGGCGCGGCCCGGATCATCGCCGTCGACATCGACGACCGCAAGCTGGAGACGGCGAAGTCGATGGGCGCCACCCACACCGTCAACTCCCGCTCCACCGACGCCGTCGAGGCGATCCGCGAGCTGACCGGGGGCTTCGGCGCCGACGTCGTCATCGAGGCGGTGGGCCGCCCGGAGACGTACGAGCAGGCCTTCTACGCCCGTGACCTGGCCGGGACCGTCGTCCTGGTCGGCGTCCCCACTCCCGAGATGAAGCTCGAACTGCCGCTGCTCGACGTCTTCGGCCGCGGTGGTTCGCTCAAATCCTCGTGGTACGGCGACTGTCTGCCGTCCCGCGACTTCCCGATGCTCGTCGACCTCCACCAGCAGGGCCGTATCGACCTCGGTGCCTTCGTCACCGAGACCGTCGGCCTCGGCGATGTGGAGAAGGCCTTCGCCCGGATGCACGACGGCGATGTGCTGCGTTCGGTGGTGGTGCTGTGATGACCGCCCGTATCGACCATCTGGTCACCTCCGGCACCTTCTCGCTCGACGGCGGCACCTGGGAGGTCGACAACAACGTCTGGATCGTCGGTGACGACTCCGAGGCGATCGTCATCGACGCCGCACACGACCCGGCGGCCATCGAGGCCGTGCTGAACGGCCGTACGGTGCGCGCCATCGTCTGCACGCACGCCCACGACGACCACATCGACGCGGCCCCGGCCCTCGCCGCCGCCACCAGTGCGCCCGTCCTGCTGCACCCGGACGACCTGCCGCTGTGGAAGCAGACCTTCCCCGGGCACGTCCCGGACGAGAACCTGTCCGACGGCGACACCCTCACCGTCGCGGGAATCACGCTCACCGTGCTCCACACGCCGGGGCACGCGCCGGGCGCTGTGTGCCTGTACGCCCCCGAACTGTCGACGGTCTTCACCGGCGACACGCTCTTCCAGGGCGGCCCCGGCGCCACCGGCCGGTCGTACTCGGACTTCCCGACGATCATCGACTCGATCCGCGACCGGCTCCTCGGCCTGCCACCGGAGACGGTGGTCCGTACGGGACACGGCGACTCGACCACGATCGGCGCGGAGGCACCGCGGCTGGAGGAATGGATTCAGCGGGGCCACTGAGAATGCGGCGAGGTCACCGAGAGGCGCCGGGACACAGCCGGAGCCGGCTCTCGAAGCGGTGCGGTTCGCCCGTCAGCGGATCGGTGAACTCCAGGATTTTCGCGAGGAGTTCCAGCGGCCGGGTGTAGTCGTCGGGTGCCTCGTCCAGCACGACGGGATAGACGGGGTCACCCACGAGCGGCAGCCCCAGGCTGTTCATATGCACCCGCAACTGATGGGTTCGGCCGGTGGCCGGCAGCAGCCGGTAGCGGCCGAACCCACCCCGGTGCTCCAGCAGTTCGATCCGGCTCTCACTGTTCGGCTCGCCCGGCACCTCCCGGGCGGCCAGCACACCGCGCTCCTTCTCGATCCGGCTGCGCACCGTGACGGGCAGCGTCACCGAGGGGTCGTACGGCGCCACCGCCTCGTACTCCTTGCGCACCCGCCGGTCCCGGAACATCGTCTGGTACGCCCCACGGTCCCCGGCCCGTACGACGAAGAGCGCGAGCCCCGCCGTCAGCCGGTCGAGCCGGTGCGCGGGCTGCAATTCGGTCAGGCCCAGATCCCGCCGCAGCCGTGCCAGCGCCGTGTCGGTGATGTGCCGCCCGCGCGGTGTGGTGGCCAGGAAATGCGGCTTGTCCGCGACGACGATCCGCTCGTCCCGGTGGACGATTCCGATCTCGAAGGGCACCCGCGCCTCCGCGGCGAAGTCCCGGTGGAACCACACGTACCGCCCGGCCGTGTACGGCTCGGCGCCCCCGACGACGCCGTCCAGCCCGACGAACCGCCCCTCCCGGAGCATCGCGTCGAGGCGCCCGACCCCGATGGCCTCCCCGAAGCGCGCGAGGAGATGGTCCCGTACGGTCGGCCAGAGACGGTCGGGATCCTCCGGCAGCCGCAGGCGCACCGGATCGATCCCGTCGCGCTGGGGGAGGGGCGGGGGCGGCGGAGGCCGGTGTCTGCGTGCCACGTGTCGCGCGTCTTTCGTCGCCCGCGCGGCGCCGGGGCGACGGAGTACCCGGAGCCCCTGGAGCGGCACGGTCGGTGGGGGTGCCAGGGCGGCGAGTGTACCGGGGTACGGCATTCGGTCGCCGCTCGGGCGGCGCGGCGGTATGAGTCGGGTTCCGATGCTGGTCACGCGCATGATGGTCCGGTGATCAGTGTCCTGTTCGCCATCCTGACCGCGATCAGCAACGCCTCCGGCGCGGTGTTCCAGCGTCGCGCCGCGGCCACCGTTCCCGATTCCGAGGCCATGCGGCTCGCACTGATCCGGCAACTGCTGCGGCAGAAGGTGTGGCTGGCCGGGATCGGGCTGGTGATGGTGGCGGCGGTGTGCCAGGCGGTGGCGCTCGCCACCGGGCCGATCGCCGTGGTGCAGCCGATCTTCGTCATCGAGCTGCCAGCGACCCTGCTGATCGCCGGATATGTCTTCCGGGCCGGGCTGCCCCGCTCCGTCTGGGCCGGCGTGGCGGCGGTGACCTGTGGACTCGCGCTGGGGATGACCGCCGCCGCGCCGGGCGGCGGCAGCCAGAGCGTGCACGGTCTCGCGTGGATCCCGGCGCTGATCCTCACCGGGGTCTTCGAGGCCCTGGTGATCATCTGGTCCCTGCGGCTGCGGGGCAACGCGCGGGCGGCGCTGTTCGGACTCGCGGCCGCCTGCGCCTACGCGCTGACCGCCGCGCTGATGAAGGACGCCGTGGCCCCCCTCGACCACGGCGGCGGCGCGGCGGCTCTCTTCTCTTCCTGGCAGCTCTACGCCACCGGAATCGCCGGGGTGGGGGCGCTTTTCCTGCTGCAGAACGCCCTCCAGGCGGGCTCGTTGGCCGCCTCGCAGCCGATGCTCACCCTCGGCGACGCGCTGATCAGCATCACGTACGGCGTGACCCTGTTCGGCGAGACCGTACGTACCGGCTGGTGGCTGCTGCCCGAACTCGCCGCGGTCGGCCTGATCACGGCGGGCTGCGTGGACCTGGCCCGCTCCCCGCTGGCCGGCGGCAAACCGCCGCCGCCCCGGCGCGTCCGCTGACGGCAGCCGGAGGGCCGCCCGGCACAACGAAGAAGCCGGTCGAAGCGACTTCGCGTCGCGTCAACCGGCCTCATGGGGCCGGTCCACTGCGGTGGGTGCATTACCGTCGCATGGTAATGAAGTTGCCATTGACGGCATATCCATCCAGCCCGTGGAGTTCGCCGTATGCGATCAGGTCGCTGGTGCGGTTGATGAACCCGCGTCCCGAATAGTTGAGCGAGGTATTGCAAAGAACGCTGAATCCGGTCAATTCGCCGAAGGAAGTGAGCAGTTCGGCCATTTCCGGGTTCGCCGTCGGGTCGACGGTCTGGGTGCGAGCCGTTCCGTCGACGTGTGTCACAGCCCGCAGTTCGCCGGATTCGACCTGGCTGAAGTACAGCATGTAGGGATCGGGGACCCCGCCGCCGAACCAGCGGCCCGCGTCCTGCTCCAGACAGATCGGGGCGATGGGGCGGTAGCCCTCGCGCTGCTTGATCTTGTTGAGCCTGCCTGTCGTCTCTTCGGTGAAGGGAGCGGCGAGGATCGATCGGTTCCCGAGCGCGCGGGGGCCGATTTCCCAGCGGCCCTGCGCCCAGCCGATGATGTTCCCGTCGCGGAGACGGCGGGCGACCTCGCCGTAGTGCAGCGGGCGGATTTCGTAGCGCTGCGGGTCGAATTCCATGTCCTCGACGAATTCGCCACCTGCGTAGACGTCCCAGTCCAGGCCGGCCGACCCGGTGTAGAAGTGCTGGGCGTCGATGGCGGTCCCGATCGCGGAGCCGCTGTCGTTGGGGCACGGCGGGACGAAGACCGCGGGAAAGAGCCCGCACTCGCGCCAACGGCGATTCCACTCGCAGTTGAGCCCGCAGCCTCCTGAGATGAGGAGCGGGAAGCCCTCCGTCAAATGCTCCCGGGCGTACGCGTGGAACCGGTCGAAGATGGCGTTCGACAGGCGGGCGGCGAGGTTCTTGTAGGCGTTCGATTCCACGCCGACGTTGTAGTAGGGGGAATCGGTCATCCGGTCCTTCAGGCTGCCGGTGATGACCTCCCGCTGGCCGAGTACGAAGTCGATGACTTCCTGCTCCGCCCGGGTCGTCGATCGGTTCTCGGCGAATCCGGCCAATGCCATCTGCTTGCCTGCGTCCTG
The DNA here is from genome assembly GCF_044741745.1 of Streptomyces sp. NPDC088116. Lineage (NCBI taxonomy): Bacteria > Bacillati > Actinomycetota > Actinomycetes > Kitasatosporales > Streptomycetaceae > Streptomyces > Streptomyces sp. NPDC088116. The sequence continues at coordinate 282,766 of NZ_JBIUTF010000008.1, read as the reverse complement.
GAAACGGACGAATTCCTCGTGCGAGCTGTACTTGGGGTCGGCGAGCGCGAAGCCGTAGGCGTACTTGTTTCCCGGGTAGTTGAGCACCTCCTGGAGATGAGTCACCTTCCCGTGCTCGTCGATGCGGTAGAACGAGCCGATGTTCCCCTCCCACACCAGACTGTAGAAGGGCTGATCCCTACGCAATGCTGACATTCCGTAGGACGTCATGATGTGAGAGCGCTCGTGTGTGGAGGAGAAGACACGCACGTCCTTCCCGAAGAACCGGCCGGCCTCGTCCGAAATCGCGGATTCGCCCACACCGAAGTAGCCGGCACGCGAGGGCTGATCGGTGGCCTGAGTCCCCTTGATCCAGCCGCTCACGGCGATGACGTCCGGCTGTTTGTCCAGTCGGTCCGCCGCTACGGCGAACACCTCGGCGGTCAGACCGCTGTAGCGGACGAACGAGTCCTTCTCCGCCTCCAGGGAGAAGAGCAGCTTCCCGTCCTCGACGGCCGCAATTGCTCCGTCATGGCCTTCCTTGAGGGAAAGAATCAGCATGATGGTCCGTTTCTCTGCGAATTTCCGACGACCTGACAGTTGGATGCAGGGATCAGACGGCGCCGGGACCGGCTGCCGCCGAGAGGACTTTCAGAGCGAGCTGGTGCAACTGTGGGTTGGCGGACAGGGCGCCGGTGCCATTTCGGGGCGAGGCTCCCGCGAGATCGGTACAGACACCGCCTGCCTCCGCCACGAGGATTTGAACGGCGGCGATGTCCCATGGGTTCACGACCGGTTCGGCAGCGATGTCGAGGGTTCCTTCGGCGACCATGCAGTGCTGGAGGAAGTCCCCGAAGGCACGGTCCTCCCAGCATTCTTCGGCCAGGCGTAGATATGCCTCACGTGAGTGGAAGACATCCCAGGTACGTGTGCTGGTGGTGGACAGGTAGGCGGTGGCGAGGCTGGTGTTGCCGGAGACCCGCAGAAGCAGGGGGGCGCTGTCGGCCGGCCCACGCCGCAGCCAGGCACCCTGTTCGGCAGCCGCCCACCAACGGCTGTGCAGGGCGGGAGCGCTGATCACGCCGACGGTGGGCCTGCCCTCCTCCAGCAGGGCGATCAGTGTGGCCCAGACCGGTACACCGCGCAGGAAGTTCTTGGTGCCGTCGATGGGGTCGACCATCCAGGCGCGCCCGGCTGTGACGGAGCCGCCCGTCTCCTCCCCGGCGAAGCCGTCGTCGGGGCGGGCGGATTCCAGTGCCTCGCGTACGGCCGTCTCGACGGCGATGTCCGCGTCGGTCACGGGCGTACGGTCCGGCTTCTCCCGGATCCTCAGGTCGAGGGCCTGGAAGCGACGGCTGGTGATGCCGTCGGCGATATCGCCGAGTCGCAGGGCCAGTTCGAGATCGTCCTGTTCGAGATCGTCCTGTTGTGACATGGGGCGCCTCACAGCACACCTCGTAGGTTTGGGGGGCTCGGCCCGTGGCGGTGCGGGCGGAGCGCCACGGACCGCCGGACTACTTCGCGCGCAGTTCGAGCATGTGGTACTCCATGACCCGGACTTCCTCGATCCGGCGCACGCGGCGCAGCAGTTCGACCCGCATGCCGGCTTTCTCCGCGATGCCGTCGAGCCGTTCGCGGTCCCCGAGGTCGGCCGTGCCCAGCAGCAGCCTTCCGCCGTCGGCCAGGTGCTGATGGGCGCCGGCGATATACCGGGCCTGGCCCTGGTAGCCCGGATCGAAGACGGCGGAGTGCAGATCGGTGGAGAGCGAGAAGCCGTCCTCCACATAGGTCCAGGGCACGTTCCAGAAGATGGCGTCGAAGCGGTCCGTGGGTTCGAGCGCCTTGTACATGTCGCTGTGGAGGACGCGCACCCGGTCGCTCACACCGTGCCGCTCGGCGTTGGCGGTCGTGTTGGCCACTGCCTTTTCATTGATGTCCAGCGCGGTGACGGATGTGCAGCCGTTGAGTGCGGCGGTCACGGAGATGACGCCTGTGCCACAGCCGACCTCCAGGAACGAGCCGCCCTCGGGATAGGGCACGATCGAGGCCATCACCTCGGTCGCGGCGCTCAGGGTGCTGGGGAAGACGCCTCGGTGCAGGCTCCATTCCCGCCCGAGCAGGGTGAAGGAGTCCGGCAGGTCGTCACCCACGAGGGCGTGCTGGAGGACTTGGGCCACGGCCTCGGGGGACTCCTTGACGGTCATCGTCTCTGCCTCTCCGGTGGTGCGGGTCATCGGGTCGGGCCGACGGCGTACCGCACGAGCGCTTCGCGGTTGCGACCGATCTTGCGGAAGGCTTCGGCGTACTGGTCGATGAGCGTCTTGTCCTCGGGCCAGTTGGTGAAGGTGGGCAGGGACAGCGCGTGCTTCTCGACGTGTTCCGCGTGCGAGCCGCTCTCCGGTGCGATGCCCTTCTTCGGCGTACCGGGGAAGAGGGGGTTCTCCTGGCGGGCGTAGAGCGGCAGGGCCGACAGCCGCGGGCCGGAGGGGGCACCGACCTCCATGCCTTCGGCGCGCAGCGCCTCGATGAGGACGGAGCGGGAGACACCGCCCAGTGCCTCGGGCCGGTAGAGCGGTTTGTAGCCGTACCAGGCGCCCATGTCGACGTGGTCGGCGACGTGTACCGGCTCCAGATAGGCCACGTCACGGAGTTGCCCGCCGAGGTGGCGCAGGCAGCGGTGCCGCGCCTCCTTGCGTGCCGGGAATGCTGCGAGCGCGTGCCGGGCGACGATGGCGTTGAACGGCGACATGCGCAGCTTCAGCCCGAAACCGGTGACCCAGTGTGCACGCAGGTCCTCGTCGAGGACGGCGTCCCGGGAGCGGTCCCGGTAGTGCCCGAGGAGAGTGGCGCGGTCGTGCACCTGGGGGTCGTTCGTGACGAGGATGCCGCCCTCTCCCGCATAGACGGCCTTGTTGGCCTGGAGGGAGAAGACCGCGGCGTCGCCGAAGGTGCCGACGGGCTTGCCCTTGTAGCGGCTGCCATGAGCGTGGGAGCAGTCCTCCAGAACGCGCAGCCCGTGTCGCTCGGCGATCCGCAGGATCGCATCCATGTCGCAGGGGTGGCCCCACTGGTGGACGACCGTGATCACCTTGGTCTTTTCGGTGAGCGCGGCTTGAAGTGCCCGCGGGTCCAGACCACGGGTGTCAGGGTCGATGTCGGCCAGGACCACGTCGCCGCGGAGCGCGAAAACGGGACTCAGCGCCGCATGGTAGGTGAGCGCCGGGCCCACGACGTCCACGCCTTCGCGCACACCGAGTGCGAAGTAGGCGGCGAAGAGGGCGCTGGTACCGGAGTTGAAGGTGACCGCGAAGCGGGCTCCGCCGTTCAGGAAGGCGAGGAAGTCGGCCTCAAGCCGGCCGATGGGACCGCTGTTGCCCTTGATGGAGATGTCGGTGTTCCGTTGCTCGGCCAGTTCCGACAGCTCCGCCGCGCCGGCGGGGGGCGGCCAGACTTCGTGCGGCAGCGGCTGTTCGATGACGGGTGTGCCTCCGAGGAGGGCGAGTTGCTCGGCGGTGGTCATGTGTCCTTCCTGCCTTCGCGGTTGGGCCCTGGGCGGTGCGGATCCGGCTCCTGCTCATCGCTGCTGAGCGATACGTTCCGCGGGCCTTGGAGGGTGGGATCAGGCGCACCGGTCGGCGAGTTCGTCGTGCTCGCGCAACCGATCCCGGTAGATCCCGTCGATCGTGCGTACGGAGAGGAGCTGACGCTGGAGGTGGTCCTGCCGGTAGTAGCGGTTGTCCAGCTGGCCCAGATGGTGAGCGATCATGGAACGCACCGCCTCGGTCTTGGGACCTTCCCAGGTGAGGCTCTCCAACGGCAGCCCTCCGATGGAATGCAGGACGGCGACCCCGGGGGCGACGTTCAATGCGCCCTGCGTACCGAGCACACAGAGGTGTTCGACCTTCTCGTAGTTGTGGCGTGAGATGCGCAGCGAGCCCGCCAGTCGCGTCGAGGGATAGCTGCACATGAGGCTGACGAGATCCTCAAGCCGGCGATCCCGCATCTCCTGGTAGCGGTGTACGAAGGCGGAGTGCACCCGCGGGGGTTCGGGTGCGGGGAACATTCCGCTGAGTACATCGATGAGGTGGTAGCCCATGTCGAGGAGCACACCGCCCATCGCCTGCTCCCTGGAGGCGCGCCAACCCGTGGTCGGATGGGCCAGGTTCAAGTGGTAGTCGTAGGAGAACCAGTAGGGCTGCCCGATCCGGGCGAGGTTCTCCTGGGCGAACTGGAAAACCGGGTTGAAGTTCCGTTGCAGCAGAGTGAAGACGCTGCGGTCGGCCCGTTGCGCCAGGTGTATCAGTTGCCGGGCTTCTCGCTCGGTGACGGCGAACGGCTTTTCCTTGATGACGTGCCTGCCGTGCGCCAGGAGTTTCGTACAGACCTGGAAGTGCTCACTGTGCGGCACGGTGACCACGGCGACGTCGAAGTCGATCCTTTCGAGTGCCTCTCCGAGGACGCCGTAATGCGGGAACCCGCACGCGTCGGCGAGTGATGAGGCCGCCGGGGCGGGGTCGACACCGCCGACGACATCTGCGTTCTCCCGCACGATCGGCAGATACTCCTTTCCTTGATGCCCAGCAAATCCGACCACCAGTACTCGCGGTCGGGGACGTACGTTCTTCGACCTGTCACTGGACATGCGGAATATCCCCTCGCAGAAGATCTGAGGATGACGCGGGCGCCAGGAAAGGATCGTGGAGATCCGATCGGACTCTTGGTCGCCGGGGATTCAGGGAACTCTTCGGTTATTCCCGGAAGAATCGGCGAGCCAGGTGTGTGCTGCGGTCACAACGTCCTTGATAAAGGTGCTTCCGCCCTGTGAGTTCTCATCGAGCAACGAGATTTCCTCGGCCGTGATCCAGGCGAACTCGGTGTGCTTGTCCCGTTCGAGTCGGGGCGAGGAGAGGTCCCCGTCCACCTCGACGACGTAGTCCGACTCGACATGCCGCAGTCCGTCCGCCGCCCACTCCTCGTGCGCCACCCGGGCAAGAACGCGGCGCAGCCGCCACCCGGTCTCCTCCGTGATCTCCCTGTGGAGCGCATCCAGGAGGAACTCCCCTTCCTCCACTGCTCCGCCGACGACGTCCCAGCACCCGGGGAAGAGGCGTCGGTCGGCCGAACGGCGCTGGACGAAGATCCGGTCGTACGGGTCGCGGATCAGCGCGCCCACCACAAGTCGGGGTTCGTCAGCCTCCGTCACGTCGGCCTCTCACCGGGCTCAGGCGCACCTGCCGCCACACGCCTTCTTTCGCGGAACGATCTGGCCATTCTTCCCTCGTTTCACCTGCACATGAGATTCGCGTGCGCCATGTACCGTGTAGAATAGAAAAGGAGTCGAACAGTCCGAAGAAAAATTCGAGCAGTAAGAATTTTTCTTCGGACTCGCGCTTGTCGCTGGGCCTGATTTTCCGTCCTGAATAATACCTGGAACCCTGTGCTGCGCAGGGGGTCACGTAAGACTTCGGACGCCTCGATTTCTTCTTGACACGGCATTAAGTAATATAATGAAAGAGCGACCCGGTAAGGTTTGCGCATGCAGTCGCGCGTAGGCGCTCCGGCGGTCTGAGTCAAACCGCGGGCCGCTATCGTGTCGGTCCGTCCACTCGGCTGGTGAGGCGTTTCCTCATTGCGCTTCGCCCGAGTGATCATTCTTTTCTGCCACTGTTGGACATTTCACGGTGGAACATGTTGGCCAGATTTGCCACTCATCGAGACCCGGTGGCGCTGCCCGTCGGCCACATGGACACGCAGGGGCACCCGCGCCCTTCGTTCACAGGCGGCGGGCGACCAGGAAGACGTAGCCGACCTGTGGGAGCGCACCGAACCGGGGGAGGGAGCGGGTGGAGTTGAAGAACTCGTAATGGGGGTCGTCGGCGGAGGGCACGACATCGGCGAAGGCATCGGCGAACGCCTGGTAGGTGCGCCGGACGTGCTCTCCGATGTCGTTGAAGTCCACCACCTCCAGACCGGCGCGGTCGAGGGCCGTGCGGAGTTCCGCCGGTTCGGGAAACGAGGGGGACTGGAACGCCCGGCACGTCTGGCGGACCGACTCCGCGGCATCCCCGGTCACCGGCGACCGGAGCAGCACATCGGTGATGACCAGCGGGCTACCGGGTCGCAGGGTCCGGGCGATCTCGGTGAGGGCGGCGGTCCGGTCGCTGATGTGCATCATGGACTCGATCGCCCAGGCACCGTCGAAGGACGCGGCCTCGAAGGGCAGTGCGCAGGCGTCCGCGTACCGGAAGTCCACCCGGTCGGCGAGCGCGGCGGCGTCCGCCCGGGTTCGGGCGAGGTCGATGTCCTCGTTGCTGACCGAGATTCCTGACACATGGGCGCCGGTGGCCCGCGCGATGCGCAGGGCCGGCCGTCCGGTTCCGCAGCCGACGTCCAGCAGGCGCCGGCCGGGTGCGGCGGCCAGCCGCCCCGCCACGAGGTCGGTGAGCCGGTCGGTGGCCTGGTTGAGGGAGCGGTTGTCCATGGCGCTGTCCCAGTAGCCGAGATGGATGTTTCCGTCGACGGCCGTGCCGTCTGCGGTCTCGGTCTGCTCGTCATGGAGCGGGCCGACGTCCAGTGAGGACGGGACGTTGTGGTGCACGGACGGGTCGTTGGTCATCGAGATCTCCCGAGCTTGAGGAATGTGTCAGCGGTGAAGAGGTCCGTCTGCCGCATTTCGCCGAATGACCGGTCAACGGCTTCCCGCGCGAACGCGATGTCCCCTGCTGCCTGTGTGGACGGCCGAGAGCGGGAAGGAGTGAAGCTCCGGCAGATACGCGCCATGCGTCCGCATGAGGGGCCGCACACCTCCGTAGGCGACGCGGAAGCCGGTGGCGACCTCGTCGAAGGCCAGAAGGACGTCGTGTCGCGTACAGAGCGCGCGTTGACCGCCTTCATCGCTACGGGGTCGTCCTTCAAAGGCGCGCGGTGCACCTGGGTTCTGGTGGCGCTCGCCGCGGAGCGGGTGTCGAAGGAGTCGATGACGTCCGTGAGGCGGCTGCCACAGACCCATCCGGTCGGTGTCTGACGGTGATGGGAACCGAGCGACGATTGTCCTGCGAGCGTGCGTAGTTCGTCCAGGGCGCAAAGTCGGCGTAGTCGCGGCCGAACCGCTGCGCACCAGACTCCGCAAACCCGCACTCGCGCCCCCGAGTTGGCCTCACCGTGCCTCCGCACGCCTGAAACCGGGCATCAGCGGCCCCAGGAAAACCGACCGCCCCACGAACACCCTGGGGACGAACAAGAAACGGCCATCCCCAGGGCTGGTCGTCACGCCTTCACCGAGCAGGATCCCCCAACACGAGAAAACTCCCAGCCCGGACGAGTCCGTGCTGGGAGTTCTGTGAAACCAACCTGGGTACCTGTATGAAATACCCGCGGTGTCCGAGGGGGGACTTGAACCCCCACGCCCGATAAAGGGCACTAGCACCTCAAGCTAGCGCGTCTGCCATTCCGCCACCCGGACCAGGTGTCTGTCGTGTGGCCCTTGGCCGTTCCGACGTGGAAAACCATAGCAAACATTCGCCGGTGCCCGATCGCCCCCCGTTCCGTATGACAGGCGTATGACATGCCGTACGGGAGGCGGGCCCGGCCTTGGGGTGCGGGGGCGGATCGCGGGAGTATGTGCGGGACCACCCAGCAAGGAACACCAGCAACGACCGTGGGAGTGAGCACTGTGAGCGAACCGAACGCGGGCAGGGCCGTCTCGGGTCAGGACGAGGTCGTCGACCTCTGCCGTGACCTGATCCGGATCGACACCAGCAACTACGGCGACCACTCGGGCCCCGGGGAGCGGCTCGCCGCCGAGTACGTCGCGGAGAAGCTCGCGGAGGTGGGGCTCGAACCGAAGATCTTCGAGTCCCACAAGGGCCGCGCCTCCACCGTCGCCCGGATCGAGGGCGAGGATCCCTCCAGGCCCGCTCTGCTCATCCACGGCCATACCGATGTCGTCCCTGCCAATGCCGACGACTGGCAGCACCACCCGTTCTCGGGCGAGATCGCCGACGGCTGTGTCTGGGGCCGTGGCGCGGTCGACATGAAGGACATGGACGCGATGACCCTCGCGGTCGTACGCGACCGGATGCGCAGCGGACGCAAGCCCCCGCGCGACATCGTGCTGGCCTTCCTGGCCGACGAGGAGGCGGGCGGCACCTATGGCGCGCGGTATCTCGTCGACAACCACCCCGGCCTCTTCGAGGGCGTCACGGAGGCGATCAGCGAGGTCGGCGGCTTCTCCTTCACCGTCAACGAGAACCTGCGGCTGTATCTGGTCGAGACGGCGCAGAAGGGCATGCACTGGATGCGTCTGACCGTCGACGGCACCGCCGGGCACGGCTCGATGACCAACAACGACAACGCCATCACCGAGCTGTGCGAGGCGGTGGGCCGGCTCGGCCGTCACCAGTGGCCGGTACGGGTGACCAAGACCGTACGGTCCTTCCTGGACGAGCTGTCCGACGCGCTGGGCACCCCGCTGGACCCGGAGGACATGGAGGCCACGCTCGCCAAGCTCGGCGGCATCGCGAAGATGATCGGGGCCACCCTGCGCAACTCCGCCGCCCCCACCATGCTCGGCGCCGGCTACAAGGTGAATGTGATCCCCGGCCAGGCCACCGCCCATGTCGACGGCCGTTTCCTGCCCGGACACGAGGAGGAGTTCCTGGCCGACCTCGACCGGATCCTCGGCCCGCGGGTCAGGCGCGAGGACGTGCACGGCGACAAGGCTCTGGAGACCAGCTTCGACGGGAAGCTGGTGGACGCCATGCAGACCGCGCTCTCGGCGGAGGACCCGATCGCGCGGGCCGTTCCGTACATGCTCTCGGGCGGCACGGACGCCAAGTCCTTCGACGACCTCGGGATCCGCGGCTTCGGTTTCGCGCCGCTGAAGCTGCCGCCGGAGCTGGACTTCGCCGGAATGTTCCACGGCGTGGACGAGCGGGTGCCGGTGGACGGCCTGAAGTTCGGTGTACGTGTACTGGACCGGCTCATCGACCACAGCTGACCGGACGACCCTCCTGACGCCCGTAATCGACTGCCTGTACGCACCGGACTGAGAAGGGTGAATCCGACCATAGGCTCGTAGCCTCATCAGCCCCTCCTCGTTACAGATGTGCGGTCCGCGGTTGGGTCCGCGTGTGACAACAAGGAGGAAAAATGATCAAGAAGGTCGTCGCTGCTGCGGCTATCACCGGTGGTCTGGTGCTCGCGGGTGCGGGCATGGCCGTCGCCGACGCGGGTGCCCAGGGTGCCGCCATCGGTTCTCCCGGCGTGCTCTCGGGCAACGTGGTCCAGGTTCCGGTCCACGTCCCGGTGAACGTGTGCGGCAACACCATCAACGTGGTCGGGCTGCTGAACCCCGCCTTCGGCAACACCTGCGTCAACAGCTGACGTTGGAGCTCGGCCCGCGAGGGTCTGAGCCCGGCCGGCCCCGGAGTGCGCGCCATGCACTCCGGGGCCGCTGGGCATCCTGTCCCCGGCACCGAAGTCCGTGGGCAGTCCGGAAAGGCAGAAGGCAGGGATCGAAGCTATGAGACAGGTCACGCGCAAAGGCCTGATCACCGTGGCGGCCGCGGGCGGCGTGCTCGCGCTCAGCGGTGGTTACGCGCACGCGGACTCGGGAGCGACTGCCACCGCGGCGAATTCTCCGGGCGTACTGTCCGGGAACAACGTCCAGGTGCCGGTGCACGCCCCGGTCAATGTGTGCGGGAACACCATCGATGTGGTCGGAGTACTCAATCCGACGTTCGGCAACAAGTGCGCCAACGCGTCGGGCACGGCACGCCCCGGGCACGGCGGCGGTGCGCACTCCACACCTCCGGGTGGTGGAGCGCACGGCGGTTACGGCGGTGGCGCCACCGACGGCGGTGGTTACGGCGGCGACTCGCACACCGCGCCGTCCGGCGGATCCCACGCCGGGGGCAGCGCCCACGACTCACCCGGTGTCGGCTCGGGCAATGTGGTCGAGGTCCCGGTCGACGTGCCCGTGAACGTCTGCGGGAACAGCATCGACGTCGTGGGCCTGCTCAACCCGGCCTTCGGCAACGGCTGCGAGAACGGGTCCCCCGGCACCCCGCCGGGCAAGCCGCAGCAGCCCGGCAATCCGGGGCAGCCCGGTCATCCCGGAGAGCCCGGTGTACCGGGCACACCCGGTAAGCCGGTCAAGCCCGGTGAGGCGCACAAGCCGGGTCCCCCGTCCGACCGGGCGATCCCGCCCGCTCCGAATGCTCATGAGGCGCAGAACGTCGCGAGCCCCAAGGGCACCGAGGAACTCGCTCAGACCGGTGCCGGCTCGCTCGGTACCGCGATCCCGGTGGGTGCCGGGATGCTGCTCGCGGGCAGCATCCTCTACCGCCGCGCCCGCTCCGCCGCGTAGTCGGAGACACACGGGACGGGCCGGCCGGACCACACGGACAGGTCCGGAGCGTACGGACAGGGGCGGGCCTCGCAGCAGCGGGGCCCGTTCCGCCGTATTCACCGGCCCGCCGTAATCACCAGGTGGCGCGTACCTGACGGATGATGCGACGGCGCAGTCGCACCCTGCGGCTGCCGTCCCGGTGCAGGCTCAGGCGGTCCAGTTCCCAGTGTCCGTACTCGGCGTGGTCGGTCAGCAGACGCGCCGCTTCCTTGCGGGAAACCCCGCGTGGCACGTACACATCGACAAATTCGTATTCCGGCATCGCATCTATTGTGCGGGCAGAGCCCCGGTACGGATAGCGTCTGCACTATGTCTGATGCTGCGCAGCCCACCGCTGCCGAGGTACGCGCTGCCGCCGAGGCGGTCAAGGTAGCCCTGGACCGCCACCTCGCGGCGGTCGAACTCCGCACGGGTGAGGACGACCCGGCTGTCTCCGAAGCGTTCAACGCCCTCGCCGTCGCGGCCGAGGTCTACGACGAGCGGCTCTACAACCGGTACGACGAGGTCACCCCCTTCGAAATCCCGGACCCGGACGACTCACTGCCGCCGTACAACGGTCCCGAGGAGCCGAACGCCCTCAGTGTGCTGATCCGGCGCGACTACGCGGTCGTGGAACCGCAGCGGCTGCTCGCACAGGCACAGCGCATCGCCGACGTGGACCGGGACACCGCGACCGGTGCCGTGGTCGGCAGCAGTGTGCACGCGGCCCTGGGAGTGCTCTTCGGGGAGTACGAACCGGACGAGATCGCCTCCAGGCACAAGGAGTTCGGGCTCGAAGAGGGCGACTCCACCCTCTGGGTCGCGGCGGCGGACGACCTCCCCGAACCGGGGGAGTGGCTGAGCGCCCCCTTCGACCAGGCCGACCCCCAGCAGGTGGTGTGCCGCTTCGACGTCAGCGCGGTCTTCGACGAGGACGATCTCGACGGGGACCTGGACGACCTGGAGGAGCAGGACGCCTGACCGTCGGCCGCCCGTCCCGCCTTCCGGGTACGAGTCCGGTCCCGGACTCGTACCCGGCCCGTACGGGGCTCCGTACGGGCGGCCGCGCCGGTCACCCAGGGGTCATCCGGCCGGGGAGCTGTGGGTCGCCGTCCGGGGCCAGTAGGCCTTCCACGAGGGCGCGCAGCCGGGTCGTGCGCTCCTGGGACGGGATCTGGGCCACCGCGTGGGGAAGCGCCTGGTCGACGCCGTGGACCACGGACAGGTGCCGGTCGCCCCGGCTGAAGGCCGTATGGACCCAGGGGCGGCTCAGCCCCTGGGCGGCGTCGCCGGGGAGCACCACCACCGCCGCCGGCCACCGCATCCCCGCGGCCTGGTGCGCGGTGAGTGCCCAGCCGTGGCGCACGGCCGACTCGACCCGGTCCCTCGGCACGACGACCGGCGCTCCCTCGCAGTCCAGCCGCAGCCCGTCGGCGTCCGCGGAGACCACCGAGCCCTGGAGCGTCCGGCCGGGCGACGGGGCGTAGGCGATCCTGTCCCCGGGGTCGAAACCGCCGAACCGGCCGGGGCCCGGATTGAGCCTCTCCTTGAGCGCCGCGTTGAGCGCGCGGGTGCCGGCCGAGCCGCCATGGCCCACGGTGATCACCTGTGTCTGTCCGGCGGTCGTCCCGAAGGCGCGCGGCACCGAGTCCGCGACCAACTGCACCGTGCGGTGCACCGCCTCGCCCGCGTCCCGCACCGGAACGATCACGACTTCCCGGCCGGGTGCCTCCACCTGGTTCAGCTCGCCGATGCCGATCCCGGAGACCAGCTCGCCGATCGGTCCCGGATCGGGCGTACGGGAAACGATCCGCGGGCACACCCGGGCGGCCAGCAGGTCGGCGAAGACCCGGCCCGCGCCCGCCGACCACAGCACCCCCGGGTCACCGCTGAGCACCAGTCGGCCGCTGTCCGGCAGCGACTCCACGATCATCGCCGCCGTCTCCACGTCCAGCTGCGGCGCGTCCAGCACGACGAGGAGATCGAGCGCGAACATGCCGTCCGCGTCCCGCCCGGGGCCCTCCGTACCGGCGAGCAGCCCGGCCACGGTGACCGTGTCCGATGCCGCGCCGTCACGCGACGCCGAACGGGCGCGACCGTTCTCGCTGTGGGCCGCGACGACCGCGCGGATCCCGAGCGTACGGGCGGCCTCGGCCAGGGCGAGCGGCTCCGCGCGCGCGGCCTCGCCGCCCGTGTGCAGGACGAGCCCATGGCCGGCGGCGGCGCGGATCAGCTCGGCGGAAGAGGGCGAGGCGGCCGCCTGCGCGGCCTCCTCCCAGGACGCCTCGGGGCCGGTCTTGACCAGCCGCGCGAGTCCGTCGGCCAGGCTCTCCTCGGCGAGGGCGTAGCGGTCGAGCCCCAGCAGCACCGGGGCCGCCGACGTCCCGTCCGCGTCCTCGCCGGGCTCCGGGGCCTGTGCCGCCTCGCTCTCCGCCGCGTCCTCCGTCCCCTCCGCGCCCTCTTCCGGGCCGTCCTGGAAGACGAGCACGGCGCCCTCCGCGACGGCGTGCCGCACCGCCTCGTCCGGATCGGGCACCCCGTGCCCGGCCAGCGCGGCACGCACCGACGCCGCCTCCAGCGCGGTGTGGCCCTGGAGGGCGGCACGCTCCAGCAGCCATCCGACGAGCGCGGCGACCCTGCGTTCGTCGCCGGGGCCGCACTCCGCCCCGAGCAGCGCCCGTGCGAATCCGTCGGCCTGCTCGGGCCGCACACCGGGCACGGCGAGCAACTGCCACGGGTCCTCGCGCAGCGCGCCCGCGGCCTGCTCCCCGAGCACGCCCGTGACCTGCCCCGCCAGTGCCTCCGGTGCGCCGCCCTCGGCGAGCACGGCCCGCACGGCGGACACGGCCCCCGGCGGGGCGCTACGAGGGGCCGACGAGGGCGCCGAGGCGGCCTGGCGCTGAGCAGCCTGCGCGGGTGCCTGTGCCCGGTCCGGGACGGCGGGCGCGGAGGCGGGTGCGGCCGGCCTGGGCGGGCGCACCAGGGCCGGGTCCACCGGTGCGCCGCTCTCCACGGCCCGGACGGCCGCCAGGAGATCGGCGGCCTGACCGCTCAGCTTGGCACCGGCGGCGATCGGCCCGGCCCTCTCCGCCTTCCGCTGCTCGATCCGCTCCCGCAACTCCCGCTGCGCGGCCATCTCGGCCTCGGCGTCGGACACTTCAGGGGTGGCTGTCCCACCGGCGCCCGCGGCTTCCGCCGCGTCGGCCTTCTCTGCCGCCTCCGCCTCCTCGGCCGCCTCGGCGGTCCCCGCCTCCGCGGCCGGGGCGGACATGTCGGCATCCCCCTCGCCCCTGAGCTCGGACTCGGGCTCCGACGCCGGGTCCGCGGGGTGCCGGCCCGTGTCGGCCATCGGCTCGGCCTCCTCCATGGCGGCGGCGGTGTCGCGGTCCGTACTCACAGCGTGCTCCAGTCCTGGTCGGGGTAGCGGTGCACGGGCGCCGACACGTCGTCGAGCGCCTGGCAGATCTCGTCAGGAAGACTAAGGCTCTCCACTGACAAAGCGGCCGTGAGCTGGTGCGCCGTGCGCGCGCCGATGATCGGCGCCACCACCCCCGGGCGGTCCCTGACCCAGGCGAGCGCCACCTCGAGAGGCGTCGTGGCGAGCCCCTCCGCGGCCGTCGCGACCGCGTCCACGATCCGGCTCGCCGCCTCGTCGAGGTAGGGCTCGACGAACGGCGCCATATGGTCCGACGCACCGCGTGAGTCCGAGGGCGTGGTGTGCCGGTACTTGCCGGTGAGCACCCCGCGGCCGAGCGGCGACGAGGGCAGCAGCCCGACCCCCAGGTCGATCGCGGCCGGCAACACCTCGCGCTCCACGCCGCGTTGCAGCAGTGAGTACTCCATCTGCGTACTGGCCAGCCGGGTCCGTATGCCGGGTGCGGCCAATTGCCAGGTGGCGGCCTTGGCCAGCTGCCAGCCGCAGTAGTTCGACACTCCCGCGTACCGGGCCCGGCCGCTGGTGACCGCGATGTCCAGCGCGTGGAGCGTCTCCTCCAGCGGCGTCCCGGTGTCGAAGGCGTGTATCTGCCACAGATCCACGTAGTCCGTCCCGAGCCGCTCCAGCGAGGCGTCGAGCGCCGCCAGGAGATGCCCGCGCGACCCGTCGAAGCGCCGGTACGGATCGGGCACGCTGCCCGCCTTGGTCGCGATGATCAGGTCGCGGCGCGGTACGAGCCGTTCGACGAGCTGCCCGAGCAGATATTCGGCCTCGCCGCCGCCGTACACATCCGCGGTGTCGACCAGCGTTCCGCCCACCTCCCAGAATGTCTTCAACTGGTCGGCGGCGTCATGCTCGTCGGTGTCCCGACCCCAGGTCAGGGTGCCGAGTCCGATTCGGGACACACGCAGGCCGGTACGGCCGAGATGCCTCTGCTCCATGGCTGCTGAGATTACTGGCCATGGCCCCACGCGGAGAGAACCTGTGGACAACCCGCCCCTGACGGATGCCCGCGTCGCGCGCTAGAGTCGCCCGGCACAGGGACGTTACTCATCGGTAAGGGGAGTGGTTATGCGGCTCGGCATCAACCTCGGGTACTGGGGCGCGGGGATGGACAGCGACAACCTCGCGGTCGCGCAGGAGGCCGACCGGCTCGGCTATGACGTCTGCTGGGTGGCCGAGGCGTACGGATCCGACGCCCCGACCGTGCTGAGCTGGGTCGCGGCGCAGACGGAGAGCATCGACATCGGCTCGGCGATCCTTCAGATCCCGGCCCGTCAGCCCTCGATGACCGCCATGACGGCGGCCACTCTCGACTCGCTCTCCGGCGGCCGGTTCCGGCTCGGACTCGGCGTCTCGGGCCCCCAGGTCTCCGAGGGGTGGTACGGCGTGAAGTTCGACAAGCCCCTCGCCCGCACCCGGGAGTACGTCGAGATCGTCCGCAGGGCCATGACACGGGAGCGGCTGTCGTACGAGGGCGAGCACTGGACGCTGCCGCTGCCCGGCGGCCCCGGCAAGCCGCTGAAGCTCACCGTGCACCCGGAGCGCGAGCGCATCCCGCTCTACATCGCCGCGATCGGGCCCAAGAACCTGGAACAGACCGGCGAGATCGCCGACGGCGCGCTGCTGATCTTCCCCTCCGCGGAACACCTGGAGGACACGGCGATCAAGCATCTGCGCGCGGGCCGAGAGAAGGCCGGCCTGACCATGGAGGGCTTCGACGTGTGCCCCACCGTGCCGATCGCCCTCGGCGACGACGTCAACGTCCTCGCCGATTTCTTCCGCCCGTACACCGCCCTCTACGTGGGCGGTATGGGCAGCCGCAAGCAGAACTTCTACAACCAGCTCGCACAGCGCATGGGGTACGAGAAGGAGGCCGCCGAGATCCAGGACAAGTACCTCTCCGGCGACAAGGAGGGCGCCGCGGCGGCCGTACCGCACGAGCTGATCGACTCGACGACGCTGCTCGGTCCGGTGGAGCGCATCGCCGACCGGATGCGCGCGTACGCCGCCGCGGGCGTCACCACGCTGACCCTCGCGCCGGCCGGGTCCACGCTCGAGGACCGGATCGCCGCGCTGCGCGCCGGTACGGAGGCCCTGGAGCGCGCCGGACTGGTGTCGTAGCCCGGGGGGTCGGCCCCGCGCCCCCGAATGGGCGATGGCCGTAGCCGCGCGTACGGGAGAGCAGTCCGCGGCCGTGGTGGGGCTCGGGGCCGACCCCGCCACGGCCCTCACGTACGGCAACGCGCCCGGCGGCCGAAGTCACCGCGGCGTTCCGGGCCCGGCGAAGACCGGCTGGGCAGGGCCCGGAACGCCGGAGCCGCCTTCGTGGTCCTTCGTTCGGCTCAGTCTTTCGGCTCAGTCGAACGGCGCACCTGTTGCCCGTCATCCCGCACCCCATTTGACTCGGTTTCTGCGGATGTCTGTATGGAGGTGGCAGTGATGCTCTCGGCTCGAAGCCTGTTCCAGGAAATCCTGGACGACGATCGGTCCTTCCGGCTCTTCTGCTCCATCGCGGCCAGCGGCGAGGCGCAGGGCGGCTGGGAGAACGGCCGTATCGCCGCCCTGGTGCCGGAGAGCATGCGGCACCTCGCCCCGAAGATCACCCGGCACGGCGCGGACGAGGACAAGCACGGGCGGATTTTCACCGCCCTCCTCAAGAAGCGCGGCCTCGAACCCGTACCGGTCCCGTGGGAGACCGACTACACCATGCTGCTGGAACGCCGGGGCATCGGGCTCACCCATACGAAGCTGCGCCGTGACGAACCGCTCGGCGAGGAGGACATCCTCGTCTATCTCGCGCACAGCCGGATCACCGAACAGCGGGCCGCCGACCAGATGGTGATGCTGGTCAGGTACTTCGGCGAGAACCCCGAGGTCGGCAACGCCGTCAAGATCATCAGCCAGGACGAGGACAACCATCTCGCCTACTGCCACGAGGAACTTCTGCGGCTGGCCCGCGAGGGGCACGGCCCGCTGATCCAGCGCACCCTGCGGCTCTGTGCCCTCGCGGAGATCCAGATCTACCGCCAGGTGAGCCTGGCGGTGATGGAGCGGATGGGGCGGCTCCTGGGCTGGCCCGCGCCCAAGGCGGCGGCGCTCGCGGCGGGGATCCATGGTGTGTACGGGTACGAACGGCTGGCCGGCTGGCGCCGGATGGTCAGCCTGACGATGCCGGAGCGACGCGACGCCCTCGGCGGCCCGGCCACCCCGGTCCCGGCTCTCTGACCCGGCCGCTCCGGCCCCGGTCCACCGCCCCGGCCGCCGCGCACCGGCCCCGGACTCCGGCTTCCGCCCGCCCCGCCTCGGGCGCGCTGAGAGCTCGCTCCGCCTCGGGCGCGCTGAGAGCCGGCTCCGCCTCCGTCGCGCTCAGAGCCAGCCCCGCCGCTTGAACATCCGGTGCAGTCCGAAGACCGCGGTCACCATGAACCCCAGCACCGCGGGATACGCCCACACATACCCGAGCTCCGGCATGTGCACGAAGTTCATCCCGTAGATCCCCGCGACCAGCGTGGGAACGGCGGCCATGGCCGCCCACGCCGAGATCTTCCGCATGTCGTCGTTCTGCCGCACCCCCATCTGCGCGAGGTGCGCCGCGAGGATGTCGGAGAGCAGCCGGTCCAGCCCCTCCACCTGCTCGTTGGCGTGCAGCAGGTGGTCGTTGACGTCCCGGAAGAACGGCTGCGAGTGATCATGGACGAACGGCACGCCCGCGCCCGCCAGCCGGGCCATCGGCGCCGCCAGCGGCACGCTGGCGCGGCGGAACTCCAGCACCTGCCGCTTGAAGTTGTAGATCAGCTCCGCGGTCGGTTTCGCGGTCGCCGAGAAGCGGGACGACGGTGCCCCGTTGTCGTCCCCGCTCGGTGCGAAGACCTCCGCCTCCAACTCCTCCAGGTCGACCTGGAGTTCCCCGGCCACCTCGATGTAGTGGTCCACGATCTCGTCGCTGACGGCGTACAACACCGCGGTGGGGCCGTGCTTGAGCACCTCGGGCTCCGATTCGAGCCGCTGCCGTACGGCGGCGAGCGGGGCGCCCTCGCCGTGCCGGACCGTCACCACGAAGGAATCGCCTATGAAGACCATCAGCTCACCGGTGGAGACGGTGTCGCTCTCGGGCTCGTACTCCACCGGTTTGAGGACCACGAACAGCGAGTCGTCGTAGATCTCCAGCTTGGGCCGCTGATGGGCGGTGAGCGCGTCCTCCACGGCCAGCGGATGCAGCCCGAACTCGCTGCTCACCAGACCGAACTCCTTCTCGGTCGGCTCGTGCAGCCCGATCCACAGGAACGCGTCCCCCTCGGCACGGGCCTCGTCCAGGGCGTCGGAGAAATCGGCGGGCCCGTCGGTGCGGCGTCCGTCACGATAAATTGCGCAGTCCACGATCACGGCGGGCATTCTTCCCGTTCCGGGGCGTCGTACGCACATCTGGCGGTTGAACCGGAGTACCAGCCTCCGAGCCGCTTGCGGGCGCTGACCGGCGGCCGGACCGCCGGCCGGCCCGGAGCGGTTGACGGGAGGCCGCACGTCCCCGGCGACCCGACCGAGGACCGGTACGCCGGACAGGGCCTACCCTGGCGGGCATGGCCACGTTGATCCTCGTACGTCATGGACGGTCCACCGCCAACACGGCGGGCCTGCTCGCGGGCTGGACCCCGGGCGTCGCCCTTGACGAGCGCGGCGCCGCCCAGGCGGCCGCGCTGCCCGGACGGCTGGCCGGCGTGCCGCTCGCCGCCGTCGTCACCAGCCCGCTCCAGCGCTGCCGGGAGACCCTCCAGCCGCTGCTGGACGCCCGGCCGGGGCTGGAGGTGCGGACCGACGAGCGGATCGGCGAGTGCCACTACGGCGACTGGTCGGGCCGCAAACTCGCCGAACTGGCCGACGAGCCGCTGATGACGGTCGTCCAGCAGCATCCCTCCGCCGCCGCCTTCCCCGGCGGCGAGTCGATGCGCGCCATGCAGGCGCGTGCCGTGGACGCCGTACGGGAGTGGAACGCGCGCGTCGAGGAGGAGCACGGCGAGGACGCCGTCTTCCTGATGTGCTCGCACGGGGACATCATCAAGGCGCTCGTGGCCGACGCCCTCGGGATGCATCTCGATCTTTTTCAGCGGATCCATGTGGACCCGTGCTCGGTGACGGCCGTCCGGTACACCCGGTTGCGTCCGTTTCTGCTACGACTCGGCGACACGGGCGATCTCGGCGGACTCGCGCCGCGCGAGAACACCAGCGGGGGCAGCGGTGTTGTAGGGGGCGGCGCGGGAGCACCGTGATCGCTCCGCGCAGTAGGGTGGACGCGCCGTCCGAGTGATCCAGGGGTCCTGCCCGGCCCCGGTTCCCGGTACGCCCCATTCCGTGTCCGCCGATTTCCAAGGGAGACAGGACGTGTCCCGTCAGGTGTTTCTCTACGACCCTCCGGACCGCTTCGTGGCCGGTACGGTCGGGCTGCCTGGGCGCCGTACGTTCTTCCTACAGGCTTCCGCCTCGGGGCGCGTCACCAGCGTCGCCCTGGAGAAGACCCAGGTGGCAGCGCTCGCCGAGCGGATCGATGAACTGCTCGACGAAGTCGTACGCCGTACCGGCGGTAATGCCCCCGTACCGGCCATGGCGCCCTCCGAGATCTCCGACTCCGCCCCGCTCGACGCGCCCGTCGAGGAGGAGTTCAGGGTCGGCACGATGGCGCTGGCCTGGGACGGTGACGAGCAGCGCATGATCGTCGAGGCACAGGCCCTGGTCGAGCTGGACGCCGACACCGACGAGGACCTGGCCGAGGCCGAGGAGCGGTTGCTCCAGGACGAGGAGAACGGTCCGCCGATGCTCCGCGTACGTCTGACCGGAACCCAGGCCAGGGCCTTCGCCAAGCGCGCGCTCGACGTGGTCAACGCGGGCAGGCCGCCGTGCCCGCTGTGCAGCCTGCCGCTCGACCCGGAAGGACACGTATGCCCGCGCCAGAACGGATACCGCCGCGACGCGTGACCTCGCCGGAGAGCGCGACTCCGTCGGAGCGTGCGGTCCCTTCCGTACCGGAGAGCGCGAAGTCCCCGGACGGCGTGAGCGTGATCGACCTGCTCACCAAGGGTGAGCTGACCGTCCTCGGCCGTATCACCGGCGCGTCCAACGCGGCGCTCTACTGCGCGGTCTCCTACGAGGGCCGGGAGGCGCACTGCGTCTACAAGCCCGTCGCGGGGGAGCAGCCCCTGTGGGACTTCCCCGACGGGACGCTCGCGCAGCGCGAGGTGGCCGCCTACGAGGTCTCCGAGGCGACCGGCTGGGCCCTGGTGCCGCCGACCGTCCTGCGGGAGGGCCCCTACGGCGAGGGCATGTGCCAGCTGTGGATCGAGGCGGAGCCCGAAGAGGACGATGCCTCGGGAACGGGCCGCCTGCTCGCCCTGGTCGAGGACGAGGAGCCGGGCGAGGGCTGGAAGGCGATCGGTTTCGCCGAGGTCGGTGAGGGGCGGACGGCCCTTCTGGTGCACGCCGACGACGAACGGCTTCGGCGGCTCGCCGTCCTCGACGCGGTGATCAACAACGGTGACCGCAAGGGCGGCCATCTGCTGCCCGCGCCCGAGGGACGGCTGTACGCCATCGACCACGGCGTCACCTTCAACGTGGACGACAAGCTGCGCACCCTGCTCTGGGGCTGGGCGGGCGAGCCCCTGACCGCCGAGGTGCTGGAGGTGCTCGCCCGGCTGGAGGACGGTCTGGCCCGGTCGGCGCCGCTCGCCACCCGGCTGGCCGAACTCATCACGGCGGCCGAGACCGACGCCGTACGCTCCCGGGTCCGTGAGTTGCGGCGTACGGGTCGCCACCCGCAGCCCTCGGGCCAGTGGCCGGCCATCCCCTGGCCACCGGTGTGAGGAGCGCCGGGCTTCCGGTGTGAGCCCCGCCGCCGAGGCCCGGGTGCGAGCCTCTCCCCGCCACCGGCATGGCTCCTCCCGGCCGCTGGTGCGCGTCCCGGAGCCCGGCCTTCCCGGGGCCGCAAGCAGCTCCCGGCCGCTCGCGCAAGAGGGCCCAACCGGCCAGGAACGCGCATCCGGTTGTTATCCGGAAGCGGCATCCGGTTACGCTCATGACATGCATGCCTGGCCCGCTTCCGAGGTCCCCGCCCTGCCTGGCAAGGGCCGCGACCTCAGGATTCACGACACCTCGACCGATGGCCGAGTCACCCTCGAGCCTGGTCCCGTCGCCCGTATCTACGTCTGCGGCATCACTCCGTACGACGCGACCCACTTGGGTCACGCGGCGACCTACAACGCGTTCGACCTGGTTCAGCGCGTGTGGCTCGACACGAAGCGGCAGGTTCACTACGTCCAGAACGTGACCGATGTCGACGATCCGCTGCTGGAACGGGCACAGCGCGACGGAGAGGACTGGACCGGGCTCGCGGAGCGCGAGACGGCGCTCTTCCGGGAGGACATGACCGCCCTGCGGATGCTGCCGCCCCGGCACTACATCGGTGCCGTCGAGTCGATACCGGGCATCGTGCCGCTGGTGGAGCGGCTGCGCGAGGCCGGAGCCGCGTACGACCTCGAAGGCGACGTCTACTTCTCCGTGGCGGCCGATCCGCACTTCGGCGAGGTCTCCCGTCTGGACACGGAGGCCATGCGGTTGCTCTCTGCGGAGCGCGGCGGTGACCCCGACCGACCCGGCAAGAAGAACCCGCTCGACCCGATCCTGTGGCTGGCCGCCCGTCCGGGCGAGCCGAGCTGGGACGGGGGCACTCTGGGCCGTGGCAGGCCCGGCTGGCACATCGAGTGCGTGGCCATCGCCCTCGACCACCTCGGCATGGGCTTCGACGTCCAGGGCGGCGGCAGCGATCTGGCCTTCCCGCACCACGAGATGGGCGCCTCGCACGCCCAGGCGCTGACGGGGGAGCACCCGTTCGCCAAGGCCTACGTACACGCCGGCATGGTCGGTCTCGACGGCGAGAAGATGTCCAAGTCCAAGGGCAATCTCGTCTTCGTGTCGACGCTGCGCCGCGACGGCGTGGACCCGGCCGCGATCCGTCTCGCCCTCCTCGCGCGCCACTACCGCTCCGACTGGGAGTGGACGGACCAGGTGCTCCAGGACGCCGTGGAGCGGCTGGCCCGATGGCGTGCGGCGGTGTCGCGGCCCGACGGCCCGTCGGCCGAGGCGCTGGTCGAGGACATCCGCGAGGCACTGGCCGACGACCTGGACGCGCCGACGGCGCTCGCGGCCGTCGACCGCTGGGCCGCGCTTCAGGGCTCCACCGGCGGTACGGACGAGGGGGCGCCCGGCGTCGTCTCCCGTGCGGTCGACGCGCTGCTGGGTGTCGCGCTGTAGGAAGCGCATGAATGTCGTGCCCGTGTCGTGGGCCCCCCCCCCCCCCCGGGGGGGGGGGGCCCCCCGGGGGGGGGGGGGGGGGGGGGCCCCGGCCGGGCGGGGGTGGAAACGCACACCGCCGGGGCGCACCGCCCCCCCCCCCCGACACCCC